>NZ_LR131273.1:1200000-2400000 GCF_900631615.1 Tsukamurella paurometabola
GTCGCGGCCGGAGGAGGCGATCCGCCGGCTCGCGATCGACCCGCACTCGCCGGCCGAGTTCCGTTGCAATGCCATCGTCTCGAACCTCGACGAGTTCTACGAGGCGTTCGGCGTCGATGCCGGGGATCGCCTGTTTTTGGACCGCGACCGCCGCGTCTCGATATGGTGAGATCCGATCAGTAACGACCTGTCGAACGTCCCGTCCAGCAACCGGCGGATACCCATGATGTGACCCCGTGTCGAGCCGGCACGGAGAACGGGTGGCCGTGCACTCACGCAAACATTCCAGTGAACAACTCCCCTCCGTCCTCGGTGTCGTCCACGAGTCACCCGAGGTACCGCTCGAAGAACTGACTCTGAGCGAACGGATGGGCGAGATCGCGAGGATGCTGCGAGAGCAGTCCTCGGACTCCGAATCGCTCCTGACCGCCGCCACGCAGTTCGCCGTCGAGCAGGTGCCCGGCGCCGACTTCGCGTGCGTGACCCTCGTGGACCCGAAGGGCGGCATCTCGCACCCCGTGGTGATCGGTGAGGAGGCGCAGCGCGTCGCCGACGTGCAGCGCGACCTCGAGGAGGGCCCCAGCGTGGGCGCCACCTTCGAGGCGACGACCATCCTGCTGCTGGAGGACACCGCCACCGACGACCGCTGGCCGCGCTTCGCCGCCGCCGCGCACGCCGCGGGCGTCGGCTCGATCCTCTCGTTCTGCCTGTACGTGCAGAACGAGGCGTACGGGACGCTCGATCTCATGGCGCGCGAGCCGCACGCCTTCGACGCCGAGTCCATCTCCATCGGATCGCTGTACGCCGTGCACGCGGCCGTCGCCTTCTCCGCGGTCCGCGAGAAGGAGCAGATCCGCGCGGCGCTCACCACGCGCGACGTGATCGGGCAGGCCAAGGGCATGATCATGGAGCGCTACAAGCTGGACTCCGACGCGGCGTTCCGGCTGCTCGCCCGCCTGTCCCAGGACAGCAACGTCCGCCTCGCCGAGGTCGCCGAGCAGGTGATCGAGGCCGGACCGGAGTAGTCCGGGCGCGGGACCACACTCCCTCACTCCGCGCAGTCACGCGCGCGGCTATGCGTGCGGCGCATGGCATCCGAGCACACGCACCCTCCGCGACCGACGGCGCACCGATGACGACGGGCCGGTCGGCGATGACCGGACGTGCCGTCGACGAGCACGCCACCCGTCGCGCTGACACGCGTGGGCACCGTTCTGCGTCGGTCGCGAATTCGAACCGCGACGATCGACACCCGCTGTTCACATCGCAAAACACCGTCTGGTGTGATTGTCTGTCGACGGCGAAGTGAGACGAACTCAGGTTCACCTCCATCCATCGCCGGGGAACGTCTCACAAGAAGAGGGAGAACATGTCCACAAACCCGACCGGACCGGTCGACACCGGCCAAACGATCTTCGACGAGGTCCGCGGCTTCGCGGCCGACGTCGCCAAGCGCTCCTGGCAGACCGCGATCGCCGTCGGCGCCATCGCCGCGATCCTCGGCATCGTGCTGCTCGTGTGGCCCGACCCGACGCTGCACGTCGTGGCGATCCTGTTCGCGCTGTACCTGCTCATCACCGGCGTCCTGCAGGTCGTCGCGACCTTCGGCGTGCTGCAGTCGTCGGGCTTCTGGTGGCGCCTGCTCACCTTCCTGTCCGGCGTCGTCTCGATCGTGCTCGCCGTGATCGCCTTCCGTAACGTCGTCGAGTCGCTGGTGATGCTGGCCATCTGGATCGGCGTCGGCTGGATCTTCCGCGGCATCGCGGGCCTGTCTCTCTACACCGACTTCCCGAAGGGCACCCCGGGCAAGGTGTGGGGCATCATCCTCGCGATCATCTCGATCGCGGCGGGCGCCTTCGTCGTGATCTACCCGTACGACTCGATCCCGTCGCTGGTGCTGGCCACCGGTGTCGTCCTGATCGTGCTCGGCGTGGTCGAGATCGTCCACGGCATCCAGATCCGCTCGAACTTCAACCGCCTGCATCCGCAGGTCTAGTCCGCACCCGCGGACCTGCCGACCTCATCCCGGCAGGCGAAGGGGCCGGCACCGTCATCTCGACGGTGCCGGCCCTTTCCGGTTGTTCAGGTCCGAGCGCGGTTCCTACTCGTAGGTCTCGCCGGCCTCGGCCTTGGCGACCAGCGACGCGGGCGGGGTGAACTGCTCGCCGTACTTCGCGGCCAGGGCGTTCGCCTGCGCGACGAAGGCCTTGGGCCCGGTGAGGCCCTCGGCGGGCGTGCCCGGGCGGCCCTCGTAGCCGTTGATGTACTGCAGCACGCCGCCGGTCCACGCGGGGAAGCCGATGCCGAAGATCGAGCCGATGTTGGCGTCGGCGACGGAATCCATGACGCCCTCGTCGAAGCAGCGCACGGTCTCGATCGACTCGATGAAGAGCATGCGCTCCTGCAGCTCCGCGAAGTCCGGCTTCGTCGAACCCGACTTGAAGTGCTCCTGGAAGCCCTTCGAGAGGCCGGTGCGCTTGCCGTCGGCGTAGTCGTAGAAGCCCGCGCCGTCCTTCTTGGACGGGCGGCCGTTCTCGACCATCCAGTCGACCACGGCGAAGGCACCGTGCTGCGGCACGTCCTTGCCCTCGGCCTTGAGCGCGGTCTCGGTGGCGAGGCGGATCTTCTGCATCAGGGTGAGCGTCAGCTCGTCCGCCAGCTGCAGAGGCGCGGCCGGGTAGCCGGCCTGCTGGCCCGCCTGCTCCAGGTACACGGGGTCGACGCCCTCGCCGATGGCCGCGAGGGCCTCGTTGATGAACGTACCGATGACCCGCGAGGTGAAGAAGCCGCGGCTGTCGTGAACGACGATCGGGGTCTTCTTGATCTGCAGCGTGTAGTCGATGACCTTGGCCAGCACCGCATCCGAGGTCTTGGCGCCGCGGATGATCTCCACCAGCGGCATCTTGTCGACGGGCGAGAAGAAGTGGATGCCGATGAAGTCCTCCTGGCGCTTCACGCCCTCCGCGAGGATGGTGATCGGCAGGGTGGAGGTGTTGGAGCCGAGGATGGCGTCGGGCTCGACGATGTCCTCGATCTCCTGGAAGACCTTGTTCTTGACCTCGACGGACTCGAACGCGGCCTCGATCACCAGGTCGACGCCCTTGAAGTCCTGCGGGTCCACGGTCGGGTGGATCCGCGCGAGGAGCGCGTCGGACTTCTCCTTGGTGGTGCGGCCCTTGGCGAGCGCCTTCTCCTCCAGCTTGACGCTGTAGTCCTTGCCCCGGTTGGCGGCGTCGATGTCGATGTCCTTGAGGACGACCTCGATACCGGCCTTGGCCGAGACGTAGGCGATGGCCGCGCCCATCATGCCGGCGCCGATGACGCCGACCTTCTTGGCGGTGTACTTCTCGTACCCCTCGGGCCGGCTGCCGCCGCCGTTGATGGTCTGCAGGTCGAAGAAGAACGCCTTGATCATGTTCTTCGACACCTGGCCGGTGGCGAGCTTGGTGAAGTAGCGCGACTCGATCTCGAGGGCGGTGTCGAAGTCGACGTAGGTGCCCTCGAAGGCGGTGGCCATGATGGCCTCCGGAGCCGGCATCGGGGCGCCCTTGAGCTGCTTGCGCAGGTTGGCCGGGAAGGCCGGGGCGTTCGGGGCCAGCGTCTTGTCGATCGGCGAGCCGCCGGGGATCTCGTAGCCCTTGACGTCCCACGGCTGCGCGACCTTGTCGGGGTTGGCCTTGATCCACGCCTTCGCGGCGGGGACGAGCTCGTCGACCGTGCCCACGAGATCGTTGACCAGACCGGTCTTCTGGGCCTTGCCGGGGGCCATCTGCTGGCCCTGGAGCAGCACGCCCATGAGCGCGCCCTGCAGGCCGAGCATCCGGACGGTGCGGGTCACGCCGCCGCCGCCGGGGAGCAGGCCGAGGCTGACCTCGGGGAGGCCGATCTTGCTGCCCTTGACGTCCGCCGCGATGCGGTGGTTGGCGGCGAGAGCGATCTCGAGGCCGCCGCCGAGCGCGGCGCCATTGATGGCGGCCACGACGGGCTTGGGCAGCTTCTCCAGGCGGCGCAGGTCGCGCTTGATCTCCTGGACGTTGTCGAAGACCTGCTGCGCATCGGCCTTGGTGGCCTTGCGGATCTCGGTCAGGTTGCCGCCGGCGAAGAAGGTCTTCTTCGCGGAGGTGATGACGACACCGGTGATCGACTCGACCTCGGCCTCGAGGCGGTCGACGGTGGCGCGCATGGACGTGCCGTACAGCTCGTTCATGGTGTTCGCGGAGCTGGTCGGGTCGTCCATCGTCAGGGTGACGATGCCGTCGGCGTCCTGCTCCCAGCGGATCATGTTGTCAGACATGTTTCTTCAGTCTCCTGTTGTTCCGGCGGGCGTCAGACGCGCTCGATGATGGTGGCCGAGCCCATGCCGCCGGCGATGCACAGCGTGATGAGGCCGTAGCGGCCGCCGGTGCGCTCCAGCTCGTCGAGCACGGTGCCCACCAGCATGGCGCCGGTGGCGCCGAGCGGGTGGCCGAGCGCGATGGCGCCGCCGTTGACGTTGACCTGCTCGCGATCGAGCTTGAAGTCCTTCATCCACTTCAGGACCACGGAGGCGAAGGCCTCGTTGAGCTCCCAGACGTCGATGTCGTCCTTGGTCAGGCCGGCCTTGGCGAGCACCTTCTCGGTGGCCGGCGTGGGACCGGTCAGCATGATCGTCGGGTCGGCACCGGTCGACGCGGTGGCGACGATGCGGCCGCGCGGGGTCAGGCCGGCCTTCTTGCCGCCGGCCTCGTTGCCCACCAGGACCAGGGCGGCACCGTCGACGATGCCCGAGCTGTTGCCACCGGTGTGGACGTGGTTGATCTTCTCGACGGTGTTGTAGCGCTGCAGCGCGACGGCGTCGAAGCCGCCCATCTCGCCGACCACGGTGAACGCGGGGCGCAGCTTGCCGAGGTCCGCGGCGGTGGTGCCGGGGCGACGGTGCTCGTCGTTGTCGAGCACGACGAGGCCGTTCTGATCCTTGACGGGCACGACGGACTTCGCGAAGCGGCCCTCGTCCCAGGCCTTCGCGGCGAGCTCCTGCGACTCGGCGGAGTACTGGTCGACGTCCTCGCGGGAGAAGCCCTCGATGGTCGCGATCAGGTCGGCGCCGATGCCCTGGGGCGCGATGTAGTTGTCGTAGCTGTACTGCGGGTCGTAGAACAGCGCACCGAAGTCCGAGCCCATGGGCACGCGGGACATCGACTCCACGCCGCCGGCGAGCACCAGGTCGTCGCCCAGCGACGAGCCGACCTTCTGCGCGGCGATGTTGGTGGCCTCGAGGCCCGAGGCGCAGAAGCGGTTGATCTGCACGCCCGCGACGGTGTCCGGCAGGCCGGCCACGATCGAGGCGGTGCGGGCGATGTCGGCGCCCTGCTCACCCACGGGCGAGACGACGCCGAGCACGATGTCGTCGATGGACGCGGGATCGAGCTCCGGGTTGCGGTCCTTGATCTCGTCGATCAGGCCGACCACGAGGTCGGTGGGCTTGATGGCGGTCAGCGAGCCGCCCTTGAGCTTGCCACGGGGCGTACGGATCGCCTCGTAGATGAATGCGTCAGACACTTGGTCTTCCCGTCCTTTCGAAGAAGGTGTTCCCGGCCCCCGCGGATACCACGGAGCCCGTCACTCCTACAGGCTAACCGCGTGTAGCTTATTTGGAAAGACCGCCAGGTAAATCCTGGTTCCAAACGCCCACGATGGGCTATTGTGACGTTAATCATGGCATCCGCACCACGCACCGCGGGCACTCGCCTGCGTCCCGCCGAGCGGCGTCGACAACTGGTCGACGTCGCCACCGAGCTGTTCCTCGACCAGGGCTACGGCAAGGTGTCCGTCGCCGATATTGCCCGCGCCGCCGGGATCAGCGGCCCCAGCGTCTACCGGCACTTCCCGGACAAGGAGGCCATCCTCGCCGCGGCCATGCGCTCCGCGGTCGATGAGATGGCCGAGACCACCGCGCGCGTGCTCGCCCGCCCCGGCGCCACCTTCGACGACCTCTCCTCCGCCGTCTTCGCCATGGCCGTCTCGCGGCCCGGCCCACTGGCCCTGTGGCGGTGGAACCGGCGGCACCTCACGGCCGAGCAGGCGCGGGAGATGATCGCCGCCAGCGAGGGCGTGCTCGGTTCCTGGACCGAGGTGCTCCGCCGCGACCACCCCGAACTCACCGACGACGACGCCCGCGTCCTCACCTGGGCCGTGCTGGCCGTGGGCGGCTCCGTGCCGCCCAGCCGCGGCCGCATCGGCATCCGCCGCTACCGCGCCGACCTCGAGGTGATCGCGCAGCGGGTGCTGCGCGCGGCGCCGTCGACCGCGCCGGAGCTGCCCGCGCCCCCGCCCCGTCGCGCGCCGGTCGTGCGCAGCGACGAGATCCTCGACGCCGCCTCGGAGCTGTTCTTCTCGCGCGGCTACAGCACGGTGAGCATGGACGACATCGGTGCGGCCGTGGGGATCTCGGGCCCCAGTGTGTACGGGCACTTCCCGTCGAAGGGGTCCATCCTGGTGGGCATCGTCGCCCGGGCGCGCGCCGCACTCGAGATCGGCGTCGTGGGTGCCGCCGGGGCGTCCGGCGGCGACCCGCTGGCCGAGCTGCGCGCGCTCGTCCGGTCCTATGCGGCGAACCTGGTCTCGTCGACGGATCTCGCCGTGGCGTTCACCGTCGGCCGCGAGGTGGTCATCGAGTCCGGCGGCGAGGCGCTGCTCGCCGCGCAGAAGGCCTACGTGGCGCGCTGGGTCGCCCTGCTCGCCGACGGTTCCGACGGTGCCGTCGACCCCGCCGGGGCCCGCATCGCCGTCGGCGCCGCGATGACCATCGCCAACGACTTCGCCCGCACCCGCCGCCTCCGCGGCCGCCCGCGCTTCCACGACGAGCTCGTGCACCTCGTCGACGCCGCCCTCGGCCTCTGACCTCGCGATCGTCGGTGCGTGTCGGCGACGACACGCCGATGACCGCCCGCAGGATTGCACCAGAGGTCCCGACGGTGGCCGCGGCGGACCGTCGGGCTACCAGCGGTTGACGTGCAGGACCGTCTCCAGCGGCGCGCGCTTGGCGGGCTTGAAATCGGTGCCCTTGGTGTACGCGACCGGCAGCAGCACGCCCTGCCGGACGGTGGCGGGGATGCCGAGCGCCTCGGCGACCTCCCGCTCGTACTCGAGGTGGAGCGTGGTCCAGGCGGATCCGAGGCCACGCTCGCGCAGCGCCAGCGCCAGGCTCCACGCCGCGGGCAGGAGCGACCCCCAGAGCCCGGCCTGGTTGCCCTCCGGCAGCTCGCCGCCGGGCACGTGGATGGCGCCGATGACCAGTGCCGGAACCTGCTCCATCACCTCGGCGAGGTAGGTCGCGCTGGAGGCCACCTTCTCCGCCGTCTCGGGGTCCTTCGGCGGCTTCGCGGCCCGCGCCGCGGCGCCCGCCTCGGCGTAGGCGAAGTAGGACTTCCGGTAGTACTCGGCCACGATCCGCTTCGGCTCGGGGTCGGTGAGCACGATCCAGTGCCACCCCTGCGCGTTGCTGCCCGACGGTGCCTGCAGCGCCACCTCGAGCGCCTCGGTGATGACCTCGAGCGGGACGGGCTTGTCGAGGTCGAGGCGCTTGCGCACCGACCGGGTGGAGGTCAGTACCTCGTCGGCGGACAGGTCCAGGTGCGGGAAGTCGGATGCCATGCCTCGACCCTAGCGAGCCGCGCTACCGGGCGCGGGCCGAGCCGCTCCCCCGCTTGGCGCGGTCGAGCGTGGCGAGCGACTTCTTCGCCGCGGCCAGTTCCGCCTGCAGCGCCGCGACACGATCGGCGGCGGCGTCGCGGGCGGCGGACAGCACGTCGTCGACCGCGGCGAGCGCCTCCTTGTCGCCGAGCCCGGCGAGGGCCTTGTGCACGGCGGGCAGGGGGATCTCCTGGGCGCCGGAGGGCTTCTGCGCGTTCCGCGTGACCTTGAGCGTGGCCGCGTTGTCGGCGCCCACGTACACGGTGATCGCGACCGAACGGGCGGACCGGCCCGAGGCCTTCGTGCCCGTCGTGGCCGGAGCCTTCGCGGCCGGCGACTTCGCCGGGGAGGCCTTCGCAGCGGCCTGCTGCTTCGCGGCCCGTTTCACCGGCTTCGGCTGCTTGGTGGCGCGCAGTTCCCGTGCGTCGTAGGGCAACTGGTCGTCGACGCCCGTCGGCTTGACGGTGACCACCGCACCGTCGACGTCGACCACGCGGGCGGAGGCACCGGCGTCGAGCCCGAGGCTCGGCACGCCCTCGATGAGGTAGACCAGCGGCTTCCTCCCCTCCGCCAGGGCCGCCGCGTAGCGCTCGAGATCGTCGGCGGTCAGGGTCTGCTCGGCCATCACTTGATTCCCTTCACGAGTGCGGGGACCACCGACTGCTCGATCGTGTCGATCGCCAGCGGACCTCCGTACAGGAGCGCGTCCACGCCGTTCGTCTTGTCCACGATGATGATCGGTACACCGTAGGTCAGCGACGACGGGACCCCGTCGAAGCCGCCGTTGCCGCCCGCGGGATCCGTGCGCGCCACGACCGTCCGGTCCACGGAGCTCGAGTTCACCGCCTTGTACAGATCGTTCGAGGACAGGGGCAGCCAGGACCCGGTCCCGTCGACGGGGGTCTGGGTGGCGAAACCGATCTGCCCCAGCAGCTGCAGCGCGTTCGCGGTACCACCGGCGAGCTTCGTCGCCTTACCGTCGTAATGCACGATGTCGACCTTCTTGCCCGCGAACTCCGGGTGCGCCGAGCGCAGCGCGGTGATGCGGCCCTCGTAGGTCTTCTTCACGGCCTCGGCGCGGTCCTTCGCGCCGAGGGCGGCCGCGATGAACGCGAGCTGCTGCTGCCAGGTCCACCCGGCCCGGCCCTCGTCGGGGACCGCGATCGCGCGGCCACCCGCGAGCGACTTGAGGTCCTTGACCTTGTCGGCGGCGTCCGGATCGGTGTCCAGGATCAGGTCCGGGCCGGCCTTCTCGATCACCGACTTGTCCGGGTTGGTGGAGGTGCCGGCGGTCGGCACGGACGACAGCGCGGGAACCCACGACGGCAGTTCCGATTTCGGGCCGTTCGCCCCGGCGACGACCTCGAAGCCGAGGGCGGCGACGAGCTCGGCGTCGCCCGCGCCGAGCGCGACGATCCGCTGCGGCCGGTCGGTGAGCTCGGTGGAGCCGTTCACATCCGTCACGGTGCGGGCCGTCCACGCGTCGAGGGCCGGGCGGCCGTCGTCGCCTCCCCCGCCCCGGAGGATCACGACGGCGAGCACCACGGCCAGGATCACGACGAGCGCCGCGGCGCCACCGATCAGCAGCTTCGTGCGGTTCTTCGGCGTCGTTCCCGCACCACCGTGCACGGGCATCGACGGCGAGCTCGGCCCCATCGGGCCTCCCGGTGTCGCCGGGCCACCGGGGCCGCGCGGTCCGGTGGGACCGACCGGGCCGAGCAGCCCCGTCGGGGCACCGGGCGGCAGGCCGTGCGCGCCGGGTGCGGGCGACGGAGGGCCGGGCTGGTTGAATCCGGTCGCGAGGGCCGGATTCGACGGTGTTCCCTGCCAGTTGACGCCCTGCGGCGCCGTGGGCGGCGCGATCCCGGCAGCGCCCGACATGCGGCGCGCGGCGGCGGCCAGGGCGTCGGCGAACTCGCCGGCGGTGCCGAACCGGTCCGCGGGGTTCTTCGCCATGGCGCGGCCGAGCACGTGGTCGATCTCCGGCGACAGGTCGGGACGCTTGAGCCGCACGCTGGGCGGGTTCTGGCTGATGTGCGCCAGCATGAGCTGGCCCGAGATGGTGGTGGTGAAGGGCGGTGCGCCGGTGAGCAGGACGACGGTGGCGCAGGCGAGCGAGTAGACGTCGGCGCGGTGGTCCACGGCGTGGCCGAGGAGCGCCTCGGGAGCGGTGTACGCCAGCGTGCCGACGACGGTGCCGGCCTGGGTGTTCTGCCCGACCTCGGTCTGGGCGGCACCGATGCCGAAGTCGGCGAGCTTGACCTGCTCGCCGCGGCGGCCGCGGTCGACGAGGAAGTTGGCGGGTTTGACGTCCCGGTGCAGGATGCCGTGCTGGTGCGCGTAATCGAGGGCGTCGGCGACCTGCTCGACCACGGAGACGGTCCGGTCCAGGCTGAAGGGGCCCTCCCGCTGCACCGTGGACGCGAGGTTGCCGCCCTCCACGAGCTCCATCGCGATCCACAGGTGCCCGTCGGACTCGCCGCGGTCGTAGACGTCCACGATGTGCGGGTGCTTGAGCCCGGCGATCAGGTCGGCCTCGCGGTCGAAGCGGGCACGCACCGACGGGTCGGCCGACAGCTGGGTCTGCAACACCTTGAGCGCGACGGACCGCGGCAGCGTGCGGTGCCGGACGCGGTACACCGTGCCCATGCCTCCGGTACCGAGGACCGACTCGATCACGTACCCCGCGATCGATTCACCGGGTTCCGACGCCACGAACACACCTCCGCTCCTGCACGTGTACAGCGGTAAGAATCTACCGCGATGCAGGTTGCCCGCCGCTTAACGTGAGATTGGCGGCTCGTCGGAGGGCGGGCGCTCGCCCGTCTTGCCCCAGCGGGGCGCGGTCGGCGGCTGCAGGGGACGGCGCCGCGGGCCGCGCTCGTCCTGGCCCGCGGTGGGCCGCACCCACCGGTCCCCGACCTGCTTGCGCTGGGCGCCGCTGCCCCGCTCGTAGGGCGGCGGCGGCAGCGGCCGCACCGGGCGGGGCGGGCGCTGCGGCGGCGCGGCCGGGGGCACCACCGGGTACTGCGGCGCCGCCGGGTGCTGCGGCGCGGAAGGCTGCGCAGCTGGGGGCTGCGCCCCGGGCGGCTGCGGCGCGGGCCCGGACGGAGCCGCGGCGGGCGCGCCGGGGGCCTGGGCCGCGGGTGCGGTCGGGTACGGCGCGGGGGCCTGCGGGGCGCCCGGTTGCGCGTGCCGGCCACCCGGCGGAACGGGGACCTGCGGAGCGGCCGCGGGCCCGGCGACGGGCGACGGCGCGACGGCGGGCCGCGGCGCGGTGGATCCCGGGGCGAGCCGCGGCGGCGCGGGCACCTGGCGAGGCTGGCGGTGCACGGGCTGCGGGCCCGTGGCGGCGATCGGCTGCGCCTGCGCATCGCAGTACCGCAGTTCCTCGTCGGTCGGGTTGAGGACCACGTCGAACGGGGCGCGGCGGCCGATGCGCACGCGCACGGCCGACGGCGCGACCTGCTCGACCACCAGATCCGCATTCGCCCGCTGCGGAGCGCTGCCCGGCGCCCGCAGGGTGAGCATGGTCCGCTCGGGCACCGCGTCGGCCGGCGCACCGTCGAAGACGGTGATGTCGGCCGGGCGGCCACCGGGCCCCTCGGCGATCCGGAAACGCGCCGGGTCGGCCAGGGTCGCGGCCAGGGTGGCCCACTGCGCCGGACGGTCGGTGTGCACCGCGACGGACGCACCCGCGCCGACGGAGCGCAGCAGCACCAGTTGCAGCGGGATCAGCTCGGTCGCGAACTCGACGATCAGCGTCTCGGGGACGGGCGAGCCGTCGAACAGGGGCAGCGCGACGGCATCGGGTCCGGACACGCCCCAGACCGGCCCCGCGGGACCGACGGGGATCTCGACCGCACCGAGGTCGTCCAGCGGGGTGGACGGCAGGTCCACGACGCTGGACCCGCCGCCCGGCAGTGTGGCCCGGGCGAGCTCCAGCTGGCGGCCCGGCATCGGGACGAGCGCATCGTCGAGGTTGTCGACGATCGGCACCGCGGTGTCGTAGCGGACCAGTCCGCTGATCTCCACGGGCGCCTGGGCGTGGGCCTTGCGCATGCGCAGCACCACGGAGGTGCTGTCGCTGTCGAGGCCCCACCACCGGTCGAGCTTCTCCGTGGAGGTGCGCACCGGATCGACGAGGTAGGTGGTGGCGAACTCGGCACCGTGCTCGATGTTCTGCCAGTTCTCCGTGCCGCCCAGCGGATCCGCGCCGAACGTGAGGCGGGAGTCGAGCAGCGCGAGCTCCTGGGCCGGGAGCACCCGGGCCCGGATCAGGCGCTCCTGCAGCCGCTGTTCGAGCCGACGGGTCGCGGCCATGAGGGCCTTGGGGCCCGCCGTGCGCGACGGTCCGCGGCGGACGATGCCCTCGAGGTTGCGGCGGGTGTTGACGCGCAGGATCAGCCAGGTGGACCGCTCGGCCATCGCGGCGTAGAAGCGGACCCCCTGCGAGTACGAGGCGCGGTAGGCCGGCCCGGGCGGCACCCGCCGTCCGGCGGAGGCCACGTCGATGTCCACGTCCAACCCGTACTGCGTCATCATCGTCGCGAGCAGGTCCAGCGGTACTGTCTCCGCGGCGAACGCACGGCCCTCACGCAGGCGGGTCTCGGCGGGATCGGCGGTGAGCTCGATCGCCGAGACCAGCTCGAAGCCGTCGCCCTGCCGCACGCCGACACCGTCGACGTCGATGACGCCGCCGGGGATGCCCCCGGCCGCGCGGCGCCGCCGGCGCAGGAACCGGGCCCGAGCACCGAGCTTCTCGCTGAGCACCGTGCCGTGCACGGAGACGAAGGCGACCAGAGCGCCCGCCACGACGAGCGCGATGACCGCCCACAGCGGCCAGCGGCCACCGGCCACGGCGACCAGGCTCGCCGACAGCACCGCCCAGACCAGTGCGCGGCGCAACGAGATCCGGATGCCGACCGGCCGGCGCAGCCGCGCGACGTCGGGGTGCGTGGGGACGTCGGCGGTCGCCGCGGCACCCGCCGGTGGGCCCGTCAGGGTCTCGGTCATCGTGTCCTCCCCTTCCGCCCGGGCCGCGTCAACGCGACCGCGCCGGCGATCACCACGAGCGCCACGGCACCGGCGCCCGCCACGATCGCGGCGGTCCGCCGCGGCCGGGTGTCGGGCTCGGGGGGCGGCGGCGGCACCAGGAGCTCGTCGACCGACTGCGGGTCGATGTCCGCGTCGATGTCGGGGACCTTCGCCGTCAGGGCCGCCACCGGATCGATGAGGCCACGGCCCACCTTGTTGTCCGTGCCGCGGCCGGGCGCGTGCGCCGTGGCCACGAGCCGCGCGGCCGCCTGCGTGGCCGACAGCTGCGGGTACCGCGATCGCACCAGGGCCGCCGCGCCCGCGGCGTAGGCCGCTGCGAACTCGGGACCGGCGAAGGGCACGAGGTTCCGCTCGACGGGGGCGCCGTTGACCACGCCGTCGCCGCCCCGGGAGCTCAGGGAGACGATGCCCGCGCCGGGCGCGGAGACGTCGAGCCAGGGGCCGTTGAGCGATCCGGGCAGGGGCGTGCCCTCCGCGGTGGTGGCACCCACCGAGAGCACCTGCGCGTCGAACCAGTTCGGGGTGGCGACGGTGGTCACCTGCCGCCAGCCGCGCGGATCGTCGGGCCGACCGGGGTCCGGGTCCGGGTTCGCCTTGCAGTCGTTCGCGCCGACGGTGCCGCCCTGCCGGTCGGTCGCGCCCGCGCCGACCACGACCAGTGCGTCCTTGGCGCGCAACGCGTACGCCACGGCGCCGCCGATCTCGCGCTGGCGGAACTGATTGTCGGCGGCCATGCACACCGGCTCGGGCACGACGATCACCTTGGCGCCGCGGTTGGCGGCGCGCACGACGGCGCGGGCGATGCTGCGGGCGTTCACCGCGGCGCGGCCGAGGTTGGGGTCCGCATCGTCCGCGGGGCTGTTCTGCAGGGAGAACCCCGCGGAGTCCACGCGGATCGAGATGATGCGCGCGTCCGGGGCGACTCCCACGAAGCCGTCACCGGCTGCGGGCTGCGCGCCCACGATGCCCGCGACCAACGTGCCGGTGGAGTCGCAGTCCACGAGCCCGCGGTCGCCGGCCACCATGTTGTCGCCCGCACCGTCGAGGCCCCGCAGGCGCGCCTGGGGACGCACTCCCGTGCTCAGGACCGCAACGGTGACCCCGGCGCCGGTGGAGAACTTGTGCGCCTCCTCGATCCGGAGGGTGTTCGCCGGAGCGGGGGCCGCCGCGAGGTTCGAGTTCGGCAACACACCGGGCTCGACGCAGCGCGGATTGTTGTTGCGCAACGGGCGCTCCGGGCCGTCGGTGTCCGGCGGCGCACCGCCGATGTCGGCGACGGGCGGCACCACGGCGCCGGAGACGGCGGGGGCCCAGGTGCCCGCCACGACGACGGTGACGGCAGCGGCGGCGACCGCGGCCGCCCTCGGGATACGGAGCACGGACCCCAGCCCCTCTACTTCAGGAACGACAGGTCGAGTTCGCGCATCGCGGCGAACAGGCGGGTGCACCAGAGCGCGAGCATGACGACCGCGAAGATCGCCAGCTTCTCGCCGGCCTCGATGCGGCCCAGCAGCCGCGCCGAGAGCGGGCGCCCGTGGCCGCCGCGGTCGGTGGAGACGCGGTCCGCGAGCAGCAGGCCGCCCGCGCCGAAGCTCGCGAGCACGGCGGCGCTGAGCACGATCACGATGAGGCGGCCCAGATCCGAGTCGAGTGCGCCCACGAGGACGACCGCCAGGCCCGCCGCGATCACGAAGCCCGCCACGAAGAAGACGGTGGCGTGCACCCGATCGTCGAGCGTGCGGCCGCGCAGCACACAGATCACCGAGGTCAGGGCGGCGATCGCCACCTCGCCCCAGAAGTAGTGGCTGTGCGGCACGATCACGGTCAGTGCGGAGACCACGAGGATCCCGGCGATCGCGACGTAGAAACCGGTGAGCAGCTTGGCCGCGGTGCGGGCCTTGCGCTCGAGGCCGGTGTTCTCCTGCGCGCGGGCCAGCTCCGTGGTGCTCTCGTCGTCGAAGGTGTCCACGTGGTACGCCGCGTCGAGTTCGCTGCGGTCGATGTCCTCGCCGGGCGGCGGGAGCGGATCCGGCCGGACACCGGCGAGCATCAGCGCCCAGCCCTGCGCCCAGTTCGCCAGCAGCAGGCCACCGATCACGCCGAGGGCGGGGATCGCCGGCCGGCCGAGCGGGGTGTACGCGAACAGCGCGCTCGCGACCACCGCGGCCGCGGCGCCGAGCCCGAGGGCCGCGAGCACCGCGGCGCCCAGGCGGCTCGCGCGGCCCAGCACGACGATGCCGATGAGCGCGAAGGTCGAGCCGGTGAGAACGTTCGCGGCGGTGAAGGCACCGTCGACCCCGCCGTCCGGGGGGATGAGCACGAACCCGGCGGAGAACAGCACCGGGACCGCGGCCAGTTGCAGCGCGTACGCCACCTGCGGGGCGCGGTACTGCCGATCCGCGGACAGGGCGGCGAGCACCACGGCGATCGAGGCGAGGGCCGCCACCGGGAACCACCACAGCACGCTCGAATGCGCGAACCACGCGATGAGCACGAGCGCCGCGAAGACGGTCGCGCCGAGCACCAGCGCGAGCAGTCCCAGTGCGCGGGCCGTGGCCGATTCGAACCGGCGGAAGCGCTGCCGGCAGAACTCCTGGATCGCGTCGGCGGTGCTCTCGATGAGCGGCCGGAACGTCTGCGCGGAGAAGGTCTCCGACAGGATCAGCCGATCCCCGTCGAGCACGCCCGCATCGGCCAGGGACTTGTCGCGGGCCAGCTGGGTGCCGCCCTCCCGCGCGAAGGTCCAGGCGCCGGTCGTCGAGAAGTCGTGATCCGGGAAGATCTGCTCGAGCCCGGGGATCACCGAGTCCATCACGACGGACAGCCGCCGGCGGGCCAACAGGCTCCGCTCGACGGAGTTCTCACCGACTTCGACCAGGACGCGGACCTGCTCGGGGACGGCGGATCGCCCGGGGCCCGCGTTCTCGGTTCCGGCGGGCTCCGGGGTGATCGGGAAGACCATCTGCCGTCAGCGTCCCTCTGTCGTGCGCACCTGCTGCAACTCGGCGAGCTTCTGGGCGGCCGGCGGCTCGTAGCCGGAGTTGAAGCCGTCCGCCAGGTCCGCGGCGAGTTCCTCGAAGGCGCGCACCGTGCGCTTGCGGAGCAGAGTGATGTCGATCGGCTGGTCCGAATCGAGGTGCGGGTCGTACGGGATCTCGTGGACGCGCAGCTTCTGCCCCGCGCGGAAGAGCTCGTCGAACTGTTCGACCGAGACGCTGCCGCGGCGCTTGGTGTGGTTGATGACCACGATGGTGTTCGCGAGCAGGCCGTGCCAGCCGTGGTGCCGGAGCCAGTCGATCGTCGCGGCCACCTTGCGCACGCCACGGGTGGTGGCCGACGCGGGCAGGATCAGCGCCGAGGAGATCTCGAGCACGCCGGTGCCGGTCTGGGTCTGAAGGCCGCGGCCGGCGTCGACCAGCGCGAGGCTGTAGTGCGGGCGGAAGATCGAGTACAGGTCGAGCACGTCGTCGTAGTCGGTCACGTCGCGGCCGTTGAAGCGCCACGGTGTGGGCAGCACGTGCAGGTTGGTCGAGGTCACCGCGAGGTGCTTGTCCACCTGGTTGCGGTCCGAGAGGTCGCTCTGCTGGATCAGCGTGCGGGCCGTCGAACCGCCCTGGTGCCACGCCGTCACCTGGTCGAGGTCGCCGCCGTCGGGGTCGAGGTCGAGTGCGACCACGTTGTCGGCGCGGGTCTGCTCGAGGATCTGGCCGAGCACACCCACGAGCAGCGTGCCCCCGGCGTTGTCGGCGAAGACGCTGGTCACGTGGAACTTGTTCTTCGGAACGCGGATGCGGTGCACGAGCTCGGCGTGCTCCTGATCGTTGGCGCTCGGCCCCACGTCGAGGCCCATCTTGCGCAGCCAGGCGCGCCAGCCGGAGACGCGGACCGCCGCGTCCGAGAACCGGATCTGCTGATTGAAGGACGACGAGGCGGTCGACATCGGGGCCGAGAGCGACTCGCCCATCGGGCGCATCGGGGCCTGCTGGTGCTGCGGGACCATCGGCGCGCCCTGCACCGGGCCGGGCGCCTGGCCGAACGGCTGCGGCGCGGCCGGGCGATGGATCTGGCCCGACGCGGTCGGGAACTGCCCGGTCTGCGGGGCGCCCTGGAACGGGGCGTGCACCTGCCCGTTCTGCACCTGGGCGTGCTGCGCCGCGGCGGGCACGAAGCCGTTCTGGCCGCCCTGCCACTGCTGCTGCACCTGCTGCGGCTGCGGCACGGGGGCGGGTGCGGGCTTGGTCGCCTGCGGGGCCGACGGTGCCGCGGGCGCCTCGGCCTTGGGGGTCGCGGCGGGAGCTTCCGGCGTGGCCGAGTCGTCCTTCGCAGCATCGGTCTTCGCAGCATCGGCCTTCGCGGCATCGGTCGCGCCGGACGGTGCGGCACCGGACGAGCCGGAGGCGGCCGTATCGGTGTCGTCGTCGACGACGGCCGGCTGCTCCGCAGTGGGCCGCTCGTCCGCGGCGATCACCACCGGCGCGGGGGCGGGGGCGGTGGGCACGGCCGCGGATCCGTCGGCCTCGTCGACCTCGGGCAGCTCCGGCTCCTCCCACTCGCCGCTCGCGGGCTCGGACAGCGGACCACCCGCGGGGGCGGTCGGCCGCACGACCGGGACGGCGGCATCGGTCGAGGGCAGGATCGCCGCCGCGGAGTCACTCTCGTCGTGACTGGTTTGCGGTACGAAAGGCACCCGAACGTTAGTGGCTGCGTCGCTCATGGACTGCACCTCTCTTGCTGGAAGAATCTTTTGCAGACTAATACATACCCAGGTCAGACGACCAGTGGGGGCGCGCTTTCAGTTTGTTGTATCGAACCACCCGCGGCATCCACCCCGCTCGACGAGCGCGGCGATGCCCTCGGAGAATCGCCGACGGGTTCCCGGGCTGAGGGTGACGTCGAGGACACCGTGCGAACCGCGTTCAGTGGTCGACAGGACGCGGCCGGCGACCGTGTCCATCACGCCGACCGCCCACCCGGCCTGCGTCCGGACTCCGCTGGGATCCGTACGGTGATAGACGATCTCGGCCCGGCGTCCGGTGTATCGCGCTGCGTCGAGAAGGATGTCGACGGTCTGCTGCGACAGATCGTGCTCGCGCAGCCGGCTGCGGATCGCGCGCTCACCGCGGGGGCCCGCGACCTGCGGGTCGAACGCGGCGACGACCTCCGCCAACTCACCGGCCTCGAGGGTCAGCGATTCGAAGTCGGCGGGATCGCTCGCCCCGAGCACCCGCCACAGAGGTTCGACCACGGTCGATTCGAAATCCTCGCGGTCGGTCCGGAAGCCCTGCACGGTGCACTGATCGTCGTTGCGGAGGGCCACGACCACCAGCTCGTCGCGGCGCACGACCGCGCCGCGGAGCACGGCGTCACCGTCGAAGACGCGGATCGCGATTTCGGCGGCCGGTGCCTGAAGCGCGCGCAGCCACTGCTTGACCTGGGGATCGACGGACCCGTTCGCATCGACCAGCCCGGCGTCGACGAGGCCGGGCAGGACGGCGAGGTCCACCACCAGCTGATCGTCGGGCCGGTACACGTTCGGATGCACCGCCAGCACCACGGGCGCCAGTTCGCTGACGTCCGCGAGCCGCATCAGCAGGAGCAGCTCATCGATGTCGGCGGCGAAGGCGGACAGCTTCGCCGCCGGTTCCTCACGCAGCAGGGCCATTCGCCTCTCCTGTTCCGACGCGGCCCGGCCTCCGCACGCGGTGGCCGGGCCTCGTCACCGTCGTACTAGACCCCGTAGAGACCCGCGGCCTGCACCTGGCCGGCCTGGTGGATGGTCGCGGCGGTCTGGATGTTGATGCCGGTCTTCCGGATCGCCATGGCCAGGTTCTCGTTGGCCTTCAGGCAGATCTCGTGGACGTGCTGGTAGCTCTCCTGGTCGACGCCCACCCAGTTGCCCGCGTTCAGGTTGGCGGTGTTGTTGGCGGTCAGCTCGGCGATGTTCGCGTCCGCGATGGCGGACGCCTTGGCGAGCCCGGCCGACGTGGCGTCGTAGCTGGCGTACGTGACTGTGATGCGCTCGGCGGAAGTCATGTGCTGTTACCCCTTCGTGAGATCGGCGGCTAGACGACGTAGCCGGTGAACAGGCCGCCGGCGTCGCCGTCGGTGCTGGTGATGAGGCCACCGTTGCGGCCGAGCGCCTCGGCGACCGCCTCGAGCTTCTGCTGCTCGGCGTTGCACACGGCGATGAGCTCCTCCATGTGGGCGGTGGCCTTGTTCGCCGTGTCGCCGTTGTTCGCGGCGCGGTACGCCTCGGCGGTGGTGCGGACGAACTTGATGTTGGCGAGGGTGGTCGCGGCCACGTCGTGGGTCTTCGCGGTACCCGCGGCGTGCGCGACGGTGTTCAGGTCGTAGATCTGCGGGGGCATGGTTCCTCCAGTTCAGGGATGGTCGTGGTGGGCCGAGTACGTGGTGCGGATCAGCGTCCCTCCCCACTCGACGGGACGTCGACGGGAACGGACTCGTACTCGGGCGCCGAGTCCTGGTAGATGGGCATGGCCGCGGTGTCGGGAACGACGATGCGCTCACGCTGCTTGCCCTTCGACCGCGTGACGGGCGCACTGGTGCTGGTCGGCAGGATCGGGCGCAGCGGCTCGGCCGGCACGCGGGGCACGGGTGGGGGCGGCGGAGCGACGGTGAGGCCGCCGGTCTCCCAGTTCGCCGGCGCGGCCACCTGCGGCAGCGCGGCGCTGCTGGACTCGGCGCGGAGTGCGGATGCGGAGCGGTGGGCCTGCTCGCCGCGCGACATCCGCTCCAGCGTGGGCGAGCCGGGGCGCGCACCGAAGTATCCGACGCTGCCGGTCCGGTTCTCGGGGTTCACGTTGGCGAGCAGGGCGCTCATCGGCTGGTAGACCACGCCGCCGCCGGTGGCGGTGCCCACGCCGGCTCCGGTCTGCAGCGCCTGCCCCCCACCGGAGAACGCGATGCCGACCGCGGCGCCGCCGGCACCCGCCGCCACGCCGCCGCCGACTCCGCCGAGCTGCTGCACGAGGCTGTGTCCGAGCTGTTGGCCCGTGGTGGGGCGCGCCGCCTGATTCTCGCGCGACTGGGACGCGGCGGTCGCCGCGTTCGAGGCCGCCTGCTCCAGCCGCTGCGCCTGCGCGGCCACCGTCTGGCCGAGCTTGGTGCCGACGAGCGCTCCGCCGGCGATGCGCATCTCGAGCATGCTCGCGACGGCCTGCGCCCCCTGGGCGGCGAGGGTCATCTTGGTGACCACCGCATCGCCCACCGAGGCCGCGCCCGCGGCCGCCGCGGGGACCGGCACACCGATCGACGTGGCGAGGGGCTTCGGCGGGAGGAAGGGCTCGAAGGTCATGTTCGCGGTCGAGTTCGCGAGGTAGGTCGTCATCATCCCGGCGTTCTGCGCCCACATCGCCGCGTACTGGGCCTCGTTGGCGGCGATCGCCGCGGTGTTCACGCCCAGGAAGTTGGTGGCCTGGAGCACCGCGTGGGTCACGTGGTTCGCCACGATCTCGGGGATCTGGGCCATACCGGCCAGCGCGGCCGAGTAGTCGGCCGCCTGTTTCGTGTGTCGAGTGGAGGCGAGCAGCGCCTGCGTGCGCAGCGCCTCGTTGTGCGCGAGGTAGATCGCGACGTTGCGCGTCATCAGCGCGGTCTCCGGCGCCTGCCAGGACGCGGCGAGGCGCGGCAGCAGCGATTGGAGGAACGCCGACCGCGCACTGACCGACGCCGCCACCGAGGCCCACGCCGCCGCCGCGGCGGTGGCCGGCGCCGGCCCGGCCCCCGACATGAGCAGACCCACGTTGATCTCGGGGGCCAGAGCGACGAAGTACATGGTTCCGCCCCGTCAGAACTGCACGGCGTTATCGGCCATGATGTACGTCGAGGCGACGGCCGAGAGGCTCACGGCGTACTGCGCGACCTCGGCGTGATCGATGATCGAGGTCGCCAGGAAGTTGGCCGCGTGCGCGGCCGAACTCGCCGAGACCAGCAGCGACACGGCATCGGCACCCGCGGGCACGACAGCCCCGAGAGCGCCGGCGGCACCACCGATCGAACCCGCGGTGGTGGCGACGTTCGCCATCACTTCGTTGGTTCCCGCCAACAGTTGAATAGGCGCCACGTTCAGGCCCACCTGATCTTCCCTCCGCCTAGATTTTCAAGTTGCAACTAAAACAGAATTGTCAAATTTCGTCAATCCCTGGTTGTCCGAAATTGTCATCCCCAAACCTCGTCGTCGGACTCCGCTTCGTCCCTGCGCACGCCGTTCCAGGCCACCTGGACGACGTCCGACGGCGCGCCCCGTCCCGGATGGAACCGGCCCCGGCCGGGAACACCGAACCGTTGCCCGCGTTCACCTGCGATGTTCACGTTGAACTTGTCCGCGGAGAGGGCCAGCGCCATCGAGCTGTGGGTGTCGAGGAACTGGATCAACGGGTCCGAGCTCGCCTTGTACAGGTATTCGGAGTCGTTGAGCACCACGATCACGTGGAAGCCCCGGATCACGCCGTCATTCATCAGCTTGACGGTCTGCGTGAGCGGGTTCGTGCGGTCGCCGCGCGCGACGACGGCGTCGTAGTCGTCGATGATGAGGAAGATCTCGGGGCCGGTCCACCAGTCGCGGCGCGCGAGCGCGGCACTGTCGGCGGAGTCCGGCACCCTGCGGTAGGTCACCCGCTCGGGATCCGTCTCCCCATCGCCCATCCACTCCACGAGCTTGTCCTGCCAACGCCGCAGGAAGTCGTAGAGATCGGAGCCGTGCAGCCCGAGGTTCTTCGGGTTCGGCGCGAACGCGCCGCGGTGCACGCGCTTGGGATCGAGGAGCGCGATGGCACCGTCGTCGATCGTCGGGTACCGGCGGCTGATCGCCTCGATGAGGGTGTGCACGAAGGCGGACCGGCCGGAACCGCTCTCGCCGACGACGTACATGTGCGCCTCGCGACCGAAGTCCGCGACGGCGGGGCCGGCGTCGGTCTCCCGGACTCCGAAGGGCAGCCGGACACGCTCGCGGTCGCTCGCCTCGGCGGGCAGTACGGAGAACAGGTCGTCCTGCAGGACCGATGCGGGCAGCGCCAGCAGCTTCGGCGCCGCGGCCCCGGAGGTGTTGGCGCGGCGGATCCGCTCCACGACCTCCTCGATGCCGGCACTGAGCGTGTCCGGCGAGGCGTCGCCGTCGGCGCGGGGCAGCGCGACGAGGGCGAGCAGCTCCCGGTCGGTCGTGATCACGTGGCCGGCCCGATCGGGCACCGCCTTGTTCCGCTGCGAGTTCACCACGGACATGTCGTAGCTCGCGGTCGAGACGCGGCCCTCGACGATCGTGTGCATGTGGCTCGCGAGGCCGCGCAGCACGGTGTTGCGGGCCGTGGTGATGACGAAGTGGACGCCGTAGTTCAGCGCGCCCGACGCGAGCGCCTCGAGCACGGCCACCTTGTCCTCGAAGACCCCGCCCTCGGTCACCGCGGCGTCGAAGCCGTCGATCACGATGAAGACGTCGCCGAAGGCGTCCTCGGTGATGACCTCGGCGCCGGGGTCGCTGCGCAGTCGCCGGTACTCCGCCATCGAGTTCACGCGGTACTTGCGGAAGAGCTTGACGCGCTGGTCGATCAGGTCCGCCATCTGCGAGACGATCCGGTTGATCGCGTCCTCCTCGGACCGGGTCGCGATCCGGGAGACGTGCGGGAGGTCCTCGAGCCGCATCCAGCCGCCGCCGGTGTAGTCGACGACGAAGAACTGCACCTGCTCCGGCGAGTGGGTGAGCGCGAGGGAGGTCACCAGCGTCATGGCGGCGGTGGTCTTGCCCTTCTGCGGCGCACCGTAGATGAGCACGTTGCCCTGGCCGCCCGACAGATCCAGCTCCCACACGGGCTGCTGGTGCTTGGCCGGGTCGTCGAAGACACCGAACGGCGTCTTCAGCGTGGCGGGCGTGGTCACCGCGGGCGCGACCCACTCGTCGGCGGCGAGCGACGGTGCCAGGATGTCCAGCGTCGTCGAGGTGAGCTCCGGGAGCCACGGCTTGTACGCCGGTCGGGCCGGCGCCTTGGTGAGCAGTTCCTTGACCACCGTGAAGACGGTGGGCGCGGCGAGCAGTTCCTCCTCGGTGCGCACGATCTCGTCGTCCTCGACGATCTCCGCCTCGAGGTCGGGGATGTCGATCCGGCGCGCGGTGAAACCGCGGGAGGAGAGGTCGTCCGCGGTGGGCTGCACGATCTCCCGCACGACGGGTTCCGGCGCCGCCTCGGGCGGGAAGTAGGGCTTGCCGGTGAAACCGGCGTAGAACCGGATCAGCTCGTCCTCGTGGAGCGTCTTGATGAGGCCGTTGCCGGGCTTGCCGGGCAGGTTCTTCGCGTCCGGCACACCGATCACCGCGCGCGAGTCTCCGGCGGTGCCGGTGCGAAGGGCGATGTGGTAGTGGATGTTCGACTCGAGTCCGCGGGAGCGGGCCATCTCGGCGTTCTGCGAGGCGAGCAACAGGTGCACGCCGACCGAGCGTCCCACGCGGCCGATCTGGCTGAAGATGTTCACGAACTCCGGTTTGGCCTCCAGGAGCTCGGTGTACTCGTCGATCAGCACCAGCAGGGCGGGCATGGGCTCGAGGTCCGGGCAGTGGCCCGACTCCCGGGCCTTCTCGTACTCGGTGAGGCCGATGATGTTGGACGACGGGTAGCGCGCCGCGGCGCTGTCGAACAGCTGCTGGCGGCGCTTGAGCTCGCCGGTGATGACCTCCATCATGCGGTCGACCATGCTCTCGGACTTCTCGAGGTTGGTGACCACCGCGGCGACGTGCGGGATGTCCTCCATGCCCTGGTACGTGGCACCGCCCTTGAAGTCGACGAGGAGGAGGTTGAGCATCGACGGCGAATGGAAGAGGCAGGCGTCGAGGACCAGGCAGCGCAGGAACTCCGACTTGCCGGAGCCCGAGGTGCCGATCATCTCGCCGTGCGGGCCGGTGCCGCCCTGGCTGGCCTCGCGCATGTTCAGGAAGATCCGCGTGCCATCGGGCCCGAAGCCGATCGGGAAGTTGAGCCGGCGCGGGTCGTCGAACCGCTTGATGCGCTGCCAGAAGTCGACCACGTCGATCGCGCCGGGATCGTCGACCTGGACCAGGTTGGCCCAATCCCGCCCGGTGTCCTGACGCTCCTTCGACAGCAGCGACGCCGTGGTCTCGAGTTCCCACCGGGCGAGCTTGCGCGCGTTGGTGTGTGCGTCGATGAGGTCGAGGTGGTCGGCCCGGGCGATCTCCTTGGGCTCCTCCAGCGGGAGATCCGAGTCCCACCGCGTGACGATGCCCGCCTGGTCCACGTCGAGCAGGACCGCGTGCGGGAAGGAGTCGATCACGCCGTCGGGCGGCGACATCAGGATCCAGGTGACATCGGCCAGCGAGGCGATCGCCTGGTCCGTCATCCGCGCCCGCTCCGCGGATTCGACGATCACCACGGTGTGCCGGGTGCGACCGGACACCTCGGACTCGGTGGTGAACGGCCGGGAGTAGTCGACGATGCGGTCGGCCTCGGCCACCGGTTGCTCGTCGCCGCCCGACAGCTCGTCGAGGAACTCCGTCCAGTTGCCGTAGATCATGCGGCGCGAGCCGAGCGCGTCGATGAGCGACGGGTGCTGCACCTGCGGAAGCCATTTCAGGTACTCCCACCGCCCGCCGTCCGGGGTGTCCGCGACGACGGCGATGCGCAGCCGGTCCGGGCCGTGGGTGATCGCGAGGTGGTTCAGCATGGCGCGCACCATTCCCGCCGATCGCTCGGGATCGCCGCCCACGCCCAGGACGGGCACCGTGCGCAGCGTGAACGCCAGGGGCATGTCCGCGATGGTCGAGTGGGTGTGCAGGAACTTGACGGTCTCGGTCCACTGCACCGGGTCGAGGAACTCGCCGTCGGGCGCCTCCGGCGTGAGCAGCTTGGCCTTCGGCACGATCCGGCCGCGACCGTACCGTGCGGCGGTGAAGCGCGCCTTGCGCTCGGCGTCACCGCCGTTGACCTCCCACATCCGCTCCGTGCCGATGAGCGAGCCGGCGACGGCCGGATCGGGGTAGGCGTGAGCGAGTGCGTCGAAGTAGTTGCGGCCGCGGGAGAGCGCCTTCTCCCGTGAGGCCCCGATCGAGCGGCTCGCCTGCTTGCGGTCGTGCAGCAGCTGCGCCTTCGACTTGCTGCCGCTGCCGCCCGGGCCGCCGCCCATGTACGCGAACATGCCGAACAGCAGCATCATCGGCATGAGCAGCATCACCGGGTTGAAGCCGCGGTTGAGGCGGATCATCATGAACAGCATGCCGAGCACGGCGACCACCATGATGACGGGCATCATCACGGTGCGCCACTTGCCGGGTGGGTCGACCTCGTCGATGGTGTCCGGCGTGCGGACCTCCACCTCCTTCTTGATGACCCGGGGCTCCTTCTTCGGGTGGAGCGGGGGCTCGAAGACCTGCCTACTCACTACTTCCCCTTCGGGTCGAACTTCGCGACGACCGGGTCGTCCGCGCCACCGTCGTGCTTGATGGAAGCGCTGGCCTTGGACAGGGTCGGGCCCTGCGCGAAAAGGCTGATGATCGTCCACGGCGCGGGCACCGGGTTGCTCAGGCCGAGGGCCTTCGCGGACGAGCCCGGTTCGGTGGAGCCCTGGTCGTCGATCCCGTACCGGATGCCCGTGTCCGCGATCCAGAACTCACCGCTGTGCTCGCGCGAGTCCTTCGCGGAGCCGGTCGCGTAGACGTACCGCCCACTGTTCGCGGGCAGGTAGACGTCGTCGGCGATGGTGCCCGCGGAGCCCGGGGCTCCGATCAGGGAGATCCGGGCGGCGTTCTGCTCCCCGGTGAGGGGCAGTGTGCCCGCGACGACCACCCGCTGATCGGCCGTCGGCGCGTCACCGTCGTGCGACCAGGTCATGCAGGTCACGGGGTCGCTCGTGGCGTCCTCGACCCGGACCTTCCCGGTCGGGAAGTGGTCGACGGCGATCCGCCCGCCCACCTTGGGCCACTGGTTCGCTTTCGACGCCTCCGTCTCGACGACGCCGCTCTTGACGGGCGAGACGGTCTGCAGGATCGCCGCGGCGGTCTGGCTGACCTGCTGGATGCCGTCGGCCGCCACCACGTAGTAGGTCCACCCGCCGTCGACCGTGGCGACGCGGAGTGTGGTTCCCACGAGCAGCTTCTCGGTGTTCGGGAAGCGCACGGGCTTACCGAGATCCGTGATCTGCGGTACGTCGATCGGCTCGCGCGCGGCGAGCGCGTTGAACAGGCCCGACGACATCGGGATGACCCGCTGGTCGATGCCGATGCCCAGGGCCTCGCGGATCGCCGAGTTGCCCAGGTCCAGCCGGGCGCGGGCGACCACCCCGTCGTCGGAGTACACGAGCCACGTCTGGTTGTCGAAGGCCACGACCCGGGCGCGGTCGCCCATCAGCTCGTCGGTGCCGTCGGCGGGAGTCAGCGGCCCGCCGATGACGGTGACCTTCACGGCCGAGGTGGCGGTGGTCGGCAGCCCGGTCGAGGGGTCGAGCGGTACGGCCGATCCGGTGGCGGTGGTGTCGCACACCGCCCATTGCGAGAGCCGGCTGGACGAGTTCCGGATCACCGTGGGGGCGTACGGGATACCCACCATCGGACCGCGCGGGAGTTTCTCGATCTCGCCCGACTTCGCCAGCACCGGCCTCGCGGGGGAACCGATGATGAGCTGGCCGGAGACCACGTTGGGGATCGGGCTCAGCGCGTCGCCCACCTTGACGTACAGGGCGCCGGTCTGGCTGTCCTGGATGATGTCCCCGTCGCCGACCTTGCCGGCGGGGAAGATCACGGCGGCGATCACACAGCCGAGCGCCACGACGAGTCCCACGGCGATCGCCATGTACAGCGGCGATCCCTGGAACTTCTTGACGTCGTCGATCCACCGCGTGTCGCGGCGCACGAGGGCTTCCTCGTTGCGCCGCTGCAGGTAGGCCTCGCCCGACTTCTGGTACTTGGAGGTGAGGCGGAAGCCGCGGACCCGTTCCTGCAGGCCCGACGCCGGATTCGACGGTTCCGGGGTGGTCTCAGCCATTCGACTCCTCCTCCCAACTCACCTCGAGGAGGTGCCACTGCGACCACGGGAAGTTCGGTGACACGCGCAGCGTCTCCTCGTAGGCCAGGCGCACGTCCTCGAGTTCGAGCGTCCGCAGCAGCGTGCGCTTCTCCTCGGACGAGAGGGCCGACCGGTCGGTGGCACTGACCCGGAAGTCCCGGAACCCGCGGGCCGACGAGATCACGGTGCGCATGAAGCGGGCGTTCGACATCAGGTCGATGCCCGAGCACAGTCGGCCCTTGAGGTCGAGCGCACTGACCTCGGCGAGCCGCTTGTTGTGCTCCTCCAGGTAGCCGCGCACGCCGACCCCGAGCTGCTCGCGGCTCTTCGCGGCGACGGATTCGGCGATCTCCACCAGTTCCTCGGCGGTGAAGGAGCTGAACGAGATGCGCGTCGGGAATCGTAGCGGGAGACCGGGGTTCACCTGCAGCAGCCGATTCATGTCGTCGTCGTAGCCCGCGAGCACCACGACCACCTTGTCGCGCAGGGGCTTGTCCCCCTCGTTCTCGATCCGGGCGAGCAGCGCCTCGAGCGCCTCGCGGCCGAACCGGGAGGCCTGGTCCTCGCCGTCCCCGGCGACGAGGCCGTACGCCTCGTCGAGGAAGAACAGGCCGCCCCGGGACTCGTCGACGAGCTTGTTGGTGCGGATGCCCGCCTGCCCCACGTACCCCGTCATCATGTCGCTCGGCTGGTGTTCGTAGACCTCGGGTTTGGCGATCACGCCGAGGCCGTAGTACAGCTTCGCGAGGATCCGCACGCCCGTCGTCTTGCCCGTACCGGGCGGCCCGGTGATGATCGCGGAGAGGCGCATCTCCTCCTCGCTGTACTCCTCGCCGAGTTCCTCGCTGAGCAGCTTGCGTTCCCGGTCCATCTCGACCTTGGAGGCGAGGCGGCGGATCTGCGACTTCACGTCCGGGCTGCCCACCAGGGCGTCCAACTCGCGCCACGCGTCGGCGAGGACGGCGTCGCGCTGCCGGTCGAGGCTCGCCTGCTCGATCTCCTGGGCCGTGGTTCCCGACGCGGGATCCCAGGGATCCGTGCGGGTGTTCATGGACTGCGCCGTGACCACCTCGAGGGCGCCGCCCGCGGCGGCGTGATCGAGGTCGGGGCGCGACGAGATCCAGGCGCGGGCGTCGCGGATCAGCTTCGCCGCCCCGTCCTCGTCGCCGGTGGCCCGCAGCGCGTAGGCCTGGGTGACCAGGAGACTGGCCTGCACCAGTTTGAAGTCCTCGGAGGCGAGCGCCGTTCTGGTCGCCGAGAGCGCCTGGTGGGCGTCTCCGGTCCCGACGAGGGCGCGCGCGGTCAGCGCGGTGACGCCGAGCTGCCAGAACCTGACGGCACCGTCGGACTCCGCGGAGACCCAGAGGGGCTCGCGGCCGTCGGCCACCGTCGAGAGCACCTCGGGCCACCGGTGCGCCATCCCGAGCAGGCAGATCCACAGGTATCGGAGGTAGTTGCGCTGGGCCGGCGAGTCGGCGCTCACCTCGCGCTGGAGCCGGGTCAGTTCCGCGGCCGCCTCGGCGAGGTGCCCGGACTGCGCGAGGATGACCGCGGCGCCGGCGCGCGCGTAGATCACGTCGGTGACGGGCATGCCGAGTTCGACGACGCCCATGTGGACGGGGATCTTCAACCCGAGCGCGCCCTCGGCGGGGTCCACGACCATGCCGTTGCGGCGCAGCTCCACACCGAAGTTGCGGGCCGAGGCCAGGAGGCCCCGCGCGGCGGCCGGGTCGCTCAGTTGCGTCCGGTCGACGGCCATCAGGCCGATCCACGCGTCGCACATCGTGGGGTCGGCCTCGACGGCGAGCCGGAACGCCTGCGCCGGTTCACGGGTGTCCGTGCGCGCCGCGAGTGATCGCAGCCCGAGCGAGAAGTACCGCTGGGCAGTGGGATTCGAGTTCGTCATCGTGCTTGCTTGGGATCCTGATCCTGGCTCGAGAGGAACCGCGCGTACGTCCAGGCGTACACGGCCGACTCGATGTCGTGGTACGCCGCCGCGAGCGTGGCGACGAGGATCGCCCGTTCGAGCATCCGGTCGCGCAGTCGCGCCGCCTCCGGCGCCGCGCTCCCGAGATCGGCCGCCGAGGCCGGCACCCGGTCGAGGCTGAGGGCGTCGCCGAGCGCACGCTCGTCGGTGTGCAGCTGATCGAGCACCGCCGGCGGTACCTCGTCGCGCTCGTCGAGGAAGCACCGGGCGTCGATACGCGCGGCCTCGATGCCGATGGCGTGTTCGGGCGCGATGGGCTGGGTCTCCAGGTCGCGGATCAGCGCTCGCGCCTGCCGCTCGGCCTGTTCGCGATCGAGGGATCGGATGTGCTGCAGCCGAGCGGGCGACACCGTGACCTCGAACCGGCTGCGCCCGCCGGGGAGCACCGCCCCCGGGCGGGTGACGCGGACGAGGCTGGACTCGCCCACGACGGGGGCGTAGGCGCGGCTCGGGTGCGTCGTCGCGATCGCAGTGAGCGTGTAGCCGTCCTGCCGGGCGTATTCGATGAGCTGCCGCGCCGGGTCGTCGATCGACGCCCACCGGTATCCGGTGGGCGTGTTCCACAGCACCCGCGCACCGGCCGGGATCAGCACGCCGGGGGGCAGCCAGCCCGCGTCCGACGTGGTCACGGCCATGATCGTCTCGCTCCCCCGGACCAGCAGGCCCGCGGCCCAGTGCAGCCCCGTCTCGGGGCCGTGCGGCCCACCCCGGAGCGAGCCGAGGATCGACGCGACCGTGTCGTGCACCTGCTGCACCGCCGGCGACACCCGCCGGCCCAGCACCAGGGGCTCGGTCCGGCCGAGGATCACCGGTCCGGTGGCGAGCACGGGCGCCGGTTTGACCGGGGCCTCGTCCGCGGGCGCCTCGGCACCGGCGTCGGGCGTGGACGCGGCCGGTGCGGTCCCGGTATCAGCGGATTCCGCGGCCTCGATACCGGCGACGGGGTCCGTGCCGGCGACGGCGGGGTCCGTGGCCGCGGGAGCGGCGGCGTCCGGAGCCTCGGTGTCGGCGGGGAGCGTGCCCGACGCGACGAGCGCGGCGGGCGCGACGTGCGCGGGGTCGACCTTGTTCGCATTCGCGGCCTTGAGCAGGTCCGAGAACTTCACCGGGCCGGACTTGCGCACCGGCCTCTGCTCCGCGAACGAGGTTCTCGCCTTCGGCGCGGGAACCGCGGGGGCGTCGGTGCGTTCCGGTGCCTCCACCGGAGCCTCCGCCCGCGCCTCCTCCGCCGCGGGCCCGGCGACGACTTCGGCGGTCGTCTCGTCGATCGCAGGGGCCGCCGGCGCGTCGTCGTCCTCGTGCCCGGCCTCCGGCTCGGTCTCGTGTGCGGGCTCGGCGGCCTCCGCAGGCTCATCCGCGACGACCTCGACGTCCCCCGCGTCGTCCGCGGGCTCATCCGCGACGTCCTCGACGTCCCCCGCGTCGTCCGCGGGCTCATCCGCGACGTCCTGGACGTCCTGGATGTCCTCGACGGCCTCCGCGTCGTTCGCGGGCGCGGACTCGTCGGCCACCGGCTCGTCCGCGTCGTCGTCGAATTCGTCCTCCGCATCGAGCGCGACGACCTCGTCGGCGTCGAGTTCGTCGGCGAAGTCGACCTCCGCATCCGCGGGCTCGTCATCGACGGGCTGCTCGTCCGTCACGTCGTCGAGCACGAGCTCGTCGGCCGCGTCGTCGGCCCCGTCGACCGGTTCGTCGTCGGCCTCGACCGACTCCTCGGCATCGTCGCGGGACTGCTCGTGCGCCGCCGCATCCTGGACCTCTCCGATGGCACCGGTGGTCTCCTCCGCCGCTTCGGCGGCTTCGTCGTCGGACTCGTCCTCGTTGCTCTCGTCAGCCCGCGCGACGGATTCGTCGGCCGCGCCGTCCGGGCCCTCGAACGCGTCGTCACCGTCCTCGGGCGGGGCCGAGCCGGGGGTGACGGGCACCGTCGGGAGGACCCCCGAGCCGCCGGGGGCACCGGCGGTGGGGACGCGACCGAAGGAGAGGAAGCCCTCGTCCATCGTGTCCGCTGCGGTGTCGTCGCCCGCGCGCGAGGGGCCGTCCTCCGGACGGGACAGCGTCAGCGGAGTTCCGAGCTCGACGCCGGCGGACTCGTCCGTCTCGCCCGCGACGATCTGCGCGGGTGTCACGGGGATGGGCAGGAACTGGGTCGGGGCGGCGACGGGGATCGGGCCGCTGCTGGGGCCCTGCTGCACGGCCGCTCCGTCGGTACCCGGCGTGCGGCCGAAGGCCATGAACCCGTTGACCATCGGTTGGGGCACCACCGGCACCCCGGCATCATCCGCGGCGGTCACCGCCGGTGCGTCGCCCAGGCCGAGGAATCCGTTCGACACGACGGGCGCGGCAGCCTCCGACTCCTCCGCGTCCGCGTCGTCGGTGTTCTCCGTCGCGCGTTCCGCGCCGGCGGTCGCGTCCCCAGCCGCGGGAACCACGGTCGACGGGGTGCGACCGAAGCCCATGAATCCGAGATCCATGGTGGTCTCGTCCCCCGAGTTCGCGAACGCGTCCTGCGCTGCGGCCGCCGCGTTCTGCTGCGCGGCGTCGGCATGCTCAGCGACGGCGGCGTCATGGGGGTCATGCCCGTTCATCGCGTCGTGCCCGGTGACGACGTCGTTGCCGTTCGGCCGCGAGTACCCGTTGGCAACCCCGTGACCGTTCGGCGCGCCGTGGCCGTTCTGCTCCGTTCGCGTGGTGCGGATCGCGTAGCCGTTGCGCGCGTGCCCGTTCCGTGCCACCCGCCCGTTCCGCTCGGCGGCCTCGGCGCTGGCGCCCGGGACCCTCCCGAACGCCATGAACCCGCTGACCAGGCCGGCCGCGGGCTTCTTCGCGGAACTCGCGGTCTCGGGAGTGACCATCTTCTCCGCGACCTCCGCGGCGCGTGCCCGCGCGGCGGCGATGAGTTCCGCGATCTGTTCCGCCGGGTCGACGCCCGCCTGCGCGGACTGCCGCTGGGCGGCCTCGATCTCGGCCTCGACCTGGTAGACGATCTCGGACTGCTCGAGGTTCACCTGCTGCAGGCTGCGCGCCAGTTCGCCGAGCGCGTGCGAGACGTGGACCAGGGACTCGCCCACCCGGACGATGCCGATGAAGCTCTGCGCCCACTTGCCCGTCTCGGTCTCGAGGAACTCGGCAACGTCGACCTCGCCGAGTTGAGCTGTCGCGGTGGTCCCCTCGCTCGCCACGCGGAAGGCGTACGACGAGGCCTGGGCCGCGGACAGGGCGCGCGACGCGAGATCGTCGGGCGTCACCTCGTCCTCCCAGATCCCTTCGAGGAGGACGTCGGCGTGGGGGGTATCAGGGCGATCGATCACTTCGACACCTCACTTCAGGCCGGGCACGGCGCGGGCGCCGCGACGAACGACGTGCTCACGAGGAAGCACCCACAGTCGACTGGGTCTCCACCCACAGCGACGGCCGCGATGTCGGGCCGTCGGGCGCCCGCCCGGACGTGCGGGCGGCCGTGAGGGCCTCGGCGGCCTCGAGCTCGGGCATGACGTCGTCGACGAGGTCGTCGATGGTCTCGACGATCCGCTCACCGTGCGGGCTGGTCCAGCCCACCGAGGAGCTGATCGAGGTCACGGTCGACCGCAACTGCGCCGTCGCGATCGCTGCGCGCGCCTCGATGGCCCGCGCACCGGCACTCTGGCCGAGGTTCGCACCGGCGTCCTTCTCGGAACTCAATGCCACCCTCCCGTCCTGCCCAGCCAGACGGCACAGACGTACCGACTGAATTCGTTGTCGCAAAAGAATGTACCACCCGTATTGCAACTGCACTTCTTTGAAGTCACCGTTGTTGGATTGCAAGATAGGCAGGTCAGGGCTCACAGGATCATGATTCTCAATTCCGGTTGTTGATCACGTTGTGCACCCTCGCGGCGCGCGACCTCGCTTCGCGACAACCCGCCCACAACCGCCGGCGACGAGCATCCGCCCCGAATCACCTAGAACACGTTGCACCACGAGCCAGTTCACCCTGAGGGGCCTGGTCGCCGGGCGCGAACCGGCATCGGGGCCCAGCGCCGGCACGTGAGTGGCGGCGGTCCGCGAAAGTGCTTCGTGAGCATCTGCATCGAACCCATGAATTCAGTTCCGTAATTTTCCCGCGCCCTCGGCCGGCGCGGTTCCGGCACCTCGCCGGCCGTGTCCCTCGAGTCGCGCTGTGCCAAGCTGTCCGTCATGAGGGGATTCCGACGCGATCGCATCGTGCTCGTCCTGGCGGCGGTGCTGGTCGCGACGACCGCCTGCGCCACCGTCGTCGACGGCACCGCCCAGCCCGACCCGAGCGCCGCCGCCCGTCTCGACACCGGCGGATATCCGACAGCACCGCGAGCCGTTCCTGCGCGCACGGATCCCAACGACCAGCGCGTGCAGGCCGGCTACGAGCTGTCGGGCGCCCTCGTCTCCCCGGCCGAGCTCGACGCGGCGTTCACCTTCTCGGCACCGGCGTCGACCCCCGTGCTCCCCTCACCGGAGTCGCTGGGACTGGTCTTCGGAATTCCGCTGGTGGCGGCGCTGTCGCAGACCAACACCTACGTCGGAGGCGCCGTCTCCGCACGTCAGACGACGCTGGTCGAACGCGAGACCGCCGACACCGCGCGCATGATGACCGCCGTCATCCGATATCGCAGCGCCGACCGGGCCGCCGCTGCCACGCAGGCCGTCAGCACCGAAACATCCTCGCCCGCTTCCCTTCCCGCACGGCCTGCAGCGGTTCCCGGCGCGGCGCTCCCGCGCCGGTCGCTGACCAGGGTGTGGTGGATGCCGTTCCAGGACTATCTGCTCATGATCGGCGTCGGCAACGTCCCCGACAGCAGAGCCGATGCCCTGGCCGCGACGTGGTTCGACCGCCAGACCGCCGCATTGCGCGCCATCACCGCCACGCCCGAACAACTCCTGAGCCTGCCCCCGGACCGCGACGGCATCATGTCGCTGACGCTGCCGAACGTGATCCGGACCAGCGACGGAGCGCAACTGGCGCTCGGCTACCTCACGCCGCGGGCCTGGGCGAACGCCGCCGCCGACGATTGGATGGCGACATGGGCGCTGCTCGAACGCGCGGGAGTGGATCTCGTCGGCACGGCCGAGTCGGCGGTGACCCGCACGCGCGGTGCGGCCAGCGCACGCTATCTGGCCGACGCGTACTGGTCGGGGGAGGCCAGCGGCACGCTCGGCACCGAGGAGCCGAAGGTGGCGGGCGTCCCCGACGGACGCTGCCTCTCCTTCATCACGCGCTCCAACGGCGAACCGCGCAAGGCATTCTCGTGCAGCTTCGCGTCGGGCCGCTACTACGTGCGGACGGGAGCCGTGAGCACGCTCGCGCAGGCGCACCAGCAGGCGGCCGCGAGCTACCTGATGGTCAAGAACGCGAAGTAGATCAGGCCGTCACCCGCGCGACGGCACCCAGCGGGTCGGTGTAGACACCGTCGAGCGCGGCCGCGCCGGCGGCCTGCTGCTGCACGCGACCACCGGCGCCGCTGACCCGCACGGACCGGCCGGGCTCGGCCGAGGTGGCCTTCAGCGCGGCGGAGACGTGCGGGAGGATCGCGGTGTGGTCGGTGAAGGCCTGGCCGCCCAGGATGAGCCGGTCGGGGTTGAAGATGTCGGCCACCAGTGCAGCGGCCTCGCCCAGCACCCGTCCGCGCTCGGCGACGATCGCTCGCGCCGTCTCATCGCCGCCGTCGGCCAGCTTGTGCAGATCCGCGATGGTCCGCACCGGAAGCTTCTGCGCGCGTGCGGCATCCACGACCGCGGTGTCGGTCACGGCGTCCTCGAGCCGACCGGTGCGCCTCGGGTCGAGGAGCTCGACGTTCCGCGTCGGGAGGTGGCCGATGGTGTGCGGGCCCGACTTCGGCGAGTGCACGGCGCCGTGCAGCGCCAACGCGACGCCCACGGTCTCGCGACCGTAGAAGTACAGCGTGGAACCCTGCGACTCGTACTCCTCCGACAGGTGGAGCTCGGCGGCGGCCATCGCCTCCACGTGCGGCGCGACGGTGACGGGAAGCCCGATCGCACCCGAAAGGCGTTCGCCCAGAGCGACGTCCTTCCAGCCGAGACGCGGATGGTCGGCGACCACGCCGCGGTCGTCCACGCGGCCGCCGATCGCGACGCCGGCGCCCAGCACGGTGCGGCCGTCCCAGCGGGCCAGGAAGCGCCGCGCGCTGGTCGCGATCACCGAGAGCACCTCGCCGGGCTCGCCGCTCTCGGGCGTGGGGATCTGGATGGCGCCGACGACCTTGCCGGCGACGTCGTGCATGGTCACCGTGCTCACGCGGAAACCGATGTGGATCCCGAGGGCGACGGGGCCGTTCGGGTCGACCTCGAGCGGCAGGCGGGGACGGCCGACGACGCCGCTGGCCGCACGATCGGCGCGCTCCCGCACGAGTCCCGCCTCGATCAGGGCCGTGACCTGGCGGTTCACGGTGGCGGCGGAGAGCTGCGTCTCGCGCACGATCTCGTCGCGCAGCACGAGGCCGCCGCGACGGATCACGCGCAGGACGGCCGCCGCGGGCTTCTCGGAGACGCGCAGCTGGGGCGCGAAGACACGGGCCGGTGCGGCGACCCTGGCCTGGCGTTCGCCGGCGGCGGGCCGGGCCAGAGGGTTACGGGGCCGGGCCGTGCGCGCCTGCGCGGGGCGGGCCTGCGGCGAGCGGGTGGCGGAAACGGCGGGAAGATCAACGACGGTCATGGTTCCTCGAAGGTGTGCGTACGCCGCGACCTCCGGGGCTACCCCGGGCGCTGGCGTGGAATGGAGTTGTCGAACGGATCAGCCCAGATGAAAGGGCCGGCGGAAGTGCGAGCGGGAACGCTCAGCAGCAGCACATTCGACAGTGCACGCGAACCATGGGGAGACGGCAGCCCAGCGCGACGGTCTCATAACCGACGCGCAGATGGGCCTCAAGACTCCCGGACATGTGTTGAAAGTAGCACCACACACCGCGCGCCGCACAAGCACCACGGGCCGGAGTGGGACGCAGATCACACTCGCTATCCCCCGAAATTCCGGTGCGAAGCGCAAGCACCCTTGTTTAGACTCGTCGCCATGCTGTCCTGAGACGTCTTCGGCCCTGCCGCTCGCACCCGGTGTGTCCACTCCACCCGTCGCGGCCCCTGACGACCTCAAGGAGCAATCATGGCTACCTCTCTCGCCGTCTCCGCACTGTCCCTGCGCTGGCCTGACGGCACCGTCGTCTTCGACGACCTGAGCTTCACCATCCCGGCCGGGCGGGCGGCCCTGGTCGGCGCCAACGGCGCCGGCAAGAGCACCGTGCTCCGCATCCTCGCAGGTCGGATCACCCCGACCGCCGGCTCCGTGAGCGGCACGGGCGTCGTCAGCTACGTGCCGCAACACCCGCAGGCCCGCCCGGAGGACACCCTGGCCGATGCGCTCGGGATCGGCGGCACCGTCGCCGCCCTGCGCCGCATCGAGGGCGGGTCGGCCGAGCCGGCGGACTTCGAGGCCGTCGGCGACGACTGGGACGTCGAGGAGCGCGCCACCGCCGTGCTCGACGGCCTGGGCCTGCGGCTCGGGGCCCTGGACCGGACCGTCGGGACGTTGTCCGGCGGCGAGGCCACCCTCCTCGCCATCGCCGGCCAGCTCCTCCTGCGGCCCGACACCCTGCTGCTCGACGAGCCGACCAACAACCTCGACGAGCGCGCCCGCGGGCTCCTCACCGAGGCGCTGGAACGGTTCGGCGGCACCGCCGTGGTGGTGAGTCACGACCTGACACTGCTCGAGCGCATGGACACCACGGTGGAGCTCTACCGCGGGGCCGTGCGCGTGTTCGGGGGTCCGTACTCGCACTACCGCGAGGTGCTCGACGCGGAGCAGGCCGCCGCGGAACAGGCGGTGACCTCGGCGAAGGTCGACCTCAAGGCGCAGCGCCGAGATCTGGTGGAGGCGCAGGTCAAGCTGGACCGTCGCGCGCGGTTCGCCGCGAAGGCCGAGGCGGAGAAGCGGGTCCCGAAGATCATCGCCGGCCTGCGGAAGAACGCCGCCGAGGTCTCGGCGGGCAAGCACCGCGGCCTCCACGAGGACCGCGTCGACTCCGCGCGCGACGCCCTCGACGCCGCCAAGGAGGGCGTCCGCGACGACCGCTCCGTCCGGATCGCCATGCCGGAGCCGGGTCCGGGACTGCACCGCATGCAACTCGACGACGGTCCGCTGCAGGTCGTGGGTCCGGAGCGGATCGCGCTCGTGGGACCCAACGGGGCGGGCAAGACGACGGTGCTGCGCCGCGCCATCGACGCCGCGCGGGCCGCGGAGCCGGCGACGGTGATCGGCTACGTCCCGCAGGACGTGCGCTTCGGTGCGGCTGAGGAGGGTTCGCTGCTGGACGCGGTGCGTGACGCCCACCCCGATCTCGACGCCCAGCACGCGCACGCCGCGCTCGCCCGGATGCTGTTCCGCGGGCGGCAGTCGGAGCGCATCGTCAGCACCCTCAGCGGCGGCGAACGCCTGCGGCTCGCGCTGGCGATCGCCCTGCTCGGGGATCCCGCGCCGTCGTTGCTGGCGCTGGACGAGCCGACCAACAACCTCGACGTCCCGTCGGTGGAACTGCTGGTGGAGGCGCTGAAGTCGTGGGAGGGCGCGCTCGTCGTCGTCTCGCACGACCGGGCCTTCCTCGACCTGCTGGATCTGACCCGCGAGGTCGAGATCACGCGATAGCCCTCGGTAATTTCGCGTTCTGCGGGCATCCGAAGCCGAATTCGGCCTCGGACTGCCCCTGAGCGCGAAATCTCCGGGGACTCGCATCGCTCGATATGCTGCGGGGATGGATCCAGCGGTCGTGCTGCGCGGGGCGATCGCGAACAGCGCTCTTGAGGGCTGGGCGCCGACGGCGCTGGACGTCGAGCGGCTCCTCGCGCTGGCAACGGGCGCGGTGCAACTCGACGACTACGTCGCCGCGTCGATCGACCGCGCCCTGCGCGCGGGCGAAGTCGGGCCGCCGGACTGCATCGAAGTGCCGCTCGAGTTCCCGGACACGTTCTATCCGGGCACGCGGATCCTGCGCAATCGCTTCGGGATCCGCGATCCGCGGGCGCTACGGCAGCTGGAGTTCGAGGTCGGGACCGCTCAGCAGTTCGGCATCGAGACCGGGCTCGTCGCGGTCCCCGCCACCTTCGACGGTGCGCATCTGGTCGCGATCCACCGCGCCCTCTTCGGCGCGGTCTATCCGTGGGCGGGCGTCTTCCGCCGGTATGACATGGGCCTGCGCGATCAGACCTTCGGCGCCACGTTGATCGAGCGCTACCTCGACGATGCGACGGTGATCCTCCAGCTCCCGTCCGAGGCGTTCGCGGCGGCAGTCGTGCCGCAGGAGCGCGATCGGCGCGCGTACGCGCATCGCGCGGCGACGGCGTACGCCTACCTCAACTGCGCCCATCCCTTCCGCGAGGGCAACGGGCGGGCCGCGAAAACGCTGTTGCAGCTCGTCGCCGTACGGGCCGGGTACCGGTTCGACTTCTCCGCGATCACCAAGAAGCAGTGGGACGGCGCTTCCCGTCGGTCCGCGCCCGACCCCGGCCACTACCGCCCCGACGCTCACGCCCTGTACCGCGTGTTCGAGGCCATCACGACTCCGATCGAGTAGCAGATACTCAGTTCGGAATACGCGATCCTGGATGCGGCACGTAGTCTCGGGGCATGGGTTTCGACTCGCAGAAGGACAGACTGGCAGCGTGGGGCCTGCTCGCCATCCCCGTGTACATCGCCGTTGCGTCCATCTACGTGCTCATCCACGTGACCGTCTTCTTCGTGTGCGCGTTCGTGATCGACGGCGTGCTCAGCACTGTTTTCGACGGTGCGGCCATCACGTCATCGGGGTGGTGGACGGCGGGTGTCGTCGCGCTCGCGATCGCCGCTTCGATCGGTATCGTCCGCACCTACGACCGCATCGTCCTCGGAATCCGTCGCAAGCGCGGCAAGGCACAGGCCGACTCCATCACGCTGCGCAAGGCAGCCGGAGAAGTGGTGTTCACGGCGGTCGACTGGGCCGAGTTGGTGCGCAACCTGGCCGTGTTGGTCCCTGCGCTCGCAGCGGCCCTACTCATCGTCAAGAACACCGCGGTGCCGTGGTTCGCCCCGTCGCCGTTCGTCACGAAACTACTGGTCGTATTCGTCGGAGTCCTCATCGCCTACCCGCTGTTCAAGGTCGAGGAACGGGTTCTCGGCGCCGCGAAGCGGCGTCGGCTACGCCGACTGTGACGCGTCGGCTCAGAGTCGATAGGACTCGAGCCCGAGCCAGCCGGCCATCTCGGCGACGGTCTGCTCCAACGCCGCCTCGGACTCGGCGTCGCGGCCGCCGGGCTCCCACGTGGTCGAGTGGATCAGCAGTTCCCCCGCCGCGCGGTCGGCCTTGACGTCGCAGCGGGCGACGATGCGGTCGCCGAACAGGAAGGGCAGCACGTAGTAACCGTGCACCCGCTTCTCCTTGGGCGTGTAGATCTCGATCCGGTAGAAGAAGTCGAACAGCGCCTCGGCCCGTTCGCGCTGCCACACGACGGGGTCGAAGGGCGAGAGCAGCGCCCGCGCGGCGATCGCCCGGGGGCGCTTGGCCTCCGCGTGCAGGTAGACGGTGCCGGGCCACCAGTCGGCCTCCACCGGTAGGAGTTCGCCTGCGGCCACGAGCTTCTCGACGGCGGGCACCGCCTGCGCCGTGGACAACCGGAAGTAGTCGCGCAGGCAGCGCAGCGTCCCGATTCCGTGCGCCTTCGCCGATTGCCGCAGCAGCTCGACGTACGCATCCTCGTCCGCGACCTCGCGCTCCGCGAGGGGGCCGAGCACCGTCGGCGTGGGCGCGTACAGCCGCTCGAACTGGCTGGTGCGGCCGGCGCTGGTGACCTCGCCCGCGTGGAAGAGCACCTCCAGCCCCTCCTTCACCGACGACCAGTTCCAGCCCCAGTGCGTCTTCTCCACCACCTGCTCGTGCTCCAGGTGCGCCTCGAGCGCGCGAGCGGTGAGCGGCGGCAGCTCGGCGAGCGCTCCGCGCAGCCGGTCCAGTTGACCGGGATGCCGGGCGTCGTAGCTCGCGAACCGCTGCGCCACCCGGTCAGCGGTCCGACGGTGCCGCAGCAGCGGCCAGGTCTCGGGCGGCACCAGCGAGGCCTCGTGGGCCCACGCCTCGACGAGCCGGCGCGGCGCCTTGTCGCGGGCGCGGTCGAGCAGCGCGGTGTCGTAGTCGCCGAGGCGCGCGAAGACGGGCAGGTACTGGCTGCGGGCGACCACGTTGACACTGTCGATCTGGATGAGCTTGAGCCGGTCGATGGTCTTCTGCACCTGCCGCATCGTCGGCGCCGAGGTGCCGGCGAAACCTGACTCGAAGCCCTGGGCGGCGAGGGCGATCCGCCGCGCCTGGGGCTGGGTGATCCTCATGCGGTAGGGGCGCCCGCCAGCCGCGGGAAGAGGTACTGCTCCAGCATCGGCGCGATGGTCACGTCGCCGTGGTCTGCGGGGTCGATCCAGCGGGCCTCAGTGATCTCCGCCGCGGCGCGCGGCTCGACCCGCAGGTCCGTGGCGAAGACGGTGGATTCGATATCGGTGTTCGCCTCGTTCGCGGCGGGGCCGCGCCACGAGACGAGGTGGGTGAGGTCTTCGGTCGTGAGCGAGACGCCCAGCTCCTCGTCGATCTCGCGGACCGCGCAGTCGATCGCGGCCTCCCCCGGTTCCAGCTTGCCGCCGGGCAGCATGAAGGCGTCGGTACCGCGTTTGCGGACCGTGAGCACCCGCCCGGCTTCGTCCCGGAAACACACCGCAGCCACCGTCAGCACGTCCATGCCGCCACCCTAGCGACCACCACCGACAGGTTCCGTCGGCGCCGGGTGCGGCCCGCGGACGCTACCGGGGAGTCGCCTGCGGCGCTCGATCGACTCCACATTTGCAACGGTAATATGTCCGCATCGACGCGGCGGTCGCCGCAGCGGGGCACGGGGAGGAACACATGACACAGGGACCACAGCCGCCGGAGTTCCCGGGGCAGCAGCCTGGAACGCCCCCGCACTTCCAGGGACAGCCGGGCATGCCGCCCCAGTTCCCGCCGCCCGCTCCCCCGAAGCAGTCGAGAAAGACGATCATCATCGTCGTCATCGCGGTCGTCATCGCGCTCATCGCGGGTGCAGCTCTGACTTTTGCCCTCACGCGCTCCAGCCAAACCTCGGGCACCGCCGCCCCATCCGCCGCGTCCAGTTCCTCGGCGATCTCATCCGCAGACTATCGACTTCGCGGAACCATGGTCTCGAAAGCGGCAGTGTGTACCGCTGGCGGGTTGACCTCGCAGCAGATTCCCAAGTTCGCGAAACCGCTCGACTACTCGACCCGGCCGAACCTGGACGCGGACATTGAGAAAGCTCGCCAGGATCTCTCCAGGCTGGCCTCCCGCATTTCGCCCAACGCTGCAGAGCCAATTCGTTCCACTCTGCAGGACTGGATCACCAGCTACGTGGACCTACTCGACTCGTTCTCACGACGCGAGCCCCCGGCCGACATCACCTGGAAGGGCGATCTCGTCGACAACCTCGCGGGTCAGATCAACCGAATCTGTCAGAGCAACTAGGCGCGCTAGGTACCAGACAAACTCAGCACTCCGGCACGTTGACGGCGAGGCCGCCGAGGGAGGTCTCCTTGTACTTCGACAGCATGTCGGCGCCGGTCTGGCGCATGGTCTCGATGGCCTGATCCAGCGAGACGCGGTGCGTGCCGTCGCCGTGCAGGGCGATGCGGGCGGCGTTCACGGCCTTGACCGAGGCGATGGCGTTGCGCTCGATGCACGGGATCTGCACGAGGCCGCCGATGGGGTCGCAGGTCAGGCCCAGGTTGTGCTCGATGCCGATCTCGGCGGCGTTCTCCACCTGCGCGGGCGTGGCACCCATGACCTGCGCGAGCGCGCCCGCGGCCATCGAGCACGCGGAGCCGACCTCGCCCTGGCAACCCACCTCGGCACCGGAGATCGACGCCCGCCGCTTGTAGAGCACCGCGATCGCGGCGGCGGTCAGCAGGTAGTCGCACACCGTCTCCTCGCGCCGCTCGGCGAGGTGCGGCCGGAACTTCAGCGCGTAGTACAGCACCGCCGGCACGATCCCCGCCGCGCCGTTGGTCGGCGCGGTGACGATCCGGCCACCGCAGGCGTTCTCCTCGTTGACCGCCATGGCCGCGACGTTGAGCCAGTCCATGGCGTCGGCACCGTCGGAATCGACGAGCCGGCGGTACAGGCCCGGCGCGCGCCGCTTGACCCCCAGCCCGCCGGGCAGCACGCCCTCGGCGCGGAAGCCCCGCTCGATGCAGGCCTCCATGACCTCCCAGATGTGCAGCAGCCCTGCGCGGACCTCCCGTTCCGCCACGTCCGACGGTCCGCCGTGCAGCGCGATCTCGTTCTCCAGCATCAGCTGCGGCACGGTGCGACCGGTGCGCGGGCAGGTCTCCAGGAGCGCGGCGGCGGTGTCGAAGTCGTGCGGCACGCCGGGGGTCCCGGCGAGCGGGTTCACGGTATCGGCGCCCGACTCGCGCTCGACGAAGCCGCCGCCGACGGAGTAGTAGACGGCTTCGTGCACCGTGCCGTCGGCGAGCTCGGCCCGGAACCGGATGCCGTTGGTGTGCCGCGGCAGCACCGTGAGTGGATGCAGCACGATCTGCTCGGCGCACAGCGCGACCTCGTCCCGCCCGCCGAACCTGATCCTGCGGGTGGCCTCGATCTCGGCGCCGCGCTTGTCCACGTGGTCGGGATCCACGGTCTCGGGCCGGTTGCCCTCGAGCCCCAGCAGCACCGCGGCGAAGGTGCCGTGCCCCCGGCCGGTGGCCGCGAGGGAGCCGTACAGGTCGACGGTGACGGCGCGCACCGTCGACGGGGCGGCCCGCAGCTCGTCGGCGAAGTCCGCGCCCGCCCGCATGGGCCCCACCGTGTGGGAACTCGAGGGGCCGATGCCCACCGAGAACAGGTCGAACACACTGATCGTCACTCTTCCAGCCTATGCCCCATACAGTGGACGCATGGGCGACGCCGAAGATCTGGATATCGACGGTCTGCTCCTCCCGGGCGAACGCAAGTACACCTTCCGTGAGCTCGCCGAGCAGGGCGGCATCGACGTGGAGGACCTCCGCGTGTGGTGGACCTCCGCGGGTTTCGCGGACCTGCGTGACGACGACCAGCCGGCGTTCACGGCGGACGACGTGGCCATCGTCAAGGACCTCGCCGACCTGTTCGCGCTGGACGTGATCGACCGCGAGGCGGTGCTGCCCGGGGCGCAGTCCCTCGGCCAGGCGATGTACCGGCTCGCCGAGTGGCAGGCCGGCATCGTCAAGGCCCACCTGGACACCGCGCACGACGCCGGGGTGACGGATCCGTCGGCGGGGGTCGCGCAGGTCATCGACAAGATGGAGAACCTGCAGGCCCACGTCTGGCGGCGGCACCTGTCGACGGCCACCCAGCGCCTCGTGACCCACGACTCGTCCGACGCGATGACCGCCATGATGGCGGTCGGCTTCGCGGACATGGTCGGGTACACGCGGCTGAGCCGCGGCCTCGCCGTGGAGGAGCTCAACACCCTGGTCGCGACGTTCGAGGCACGGATGCAGGCCGTGATCTACGGCGGCGGCGGATGGATCATCAAGGGCGTCGGCGACGAGGTGATGTTCGCGGCGGAGGATCCCGCGGCCGCGGCCCGCATCGGCCTCGAGCTGCAGGAGCCGCACGAGTACCCCGAGCTGGACGTCATCGAGATCGAGTTCCCCCAGCTGCGCGTGGGCATGGCCTACGGCGAGGTGTTGCAGCGCTACGGCGATCTGTTCGGCAGCGTCGTGAACCTGGCGGCCCGGCTGACCAGCGCGGCGCGCCCGGGCACCGTGCTCATCGACGACAACTTCACGCAGGCCATCGCCGACGAGCCGGGCCTCGCCACGCGCAGCCTGCGCGCGTACCGCGCCCGCGGCTTCCGGGCCGTGCACCCGCACCTGCTGCGCTATGACAAGGACACCCGCGCGGCGAAGGACGCCGAAGCAGCCGAGGCGGCCCAGGAGGCGGAGGCGGCCGCCGTTGCGGCTCCCGCCGAGGCGACCGAGAAGTCGTAACCGACCACCGGGTCCGCGAGTGCGGCCGAAAAACCACGGATACCGCAGGAAACCGACCGCACTTCGCCTGGAATCAGGCGGCGGCGAGAGCCACCGGGCGCGGGCGCGCGCCGAGCAGCTCGCGGTGCACGCCGCCGACGAACTCGATCATCGAGCCGCCGAGCGCATCGCAGACGCTGGCGAGGACCTCCGACGAGGCCTCCTTGCGCCCGCGCTCGACCTCCGACAGGTACTGCGTGGAGACACCGGCGTCGCGCGCGACCTCGGCCAGCGTGCGCCCCTGCCGGGTGCGCTCCTGCCGGAGCACGCGCCCGAAGACCTCGCGCAGCAGCGGGGGACGCGCGGCCTCCGCCGACTCGTGCGTCTCGATGCTCGCCACCCCGCTCGTCATACGCCTCAGCCTATCCGACGGTGCGGTCGGCGGGCGGAGCGTTCACGGTCGGCGAAACCGGCGCGTCGCGGGTGCCGTCCGCCGGCGCACCGGTCCGGGGCCCGACGGTGCCGTCGGCCCCGTCGTCCTCGGCGTCGCCGTCGTCCTCATCGCGCAACGGGTGCTCCAGTTCGTCCCGCGGCATCCGCGCGGCGAGGATCGCGACCACCGCGAGCGGGATCGGGACCAGTGCGGCCAGCGCGAACGTCGCCGTGAGACCGATCGCCTGACTCACCGGTCCGGCCAGCGCGAACGACAGCGGCATGAACACGAGGGAGACGAAGAAGTCCAGGCTCGAGACACGCCCCAGCAGCCTCCGCGGCACGCGGCGCTGCAGCAGCGTCCCCCAGATCACCACGGGCGCCTCGAACAGCACGCCGAGCACGAATCCCGCGATCACCATGGGCCACACGCTCTCGGCCATGCCGAACACCAGCATCGGCAGCGAGGCGACGCCCCAGATCCCCATCATCACGGTGAGGTACCGCCGGGGCATCGTGCGGGCGGCCATGAACAGCGCGCCCGCCACGCCACCGAAACCGTAGGCGGCCAGGATCATCGAGTGCTCACTCGCGGCGCCGTGCGCCTGGTCCTTGATCGCGAAGGGAAGCAGGACATCGATCGGGCCGACGGTGACGAGCACCATCAGGCTCGCGAAGAGCAGGGTCGCGAGCAGCCACGGCGTCCGCCGGACGTAGGCGATGCCCTCCCAGAGGTCGCGCAGCGGTGAGCCGGACTCGGGCCCGTCGGCACCGTCGGCCTCCGGGACCCGGATCCTCACCACCCAGAGCGCGGCGAACAGGCAGATCCCGCCGGCCACCAGCAGCGCGGAGCCCGGGTCGGCGACGGCGATGATCCACGCCGCGATCGCCGGGCCGACGGCCATCGCGGCCGCAGGGCGGACCGCGGACTCGTAGCCGTTGACGGCGAGCAGCTCACCCGGCGGCACGAGCCGCGGCACCAGCGCGGAGTAGGCCGGGAAGTAGAAGCCCGACACCAGGCCCAGGGCGAGCGAGCCCGCCATGAGGATCGGCACGGTGATGGCGTCCACGACGATCAGCGCGCCGATTCCGCCGATCACCGCGACCTTGAGGAGCTCCAGCACGAACAGGATCCGCTGCTGCGACACCCGGTCCGCGAGGACGCCACCGGCGAGCGTCGAGACGAGCAGGCCGATGGAGGCGGCGCCGGAGACCAGCGAGACGCTGGTGGCCGAGCCGCCCATGTCGATCACCTGCCACACCACGGAGACCAGCCACATGCCGTCGGTGGTCAGCGCGCAGAGCAGGGTGACGAAGAGGAGTCGGTAGTCCCGGCGCAGCAGCGGCCGCAGCATGCGGGGCACGCGGCGGGAGCTGACGTCGGTATGCACCTTCTCACGATGCCGCCGACGGGCTGTGCGATCAACCGAATTTCCGGTTGACCTCAACCATGGTCGACGTATTAGCGTGCCGAGGATGACCACCGATGCGGACGTTCAGACAGCACCCGATCGGGCCCGGCTGCGCTGGTTCCTGATCGGGTCCGTCGCGCTGATCGCGTTCTCCGCCTTCGAAACCCTCGCCGTGGGTACCGTGCTGCCGCGCGCCGCAGCCGAGTTCGGTGCCACCGCCGAGTACTCGGTGGCCTTCGGCGCCTCGTTCGCCGCGATGATCGTGGCGATCGCCTGGGTGGGGCCATGGGTGGACCGCGCCGGGGTGAAGCCTCCGCTGATCACAGGGGCGCTGCTGTTCGCGGCGGGCCTGGTGATCGTCGGGGCTGCGCCCGGCATGGGCGTGCTCGCGCTGGGCCGCGGGGTGCAGGGCCTGGGCAGCGGCCTCATCAGCGTGGTGCTCTATGCGATGGTGGGCCGGCTGGTCCCCGAGGAGGGCCGGCCGCGGGTCTTCGCCGCGTACTCGACGGCGTGGGTCGTGCCGTCCCTCGTCGGCCCGGCCCTCGCGGGCCTCGCGGTCGACACCGTGGGCTGGCGGTGGGTGTTCCTCGGTCTCGCCGGACCGTCCCTGCTCGCCCTGGCAGCGACCCTGCGCGCCACCGCCGGATTCGATGAATCCCCGTACCGCAACGACGACCCGCCGAACCGCGGGCTCCTGTTCGCCGCGCTCGCGGCGGGCGTGTCGATGGCCGTCGCCCAGTTCGCCGCGCCGAAGGACGGGGCCGGGTTCCTCGCCGTCGCCGTACTCTGCCTGGCCGTCGCGCTGGTGGCGACCCGGCGGATGCTGCCGGCCGGATCGTTGACCGGCCGGGCCGGCATCCCGCGGCTCATGCTCGCCAACCTGCTCATCGCGGGCGCGTTCTTCGCGGCCGAGATCTACGTGCCGCTCTATCTGGTGCACGTGGACCGGCTCTCGCCGTTCGCCGCGGGTTCGGTGATGACGGGCGCGGCGGTGCTGTGGGCGCTCGCATCGCAGATACAGGCACGCATCCCGGCGACCGGCGTCGCGCGACGCCGCCTGCCGCTGGTCGGGGCAGGGCTGCTCGCGCTCGCGCTGGCGTCGGTCACGGCGGCGTTCGCCGCCGACGCGCCGTGGCCGGTGATCTTCGTGGCATGGGGCATCGGTGGGTTCGGCATGGGACTCGCGCTGCCGTCGCTGTCGATCCTGCTGCTCGGCCTCAGCTCCGACGACGAGCAGGGCGCGAACTCCAGCGCGCTCAAGCTCTCCGAGGCAGTGGGCACCGCCCTCGCGATCGCCTGCGCCGGTGGGATCTTCGCGCAGACTCTCGCGTGGGGGCACACGGGATTCGCCGTGGCGCTGCTGGTGCCGCTCGCCTCTGCGGTGGCAACGGTCATCGTCGCCACCCGCCTCACGGCCGACTAGCGGTGGCGGCGGCCTCGCGGAGTAGGTGCATGGCCCTGCGCACCACGGGGTTCCGGCACTCGGAGTCCTTGACGTAGGCGACGATGGTGCGGCGCGGCGCGGGGTTGCAGACGTCGACGGCGACGGTGCCGGGCGGCAGCTCGGTGGCACCGAGACGGGGCAGCACGGTGACGCCGACGCCCCGCGCGACGAACCGCAGCGCTGAGGGGTAGTCGGTGGTCTCGACGACGAAGCGCGGCGTGAATCCCGCTGCGGCGCAGGCATCGAGCACCGCCTGACGGCAGGCGCCGCGCCGCACGTCGTTGTCGATCCACCGCTCGTGTTCGAGCTCGGCCATATCGACCAGCTCGCGGCCCGCGAATGCATGCTCGGCGGGCACGACGGCGACGTAGGACTCCACCACGAGGTCCTCGGCGGAGAAGCCCGGAACCGCGGTCGTCTGCGCATGCTCCTGCCGCACCGCGACGGCGAGATCGGGCCGGCGGGCGGCGATCTCGGTGACCTCGTCCTCGATGCGCAGGCGCAGGCGGGTGTCGGGGAACTCGGCGCTGAGCGTCTGCACGACCGACGGCATCCAATGCGTGCCCGCGGTGGCGAAGACGTTCATGGTGATCCGGTTGGCCTTGCCGGCCCGCAGGTCGTCGACGGTGGCGCCGAGATCGTTCAACCGGGCCAGGACCCCGTCGGCCTCCGTGGCCAGCACCCGCCCCGCGGGGGTGAGCTCGACGCCCCGTCCGACCCGTTCCAGCAGTTTGAGCCCCGTCTCGCGCTGCAGGGCGGCGACGTGCTGCGAGACGGCCGACGGCGTGTAGCCGAGGCTGGCCGCCGCCGCGGCCACCGACCCCGTAGCGGCGACGGAGCGGAAGATCATGAGCCGGTGCGCGTCCAGCATGAAGGCCTCCATTCAGTTCCACTGAATGATAATGCAGAAATATGCGCTTGTGCTTACTTCGCCGCGATCGCACAGTGAAGTCATGACGAAACGACTTCCCGCCCTGGCTCTCGTGGCCGTGATGTTCGCGTGGGCCTCCGCGTTCGTGGTGATCCGCGGGATCGGCCCGCACGTCTCCCCCATCGCCATGGCGGAGGGCCGCCTGCTGGTGGGCGGCGCCGTGCTCGGCGTCATCTGGGGGATGAACGCCCTGTACAACGGCGGCGTGCGGCTACCGCGCGGCCGCACGCTCGCGCTCACCGTCGGCTACGGTGCGCTGTGGTTCGCGCTCTACACGGTGCTGGTCAACGCCGCGGAGCGACACCTCGACGCCGGGACCACCGCCCTGCTCGTGAACATCGCGCCGATCATCGTCGCGATCCTGGCCGGCGCCTTCCTGCACGAGGGCTTCCCTCCGCTCCTGATGGCGGGCATCGCGATCAGCTTCGCCGGGGCGGCGATCATCGCCTTCACCGGCGACGGACGGCGCGACGGTGCCGGCGTCGCCCTCGCGATCGCCGCGGCCCTGCTCTACGGCATCAGCGTCGTGGCGCAGAAACTCGTACTGCGCACCGTCGACCCGCTCACCGCGACCGCGCTGGGCGCGGGGGTCGGCGCGATCGTGCTACTGCCGTGGGCGCCCCGGCTCTTCGACGAGTTGGCCGCGGCCCCGATGTCGAGCGCCGTCGGCGTGATCTACCTGGGGCTCGTGCCCACCGCGCTCGCCTTCCTGCTGTGGGCCTACGCGCTCGCGCACACCCCTGCCGGCGTCACCGCCTCGTCGTCCTACGCGGTTCCGGGTCTGTCGATCCTGCTGAGCTGGGCCTTCCTCGCGGAGACACCCACCGCGTGGGGACTGGTGGGCGGCGCCGCATGCCTCGTGGGCGTGGCGGTCTCGCGGCTCAGCCCGCGACGTCGTCGCACAGCACCGACGGCCACTCCTGCACGTCCTGCGGAGTCCGAGCGACCGACAGCGTCGCCCGCGGGAGCGCCCTGCTGAGCGCCTCGGCCGTCGACACCGGATGCGCGGGGTCGCCGATCCAGGCCAGGACGGTGACCGGCACGTCGATGCGGGCGATCTCCTCCAGCGCGGGGAGATCGCTCGCCGCGGCTCCGCGGAAGAGCGAGGGCAGGAGCGACTCCGGGACATCGGGGCGGGTCGGCGGGTGTTCGACGGTGGCCGGCGGCGGCACGGCGCCCTCGCCCGCGGCGAGGAACTCCTCCAGCCCGCGGGTCTCGATGAGGCCCGCGGCGGCGCGGTACTCGGCGGCCTTCGCGACGCGCGTCGCCCACGCGGTCGGCGGCACCATCAGGGTCAGTCCACTGAACCGCGCCGGCTCCCGCACCGCGGCGTGCAACAGCGTGCCGGTCCCCATCGACGGGCCCACGCCGTGCACCCGCTCCCCCGGGAACCAGTGGTCCAGGAGCCGCAGCAGGTCGTCGGCGAGATTCGGCCAGCGGTAGTCGTCGGGAACGGCGCGGCCCGTGGAGAAGCCGTGCCCGCGCGCGTCGTACCGCAGCAGGCGGGTGCCGCTGAGGCCGCGGCCGAGGTCCAGGTCCAGGACCCGATCGCGGGCGCGGCTGGAGGTCAGCCCGTGCAACTGCACCACGGGGCGACCGTGCTCGTCGCTGAACTCGGTGGCGAGCTCTGCTCCCGGTACTCGGAACGTCGGCATGGGGCCTTCTCACAGCGCGCAGGTGGATGGAGAGAGGGCTAGGGTACCGCCATGCGCCTGACCAACGTCGCCCACCTGCGCCTGCCGTTCGGCCGGCTGTACGGCTACGACGTCACGGCCTCGGAGCCGGGCGCGGCGCTCCCGGTGTCCTTCGACCAGGCGCGGCACGTGGCCGGCGGGGACCGCCCGGGATCGTGGATGGCCCTGTCGTTCCACCTCCCCGATCCGGTACCGCGCGAGCAGCTCGCCGCGGCGTGGCTCGCGGTGATCGCCCGCCACGGCACACTGCGGACCGCGTTCCTCCCCGCGGACACCGGTCCGGCCCTGCACGAGATCGAGGTCGGGCCCGGCGCGTGGGTCGAGCACCCCATCGGGCCCGGGCAGGCGGTGAACGACGCCCTGCGGGACGTGCTCGACGACGCCTGTTCCCCCTATCGCCGTCCGGCGCACCGGCTCTGCGTCCTGGAGACCGCCGCGGGACCGACGGTGATCGTGGCCGCCGACCACTCGCACACCGACATGTGGTCGATGCTCGTGATCGCGCGCGACCTGCTCGCCGCACTCGAGGACGTGCGGGCGGGGCGGGCACCGTCGACGGCGACCGTGCCGCCGTTCGTCGACCACACGCGCGCACTGGCGGACCGCCCGAGCGCGCCCGACGACGTGCGCCGCCGCTGGGCCGAGATCATCACCGCCAGCGGCGGAGTCATGCCGCTCTTCCCGCTGCCCCTGGGCACACCCGAGGCGCACCGGGAACGGGTGGAGGTCCGCGACGTCTTCGGCACCGACGAGGTCGCCGCGTTCGCCGCCGCTGCCCGCGAGGCGGGCGTCTCCACCCTCTCCGCGACGGTGGCGGCGCTGACCCGCGTGACCCTGGACCTCGCCGGCGCGCCGCTGCGCGCCGTGTTCCCCGTGCACAGCCGCTACGACGAGACCTGGCACGACTCGGTGGGCTGGTTCATCACCAACTCGGTGCTGGACTCCCCGTCCGCGGAGCCCGCCGCGGCGGCCGAGGCCGTGAAGGAGGCCGTGCGGCTCGGGTCGTGGCCGCTCGCCGACGTGCTCGAGCCGTGGGGCGGAATGCCGGAGGCGCCGGGCATGTTCGCGATCTCCTGGCTGGACCTGCGCCGGCTGCCCGTCCGCGTGGACGCGACCCGGCTGGACGCGCAGTACGTCGGCGCCACCATCCGCACCGACGGCGTCATGCTGTGGTTCATCCTCGACGAGGCAGGGCTGCACCTGCGGTGCCGCTACCCCGACACCCTCGAGGCCCGCGCGAACGTGGGCGCCTGGCTCGACGGGGTGGTCCGCGAGCTGCAGGCCCGCGCCGCCGTCGGCGGGGTGCTCCGCGGCGTCGGCGGCATCTACCGGATCGAACGCGCGCGCCGCGACGACGTGCCCGCGATCGTCGCGCTGCTCGCCGACGACGAGCTCGGCGCGGCCCGGGAGGTGGGCGATGCCGCGGAGTACGACAGCGCATTCGAGCTGGTGACCCGCGACCGCTCGCAGTACCTCGCCGTCGTGCGGGACGAGGCCGGCGACGTCGTGGGCACGATGCACCTGACGGTGATCCCCGGCCTGTCCCGCAGCGGCGCGACGCGATTGCAGATCGAGGGCGTCCGCGTGGCGCGGGGCCATCGCTCACAGGGCCTCGGCACGGCGATGATCGAGTGGGCGCACCACCACGGCCGCACCCACGGGGCCGTGCTCTCGCAGCTCACCACCGACGTCTCCCGGGAGCGGGCGCGCGCCTTCTACACGCGGCTCGGCTACCGCTCCGAGCACGTCGGCCTCAAGCGCACGTTGTAGGGCGCGCTCAAACACTGATGACAGCCGCTGACATCAGGCGTACAGTCAGTGATGTCAGTAGCTGACATCACTGGTTCAGGAGGATCTCACATGCGTTTCTTCGTCACCGGCGCGTCCGGCTTCGTCGGCTCCGCGGTGGTCACCGAGCTGCTCGGCGCCGGGCACGACGTCACCGGTCTGGTGCGGTCCGACCGCGCCGCCGAATCCGTCCGCGCGCTGGGTGCCGAGCCCCTCCGCGGCACCATCGAGGAGACCGCGACGCTCCGCGCGGCCGCCGCGGCCGCGGACGGGGTCATCCACCTCGCCTTCAACCACGACTTCTCACAGTTCGCCGAGTCGGCGCGCGTCGAAGTGGCCGCCATCGAGGCGATCGGCGACGAACTCTCCGGGTCCGGACGGCCACTGGTCATCGCTTCGGGGCTGCTCGGGCTGACGAGCGGTCGCGAGGCGCGCGAGACAGACCCCGCCCCGGAATCCCCGCGGACCGCCGGATTCGCCGCTGCGCTGGCGCTCGCGGAGCGCGGCGTCCGATCGTCGGTGGTCCGGCTGGCGCCGTCGGTGCACGACACCGTGCCCGCCGGGTTCGTCGGCCGCCTCGCCGGGATCGCCCGCGACGCCGGTCGTTCCGGATACGTCGGCGACGGGTCGCAGCGCTGGCCGGCGGTGCACCGCCACGACGCCGCGCGCCTGTTCCGCCTGGCCGCCGAGAAGGGCGGCGCAGGATCGGTCTTCCACGCCGCCGGCGAGGCGGTCGCGGTGGCGGACATCGCCGCCGCGGTCGGCGGGCTCATGGGCGTCCCGACCGAGGCGGTCGAGCCCCGCGACGCCGGAACCCGATTCGGTTTCCTCGCACCGCTGCTCGCCCTCGACACGACCGCGTCGACCGAACGCACCCGCGCCGCGCTGGGCTGGGCACCCGAGAGCGCGAGCCTCCTCGACGACATCGCACGCTGGGATCCCGCGGCCGTTTCGTAGGCTCGACGAATGGCACGGTGGCAGCCCAACGCGCGGGAGCGGCTCGAGACGGCGGCGTTCGCGCTGTTCGCCGAGCAGGGTTACGAGTCGACCACCGTCGCGCAGATCGCCGAGCGCGCCGGGCTCACCGAGCGCACCTTCTTCCGGCACTACACCGATAAGAAGGAGGTGCTGTTCTGGGGCCAGAGCCTGCTCGAGGAGACGCTCGCCGCGCAGGCCACCGAGGCGGCCCCCGAGGCCGCGCCGATCGACGTCGTCGAGGCCGCGTTCGCCACCATGGCGCGGATGATCGCCGGGCGCGGAACCCTGCCGTTCGAGCGACAGCGGGTCATCGACGCGACGCCCGCGCTGCGCGAACGCGAGCTGCACAAGATGGACGCGCTGGCCCGCACACTCGCCACCACGCTCGCCGGCCGCGGGGCGGCGGCCCGGGCCGCCCGGGTCCTGGCGGGCGCCGGCGTCGCGGCCTTCACCGCGGCGTACGAGGAGTGGATCGCGGCGGAGGGCGCCGTCGACCTGGAGGACGTGACGCGGCGCGCTTTCGCGGACCTGCGCGACGGCGCGGGCGGGCGGTGATCGCGGGCGCTGATCAGCCGGCGGCGCGCTTGCGGGCGGGCCGCTCCGCCTGCGCCTCGCGGTTCTTCACCGAAGCCTTGAGGGCGGCCAGCAGGTCGGCGACCTCGTCGTCCTCGGCCTCCTCCTCGGGCGCCTCGGGGAAGGCCGTGCCCCCGGTGGCCTTGGCCTCGATCAGCTGGCGCAGCTGCACCTGGTAGTCGTCCTCGTACTGCTCCGGGTCGAAGTCGGTCGCCATCGAGTCGATGAGCGAGGCCGCCATCGCCAGCTCCTGCGGGCGGATCTTCACGTCCTCGGTGAGGGCGGGGAACTCGGGCGTGCGCACCTCGTCGGGCCACAGCAGCGTCTGCAGCACCATGACGTTGCCGACCACGCGGAGCGCACACAGCCGCGTGCGGTTGCGCAGCGTGAAGGTGCAGATCGCGAGCCGGTCCGTCTCCTGCAGCGCCTGCCGCAGCAGCACGTAGGCCTTGGGCGACTTCGACGACGGCTCGAGGAAGTACGGCTTGTCGAACATGATCGGGTCGACGTCCTCGCGCGGCACGAACTCCGTCACCGCGATCTCCCGGTGCTTCTCCACCGGCATCGACTTGATGTCCTCCTTCGAGAGGATCACCGTGTCGCCGCCCTCGGACTCGTAGGCGTTCGCGATGTTCGAGAACTCGACCTCGTCGTCGGTGCCCTCGCGCACGCGCTTGTACCGGATGCGGACCCCGTCCTTCGAGTCCACCTGGTGCGACTTCGCATCGTGGCTCTCGATCGCGGAGTACACCTTCACGGGCACGTTGACCAGCCCGAACGACAGCTCACCCGTCCAAATCGCGCGCATGTGACCATTGTGACTGGTGTGAGCGCCGATTGCGAGAGGTGGCGGCGGGTACTCCTACCGACCCGCGACGACAGCAGGGCGCTACGGACTCGTCGCACCGGGAGGTGCGGTGCGACATGCAAGGCCATGCGTCCGACGCATGGCCTCCGACCAGGTACTTCGTTGCCGTGTCATCCGCCCGGCGCATACCTGAATTCGGTCTCGCATGAGGGCGCCCGCGCCTCCGGCCCGCTACCGGAACTCGATGCCATGCGTCGCACGCATGTCTTGCCCGCGTCTCCGCAGGTCAGAGGGCATGCGCCGCGCGCATGGCTGTCGCGGAGACCTGACCACACCTCCAGCCCGCGCCATCCGCCCTCCCGGCACCTGCGAGGACCTCGATAATGGGCCCGTGGCGCAGATCCGGGAGAACCGCGAGGTCGACGGCGTCGGCGTGCAGCTGACCAATCTCGACAAGGTGCTGTACCCCGCGACGGGCACCACGAAGGCCGAGGTCATCGACTACTTCCAGGCCATCGCCCCGTTCGCGTTGCCGCACCTGCGCGACCGCCCGCTCACCCGCAAGCGCTGGCCCAACGGCGTGGATAAGACGGCCTTCTTCGAGAAGCGGCTGCCGAGCCATGCACCCGCGTGGATCCGCCGCGGCAGCCAGTTCCACTCCGACGGCGAGTCCCGGTACCCGGTCATCGAGAACGCCGCCGGCATGGTGTGGCTCGGCCAGCAGGCGGCGCTGGAACTGCACGTCCCCCAGTGGGCCTTCGTCCCCGACGATGCCGACCCCGACCGCCCGGAAGTGCCCGGACCGCCGAATCGCCTCGTGCTCGACCTGGACCCCGGCCCCGACGTCACCCTCGACGAGTGCGCCGCCCTCGCCCTGCGCATCCGCGAGCTGCTCGCCGCGATGGACATGGAGGGCTACCCCGTGACCAGCGGCTCCAAGGGGCTGCACATCTACGCTCCGCTGCCCGGCGCCATCTCCGCGCACGGCGCCCGCACGGTGGCGCACGCCATCGCGTCGCAACTCGAGGCCGAATCGCCCGAACTGGTCACCGCGTCGATGGCGAAGGACCAGCGCGGCGGACGCATCTTCGTCGACTGGTCCCAGAACAGCGCCTCCAAGACCACCGTCGCGCCGTACTCGCTGCGCGGCCGCGAACGCCCGTGGGTCGCCGCGCCGCGCACCTGGGACGAACTGGCCCGGCCGGGCCTGCGGCAGCTGGAGTTCGAGGAGGTCCTCGCACGGGCGCAGTCCGACGGCGACCTGCTCGCCGGGCTCGACGGTGCCGCCGCCCGGCCGGGCGGTGCCGAGGCACCGTCGGCGCCGCCGCCCGCGCCCGTCGACCTGGGCGAGTACCGCGCCAAGCGCGACGCGCGGAAGACGCCCGAACCGTTCGGCGGCGCACCGTCGCAGGGCGATCCGATCTTCGTCATCCAGGAGCACCACGCGCGGCGGCTGCACTACGACTTCCGGCTGGAGCACGACGGCGTGCTCGCGTCCTGGGCCGTGCCGAAGAACCTCCCGGACGATCCGGAGGTCAATCACCTGGCCGTGCGCACCGAGGACCATCCCATGGACTACGCGGCGTTCGAGGGGAGCATCCCGAAGGGTGAGTACGGCGGCGGCGACGTGACCATCTGGGACCACGGCACGTACGAGCTGGAGAAGTGGCGCTCGAACGAGGTGATCGTGACGCTGCACGGGAACCGGTTGCAGGGCAAGCGGTACGCGCTGATCCGCACCGGGGAGAAGAACTGGCTGGCGCACCTGACGAAGGACAAGGCCGTGCCCGCCAAGCCCGTCGCCGGCCTCGCGCCGGATCCCATGCTGCCCAGCGAGTCCCCGATCGACGGGCTGCGCGGCGCCGACTGGGCCTTCGAGGGCAAGTGGGACGGCTACCGCATGATCGCGACGGTGCGCGGCGGCACCGTCTCCCTGCGCACCCGATCGGGGCGCACCGTGACCGCGGAGTTCCCCGAGTTCGAGTCGCTGGCGGCCGATCTCGACGGGATGGACGTGGTGCTCGACGGGGAGGCGGTGGTGCTCGACGGGAACGGCGTACCGTCGTTCCACCTGATGGCGGGCGGCGACACCCGGTCCGGCGCGGTGCAGTTGTACCTCTTCGACGTGCTGTCGCTGAACGGCGTGGACCTGACGAAGCGGCCGTGGACGCTACGCCGACAGGTGCTGGAAGGCCTTGCGCCGCTGCTCGAATCCGACACCGCTGTGAGCGTGCCGCCACTTGTGGACGCCGCGACGGGCGCGGAGGCCGCCGCGCTCAGCGCGGAGCGCGGCTGGGAGGGGATCCTCGCCAAGCGCCGGGACTCGCCGTACCTGCCCGGGCAGCGGGTGCGCGCATGGCTCAAACACAAGAACTGGCGCGACCTGCAGGTCGCGATCGGCGGCTGGAAGCCGGGAAAGGGAGCGCGCGCCAACCGGATCGGATCCGTGCTCGTCGGCCTGCCGGCCGAGACGGGCCTCGTGTACCTGGGCTCGGTGGGCTCGGGTTTCAGCGACCGCGACCTGGCCGCTCTCGCCGAGGAACTGGAGCCGCTGCGGATGCGCCGCTCGCCGTTCACGGCCCCGATCGACGATCCCGAGGCCCGCGACGCGGTGTGGGTGCTGCCGAAGGTGATCGGTGACGTGCGCTACTCCTCGCTGCGGCGCGGCGGTCACCTGCGGCAACCGAGTTGGCGCGGCTTCCGGCGCGATCTCCTTCCCGGCGACCTCCCCTCCGCCGACGAGGCACCGTGGGAGGACCCCGACTGATACTTAGTGCCCTATTGATTAGTGCACTATCTTTCTGCTACCGTCGCGGTATGACAGATCCCGATCCGCTCGCCCTGGAACGCCAGGTGTGCTTCGCGCTGGCGATCGCCAACCGCGCGGTGCTCTCGGTGTACCGGCCGATCCTGGCGCCCATGGGCCTCACCCACCCCCAGTACCTCGTGATGCTGGCGCTGTGGGAGGCCTCGCCGCGGTCGGTGAAGGAGATCGCCGAGGCGCTGCAGCTCGACTCCCCCACCCTGAGCCCGCTGCTCAAACGCCTCGAGGCGCAGGGCCTCCTCACCCGCGCCCGCGCCGCGGACGACGAGCGGCGAATGGATGTCGCACTCACCGCGGCCGGTCGCGAACTGCGCGACCAGGCCCTCGCCGTGCCGCCCGCCGTGATCGAGCGGCTGGGCGCGAGCCTCGAGGAGCTCGAGGACCTGCACCGCGTGCTCACCACCGTCAACGCCAAAGCGCTCGCCGCGGGCGCCCTGAAGGAGTCCTGATGACCGCCGTCCACCGCCCCGATCCCCTGCACTACCTCGCCTGGGTCTACACCGGCTCGCTGCCGGATCGGAACCGGGAATGGGTGCGCCGCACCCTGACCCGCCGCACGTGGGCGCTGCGGCACCTGCTCCGCGGGCAGCTCGCGGTGCTCCCGGTGTACGCGCTGCTCATGCTGCTCCCGGGCCCACTGGCGCTGCGCGGCGCGACGGTGCTGCTCGGCGCGCTGCTCGCCGTGTTCTACAACGCCGCCTACATGCGTCCGAACCGCGCCCGCCGGCTGGAGAAGAACGGCCTCGACCCGGAGCTGGAGAACCCCGCCGTGGCCGCGCGCCGCGACGCGACCCGCGCCGCCTACGAAGCCGCGTACGCCCCCACCCGCGCCTGACGGCGACGTCCCCGCGCCGGCGGCGGCGTCGTAGCCTGGGGACATGCCCGTCGTCCAGACCATCAGCGTCCCCGGCGTCCGCGTCGGCCACGTCACCGACGCGGCGGCCCGCACCGGCTGCACCGTCGTGACCTTCCCCGACGGCACCGTCGGGTCCGGGGAGGTGCGCGGCGGCGCGCCCGCCTCGCGCGAGTTCGACCTGCTCTCCCCCGAACGCTCCGTCGAGGAGATCCACGCCGCCGTGCTCACCGGCGGTTCCGCCTTCGGCCTCGCCAGCGCCGACGGCGTGATGCGCCGCCTCGAGGAGGAGGACCGGGGCGTCGACACCGTGGCCGGCCGGGTGCCGATCGTGCCCACCCTGGGCCTGTTCGACCTCATGGTCGGCGACCCGACGGTCCGCCCGACCGCCGCGGACGGCTACGCGGCGGCGGCGTCCGCGAGCGCGGACGCCGAGCTGCACGGCCTCATCGGCGCCGGCACCGGCGCCACCACCGGCAAGGCCCGCGGCCTCGAGAACCTGCACGATGCGGGCCTCGCCTACGCCGAGGTGCGCGCGGGCGAGGTCGTCGTGGGCGCGCTGTGCGCCGTGAACGCGTTCGGCGACATCCTGACCGGCGAGGCCGGTCCCGTCGACTTCGGCGACTACGAGCCGTTCGGCGGCGACCGGCAGAACACCACGATCGGCGTCGTGATGACCAACGCCGTACTCACCAAGGCGGAGTGCCTGATCCTGGCGCAGGGCGCGCACGACGGTCTGGCCCGCGCGATCGACCCGCCGCACACCCGCTACGACGGCGACGCCTTCATCTCCGCCGCCACCGGCGCCGTGGAGGCCAAGGTGGACGTGGTGCGCGCGCTGGCGATCTCGGCGGTCGCGGAGGCGATCCGCTCGCGGGCCTGAAGGCCTACCCTGGATCGGTGATCACCGCCCGCCGACAGCTGCGGGCCGCGGCGTGCGCCCTGAGCCTCGCCCTGCTCGGCGGCTGCGCCGTGATCCAGCAGGACCCGGCTCCGGCGGGACCGCCGAGCCCCACGACCGTGATCACGACCCCCGTCGTGAGGCCGTACGACGTGGTGGCACCGGACCTGAAGCCCGCGACCGCGCCGAAGCCCACGACCGGCGCCGGCATCACCACCTACGCCGACCCGTACGGGGTCTACAGCAGCGTGTGCACCCTGGGCTTCCTCGCCCGGTACCCCGGCGGCCAGATCGTCGCGTTCACCGCCGGGCACTGCGCGGAGCTCGCGGCCCAGGTCCGGCCCGGCCGCAATCCCGTCGCCCGGTACCTCACGCCGGGCGGCGGCAGCTCCCCGTTCGGCGAGTACATCAAGGCCACCCGCAGCAACCGCGGACAGGACATCGCGATCATCCAGCTGGCGGGCCGTGACGTGGCGCCGATCGCGCGGGTGATCGGCCCCGTCCGGGGCGTCAGCGGCACCGAGGAACTGCGTGCGGGGCGGCCCGAGATCTGCGTCGTCGGCGCCCGCACCGGCCGGCACTGCGGCGTGCTCGACGACGTCACCGGCACCCGCGTCACCTGGGTGGGAATCCCCGCGGTGGAAGGGGATTCGGGTGGGCCCGTCTACGCCCGCTGGCCCGACGGGACGTTCACCGCCGTCGGGGTGATCAACACCGTCCACACCCGGCCCGACGGGACGGGGACGGGCGGCGGCACGGGCACGCTCATCGCCGCGGACATCCAGGCGAACGAGATGACACTGCTGGGCGTCGCGTGACCGCCGGCGGGCTGGTCCTGTGCACCGGCGGGTGGTGCGCGGCGCCTATCGCGTGAGACTGGTGCCGAAGACCCGCAGGGCCCGGTAGTCGACCCGGAACCGGGCGCGCGTGTGCAGTTCACCGGCTTCGCCGTCGTGCGCCACCCGGAACGGCTCGTCGGCCTCGATGGTCACGACCGGCGCCTGCAGCTCCCGGTAGACCTTGGAGTTGCGGATCCGGCCGCTGATCCAGGAGGCGAACAGGCGCGCGGTCGCGTACCGGTGCCCGTCCTCGAGGTACCGCACGTCGAGCACGCCGTCGTCGAGGCGGGTGCGCCGCCCGGGCACGAAGCTCGGCGCACCGTACATGGAGTTGCCGAGGAAGAAGAACGAGACGGTGGCGGGGCGTCCCTCGATCCGCACCGATGCCAGCGCGGTGTGTCGCAGCACCCGCCGCAGCGCGCGGACCGTGGCCGTGACGCGGCCGATCCGGCGCCGCTGGTACCGGGTGCGGGCGCGTACGAACTCCGGGTAGGCGCCGATGCTGGCGGTGTTGAGCAGCAGCTTCTCCTCGTTGAGCCACACCACGTCGACCCGGGCGAGGCGGCCGCTGCGGATCGACTCCACGACGGCGCCGACCGTCTCCGCGCCCACGTCCTTGGCGAAGTGGTTGAAGGTCCCGGCGGGGAACACCGCGAGCGGCTTGTCCGCCGCGAGGGCGTGCGCGGCGAGCGTCGCGACGGTGCCGTCGCCGCCCGCGACTCCGAGGAACTCCGCCCGGGCGGCGGCGTCCGCAGCCACGGCGTCGATGTCGGAATCCTCGGCGAGCTCGACGATCTCGGCCTTCGGGAGCGTGCGGCGGATCTCCTCCGCCACGCGCGTGCCCGTGCCGTCACCGGAGGCCGGGTTGAGCACCACCACGAGCCCGGCGCCCTCCGGGTCCGTCGTGATCCGCTCGACGGTGGGCTCCGGCGTCATGGTCCGGCTGTCGTCGACGGGCGGCACCAGGCGGGCACCCGCGACCGCGACGCCCGCACCGACGGCGAAGCCCGCCAGCACGTCGCCCGGGTAGTGGGCGCCCGTGGCGATCCGGGAGAAGCCGACCGCGCCGGCGAGCCCCGCGAGCGCGTATCCGGCGGTGCGGTTCTCCAGGCCCACCCCGATGGCGAAGGCCGCCGCCGCGGCGGAGTGCCCCGACGGGAACGAGGTGGACGTGGGTTGGCGGCGAGCCCGCTTGAGCGGCACCCCGTCGTGGGCGGGGCGGCGCCGCGGATAGACCCGCTTGAGCCCCTGGTTGACGATCAGGCTGGTCACGGCGAGCGAGACGATGCCGCGCACGGCGCCGCGGCGCGACGACAGACCGCCCAGGCCGCCCAGGCCCGCGGCGAGGACCATCCACAGCTTCGAGTGGTCGGCCGCCGCCGAGAGCGGCCGCATGGTGAGGTCCAGCAGCGGGCTGGGCGAGTCGGCGACGGCGTCGAAGAGCCGGCGGTCGAGGTCGCTGAGGCCCTCGTGGAGCGTGCGGAGCGGGTGCGGCGCTGCGGGATCCGGCATGAGCGCCAAGGTACTCGCGCTCCGCCGGACGCACGCGGGATCAGTGGAGGTGCACCGCCGCGGCGGCGTGGATCGCGTCGGCGAGCCGCTCGGTGGCGCGGGTGTGCAGCCGCCAGGACTGCCAGTGCAGCTTCACGTCGACGGTGTCGTCCGTGAGCCGGATCAGGGTGCCGCGTTCGAGCGCGTCGCCGACGTCGGCCTCCGGCAGGCTGCCCCAGCCGAGGCCGGCGCGGACGGCGTGGGTGAAGGCCTCCGACGACGGGATGCGGTGCATCGGCGGCGAGTCGCGGACGCCGCGGCGGTGGAGCACCTTGTTCTGCAACTCGTCCTTGCGCAGGTCGAACTGCACCACGGGCATCTCCCTCCAGCGCCAGCGGCCGCCCGCACGCCAGCGTTCGGCGTAGGCGGGCGTGCACACCGGTAGGTAGCGCATGGTGCCGAGGTACTCGGCCGCGCACCCCTGCACGGGCTCCGGGTCGGTGGTGACGGCACCGAGCACCGAGCCCGCGCGGAGCAGATCGGCGGTGTGATGCTCGTCGTCGACCACGAGGCGCAGCAGCGGCCCGTCCGGCAGGCCGGCGACGGCCCCGATCACGTCGCGGAACCAGGTGGCGAGCGAGTCCGCGTTCACGCCGACGTCGAGCACGGCCGACGGCGCACCGCCCGCGAGGCGGCCCAGCGCGTCGGCCTCGAGCGAGGCCACACCGCGGGCGAGGCCGAGCAGCACCTCCCCCTGCGCGGTCGGCCGGCACGGGCCCTCGCGGGTCACGACGACGTGTCCCACCTGCTGCTCCAGGGCGCGGATGCGCTGGCTGACCGCGGACTGGGTGATGCGCAGGCGGGACGCGGCGGCGCCGAAGCTCTCCTCCTCGACCACCGCGACGAGGGTCTCCAGGTGATGCCCGCTCAGCATGAAGTAATTCTAATGGGTGATCGCCTTTTCGTATTGGTGCTAATACACCCTGCGGCCCTAGCGTCGACGCCATGACCTCCGCACTCCTCGCCGGCCTCGGGCTCGGGCTCTCGCTGATCGTGGCGATCGGCGCGCAGAACGCCTACGTGCTGCAGGTGGGCGTGCGCGGGCGCGGGCTCGGCGGCGTCGTCGCGGTGTGCATCGCCTCCGACATGGCGCTGATCATCGCGGGGGTCGCGGGGCTCGGCGCCGCGGTCTCGGGACGGCCGCTGCTCCTGGAGGTGGTGAAGTGGGCGGGCGCCGCGGTGCTGCTCGGCTACGGCCTGCGGTCGCTGTGGGCGGCACGCCGCTCGGAGGGGCTCGTCGCGGGCGGCGACGGCGCCGCATCGGTCGCGGCCGTCGTGACGGGGGCACTGGCGCTGACGTGGCTGAATCCGCACGTGTACCTGGACACGGTGCTGCTGCTCGGCTCGGCCTCGACCCGGTACGCGGGCGACCGCTGGTGGTTCGCGCTCGGCGCCGTCGTCGCCAGCGTCGCCTGGTTCTGCCTGCTGGGCTTCGGCGCCCGGCGCCTGGCCGGCGTGCTCGCCAGGCCCGGGGTGTGGCGGGCGATCAACCTCGGCATCGGTGCGCTGCTGCTGCTCCTGGCCCTGCGGCTCGCGACCATGCCCCTCGGCGGCTGACAGCGCTCGCAGTCTGCGCAGGGTGGGCGTGGTGGCGAGCCGCGGGGGGCGTAAACGGAGGTCTGTCCTCGCAGAACAGTCATGCGTGGCACGCATGGCTGTTGCCTTCACTGGTCAGCGGCGTGTTCTCGTGACGAGGCATGCGTCGCACGCATGCCCTCGCTGCAGCGATCCTGTGGTCGCGCCGGGCCGAGTCGGACACGCCGCCGGGGCGCGTACGTTGGAATGCATGGCAGCTGTCACGATCATCGGTGGACACGGCAAGATCGCGCTCATCCTGGCGCGCGTCCTCAGCTCGCTGGGCGATGCGGTCACCTCGTGGATCCGCAACCCGGAGCACGCGGCGGACGTCGCCGCGACCGGCGCGAAACCCCTCGTCCTCGACGTGGAGCGGGCGTCGCGCGAGGAGATCGCGGCGGCCCTCGCCGGCTCGGACGCCGTGGTCTTCTCCGCCGGCGCGGGCGGCGGGAACCCCGACCGCACGTACGCCGTGGACCGCGACGCGGCGATCCGCTCGATCCAGGCCGCCGAATCGGCCGGGGTGAAGCGCTACGTCATGGTCTCCTACCTCGGCGCCGCCCCCGACCACGGCGTCCCGGAGTCGGACGCGTTCTTCCCCTACGCGGAGGCGAAGGCCGCCGCCGACGTCGCCCTGCGCGCCTCGGACCTGGACTGGACGGTGCTCATGCCGGGCCGCCTGACCCTCGATGAACCCACCGGGCGAGTGGACCCCGCGGCGGTGCGGGCGGCGGACAACCCCGGCACGTCGCGCGCGAACGTCGCGCTGGTGGCGGCCTCGGTGCTGGACCGTCCCGACACCATCGGGAAGGACCTGCCCTTCACCGACGGGGACGTGCGCATCGAGGAGGCCTGGACGTAGGCCCCGGGCGGTAGGCCCCGACGACGACTCGGGCCCGGCACCGTCGGTCGACGGTGCCGGGCCCGAGGGCGCTCGTGCGTCAGTGCATCGCGGCGAGGATGTCCTGCACGCGGTCCTTGGCGTCGCCGAAGAGCATCGCCGAGTTGTCGCGGAAGAACAGCGGGTTCTGCACGCCCGCGTAGCCGGCGGCCATCGACCGCTTGAACACGATCACGTTCTCGGCCTCCCACACGGTGAGCACCGGCATGCCCGCGATGGGGCTGCCCGGGTCCTCCGACGCGGCCGGGTTGACCGTGTCGTTGGCGCCGATCACCAGGACCACGTCGGTCTCGGGGAAGTCGTCGTTGATCTCGTCCATCTCGAGCACGATGTCGTACGGGACCTTCGCCTCGGCGAGGAGCACGTTCATGTGCCCGGGCAGGCGCCCGGCGACGGGGTGGATGCCGAAGCGGACCTCGACGCCCTTCTTGCGCAGCTCGCTGGTGAGCTCCGCGACGCCGTACTGCGCCTGGGCGACGGCCATGCCGTAGCCCGGGGTGATGACGACGGACTTGGCGCCCGTGAGGAGCTCGGCGACCTGCTCGGCGTTGACCTCCCGGTGCTCGCCGTAGTCCGTGTCGTCGGCCGGGCCGGCCTCGATGCCGAAGCCGCCCGCGATGACCGAGATGAACGAGCGGTTCATCGCCTTGCACATGATGTAGCTCAGGTACGCACCCGAGGAGCCGACGAGCGCACCGGTGACGATGAGCAGGTCGTTGCTCAGCAGGAAGCCCGACGCGGCCGCGGCCCAGCCGGAGTAGCTGTTGAGCATCGAGATGACGACGGGCATGTCGCCGCCGCCGATGGAGGCGACCAGGTGCCAGCCCAGGAACAGGGCGAGCGCGGTGATGACGCCCAGCAGGATCATCGACGTGTTGTCGCCGTGGGTGTCCCGGGAGACGTAGACGGCGGTGAGCACGATGAAGACGACGATCGAACCGACGTTGATGAGGTTCTTGCCGGGCAGCATGAGCGGCGCCGACTTCATCTTCCCGGAGAGCTTGCGGTTCGCGACGATCGAGCCGGTCAGGGTGACCGCACCGATGAAGATGCCGATCGCGATCTCGGCCTCGTGGATGTTGGTGAGCGCGCGGACGTCGGCCGGGTTGACCCCGTCGGCGTGGAAGCCCTCGATCGCGCCGTTCCAGCCGATGAGCACGGCCGCGAGACCCACGAAGGAGTGGAGCAGGGCGATCAGCTCGGGCATGCCCGTCATCTCGACGATGCGTGCGCGCCAGAAACCGATGAGGGCGCCGATGACGATGGCGCCGGCCATGAGGGCGACGGGCAGCCAGGTCAGGTCGAGCTCCGGCTTGAGGACCTTGTCGATGACCAGCGCGATCGTCGCCAGCAGGGCGATGCCCATGCCGACGATGCCGTAGGTCAGGCCGCTCTTGGAGGTCTCGTGCTTGGACAGCCCCGCCAGCGACAGGATGAACAGCAGCGACGCGACGATGTACGCCGCAACGGAGATTGCAGTGATACTCATGGCTTACTCATGCCCCCTTGCTGAACATGGCGAGCATGCGGCGGGTGACCGCGAAACCACCGAAGATGTTGATCGACGCGACCAGGATCGCGATCGTCGACAGCACCAGGACCGTCGTGGTGTTGGTCGCGATCTGCAGCAGAGCGCCCACCACGACGACGCCGGAGATGGCGTTGGTGACCGACATCAGCGGCGTGTGCAGCGCGTGCGCCACGTTGCCGATGACGTAGTAGCCGATGACGATCGCCAGCATCAGCACGGTGAAGTGCTGCGGCAGCGGGTTCGGCGAGAAGCTGATGAGCAGCCCGAACAGGACCACGCCCACGAGGGTGAGCGAGACCTTCTTGGACGCCGACATCGGCTCCTTGACCGGCTGCGCCTCCGCCTCGGCGGCGGGCGCGGCCTTCGGCGCGGCCGAGACCTGCACCGGCGGCGGCGGGAACAGCAGCTCGCCCGCGCGGGTCACGGTGATCGACCGCTGGACCGGGTCCTCGAAGTCGAGCACGAGCTGCCCGTCCTTCTCGGGCGTCAGCAGCTTGAGCAGGTTGACGAGGTTCGTTCCGTACAGCTGCGAGGCCTGCGCGGGCAGGCGGCCCGCGAGGTCGGTGTAGCCGATGATCGTGACGCCGTTCGGCGTGACGATCGCCTCGTCCTTGACGGTGCCCGCGACGTTGCCGCCGTTCGCCGCCGCCATGTCGACGATGACGCTGCCGGGCTTCATCGACGCGACCATCTCCTCGGAGATGATGCGCGGCGCGGGGCGCCCGGGGATCAGGGCCGTGGTGATGATGATGTCGACGTCCTTGCACTGCTCGGCGTAGAGCTGCGCCTCGCGTGCCTTGTAGTCGTCGTCCATCTCCTTGGCGTAGCCAGTGGCCGAGACCTCGGCCTGCTCGTTCGCCACGGAGAGGTACTCACCGCCGAGCGAGGCGACCTGGTCGGCCACCTCGGGGCGCGGGTCAGTGGCGCGCACGATGGCGCCGAGCGAGCCGGCCGCACCGATCGCGGCGAGGCCGGCGACGCCGGCGCCCACCACGAGCACCTTTGCCGGGGGCACCTTGCCCGCAGCGGTGACCTGGCCGGTGAAGAACCGGCCGAAGACGTGTGCCGCCTCGACGACGGCGCGGTAGCCGGCGATGTTCGCCATCGAGGACAGCACGTCCATCGACTGCGCGCGCGAGATGCGGGGGACGGACTCCATGGCGAGGGCCGTCAGCTCGCGGCGGCGCAGGTCCTCGAGCAGCTCGGGGTTCTGCGCGGGCGCGAGGAGCCCGGCGACGGTCGCGCCGGGGCGCACGCCGTCGAGCTGGGCGGCCGACGGTGCGTTGACGCCGAGCACGATGTCGGCGGCGCGTGCGTCACCGATCGACGCGCCGGCCTCGACGTAGGCCTCGTCCGCGAACGAGGACGCCTCACCGGCGCCCGAGTCCACGACCACCTCGTAGCCGAGCTTGATCAGCTGGGCCACCGTGGCGGGGGTTGCGGCGGCACGGGTCTCGCCCGGCTGTGCCTCTTTCAAAACTCCGATGATCATGCGCAGCACTCCCACTGCCGACCCGCATGCGGGGTCATGGTCGGTCCACCGACGTTCATTGATTCGTTCCTGTCGTCCCTACCGGGCCGCGCGGCTGCGGGCCCGGAGCTCCGGCACCGGGACGAATCCACGCGTGTACGACCCCCGCCGCGGTGTGAACGGGGGCGAATTCACGCAGAACGCCCGGGGTCGCCGGGCATCGCGAGGGCACGCTGGCCGCCTGATGCACAGAACAGTGGGCTGACCATAACACACCCAAACTTACTCGAAAGTAGGGTCCTTAGCGGGGACAATCGGCTGGTCGAGGGCGGTATCGCCGGGCAGATCGACGCTCATGTAGCGGTCGATCAGGGTCGCGAATGTGCGCAATTCCTCAGGCGACCAATCGGCCGTCCGGGCCTCGATCCGGCGGCGCCATTCGCGATCGGTCTCGGCCAGCACGCGCTCGGCCTTCTCGGTGAGGCGCAGCTGCCGCGACCGGGGGTTGCCGGGGTCCACGTCGCGGGTGATGAGGCCCCGTCGTTCCAGGCCCGCGAGCTGACGACTGGCGGTGGACTTGTCGATCGACACCGCCTCGGCCAGATCGACCGCCCGGATCCCCGGCGACTCGTGGAGCACGAACAGCAGCGTGAAGTCGACGTAGGAGACCTCGGCGCCGACGAACCGCGCATCGCTGCGGATCCGCTTGGCCAGCCCGACGATCCCCCGGACGATGAGATCGACCTCATCGGGCTCGGGCGGGGGCTCCTCCGGCCGGCCGTCGGACATCAGTAACCCCGGTCGGCGTCGACGACGGCCAGCGGCTCCATCCCGTTGGCGAAGCGGCGCACGTTGACCTCGACGCGGGCGAGCAGCGCGGGCCGCAGGTGCTGCGGCGGGTTCGCGACGTGCGGGGTGATGATCGCGTTCGGGATCGACCAGAGCGGGTGATCGTCGGGCAGCGGCTCGGGATCGGTCACGTCCAGGCCGACGCCGCCGATCGTCCCCTTCCGCAGCGCGTCCACCAGTGCGTCCGTGTCGATCAGCGAGCCGCGGGCGACGTTGATGATCCACGAGTGCGGCTGGAGCTGCGCGAGGACCTTCGCGTTCACGAGGGCGCGGGTCTCCGCGGTCGACGGTGCCGCCAGGATCACGTGGTCGACGGCGGGCCACACCTCGTCCAGCCGGTCGGCGGTCACGACGACCGCGTCGGAGACGTCCGAGCCCGAGCGGTTCACGGCGACGACCTTGACGCCGAGCCCGCGGAGCGCGGGGATGACGTCGCGGCCGATGCCGCCCGCGCCGACGATGGCCACCGTCGTGCCGCCGAGGCGCCCGGTGCGGGCGCCCGCGCCGGCGGCGTCCCAGGAGGTCTCGCGCCGCCACAGGCCGCGGACACCCGCGAGCAGCAGCGCGACCGCCTGTTCGGCGACGGTCCCGGAGTAGGCACCGGCGGCCGAGGTGAAGACGACCTTCGGGTTCCGCGCGAGGACGCCGCTGTCGAGGAAGCCCTCCACCCCGGCGAAGGGCAGCTGGACCCAGCGCACGCTCGGCGGCAGCGCGGGCAGGGCCGCGCGGGAATCGGTCCAGACCAGGCCGTCGGCACGGGTCAGCGGGCCCGGCTCGCCACCGCCCGCGGTGATCGCGGCGTCGAAGTCCGGATCGGGCTTCGGTCCCACGGCGATGACGGGCGCGTCGTCGAATGACATGTCGCAAAGCCTAATGAGCCGCCGTCGGCGCCGGGTACAGCCGCGCCCATTCGACCTGTGAAAACTGAGACTTGTGTTACCTACTGAGTCTCAAGTTAAGATTGAGACTATGTCGATGCCCTCCCTCCACCCCGCGCAGCCGCGACTCGCCGCGCTCCGGCGCCGCTTCGAGGCCACGCCCGTGGGCCGACGGATCGACGAGGTCCGGCCGACCACCGCCTGGAAGGTCATCAGCTCCGTGGTCTACTCCGGCCTCATCGCCGCGGTCGTCATGGGTGCCGCCGTGCTGCTCCTCGGCGTCAAACCGTCGAGCCCGGAGGTCGCTCCGGTGAGCTCCGTCGAGGTCGGCGACTGCGTCACCGTCTCCGGTGACCGGGTGACCCGCACCGGCTGCGAGGGAGACGGCTTCAGCTTCGCCGTCGCCGAGAAGGCGGCCGCCAGGACCGCGTGCAGCCAGCCGAGCTACGCCCGCGTCGAGTCCGCGGGCGCCGTGCTGTGCGTGGTCCCCAAGCTCACGCTGGGCAACTGCTACCAGGTCAAGCCCGACAAGGCCGCCACCACCGACATCCGCCCGGTCGACTGCCCGACCGCGCTGGGCAGCGCACCGTCGAACGTGATCCGGGTGATCGAGCGGGCGGCGGGCGCCCCACTGACGTGCCGCGGCTCGTCGGCCCTCAACTACTCCGCGCCGCAGCGCATGAGCTACTGCATCGCGCCCGTCACGTAGACCGGTCACGAGGAGGGGCGGCCGGAGGATCCGGCCGCCCCTCTTTTCGTGCGAGCGCTCAGGCGTCGAGGTCCTGGGCGACCAGGGCCGCGATCGCGTCCACGGTCGCCTGATCGGCGGATTCGACGGTGACCTCCACGCCCTGCTCGGCGCCGAGGGTCATGATCATCAGCGCCGAGCCGGCGTCCACCGGCTCGCCGCCCGCCACGGACAGGGTGACCTCGTGGCCCGACTCGTTGACGGCGTTCGCGATCACGGCGGCGGGGCGGGCGTGCAGGCCGACGGCCGATCCGACGGCGACGGTGGTGCTGGGCATGTCTCTCCTCGTGGGGGTGATGGTGGCTCGCGCTGCCGGTCGGCGGCGGAGGTGGTCAGGACCAGTATTACGCGGCGACCGCCGCGGGCTGGGCGGATTCGTCCGCAGGGGCGCTCCGGCCGGCGAGGCTCTTCGCCGCGACGACGGCCACGGCGCTCACCAGGACACCCACGACGAGCGCGAGCAGGAACTTCGGCCAGGTGCCGTTCGTCGCGAACAGGACGAAGACGCCGCCGTGCGGGGCGCACAGCTGCGCACTGAGCGCCATGGACAGGCCGCCCGTCACTGCGCCGCCGAGCATCATCGACGGGATCACGCGCAGCGGGTCCGCCGCCGCGAACGGGATGGCGCCCTCGGAGATGAAGCACAGGCCGAGCGGCAGGGCCGCCTTGCCGTTCTCCCGCTCGGGCTCGGTGAACAGGCCGGGCCGGACGAAGGTCGCGAGGGCGAGCGCCAGCGGCGGCACCATGCCCGCGGCCATCACGGCGGCCATGATCTCCCACTGCGGGACGCCGGCCGTGCTGAGTCCGATGCCGGCGACGCCGAAGGCGTAGGCGGCCTTGTTCACCGGGCCGCCGAGATCGAAGCACATCATGAGGCCGAGGACCACACCGAGCGCGACCTTGCTGCTGCCGCTCATGCCGTTCAGGGCGTCCGTCATGGCCTCGTTCACCCAGCGCAGCGGACCGGCCAGGAACATGTACATGACGCCGCCCGTGATGAGCGTGCCGAGCAGCGGGATGATCACCACGGGCTGCAGGCCGCGGGCCCACTGCGGCAGCGGGATCCGCGAGAGCCACAGTGCGACGACGCCCGCCAGCAGGCCGCCGATGACGCCGCCGATGAAGCCCGCGTTCACCGTCCCCGCGAGCACGCCCGCGACGAATCCCGGTGCGAGCCCGGGCCGGTCGGCGATGGCGTACGCGATGTAGCCGGCGAGCACCGGGATCATCAGCTTCATCGCCGCGCTCCCGATCGCGAAGCTGACGCCGCCGAGGTACTGCAGCAGGCCGCCGTCGGGCAGGTTCCACAGCGAATCGTGGAGCGCGAAGTAGGCGCCGTTGGACATGCCGTCGTCGCCGTGGTCGCTGCCGATCTCGTAGCCCGCCAGGAGGAAGCCGAGGGCCATGAGGAGGCCGCCTGCGGCGACGAAGGGGATCATGTAGCTGACGCCGGTGAGCAGCGCGCGCTTGAGCTGCCCGCCCAGCCCCGCCGGCGCCGCGGCGGCTTCGTCGCTCGCGGCCGCGGCCCCGTCGACGGTCGCGGCGTGCGGATCGGTCGCGGCGGCGACCGCCTCGGCGATCATCGCGTCCGGCTCGTTGATGCCGCGCTTGACGCCGGACGTGATGACGGGCTTGCCCGCGAAGCGCTCCCGCCCCTTGACGCCGACGTCGGTGGCGAAGATGACCGCGCCCGCGCGGGCGATGGTCTGCGCCGACAGCGGCGTCGACCCGGAGGACCCCTGCGTCTCCACCGCGAGCTCCACGCCGGCGCGCTCGGCGGCCAGCTTGAGCGCGTCGGCGGCCATGTAGGTGTGGGCGATCCCCGTCGGGCAGGCCGTGATCGCCACCAGCGCGGGCCCGGCCGACGGCGCCCGCCCGGCCGGCGCAGCGGCCGGTGCAGCGGCCGGTACCGAACCCGGCGAGGCGGTGGCCGCGGCGTCCACGGTCGCGGCCGGCGTCGGTTCCGCCGACTTCGGTTCGGCGGACTTCGGTTCCGCGGGCTTCGGGGCGATGACGTCCTCGACGAGCGCGACCACCTCGTCCGGCGTGGCGGCGGCGCGGAGCGCCGCGGTGAACTCGGGCCGCACGAGCGCGCGCGCCAGAGCGCTGAGCAGCTTCATGTGCTGCGACCCGCCGGATTCCGGTGCGGCGATGAGGAACACGAGGTCGGCGCCGCCGTCGGGAGCGCCGAAGTCGACCTTCGGGTCGAGGCGGGCGAAGCCGAGGCTCGCGGCGGTGACGGCCGCGGCGCGACAGTGCGGGATGGCGATGCCGCCGGGCAGCCCGGTGGCGGACTGGGCCTCGCGAGCCAGGGCCGCCTCGACGAGCCCGTCCACGGAGGTGGACCGGCCGGCGTCGGTGATGCGGCCGGCGAGGTAGGCGATCACCTCGGATTTTTCGGTGCCGGCCGAGACGTCGAGCGCGACCAGTTCGGGCGCGATGATCGATTCGGTCATGGGTGTTCTCCGGTTCTGCTGGTGGATCGTCGGGAGCTACAGGGCGAGGACCCGCACGTCGGCGACGGCGAGATCCTCGGGGCGGGGCGCCTGGGTGCCCGGCAGTGCGGCGGCCGCGGCGCCGTGGGCGACCGCGAGGACGAGACGTTCGGGCGGCGTGGCGCCGCGCGCGTGGGCGATGAGGTACCCCGCGAGGGAGCTGTCGCCGGCGCCGACGGTGCTGCGCACCGCGATCGGCGGCGGGGAGGCGGCCCACGCGCCCTCGCCGGTGACCAGCAGTGCGCCCGCGCCGCCGAGCGTTGCGAGGACGGTGGCGCCGGTGGCGCGGTGCAGCTCCTCGGCGGCGGTGCGAACCGGGGCGAGATCACCTGCAGCCGCGCGACTCTCGAACTCCGCCCCGGCCTCCGGGCCGCGCCCCACCAGCTCGGCGAGCTCCTCGGCGTTCGGCTTGAGCAGCGCGATCCCGCGCACCGCGGAGGAGGCGAGCGCCGGTCCGGAGGTGTCGACGGCGATCCGCGGGCCGTCCTCGCGTGCGCCCAGACGGTCGGCGAGACGGGCGTACCAGTCGTCCGGGAGGCCGGGCGGGAGCGAGCCGCACAGGGCGAGCCAGGCGGCACCGTCGGCGGCGGAGACGATCGCCTCCTCCAGGGCCCGCACGGCTTCCGGCGCCAGCGGCGCGCCGGGCGCGTTGAGCTTCGTCGTGGTGCCGTCGGGCTCGGTGACGGTGATGTTGCTGCGCACCTCGTGGCCCACGGGGACGGGGATCGCGGGGACGCCGAGGCGGGAGAGTCCCACGAGCAGCGGGTCCCCCTGGTCGGCGGGGAGCACGGCGACCGTGCGCTCCCCCGCGGCGTGCACCACGCGGGAGACGTTGACGCCCTTGCCGCCCGGGTCCGCCGCGACCGCCGCGGCACGGTGCACGGCGCCGCGCCGGAGCGTGTCGCCGAGGGCGACCAGCCGGTCCAGGCTGGGGTTGGCGGTGACCGTCACGATCATCGGGCGACGACCTCGACGTCCACGCCGTGATCCGCGAGCGCCGCCGCCAGCGGGCCGGCGGGCGCGGCGTCGGTGACCAGGACGTCCACCGCGTCCAGTCCGGCGAAGGCGACGAGGCTCTCCCGGTCGAACTTGGACGAGTCGACGACCACGACCACGAAGTCCGCGGCCCGGACCATCGCGGTCTTGACGGCGGCCTCGTCCGCATCGGGCGTGGAGAGGCCGCGATCGGCACTGAGCCCGTTGGCGCCGACGATCGCCACGTCCGTGCGCAGTCCCGCGATCTCGGCGACGGTGCCCGCGCCGACCGCCGCCTGAGTGAGGCCCCGGACGCGGCCGCCGAGCAGCCGCAGTTCGACCGCCTCGCGCGTCGACAGCGCGGCGGCGACGGGCACGGAGTTGGTGATCGCGGTGATGTGCAGGTTCGCCGGGACCTCCCGGGCGGCGGCGATGGTGGAGGTCCCCGCGTCGAAGAGGATCGAACCGCCCGCCGGGGGGAGGAAGCGCCGGGCCGCGGCACCGATCGCGCGCTTGGCCTCGGCGTTCGTGCCCTCGCGCTCCCCCAGGCCCGATTCGGCGCCGGCGAGGACGCCCGCCGCGACGACACCGCCGTGCACGCGCCGGACGCCGCCGAGCCGCTCGAGCGCGTCCAGGTCGCGGCGCACCGTCTCCGGGGTCACGTCGAAGCGTTCGGCCAGCTCCATGACGGACGCGCGGCCGCGACCGCCGACCAGTTCGCTGATCGCGCGCTGTCGTTCCTCCGCGTACATGACCCCTCCGAGTTCGTGGGTTTCTGTGGTTATGGATTTGATTTTTCTGTTTTTACGCCTGTTTGTGTTGACAAGTCAAGAGGATTTCGTAATCTGTGTCACATGACTTCGCAGCAGTCGACCGCGCCCGGCCTGGCCGTCCTCACCGGCACCCCCGTCGTCCCCGGGGTCGCCTACGCACCCGTGATGTGGCCCGGCGCGCGACCCGAGCTGCCCCCGCCCGTCGACCTGCCGGAGGGCGATCGCGACGCCGAGGCCACCCGGTTCTCCACCGCGGCGCAGGCCGTCGCCGACCGGCTGCGCGCCCGCGCCGCACAGGCTCAGGGCGCCGCGGCGGAGGTACTCGGCGCGAACGCCGGCCTCGCCTCCGACAAGGCGTGGATCGGCACCACCGAGAAGCTGATCCGGGCGGGCACCCCGGCCGCGAACGCGGTCGCCGCGGCGACCGAGCAGTTCGCGGACATGTTCACCAACCTCGGCGGCCTCATGGCCGAGCGGGTGACCGACCTGCGCGACGTGCGCGACCGCGTGGTCGCGGAGCTGCTCGGCGGCCCCGAGCCCGGCGTCCCGGTGCCGGACGCACCGTCGATCCTGCTCGCCGACGATCTCGCGCCCGCCGATACCGCGGGCCTGGACCCGGCCCTCATCGTGGGCATCGGCACCCGGCTCGGCGGCGCGACCAGCCACACCGCGATCATCGCGCGACAGCTCGGCATCCCGTGCATCGTCGGCCTGGCGGGCGCCGGCACCGTCGATGCGGGCACGCCCGTGCTGCTCGACGGCGGCGCGGGCACCGTCACCGTCGCCCCGGACGAGGCGCGGGCGCGGGCGCGGGTGACGGAGGCGGCCCGGGAGGCCGCCGAGATCGCACGGTGGCGCGGGCCCGGGCACACCTCCGACGGCGCCCCCGTCGCGATCCTCGCCAACGTGCAGGACGGGGCGGGCGCGCGGAGCGCCGCTGAACGGCAGGTCGAGGGGGTGGGCCTGTTCCGGACGGAGCTCGCCTTCCTCGATCGCGCCGACGAGCCGTCGGTCGAGGAACAGGCCTCGCTGTACCGCGAGGTCATCGACGCGTTCCCCGGCCGGAAGGTCGTGATCCGCACGCTGGACGCCGGCTCCGACAAGCCGCTGAAGTTCGTCGACCACGGCGAGGAGGAGAACCCGGCACTGGGGGTCCGCGGCATTCGCATCGCGGACGCCGACCCCGGACTGCTGGACCGGCAACTGGACGCGATCGCCGCCGCCGCCGAGGGCGCCGCGGCGCAGCCGTGGGTGATGGCGCCGATGATCGCCACCGCGGCGGAGGCGCGCGGATTCGCGGCGAAGTGCCGCGCGCGGGGGCTGACCGCGGGCGTCATGGTGGAGGTGCCCGCCGTCGCGCTGTGCGCCGATGCCGTCCTGGCCGAGGTGGACTTCGTCTCCCTCGGCACCAACGACCTGACGCAGTACGCCATGGCCGCCGATCGGATGAGCACCGAGCTGGCCGCGCTCACCGACCCGTGGCAGCCCGCGGTGCTGCGGTTGATCGAGCTCACCGCCCGCGCGGGCACCGCGGCGGGCAAGCCCGTCGGCGTGTGCGGCGAGGCCGCGGCCGATCCGCTGCTCGCCTGCGTGCTCGTCGGCCTCGGCGTGACCTCGCTGTCGTGCGCCGCCGGCGCCGCGGCGGCCGTGGGCGCACGGGTCGGCTCCGTGACGCTGCAGCAGTGCCGGTGGGCGGCCGAGGCGGCGGTCGCCGCCGCCGACCCGCAGTCCGCGCGGGAGGCCGCACGCGCCGCAATGGCCTGAAACCTGTCGGTCGCGGGTGCTACACCTGAGGGCGTCGCGGGTGCAGCGGGCGCCCGGCATCGGGCGAGGAGCCGACATGATCGACCACTTCGGGATCAATTGCGCAGACCTGGAGGCCGCGAAGCGGTTCTACGACGGGGTGCTGGCCGTGCTCGGCTCGCGCCGGCTCATGGACTTCGACGTGGCCGTCGGCTACGGCACGGAACAGCCCGTGTTCTGGATCTCGGGCGCCGCGGAGGGCGCGTCCAACCGGGAGGCGCACATCGCCTTCGCCGCGCCGGACACGGCCACCGTGGACGAGTTCCACCGCGTCGCGCTCGAGCTGGGCGCGGAGTCGCTGCACGCGCCCCGCCTGTGGCCGGAGTACCACCCCGGCTACTACGGCGCCTTCGTCCGCGATCCCGACGGCAACAACGTGGAGGCGGTCTTCCACGGAGCCGCATAGAAACGGTCTTCAGGGGATGTTCAGGGCGCGTTCACGCGCCCCGGAATACATCGGACCGCAGTCCGGTTATGCTCGGTGAGTCGCGAGAGTCCAACCACCGAAGGAGCATCACCATGAGCAACGTCCTCCCCGCCGGCACCTACGTCGTCGACCCGGTCCACTCGTCCGTCGAGTTCTCCGTCCGCCACCTGATGGTGAGCAAGGTCAAGGGCCGGTTCGACGAGTTCAGCGGCACCATCACCGTCGCCGAGGACGGCACCGCGTCGCTGACCGCCGACGTCGACGTGACGTCGGTGAACACCCGCAACGCTCAGCGCGACGCCCACATCCGGACCGCCGACTTCTTCGACGCCGAGAACCACCCCAAGGCCACGTTCATCTCGACGGGCGTCGCCGAGAAGGGTTCGAACTACGTGCTCACCGGTGAGCTGACCCTGCGCGGCGTCACCAAGCCCGTGCAGTTCGACCTCGAGTTCCTCGGCACCAACCCGGGCATGGGCCAGGGCGAGGTGGCGGCGTTCGAAGCCAGCACCGTGATCACCCGCCAGGACTTCGGCATCACGATCGACATGCCGCTGGAGACCGGCGGCAAGGTCATCGGCGACAAGATCACCCTCACCCTCGACATCGAGGCCCTGCGCCAGGCCTGATCGACCTGACGACGAAGCCCCCGACCGCCGGAACGTGCCGGCGCGGGGGCTTCGTCGTCAGGTCAGTAGTGGAAGGTGTCCGACGGTGCCGGGGCGTGCTCGCCCTCGAGCCCGTCGGGCACCACGATGCCGTAGGCACGGGCCAGATCGAGGATCTTCGTGGCCCGCGCGATACGCGGCAGATCCGAGCCGTTGCGGATCTCGCCGCCGTCGCGGTCGAAGTCCGCGAAGAACTCCCGCGACCAGCGGATGTCCTCCGGCGACGGGCTCAGGCCCTCGTTCACCGGGTGGCACTGGTCGGGCGTGAGGCAGATCTTCCCGGTCATGCCGAACTCGGCGGAGACCGCGGTCGCCTCCGTCAGGAGCAGCCCCTTGGACCCGACGGTCGGCCCGTCGATCGCGCCCGGCAGGTGCGCGGCCTTGGCGGCGATGGTGAAGCGGGAGCGGGCGTAGGCCAGCGTGGTCGGATCGCCGCCGAAACCGGTGTCGCGGCGGAAGTCGCCGATGCCGAAGGCCAGGCGGAAGGTCCCCTTCGCGGACGCGATCTCGCTGATCCGCTCCAGGCCGCGCGCCGTCTCCACCAGCGCGACGATGAGCGTGTCCGGCAGCCGCTTGGCGGTCTCGGTGATGTGGTCCATCGACTCGACCATCGCCAGCATGACGCCGCCGAGGTGCTTCGCCCCGCGCAACGCCTCCAGATCGTCGGCCCACCACTGCGTGCCGAACCCGTTGACGCGCACCCAGCCGTCGTTCGGCTTCCCGTCGACCTCGCGGCCCAGCCAGTCGACCACGTTGTTCCGCGCCGCCACCTTGTCCTTGGGCGCCACCGCGTCCTCGATGTCCAGCACCACGATGTCGGCCCGCGAGCGCGCGGCCGCGTCGAAGCGCTCCGGCTGCGCGGCGTTGACGAGCAGCCAGCTGCGCGCGAGCACCGGGTCGATGCGGAAACCGAGGGGCTCGTCGGCGTCGGTGGTGGGGGTGAGCGGGGCCGGCGGGGTCATGAGGGCTGCAACCTCGACTCTCTCGTGTGGGGTCGCTGAAAAGGGTACCGATACGCGGGAAGGCCCCGGGCAGGTGCCCGGGGCCTTCCGTGCGATCGCTCGATCAGCGCGTGATCAGTTGAACCAACCGGTGCGCTGCATCTGCCACACCTGATCGCTCCAGTAGCCCCACGTGTGGGTGCCCACCGACGAGAAGTCGTAGTGCGCGCTCACGCCGGCCTTGTCGGCCGCGGCCTTGAAGGCCTCCGACTGCGACTTGGCCAGGATCTCCAGCGGCACGCCCTGGACGATGTCGGCCGGGGTCGGGTTCGGGGTGTACTTGCCGGGCTCACCGGTCGAGGCGGTGATCCACAGCTTGATGCCCTTCAGGCGCGCGGCCTGCACGGTCGGGTCGTTCTTCGCCCAGTTGGCGTCGAACGGGCCGCCCCACATGTCGAGGACGTTGTAGCCGCCCGCGTCGAGCATCGCGACGCCCACGGCGACCGGCATGCCGGGGGCCGAGGTGTTCAGGAAGCCCGAGAGCGCAGCGGCGCGCTTGTAGACGCCCGGGTTGTTCGCGGCGTTGATGAGGGCGGCGCCGCCACCCATCGAGATGCCGACGAGCGAGAGGTTGCTCGAGAAGCCGCGCGACTTGATGTAGTTCGGCAGGCTCGAGGCGAGGAAGTTGCCCCAGGTGGCCTTGTAGGTGCCGTTGCCGTGCTTGGAGGTGTTCGCCCAGTTCGTGTAGAAGCTGGCGGTACCGCCGACGGGCATGACGACGTTGATGCCCTTCTGCGACAGGAAGGCGACGTTGGAGTCGCGCTCCCAGCCGGAGACGTCCTGCGTGGCGCGCAGACCGTCGAGGAAGACGACGGTCGGGGCCTTCGCGGGATCGGTCGTGGTGGAAGCCCACGAACGCACCGTGACGGCCGGCATGCCGGCTCCGTCGACCTTCTCGGACTTGAAGCCCTTGGGCGGGTTCTTCGCCGACCCCGGACCCCAGGCGCCGGCGACGCCGGCACCCATACCGGCGAGGGCGGGCACCATGGCCGCGGTGAGAACCGCCGCACCCGCTCGCTTACCCCAGGCTGCTCGCATTGCTGACCTCTCTTTTTTCACACGGATTCTCCGCGCAGTAGCTGGTGGACCGGACGGATGGTCGCAATCGACCAGCCTTGTCACAGCCGTCACTCTAACATCGTTCGTCACACATGTCACATAATTCACATCAGTCACATGTCCGACACTCTCCCCGGATCTCATCGAAATCACAGGGTAAGTCGTTACAGACCCTCCCGGTTTCCTCAGGAAAGTCGTCCACATCACAATACGACAGACGACCCCGTTCGTCCGAACGAGGCCGCCTGTCGTGTGATCTGTTCGTGCAATCGCGAAGGACTACTTCGAGAACCAGCCGGTGCGCTGCATCTGCCACACCTGGTCCTGCCAGTAACCCCACGTGTGGGTGCCGGCCGGCGGGAAGTCGTAGTGCACGTTCTTCAGGCCGGCGCGCTGCGCCGCACCCTGGAAGGCGCGCGACTGCGACAGCGCGAGCCACTCGAGCGGCACGCCCTGGATGACGTCGGCGGGGCCCGGGTTCGGGGTGTACTTGCCGAAGACGCCGTTACCGGCCGAGATCCACAGCGGGATGTTCTTCAGGCGGTTCACCTGCACGGTCGGGTCGTTCTTCGCCCAGCGCGAGTCGAACGGGCCGCCCCACATGTCGAGGCCGGCGTTGTAGCCGCTCGAGTCGAGGGAGGCGATGCCGACGGCGATCGGGATGCCGGGGGCCGAGATGTTGTTCAGGCCGGAGAGCGAGGCGGCGCGCTTGTAGTAGCCGTTCGACTCCAGGGTGTTGATGATCGCGGCGCTGCCGGACATCGACAGGCCGACCAGCGAGACGTTGTCGCTGAAGCCGAGGCTGCGGATGTACTGCGGAAGGCTGTTCTTCAGGAACGAGGCCCAGGTGTAGCGGTACGGCTGGCGGTTCGTCGAGGACGGGGCCTGCCAGTCGGTGTACCAGCTCGAGGTGCCGCCGACGGGCGTCACGACGTTGATGCCCTTCTGCGAGAGGAAGGCGACGTTCGAGTCACGCTCCCAGCCCGAGACGTCCCACGTGGCGCGCAGGCCGTCGAGCAGCACGACGGTCGGAGCCTTCTTGGGGTCGGTGGTGGTCGAGGCCCAGCTGCGGACCTTGACGTTCGGCATGCCCGCACCGTTGACGAAGGCCTGCTTGAAGCCCTTCGGCGGGTTCTTGGCGCTGCCGGGGCCCCAGGCGTTCGCGGCGCCCGTGCCGGCGATCGTCAGGGCCGGAATGGCAGCCACGGTGACCGCGGCGGCGGTGGCCTTCTTGGCCCAGCCGTTGCGCATACGCATACGAGACTCTCTTCCTCAGTGTTTCCGCCCGGTGGGCGCGTGCAAACCGCCTGCGCGGCGCCGGCGTGCCGGCCCCGTCGGTACCACAGGAGGACCCCGTGACAGAGCAACGCGAGCGATTCAGTGCTCGTCAGGCACTGTATGCGACATCTCAGTTCCTGACAAACTCTTAGTCGGAGTAGCCCGTCACCGTGTTACGACTACGGGTGAAGATCGATGCGCTCAGGCAGGTCAGCGCTGTACATGAGGTGTTTTTAGGTCCCGATCACGCCGGTTTCGAGTCGCTCACGCTCTCAGCTTCCGCCCAGACTCACACCGGCCGCGAGGGTGTCGGCGCACCGTCGGAGGACGTACCGTCGTGGCGTGTCGTTCACGCTGCCCGACCTCTCCGACTCCCCCGCCGAGCGCTACGCCGAGCTCGCCGTCTACGCCCGCGCGCTCGTCGACGGCGAGCCCGACCGGGTCGCCAACGCGGCGAACCTCTCGGCCCTCGTGAAGGCGACGGTGCCCGACCTCAACTGGGTGGGCTTCTACTTCTACGACGGTGTCGAACTCGTCGTCGGTCCGTTCCAGGGACTCCCGGCGTGCATCCGCATCCCCCTCGATCGCGGCGTCTGCGGCGCGGCCGCGCGGACGCGCACCACGCAGCGGGTCGACGACGTGCACGCCGTGGCCGATCACATCGCCTGCGACGGCGCGACCAACGCCGAGCTCGTCGTGCCGCTCGTGCGCGACGGCGAACTGATCGGCGTCTTCGACCTCGACAGCGAGCGGACCGCCCGGTTCACGGACGACGACCAGCGCGGGCTGGAGGCCATCGCCGCGGTCTTCGTCGAGTCCCTGCGCTGAGCCCGCCGACCGCGCCGCCGGCGCCCACGCAGGCTTCGGCGCGCGGCCTCACCGGCGGTCGGGCACCGGTCAGGCGTCGGCGAGGGGACTGAACTGGATCCCGGCGATCCGCCACGCGCCGGCCCGCTCGACCCAGGTCTGCGAGATGCGCGTGGCGATCCGGACGTCGTGCCCCGACGAGTCCGCATGGTTGCGCTGCACGCTGCGGACGATGGCCGCGGCGGGGTACGTCTGCACGTCCATCTCGGAGACGTCCAGTTCGTGGTAGCGGAAATGGTCGTGCCGCGCGATCCACTGCGTCTTGTCGAGCACGAAGCCCTTCGGGCCGATCGACAGGAAGTCGGCGTCGATCAGCTCGTCCAGCACCTCCCGGTCGTCGTGCAGCTCGGCCTCGTCGAAGCGCCGCTGCGCGTCGGCGACCGCGTCCCGGTCGTTCATCGGATCCTCCTTCGATGGATGGTGGTGTGCCGCTATCCATGTTAGAGTGACTCTAACTTTAGAGCAACAGTAATTTTGGAGGGGATGTGACCGAGGGGATCGGCCTGCGCGAGCAGAAGAAGATCGACACGCGGCGACGACTGCAGGAGGTCGCGCTGGAGCTGTTCGCCGCGCGCGGATTCGACCACGTCACCGTCACCGACGTCGCGCGCGCAGCCCACGTCTCGCCGGCCACCGTGTTCAACTACTTCCCCACCAAGGAGGACCTGGTCCTCCAGGGGATGGCGGAGTACGGCGAGCGCCTCGTCGGCGCGTTGCGGGACCGTGCTCCGGGAACCTCCGTGCTCGAGGCCTTCCGCGCACACCTCCGCGAGCCGCGCGGCGTGCTCGCCGTCGACGATCCGCGCGCCGTCGAGGGCCTGGTGCGCGTCCGCGCGATCATCGCGGCGAGCCCGGCGTTGCGGGCCCGCGAGCTGCTCCTCGCCGACGCCGCGGCGGCGGACCTCGCCGCACTCCTCGCGGAGGAGCAGGGCGACGGGATCCGCACCCGCGCCCTCGCGACCGCGGCCATCGGGATCACGCAGGCGATGACTCTCGAGGTCCACCGGCTCGCCGAGTCCGGACTCCTCGGCACCGAGATCGCGGCGACCGTGCTCCCGGAGGGCACCGCCGCCGTCGACGTCCTCATCCGCGGCCTCGCTCGGACCTCCGCCGCACCCGGCGGCACCGCCCCGACGTAGAAGGAGAGCGCAATGAAGATCAGCCTGTCCGTGACGAACCCGTCGTTCCCCGACGGTGCGCTGCCCGGCCTGGCCCGGGTCGCCGCCCTCGCCGATGCCGCGGCCTTCGACACGCTGTGGGTCGCCGACCACCTGCTGCAGGTCGACCCGACCGCGCCGCCCGGCGACCAGGACCATCTCGAGGCGTACACGACGCTCGGCCACCTGGCCGCGCGCACGGAGCGGATCCGGCTGGGCGCCATGGTCTCCCCCGCGACGTTCCGTCCGCCCGCCGTGCTCGTCGCGGCCGTGACCACGCTGGCCCTCCTGTCCGAGGGCCGCGCCTGGCTCGGCCTCGGCGCGGGCCACCACGGCGCGGAGGCGACCGACATGGGCCTGCCGTTCCCGGGCGCCCGCGAACGGCTCGACGCCACCGAGGACACGCTGCGCCTGGCGCACCGCGTCTGGTCCGGCGACGACGGCCCGTTCCGCGGGACGACGGTGCGATGCGACCGGCCCCGGCTGTCCCCGCTGCCGGCCACCCGGCCGCCGATCCTGGTCGGCGGCGCCGGCGAGAAGCGGACGCTGCGCATGGTCGCGCGGTACGCCGACGCCTGCAACGTCTTCGACATGCCCGACGAGGGGGCGACCGTCCGGCGCAAGCTCGCGGTGCTCGCCGGCCACTGCCGCGACGCCGGCCGGGCACCGTCGGACATCGAGACGACGCTGAGTACACGGCTCGGCCCCACGGAGACCGCCGCCGACCTCGCCGCGCGGGCGCGCACGGCCGCGGGCTGGGGCATCGACCACCTCGTGCTCGGCGTCTCCCGGCCGTGGACCGCCGAGGCGGTCGAGGTCGCCGCCGCCGCCGCGAAGGAGGTCGCCGACGTGCCGTCCGCGCCGTGGCACACGGCCTGACCGGCACGAGCTGCGCTAGAAGCCGCGGCCCGGGTTGAGGAGGTTCTTCGGGTCCCAGACGGCCTTGATGCCGCGGTGCAGTTCGAGGACGTCCTCGGAGAGCTCCTCGCCCACCCAGCGGGCTTTGAGGACGCCGACACCGTGCTCACCGGTGAGCGTGCCGCCCAGTTCCAGGGCCGCCTGGAAGACCTCGTCGGCGGCGTCCCAGATGGCCTGGGGCACCTCCCGCTCGTCCTTCGGGTAGATCAGCGTGGGATGCAGGTTGCCGTCGCCCGCGTGCGCGCACGTGGGGATGTCGACGCCGTACTTCGCCGAGATCGCCTCGATCCGCGCGAACATCTCGGGCAGCTGCGACCGGGGCACGCCCACGTCCTCGGAGAAGATGTTGCCCGCGTGCTCGTAGGCGTGGAAGGCGGCCCGGCGCACGGCCAGCAGCTCGGCGGCCTCGGCCGGATCGTCCGAGACCACGGTGTAGTGCGCACCGGCGGCGTCGAACTCGCGGGCCAGCACCGCGGCGTCGTCGGGCGTGGTGCCCTGGCCGATGAGCATCGCCCTGGTCTCGTCCTCGAGGCCGAAGGGGCGCAGCGCCTCCACGCACTCGAGGGTGCGACGGTCCATCAGCTCCATGAGCGCCGGAACGACGCCGGTACCGACCACCGCCGCGACCGCGGCCGCCGCACTGACCACATCCGGGAACGCCGCCGCGACCGTGGTCGGCGGGATCGCCGGCGCGGGACGCAGTTTGACGGTGACCTCGGTGACGATGCCGAGCGTGCCCTCGCTGCCGCACAGCAGCTGGGTGAGGTCGTAGCCGGTGACGCCCTTGACGGTGCGCCGACCGGTCGTGATGATCCGGCCGTCGGGCAGCACGACGGTGAGCCCCAGGACGTACTCGCGGGTGACGCCGTACATGACGCAGCGCAGCCCGCCCGCGTTGGTGGCGACGTTGCCGCCGATGGAGCAGATCTCGAACGACGAAGGGTCCGGCGGGTACATCAGACCGTGCTCGCGGACCGCGCGGTCGAGATCGGCGTTGATGACCCCCGCCTCGGCGATCGCGTACTGGTCCGCGACGTTGATCTCCTTGACCGCGTTCATCTTCGCGAGCGAGATGATCACGCAGCCCTCGATCGCGCTGGCGCCGCCGGCCAGGCCGCTGCCCGCGCCGCGCGGCACGATGACCACGTCGTTGGCGTAGCACCACGCCGCCGCGGCGGCGACGTCCTCCGTGGTCTCGGCGAGCACCACGGCGAGCGGCACCGCGCCGTGCACCGGCGAGCAGTGGTCGACGGCGTAGGCCGCCGTCACGTCCGGGTCGGTGAGCACCGAACCGGTGAGCTGCGGGAAGCCCTCCAGCGAAGCCATCTACATCGGCATGAGGTAGGTGCGGCGCGGCGTGCGCTGCAGCTCCTTGTCCCGCAGCTGGTGCAGGCACTTACGGATCAGCAGGCGGGTGTCCTTGGGCTCGATCACGCCGTCGATGTATCCGCGCTCGGCGGCCAGCCACGGCGTCGCCATGAACTGGTTGTAGAAGTCGATGAAGGCCTGCCGGATCGCGGGGCCGTTCTCGCCGGCCTCCTCGATCTCGCGGCGCTTGATGATCGCCGCCGCGCCCTCCGCGCCCATCACGGCCAGGCGCGCCGTCGGCCATGCGAACACGAAGTCGGCGCCCAGCTGCTTGGAGCCCATCACCGCCCACGCGCCGCCGTACGACTTGCGCAGGATGATCGTGATCTTCGGGACCGCCGCCTCGACGTAGCTGAAGATGAACTTGCCCGACCGGCGGATGGTGCCGATCTTCTCCTCCTCGACGCCCGGGAGGATGCCGGGCACGTCCACGAGGAACACCAGCGGGATGTTGAACGAGTTGCACAGGCGCACGAACCGCGCGGCCTTCTCCGACGCCTGCGTGTCCAGGGTGCCGGCCATGTGCATCGGCTGGTTCGCGACGACGCCCACCGACTGGCCGTCGACGCGGGCGAAGCCGCACACGATGTTCGGCGCCCACAGCTCGGCGTACTCGAGGAAGTCGCCGTCGTCGAAGACGCGCAGGATCACGTCGTGGATGTCGTAGCCCGCGTTGTCGGCGTCCGGGATGATCGACTCGAGCGAGAGGTCGCTCTCGGTGATCTCGGGCTCCAGGCCCGGGTTCACCAGCGGCGGACGCTGGTGCACGGAGTCCGGCATGAAGGCCAGGTACCGCTTGACCCAGTCGAACGCGGCCTTCTCGTCGACCGCGACGTGGTGCAGGTTGCCCCACCGCGCCTGGTTGATCGCGCCGCCCAGGTCCTCCTTGGAGGTCCACTCACCCGTGGTCGGGCCGATCACCTCGGGGCCCGTGACGAACATGTACGCGTTGTCCTGCACGCCCACCAGTACGTCGGTGTTGGCCGGGGCGTACACGGCGCCGCCGACGCACGTGCCGAGGATCATCGAGATCTGGGGCACCATGCCGCACAGCCCGTCCTGGTGCCGGCCGAGCTCGGCGTACCAGGCGATCGACGTCGCCGCGTCCTGGATGCGGGCGCCGCCCGAATCGTTGATGCCGACCACCGGCAGGCCCGCGGCCGCCGCGAAGTCGTACAGCTTGACCATCTTCCGGCCGAACATCTCGCCGACGGTGCCCGCGCCCACGGTCTGGTCGTGGCTGAACGCCGCGACCTTGCGCCCGTTGACCAGGCCGTAGCCGATCACGACGCCGTCCTTGATCTTCGCGTCGCCGGGCGATTTCGCCAGCTGGTCGAGCTCGACGAAGGTGCCCTCGTCGAACAGCATGTTCATCCGCGCACGCGCGCTGGGCAGGCCCTTCGCGTCGCGGCGGGCCCGGGCCCGCTCGCTGCCGGGATCCTTGGCCGCCTCGAGGCGGCGGTACAGATCCTCGAGCTTGCCCGCGGTGGTGCTGAGGTCGACCTGGTCCGATACGTCCGTCACGTCTGTCACCCTATCCCCTGCCCGGAGCTCACCGGCCGCCGTCGGCCCGGTTGAGCTCGTCCGCCATGTGCGCCGCGATCTTGCCGATGTACGGCTCGTCGATGATCTGCAGGTGATCGCCACCGATCTTGACGATCCGCAGGTCCTCGACCACCGGCCCCCAGCCGCCGTCCGGCGCGATGTCCGCGAAGTTCGGCTCGAGCTCCACGGCACCGTCGTGCATGCGGTCGGCGCGGTACAGCGTCACCGTGCCGCCGAACCGGCCGTAGTCCGCCGGGTTCACCTTGATGAGCATGCGGTTGTCCACGAAGGACGTCCGCTGGTGCTCGATCATCGACGTCGGGATCTTCTTGTCGGAGAGCTGCACCAGCTCCATGATGATCTTGAACTGGCCCTCGTCGTCGGCCGCGGCCAACCGGTCCATGGGCAGCTCGATCTCGTCGCCGATGTCGTAGTTCTTGCGCGCGAACTTCTCCCAGCGCTCCAGCCGGGCCCGCTTCTCCGCGGGCTCGTCGGTGAGCGGGACCGTCGGGGCGACCACGTCGAGCAGGCCCACGTACTCGACCTCGCGGCCCTCCTCCTCCAGGGCGCGCGCCAGCCCGTAGGCGAAGGCGCCGCCGAGGCTCCAGCCCGCGAGGCGGTACGGCCCCTCCGGCTGGATCTCCTTGAGCTTCGGGAGGTACTCGGCGACCCGCTCCTCGATCTCGCCCTCGATGCGCTCGAAGCCGTAGATCGGCAGGTCCTCGGGGAGCTTGCGCAGCAGGGCCTCGTACGCCATCGTGTTGCCGCCCGCGGGGTGGAACAGGAACAGCGGCCTGCGGTCGGTGTTCTCGGGCTTGCGCAGGGTGCGGACGAAGCCGTCCACGGGAGTCGCCTCGTTCATGACGGCGCCCACGTAGGTCGCCATCTCCTCGATGTTCTTCGAGTCGATGACGTCCTCGATGTCGATCTCGCCGCCGGCGCGCTCCGACAGGCGCGCGGTCAGCTTCTCCGCCACGTCCTCGGACAGCACGTCGAGCTCGTTGAACACGCCGCCGGGGGACTTGCCCACGACGATCGCGTAGGTCGCGAAGGTCAGGCGCTCCGCGGCGTCGCGCGGGGGCACGCCGTCGCCCACGGCCGCCGCGACGGCCGCGCCGTCGAGCAGGTCGGGGGCGTCGCTCCCGGTCGTCGCGTCCGACGGTGCCGCCTCGGTGGCCGGGGCGGGCGCGGGGGCGTCGGCCGGGGCCGCGGCGGCGGTCTCGGCCTTGGCGGCGGCCTCCGCCTTGGCGGCCTTCATCATCTCGGCGAGCTGGCCGGCGTCGGCGAGTTCGCCGGTGCCCGACTGATGCTCCGCCAGGGCGTCCACCTGGTCGCGGTGCTCCACCGCGTACTCGACGAACTGCACCACGTCGTTGAAGGACGCGTCGCGCACCGCCTGGATCTGGATCGGCGGGATGTCGAACTCGTACTCGGCGCGGTTCTTGATCCGCATGGCGATGAGCGAGTCCATACCCAGGTCGATCAGCGGGATCTCCTTGGGGAGGTCCTCGATCTCGAAGCCCATGATCTCCGCGATGATCAGGCCCAGGCGGTGTTCCACCGTCTCGCCCGAGTCCGGGGACCAGCGCTCGCCGCTGCCCTCGGGCGCGGGGGCCTCGGTCTCCTCGGAGACGGTGATCGCGGGCTCCGCGTCGAGCCCATCAGGATCTGCCTCGGAGAGCTCGTCCATCTCCTCCACCGCGGGCGCGGCCTTGGTGATGAGCGGGGCCGCGGCGGTGCCGGAGGCCTCGCCGCCCACGACGACGGCGTCGAGGAGCAGGCGGAAGCGCCCTGAAGCAGCACCGTTCGGCCCGCTCGCTCCGCTCCCTGCGCCGAGGTTCTCGTGCACCTGGATCGACGCGCCGCCGGGATGCGGGGTCAGCGTCGTGGTCAGGGTCAGCCCGTCCCGGGGCTCGCCGTGCTCGACGGCCGCGGTGACGGCGGCACCGTCGAGCACCTGGACGGCGGCGTTCTTCGCCAGGTCCACGAGGGACACGCGCCTCTGGTCGCCCAGGGTGAGCGCGCCCGCGTCCAGCTGCCACACGTGGCGGCCGTCGGGCAGCGCGACGTGGGCGCCGGGCACCATGCCCGAGCCACCGTCGGGCAGCTTGGTCTGGATCCAGATGTGCTTGCGCTGGAACTTCGTGCGCGGCACCGGGGCGTAGCGGCCGGGGCCGAACAGGGCGGCGACGTCCACGTGGTGGCCGTGCGCGAACACGGTGGCGAGCGCGGTCATGATGGTGCCGGGCTCGTCCTCCTTGCGCTTGAGCGTCTGCACCAGCGCGGCGTCCTGGATACCGGAGCCGAAGGTGACCGCGGCGACCGAGATCAGGGTGATCGGGTTCGGCGAGAACTCGATGAAGGTGCGGTAGCCGGCCTCGACGGCCTTCTCCACGGCCTGGGTGAACCAGACGCTGTGCCGCAGGCCCTTGATCCAGTAGTCCACGTCGTGCACCGGCGCGTGGCCCGCCTTGTAGAACTCCTCCTTGTTCACGGTGGAGTACATCGGGTACTGCAGCGGGTGCGGCTCGATGCCCATGAGCTCGGCCTGGAGCTCGCCCAGCAGCGGGTCCATCTGCGAGGTGTGGGAGGCGCCGCGGGTCACGAGCTTGCGCGCCATGAGGCCCTTGGCCTCGGTCTCGGCGACGATCTTGTCGATCACCTTGCCGGGGCCGCCGAGCACGGTGTGGGTGGGCGCCGCGTAGACGCAGATCTCCAGCCCCTCGTAATCACCGAGCACCGTGTCGATGTCGTCGGCGCTGTACTCGACGAGCGCCATGAAGCGCTCCATCTCCTCGGGCAGCATCGCCTCGCCCTCGCCCATGAGGCGCGAGCGCTGGCAGATCACGCGCACCGCGTCCTCCAGCGAGAGACCGCCGGTGACCCACGCCGCGGTGGCCTCACCCATCGAATGCGGCAGCACCACACCGGGTTCGATGCCGTAGTGACGGAACAGGCCGACCAGCGCGACCTGGATGGCGAAGATGCCCACCTGACCGGTCTCGATGTGGAAGGTCTGCTCGTCGTCGGTGATCATGTCGGCGTAGTCGTTGCCCGACTCGTCGATGATGAGCTCGTTGACCTCGTCGAAGTAGTGCTTGAAGACCGGGTCCTCGAGGTAGAGCTGCTTGGCCATCTTGCGGTGATGGCTACCGAAGCCGGAGAAGATGAACGCCGGACCGGTCGCGTCGGGCTGGTTGGCGGAGATGACGTTCGGGGCGTTCTTGCCCTCCGCGATCGCGCGGAAGCCCTTGATCGCCTCGTCGAGGTCCTTCGCCATGACCACGGAGCGGACGCGGCCGTGGTTGCGGCTCGCGAGCGTGCGGCCGATCTCGGGGAGCGTGTACTCCTTCGCCTCGTCCGACTCGAGCCACGCGAGCAGCTCCGCGGCGGCGGCCCGCCGGCGCGACGGGACGTAGGCGGTGAGCACGAGCGGGATCGCGGCGCCCTCGGCGGTGGCGGGATGGAACTCCGGCACCGCGTCCGACGGCGCCTCGTCGGATTCCGTGGCGCCGTCCACGATCTCCGGCGCGACGTACTCCTTGATCACGACGTGGGCGTTGGTGCCGCCGAATCCGTTGCCGGTGACGCCCGCGAGCCGGTGGCCGGAGTACTTGGGCCACTCCGTGTTCCGCGCCGCGACCAGGAGCCGGTTGGTCTCGAACTGGATGTACGGGTTGGGGCCCGAGAAGTGCAGCGAGGCGGGGATCTGCCCGTGACGCATGCCGAGCAGCACCTTGGCGACGCCCGCGATGCCCGCGGCCGCCTCGAGGTGGCCGAAGTTGGTCTTCGCCGAACCGAGCAGCAGCGGCTTCTCGGCCTCGCGGCCGCGGCCGAGGACACGGCCGATGGCGTCGGCCTCGAGCGGGTCGCCGAGGATGGTGCCGGTGCCGTGCGCCTCGAGGTAGTCGACGGTGCGCGGGTCGATACCGGCGTCGATGTACGCGTCCCGCAGGTTGGTGACCTGCGCCTCCGGGTTCGGCGCGAAGATGCCGTTGGACTTGCCGTCGGAGGTGACCGCGGAACCCGCGATCACGCCGAGGATGTCGTCGCCGTCGCGCTCGGCGTCGGCGAGCCGCTTGAGCAGCACCACGCCGCCGCCCTCGGCGCGGATCATGCCGTTCGCGTCGGAGCTGAAGGCCTTGATCTTGCCGTCCGGCGCCTGCGCGCCGAGGCTGTCGAAGCCCAGCGTCGCGGCGGGCACGATGAGCATGTTCACGCCGCCGGCGACCGCCATGTCGGTCTCGCCGTCGCGGAGGCTCCGCACGGCCTGGTGGATCGCGACGAGCGACGACGAGCACGCGGTGTCGATCGCGACCGACGGGCCGTGGAAGTCGTAGAAGTAGGAGACGCGGTTCGCGACGATGGAGGTCGACGTGCCGGTCAGCGCGTAGGGGTTGGCCTTCGTCGGGTCGGCGACGGCCAACATCTGGTAGTCGTTGGCGGAGCTGCCCATCCACACGCCGGTGCGGGTGCCCTTGACCGAACTCGCGGGAATGTTGGCCTGCTCCAGCGCCTCCCAGGTGAGCTCGAGCGCGAGCCGCTGCTGCGGGTCGACCATCTCCACCTCACGCGGCGTCATCTGAAAGAACTCGGCGTCGAACGAGGCCACGTCGTCGAGGTAGCCGCCGAAGGTGTTCGCCTCGTCGAGCACGGCCTTCAGGCGCGGGTCCTGCTTGAACTCGAGCCAGCGGTCCTCGGGAAGGTCGGTGGTCGCGTCGCCGTTCCCGATGAGGAACTCCCACGTCGACTCGGGCGTCTCACCGGCCTTGGGGAAGCGGGTGGCGAGGCCGACGACGGCGATGTCGTGCGTGCCGCGGTTCGCCTCGAACTCCTCCCCGCGGTCGTACTGCGCCGCCTCGGCCGCGAGGTCGTCGTCCGAGACCACCGGGTCACCGTCGATGATGCGCTGGCTGAGCAGGGCGATCGTCGGGTGCTGGAAGGCGACGGTGGCGGTCAGCTGCACGCCCGTGAAGTCCTCGATGTCGGAGGCCATCGAGACCGCGTCGCGCGAGCCCAGGCCGAACTCGTCGAGCGACTTGTCGTCGGTGATGTTCTCCAGCGGCTGCTTGGTCGCGTCCGCGATCCACTGCCGCATCCACGCACGCAGTTCCTCGAGGGTCAGATCCTCGCGGGCCTTGCCGGTCGGGCCTTCATGGGGGGTGTACTCGTTCTCAGCCATGTTCTGTCTACCCTTCGCGTCGAGACCGTGGGTTACCCAGTCGCGTGTGATGAAGTTGTGGTGTCCGCGGGGCCCGGGGCGGCCCCGAGCAGCGGGGGTGCGCCGCTACTGGACGTTGTTCGCCTCGGCGTCGGGGAACGCCTGCTGGGTGTAGCCGCCGCGAAGCGTGCCGTCGATGTAGGCGGCGCGGCCCGCACGCCGGGCGATCTTGCCCGAGCTGGTGCGGGGCAGCGAGCCGCCGGGCACCAGCAGCACGTCGCGGGCGAGCACGCCGTGCGCCGAGCCGACCGCGGAGCGGATCGCGTCGGCGATCTCCTGCTGATCCTGCTTGGCTCCGCCCGCGGCGAGCTCGGCCACGATGACCAGCTGCTCCGACTGATCGGTGGGGTCGTAGGTCAGGCCCGAGTGGGCGTTGTCGAAGACCGCCTGCGGCAGCTCGTTGGCCGGCACCGAGAACGCCGCCACGTAGCCCGTGCGGACGTACTTGCTGGACTCCTGCGCCGTGAACTCGATGTCCTGCGGGTAGTGGTTTCGGCCGTCGACGATCACCAGGTCCTTGACGCGGCCGGTGATGTACAGCTCGCCGTCGTGGTACACGCCGAAGTCACCCGTGCGCATCCACTTGGCCTTCTCGAGGTTCTTGACGCCCTCCGAGTGGCTGCCCTCGGCGAGGGGGGTCAGGTAGTTCTGGAAGGTCTCGCGCGATTCCTCGTCGCGCTGCCAGTAGCCCGAACCGATGTTCATGCCGTGGAGCCAGATCTCGCCCACGGAGTCGTCGGGCACCTCCTTGCCGGTAGCCGGGTCCACGATGCAGGCCCACTGACTCAGCGCCACGTCGCCGCAGGAGACCTGCGGGACCGCGCCGTCGGCGCCCTCCTCGGAGACGACGAACGTGCCGGCGGCCAGCTGGTCGCGGTCCACGTAGACCACGCGGGCCTCGTTCTCGACGGGGGTCGAGCTGACGAACAGCGTCGCCTCGGCCATGCCGAAGCAGGGCTTGATCGCCTTCGGCGAGAGCCCGTACGGCGCGAACGCGTCGTTGAACTTCTTCATCGACGAGACCGTGACCGGCTCGGAGCCGTTGATCAGGCCCTTGACGTTCGACAGGTCGAGGGTCTCGCCCTCCTTGGGCAGGCCGCGGGCGGCGGCGTGCTCGTAGGCGAAGTTCGGGGCGGCGGCGAAGGTCTCCGCGCCGTCCTCGACGGCGGCAAGCTCGTTGATCCAGCGGCCGGGGCGGCGGACGAACGCCGACGGGCTCATGATGGTGATGAACTTGCCCCCGAGCGCGGGCAGGATCACGGTGAGCAGGCCCATGTCGTGGAACATCGGCAGCCAGGTGACGCCGCGGGAGTTCTCGTTGAGGTCCAGCGCGTGGATCATCTGGATGACGTTCGTGCCGACGGCCTCGTAGGTGATCTGCACGCCGGCCGGGTTCCGGGTGGAGCCCGAGGTGTACTGCAGGTATGCGATGGTGTCGCGATAGATCGGGAAGGGCTTGAGGGTCGAGCCGACCGAGTCCGGGATGGCGTCGACGGCGATGATGCGCGGGCGCTCCTTGGCCGGGAGGTGGCGGAAGAAGTTGCGGCAGGCCTCGGCGGAACCGGAGCTCGTGAGGATGGCGGTGGGCTTGCAGTCCTCGAGGACGATGCGCAGGCGGTCCGTGTGGCCCGGCTCGTCCGGGCTGAACAGCGGCACCGCGATGTTGCCCGCGTACAGGGCGCCGAAGAAGGCCGTCACGTAGTCGAGGCCCTGCGGGGCCAGGATGGCGACGCGGTCCTCGCGCTTGGTGATGTGCTGCAGCCGGGCACCGATGGCGCGCAGGCGGGCGCCGAACTGCGACCAGGTCAGCTCGTGGACGACGCCGTCGCGCTCGCGGCTGTAGTCGATGAACCGGTACGCGAGGGTGTCGGCGCGCTCCCGTGCGTTGCGCTCGACGAAGTCGACCAGTGTGGTTCCGGGGCGGAAGAAGATGTTGCCGTCTTCATCCAGAAACTGGTCAAACTCGTTGTTCATGCATCGCTCCTCGTAACCGTCGCCGGGTGGCTGACAGTCATACAGTGGTACATCGCGTGGCGGGCACGTCCCGTTGCGGGCCTGTGCGCCACCTCATAGTGCTTGATATCCGCAACATGTTCACCCGTTCGGGCCGTTCACACGCTGTGAAAATCCGCAAACCCGACTATCGTAGCGCGCACCGCCGGGCGGGACGAAAACCATGAGGTCGGGCACGGACGGGACTCACTCGCCCTTGAGCTGCTCCAGGACGGGCGCGAAGGCCTCCATCTGGGTGGGCACGACGCCGACGTAGGACATGCCCGTCGCGGCGCGGGTGGCGCGGACCTGGTCCGCGATCTCGTCGAAGGTGCCGATCGCCAGGTAGGGCGAGCCCAGCACGTCGTCGACCGTCACCTCCTTGTCGATCTCGATGCTCGCCGAGAGCCCGCGCTCGATGGCCTTGAGCGCGAAGTCGGCGACCTGCTCCCGGTCGTCGGTGACCACGATGGTCGCGATCGACCAGGAGAGCTCGAGGTCGGCGAAGCGGTCGCCCGCGGCGGCCTTCACGATCTCGACCTTCTTCTTCACGGCGTCCATGGACATGTCCGAGATCTTGAGCTTGCCCTCGGCCGAACTGCGCGGGTTGATGGAGACCACGTCGGCGCGGCGGGCGGCCAGCTCCAGCGTGCGGCGGGCGCCGGCGCCGATCGCGATCGGCGGGCGCGGGCCCTGGCGCGGGCGGGGGTAGCCCTTGAGCTCCTTGACCCGGAAGACCTCGCCCTCGAACTCGGCCTCCTGGCCGCGGAGCAGCGCGTCGAGCACCGTCAGCCCCTCGTCGAGGCGCTGGAAGCGACGGTCGGGGGACTCGAACTCGATGCCCGCCTGGTCGAAGTCGTCCTTGAACGCGCCGAGGCCGAGGCCGATCTCGAGGCGGCCCTTGGAGAGCACGTCGATGGTGGTGAGTTCCTTCGCCAGCACCGCCGGGTGCCGGAAGGGCATCGACAGCATGGACGTCGCCAGCCGGATCGAGGACGTGCTGACCGCGAGCGCCCCCAGCGCGGCGAGCGGACCCACCTGCGCGTCCAGCCGGTCCGGGATGGCGAAGGTGTCGAACCCCAGCTCCTCCGCCTCCTGCGCGAGCTTGACGAACTTGCGCGCGCCGCCCTCGTCGGCGTTGCCGGCACCGCCGGCCGCGAACCGGAACTTGCGGGGCTCAGTGGTCACGTGTGGGTACTCCTGGTCGACGGTGCGGGTCTTGACGTTGCGCACAGCCTAACGGTTGCCCGACGGTGCCCGGTCCGGGAAGGGCCGGGCGGGGTCACCGCGAGAGGAAGTAGTAGACGTCGACCGATTCGGCGGACGTCCGCAGGTAGACCTTGAGCGACTCGCCGTAGTTCAGGCCGTCGCGGGTGCCCTTGCTGAGGCGGTACGCCGGTCCCGCGAGCACGAGCTGCCCGTTCTCGCCCTCCCCGTACCAGGGCCGCAGGGTGAGCGAGTCCGCGGGAGCGCCCGGCATCGTCAGGTCCGAGTCGCGGAGGAACGTGTCGAGCTCGGCGAGGCCGATCACGGCGTGGACGTAGGAGTGGCTCACGGTGAACCCCCGCGATTCCACCGCCGCGGCGACCGTCCTGGCGCCCGCGGGGAACGCCAGGCCCGCGTACGAGGCCGACCGCCACAGCACGGCGGAGCGGTCCGCGTCCCCGTCCATCACGTTCACCTGTTCCCCGGGCCCCGGCGGCGCCAACGGATCGCACGCGCTCGTCGACAGCGCCACGGCCGTCGCGAGAATCGTCGCCACGATTCGCTTTCGCATATCACGAATGGTAGTTGCCCAAGCGGAGTGCGGGCTCTGTACCGTCGTCGTCCCCACTCGGCGGCAGCTCCACTGCGCCACGCACCAGCAGCGGACCCGCCGACGCGGGCCGGCTACTTCGTCTTCGGCGCCTTGTCGATGATCCCGGTGGCCCAGCCGGCGAGCCACTGCGTGGCGGTCTTGCCGTCGAGCGACCAGTTGGCGGTCGTGCCGTAGGCGGCGTGCGAGTTCTGCGTGATGGTGGAGATCACCTGCGGCAGGCCGGTCGCCAGACCCAGGAGGCCGCCCTTCGGCTGGTTGCAGATCGGGTCGTTGGAGCCGCAGATCGTGACGACCTTGTCGTTCACGGCGCCGAACCCGCCGTCGCGCTTGCCCTGCAGGTCGACGCCCGAGAAGCTGAACCCGGCGAAGGTCACCTCGACGCCCTCGCCCGCGGGATCGGGGCCGATCGCCCGCCCCTGCCCCTGGACCCGCCGGCTGTCGGAGATCAGGCCCACGCCCAGCAGCCGCTCGGCCGCGATGGGGCCCTTACCCGCGCCGATCTGCGCGGCGATGTTGCCCGCGATGGTCGCGCCCTGGGAGAAGCCGACGAAGACGAAGCCGGTGCGCGGGCACTTGTCCTTGACCGCGGTGATCTTCGCGATCGCGCGGTCGGTGCCCTGCTGCCGCGACGCCTGGTAGGTCATCTGGCCGTCCGGCGGCACCGCGATCGGGTTGTGGAACTGGGCCGCGTAGTTCAGGGTCCAGATGTCGGCGCGGGCGTCGGCGTACCGCTTGTCCAGCGGGTTCGTCACCTGCAGCATCAACGAGCGCGGGTTGAACGTCGGCGCATCGGTCGAGTCCGTGGCCGACGACTCCCAGGTGCCCGGGAACGAGATCAGCTGCACGTCCGGGCAGTCCGCGGCCTGCGTACCCGTCGGCGGCCCGGGCGGGGTGACCTCGGGCTTGCGGATCATCGTGATGATGAGTGTGATCACGACGATGATCGCGATGACCGCAGCGATGATGACGGCGATGCCGAACACACGCCCGGCCTTCCGCGCTCCCTGACTCTTCGTGCCTGCCATTCCTACGTGAATACCAGGGCTAGCTGTGGGGAGGCTTAGGCGCCTTGTCGATCACGCCCCGCGCCCAGGCCTGCAACCACTGCGTGGCCGTCTGCCCGTTCGCCGACCAGTCGGAGGTCGTGGCGTACAGCGCGTGCGAGTTCCCGGTGAGCACCTTCTGCAGCTCGGGCAGCGTGGTCGCGATGTTCCCCGCCTGGAAGATGTCCTTGGGCTGGTTGCAGATCGGGTCCCGGTTACCGCACAGCGAGACGGTACGGTCCTTGACCGCGCCGAAGCCGCCCTCGCGCTTGCCGCGCAGCGACAGGCTGCCGAAGCTGAAGCCGCCGTACGCCACCTCGACGCCCACCCCGGGCGGGTTCGGGCCCGCGGTCCGGGCGTCGCCCGGCTCGCGCCGACCGTCGGAGATGAGGCCCACACCGAGGACGTTCTCCGCGGGGATGACGCCCTTACCCGCGCCGATCTCGGCGGCGATGTCGCCCGCGATCACGGCGCCCTGGGAGAAGCCCATCAGCACGAAGCCGGTGAGCTTGCACTTGTCGTAGACCTTCTTCATCTGCGCGACCGACTTGTCGTAGCCCTCGGTGCGCGACTTCTCGTAGGACACCTGCCCGTCCGGCGGGATGGCGACGGGGTTCGACAGCTGCGCGACGTAGGGCGTGGTCCACACGTCGGCGCGGGAGTCGGGGAGCGCCGCCGCGAGCGGCGCGGTGACCTTGAGCATCAGCGAGTTCGGGTTGAACGTCGGCCGGTACGGATCGTCCTTCGAGGACGACTCCAGCGTGCCGGGCACCGAGATCACCTGCACGTCGGGGCAATCCGCGGGCTGCGCGGTGGGCCGCGCGGCCGTCGCCGAGGGGCTCGACGACGAGCTGTCGGGCGACACGGGCGGCAGCTCCGGGCCCGGCCGGAGCCACGTGCCCACGAGGATCGCCAGCAGCACGAGCGCGACGATCACGACGACGCCGACGATGATCGTCACCGGCGAGAACCTGCGCCCGCCGCTCGGCTTTCCCGGCTCCTGATGCGTCACGAGATCACTTCTTGCAGTAGGAGGCCCGCGCCTCGGCGATGAACTTCTTCGCGTTCCCGGCGGCCGCGTCCCCGTCGTACGGGCCGAGGATGCCGACCACGAAGGGCTCGAGGTTCTTGGCGTCGCGGCCCGACTTGTCGTACTCGCACGCGAACTGCGCGGCATTGATCACCACGTCGTCCGGAGCCTTCACGCCGTCCTCGCGCACCTTGGCGATGAAGTCCTTGTCCTTCTGCGTCAGGGCCGTGTTCGCGGCCGAGCTCGCGCCCGGGTAGCCCGACGGTGCCGTGGCCGAGCCGGGGGCGGTCGCGGGCAACGACGTGGGCTCGCCCTCCACGGGGGTGGTGGGCGCCTCGACCGTCGAACTGCCGCCGCACGCGACGGCACCGAGCAGCACGCCGCCCGTCATCACTGCGGCCGCGAGGGCTCCCCGAAGTCCAGCCATGTCTTCTCTCCTTGAAGTACGTCCCGCACGTGGGCGTTGCCCAGGCTACCGGCAGCGGGGAACAGCAACCCCCGGTCGGGCGTCAGCGTGCGGTCGCAACCCCGTTGACCAGCGCGATCACACCTCGCTCGAAGCGTTGCTCGAAGCCGCCGGGGATCGGCGTGGACTCGGCGACGGGGTAGCCGAGGCGTCCGCCCTCGTATCCCTGGCGCCCCCACTCGACGAAGATCGGGCCATTGCCCACGACCGTCGCCGGCGTCTTCGGCGACCAGTAGACCTGCCCGCCCTGGAAGCGCTGGAAGGCGCCGCCGGGCAGCTTCGTCTCGTCGCCCAGGGGCAGCCCGAGCGGCGAGCGCTCGTAGTTCAGGGCCGCGTACTTGTCGCGGATGGCGCCGCGCACCGCGTGCGCGCCGGTCTGCGGGCTCCAGTACACGGTGCCGCGCTGGAACTGCTGGTACCGCCCCTTCTTCCCCGGCAGTTCCTGCTCCGGCCCCGTCGGATGACCGAGCGGGCCGCCGGGCCCGCCGGTGCCGAGGTAGGCGCCGCCGATGGCGCCACCCACCACCTGCGCGCCGGTGTCGGCCGACCAGAACACCTGGCCGCCGCGGAAGTCCTGCGCCCTGCCGCCCGGCACCGCGTACTCGACGGTGACGCAGGACCCGAGGCTCGGCGTCTTCGGCGCGGCCTCGCCGATCGCGCCGCCGACGCCGCAGGGCTTCGGGTTGCCGACGCCCAGCGCCGACTGCACCTGCGGCCACGCCTGACCGTTCTCGAACTGCCAGTAGGGCCAGCTGTGGTTGCCCGACGGGCGATACAGGGCGTTCGCGGGGATGCCGAGCCGGTTGAGCTCGATCGCGAAGGCCTGATTCGACGAGCGGGCGAGCACCTCGAGCGCCATCGCCTGCAGGTCCGTGGGCGCGCCGGTGCCGCCGGATCCGTTCCCGGAGCTGAAGTACAGGCTGATGCCGCGCAGCTGTTCCGCCAGCTTGAGCGGATCGTGCTGCGCCCAGGCGGGATCCGTCGGCGGGCCGTACATGGCGTCCGCGTTGAAGCCGCCCGCGTCGCGCATGGCGATCGCGATCGACTCGGGGGTGCCGGGCGTGCTCGTGGACAGGATGCCCGAGTAGGAACCCGCGAATCGGTACAGGCCCTTGTTGCGGGCGGCCAGGGTGAAGGCGGCGGTGCCGCCCATCGAGACGCCGGCCGCGGCGCGCGCGTCCGTGGCGCGCCAGCCCTGCTGCAGCAGCGGCGGGAGCTCCTTGGCGAGGAAGGTCTCCCACCGGTAGTTCTTGCCGTTGTCCGGCCGCTTCCAGTCGGTGTACCAACTGGACTGGCCGCCGACGGGCAGCACGACGGTGACGTTCTTGTCGCGGTAGAAGTCGGCGACGTTCGTCTCCAGCAGCCAGCCGTTGCGGTCCTCGCGCGCCCGCATCCCGTCGAGCAGGTACAGCGTGGGGAACTTCGCCTTGGGATCGGCGTGCCAGTCCCGGGCCAGCAGCAGCTGGACCTTGATGGAGTCGTTCATCGCCGCGGAGTACACCGTGAGATCCACCTGGTGATCGCCCTGCCACACGGCCTCGGTGATCCGGGACTTCGCGGGGGCCGGGTCGGCGTGCGCGGGTGCGGGGGGCAGGGCCGACGGTGCCGCCACGACGGTCCCCGCCGCCACGGCGCCGGCCACGAGCAACGTTCCGATTCGGCCCAGCGATGACATGGGACCAGTGTTACACGCGTGTCATTCGCCGTCCCGGTGCCGCGCCAGGGCGAGCTGTGACGAACGCGACGGCGTGCGCGCGGTCCGCTCGACGGGGGCGCAGTCCCACCAGCGCAGCACCACCCTGCCGCGGCGGTGCCGGGTGGCCAGGCGCTCCTGCGCCTCCGCCACCCGGTCCGGTACGAACCGTTCGATGGGGCCCACGATCTCGGGGCGGCGCAGCACCCGCCGGTTCCACCACGCGAGACGCTCGGCGACACGGGTCGCCCGCCGGACGTTGGCCTCGATGCGGTGGCGGTGCGGGAGGGTGTGGACGGTGTCGGCGCGCACCGCGACGATCGTGTCGACCGGGGCGAACCACGCGGTCAGCTCCGGTCCGAGGCCGGCGGCGTCGACGATCGCGTCGACGGGCGGCGCACCGTCGTCCCCGAGGGCCGCGGCGTCGAGCACCAGGTCGGCGCCGAGCCGCCGCAGCAGGGGCGCATCGGCGGGGCCGGCGAGGGCGATCGTGGTGAGCCCGGCCGCGCTCGCGGCGGAGACGAGGAACCGCCCGAGCGCGCCCGCGGCGCCGGTGATCGCTACGGAGCGCGCGGACGCGAGACCGTCGACGATGGACGAGGCGGTGACGCCGTTGAGCGGGATCGCGGCGGCGGCGTCGGCGGCGAGGCCGAAGGGCAGCGGCGCGGCCCGGCCCGCGTCGACGGCGACGTACTCGGCGTAGCTGCCCGCGTGCGCACCCGCACCGGGAAGGGTGAGCGCGTTGACGACGGTGCCGACGGGCAGCCGAGGAGTCCGCGAGGCGACCACCTCTCCCGCGCACTCCATGCCGAGCACCAGGCCCGGCGTCAGGTCGCCCGCGTACGCGCGCATGCGCCCGATGCGGAAGCTCACGTCGACGGGATTGACGCCGCAGTACCGGTTGCGCAGGACGACCCGGTCGGGGCCGTCGAGGGTCTTGACGTCCTCGAATGCGGTGAGGACCTCGGTGCCGCCGAAGTCGTAGACGCCGATACAGCGGCCCGCGAAGCCCACCTACCCCAGCCTCTCGGGGTCGAGCCGGTCGAAGACGGACCGGGCCGGGCCGCCGCCGTAGTCCGCCGCGGACCGCGGCGCCCCCGAGATCTCGACCAGCAGGCGCTGCAGCGCGACCGCCTCGGGGAAGCGGGTGTACCGCCGGCCGAACCTGCCGTCGAGCAGGTCTAGCCAGAATCGGACCAGTTTCGCCGTGCCGGTGGGACTCCCGTCGGCCGGCGGCGTGAAGTCCACGACAGCGGGCGGGACGCTGCCCGCGGTGGACCAGTGCCGGACGCGGTCGAAGTCCCACGCCGGGTCGTCGAACCGGATCTCGAAGTACTCCCGCTCCCCGCCACGGCCGACCGCCGTGATCTCGAAGACCCGCGAGCGGCTCGGGTGCCCGAAGCTGGAGTATCCGGTGACCACGGCGCCGCCCAGCTCGAAGGCCACCTGCACCGCCTCCGGGAGCGCGGTACCCGCTGCGGCGAAGTCGGATTCGATGACGGCGGCCGCCCGGAGCCGGACGTCACGGGCGCTGCCGCCGAGCAGGTGGATCGCGAGGTCGAGCGGGTGGATCACCTCGGACACGACGCCGACGGTGGGCCGCGGGTCGTCGAACCGGTTCTTCGCCCAGACGAAGTTGATCCGCGCGATCCGCAGGTCCGCCACGGCCACGCGTGTGCGCACGTGGTCGACGGCCGCGGAGTACCGCTCGACCGTGTTGAGCGCGAAGCCGTCCCGTTCCGCCCACGCGGCCGCCCAGCCCGCCCCGACGGCCTGGTGCGGCGCGACGAGCGGCTTCTCACTGACCACGAACCCCGGTGCGGCGGTGAGCAGATCGAGGATCACATCGTGTTGGTCGTCGTTGACGGCGTTGATCAGGAAGGCGGCGTCCCGCAGTTCGTCGGCCCGGTCGCCGGCGGCGAGGGCGGCGAGCCGGCCGACCGCGTCGCGCCCGTGCTCGCGGACCTCGACCGCCGGCGCCCCCGCGAGCCGGGCGGCGGCGTGCAGCGCCTCGCGGAGCCTGGTGCCCTCGTACCCGGTGCCGAACAGGTCGGCCCGGGTCATCGCAACTCCTTCCGGAAGTGGGTCTCGCCGTCCTCGATGTACCCGCGGCCCCGGTAGAGGCTCTCGGCCGCCGGGGTCGACGCCAGCGCGACGGTGCGCGCTCCCCTACCCCGCAGCCACTCCTCCGCCGCCGCGGTCAGCCGCCCGGCGAGGCCGCGGCCCCGCGCCGCCGGCGCGACGAAGACGCCCTGGATCCAGCCGGATCGGCCCGTCGGGGCCGCGGGTCCCGCGAGGTGCCGGTCCACGATCGCCGTGAGCGTCCCCACCACGGCGTCGTCGACCGTGGCCACCAGCGTGCGGGTGTCGGCGTGCACGCCCCGGAGCTCGTCGTCGAGCTGGGCGCGGTAGTGCGGCCGCCAGTCCTCGGCGCCGGCCGCCCAGTGCGCGTCCGGGTCGGACGCGAACAGTTGCTCCCGCAGCCCGACGACGGCGTCCGCGTCGCCCGGCGCGAGGGCGCGGACGGCGAGGAGACCCGCGGTGCTCATCCGATCCCCACGTCGCGGAGGACTGTTCCGAGCGCGGTCGCGAGGTGCTCGATGTGATCGTAGGTGTGCGCCGGCGTGGCGTTGATCCGGAAGCGACTGGTCCCGGCGGGCACGGTCGGTGGGTTGATCGGCTGGACGTAGATCCGGTACTCGTCGAACAGCTTCCGCGCGGCACGGGTGCACAGGAGCGCGTCTCCGACCCGCACCGGCAGGATGTGCGTGGTCGAGCCGGGCATCACCGTGATCCCGTGCGCCCGGAACCGCTGCCGCAGCAGCTCGGTCTTCGCCTGCAGATCGGCCCGCAGGTCGTCGGCGCCGCGCACGATCTCGACGCTGCGCCGCGCGGCGACGCACGTCGCGGGCGGGAGCGCCGTGGTGAAGATGAACCCCGGGGCGAAGGACCGGATCGCGTCGATCAGCCAGTCCCGGCCCGCGATGAAGCCGCCGATGACGCCGATCGATTTGGCGAGCGTGCCCTGCACGACGTCGATCTGGTCGAGCAGGCCCAGCGAGGCGGCGATGCCGCGGCCCTGCGGCCCGTACATCCCGATCGCGTGCACCTCGTCGAGGAAGGTGAGGGCGCCGTGCTCCTTCGCGACGGCGAGGATCTCGGCGATCGGCGCGACGTCGCCGTCCATGGAGTAGACGGACTCGAAGACCACCAGCTTCGGCACGCGCGGGTCGGCGGCACGGAGCTGCTCGCGCAGATGCCCGATATCGTTGTGGCGGAAGACGTGCCGCGCGTTCCGATTGCGCCGCACCCCGGCGATGATCGAGGCGTGGTTGAGCTCGTCACTGAAGATCTCCAGCTCCGGGTAGACCAGGCTGAGCGCCTCGATGGTGGCGTCGTTCGAGCCGTAGCCGGTGGGGAACACCAGCGCGCGCTCCTTGCCGAACCACTCGCCCAGCACGGACTCCAGCGCGATGGTCTCGCGGTTGGTGCCGCCGATGTTCCGGGACCCGCCGGCGCCCACGCCGTACTCGGCGAGCGCGGCCTGGGCAGCCGCGATGACCTCCGGGTGCTGCGCCATCGCGAGGTAGTCGTTGCTGCACCAGACCACCACGTCGGGATCGCCCGACCCGTCGGCGCCGACCGCGGCGGCGGGGAAGGCGCCCGCACGGCGATTGATGTTCGCGAACGTCCGGTACTCGCCGACGGCGCGGAGCCGGTCGAGCCTGCCGCGGGCGACGGACTCGTAGCGATCCTGGGTCTCGAGCAGGGAAGAGGACACGCCGTACTCACTTTCGTCGAAGTGGTGGAGCGGGAAGAAGAGGGCGAGAGGTGCTGCGGGCGACCGTCAGGCGACGGTGGCGGGCCGGCCGGCACCGCGGGCGGTGCGGATCCGGACGAGTTGGAGGAGGAACGCGAGGAGGAGCGGACAGGCCGCGACGAGGGCGAGCGCGCCGCCCACCGTGCCGCCGGCCACGAGCACCGCACCCGCGGCGGACCCGATGGCCGAGCCCAGGTAGTTCGCCGAGGCGTTCGCGGCGACCGCGGTCGGCCCGTTCTCGCGGGCCGCAGCGAGCAGGGTGTGCTGCTGCGGCGCCAGCGAGGACCAGCCCAGTGCGCCCCACAGGAACAGGCCCACCGCGAGGACGACCGCGGCGGGTTCGAGACCGATGACGAGGAGGACGACGGCGAGAGCGGCGGTGATCGCCGCCGTGATCGCGAGGGTGTTCTTGAGCGCGTCGACGATCCGCCCGATGGCGAAGACGCCGACCGCCCCGCCGATCCCCCAGATCCAGATGGACAGCGTCAGGTGCGCCGACAGCGCCGACGTGGACAACAGGGGGCTGATGTAGGTGTACAGGCCGAGCGAGCCGATCCCCGTGAACAGGGTGACCAGCACCGTGAGCAGGGTGGGCGTGGCGGTCAGGGAGCGCAGGCGCGCGCCCAGCCCCGGCGCCTCGATGCGGGGCAGCGGCTCGCCGCCGCGGAACCGCACGCCCAGCAGGGCCAGCACGCCGAGCACCGTGATGACGCCGATCGTCGCGCGCCAGTCGACGCGCTGCGCGAGCAGCAATCCCAGGGGGACGCCGAAGACGCTGCCCGTCGCCATCCCGGCCAGCACGAGGCTGAGCGCGCGTCCCCGCCGTTCGGGCGCGACGAGGTGCGCCGCGACCGCCGAGGACAGAGGCGAGTAGACGCCCGCGGCGGCGCCCGCGATGACGCGGGCGACGATGAACACGGCGATCGTGGGCGCGAGGACGGTGAGGAGGTTGCCCGCGGCGAAGACCGCGAGCGCGATGCTGAGGTTCCGGCCCGATTCGCGGCCCGCGTGGCCCGCGAGCAGCGGACCCGAGACCGCGTACGCCCCGGTGAACGCCGTGACGCCGAGGCCGACGAGCGACTGCGTCGTGTGCAGGTCGTCCGCGATCGTGGGCAGCAGGCCCGCGATCACGTAGGCGTCCAGCCCCAGCGCCACGCTGCCGATGATGAACGGCCACAATGCTCGTACCACGAACGATCACTCCCGACTTCGTCGTCGATCCGGCGAATTCCCATTCCTGCGCTCACTACATAGGAGCGCACGCCCTCCGGCAACCGGGAGAGGCGGTTCGAGTCATCACTGCCCGCAACCTTGACGAGCCGACGTGATACGACTTCATGACCGGAAGACGGACGAATCGGATGAGGTGATGGCATGGCGGACGCCGTGGGAACACCGTTCACGCTGGACGTGAACGGACTGGCGATCGCGGGCGACCGCTGGGGAGCCGGGCCCGCCTCGACCACCCTCGTGCTGCTGCACGGCGGCGGCCAGACCCGGCACTCCTGGGACCGCACGGCCGCGGACCTCGCGCAGCGCGGGTACACGGTGCTCACCCTCGACGCCCGCGGCCACGGCGACACCGCGTGGGCCGCCGACGGCGGGTACGCCCTGGGCGACTTCGTCGGCGACCTCCTGGGCGTGCTGCGCACCCTCGACGGTCCGCCGCCCGTGCTGATCGGAGCCTCCCTCGGCGGCATCACCAGCTTGTGCGCCGTCGGCGAGAACCCGGGTGTCGCGTCCGCGCTGGTCCTCGTGGACGTCGTGGTCGACGCCGAGAAGAAGGGCATCGAGCGGGTCACCGACTTCCTCGCCGCGCACACCGACGGCTTCGCCACGCTCGACGAGGTCGCCGACGCCGTGGCCGCCTACAACCCCACCCGCAAGCGCGCCCGCAACCTCGAGGGCCTGAAGAAGAACGTGCGGCTGCGCGCGGACGGTCGCTGGTACTGGCACTGGGACCCGGCGTTCATCCGCGGCGACGACCGCAACGAGGCCCGCATCCAGGACAAGGAGCGGCTCGGGGCCGCGGCGACGCACGTCACCGTACCCACGCTCATCGTCCGCGGCGGCAAGTCCGACGTGGTCAGCGACGAGGGGGTCGCGAAGATGCTGCAGCGCGTGCCGCACGCCGAGGTCGCCGATGTCAGCGGCGCCGGGCACATGGTGGCCGGCGACGACAACCAGGTCTTCGCCGCGGCGATCGAGGGCTTCCTGGACCGCCACCGGCTCTGACGGCGGCGGTCAGACCCGCGAGGCCTCCTTGGCGCGGTACATCGCCGCGTCCGCGGCGGCGATCGCGTCGCCCGCGCTCCGGTACTCCGCCACGAAGACCGCGCCCACCGTCGCGCTGACGTCGATGTCGACACCGTCGACCGTGATGGGCGCCCGCCCCACCGCCTCGCGCAACCGCCCGACCAACTCGTCCGGGACCGCGTCCGGCGCGCGGGAGACGATGACGAACTCGTCGCCGCCCACTCGGTAGACCACGTCGTCCGGGCCCATCGCCGAGTCGATGCGCCGCGCGACGCCGCGCAGCACCTCGTCGCCGGCGCCGTGGCCGAGCCCGTCGTTGAACCGCTTGAACCGGTCCAGATCGGCGTAGCCCACCACGCTGATCGCCGCCGACTCGTCGTCCGCGAGCATGAGTTCCAGCGCGTGCCGGTTGGGCAGCCGGGTGATCGCGTCGGTCGTGGCGGTGCTGTGCAGCGTGCGGGCGGCCGAGCGCAGTTCCAGGACGCTCATCGCCAGGTCGGCGAGATCCTCGAGTCCGCGGAGCTGCCGCTCGGACAGTTCCCGCGGCTCGGACCCGTACACCCGCACGGTGCCGACGGGAAGCCGGTCACTCGTGCAGATCGGCGCCGCGGCGAAGAGGTGGATGGGCGGATCGGCGAGGTCGAGGAACCGCAGTCCCTCGAAGCGCGCGTCGGCCTTCGCATCGGGCGCGTACACGACCTTGTCGTCCGCGACGGCGAGCGCGCACAACGAATCCGCCCGCGAGGCGTGGATCCGCGGCGCGCCGAACGACGCGGCCGTGTAGTGCCGGTCGAAGTCGATGATGTTCACGGAGCCGAAGGGCACCTCGCACAGGGCCGCGGAGAGCTCGGCGATCCGCTCGAGGTCCGGCACCGGTTTCGAGTCCATGATCCGCAGCGACTTCACCGCGGCGACGCGGTCGTGCTCCCGGGGGTGCAGGGGCGCGGGCACTGTCGTCCTCCTGTCCGGTCGGACACGCTGCGCATCCGACGACGTAGGCCGCTAATGTACGCCGCGCGGCGCGAGAGCGTGAGGCGGTTGCAAAACCGCGCCCGGCGTCGCCTCCCCGGTCAGTCGACCAGCACACCCGGGTTGAGCAGGCCCGCCGGGTCCCAGGCCGCCTTGATGCGGCGCATGAGGGCCACCTGGGCGCCGCCCCGCTGCCGCTCGAGCCAGGCGCGCTTCGCCCGGCCGATCCCGTGCTCGGCGCTGATGGTGCCGCCGTGCGCCAGGACCTGCTCCAGCACCGCCGCCTCCAGCCGCACGGCCAGCTCCTCCGGGAACCTGCGGTCCGGGGCCGACGCGCCCGGCAGCAGGTTGACGTGCACGTTCCCCTCCGCGAGATGACCGAAGAGCACCGGCTCGACCGGGAAGGCGGCGTCCGCGGCGACCTCCCGAACGGCGCGGACCACGGCCGCCTGCGCTGCGGCGAAGCGCGGGAGCGGCACGCCCACGTCGAGCTTCACGGGCACGCCCGCCGCGTTCACCGCCTCGGTGGTGCGGGCCCGGTAGCGCCACAGCCGCGCGCGGTCCTCGGCGCCCACGCCGACCGCGATCCGCTGGTCGGGCAGCAGCTCCGCGACCTCCGACGCCTCCGACAGCGGCGCGTCGAGCTCCGCGAACACCCAGCAGCCGTCCGTCGGGAGCGGGGCGGGCGAGTCGATGTGCGCGGCGACCCGGGCGACGGCGGCACCGTCGGACCACTCCAGCGCGAGGAGCCCCGGCAGGCCCCGCAGCCGCGGCACCGCCGCGACGGCGTCCGGCAGCGATCCGAAGGCGAGGGCGAGGACCGTCCGCTCGCGCGGCGCGGGTTCGAGGCGCCAGGTGACGTCCGTGATGACGGCGAGGGTGCCCTCGGACCCGACGAGCTGGTCGACGAGGTCGTAGCCGGTGTTGTCCTTGACCGGTGGGCGACGACGATCGAGGACGGCACCGTCGGGCAGGACCGCCCGGAGCCCGGCGATCCGGGCCCGCGCCGTGCCGTAGCGGAGCACCTCCGCTCCCCCGGCGTTCGTGGCGGCCGCGCCGCCGACGGTCGCGGACTCCCCCGACGCGAGCGCGAGACCGCAGGTGAGGCCGCGGGCGGCGGCGAAGGACTCGAGCGCCGCGAGGGTGACGCCCGCGCCGGCGACGACGGCACCGTCGGACACCTCCCCGATCGCATCGAGGCCGGTCAGGGACACCACGACGGCCCCGGCGGGCGGCACCGCGCCGGCGACGAGGCCCGTGTTGCCGCCCTGCGGCACCACCGGGACGCCCGCGGCGGCGCAGGCCCGCACGACCGCGGCGACCGCCGGGGCGGTCCGCGGTCGCGCGACGATCGCGGGCCCGCCGCGCCAGCGCCCGGTCCAGTCGACGAGGTACCCGGCGACGGCACCGGCGTCGGTGAGCACGGAGCAGTCCGCGATCTCCCGCAACGCGCCGCCGACGTCCATCAGGGCTTCGGCATCGACTTCTGCTCGTCGGTGAGCGGCGGCGGGACGTCCAGGCGGCACATGCGCAGCGTGTACTCGGGCACCCGGTCGATGCGCAGCTTCATGTTCGCGAGCGAGAGCTTGATGTTCCGCTTGAACAGGTCGAACGTGAGCGGTGCGGAGTACGAGTCCTGCAACTGCTGGATCTGCGGGCAGGTCAGCGCGGCGCGCGACTGGTTCACCCAGTCCGGGTCGATGAACGGCGGCAGCGCGGGGCGCTTCGGGTAGGCCTTCGCCTCCGCGATCGCCCAGTCCGGGAACATCTCCTTGTCGTGGCCGATGCGGCCGTCCTCGAGCCGCGCGGTGTGCGAGGCCATCGGCCAGGCGAGGCCGATCTGGTCCCAGACGCGCACGTCGAGCGGCAGGTTCATGCCGGTCATGCCGAGGTTGGTGAAGAACACCGTCTGCCGCAGCGGCACGTCGTCCGGCCGCGGGTACGGCAGCGGATCGATGAACCACCAGTCGTAGTCGAAGGACGGTAGGTAGACGCCGCCGCGCGGGGTGGCGCGCAGGATCTCCTGCAGCGACGTCATGCGCGGGTAGTCGAGGTAGTCGTCCGCGGTGAGCGGGTGCGCGTGGCCCGTCTGCAGCGAGTAGAACGCCCGCTCGTCGACGATGCCGGTGGTGCCGATCGCCGTCCCGTCGGGCTGGCCGCGGAACGTCGTGGCGTGCAGCGCCCAGCCGATGACCAGCACCCACAGCACGCCCGCGACCGCCGCACCCGCGGTGCCCGTGGCGAGCCGGGCGATGCCGCGGACCGTCGAGTCCTCGGGGCGGCGCGACGGGATGCGCAGCGGGATGACCATGACCGGCAGGAGCAGCAGGAACAGCGGGGCGAGCAGCACGCGGCCCGACATGAAGTCGCCGCCCTGGCGCAGCCAGTACAGCGTCTCGATGACACCGCCGAGGAACATCACGGCCACGATCACCGCGGGCCGCTGCAGGTGATCGCGCAGGCCCCGGACGCCGCCGCGCGGCAGCCGGAAGCGACCGGTCAGCGGGGTGCGGGCGCCGCGGGCGGGCAGCAGGATGATCGGCATGGCGATGGCCAGCGCGAGCACGGGCAACCACAGCGAGTACGGCTCGACCAGGTTCATCAGGTAGGTGAACCCCTGGCCCCACTTGGAGCCGCTGGCGTCCTTGGCGACGGCCGTGTTGGGCACGGGCAGGCCGTAGTAGCCCATCCGGAAGATCTGGTACCCGACGGGCAGCAGGCCGGCGGCGGCCGTCAGCGCGAGCCGCAGCTTCAGCCCGACGGGCGCGAGGAACATGACGATGAGCACGAGGCCGCCGACGACCGCCATCTCGGGCCGCACCAGCCAGGACAGCCCGGCCACGAAGGCGGTGCTGCATGTGAGGACCCCGTAGCGGATCCGCTCGCGCCGCTCCACGGGCGCGCGGTCGGCCTGCGACCAGCAGATCGCGAGCCACCACAGCAGCGCCACCCAGAAGATGGTCAGCGAGACCTCGAGGCCGGACGTCGCGAAGTCACGGGCCGGGGGCAGCGCCATGTAGACGAGGCCGCCCGCGGGCAGGAGCAGCAGGCCGGAGCCGCGCAGCCGCGCCCAGCCCGCGCCGCCGCGGTACAGCCGCGCCGTGCCGAGCATAGCGAGGGGGATCGCGGCGACGGACAGCACCAGCGCGACGGTGAGCACCACGTACTCGGTCTGCACGCCGCTGATCCAGGAGAAGAACCAGATGAGGTACGTCCACGCGGCGGAGGTGTTCACCTCGACGCGTTCGCCCGCGTTGAAGACGGGGCCGTTCCCGGCGAGCAGGTTCCGGACGGTGCGCAGCACGATGAGGCCGTCGTCGGCGATCCAGCGGCGCTGCCAGGCGCCGTAGCCGAACAGGACCGCGCACGCCGCCACCCCGAGCCAGAAGCTGACTCGGGGTGCGGAGAAGGTCGACGGGGCCGTGCCGGCGGACTCGCCGGCCGGGGTGTCAGGCGAAGTAGACCGCGGCAACGACGGTTCCAATCCACGCGATCGCGAGCACCTGCAGCACGCGATCACCCAGGGCGATCTCCTCGGGCTCGCCCGCCTCGCCACCGTCGACGTCGACCGCGTAGCGCAGGATCGCGATGGTGAAGGGCACCATCGACAGGGCGTACCAGATGTTGTCCGGGTGCACCGTCTTGTCGAAGGCCCACAGGCCGTAGCAGAGCACCACGGCGGTGGCCGCGAGCGTCCAGACGAAGCGCAGGTAGGTGGTGGTGTAGTACTCCAGCGACTTGCGGATCTTGGCGCCGGTGCGCTCGGCGAGCTGCAGCTCCGCGTAGCGCTTGCCCCCCGCCATGAACAGCGAGCCGAAGGCCATCACCAGCAGGAACCACTGCGACAGGCCCTTGGGCAGCTCGGCCGCGAAGCCACCTGCCATCGCCCGGAGCAGGAAGCCGGAGCTGACGATGCAGATGTCGATCACGGCCTGGTGCTTGAGGCCGAAGCAGTAGCCCAGCTGGATCACGATGTACACCGCGATCACGATCGCGAGCTGCGGGTTCGCCAGCAACGAGATGCCGATCGCGCCGGCACCCAGCACGATCGCCAGCACGTACGCCAGGTTCACCGGCACCACGCCGGCCGCGATCGGTCGGTACCGCTTGGTCGGGTGCGCGCGGTCGGCCTCGACGTCGAGGGCGTCGTTGATCAGGTAGATCGACGACGCGGCCAGGCAGAACGCGATGAACGCGATGCCGACGTTGCCGAACTTCACGAACTCCAGCTGGTCGCGCCCGGCGGCCAGCGGGGCCACCACGACGAGGACGTTCTTGACCCACTGCCGGGGCCGGATCGCCTTGATCAGTCCGGTGGCGAGGTTCGACGGTGCCTTCGGCTCGCCGTGCTCGATCGGCTCCTCGCTCATCAGCTTCTGGATCCCTTCTGATCACGCTTGTCGGTCCGGCGCGCCGCGCGGCGCGTCCACAGTCTCTCACCCTCGATCGCGGCCACTGCGGTCGCCGCTCCGATGGCGGCGCCGGCGGCGACGTCCGTCGGGTAGTGCACGCCCAGCACCATGCGGGAGGCGAGCATCGGCGGCACCACGGCGGCGGGCGCCAGCACGGCGCCGCCGGGGACGCCGGACGCGCGGCCCAGCAGGATCGCGCCGGCCGTCGAACTGGTGGCGTGCGACGACGGGAAGCTGAGCTTGCTCGGGGTGCCCACGCCGACGGTGATGTACGGGTGGTCGGGGCGCTTGCGGCGGACGATCCGCTTGATCACGACCGACGCGGCGTGCGCGACGAACGCGCCCACGCCCGCGGTGACGTACTCCTTGCGGCGCTTCGGCTGCAGCACCGCGCCGAGCGCGGCGAGGCCGAGCCAGCCGAGCGAGTGCTCGCCGAAGTGGCTGAGGCCGCGCGCCGCGGGCAGCACGCCCGGGCGCCCGGCCAGCTGTGCCTGCACGCCCACGAGGATCATCTCCTCGGGGCTCAGGGCCTGCTCCGGGGCGTTGCTCACTTGCTCTCCTCGGTCTCGTTCCGGCCCGCGAGCTCCGCCTGCCGCGCCGCGGGCTCGAAGATGTCCGACCACGCTGCGACACTGGTCAGGTCTGTGTACGCGGCCCGGTAGCGCTGCTGCATCTCGGCGAACCGGCGGTCCACCTCGCGGTGCACGGCCAGGCTCTCCCGCATGAGCGCGAACATCTTCTCCCGGTCGCGCTGGCGGTAGACCACGCCGCGGCCGTCGGCGGTGGTGACGGTGACCCCGTCGACCCGGCCCAGGCTGAACCAGCGGGCCTCGAGCGGCGGGTAGTTGGCCTGCGGCACCTCGTGGTTGCGCGGATCGGCCGGGCGCAGGTTGTTGCGCACCGCCTTGACCAGCGTCGAGACCTTGGTGACCGGGTTGAGCGGGATCTTCGTGCCGTACGCGGTGGCCTGGCCGGAGGTGCGCGGCAGCTCGGTGGCGCTGGGGAGCACGACGGCGTCCGGGTACTCCTTGCGCATCGCCGCGATCTTCGGCAGCGCGGTGGGCAGCAGCTCGTAGAGCGCCTCGGGGCCGCGGAGGAAGTCGCGCATGGCCTCGATCTGGATCGCGACCGTCGAGTACTCGAGGCACAGCAGGTGCTTCATCAGCGCCTTGATCGAGCTCTTGATGATGCCGCGGTGATCGCCCTCGTGGTGGATCGCGGCGACGACGAGGCGGTTGCGCAGGTGGAAGTACGCCTGCCAGTCGATGGCGTCGTCCTTGTCGGACCAGGCCATGTGCCAGATGGCGATGCCGGGCACCGTCGCCGTGGGGTAGCCGTGCTCGGCGGCGCGCAGGCCGTAGTCCCAGTCGTCCCACTTGATGAACAGCGGCAGCGGCAGTCCGATCTCCTCGGCGGCGACGCGCGGGATGAGGCACATCCACCAGCCGTTGCCGTCGACGTCGATGCGCCGGTGCAGGTTCTTGCTGTTCTCCTTGTCCTTGAGCGGGTACTCGGAGAAGTCGTGGTCGTACTCGACGAACGGCGCGGCCGTCCACATGAAGGCGTTCCGATCGATGACCTCGCCCATGCAGTGCAGGTGGCTGCGGTCCTGCAGGTTGAGCATCTGCCCGCCGACGAGCATCGGGGACTTGGCGAACCGGGCGAAGGCCAGCGCGCGCAGGATCGAGTCGGGCTCGATCGCGATGTCGTCGTCCATGTACAGCACGTACGGGCTGTCGGTGAGCCGCAGCGCCTCGTACATGATGCGGCCGTAGCCGCCGGAGCCGCCGAGGTTGCCCTGTTCGAAGCGGTGGTAGCGCTCGCCCAAAGGCTCAGTCGCGATCGCGAAATCCGGGTGGTCGATGACCTTCTTGTTGCCCTGGTCGGGCATGAGCACGGCGTCGATCACCTCGTCGACGAGCGGATCGCTGGTGAGCGCGCGGATCGCGGCGACCGCGTCGTCGGGCCGGTTGAAGGTGGGGATGCCGACGGTGACGCGCTTGGCCGGCAGCCCCTCCTCGCCGACGGTGGCGTACCAGCCGGCGGAGATGATCTCGGTGTCGCTGTCGGCGGTCACGTCGAACCAGATCCAGCCGCCGTCCTCGAACGGGCCGAGGTCGGTGGCGAACTCGGCGACGCCGTAGCCGGTGGCGTCGGTCTGGACCAGCCCGCCGCCCAGGGCGATGCGCGCACCGTCGACCTTGGAGCGGTAGAGGTCGACGCGGGCCGTGCCCTTGAGCTCGATCCGCAGCACCACGTCCTTGAGGACGGTCCAGCGGCGCCAGTACGACGCCGGGAAGGCGTTGAAGTAGGTCGCGAAGCTGACCTCGGACTCGCCGGCGATGTTCAGCGATGTGCGGGTGGGGGCGTGCGAGCGGCGCGAGTTGGTCTCGGCCTCCACGATGTACAGCGAGCGCACGTCGAGCGGCTCGCCGGGGCGCGGCAGGATGACGCGCTGCAGGAGGGTCTTGGCCTGGTCGGTCACTGGGCGGTCTCCTCGGTGAGCGCGGCACCGGTTTCGAGATGCGGACGCAGGGTGTTGTCGAACATCGACAGCGCGCTGGCGATCGCCATGTGCATGTCGAGGTACTGGTAGGTGCCGAGCCGGCCGCCGAAGAGCACCTTCCGCTCGGCGGCCTCGGTCTTGGCGAGCGCCCGGTAGGCCGCGAGCATCTCGCGGTCCGACGGGGTGTTGATCGGGTAGTAGGGCTCGTCGTCGTCGTTGGCGAAGCGGCCGTACTCGCGCATGATGACCGTCTTGTCGGTCGGGTAGTTCGTGCGCTCGGGGTGGAAGTGGCGGAACTCGTGGATCCGGGTGTACTTCACGTCGGCGTCGTTGTAGTTCATCACCGGGGTGCCCTGGAAGTCGCCCGTCGGGAGCACCTCGGTCTCGAAGTCGAGCGTGCGCCAGCCGAGCCGGCCCGCGGAGTAGTCGAAGTAGCGGTCGAGCGGGCCGGTGTAGACGACGGGCGCGTCGGGGCTCTGTGCACGCAGCTCGTCGCGGACGTCGAACCAGTCGGTGTCGAGGCGCACGTCGATGAGGTCGGACGCGGCCATGTTCTCGAGCCAGGCGGTGTACCCGTCGACGGGCAGGCCCTCGTAGGTGTCGTTGAAGTAGCGGTTGTCGAAGGTGTAGCGCACCGGCAGGCGGGTGATGTTGCCGGCGGGCAGGTTCTTCGGGTCGGTCTCCCACTGCTTGGCGGTGTAGTGCTTGATGAACGCCTCGTAGAGGGGGCGGCCGATCAGGGAGATCGCCTTCTCCTCGAAGTTCCGCGCCTCCTTGGAGTCGAACTCCGCGGCCTGCTCCTGGATCAGGGCCCGCGCCTCGTCGGGCGTGAAGTAACGGCCGAAGAACTGGCTGACCAGGCCCAGGCCCAGCGGGAACTGGTAGGCCTGGCCGTTGTGCATCGCGAACACGCGGTGCTGGTAGCCGGTGAAGTCGGTGAACCGGTTCACGTACTCCCACACCCGCTCGTTGGAGGTGTGGAACAGGTGCGCACCGTACTTGTGGATCTCGATGCCGGTCTCCGGCTCCGCCTCCGAGTAGGCGTTGCCGCCGAGGTGCGGGCGCCGCTCGATCACCAGGACCCGCTTGCCGAGCTCGGTGGCCGTCCGTTCGGCGATGGTCAGTCCGAAGAAGCCGGAGCCGACGACGATGAGGTCATAGGGCCGCTGGGTCTGGGAGGAATCTGTCGCCACGGACGTTCAGGGTACCGGCCGGGCGGCGTGGATGACGCCACCCGGCCTGGGCCTGTGACTAAGCGGGCGCGTTCGGCACCGTCGGGACCGCCAGCGGGGTCGATCCCGCCGGTGCGGTCGGCGCGGACGGGGCGGCGGGCGCGCTCGTCGCCGGGGCCGCGGGCGCTCCCGGGGTGGACGGGGCCGACGGGGCGGCGGGGGTGCTCGCGCCGGGGGTGGTCGACGGGGTCGCGGCGGCCGTGTCGCCCGGCGTGACCGGCACCGCGGGCACGCCCGTCGGGGTGTCGCCCGGCGTCGGGTTGATGCCGATCACGTCGCCCCAGCCCGGGATGAGGTTGAGCAGCGGCAGCGGCGGCAGGCTCGGCGCGCCGCCCGCGGCGAAGGCCGTCGCCCAGTTCAGCAGCGTCGCGGGCGCGGAGACACCCGACGGGACGACCTGCGCACCGTTCGCCTTCGTGTAGTAGATGGTGCCGTTCTGGTACGACTGCAGGATCGAGCCGTCGGGGAAGGCGATCGGGTTGGCGACGACGCGGCCCAGCGTGCCCTTCTCCCCGCCCGCGGCGGCGTAGGCGGCCTCGATCGCGGCCTTACCGGTCACGCCCTGCGCCGCGGGAGCCGCGGCCGTGGCGGCGGGCGGCGCGGGGATGCCGGGGATCGCCGGTGCGGCGGGCGCGGTGGGCGCCGCGGGGGCGGCCGGCGCGGCGGGTGCCGCCGGAACCGCGGGGGAACCCGCAGCGGCGACGGTCGGAGCGGCGCCCGGCACCGTCGGGACGGCGGGGGCGGCCGGGGCCGCGGGCGCGGCGGGAGCCCCGGGCGCGGCCGGAGCGGCGGCGACTGCGCCGGCGGCGGGGGCCGTCGCGGTGGGCGTCGTCGCGCCCGTCGGGGCGGTCTGCGCGGCGTTGGGGGCGGTGGGGACCGGGTTGAACGGGTCGACGGGCGCCGCGACGATCGGCTGGTCGACGACGCGCCCGGGCACCGGGGTCGCGCTGGACGGTGCCGTCGACGCGCCGCCGGGGGCGCTCGAAGCGCCGGGCGCGGGGGCCGGCGCCGGGGCCTGGCCGTCGATGGTGAACCAGTCCGAGCGCAGGCCCAGCTTCTTGCGCACCTCGTCGCCCTTGACGGTGACGGTGCGGTCCGCGCCCACGATCTCGACGGCCTCGACGCGCCCGGCCTGCGCCGACTGCGTCTTGACCACGCGGATCGACTTCAGCGCGCCGACGCCGAACTCCTGGGAGATCTTCGACGCGGGCACCTTCTGCGTCCAGTTCTTGAACGGCGAGACGACGTCGCCGTCGTCCTTGACCGCCGTGAAGTCGCCGCCCGCGGTGAAGCCACCGGTGGAGCTGGAGAACTCGGTCGAGACGGCGTAGCCGTTCTTGGCCATGACGAGGCCGGCGGTGCTCGCGACGGCCTTGTCGGTGCGCGGATCCTCCTTGCCCGCGCCGCCGTAGACCTGCGAGTCCTGGGTGTCGTTGTAGCGGTCGCCGCGCTTGGCGCCCTCGGCCAGCGCGTAGGAGCGGGCCGCGATGGCCTGCGCCCGCAGGGCCTCGTAGCCGCCCTGGTCGGCCCACTCGACCTTGCTCTCGACGGGCACCACACCGCGGACGTAGTCCTCGATGTTGACGATGTTGAAGACCTTGCCGTCCTTCGCCGCGATCGCGCCGCGGTAGGCGGCCTTGGTGCCGCAGAACGTCAGCAGCTCGCCGACGGGACGGTTCGCCTCGGCGTTGAGCGGAGAGACGGTGGCGTCGTCGCCGGCCGAGACGGTCTTGACGACGGGGCCGCCGCAGCCGGTGGTGATGACGGCGTTGCCGCCCTCGATGCGCACCGCCTGACCGGGGGCGACCTGCTGGTCGCCGATCTTGGCGCCGGCCGGGGCCAGCACGTTCGCGGCCTTCTGGGTGGTGAGCTCGACGCGGACCGGCAGCTTCACGTCGGCGCGGGCCAGCTGGGAGCCGCCGTAGTAGTGGGCGACGATCTGCTCGGCCTTCCACCCGGACTTCGCGTAGCCGAAGGCGCCCCACTGGCCGAGGCCGCGGCCGTGGCCGTTGCCCTGGCCGGTGAAGGTGACGTCGCTGCCGGCGGTGAGTTCCGGGTCGCCGACGATGTTCGTGGTGCTGAGCAGCGCGGCCGCGCCGCCCACGGCCAGGGCCGGGAGCATCGCGAGCGCGACGGTACGCCGTCCGCGGCGGCGACGAGGACCGCCGTCGATCCACACGGGCATGGCTTCTCCTTAGCTCGACGCAGGTGAGCCCCGCCCCGAGAAGGGCAAAGCTCAACGTGAGGTCGAGACTAACACCATCTGCAACATTCGTCACGTAAGCAACATCTGTCACATCAGTCACGCTCCGGTCTCGTCGCGCACGCCCTCCCCCAGCTCCCGCTCCCTATAGGGAGCCGGACTCCCCGACCACAGCTGGCGCCCCCACAACTGCAGCTGGTGGGACACCGGATTTCGCCGGGGACACCGGGTCCCCGGTGGGAGCGGGCCGGTGTGCAATCCCGCTCCCCAGTGGGAGCTGGTCCCCCGGGGAGCCGAGGCCATCACAGCGCGCCCGGCGGCGCACCGTCGAACGCGCTAGAACCAGCGCTCCAGCACCCGGGCGACACCGTCGTCGAGGTTGGTCGCGGTGACGACGTCGGCGGCGCCACGGGCCAGCGGGTGGGCGTTGCCCATGGCCACGCCGGTGCTCGCCCAGCGCAGCATCGCGGCGTCGTTCGGCATGTCGCCGAAGGCGGCGGTGCGGAGGTCACCGGTGAGGCCGAGGTGGTCGATCGCCAGCTGGATGCCGGTGGCCTTCGTGACCCCCGGGACGTGGAACTCGATGAGCCCGTTGTTGGTGGCGTAGGTGACGTCGGCGAGCCCCTGCAGATGCGGGGCGACGCGCGCGTGCATCTCGTCGGAGGTCATGCCCGGCTGCCGGACCAGTAGCTTCACGGCGGGATGCGCGAGCACCTCGGCGTCGGCCGCGGTCACCGTGTCGGGCTCGAGCCACGCGTGCTGGTACCCGGTGGATGCGGCGAACCGCGGCGTCGCGGCATCGTGCTCGCCCTGCGCCACCCGCTCGGCCGCGAAGCCGGCGCCCGGCAGGTGCCGGTAGACGATCTCGGCGACGGTCTCCAGCAGCTCCGGCGACATCAGCGACGCCGAGACCACCCGGCCCGAACCGGTGTCGTAGAGCACGGCGCCGTTCGCGCACACGGCGAGCGGCGCGAAGTCGAGCTGCGTGGCGATCGGGTCGACGGCCCGCGGCGGGCGGCCGGTGGCCAGCACGAAGTGGCCGCCGGCGTCGCGCACCGCGTTCACCGCGACATGCGTGCGCAGTGTCAGGCGCTCGTGGTCGTCGACGAGCGTGCCGTCGACGTCGCTCGCGACCAGGATCGGTGCGGCGCCGAGCGCGTCGAGGCTCGGCGCCTCGGTCGGCGCGCCACCGGAACCCCCGCCGCCGGGACCACTCACGACGCCCGGGGCGAACTCGCTACCGATGCCCTCAGGCACCGTCGGCCTGACGTTCCTCCCGGGCCCGGCGACGCTCCTCGAGGTCGGCGGCGTCCATGGCGTTCGCCTCCTCCAACGTGGGCGCGGAGCCGCCGAGGCGCGCGGGCACCCACGGCTCGCCCTGCGGGTGCGGGCCGTAGAGGTCCTGCAGCTGCAGCAGCATGGCCTGCATCGAGTCCTTGAGCCGCGCGGTCAGCTCGTCGGGCGGCCCGACGGGGTCGAGCGGGTCGCACACGCCGATGAGGATGCGGAACTTGTTCCGGCCGAGCTGCTTGGGCAGGCCCTTGGTCCAGATCTGCTGAGCGCCCCAGATCACGACGGGGACGATCGGCACGTTCGCCTCGATGGCCATGCGCGCGGCGCCGGACTTGAAGTCCTTGAGCTCGAAGCTGCGGCTGTGCGTGGCCTCGGGGTAGACGCCGACGAGCTCGCCCTCCTTGAGCGCCTCGACGGCGGCCGCGTACGCCGTGCCGCCGGCCTCGCGGTCGACGGGGATGTGCTTGAGGGCCCGCATGATGGGGCCGGTCTTCGCATTGTCGAAGACCTCCTGCTTCGCCATGAAGCGGACCTTGCGGTGACCGGCCTCGTCGGCGGGCTTGCCCGCGAACGGGAAGTCCAGGTAGCCGGTGTGGTTGATCGCGACCACGGCGCCACCGGTGCGGGGGAACTTATGGAAGTCCACCTCGGTGAACTTGATGCCCTGATAGGCCCACATGCCGCGGGCCACCTTGATGATCGTTCCGTAGACGGGTTCCACACGGCCAGCGTAGCCGCGGACCGGTCTCCACGGTGTGTCAGCCGGTACGGCGGGCGCCCATTACGCTGTAGCGGTAACGAACACAGGCGAAAGGCTCCACCGTGCAGGTCACCAGCGTCGGGCACGCGGGTTTCCACATCTCCACCGCCGCAGGCACCATCCTGTGCGATCCGTGGGTGAACCCCGCGTACTTCGGCTCGTGGTTCCCGTTCCCCGACAACACGCAGCTGGATTGGAAGGCGCTGGGTGACGTCGACTACCTCTACGTCTCCCACCTGCACCGCGACCACTTCGACGCGAAGAACCTCGCGGAGAACGTGAGCAAGGACGCCACCGTGCTGCTGCCCGATTACCCGGTGCCGGACCTGCGGCGCGAGCTGGAGAAGCTGGGCTTCACCAAGTTCTTCGAGACGCAGGACTCGGTGAAGCACACGATCAGCGGCCCCAAGGGCGACCTGGACGTGATGATCATCGCCCTGCGCGCCCCCGCGGACGGCCCCATCGGCGACTCGGGCCTCGTCGTCTCCGACGGCGAGACGGTGCTGTTCAACATGAACGACGCCCGCCCCGTCGACATGGACGTGCTCGACGAGTTCGGCGGCGTCGACGTGCACCTGCTGCAGTACTCGGGCGCCATCTGGTACCCGATGGTCTACGACATGCCGAAGGGCTCCAAGCGCCGCTTCGCCGAGCAGAAGCGCCAGCGCGGCATGGACCGTGCCCGGAGCTACGTCGACCAGGTGGCCGGCACCTGGGTCGTGCCGTCCGCCGGCCCGCCCGCGTTCCTCGACCCCGAGCTGCGCTACCTCAACGACGAGGGCCGCGTGGACCGCGAGACGATCGGCGGCGACCCGTCGAACATCTTCCCGGACCAGATCACCTTCCTCGAGGAGATGAAGAAGAACGGCAACGACGGGGGCCTGCTGTTCATCCCCGGCACCGTCGGCGACTTCGCGGGCAAGGAGCTGCGCTCCCTCACGCACCCGGTGTCCGAGGCCGAGGTGATGGACATCTTCGAGAACAAGACCGCCTATCTCGACGCCTTCGCGGCGCGCCAGGCGCCGGTCCTCGAGGCCGAGAAGGCCACCTGGGCGCAGGACGACGGGCAGCCCCTGCTGCCCGCCCTCAAGGCCAAGTTCGAGCCGATCATGCAGGCGTCGCCCCTGATCAGCGACGGGATCGGCTACCCGGTCGGGCTGGAGATGGCCTCGCCCGACGGTGCCGTCGAGACCGTGGTGCTCGACTTCCCGCAGCGCATCGTCCGCGAGCCGCAGGAGGGCGACGGCAAGTACCGGTACGGCTTCCGCATCGCCGCGGAGCTGGTCCGCACGGTGCTGCGCGACGACGAGCCGGACTGGGTGAACACGATCTTCCTCTCGACCCGGTTCACCACCTGGCGCATCGGCGGCTACAACGAGTTCCTCTACACGTTCTTCAAGTGCCTCACCGACGAGCGCATCGCCTACGCCGACGGCTGGTTCTCCGAGGCGCACGACGACACCGCATCGACCGAGCTGGACGGCTGGGAGGTGCAGCGCCGCTGCCCGCACCTCAAGGCCGACCTGTCGAAGTTCGGCGTGGTCGACGGCGGCAAGCTGACCTGCAACCTGCACGGCTGGCAGTGGGACCTGGAATCGGGCCGCTGCCTGACCTCCAGCGGGCACGAGCTGCGTGCGAAGAAGCTGACATGAGCGGCCCGCGGCGACCCCCCAACAACCGGCAGCGCGTCGAGGACTACTACGGCGTGCACGACACGGGCATGGGCTCGCGCCCGGCGCCCGCGGCACCGCCCCCTCCCCCGACGGTGCCGCCGGCTCCCGGCGGGCCGGGCGGGCCGGCGGGTCCGCCGCCCCATGGGCCGCCGCAGGGACAGGTTCCGCAGGGGCCGCCGCCGCGCCGGCCGCGGGTGATCCCGCCGCCCGAGGTGCAGGTCGCCGCGAAGGAGGCGGCCCGGTCCGCCGCGGGTGCCCCGCCGTCCGCTCCGGGCGCACCGTCGAACTCGGCGGCCGAGCCGCCCCGCACCAAGCCCGACCCCCTGACGGACCCGCTCACCTCGGAGACCTTCCAGGGGGTGCAGCCCGCCTCGGACACGTTCGAGGCGGGAGTCGTCGGCGGCTTCGGCTACAGCGGGACGACGGGGCCGCAGGCTGCGCCGAACCCGTCCGCGACCGGCTTCGACGGCGGCTTCGACCAGTTCGCGCCGCCCCGGTTCGAGCCCCGCGCCGAGGGCCGCACCGAGGACCTGTGGACCGATGCCGCGGCGCAGTCCGCGCATGCGGACGGCGAGACCCTCGAGGCCACGTTCGCCGAGCATCACGAGCCGGCGACGGAGACGCTGGACGAGCCCGACGAGTCGTACATCGACGTCGAGGTCGTGGACGTCGAGGCGGCCGAGCCGGCCGCCGTGGCCGACGGTGCGCGCGACCGCGCGGCCGACGAGCCGGGCGTGGAGGAGCCCGTCGCGGACGCGGCGGTGGCGGACGCACCCGTGGTGGACCGGCCGGACGTGGAGGAACCCGGCGCGGACACCCCGGACGTGACGGCCCCGGTCGCGGATGCGCCCGTCGCGGACGAGGCCGCGCCGGCCGCCGAGCCCCCCGCGGATCCCGCACCCCCGGCCCAGGAGGCCACGACGGTCGCCGAGGAGCCGCTCGGCGACGACGAGCCGGCCGTGCCGGAGGACGAGCCGGCCGCGCAGGATTCGACCGTGCAGGAACCGGCGGACGAACCGGGCGGGGAGACGGCCGCGCAGCCGGCGCCGACGCTGCCGGAGCCGCTGGCGATCGACCCGTTCCCGTACACGCAGATCGATGAGACCTACGTCGACGCGGAGACGCTGCAGAATCTCCAGACCGCGCAGACTCCGCACGAGGGGAAGGAACCCGGTGACATGACCGAATTCAACGAGTCCCTGAACGAAGCCATGAACATCGACGGCGCGCTGGGCGTGGCCCTGGTCGACGCGCAGAGCGGCATGGCCCTGGCGACGGCCGGCAACCCGGCGGAGTTCAACCTCGAGGTCGCGGCGGCGGGCAACTCGGCGCTGGTGCAGGCGATGGGCCGCACGCTGGGCGATCTGGACCTCGACGATCACATCGAGGACATCCTCATCACCCTCGGCACGCAGTACCAGATCGTGCGCCCCATCAACCAGGGCACCGACGACCTGTTCCTCTACCTGGTGCTCGACCGCTCGCGCGCCAACCTCGCGATGGCCCGCTTCCGCCTGACCAAGCTCGCGGAGCAGATCGAGGTCTGATCAGGCGGCGCGGGCGCCCTCGTCGAGGCGGGTGCGGCCGAGCGGGTCGAGCCCCAGGGCGAGGCGGACGCGCAGGTCCACGAGGTGGCCGCGGTAGAGCAGGCTCGCGGGGTAGAAGCGGTCGGCCACCCGCACTACGCGCATGAGGAGTTCGAGGCGGCGCTGCTCCGAATCCGACCAGGTCCAGCCCATCGCCTCGCGGATGCGCGGGTGCACGGTGCCGCGGGTGAAGAAGCGGAACGGTCGCCCGAGCAGTCCGGCGAGCACCACGCCGACGGGCCCCAGCGGCTCCTTGATGAAGCCGAGGTTCGCGAGAGCCTCGAGGTAGTCGCGGACGGGTGGCGCGATCGCGACGTCGTCGAGGGAGGAATCCCAGTAGGCGATGAACTCGGCCCAGGTGGACGGCCACTGCTCGGCGGTGAGGTTCACGCCGGTGGCGAGCGTGACGGCGTCGGCGGTGAGCCGGTCGAGGGTCGGCTCGTCCAGCGCGCCGTAGAGCAGCTGGTACTGGTCGACGTAGTAGTAGAACAGGCACGCGGCCACCCACAGCTGTAGCGCTCGGGCGTTGCCGCTGTACCGGACCGGGCTCTTCTCGGTGGAGTGGACGTGCGCGTGCACCGCCGCGACCGCCCGACGATACGCCGCCCGGTCCCGCTCGGAGCCGTAGAGCGCGACGGCGAGGTACTGCGTGGTGGTCCGCGCCCGCTTGAGCGGCCGGTCCACGACCCGGCCGGACGCCACCTGGCTCTCCTGCACACCGTGTCCGACGCCGGGGAGCGCCAGCTGCATCACCACGTTGGCCGCGTTGTTCGACAGCCCGGCGAGCGTCACGAGATCGTCCAGAGTCTCCGGCGTCCGCCGCCGCAAGCGATAGATATTGATCATGAATCTATCGTGAATCACGTCACACACGATTGCAAGAGTTCGCGAACATTCATTCACATCGGCCGACCCGTCGGCGCCGCCGGCCGTCAGGCTTCCGCTGCAGCGCCTAGGCCTGGCCATCGCGCAGACGACTCTCGGATTCTGTCCGACACGGACGGCGTGTCCATATCGGACAGAATCCGAGACCTCATTTGTTCACCACCGGTCGCATTCGACGCGGGCCGAGGCGCCCTTCGCGAGCCGGGCCTCGTCAACGACTCCTCACCTACCCTCGGCGCATGATCGCTGAGCCTCGTGCCCTCGTCTCCGCAGGGTGGATTCTCACGGGCCTGGTCCTGGCGAACTGTGCCTTCTGGCTGCGCTCGACGATGCTCGGCGTCGACGACTTCACGGAAACCCTGCCGTGGATGTTCGGTCTCGTCCTGGCCGGCCTGTGGGTGTCCTATCTGGTCGTCTGGTTCCGGCGGACGAAGCACAGCTCGTGGCGGCTGCTGCCGATCCCAGTCATCGGAGCACTCACCATCGCACTCTGGGTGACCGATACCCCGCAACGGCTGCAGTGGGCCTACGACGAGCCCCGGCTCACGGCGGCCGCCCAGCAAGTCCTCGCCGACCCGCGCGTCGACTTCACCGACCACGGCGACCGTCGCATCGGCACACTGCGGATCCACCGGACGACCAAGCAGGGCGGGAACGTCGCCTTCGCGATCCCTCCCACCGATAGCACGACCGGCATCAGCCACCTGGAATTCCGACCCGATGGCAGCAGACCGGCCGTGGACAGCGTCGCCGTCGCACACAGGCTCAGCCCGCAGTGGTGGCGCGTAATCGGATTCTGACGCGGGCTCGGAAATGTGCGGTCATTCGTTCCAAGGGTCAAGGGTGCGAATGAACACAAATCGTCGACTCAGGGCCGCAGCACGTCCGTCCCGATGAACGGCTGCAGCGCCGCGGGGACGCGGACGGAGCCGTCGGGCTGCTGGTGGTTCTCCCAGATCGCGACGAGCCAGCGCGTGGTCGCGAGCGTGCCGTTGAGGGTGGCTGCGATCTGCGGGCGCCCGTCCTCGTCGCGGTACCGGATGCCCAGGCGCCGCGCCTGGAACGTGGTGCAGTTCGACGTCGACGTGAGCTCGCGGTAGCGGCCCTGCGACGGCACCCACGCCTCGCTGTCGTACTTGCGTGCCGCGGAGCTGCCCAGGTCGCCCGCCGCCACGTCGATCACCCGGTAGGGCACCTCGACGGCCGCGAGCATCTCCTTCTCCCAGTCCAGCAGGCGCTGGTGCTCGGCCTCCGCGTCCTCCGGCTTGCAGTAGACGAACATCTCGATCTTGTCGAACTGGTGCACGCGGATGATGCCGCGCGTGTCCTTGCCGTACGAGCCGGCCTCGCGGCGGAAGCAACTCGACTGCGCGGCGTACCGCACGGGACCGTCGGAGAGGTCGAGGATCTCGTCCATGTGGTACCCGGCCAGGGGCACCTCGGAAGTGCCCACCAGGTAGAGGTCGTCGGCCTCGAGGCGGTAGATCTCGTCGGCGTGCGCGCCCAGGAATCCGGTGCCGCCCATGACCTCCGGCTTGACCAGCACGGGAGGGATCATCAGCGTGAAACCGTTGGCGACGGCCTTCTGCACCGCGAGCTGCAGCAGCGCCATCTGGAACAGCGCGCCGTATCCCGTCATGAAGTAGAACCGCGAGCCCGAGACTTTGGCACCGCGCTCCATGTCGAGCAGGCCCAGCCCCTCCGCCAGCTCGAGGTGGTCCTTGGGGTTCTCGATCTCGGGGATCTCGCCCACGTGCTCGAGCACCACGAAATCGTCCTCGCCGCCGGCGGGCACCCCGTCGATGATGACGTTGCCGATCTTCCGCGCCACTTCGTCGAAGACCTCGTCGGCGCGGGTCTGCGCCGCCTCGGCCTCCTTCACGCGCGCAGCCAGCTCGCTCGCGGCGGCCACCAGGGCGGGGCGCTCCTCCTTCGAGGCCTTGCCGATCGACTTCGACGATGCCTTGTGCTCGGCCCGGAGGGTGTCCGCCGCCAGGACCGCGGCCCGACGGTCCGCGTCCGCGGACAGTAGGGCGTCGACCAGCGACGGGTCCTCTCCACGGGCGCGCTGCGAGGCGCGCACACGGTCCGGGTTCTCGCGTACCAGCTTGACGTCGATCACCCGACCAGCCTATTACGGCACCGTCGACCCGCCTCAACCGCTGTACCGCGCGCCCTCCCGCGCCCGGACCGGGCATGATGGAAGGCGATGGCCGACGACACCGAAACCCAGCCCGTGCCCGCCGACGAGACCGGCCGTGCCGGCGCCCTCACCGTGCGCGCCGTCCTGGCGGCGGTGATCGTGGGGGCGCTCGCGATCGGCGCGGGCCTGTACTTCACGGGCGCCTTCGAGCCGAAGAACGAGGAGAAGGCTCCGCGACTGGCCGCCGCCGGGACCACCCTGGCCCGGTCCAAGCCGGGCACGTGCCTGACCTGGGACAAGGATCCCACCACGATGGCGCCGGTCGACTGCCTGCAGCCGCACAAGTTCGAGGTCGCCGGCGCACCCGCACGCACGCTGCCGGAGAACGCACCGTACCCGACGCAGTCGGTGATCGCGGCACAGCGCGACCAACTGTGCCCGCCCGTCGTCACCGAGTACCTGGGCACCCGGCTCGACCCGAAGGGCCGGTTCCAGATGGGCCTCCTCGCGCCCGGCGAGAAGGCGTGGGAGTCGGGCGACCGGACGATGCGCTGCGGCATCCAGGTGTCGGATGCGACCGGGCAGGCGCAGGAGGTCCAGGGCAAGGTCGTGAACCAGGACAAGTCGCTGACCTGGCCGCCGGGCACCTGCATCGGCCTGGACGACCGGGGTCAGCTCACCGGGCCGGTCGCGTGCGCCCGCCCCCACGCCTTCGAGGTGACCGCCGTGATCGACATGCGCCAGGCGTTCCCCGATGCGTCGTGGCCCACCGAGCGGCAGCAGGAGGACTACCTGAGCCGGATCTGCCCCTCGCGCACGACGGGGTGGTTCGGCTCGCAGGACGGGCTGCGCAAGTCGGGCCTGCAGCTGGCGTGGAACAAGCTGTCGCAGCCGTCGTGGACCGCCGGCTCGCGATCGGTGATCTGCTTCCTCGCCTCGTCGAAGGACGGGCGGACCTTCACGCCGATCACCGGCTCCGCGAAGTCCCCCGACCTGCTCATCGACGGCAAGAAGCCCGTCATGCCCACCTTCCCCGGTGCCGCACCGGCCCCGACCCCCGCCCCGGGCCGGTAGCCGTGCACGTCTCCCGCCGCGCGTTCCAGGAGTGGGTGTCGGACGCGCTCGACGACGTCCCGCCCGAGCTCGCGAAGGCGATGGACAACGTGGTCGTGCTGGTGCGCGACCGCAACGAGGACGAGCCGACGCTGCTCGGCCTGTACGAGGGCATCTCGTTGACCGAGCGCGACTGGAACTACGTGGGCACGCTGCCCGACACCATCACCATCTACCGCGAGGCCCTGATGGACATCTGCGACACCGAGGAGCAGCTCCGCCACGAGATCCGGGTGACCGTGCTGCACGAGATCGGCCATCATTTCGGTATCGACGACCACCGTTTGCACGACCTGGGCTGGGCCTGAAAGGATCTCGCATGCCGACCCCGCACAACTCCGCCGCCCCCGGCGACTACGCGCCCGCCGTCCTCATGCCGGGCGACCCGCGCCGCGCCCGCCGCATCGCCGAGACACTGTTCGACGACGCCCGCCTCGTCAACGAGGTGCGCGGCATGGAGGCGTACACGGGCACCGTCGGCGGCCGGCCGATCTCGGTGATGGGCTCCGGCATGGGCATGCCGACGATGACCATCTACGCGACCGAGCTGTACCGCGAGTACGGGGTGCGGCGGATCGTCCGGGTCGGCACGTCGGGCGGCTTCCAGGACGATCTCGCGCTCGGCGACGTGATCGTCGCGACCGCCGCGCACACCGATTCCGCGATCAACGCCCCGCGCATCCCGGGCGTGACGTTCGCGCCCGCCGCGTCGTACCCGCTGCTCCGCGCGGCGGTGGACGCCGCGGACCGGGCCGGGACGCCGGTGCGGGTGGGCCCCGTGTTCTCCTCGGATCACTTCTACCTGGCGCGACCGGGCCTGCACGAGGGCCTGCGCGACCACGGCGTCCTCGGCGTCGACATGGAGACCGCCGCGCTCTACGCCGTCGCCGCCGCGGAGGGCGGTGAGGCCCTGACGGTGCTCACGGTGAGCGACCACCTCTTCCGCGAGGAGGCCATGCCGTCCGAGGACCGCGAGAAGAGCTTCGCCGCAGCCGCGCACATCGCCCTCGAGGCCGCCTTCAGCTGAGCGATGCGCTCGAGGCACGCGCGCGCCCGGCGGTCAGCCCATCGGGTCCAGGTGCGACGGGGCGTCGGCCCAGCTCACGAGTTCCCAGCCGGCGTCGCCGACGGGCCGGAGCACGATCTCGCCGGTGTTGGGCAGGTGGTGCTTGTGCGCGTAGGCACCGTCGACCCCGGACAGGTGGAAGCCGACGAGCCGGATGGCCGCCCCGTGGCTGACGAGGTAGGCGTCGCCCCGCGGGAGGTGCTCGGCGCGGATCGCGTCGACGGCGGGGAGGTACCGCGCGAGCAGGTCGTCGGCGCTCTCGCCGCCGGGCATCGCGGCGCCCGCCTCGCCCTCGTACCAGCGCCGCACGACGTCCTGGAAGACCGCGATGGACGCCTCGTCGTGGAAGCCCTCGAGGTCGCCGGCCTGCACCTCGTGCACTCCCTCGATCGCGGCGGTCTCCACGCCCCACGCGGCGGCGATGTGCGCCGCGGTCTGCTGCGCGCGCCGCGCGACCGAACTGAGCAGCACGGCGGGCGCGACGTCCGGTCGTTCCACCCCGAAACGGCGCGCCTGCTCCACACCCTCGGGGGTGAGCGGCGCCCCGGGCGGGCGGGTGTCGAGGATCCGCGCGACGTTCGCCGTGGTCTGGCCGTGCCGGACCAGGTGCAACAGCCCCGTCATCGCTCCCCCCTGCGCAGGCCGTCGAACCACGACTCGGAGTCCCCCGGGTCGACGGGGGCCGTGCCGGGCCCGCCGGGTCGGGGCCAGGAGCCGAGGAAGCGGACCTCGTCGCACACACGGTGCAGCGCGCGCAGCGCCTCCCCCACCGCGGGGTCGTCGATGTGGCCCACGCAGTCGAAATGGAAGACGTAGCTGCCGAACACCGTTCGCTTCGGGCGGGACTCGATGCGGGTGAGATCGACACCGCGGAGAGCGAACTCGGCCATCGCCAGGGCCAGCGATCCGGGCCGGCTGGGCACGTCCAGCATCACGGCCGTGCAGTCGCTACCGGTGCGTTCGGGTGCCGGCCCGGGCCTGCCGCACAACACGAACCGGGTGCGGGCATCGGCGACGTCGGCGACGCCCGTGGCCGCCTCGGGCACGCCGTACCTGCGCGCGGCGAGCGCCGTCGTGACGCCCGCATCGACCCGGCCCTCCGCCACGTCGAGTGCCGCGGCCGCGTTCGATGCGGCCGGAACCACCTGCGCCTGCGGCATGTTCACGGCGAGCCACGCCCTGACCTGCGCCGCCGCCACCGGGTACGCGCCCACCGTCCGCGCCTCGGACAGTGGCACCGTGGCGGCGACGGAGAACGCGACGGCGAGGTCGGTCTCGGCGAAGATCTGCAGTGGCGCACCGAAACCGAGCGCGTCGACGGTCGGCGTCACCGGCCCCTCGACGGACGACTCGATGGGCACGCACGCGAGGTCGGCGGCACCGTCGGCAACCATCTCGAGGGCGGCCGCCTGACTCGGGGCGCTGATCCGCTCGGCACCGACCAGTTCGAGCCCCGGCACCGTCATCGTGCCGCGTGCGGCGAGCTCCTGGCACTGGAGCAGCGCCATCTCGGTGAACGTCCCCTCGGGGCCGAAGTAGGCGATGCGCGTCACGCCCCGAGCCTAGCGGGGCGACCGTTGCGCGGCGGATGTCCGGTGATTCAGTACAGTCGTTTCCGTTCTTGCAGAAACAGGAGGGCGCATGGTGCAGGACGAGAACCCGCTGGATCGGATCAGTTCCGGCCCGGCGCCGACCGGTCCCAACCCCTGGCGCTCGGATCGCCTGCCCACGGGCAGCCCGTACTCGTCCGGCCGCTCCGGCACCGGTGGCGTGCGGCACCCGCGCCGGCTCGGCCTCGCCGGCTGGCTCACCCTGGTCGCCGCGGTCGTCCTCCTCGCGGGCGCGGTCGGCTGGGCCGCGGTCTCGAAGTCGGGCCGCGACGACGCCGGACCGCTCCCGGGGATCACCGGGGCGGCGACGCCGCCGCCCGCGCCGAGCGTCGACCAGATCAGCGCCAACAGCCTGTTCACGACCACCCTCACCGCCCCGGCGACCTGCCCGCTCCCGGCGTGGTCCACGGACCGGGCGGCGATGCAGGCGTTCTCCCAGGCCGCAACGGCGTGCCTCGGCGGCATGTGGCGCCTGCCCACGTCGCGCGTCGAGGTCTTCGATCCCGCGCCCGACGGCACTGTCGCCGGGGCGTGCACGGCCGACAAGCGGATCCAGAGCATCATCACCTGCGACGACGTGACGATGATCAACTACGAGCGGGCGCGCGCCGGCATCGGCAGCCAGGCCGGAGCGGCACTGATGTGGTTGTCGCTCGACGTGGCGGGCCGCACCGAACGGCGCAGCGGCGTCTCCGCCGACGTCGACGCGCTGGTGCGCACGGCCGGCGGGCCGACGAGCGACCAGGGTGCCGAATACCTGCGGCGCCGCCACCTGCAGAACCTGTGCCTCGCCGGGGCGACCCTCACCAAGCTGGTGGGGCACGGTATCCAGGCACGGGACATGGAGGAGGCGTCGAGCGAGGCCGCCTCGTGGACGGTGATCTCCGCGACCTCGAAGGACGCGGTCATGGCGCGGGGCACCGCGCAGAGCTGGTTCGACCGCGGCCGCCTCTCGCCCACGCAGGACGTCTGCCGAACCGCCTGGTCGGTCCCCGTCGACCAGGTCTCGTAGCCGCCCCACCCACCGTGCCCGCAACGACCCCGAGGACTGCGCGATGACCGGCCCCGATCCCCGACCCGAGCACCGGGACTTCGTCCCGTACGGCGCGCCGCCCGTTCCCCGGGGGTACCGGGGTTCGCGGCGAGCCCGGGCCGCACTGATCACGGCGGCGGCGACCGTCGTCGTCCTGCTCGTGGTGGGCGCCGCGCTGATCGGCACGTTCGCGGTCCGCTCGGCACTCCGGGACGCCCGCGACACGTCCTCGCCGCGTACGGTCGTCGCCTCCGAACGCATCGCCGCCACCCGCACGCCGGTCGCCCCCAGCGTGCCCCAGGTACGCCGCAACACGATCCTGCAGAAGACCCTCGCGACGCCGACGCCCTGCGCGCTCCCCGGATGGTCGACCTCCCTCGCGGAGTTGCAGGCGTTCGCGAACGCCGCCAACGGCTGTTTCAGCAGGGTCTGGGGCACGACCCTGCCGCCCGTGGTCCTGTTCGACACCCCGGACGACGTGCCGCCGCCCTCGACCAGCTGCCCCGCGTCCACACCGGTCCGGGGCTTCTGGACGTGCTCCCTCGGGACGGCGGTCAACTACTCGTCTCTGGTGGCCGGCACCGGCAGCCAGCTGGCATCGGGTATCCAATGGCTCGCGCAGGCCGCGGCGACCCGGGTCGCCGTCGACGCGGGCCAGAGCCACGACATCCGGGCGCTCGTCCGCAGTGTCGGCGGCGCGTCGAGCCTCCTCGGGACGGAGTACCTGCGCCGCGAGGCGGCGCAGCAGGCGTGTCTCGTCGGCGGCACGCTGGGCATGATGGTCGACCACGGGATCACCAGGGCGGAGCTGGATTCGGCCGCGGCGGCGGCCGGGCTGTGGACGCAGCTCGACGACGGTGCGCCGCACCGGCTCGACAGTCCCCTGCTCGTCACCTGGTTCCAGCGCGGCGCGGCCGTCCGCACCACATCACCGTGCGGGGACGCCTGGACGGTCCCGGTCGACCGGCTCCCCTGACCCGACTCGCCCCGGAGCGGACTACGTCAGCCCGAGCGCGTGCAACCGGTCGGTGACCGCCTGCGGGTCGGGCACGACGAGGTGCCGCAGCCGTTCGCGCACCGCGTCCTGCGCCATGGGGTTCAGCGCGGCCAGGCGCGCCTCGTCGGGGGCGGCGAGCGCGGCCGGGATGTCGTCGCCGGTGAGGGCGGCGACGGTCGCGCACAGCACCGCCACGGCCTCGTCGGCGTCGGCCACCGCGATCTCGAAACCGGGGCCCTCGTCGTGCACGCCGTGCACGAGGAACTCCACGAGCGCGGTGGGATCCGCGGGCGCGTAGGTGCAGCTCGAGCGGCCCGACGGTGCCGCCACCGCCAGCCCGTCGACCAGGGACATCGGCTCGCGCGGGGGCGCGAGCAACTCCAGTTCGATCGCCATCACGTTGACCCTAACTCTTGCCCGGGGTTGCCCGCCGCATTAGGTTAGGGTTACCTTCATGATCATCACCCACCGAGCGAGAGGAGTCGTCATGAGCGCCCCGACCATCGCCGAGCCGACACCGGCCGAGCGTGTCCGCACGATCGCGGCCGTCCCCCATGCAGCGGTCCTCGCGGCCGACGGCTACGAGCCGATCACCGTCGCCCTCCATCACGTACTGGGCGATCGGCTGGTGGTCGCCGTGGCCGACGACGCACCCTGGCTCGAGGGCGTGCGCGCGATGGTGGAGATCAACGACATCTCGCCACTCCCGCTGCGGGAGCGCACCCGCTCCCTGGTCTGGCTCTCCGGCCGGCTGTCCGAGGCGGCCGACGGTGCCGCCCTCGCCGCCCGGATCGCGGCCGAGAACCCCCTCGAAGCACTGCTCGACGTGGGCAACGGCTCGCGATTGCTGACCATGCCGATCGAGTCCGCCGTGCTCGCGGACGCCGCCGGCGCCTCGTCGGTGACCGGGGACGAGCTGGCCGCCGCCGAGCCCGATCCCTTCGCCGGCTACGAGACCGCCTGGCTCGCGCACGTCGAGTCCGGACACCCCGAGATGGTCGGACAGCTGGCCCGCCGCCTGCCCGGCAGGCTGCGCAACCACCGGATCCGCCTCCTGGGCATCGACCGCTTCGGCATCCGCCTGCGCGCCGAGCACCACGAGCTCTCCGACGTCGACGTGCGGCTGAACTTCGCGCAGCCCGCCGACGACATGGCCGCCCTGCAGCGCGGCATCCGCATCCTGCTGGGCTGCCCCTTCCTCAACGGCCTCCGCGCGAGCTGATCTCCTCAGGATGTCGAATCCTGGGCGCTCGCAGATGTCCTGACGCACCTCCACCTCACCGGATCTCGACGTTGTGAAGTAGTCGGCCGCGCGAGGAAGGTTTCGTACGCTTCCTGGGGATAACGCCCCCCGGGCCGAGCGGCCGGGCCCGACCAGCGGGGCACCGTTGCGGCATGGATCTCATCGCACTGGTCGCCGCGCTGTGCGACGGCGGCGTCGTCTCCCGAGCCCGGCTGATCGCGCACGGCGCCGATCCGAAGGAGATCAGCGCCCTGCGCCACGCGGGCGTTCTCACCGTGATCCGCAGGGGCTGGTACGCGATCGACGGGGCTGATTCCGCGGTCGTCGCGGCGGTGCGCAGCGGGGGCACCCTGACCTGCGTTTCCGCCCTGCGGTTCGCACCGGGTGTGTGGGTGCCCCCGGGTATCACGCGCAGTCACGTCCGCTGGCCGGCCCACCGCGCCGCCGCGGCGAGCCGGCTCGCGACCGCGCGAGCCCGAGTGGCCGGGAGCGGAACTCCGAGCACTCCCGGCTCGACCGATCGCTCGGCCCGCTGTCGTTCCCACCACGGACTACCGGCGTCGACCCGTGCGATCGATCCACTCCCCGCGGCGCTGCAGTGCGCCGCCGGCTGCCTCTCGGGCGACTACCTGGTCGCGGTCCTGGATTCGACGCTGCGCATGCCGAACCCGTACTCGGAGAACGAGCTCCGCGCGATCTTCGAGGGCGCACCGCAGCGCGTGCTGCGGCTCCTCGACAAGGTCGACCCGCGCGCGGGCTCCGGCACCGAATCCGTGACCCGCGTCCGCCTGCGAAACGCGAACGTGCTGGTGCGGAGCCAGGTCGAGATCGAGGACGTCGGCCGTGTCGATCTCCTCGTCGGCGAGAGGCTGATCCTCGAATGCGACAGCCGGGAGTTCCACAACGACCGACAACGCACGGAGGACAACCGCCGCGATCGGGTCGCGACCGTGGGCGGCTACCGCGTGCTGCGGATCGACTACGCCGAGGTGATGTTCGGTTGGGACGCGGTCCTCGCAGACGTCATGGACCTCGTGCGCACGCGGCGCCATCGCGCGCCTCGGACGAGTCGCCTCACGATGTCGAGTTCTGAGGACACGGAGGTGTTCTGACGCGCTCCTCATCACCAGGACTCGACATCGTGAGCGGCCACCCGAATCAGTGCGCCTGCTGCGTGATGTCCGTGCCGTTCGGCGTCAGGGCGTACACCCCCAGCGCGACGGCGAACAGGATCACGCCGCCGACCAGACCGGTGGTCTGCAACGATGCGGTGAAACCGCTGGCCGCGTGCTCGGCCAGGGCGGGTAATCCCGCCTGCTGCGCGATCGCCATCGCGGCGCCCAGCGACTCCCCGGCAGCGCCGGCCGTGGCGGCATCGACGCCCGGGATCGCGCCGAAGTCGGCGTCCGCGGTGTAGAGCATCGCGGCGACGCTGCCGAGGACCGCGACGCCGAGCACGTTGCCCAAGTCGTAGCTCGTCTCCTCCAGCGCGGCGGCGTTACCCGCCTTCTCCTCCGGCGTGCCGGACATGATCATCGCCGAGGCGACCGTCATCGCGCCCATGCCGACGCCGACGAGGACGAGCGGCGCCACCAGGCCGGCGTAGTCCAGATCCGACGGCACGGCGAGGAGGACCATGCCCACCGCGGCCGCGACCAGGCCGCCCGCGAGCACGACGCGGGCGTTCAGCACGTTCGCCAGCCAGGGGGCGGCCAGCGACGAGACGACCGCGGCCAGGGCGACGGGCAGTAGCCGGACGCCGGTCTCGATGGGCCCGTAGCCGGCCACGAGCTGCATCCACTGTGCGAGCAGCAGCAGGGCCGCGGCCATCGCGAACATCACGCCCAGCGCCGCGACGATCCCCGCGGAGAACTGCCGGCGCTCGAAGAGTCGCACATCGAGCAGCGGATTCGCGCGGTGCAGCGACCGCCGGACGAACAACCCGAGGACGAGCACCGCGAGCAGGAGGGCGACCAGCGCGGGGCCCGAGAGCAGCGTGTGGTCCTTCGCGAAGCGCTTGATGGCCCACACCAGCGCCACCATGCCGGTGATCGACATGAGCGCGCCGACCCAGTCCCACGCTCCGGTCGCCCCGACCTTCGACTCCGGGAGCAGGAAGATCCCGACGACGAGCACGATCACCATGACCGGCACGTTGACCATGAACGCCGCGCGCCACGAGAAGTTCTCGAGCAGCACGCCGCCCACGATCGGGCCGACCGCGGCGCCGACCCCCGACACCGCAGCCCACAGTCCGAGCGCCTTCGCGCGTTCCGCCGGGTCGGTGAAGATCACGCGCAGCATCGTCAGCGTCGTGGGCATGATCATCGCGCCGCCCACACCGAGCGCCGCCCGCAGCGCGATCACCTGAGCCGGCGTCTCCGCCCACAGCACCAGCGCCGAGGCGATACCGAACACCACATAGCCCAGCAGGAGCATCCGCTTGCGCCCGAAGCGATCCCCCAGCGAGCTGGTGGACACGAGCAGGCCGGCGAGGACCAGCGAGTACACGTCGATGATCCACAGTTGTTGTGCAGCAGTCGGCCTCAGGTCGGCCGCGAGGTCGGGCACGGCGATGTTGAGAATCGTCATGTCCACCGTGATGACGAGCAGGCTCGCCGAGAGCAGCAGCGCCGCGGCCCAGCGTCGCGCAGCGGAGGCTACGGGCGGCGCCTGGTGGTCGGTGTCGGTCATGGCGTCGTCTCCTGTCGGGGGGTCCAGAGCGCGGCGACGGCGCGCTCGAGCCGCGCCGGGTCGGGCGGCTGCGCGGCGAGGACGGTGTGCATGATCGCGCCGTCGGTGAGCATGGCCACCGCCTCGGCGCTGTCCGGGGTGACGTACCGCTCGAGCGTCTCGGCGAAGTCCGCCGCCCACCGGTCGCTGAGCTCCTTGAGGCCCGGGTGCAGCGGCGCGGCACAGGTCAGGGCGAAGTCGGCCCCCACGAGCTGGGGGTCACACAGGTAGCAGTGCACCGCGGCCGCGTAGGCCGACGGCGACGCCCCCTCCCGCACGAAGGCCTCCTCCAGCTCGTCGAGCCACTCCTCCGCTTCGAGCACCAGCGATGAGAGCGCCGCGGCACGGAGGTCGTCGAGCGTCGCGAAGTACTGGGTGGTCGAACCGAGGGGCACACCGGCGCGGGCGGCGACCTTGCGGTGGGTCAGCGCGTCCGGGCCCTGTTCGACGACGATCGCCGCCGCTGCCTCGACGATCTCCCGGCGGCGGCGCTCCGGATCGCGGCGGCGCGGTGGTGCGGTCATGACGGCCTCCTCATGGACATTTGTACATGTACAACTGTACATGATGTGCGTCGGCAAAGAACGGTCTAGATTGAGGTAATGAGCGCCACACCGGAGAATCCCTCCCCCGACCAGCCCGAAGGCGAGCCGAAGCCCGACCTCGCGACGCGCGCCCGGACCCACGTCGACGACGCGGCCACCCGCGCACGGACCCACGTCGATGACGCGGCCACCCGCGCGAAGACGCACGTCGACGATGCGGCGACGCGCGCCAAGACGAAGGCCGAGGACGTCGCCACCCGCGCCGGCGATGCGGCGAAGAAGTGGCTCAAGCGCGCGATCGTCGCCGCGATCCTCGTGGCCGTGCTCATCGCCGCCTACTTCGCGCTCGCCGCGTACCTCCCGCGCAAGTGGGCCGACATGCTGGTCGGCTGGGTCGGCACCGACGGCGGCACCCTCAAGGGCACCGTCTTCGGGCTGGGCATCGGCTTCCTCTGCGCCGGGCTCCCGCTCCTGATCCTGTGGTTCGCCGCGCGGCGCGCCGCCGACCATCCGAAGATCGCGACCGTCCTCGGCCTCATCGCCGTGGTCGCCGCGGTACCGAACCTCATGACGCTGGCCGTCGCGATCGGCACCGGCAGCGGCGCCAGCTACGCGCGCACCAAGATCGACCAGAACGCCGCGGGATTCCGCTGGGCGACCCTCATCGGCGTCGTCATCGGTGTGGTCGCCGCGATCGCGCTGGCGATCTTCCTCGAGGTGCAGCGCCGCAAGCGCGCCAAGAAGAAGCAGCAGAAGGCCGTCGAGAAGGAGGCGAAAGCCCTCGCCAAGCAGGCGGAGAAGGACGCGAAGGCCGCCGAGAAGGCCGCCCGCGGGCGCGCGCCGAGCCTCGACGATCAGGCACCGTCGTCCGGCGATCCCTCCGGCGGCGACGGCAGGTAACCCCCCGTCAGATCCCGAACAGCACCTCGATCGGTTCCTTGGCGAAGTACAGCAGGAACAGGCCGGAGACCACCCACAGCAGCGGGTGCACCTCCTTGGCCTTCCCGCGCGCGACGGCCATCACCACCCAGGTGATGAAGCCGATGCCGATACCGTTCGCGATCGAGTAGGTGAACGGCATCGAGACCACGGTGAGGAACACGGGCAGGACCACGTAGAACTTGGTCCAGTCGATGTCCTTGAGCTGGCCGAGCATCATGGCGCCGACGATGACCAGTGCCGGCGCGGCGGCCTCGGACGGGACGACCTCGTAGAGCGGGGTGAAGAACATCGCGGCGAGGAAGAGCACGCCGGTCACGATGTTCGCCAGGCCCGTGCGCGCGCCCTCGGCGATGCCCGACGCGGACTCGACGAAGACGGTGTTCGACGAGGCCGAGGCGCCGCCGCCCACGATCGCGCCCACGCCCTCGACGGTGAGCGCCTTGCCGATGTTCGGGACGGTGCCGTCCTCGCGCATCAGGTCCGCCTCCTTGGTGAGACCCGTGATGGTGCCCATGGCATCGAAGAAGTTCGACAGCACCAGCGCGAAGACCAGCACCGACGCGGCGAGCACCCCGATCCGGGTGAAGGCGCCGAAGACGTCGACCTCGCCGACCAGCGACAGGTCCGGCAGCCCGCCCAGGCTCGACGGGAGCTCGGGGATGTTCAGGCTCCAGCCGTGCGGGTCCTTGAACGACGGTCCCAGGCCGGCCACCTTCTGCACGATCAGGGCGACGATCGTGGTGATGACGATGCCCAGCAGGATCGCACCGGGAACCTTGCGGACCACGAGCACACCGATGAGCAGCACGCCGAACACGAAGACGGCCGTCGGCCAGGCCGCGACGGAGTTGCCGATGCCGAGCCCGACGGGCACCGTCGTGCCGGCGGCGTCCGGGATGCGCCGGACGAAGCCCGCGTCGACGAAACCGATGAAGGCGATGAAGCAGCCGATACCTGCTGCGATCGCGGCCTTGAGCTCGGCGGGGATCGCGCGGAAGACCGCGGTGCGGAAGCCGGTGACGCCGAGCAGCACGATGATGATGCCGTCGATCACCACCAGGCCCATCGCCTCGGGCCAGGTGACCTGCGGCGCGACGCTCACGGCCAGGAGGCTGTTGACGCCGAGGCCGGCGGCGATGCCGAACGGGTAGTTGACGATCGCGCCGAAGACGATGCACATCAGGCCCGCCGCGAGTGCGGTGACCGCCGCGACCTGCGCGGTGGGCAGCACGTTGCCGAGCACGTCGACGTTCTTGGTGTTGCCGACGACGCCACCGATGATGATCGGGTTGAGGACCACGATGTAGGCCATCGTGAAGAAGGTGACGAGCCCGCCGCGGAGCTCGCGGGGCACCGTCGAACCGCGCTCGGAGATGCGGAAGTACCGGTCGATGGGCCCCAGCCGGGGCTCGGTGGTGGGAGCGGACACGCTGGGACCCCTTCACTCGCTGCAGGACCGGGCAATCGTAACGGTGCCCGGATAGGGTGTCCCGGTGAGCGCCCCCGAGCCCGTCCCGACCGCCGAGCGGCGCCCGCTGCGCGCCGAGGTCGCGATCGTGCTGCTGGTGACTTTCGCCTGGTCGGGCCTGTATTCGACGGTCCGCCTGATCGGCTATCAGCTCGGGCCCGGGGTGCGCGGGACGACGGTGACGCTCAACCCCGTCCGCAGCCCGCACGCGGTGATCGACTTCCTGCTCCAGGTTCTCGGCGCGGTGCAGCTCTTCGGGTGGGCCGCGCTGGCGCTGTACCTGCTGCACCGGTCGGGCATCCGGTTCGCCGATATCGGTTTCGCGCTGCGCCGCCCGCGACGGGAGGTGCTGCGCGACGTCGGGCTGGGCACCGGCCTCGCGGCGCTGATCGGCATCCCCGGCCTGGCGCTGTACGCGGTGGGCCGCGCGCTGGGCGTGACGGCGAGCGTGGTGCCGGCGTCGGGCGACGTGCAGTGGTGGCGGATCCTCACCTACGTCCTGCTCGCAGCGGGGAACGCCGTCGCGGAGGAGGTCGTGGTCGTGGGCTACCTCATGACCCGGCTGCGGCAACTGGGCGTCGGGCGGGCCGGCTCCATCGCGGCATCGTCGGTGCTGCGCGGCTCGTACCACCTCTACCAGGGCTTCGGCGCGGGTCTGGGGAACGTGGTGATGGGCGTGATCTTCGGCGCCGCCTACGACCGCTGGCGCAGGCTCTGGCCGCTGGTCGTCGCGCACTTCCTACTCGACGTCGTCGCCTACGTCGGCTACGCGCTACTCCGCCCACACCTGGGCTTCCTCGACTGAGCGATCGCGCCGTGTTCCCAGCTCCCCACAGGGAGCCGGGCTCCCCGCTCCCACCTGGTCTCCCCGCGGCCGCAGAAAGGGGGAGACCAGATCACGATGGGGACACCAGCTCCCCCGGGGGAGCTGAGGTCCCGCACTGCGACCCGGGTCACGTGCTGAGCCGATTTCTCAGTTGCGGCCCGTACAGTCGATGTGCGTGAACGACGAACGACCGCGCGACGAGCGGAACCTCGCCTGGTCGCAGGTCCCCGAGGGCGACCCGCGCTCCCGCGCGCCCCGGCACCCGCAGGGCATCCCCCGCCCGCGCCCGGGCCAGCGCCCCGGCCCCCCGCAGCCGCAGCAGCGCGCAGCGCAGCAACCGCCCCGTCGGCCCGGACCGCCGCAGGGCGCGCCGCAGCCCGGCCCGGCCCAGCCCCGCGCGACCCGGGTCGAGCGGCCGCAACCGCAGCCCCGGCAGGAGTGGGCGCCCCGTCAGGAGCCCGAGCCCCTCCCCGCGAGCGAGGTCAAGCGGCCCGTCGGGGCTCGGGGCAGCAGCGGCGGCCGGGTTCCGCCGCCCCCGCGTCCCCCGCGCAAGCCCCGCGGCCGGGACCGGGACCCCGGCCGGCGGTCCGCCGTCGCCCCCGCGCCGGCGGCACCCGCGCCGAAGAAGGTCCGGCGCAAGCGCAAGCTGCACCCCTTCCGCTGGTTGGGTGTGTTCCTCGTGCTGCTCCTGGTGGGCACGGTCGCCGGCACGATCTACTTCGACGGCAAGCTCACGCGGATCGACGCGCTCGCGTCGTACGCGGGCCGGGTCGCCGACACCCCCGGCACGAACTGGCTGCTCGTCGGAACGGACGCCCGCGAGGGCCTCACGCCGGAGCAGCAGAAGGCGCTCGCGACGGGCGGTGACCTGGGCGGCGCCCGCACGGACACGATCATGCTGGTGCACATCCCGAAGTCCGGCGCCGCGACGCTCGTCTCGATCCCCCGCGACCTCTATGTGCAGATCCCCGGGCAGGGCGGGCACAAGATCAACGCGGCCTACTTCCTCGGCAGCACGTCCGGCAACGGCGACGCGGCCGGCGCACAGCTGCTGGTGCAGACCTTCGAGAAGGCCTCCGGCGTGCGCATCGACCACTACGCGGAGATCGGCTTCGGCGGCTTCGCGAACATGGTCGATGCGATCGGCGGCGTCGAGATGTGCCCGAAGTACCCGATCAACGATCCGAAGGCGGGCCTGCGGATCAAGGCCGGGTGTCAGACGCTCGACGGTGCGCAGGCCCTCGGCTACGTGCGCACGCGCGCCACACCGAACGCCGATCTCGACCGGGTCGTGCATCAGCGCGAGTTCATGTCCGCGCTGTTCAAGGAGGCGACTTCGCCGACGACGCTGCTCAACCCGTTCGAGATGTGGGGGCTGTCGAACGCGGTGGTCGAGGCGCTGTCCGTCGACAAGGACACCCACCTGTGGGATCTCGCGCGGCTCGCGTGGGCCATGAGCGGCGACACCGTGACCACCACGACGCCCACCGCCGGCAGCGAGTACACCAGTGACGGGGACTCCCTGGCGTGGGGGAAGAACACCGACGAGTTCTTCGGGCTGCTCGCCGCCGACCAGCCCGTTCCGGCTCGCCTACTGAGTGGGACCCCGGGAACCGGTTAAGGTGGCGCCATGACTGAACGCGGCCGAATCGGCCGTCCGCCGAAGGTGAACCGTGAGCAGGTGGTCGCCGCGGCGGCCGACATCCTGACCACCGACGGCCCGCTGAAGTTCTCGATGCGCACCCTCGCGGCGCGCCTCGACATCAGCGCGATGGGCATCTACCACTACTTCGATTCCAAGAACGACCTGCTCGGCGCCGTGCTCGAGCACCAGTCGTGGAACACGCCGGTGCCCGACCTGGCCGAGGATCCGCACGAGCGGCTGGTACAGCTGCCGCTCATCGTGATCGACCACCTCACCCGGCACCCGTGGGTGATCGACGTGCTCTCGGCGGACGAGATCATCGACGCCTACTCGGCGTGGTCGTTCGACGAGTTCCTGCGGACGACGGACGAGATCGGCATCCCCGAGGAAGAGTCGCTGCACCTGCTGCTGGGGCTGTGGCGGTTCACGATCGGCGAGGTCACCGTGCGCACCAACCAGGCGATGCGCGACGCCCGTCCGTCGTCGAGCGCGTGGTACGAGCGGGAGATCCCGCAGCACGTGATCGATCGGCCGCGCCTGGCCCGCGCCCTGGGTGCCCTGGACCCCAGCGCCGAGAGCTACGACGTGCGGCAGACCATCCTCGCGTACCTCCGCGGCGCCCTCGGCGACCGCTTCCACGGCTGATCCGGCCCGGGGCCGGATCAGCCGGGCGAACTACAGCGAGACCTGGCGCCCGCGCAGGCCGTCGCGCGAGCGCCGCTGCGCGGCGGTGAGCTCGGAGTCGTCGGCCAGGGCCTCCGCCAGGCGCTTCGCCAGTTCGACGGTGCCGGCCACCCACTCGTCGGGGTGCGACTCGCGGTCCAGGTCGAAGACGGGCACGAGCAGCCCGTCGGAGCGGAACGAGCCGGCGAACCGCGAGCCCTCGCCCACGGTGAGGCCGCCGGCGGCGTGCACGCGGGCCAGGGCGGCCATCAGCTCGTCCTCCGGCGCGGGGTGCACCCAGCGCAGGTGCGCCTTGGAGCCGGTGTCGGCCCACCAGGGCGCGCCGACCCCGTCGGCGCCGAGGTCGATCCGCGCGGCGGGCGTGATGAGCGAATTGGCGTGCTCGACGAGCTGCCGGGTCTGCGCGTCGGCCTCGCCGGCGAGCCACCAGTCGAAATCCTTGTGCACGGTGATCTCGAGCGGCGCGGCGGCGTCGAGGACCTCGAGCAGCACGCCGTCACGCTCCTCGGACAGGGCCTCGCCCGTCTCGGCGTCGGCGGCGAACCGGGCGGCGCCGGCGAGCGCGGAACCGGGCTGCAGGGGGCGGGTGGCGGTCTGCAGGGCCGCGTAACCGACGACCCCGTCTGCCTCCTCGCGCACGAGGGCCTGCGCGGCGCCGGGGAGCACCGTCGCGAGGCGGATCTCCCGGTTGGCGCCCGCGACCTTCAGTGGCGCGGTGGCGCTGGGCACGAAGTTCCGCAGCGCGACGATGTCGCACTCGGCGGCCAGACCCTCGAAGGGGCGGCTGCTCGCGGCGGCCGTGGCCTCGGCGCGGGCGCGCTGGGCGGCCAGCTTCTCGGCACGGTTCGATCCCTCGCGGGGAGTGGCATTGCGTTCGCGTCTACCCATGCCCGGCAGCCTATCCCCGCAGCCAGGAGCGCGTACGGGCCGGGTGGTTGGTGGCGATCCACTCCACGCCGAGGCCGTTGCACAGGGCCACGTCCGCCTCGGAATCGACGGTCCAGCAGTAGGTGAACCGGCCTGCGGCCCGGGCCTTGGCGACGGTGTCGGGGCGCTCCCGCAGCGAGTCGACCGACGGCCCGATGCCCTGCGCGCGGACCGCGGTGGCGGCGCCGCCCCCGAGCAGGCGGGAGGCCTCGCCGAGCAGCACCGCGGGGACGCCCGGGGCGTTGCGACGCACGCGCCAGACCGCGGAGCCGGAGAAGGAGATGACGACGACCGGTGCGTCGGCGAGATCGTCGGGGCGGGAGAGCCCGTGCCGCTGCAGCGTGGCGAGCAGCTTCTGCTCGACCATGCCGCCGAACCGCACGGGGTGCTTCGTCTCGACGAAGAGCTTGCGGCCGGACGTGCGGGCCAGCTCGATCAGCTCGTCGAGGGTCACCACCGGCTCCGGGCGGCCGGGCCGCTTCCACGAGCCGAAGTCCAGGGCTTTGAGGTCGGCGAGGTCGAGTTCGGAGACGGCGCCGGTGCCGTCGGAGGTGCGTTCGACGGTGCGGTCGTGCAGGCAGACCAGGTGCTGGTCCTTGGTGAGCCGGACATCGCACTCGATCGCGTCGGCGCCCTCGGCGACGGCGGCCTCGAAGGCGCTCATGGTGTGCTCGGGGAACTCGCCGCTGGCGCCCCGGTGGGCCACGATCCCCGCTACGCCGCCAACCATCGCGTCCCGTCCTCCTGCTCCCGGGCCGTCGGCCCCCCGTCGATCACGCGGACCAACCGTGCCGTGACCAGCAGGAACAGCCCGCTCAGCAGGTAGGTCAGCGCGGTGTAGACCATCGCGTCGGCGCTGTGCTGGAGGCCGCCGTCCGCGCGCGAGTACGCCACGCACCCCACCGTGACGATAGTCAGCGCGACCCACCCGGCCCACCACCGCCGGATGAACAGCGCGCGACGATCCGTCTGCAGCCCTGCGGCCCGCCGCTGGGCGTCGGCGAGTTCGAGCACCAGGACCGGGGCGGCCACGAGGTTCACCACCGGCACCAGGCAGTACGCCCAGAGCTGCCAGGTCGGACGGGGTTCGAGCGTGCCCAGCTCGTCGTAGGCGCGGGTCCGGGCGGCCTGCAGCCACAGCGTGAGCACCACCGCGAGCGCGATCACGGCGAGCACGGCCAGCCAGCCCACCGCGAACGCGCCGACCGTGGCGATCACCGCGAGCCAGCCCGGCACGGGGCCGGCCCGGTTGATGACCAGGAGCAGGTAGGCCAGTGCCTCGACGGCCGCCGCGGCGAAGACGATGCCGGTGGTGAGGCGCAGGACGAAGGGGGTGGCACCGGCCGCGGCCTCGGCGGTGGTCGGCGGGGCGTCCACGGCCGGGCCGAAGTCCTGGCGCAGGCCCCAGCGCGGCGTCGACCGGTAGTGCGGCGTCGGCTTCGGCGCCGGCGGGGCGTTCCGCGGCACCGGCAGCGTCTCGGGCGGTCGCCGGGCGAGCCAGCGGAGCCGGGCGCGCGGCTGCGCGGTGCGCGCGGGATTCGGGTGCATCAGACGGCCCCCGGGCTGCCGTCCGGTCGCACGACGGGGCGGCCGGCGGACGCCCAGGCGATCATCCCGCCGTCCACGACGGCGGCCTCGATCCCCACGGTCTCCAGGTAGCGCACGGCCTGCTCGGAGCGGCCGCCGCCGCGGCAGATCACGTACACCTGGTCGTCCAGGTCGATCTCCTCGAAGCGGACGGGCAGGTCGGGCAGCGGCAGGTGCACCGCTCCGGGAGCGTGGCCGAGGTCCCATTCGCCCGGGTCACGCACGTCGAGCACGGTGAGGCCGGCCGCGGCCGCGAGGTCCGTGGGCAGCGCGTCGACGGGGATCGGACCGTCTGCGGGGTAGTCCGTCATGGCTCCAGTCTTCCACGGGCGGCGGGGGCCGCCGACGATTCATCCACAGTTTCCACAGGCTCATCCACAACTTGAGGGTTGTGCTGTGAGCGCTTCACCAGCGCGGATTCAGCACCCTGTGGATCGACCATGTCAAGCGCCGAAATTCGCCCACAGGCCGCGCCGCTGAAGGCCCGCGAGCGCCCCGTCGAGCACCCCCGCGGTGACGGACGCGGCGAGCCCGGCACCGTCGATCGCGGTGCCGCCGCCCAGCAGGCGCGCGAGCAGGGGCTTCGGGGTGTGCATGGCCTCGATCTCGGCGTCGGGGTAGCGCTCGTCGAGAATTCCGCGCAGGGTGCCGATGCCATCGGCGAGGCCCACGTCGACGGCGTTGCGGCCGATCCACACCTCGCCCGTGAACAGTGCCGGGTCGTCGCCGAGGCGGTCGCCCCGGCGGCTGGTCACCCAGTCGCGGAAGGCGCTGTGGATATCGCCCTGGATGCCGTGCAGCCACTCGATGTCGTCCTCGCGGACGTCCTCGAACATGTCGAGCCGGTGCTTGGCATCACCCTCGGTGACGACGCGGCGCTCGAGGCCGATCTTGCCGATCAGCTCCTTCGCGCCGAAGCTCGCGGAGATGACGCCGATGGAGCCGACGATGGACGTCGTGGTCACGAAGATCTCGTCGGCGGCACAGGCCAGCCAGTATCCGCCCGACGCGGCGACGTCCTCGCAGAAGGCGAGGACGGGCAGCTCGTGCTTCGCTGCGAGCTGCCGGATCCGCGTGGCAATGAGCTCGCTCTGCGCCGGCGAACCGCCGGGGCTGTTGAGGACCAGCGCGACGGCCACGGCGTCGTCGGTCTCGAAGGCGCGGCGGAGCACCGACTCCACGCCGGCCAGGTTGAGGGTGCCGCGTCCGAGCCCGCCCGACATGGCGGGCGCGGCGATGGGCCCCTCAAGGCGCACGACGGGGATCACTCCCCCGGCCTGCCCGAGGGCGGCGCGCACGCGGTGGCTGGCGGCCTTGGCCGCGTCCTGCAGTTCGGTCACGAGGGGACTCATGGACCCGACGGTAGCGGGCTGATCCGACACCGGCGATCGGCGCAGGTCAGGGGGCGAGCGGCGAGCCCGGGAAGTTCCGGGCGACGGTCCACACGACGACGAGCACTCCGACGGTGATCCACAGGTACTTGTTCTGCGGCACCGCCGGGACGGTGAACCCGATCCGCCGGCCCAGCCAGGCGAGCCACAGCCACGCCAGCACGGCACCGGCCGGGTAGATGAGCGCGTTCGACCCGAGGGCCGCGAGGAACTCGCCGTTGGTGACGTCGTTGACGGCGCGCAGGCCGCCGCACCCGGGGCAGTACAGGCCGGTCGCCGCGTACAGGGGGCAGATGCCCCAGCTGTTCTGCACGTGCGGGTCGCGCAGATGCAGCGCGAGGACGACGGCACCGGTCCCGGCCGCCGCGGCGAGCGGCCAGGCGGCCGCGCGCAGGCGCGAGGTGCTCGACGGTGCGGTCGCGGTCATGATTCCCAGGTTAGCGCCGTGGTCCGGCGACCCCTGCGCGCGATCAGATCGCGGAGACGAAGGCGAGGCCACCGAACAGGCAGCCGAGCGAGACGAGGGTGTCGAGCAGTGCGTAGCCCCAGGCGTTGCGCCGGTTGAGCAGGTTGAGCACCGCGTGCGCTCCGAAGGTGGTGCCGAGCAGCAGCGACGTCAGGAAGGTGATGGCCAGCACGTCGAAGGTGCCGGTGTAGGTGCAGGCCATCGCCGCGCACTCCCGGATGGAGGGCATCGCGCGGACGGCGAGCACGAGGTTGACGATCGTCGCCGTGAAGGATGCGGCGAGCAGCGTCAGCGACACGATGATGTCGGCGCGGGTCTGGCGGCCGCCGACGAGGGTCCGGATGCGGCCTGCCCGATCACCGCTGGGGCGCTGGGTGCGCACCCCGATGCTGGTTCCGGTCATGTCCACCATGGTCTCGCGCGGCGCGGCGGATTCCAACCATTTGCGATAGAAACCGACGGTGTTTCTATCGATCGATGCCGCAGCGGCGCAGGTGGACGCCGTAAAGCAATGCGCCGGTCTAATAGATCACATTTGCTTGAATGAACAACAAACATCGGACATTCGCACCAGGCGAATCATCGGCGGCGATACCGGACGTTGTGCCGGGATCGATTTCCTACTGCTCTGTAGGTCCGCTACAGTGTTCCACACCACAGCTGTGACGGGCTTCACAGGTGCAACACGGAAGGCGGCGCGATGACGGTCAAGCACACCCACTCCTTCGCCGCCGGGCCCGACGCCACGGCGCGCAGCTCCTGCACCGTGTACTTCTCGCGCTCACTGACGCGCACCCTGCTGACGGTGGCGGTGCTCGCGCTCGCGCTCGTCCTCATCGTCGCGCTGGGCTGAATCCCGCCCCGCACGCCCGGCCCCCGACAGCGGCGCGCCCGACACCCGTCGCGCCACGGCGAACCTCAACCGCACTTCATGCGCTTTCGGCCGTCCTTATTGCGGAACCATTCCAGATAAGAAAGGCTGGAAGGGTACGAAGGACCAACCAGGAAGCGTTCGCTTCCGCTATCGAAGGGAAAGACGTGGCCGTCTACACTCTGCCGGACCTCGACTACGACTACAGCGCTCTCGAGCCCTACATCTCGGCCGAGATCATGGAGCTGCACCACAGCAAGCACCACGCCGCGTACGTTGCCGGCGCCAACCAGGCCCTCGAGCAGCTCGCCGAGGCCCGCGAGGACGGCTCCATCGCCACCAAGGCGCCGCTGCTGTCGAAGAACCTCGCCTTCCACCTGGGTGGCCACACCAACCACTCGGTGTTCTGGAAGAACATGTCGCCGAACGGTGGCGACAAGCCGGTGGGCGACCTGGCTGCCGCGATCGACGAGCAGTTCGGGAGCTTCGACAAGTTCCAGGCCCACTTCAACGCCGTCGCCATGACGCTGCAGGGCTCCGGCTGGTCCATCCTGGCCTACGACCACATCGGCCAGCGCCTCGTGATCCAGCAGCTCACGGATCAGCAGGGCAACATCTCGGTCGGCCTCACCCCGCTGCTGCAGCTGGACATGTGGGAGCACGCCTTCTACCTGCAGTACAAGAACGTCAAGGGTGACTACGTCAAGGCCTGGTGGAACGTCGTGAACTGGGACGACGTCGCCGCGCGCTACGCCGCCGCCACCGCCTGAGTCCTTCTGTCCTCAGCCTCGGAACCCCGTCCAGCGCACCAGCGCCGGCGGGGTTTCGTCGTTTCGGTGCTATGCGATACGAATCATTTGCTATCGTGAGTTTTCGGCCCACGTATTCGAAAGGATTCCCATGCTCTCGCGAGTCACCGCCGCCCTCACCTCCACGGCGGCCGTCGCCGTCCTCGCCCCCGCCGTCACCCACGCCGCGCCGGCGCCCGGCGACGAGGCGACCGCCCGCCGCATCGCCTGCGAGCAGTACGCAGTCGGCGCGGCCACCATCGACTACCGCAACCTCGCACCCTGGCGGGCCAATCTGGTGCGGGGCACGTCCCCCGAGCTGCGCGCGAAGTTGGAGAGCAGCGCGGATGCGATGAACCAGACGCTGCAGCCGCTGCGCTGGGTCTCGACGGGCCGCCTGGCCGGTGCCGAGGTCCGGCACGTCGGGAACGACGTGTGGAAGGCGAGGTGCTTCGTCGCCGTCCGCGGTACCAACGCCCAGGCGCCCCAGAGCCGCGACGTGGTGACCGTCTACGACGTCACGCTCGACAAGAAGCGGAACTGGCAGATCATCGACGCCGGCGGCGATCCCACCAGGAAGTGATGTCATTCGGCACCGCGCGTCGCTGTCGGTGCCGAATGACACAGTGACGGTATGACAGTGCAGCCGGGTTACGACGCGATGGCCGATCTCTACGCGGAGACCTTCCCGGATCCGTACCAGTTCCCCATCGAGCGGCACGCCGCCGCGGCCTTCGCCGACGCCGCGGCGGACCGGCCCGGCCGCACGGTCGACGTCGGATGCGGCATCGGCCACGCCGCCGCCGACCTGGTGACACGCGGCCTCGATGTGATCGGTGTCGATCCCAGCCCCGGCATGCTCGCCCACGCGCGACGCCTGCACCCGGACCTGCTCTTCGTCGACGGTGACGCCTCCCTCGCGTCGGTCCCCGACGGCCCGATCGCCGCGATCCTCGCGCGGTTCAGCCTGATCCACGTGGAACCGCCCGAGGTCATCTCGACGGTGCGCGCCTGGTCGGCTCTCGTCGACCCGGGCACGCCGGTTCTCGTCGCCTTCCAGGCGACCGACGAGCCCGGCCCTCCGCTCTCCTTCGATCACGCCGTCGCACCCGCCTGGCGCTGGCATCCCGACGAGTTCGCCCGCACTCTCGCTGATGCGGGCTTCTCGGAGTCGTGGCGGATCATCTACCGCGACAAGGACTACCGCTTCCCCATGGCGCAGCTCCTCGCCGTCCGCGACTGACCGGTTCGGCGCTGCGCGGGCGGCCGGCACCGTCGGATCCGGGCGCCCGAAACCCTCCCGACGGCCCCGTGAAGAATCGGCGCAGGGCTTCAAAACTCCTGCGCTACTTGTCATTTCAGACGAGCGTGACTATTCTTGGTGGTGCACGAAGGGGAGTAGCCCCCAATCGCGCGGTCGACACACTGGCGAGAGCCCGGCCGCACGAACCGTGAGCCGCGGCTTCCGGTGGGCGAGACCTTTGTGCCACTTGCGCGGTCCGACGGTCGGATCCGTGTGGCACAGGTCTTCGCAGGAGGTTCGCACCGTGCTCAACGCGTTGCTCGTCAGTTTCGCCGTGGTCTTCGTGGCCGAGCTCGGCGACAAGTCCCAGCTCATGGCGATGACCTTCGCCGCCCGCTTCAAGTGGTGGGTCGTGCTGCTGGGCATCACCGCCGCCACGGCACTGACCCACATCGCCTCCGTCGGCATCGGCTTCGCGCTCGGCTCCGCCATCCCGTCGCAGCTCATCACCGCGGTCGCGGGCGTCTCGATGCTCGTCTTCGCGTTCTGGACCTGGCGCGGCGACACCCTCTCCGACGACGAGACCGCGACCGCGGACCGCGTCACCCGGTCCGTGTTCCTCGCCGTGGCCTCCGCGTTCTTCCTCGCGGAGCTCGGCGACAAGACCATGCTCGCCACGATCACGCTCACCACGCAGCACAACTGGTTCGGCGTGTGGGTCGGCTCGACCCTTGGCATGGTCGCCGCCGACGCCCTCGCCATCGCGGTCGGAGCCCTGCTCGGCGCGAAGCTGCCCGAGCGCGCCATCGCGATCGGCGCGACCGTCCTGTTCTTCGGCTTCGGCGCCTGGCTGCTGGCCGAGGCGTGGCCGGAGCTCGACGCCACCAGCCGCATCGTCACCGGCCTCGTCGTCGCCGCCACGATGATCGGCGGCGGGCTCGTCGTACGCCGGGCGCACCGGGCCGCGGCGGCGGCACCGTCGACCCCGGAGGTCCAGGACAGCACCCCCGGTCCCGGAAGAACAGCCCTTCACTAATGTGAGGTGGGTCGCGCCGCCCACCGGCGAGTGCGCTCCACTACAGAAGGGAATCAGCCATGGACGTCTCCGGCTCCTCCGTCATCGTCACCGGTGGCGCTTCCGGCCTCGGCGCCGCCACCGCGAAGCGCTTCGCCGAGGCGGGTGCCACGGTCTTCGGCCTCGATCTGCAGCCGTCGATCGACAAGGCGACCCCGGTCGAGAACGTGCACCTCATCGCGACCGACGTGACCAAGGAGGACGAGGTCCTCGCCGCGATCGCCGAGGCCGTCAAGGCGGGCCCGCTGCGCGTGGCCGTCAACTGCGCGGGCGTCGGCTGGGCCGGCCGCATCCTGTCCAAGAACGGCCCGCACGCGCTGGACCTGTTCCAGACGGTCATCAACATCAACCTGGTGGGCACGTTCAACGTGATGCGCCTGGCCGCCGACCAGATGAGCAAGCAGGAGGCCGCCGACGAGCAGGGCTCCCGCGGCCTCATCGTCAACACCGCGTCGGTCGCGGCGTTCGAGGGCCAGATCGGCCAGATCGCCTACACCGCGTCCAAGGGTGGCGTGCACGCCATGACCATCACCGCTGCGCGCGATCTCGCGCAGTTCGGCATCCGCGTGAACACCATCGCCCCGGGCACCATCAACACCCCGATGCTGGCCGGCGTGACCCCCGAGTTCAAGAAGACCCTCGAGGCGGGCATCCCGTTCCCGTCGCGCCTCGGTGAGCCGTCGGAGTACGCGCAGCTCGCCTACTTCCTCGCCGAGCACGACTACATCAACGGCGAGACGATCCGCATGGACGGGGCGCTGCGGATGGCGCCGCGCTAGATCTGCAGTTCCTCCGCCGGCGTCGCCCCGACCGCGTCCGACAGGACGAGGAGCGGGGCGGCGTCGTCGTCGATGGAGGGGCCGTCGGGCGGCAGCACCATCGACGACGGTGCCGGGGCCGCTCCGGCCTCGTTGCGCAGGTCGATCGCGACGAGCAGGTTGTGCACGTTCTCCTCGGGCACGCCGTCGCCGAAGTCCTCGGGGAGGTAGGGGCTGAGCTGGACGAGGACGTCGCGGATCTCGACCACGCGACGCTGGAACCGCAGGTGGGCGTCGCGGCGGGCCTTGCCGGCGTCGAGGACCACCTCGGGGACCGCGGTGGTGAGCAGCGTCCACAGGGGCTCGAGCCGCTTGAAGTCCCTGCGGTGCTTCTTGCGGTACTGCATCTGCACGACGAAACCGCGCACGCCCGGATAGCTCAGGCCCACGACGAACAGCAGGATGCCGCCGGCGGTGCACGCCTGCGACAGCGAGAGCAGCACCGGCCAGGAGGCCACGTGCCCCGCGCTGGTGAGTACGAAGGCCACCTGGGCGAGCGAACCGACGGCGGTGATGGCGAGGCCCGCGGACATCAGTCGCAGCGACGTCGTGAGGTAGCCGTCCGCGAACGGCATGAGCCTGGTCAGCGAGAGCACGCAGTCCGCGAGGCCGTACATGAGGTAGCCGCCGGCGATGACGAAGAAGACGGCGAAGCCCAGTTCCTGCACGGTGAGCGTGTCGAGGTTGGCATCGCGCAGCGAGGGCGGCGTCACGTTCATCGCGACGGACAGGCCCACGACCGCGGCGATGAGCGGGATCGCCTCCATGCCCGCACGGCGTTGCCGCGCCGATTCGGTGGGCCCGTAGAAGAAGGCGACGGCCAGCGCCGCGACCCCGAGGGCGAGTGAGGCGTACCCGCCGAGGCGGGAGGCGCCGCGCCACAGCGCGCCGTCGACCGTCGGCGCGAGCGGCGAGCCGAGCAGCAGGACGGCCAGCGTCAGGGCCGCGATGGCGACGGTGACCGCGACGGCCTGGATACCGGCCTTCGCGCGGTACAGCCGGTCGATGCGCCAGCACAACACCAGGGTGAAGAACGCGACGCCGAGTACGTTCACGAGCTTCACAGCCACCGGGAATGACCTCCCAGAGCGCGCTGGATGCCGCGCAGGCTGTCGTGCTTGGCGGTGCGGCCGGCGAGCGCGCCGGCTTCGGAGGCCCATCCGAGGATGATGGAGGCGATCATCTCGGCCTCCCACTCGTGCTCGTCGTCGTAACAGGTGCGGTGCAGCGCAGCGTCGGCCTCGGGGGAGGTCATTTCCGCGGTCTGCGGCGCGGCCGCTGTTGGACCGGCGTTCTGGTGCCCCGCGATGAGGTGGCCGAACTCGTGGATGATGATCTGATCGCGGTGCGTGCGCGACGTGTTGGCCTGGTAGAAGAAGTAGTCGGCGTCGTCGCCCACCAGCCACAGGCCGTTCGGCATGCCGACGGGCAAGGGCTGCGAGATCACCAGGATGTCGCGGCCGCGCCGCTTGCCGTACTTCTCGCACAGCTGCACGGCGTCGAAGGGCAGATCCAGGTCGAGGCTGCGCACCTCGTTCTCACACAGGCGGCGCAGCGCTTTGACGGAACGCACAGCCCACCTCCACACGGTCGTAGAGGGACGACGCGCGCCGGAGGCACACCCACGGCGGCCCGGCAGGGCCGCGCCGTGTCAGCCGATGAGGCTAGAGCCCCTCGTTTTCGCGCGAGTCTACGGGAAGCTCGGGCGGGTCGGCGGGCAAGCCCTGCTGCACTCGCAACACCTTGATGAGCTCGTTGACCATGTTCACCGAGTCGGGCGAGAGCCCTGCCAGGCGGAATGCGGCCATCTGCACCTTGGTGTCGGCCTGCAGCCGCATCAGGTGGATCTGGTCACGGGTGCGCTGAGCGGCCTCGTCCTCGAGGAAGTAGTGCACGTCCACGCCGAACGCGGCCGAGATGCCCTCGACGGTGCGGAAGGACGGCGACTTCGCCTTGCCGGAGCGGAGCTGGCTCAGGTACGACTCGCCCAGGCGGAAGCCCAGGGCGGTCGAGCGCTGGGCGATCGCCTTCGCGGTGAATGCGCGGCCGTTCGGGCCGGGCACCGTGCGGAACAGCTCCTCGAGACGACTCGCGAACAGGCCCTGACCCACCAGGGCGTCGCTGTCGTACTTATTACCTGTATCCACTTGTGCCATCCCTCTCTATCGCCGGCACTCCGGACCCGCTGAACACATCTTATTGCGAGTCCACAAGCCTCGATCACACTATAGCGCACTTCACCATGGAACACGACCGCTTCGTGATCGGCTATCACCCATGAGCGCGGATACTGTATTCTTACCTACGCCTGTGCACGAATAGCGGAAGGGGTGTGTTGTGTCGCGTCCGACCCATCTCTCCCGGCGTCTCCGGGCCATCGGCGTCACCGCCCTCGCGGTCGGCGCCATCGCATCCGCGCCCGCCTGGGCGGCCCCTGATTCGTCGGATTCCGACGGTGGCTCCGGGTCCGATAGCTCGACCTCGCAGAGCACCGACGACCGCTCGTCCAGCTCGTCGAGCAGCTCGGACCGCGAATCGTCCACCGCAGGGAGCGCCGGCCGCGAGACGGGGAGCGGCAGCGGAGCGGGCAGCAGCTCTTCTAGCGGCAGTGGCTCGGGCGAGTCCTCCAACGAGACCGGCTCATCGAACGGCACCGGCACGACAACGGGGAACGAGACGGAGACGGGCGGCAACAAGCCCGACCAGGATGAGGACGACGAGGGCAAGGACAAGGGCCACGGCCACGGCGGGGGCCTGATCGGCATCATCGGCGGAATCTTCGGCGGTGGCGGTTCGGGCGGCACCTCGACGGGCAGCGCGACGCCTCCGGCCATCCCCAGCGGGGGCGGCTCCGATGCGGGATCGTCGTCGACCTCGAGCGCCGGCTCCACCAACTCGACGGGGTCGGGCGGCGCGCCCATCTCCAGCGGCAGCGGCGTCCGCACCGGAAACCCGCTCCCCGAGTCCACCAACACCGGCAACGACTCGGGCGTCGCGGAGCGCCCGTCGTCACCGGGTGCGCCGGCGGCGGCCGCCGCACCCGCACCTGCCGCACCGGTCGTCGCGGTCCCCATCGTGGTGCCGCCCGTCGTCGTGGCCGGTCCCGTCCTCCCCGCGCCCGCACCCGCGGCCCCCGCGAAGCCCGCGGCTCCGAAGCCCGCAGCTCCCGCCCCCTCGGCGCCGTCGGACAACGACCGCGCGACCGCGGAACAGGGCTCCGAGAGCAGCGGCGACAGCACCGTCTTCGCTGCGGCGTACACGTCGGCGCAGCGCGTCGCGCCGGTCGCGGCGGAAACCGCGCGGCAGCTGTCCCCCGCGATGATCGCGATCCTCGGCGGCATCGCACTCCTGGGCAGCGGTAGCTTCGCCGACGCCCTGCGTCGCGCGCACCTGCGCCAGGCCCAGGCGTAGCCGGGCCTACGCGCCCACCACCGGCAGCGCGAGCACCTTCTCGCTGGACATGAACGCGCGCAGCGCGGCGGTGGCCTTCACGTCGTCCTCGTTGTAGTCGAGGATCCGCTGCCGCTGCACGGCCCGGTCCTCGTCGGCGAAGCCGGCGTCGATCCCGACGCCCACGCGGTACCAGAGCATCGACGCCTCGCCGCCGGCCTCGGCGTCGCGCCACTGGAATCCGGCGACGGGCGCCACCTTCTTCAGGCCGCGCCCCTCGAGGGAGAGGAAGGCGTCGCCGACGGCGTCGAACATGTCGACCCACTCGGGCGAGGCGATGAACTCCTCCACGGCACGGCGCGGGGGCACGCCCGGCTCACCCGCGAACCGGTCCGCGGACGCCAGCAGCCACTTGTTCTCGGCGTTCTGCGAGTAGCAGTACGCCGCGAAGGTCTTGCCCGCGGCGTGCGCCTCCGCGCGGCGGTCCATGAGGAAGGCCCAGAACTCGGCGAACGAGCGGGCCTCGTCGCGCGTGGGCACGGGCTCCCAGGTGACGAAGGGCCGGTAGCCGAGGTCGACGCCGTCGCGCCGCAGCCACGTGCCCCACAGGTAGGCGCCGTACTCCTGGTAGCTCTCCATGTCGACGTCCACCTCGACGTCGGCTCGGCGCACCTTCACCTCGGGCCGCCGCCGCACGAGCACCTGCCCGTCCCGCCACGCGCGGGCCATGGCCCGCAGGTCCGCGATGGGCACGGGCACGTCCTCGGGCTGGGGTCCGTCGTACTCGGCCAGCTGGTCGACGGTGCCGATGCCCGCCTCGCGCAACCCGGGCGCCGACCGCCCGTCGGCCACCAGGCTCACGTCCCGCGCGAGGGTCAGGGTCTGCGCGCACTGCGGCCACCAGGGGCACCGTCGGCACTCCGCGACGCGGACCGGCTCGGTCGGGGCGGTGCCGGCGAGCACGGCCCGACGGTCCGCGAACCGCTCGTCGTAGGCGGCCAGGAGCGGCCCGATCTCCTGGACGACGATGCGCGCACCGTCGACCCCGATGCTCCCGCCGAGCAGCGTCCGCGACGCGTAGCCCGCGTCCTGCAGCATGCGCGTGAGATGGGCCAGGCGCATCTGATCGCCGCGGTGCTGTCGGGAGCGGACCGTCTCGTCCTCGCGGGGCTCCCAGCGGTCCAGCGGCGACGTCACGGCGCCGGCGCCGGGGTCGCAGGTCTTGTGGTTGACGACGATGACGGGGATGTAGCCGTCGGCGAGGCGGACGAGGAGCTCGCTGTGGCCCCGGCGGTCGTGCGCGGTGGGCAGCACCGCGTTCCAGATCCGATCGGCGCCCGCCTCCATCGCGGCGAGGGTACGGCGCACCGCGCCCTCCCCCGGTTCGATGATCGTCAGGCCCGGCAAGCGGTCCCGGACGGAGGCGCGGAAGACGGCGGCCGCCTCGACCCGCAACGCCATGCCCGGGTCGCCATCGACCTGCGGGGCGCGGGTCTCGAGCGCCAGACGGTGCCGACAACCGGTGAGCGATCGTGCGCTCACCGGAGTCGTCTTGGTGCCCTCTTCGATGTCCACTGCTTAGCAGTATGGCGGGCGGCACCGACAACCTGCGGAGCCGCGCTGTGCAATGCTGTACCGGACGGCAGTACTGACCTACAAGGACGTGCACTGATGGGTTTGTTCGGCAAGAAGACGAAGTCCTCCCGCGCGGAGCGCCGCGCGCAGGCCAAGGCGCTCAAGTCCAAGGCGCGCCTCGAGGCGAAGCTCGCCGCCAAGAACGCGGACCGTGACGCCAAGCGCGTCGTGAAGAACGCGTCGAAGAGCGAGCGCAAGGCGCTGAAGGCCGACCTGCAGCGGAACAAGATCATCGCCAAGGCGCAGAGCAAGTCCGATGCGGCCAACCTGAAGATCGCCGAGACCCAGGCCCGCGCGGCCGTCGAGGGCAAGCTCCTCTCGGAGGCGCGGCTCAAGCGCTACATCTCGACCGCGCGGCTGCTCGCGCCCGTCGTGGTGCCGATCGTCTACCGGGCGGCGCAGGCCGGCCGGAACCAGCTGGACGCCGCGAAGGCCTCGCGCCTCGGCGTGCCCGTCGACGAGGTCGCGGCGTTCGCCGGCTACGGCGGCGGCCTCTCGGCCCGCGTCGCCGCGGCCCGTCGCTCGCTGGATCAGCTGGCGGCCACGCACCCCGATGCGGAGACCAAGGCCTTCACCGCCGCCGTCGCGCAGCGCCTCGACGACCTGGGCACCGCCATCACCGCCTCCGAGTCGATGCCGCCCGCGCGGCGCCGCCCGGCGCACCAGGCCATCGCCCGCGAGCTGGACGGCATCGACGCCGACCTGCTGAACCGCCTCGGCGTCAGCTCCTAGTTCACCGCCGGCGCTTCGCGACAGGTCGGCGGCCCACCGCCGGTCTGACTATCCCGTCTTCCGGATCGGGCAGGTTCGACCGTCGATCTGAAGGTCGACACGTGCAACCGTCGCCACCGGAGTGCCGAGCAACGGCGTCGTGGACTCGCTGTACCAGCCCTTACGCGCGTACCCGTCATCGGACGTGACGGTGTTCGTCCATGAACTGACCTTCCCGTCGGTGGTCGTCACGACGATCCTGGCGTCCTGCGCGACGCGCCGTCCGATCCATACGTGCGTGTTGACCGCGTCGCCGTACCAGTAGCTCCCGGAGCAGGTATCTGTGATCGTGGGGACGGTCGTCGGTTCCGGAACGGACGAGCTTACTGCAGTCGGCGAACTCACTGACGTGGTCGATGCCGGCAGCGTGTGCCCGGGACGAACGTACGTCGTAGGCGCACTTCCAGCATGCTCGACACCACACCCCGCCATGGGTCCGATCACACACGCGGCAATCACGATCTGCAGCGAATATTGGCGCACCTTTCTCATCATCTTTTCTGCCTTCTATTTGAGTTTCTTGTTGTACCGTTCGACCTCTTGAGCCGCAGTCAGTGGGCGCAGCGAATAGGTTCGGTCGCCTTCGGTGTTGACGCATGGCGGGTAGGCGGGGCTATTGACTTTAAAGCCGTGGGCGATCTTAAAGGTGGCGCGGTGTACCACAGCGTCGTCGGCGGAATTCGCGAGCACAGCGGCACGCTGGTGCTGTTCTCCGGCGACCGCCACGAAGGCAGCACGGCGCGGTTCCTCTGCTAGTTCTTCTACCCGAGAACGTCGAATGTGACGGCTTCCAATGGTGCGCCGAAGCGCCGGAGGCAATAGGCTTGGAAGTTGACGGAGAAGCTGTCGGGGGCCTCTCTGACGTAGGCGTTTTCGTCGTAGTGGGTTTCGTCGTTGTTCAGTGGGCGGCTGAGCGCTTCGACGTAGGGGTTGACTGCGGGGTCATCAATGGCGTGTTTGTTGCTGTAGTCCTCCAGGTAGGCGTGGAGCGCGGCTTGGAGGAGGATTCCGGGGTCGACGGGGTGGACGATGACGGGGGCGAAGTCCTGTCCGTCGGGTAAGGCGAGGTGTCGTGCGAGGAGGGCTCCGAAGCTGCTGTAGAAGGTCTCTGCGCCGATGTCCCCGTAGGTTTCGGCAGTGCCGTCGAGGATTTCGTGGAAGTAGCCGTCGGTCCACGGGCCGAGGACGAGCTGGTTGTAGAGCATCGCTTCCGGGTCATCACGGTCAACGTACCGTTCGCTACCGGTGGCCAGGATCCTGCCGAGGCTGGTGTCGATGACGAAGTATTCGCCGGTGGTCGGGGCGTAGGTGAGGATGGTGCCGAAGCCGTCGCGGAGCAGGGGAATCCAGCCCTGACTGATGTAGGTCTTGCCTTGCTGTCCGCATCCGCCGCCGGGGATGGTGCAAGTCTCGGGGTTGTTGTCGGGATTCGGGTCACACAGGCGGGCGTCGAGGATCTTCGCGATGGGCATCGCCGGGTCGCACAGCCAGATCTGCCGGTCCTGAAAGCCCGCGAAGCCGTAGCGCGACCACAGCCTGACCATCAGCTCCGGCACGAGCGGCCCATACCGGGTGAGCCTGTCCGCGACAGTGGCGGCGTTCTCCTCATCGGCCAGATCCCAGCCGAGCGGCTCGCCCCACACTCGGTCAATCACATCAAGGAACTGTCCGATCCGCTGCGCAGAACCCACCGCCCGCGACTGCTCATCGCCTGACCTGGAGGCGCTCTCGTTCTCGCTCACCGACCCTCCCCTTCGCTGGCGGGTTGGACCTGCACCGGGGTCAGCGGCGGCGTGTCCGGGAGGGTGTATTCGAACTTCGGCGCCGGATACCCCCACTTCTCGTAGTAGTCCGGATCGCGGGGTCGGGCGTGGTGCTCATGGACGGTTTTGTAGGGGAAGGTGCCGTAGCGGGCGATCTCCGAGATCGGCCAGATCGCCAGATCCGAGCGCTCCCGCGGCAGCGGACCGCCCTCACACTGCGGTACCCGCTGACCATAAAACTGGCCCCGATCGACCGGACCTAGAAACTCAACGATGTCAAGGCTGTCAATGCTGTCGCCACCCAGATGTCCGATCGTCGACCGCTCATCCAAATCGAGACTATGCGACACCGACAAGGCGCTCGGAAGACCTCGGAAGTAGTCCGCGCGGAGATGCGGAGCGTTGTTCCATGCCTGGATCCGCCCAGTTTGGGGGGAGATTTTCAGGAAGTTGAGGGTGCGGGTGCCCAGGAGGCTGATGTTCCCGGTCTCGGATCGGGTCAGGGGTACGAAGTGGTCGTCGTTGGGCATGTGGGTGAAGGTGAGCCCGTCGAGCCAGGGGGCGACGATCGGTTCCCACTCGACAGGATCGATGAAGTCGCCGGTGAATCCGAAAGTCTGCCACAACCGGTGAATCGCGTGCGGAAGATCCGCGTACTGCTGATACCTCTCTGCGGGGACCGGCACCACCGGATCGGGAATGGGTACTTCGTTGATGTTGCCGTCTTCGCCGTGGAAGTCGGCACGCCGCTGGTAGATGAACCAGTCCTCAGCGGCTTGCAAGCTCTCATAGGCGCCCAGGGTCGGTTTGTGCATCGGCATAGATTCTCTCGCTCCTGGTCAGGGTATCTACAGCGCCGGCGCGGTGACGACGGGGCCCCCTCAGGCGGTGGGGTCGTGATGACCGGTGCCGTTCACCGGACCGCACATCTATCTCATCGTGGACGACTACGACCTGCTCGCGTCCGGCACCTCGAACAATCCGTTGGCCCCGCTGATCCCGTACCTCCCCTACGCGGCCGACATCGGACTGCACCTGGTGGTCGCCCGCCGGTCGGCGGGCATCAGCCGCGCGCTCTACGACAGCGTCGTCGGCGGAATCCGCGAGCACAACGCCACGATGGTGCTGTTCTCCGGCGACCGCCAGGAAGGCAGCCTGGCGCCCGGCGTCCACCTCACCCATCAGCCGGTCGGCCGCGTGCGCATCATCCGTCCCCATTCCGCACCCGTCCACGCCCAGACCCTGCTCCTCGAGTCCGACTGACCGGTCCCCCACTCACCGCTGCCGCGCAGAGGCATCGGACACCATCTCCGGGCACGCCCACCCGGCCCGCAGCTCGTAGTGCCACACCTCGTTCGCGTACGTACGGCACAACCCGAACCGCTCCGAATAGCGGTCCATCCAGTACGCGGCCTCCGTCGGCCCCACGTCCACCGCATCGCCCGTCACGTGCTCCGAGGTCGACGGAGTCGCGACCAACCGCGCCGCCTCCTCCGCCCCGTCCCGCCGCACGGCATCGTCGTAGAGGAACTGCTGGTATCGCTTCGACCGCCACCCCGACGTCAGGTGCATCGCGACGCCCTCCCGGGCCGCCGCGCGTGCAGCCGACCGGATCGCCGTGCGCAGCTTCGGATCGAGCCTTGTCACCGCCGGCACATCCGCATCGACCGCCACCCGGTCCAGCACCACGCCATCCGCCTCCCCCAACTGCCCGACGGTGCCCGTCTCCACCCCTCCCGGTATCCCCGGGAGCGTCTCCGAACACGCCGCGATCACCGCCGCCACAGCGACGAGGACGACCAGCGCGGCAGCCGATTTCGTGAGTACATGAGCCATGTCCTCACGATGGGCCGCTCACGTCCCGGTACCGTCGCCGACGGTCCGCGATCCCGTCCCGGTTGTGTTTCAAACGCCACAGCGCCGGCGACCTGTGAGTAGTCTCACCGGTCGCCGCGCTGCGACGGTCCCGAGGCGGACGTAGCGTTTCGCCATGGCAGAGAGCACATTGACTGTCGTCGTTCCCGCCTACAACGAGGACGAGGTCATCGAGGAATGCCTCGAGCGACTGCTCGCCGAAGGCTCCGAGATCGACGAGATCATCGTGGTCGACAACAACTCGACCGACCGCACCGTCGCCCTGGTGGAGGCCACCGCCGCGGCGAACCCCGTCGTGAAACTGATCCGCGAGCCCCGGCAGGGCCTGGTGTGGGCCCGCAACGCGGGGCTCGACGCCGCCACGTCGTCGGTGATCGCCCGCATCGACGCGGACACCGTCGTCGCTCCGGGGTGGGCGCGGCGCCTGCGCACGTTCTTCGACACCGACGACGGCCGCGGCTTCGACGTCGTCTCCACCCTCGGGGAGTTCCGCGGGCTCCCCGGCCGGCGATTCCAATCCGCCCTGAACAAGTGGAACGATCCGTTCGGGCGCAACGAGAACCGCGCGCAAAGGGTGAGCTACTGCTTCGGCCCGAGCATGGCCTTCCGCACCGAGACCTGGCGCCGGATACGGCCGCACGTCGCGATGCGCAGAGACGTCTTCGAGGACGTCGACATCGCCCTCTGCGTCCAGGACTCGGGCGGGGAGTGCGCGCTGATCCGGGACGTCGTGGTGGAGGTCTCGCCCCGCCGCTTCTACACCGGCGTCGGCAGCTACGCGACGTACGCCGCGTACCTGCCCCGCACGTTCTGGATTCACGGCCGGCGGGCAACGGCCACCTGGCTGACGGCGGCGCTCCCGCTGACCGTCGGCTTCCACGCGGCGCGGCTCGCCGTCCTGCGCGGCCTCGGCGACGGCGGCTTCTCGCTGCGGAACGTCTTCCGAAGCACCGGGACGGAGCGCGAGCGACCGTGAAGCGACCGCCCCCGGCGATCCTGGGCGGACTCCTCCCGGTCATCGCCTACTTCAGCGCCACCCGCCTGGGCGGCCTCTCCCAGCTGACCGGCGTCGTGCTCGGCATCGTCACGGGGCTGGTGATCGTGACCTGGCGGATGCTCGTCACGCGCCAGGTCGGGCAGCTCGAGCTGTTCACGACCGCCATCCTCGCGGTGGCCCTCATACCATCGCTCGTCACCGGGGAGCCGCGGATCGCCCTTGCGGCACAGTCCATCGACGGCTTCTTCGCGGCGGCGTACTTCCTCGTCTCGGCGTTCACCCGCAGGCCGCTCGTAGCAAGCATCCTCGGGCCGATGTACGTGAAGGCGCTCAAGGTCGAACCGACGGCGTGGGACCGCTGCCTCGACGAGTCGCCGCGGTTCCGCAGCCGGATCCGGTGGATGAGCGTGGTCTGCGCCGTCACCGCGGTCACCGGATCGTCGGCCGGCCTGTACCTCGCGCTGCACTACCCGATCGACACCGTCGTCCTCGTCGGACCGGTGATCGGCTTCGTCCTCGTCCCGCTGGCCCTGCTCGTCATCAAGCTGGCGGACCGGCCCCTCCGCGCGGAACTCCGCCGTCCGGTAGGTCCCCGCCCGGCCTGAGGCCGCGCGCGATCACCAGCGCAGCGTGAGCTCGCCCCCCTCGGGGAGCGCCGCCCACCGCGGGGCGAAATCGTCGTAGCGGGCGAAGATCCGCTCGCACAGCGCGGGATCGATGTCCGCGTCCTCGAGAACGCCGGGCCACGCGGGCTCCGGCTTCCGGTGCCCGCGCTCCACCTCCCACAGCGCCGCAGTCAGCGACGCGAGGTACTCCGAGCGCGCCATGTCCGCGGACTGCGCGGCCGTCGGCTGCCGCTTGCGGCGGGACGCCTTGCGGCGCTCAGCCGGATCGGCGGGCCAGAACAGCCCGTCGAGGCCGTTCGCGTCGGCGATCCGCCCGAACACCCCGCCGCGCAGGCCCGCCTCGGCCTCGACGATGAGGTGCGCCGCGTCGTGCGGCACCGGCGGCCGGCCGCCCGGGCCGCCGCGGGGCGCCAGCTCCGGGCCCTTCGCGCGCGTGATCCGCACGTCGTACCCGTTCCGGCGCTTGACGAACGTGACCTCCATGCGTCCAGGGTGCGTCGCACTCCGGGCCGCCGCAACCGGTTTTCGACGGGCTGCGGGCCGCGGCGGCGCGCAATACAGTGGCGGCATGTCGATGCGCGGTCGCCCGTCCCTGTCCCTGCTCGGCGCGGCGGTTCTCGCCACGACGGCCCTGGTGGGCGCCGCGCCGGCGCACGCGGCCCCGGCCGCGCCCACCTACGTCGCGCTCGGAGACTCGTACTCGTCCCTCCCCGCCGACGCCACCGTCGGCGCCTCGCAGCAGGAGCGCGCGTGCGGCCGGTCCACGCACAACTACCCGAAGCTGGTGGCCGCGTCGCTGGGCCTCACTCCGGACGCACTGCGGGACAACACCTGCGGCGGCGCCAAGACGCAGGACGCCTTCACGAGCCAGCACGCCGGATCCGCGAAGACCGGCTACTACGACGCCGCGCCACAGCTCGACGGGATCTCCCCCGCCACACGGCTCGTCACCGTCTCCCTCGGCGGCAACGACGGCGACCTCTATTCGAGCATCATCGAATCCTGTGCAGTGGCACCGCGATCGGCCGCGGTCCGCTGCACCGCCGATCAGCGCACCCGCCCGGCCCGCCTGTCCGACGGTGCGGTCGCCTCCCGCCTCGCGCGGATCACGGCGGCGAACGAGCGCATCATCCGCGCCGTCCGCGAGCGCTCGCCGCGGGCGCGGATCCTCGTAGTGGGCTATCCCGCCGTGTTCGCCGGCGACCGGACCTGCGCCGCGATCGCCCCCTTCCGCTCCGCCTCGATCCCGTGGATGCGCAGCATCCTCACGGAACGGCTCAACGGCGCCGTCCGGCGGGCCGCCGTGAACGCCCGCGCCGAGTACGTCGACATGGAGGCACCGTCGAGGGGCCACGAGCTGTGCAGCGCGCGACCGTGGATCAACGGCGTCGACGAGGTGCCACGCGCCGCCGCGCTGCACCCCTTCCCCGAAGAGGGCGAGGCGGTCGCCACCGCGGTCACCGCCGCCGTGCGGGCGTCCGGCCCCCGCCTGTAGCCGGGCTAGCGGCCGATCAGCTTGAGCGCCTTGATCGCCGACGGGACCACGTTGAGGAAGACGTTGCGGGGCACGCCCTTGATGCCGCCGATGCCGATGATCCGCTGCTGCGCGATGGTCTTCGACTCGCAGTACTTGAGCAGGCCCTCGGCGCCGTGACGACGGCCGACGCCCGAGATGCCCATGCCGCCCATCGGCGCGGCGGTGGAGCCCCACGCCGCCGCGTAGCCCTCGTTGATGTTGACGGTGCCGGCGTTGATCCGCTCGGCGATCTCCTGCGCCTGCTTGGACGAACCGGCGAACACGCTGGCATTGAGACCGTACTCGGTGTCGTTGGCCTTCTCGACGGCCTCGTCGACGGAGTCGACCGGGTAGATCGAGACCAGCGGGCCGAAGGTCTCCGACTTGAAGCAGACGGCGTCCTCCGGGACGTCCTTGAGCACGGTCGGCTCGTAGAAGAACGGGCCGAGGTCGGGGCGGGCCTTGCCGCCGGCGAGCACCGTCGCGCCCTTGGCCACGGCGTCGTCGACGTGCGCGGCCACGGTGTCGATCTGCGACTTCGACGCGAGCGAGCCCATCTCGTTCTCGAAGTCGTAGCCGGCGCCGAGCGCGAGCGCGGCGGTCCGCTCGGCGAAGGCGCGGGCGAACTCGTCGGCGATCTCCCGCTCGACGTAGATCCGCTCGATCGAGATGCACAGCTGCCCCGAGTTCGAGAACGCGGCGCGGGCGGCACCGTCGGCCGTGTGCTCGATGTCGGCGTCCTTGGTGACCACCATGGGGTTCTTGCCGCCCAGCTCTGCCGAGAAGCCGATGAGGCGCTTGCCGCACTGCTCGGCGAGCGTCGCGCCGGTGGCGGAGGACCCGGTGAACATGAGGTAGTCGGCGCGCTCGACGATCGCCGTGCCGACGACACCGCCCGGGCCGGGGACGACGGCGAACAGATCGCGCGGCAGGCCGGCCTGGTAGAGCAGTTCGACGGCCGCGAGGGCGCAGTACGGGGTCTGCGAATCGGGCTTGAGCACCACGGCGTTGCCGGCGGCCAGCGCGGCCACACCGTCTGAGACGGCGAGGGTGATCGGGTAGTTCCACGGCGCGATCACGCCGACCACGCCCTTCGGCTGGTAGCGCACGCGGGTCTTGGTGAACACCGGGAGCATGCCGTCGGTGCTCTTCTCCGCCAGGATCTTCGGCGCGTTCTTGCCGTACCACCGGGCGGTCATGGCGACGTCCAGCGACTCCTCCTGGGCGTACTGGCGGGCCTTGCCGGTCTCCAGCTGCACCATGTCCATGAGCTCGGTGCGGTGGTCGTTCACCAGGTCGGCGAACTTCAGCAGCACGGCCGCGCGGTCCTTCGCGCTGCGCGCCGCCCACTGCTTCTGCGCGAGGCGGGCCCGCTCGAAGGCCTTCTCCACGTCCTCGACGGTGCCGACGGGGATCGTGGTGACCTTCTCACCCGTGAACGCCTCGAGGACGTCGCGCGACTCGCGCTGCTCCGGGTGGTCGATCGCCGCGAGGGCGCGAAGTCGGTCGAACGTGGCCTGGGTGGGTGCTGGCATGGTGCCAGATTACCCGCTTGTTGATGCGCACTCAATAGCACTCCCGCTCGATGGTCGGACGTGGAATCCGCCGATTTCGGCGCGGCGCAGATACCGATCGCCACCTCGAAATCCGCCGATTCACCCAGCCGGATACCCTGGCGACCATGAGCACCGTGCAGTTCACCCCCACCGCGGACCTGGTCGACGAGATCGGCCCCGACGTGCGCAGCTGCGACACGCAGTTCCGCCAGTTCGGCGGCCGCAAGCAGTTCGTCGGCGAGGTCGTCACCGTCAAGTGCTTCCAGGACAACGCGCTGCTCAAGTCGATCCTGGGCGAGCCCGGCGAGGGCCGCGTGCTGGTCATCGACGGCTCCGACGAGAACGGCGTCCCGTCGCTGCACACGGCGCTCGTCGGCGACCTCATCGCCGAGCTGGGGCGCGGCAACGGCTGGGCCGGGATCGTGGCCTACGGCGCCGTCCGCGACGCCGCCGTGATCGGCACGCTCGACATCGGCGTGAAGGCGCTCGGCACCAACCCGCGCAAGTCGACCAAGACCGGCGAAGGCCGGCGCGACGTGCCCCTGACCTTCGGCGGCGTGACCTTCACCCCGGGCGACCTCCTCTTCAGCGACGAGGACGGGATCGTCCTCCGCTGACGATCCGGCGCGGCGGAGCGCTCAGCGCGCGACCCGGGCGGATCGCCCGAAGACCTCGACCACGTCGCCGACGGCGAGCTGCCGGCCGCGCCGGAGGTCCACGTCGCCGTTGACGGTCACCTCACCCTCGGCGATCACCGCCTTGGCCTCGGCCCCGGAGTCGATGAGGCCCGCCAGCTTGAGGAACTGCCCCAGCCGGATCACATCGTCGGAGATGGTCACGTCGATCGCCTCGCTCACGCGACCCATCATGCCGGACTATCCTCGGGGCGTGCTGCTCGATCTCGCGGGTACCCGCACCCACGTGGTGGTCGATGAACCGATCGCCCCGGCGAGCGGCCCACCCGTCGTGCTCAACTCCGGCCTGGCCGGGAACTGGTTCGACTGGGACGCCGTCACGGAACTCCTCACCGCGAGCCGCACCGTCGTACGGCTGGACCGGCCCGGCTACGGCCTCTCCGATCCCTGGCCCGACGGTGCCGTCCCCACCCTGGACTCCGAAGTCACCCGCCTGCGCGAGCTGCTGGACGCGCTCGACATCGCGTCGGCGGTGCTCGTCGGGCACTCCATGGCGAGCTTCTACGTCGAGGCCTTCGCGCGCGAGTTCCCGGACCGCACAGCGGGAGCCGTCCTGCTCGACGGCAGCGTCGAGACCTCACCGCGGTGGGTGGTCCCGGGTGATCTGCGCGACACCGCGCTCCTGCGCTCGGCCGATGCCGCGGCCGCGGTGCGGATGAACCTGTTCGGCCCGCTCGTGCACCGGATGCTGGGGGCGGGCGCGCCGCCGCCCGAGTACGCGGAGATCCTCTCCTCCGAGGCGTACTTCCGGGCCGCGTTCCTGGAGAACGGCCGCTACCCCGTCCTGGCCCACGAATTGGCGGATCTGCGCGCGCGGACGCCTCTCCCGGCCGGGGTCCCGTTCACCGTGGCCGCGGCCTTCGCCGGCCGGCGCACGCCGTGGGCGAGCCACTGGCTGGAACAGCAGCGGGAACTGGCCGACGTGTTGCGGGCGCGCTACGCGGTGATCGCGCCGAGCGGGCACCAGGCCATGGTGGATCAACCCGCCCAGACAGCGGCGTTGATCCTGGACGCGACTATCCCGCGCGGAGAACCCGCAGGTCCGACGGGGTGACGAGGCGCTCGCCGTCTTCGGCGAGGGTCCGCGCGAGCCGGCGGTTCCGCAAGCGCGAGATCGCCTTCGAGCCCAGCAGGGTGGTGCGACGGTGCAGCTTCACGACGGTCTCCGAGTGCGATCTGGATGCGGAACGGTTGGTTACAGATACTGTATTCCTCGCTCGCGCCGGGGTCCAGTGCTCGGGGCGCAAGCGTGTCGGTCCTCACATCCGGGTTCCTTCGGGCGCCCGCGCACGGCGCGGCTACTCTATGGGTGTTCGTGCAGCCATTTGCGTCCTCACACATCCTCCAAGGAGAACCGTGTCCGATCTCGACGATCTGATCAAGTCCATCCCGCTCGCGGATATCGCCGCCCAGCTCGGCGTCTCGGAGGAGGTCGCCTCGGAGGCCGTCAACCAGACGGTGCCGACGCTGCTCGCCGGCCTGCAGGCCCAGGACACCACCGAGGCCCCGGCGGATCTCGCCCAGGCCGCCGACAACGGCGACGGCCAGCAGATCGTCTCCAGCCTGTTCGGCGAGAAGACCGACGACGTGGCCGCCGCGGCCGCCGCGCCGCTCTCGTCCGGCGTCACCGACGGCCTGGTCAAGCAGCTGCTCCCGATCCTCGCACCCATCGTCATCAGCTTCGTGATGAAGAAGCTGACCAGCGGCGGAACGGCCGCTCCCCAGGAGCAGGCGCCGGCCCCGCAGCAGCAGAGCGGCGGCGACGTCCTCGGCAGCATCCTGGGCAACATGCTCGGCGGCGGCAACCAGCAGGCCGGCGGCAACGCCGCGGGCAACGTGCTCGGCAGCATCCTGGGCGGCCTGCTCAAGGGCAAGTAGCCCCACACGTCCGAAGGCCGGCTCCCGCACGGGGAGCCGGCCTTCGTGGTTCGAGAAGTGCGTTACCGCTGCGGCGCGGCGGTGGGGACGATCGGCGCGGGCAGCGCCGTATCGCCCATGAGGAACCGGTCGACGGCGGCTGCGGCGCTGCGGCCCTCCGCGATGGCCCACACGATGAGCGACTGACCGCGGCCGGCGTCGCCGGCGACGAAGACGCCCGGCACCGTCGACTGGAAGTCGTCGCCGCGGGCGACGTTGCCGCGCTCGTTGTACTCGACGCCCAGCTTGTCGAGCAGGTCGTCGCGCTGCGGGCCGACGAAGCCCATGGCCAGCAGCACGAGGTCAGCCTCGAGGGTGAAGTCGGTGCCCTCGACCTTCTCGAACCGGCCGCCCTCCATCTTCACCTCGTAGGCCTTGAGGCCGGTGACCTTGCCGTCCTCACCGATGAACTCCTCGGTGCTCACGGAGAAGACGCGCTCGCCGCCCTCCTCGTGGGCGGAGCTGATGCGGTACATGAGCGGGTACGTCGGCCACGGGGTGGATTCGGCGCGCTCGCGCGGCGGCATCGGCATGATCTCGAACTGGTGCACGCTGGTCGCGCCCTGGCGCAGCGAGGTGCCGAGGCAGTCCGCGCCGGTGTCACCGCCGCCGATGATGACGACCTTCTTGTCCTTCGCGTGGATCGGCGGCAGGCCCGCCTCGTCGACCACGTCGTCGCCGATCGCGGCGCGGTTGGCCCACGGCAGGAACTCCATCGCCTGGTGGATGCCGTCCAGCTCGCGGCCGGGGATCGGCAGGTCACGACCGACGGTCGAGCCGTTGGCGAGCACCACCGCGTCGAAGTCCTCGCGGAGCTGCTCGACGGTCACGTCCACCCCGACGTTGACGCCGGTCTTGAAGACGGTGCCCTCGGCGTTCATCTGGGCGAGGCGACGGTCGATGTGCCGCTTCTCCATCTTGAACTCGGGGATGCCGTAGCGGAGCAGGCCGCCGATGCGGTCGGCGCGCTCGAACACGGTCACCGTGTGCCCGCCGCGGGTCAGCTGCTGCGCCGCGGCGAGGCCCGCCGGGCCCGAGCCGACGACGGCGATCTTCTTACCGGTCAGCTTGGTCGGGTGCTGCGGCGAGACCCAGCCCTCGTCGAAGGCCTTGTCGATGAGCTCGACCTCGACCTGCTTGATGGTGACCGGATCCTGGTTGATGCCGAGCACGCACGAGGCCTCGCACGGCGCGGGGCACAGCCGCCCGGTGAACTCCGGGAAGTTGTTCGTCGCGTGCAGCCGCTCGATGCCGTCCTGCCAGCGGTCCTTGTACGCCAGCGTGTTCCACTCCGGGATCAGGTTCCCGAGCGGGCAGCCGTTGTGGCAGAACGGGATGCCGCAGTCCATGCACCGGGACGCCTGCTTGCGCAGGGTGGTCCGGTCGAAGGGCTTGTAGACCTCGTTCCAGTCCAGGAGCCGGAGCGGGACCGGCCGGCGGACCGGCAGCTCGCGCGAGTTGTTCTTCAGAAAGCCTTGCGGATCAGCCACGAGCGGCCTCCATCACTGCGTCGTCGATGTTGCGGCCGTCGAGTTCGGCGCGCTTGATGGCGGTGAGCACGCGCTTGTAGTCACGCGGCATCACCTTGGCGAAGAGCTGACGCTCCCGGGGCCAGTTGGCCAGGACCCGCGCCGCGACGGCGGAGTCCGTGTAGTCGTAGTGCTTGGTGACGGCACCGTGGACGAACTCGAGGTCGGCCTCGTCGAGCGACTCCAGCTCCACCAGTTCGGTGTTGAGGTCGCGCTCGAACTTGCCGTCGGCGTTGTAGACGTAGGCCACTCCGCCGGACATGCCGGCACCGAAGTTGCGGCCCGTGTCGCCGAGGACCACCACGCGACCGCCGGTCATGTACTCGCAGCCGTGGTCGCCCACGCCCTCGACCACCGCGACGGCGCCCGAGTTGCGCACCGCGAACCGCTCGCCCGCCTTGCCGTTGAGGTACACCTCGCCGGAGGTCGCACCGAACAGGATCACGTTGCCCGCGATGATGTTGTCCGCCGCCACGAACTCCTCCGGGGCGTTGCGCGCCGGGCGGACCACGATCTTGCCGCCCGAGAGGCCCTTGCCCACGAAGTCGTTGGCGTCGCCCTCGAGGCGCAGCGTGATGCCCCTCGGCACGAACGCGCCGAAGCTGTTGCCCGCGCTGCCCTTGAAGGTGATGTCGATCGTGTCCTCGGGGAGGCCCTCGGCGCCGTGCGCCTTGGTCACCTCGTGGCCGAGCATCGTGCCCACGGTGCGGTTGACGTTGGAGATCGGCGTCTCGATGGTGACGGGGGCGCCCGTCTCCACCGCGACCCGCGCCTGCGAGATCAGCTGCTGGTCCAGGGCCTTCTCGAGACCGTGATCCTGCGGCTGGCTGCAGAACGGGTCCTGCTTCATGAACGGCGAGTCGACCTGCGCCAGGATCGGCGAGAGGTCCAGCTTGCCGGCCTTGGCGCCGGACCAGTGGGCCTGCGCCGCGGTGGTGTCGAGGATCTGCGACTGGCCCACAGCCTCCTGCAGGGTGCGGAAGCCCAGCTCGGCGAGCAGCTCGCGCACCTCCTCGGCGATGTAGAGGAAGAAGTTCTCCACGAACTCGGGCTTGCCGGTGAACCGGCGCCGCAGCACCGGGTTCTGGGTCGCCACGCCCACGGGGCAGGTGTCGAGGTGGCACACGCGCATCATGATGCAGCCGGAGACCACCAGCGGGGCGGTCGCGAAGCCGAACTCCTCGCCGCCGAGCAGCGCGGCGACGACCACGTCGCGACCGGTCTTGAGCTGACCGTCGACCTGCACCACGATCCGGTCGCGCAGGCCGTTGAGCAGCAGCGTCTGCTGCGTCTCGGCGAGGCCGATCTCCCACGGCGCGCCCGCGTGCTTGACGGAGGTCAGCGGGGTTGCGCCGGTGCCGCCGTCATGGCCCGAGATGAGCACCACGTCGGCGTGCGCCTTGGAGACGCCGGCGGCGACGGTGCCCACGCCGATCTCCGAGACCAGTTTCACGTGAATCCGCGCCTGCGGGTTCGCGTTCTTCAGGTCGTGGATCAGCTGCGCCAGGTCCTCGATCGAGTAGATGTCGTGGTGCGGCGGCGGCGAGATGAGCCCGACGCCGGGCGTCGAGCCGCGGACCTCGGCCACCCACGGGTACACCTTGTGCGGGGGCAGCTGGCCGCCCTCGCCGGGCTTCGCGCCCTGCGCCATCTTGATCTGGATGTCGGTGCAGTTGCTCAGGTAGTGCGAGGTCACGCCGAACCGGCCCGACGCGACCTGCTTGATCGCGCTGCGGCGGAAGTCGCCGTTCTCGTCGGGCGTGAACCGCGCCGGATCCTCGCCGCCCTCACCGGAGTTCGAGCGACCGCCGAGGCGGTTCATCGCGATGGCCAGGGTCTCGTGGGCCTCGGCCGAGATCGAGCCGTAGCTCATCGCACCGGTCGAGAACCGCTTGACGATCTCGGTCGCGGGCTCCACCTCGTCGAGGGGGATCGACGGGCGGTCGCTGTTGAAGCGGAACAGACCGCGCAGCGAGGCGAGCCGCTCGCTCTGGTCGTCGACGAGCTTCGTGTACTCCTTGAACACCTTGTACTGCCCGGTGCGCGTGGAGTGCTGCAGCTTGAACACGGTGTCCGGGTTGAACAGGTGGTACTCGCCCTCGCGGCGCCACTGGTACTCGCCGCCCACCTCGAGCTCGCGGTGCGCCAACTCCTCGGGGCGGTCGTTCATCGCGCGCTTGTGCCGGGCGGCGACGTCTGCGGCGATCTCGTCCAGACCGATGCCGCCGAGCTGGCTCTGCAGGCCCGTGAAGAACTCGTCGACGACGTCCTGCGAGAGGCCGATCACCTGGAACAGCTGGGCGCCGGTGTAGGAGGCCAGGGTCGAGATGCCCATCTTGGACATCACCTTGAGCACGCCCTTGCCGGCCGCCTTGACGTAGTTGGCGTTGAGCTTCTCCAGCGGCGTGCCGTTGAGCTCGCCGCGGAGGTGCATGTCCTCGATCGTGGCGAAGGCCATGTACGGGTTCACCGCCGCGGCACCGCAGCCGATGAGGGCCGCCATGTGGTGCACCTCGCGGGCGTCGCCCGACTCCACGATCAGGCCGACCTTGGTGCGGCTGCGCTCGCGCACCAGGTGGTGGTGCACGGCGGAGGTCAGCAGCAGCGACGGGATCGGCGCCAGCAGCCGGTCCGAGTTGCGGTCCGACAGGACGATCAGGCGCGCGCCGCCGTCGATGGCCTCGGAGACCTGGGTGCGCACGGTGTCGAGCGCCTCGCGCAGGCCCTTGCCGCCCTCCGCCACGTGGTACAGGCCCGGGATCACCACGGACCGGAACTCGGGCAGGGTGCCGTCGTCGTTGACCTTGACCAGCTTCTGCAGCTCGTCGTTGTTGAGGATCGGCTGCTCGAGGTGGATCTGGCGGCAGCTGATCGCCGACGGGTTGAGCAGGTCGGACTCGCTGCCGATCGTGCCGCCGAGCGCGGTGACGATCTCCTCGCGGATCGCGTCGAGCGGCGGGTTGGTGACCTGGGCGAAGAGCTGCTGGAAGTAGTCGAACAGCAGGCGCGGGCGCAGCGAGAGCACGGCGACGGGGGTGTCGGTGCCCATGGAGCCGATCGCCTCGGCGCCGGTCTTCGCCATCGGGGTGAGCAGGAGGTCCAGCTCTTCGGTGGTGTAGCCGAACATCTGCTGCCGCTGGGTGACCCGGTCGTGCGCCATCACGGTGTGGGGGCGGTCGGGCAGGTCCTTCAGGCGCAGCAGGCCCTCGTCGAGCCACTCCTGGTACGGCTCGGCCGCGGCGAGCTCGCCCTTGATCTCCTCGTCGGAGACGATGCGGCCCTGCGCGGTGTCCACGAGGAACATGCGGCCCGGCTGCAAGCGGGTCTTGTAGACCACGTCGGCGTGGTCGATGTCGAGCACGCCCACCTCGGAACCGAGCACGACGAGGCCGTCCTTGGTGACCCAGATGCGCGAGGGGCGCAGTCCGTTGCGGTCGAGCACGGCGCCGATGACGGTGCCGTCGGTGAAGCACACCGAGGCCGGACCGTCCCACGGCTCCATGAGCGAGGAGTGGTACTCGTAGAACGCCCGGCGGGCGGGGTCCATGTCCTGGTGCCGCTCCCACGCCTCGGGGATCATCATGAGCACGGCGTGCGGCAGGCTGCGGCCGCCGAGGTGCAGCAGCTCGAGCACCTCGTCGAAGCGCGCCGTGTCGGAGCCGCCCTCGGTGCAGATCGGGAAGATCTTGTCGCCGGCGCCCTCGCCGAAGGCCGAGACGTCGAGCAGCGCCTCGCGGGCCCGCATCCAGTTCTCGTTGCCGTTGACGGTGTTGATCTCACCGTTGTGGGCCACGCGCCGGTAGGGGTGCGCGAGGGGCCAGCTCGGGAAGGTGTTGGTGGAGAAGCGCGAGTGCACCAGGCCGAGCGCCGACTCGACGCGCTCGTCCTGCAGGTCGAGGAAGAAGCCGCGCAGCTGCGGGGTGGTCAGCATGCCCTTGTAGACGAAGGTCTGTCCGGACAGCGACGGGAAGTACACCGACTCCTCGCCCTGCGAGCCGGCGCCCGCGCCGTCGGTGCCCAGCTCCCGCTCGACCCGCTTGCGGATCACGAAGCAGCGGCGCTCGAGGTCCATGCCCGAGAGGGGCGCACCGTCGGCGTCCGTGCCGGCGATGAAGACCTGCCGCATGGTGGGCATGGCGTCGCGCGCCAGCGCGCCCAGCGACCCGTCGTCGGTGGGCTGGTCGCGCCAGCCCAGGACCGTGAGGCCCTCCTCGGCGACGATGCGCTCGACGCCCTCGGCAGCCGCGGTCGCCTCGGCGGCGGCCTGCGGGAGGAAGGCGATGCCGGTGGCGTACGCGCCCTGGTGGGGCAGCTCGAAGTCCACGACCTCGCGGAAGAAGCGGTCCGGGACCTGGATCAGGATGCCCGCGCCGTCACCGGTGTTGGGCTCCGCGCCCGCAGCACCGCGGTGCTCGAGGTTGACCAGGGCGGTGATGGCCTTGTCGACGATGTCCCGGGACTTGCGTCCGTGCATGTCCACCACGAAGGCGACGCCGCACGCGTCGTGCTCGTTCGCGGGGTGGTACAGGCCCTGGGGGCCCGGGGGGACGAATCGGCTCATCGAATACCTGCCTCTACGCAGCGCCTCACGGCGGAACGGGTTCTTCAAGGTTCGGTGATCGGGGACTGCGGATCACCTCAGGCATCGTTGGCTGTACCGAAAACTGTAGTTTCCGCGCTCCGGATCACCAAATGGAAGGTCAACCTTACTGCCCGTGACCTGCATCGATGCGCTCAACCTCCGTCGGCACCGCCGCGTTTCGGCTAGGTTTCCACGACGTGACCGGAAGTGATCCGGGCGAGCTGCTCACGGTGGGGCCCGGGCTCGCCGTCGCCCTTGTCGCCCTCGCCCTGACCGGCGCCGCCGTGGCCTGGCTCGGGCGCACGGGCTACGGCCCCGCGATCCTCGGGTCGACGGTCCGCGCGACTGTGCAGCTCGCAGTGCTCGGGATGGTGCTCAGCCTGATCGTGCGGAGCCTGTGGTTCACCGCCGCGTTCGTGCTCCTCATGGGCGTCACGGCGGGGTGGACGGCGGCGCGCCGGATCGTGGGGCGCCGCCCGCGCTGGTCCGAGCTGGCGGCGACCACCGCGGCGGTGGCCGGCCCGGCCGCGGTGCTCACGACGGCGCTGATGCTGAGCGGCGTGCTGCCGGCACGCGGGATTGCGGTGATTCCCGTGGCGGGCAGCGCGATCGGCGCGGCGATGGCAGGTGCGGGGCTCGCCGGGAAGCGTGCCCTGGAGGAGCTGACCGCGCGCCGCGGCGAGCTGGAGGCGGGCCTGGCGCTGGGTCTCGACCCGCTGTTCGTCCGGCTCGAGCTGGCGCGCGCCGCGGCCGCAACGGCGCTCATCCCCGCGCTGGACCAGACGCGGACCGTCGGGCTGGTGACCATCCCCGGCGCGTTCGTGGGCATGGTGCTGGGCGGCGCGTCGCCGCTGGCCGCGGCGGTCATGCAGTTGTACGTGCTGATCGCGATCCTGTGCGTGACGCCGATCGCCGTCGTGGTCGTGACCTGGCTGGTCGCGGCCGGCCGCTTCGAGACCGGTCCGCGCAACTACTGACCGCGTGCGGTCACCGACACGCACCGAAGATCAGCGGGCGCCGATGGCATCCAGCTCGGCGAGCGCGTCCTCCGGGAGCTCCAGCGCGGCGCCGGCGATGTTCTCGCGCAGGTGCACGATCGACGAGGTGCCCGGGATCAGCAGGATGTTCGGCGAGCGCTGCAGCAGCCACGCGAGGGCGACCGCCATCGGGGTGGCGCCGAGCCGGGCCGCGACCGCGTTCAGCGCGTCCGACTGCAGCGGGCTGAAACCGCCGAGCGGGAAGTAGGGCACGTACGCGATGCCCTGCGCCGCTAGCGAATCCACCAGGTCGTCGTCGACGCGGTGGGCGATGTTGTAGAAGTTCTGCACGCACGCGACCGGCGCGATCGATTGCGCCTCGGCGACCTGCTCCGCGGTCACCGTGCTCACGCCGAGGTGCCGGATCAGGCCCTGCTGCTGCAGTTCGGCGAGCACTGTGAAGGGCTCGGCGATCGAGCCGGGGCTGGGGGTGTCGAAGTCGCCGACGCGCAGGTTCACCACGTCGATCACGTCGAGGCCCAACCGCTCGAGGTTCTCGTCGACGGCGCGGCGCAGGTCGTCGGGCTCCAACGCGGGCGGCCAGCCACCGGTGTCGTCGCGGCGGGCGCCGACCTTGGTGACGATGTGCAGGGACTGCGGGTACGGGTGCAGCGCCTCGCGGATGATCTCGTTGGTGACGAACGGGCCGTAGTAGTCGCTGGTGTCGATGTGGGTGATGCCGAGGTCGACCACGTCGCGGAGCACCTCGATCGCGGCCTCGCGCTCCGCGGGCGGGCCGAAGACGTGCGGTCCCGCGAGTTGCATCGCGCCGTAACCGAATCGGGTGACGGTGAGGTCACCACCGAGGTCGAAGGTGCCGCCGGGCGGGGTGGGTGCGGTCATGGGAGGACTCCTTCGTGCAGCGGGATGCGGGTCGTGCGCCGCGTCCAGTATCCCGCCGATCAGGTCGCCGTGCCGCGCCGCCACCAGCGTCGGCCCGCGATCCGCCGCAGTCGGCGGAGATCACTCAGCGCTGGGCCATTGGCCGAAAGCCTCGTCGGGCCCATCGCGGCCACTCGGTGCCACACGTCTCGCGCCGGCTCGATGAACCCCGCCCGCCCCACGTGGCCCCCTTGGATGCGCAGGTACTGCGGCCGGTTGTGGGCCCGCGCCCGCGCGAGGCGCACCTCGAACTCGGCAGCGATCTCGGGGGACCACGATTCGCTCCGGAACCAGTCGCGTACGACCTCAGTGCCCGTGCTTCTCCAGCCGGACCTGGCGCCAGCGCTCCATCAGCTCGGGGAGTTCGGTGATCATGAACTCGAAGAAGTCGCGCATCACCGTCAGGCGCTCCGCCGCCGGGCCGCCGGTGGGAAGTTCCTCGATCCCCTCGGTCGCCACGTCGCGCCACCGCTCCAGGATCGGGTTGCGCGCGGCGAAGGCCTCATACCAGATGTCGTCGCCGAGCGTGATCAGGCTGTGCCGCGACCCCGGGACGTGCGTGCGGCGAATCATGCCCGTCTGCTCCAGGTACCGCACGGCGCCCGACACGGCCCCCGCGGACACCTGTAGCTTTTCAGCGATCTGTGACGGCGTGAGCGCCGCCTCCGGCGAGGTCAACACTGCGGCGAAGACGCGGGACGCCATGCGCTGCATACCCGCGTCCACGAACGCGGCTGCCATGTTCTCCACGAAGCCCGGCGCATCCATGCAGGTCACGATAGCCATAATTCAGACACTTCACAAATTTGTGAAGTGGGCGTAGCGTCAGCGCCATGACAACTGAAGTCATCCGCGTCGAGGGCCTCACCAAGACCTTCGGTAGCGCTCACGCACTCACCGGACTCGACCTCCATGTGACGCCGGGAGAGGTCCACGCCTTCCTCGGCCCCAACGGGGCGGGCAAGTCCACCACCATCCGCGTCCTCCTCGGCCTGCTGAAGAAGACCTCGGGCACCGTCGAACTGCTCGGCGGGGACCCGTGGTCCCAGGCCCCCGAGCTGCACCGCCGCCTCGCCTACGTGCCCGGCGACGTGACGTTGTGGCCCAACCTCTCCGGCGGCGAGATCATCGACCTCATGGGGCGCCTGCGCGGCGGCCTCGACGAGGCTCGCCGCACCGAGCTCATCGACCGCTTCGCCCTCGACCCCGCCAAGAAGGCGCGCACCTACAGCAAGGGCAACCGGCAGAAGGTCGCGCTCGTCGCCGCCTTCGCCGCCCGCGCCGAGCTCATGATCCTCGACGAGCCCACCTCCGGGCTCGACCCGCTCATGGAGGAGGTCTTCACCGAGTGCCTCGCCGAGGCCAAGGCCGACGGCACCTCGATACTGCTCTCCAGCCACATCCTCTCCGAGGTCGACCGAGTGGCGGACACCGTCACCATCATCAAGGACGGTGCGTCCGTCGAGACCGGCTCCCTGGCCTCGCTCCGGCACCTGTCGCGCACGCGCGTCGAGGCGACGCTGGCGCGCCCCGTCGACCTCACGAACACCGCCGGCGTGCACGACCTGCAGGCCGACGGCGACCGGGTGTCGTTCAGCGTGGAGGCCGCCGACCTCGGCCGGCTCCTCGGCGAGCTCGCCGCCGCGGGCCCCACGTCGCTGACCAGCCGCCCGCCCACGCTGGAGGAGCTGTTCCTGCGGCACTACGACACCGCCGGGGCCGTGCGATGACCGGCCTGGGCGCCACCCTCCGGCTCGTGGTGCGGCGCGACCGCATCCAACTGGTGGTGTGGCTGCTGCTCTACGTGGCGATGGCGGCCTCGGCGTACTCGACGGCGAAGACGAACTACGCCGACCGGGCCGCGCTCGACTCCGCCGCCCGGGCCGCGAGCGAGAACCCCTCACTCGTGGCGATGTTCGGCCCCGTGTACTCGGCGACCACCGGCGCGGTGGGCATGATCAAGATGGTCGTCATGATGGCGGCCGCGCTCGGCCTGCTCACCGGCCTGCTGGTGATCCGCCACACCCGCGCCGACGAGGAGTCGGGGCGGCGGGAGATGCTGGGCTCGTCCGCGATCGACCGCGCCGCGCCCCCGCTCGCGGCGCTCATCGAGACGTCCGCCCTGAGCCTGGCGATCGGGGTGCTGAGCGCCCTGACGCTCGTCGGCATGGGCGCGGACGCCAAGGGCAGCATCATGTTCGGCGCACTCTGGGCGTTCACTGGCATCGTCTTCGCCGCCTTCGCCCTCCTGTGCGCGCAGCTCACGGAGGGGGCGCGCGCCGCGCGCGGCCTGTTCGCCGTGGGCCTCGGCGGCGCCTACCTGCTCCGGGCCGTCGGCGACGTCTCCGTCATCCGGACCGACGGTACGCTGCCCGCCGAGCCCGGCTGGGAGTCCTGGCTCTCACCGCTCGGCTGGGCGCAGCAGATCCGCCCGTTCGCCGACGACCGGCCGTGGCCGATCCTCCTGCTGCTCGCCGCGACGGCGGTCCTGACCGCGGTGGCACTGCGGATCGCCGCCCAGCGCGACCTGGGCGCGGGTCTCATCCCCGTCGGCCGGGGCCGCGCGCGCGGCAGCGCCCTCCTCGGCTCGGTGGAGGCACTGACGTGGCGGCTGCACCGCGGCCAGCTCATCGGTTGGAGCGTCGGCATGCTGGCCGTGGGCCTCGCGTTCGGCGGCATGGGCAGCGCGATCGATTCACTGGCGGGCAACGCCGGCACCCGCGAGATGCTCGAGCGGCTCGGCGGCTCCGGCTCGAGCCTGCTCGACGTCTTCTTCGGCGCCGAGTTCTCCATCATGGGCATGGCGGTCGCGGCCCTGGGCATCTCGATCGTCAACACGGCCTGCTCCGAGGAGACCTCGGGCCGCGCCGAGTACCTGCTGGCGGCGCCGGTGGCGCGACTGCGCTGGTACGCCTCGCACCTCACCGCCGCGGTGATCGCGACGACGGTGGTCAGCCTCGCCCTCGGCGTGGGCGTCTCGCTCACCGCGGGCCGGCAGCTCATCGTCCCCGCGCTGGCCGCGCTGCCGGCCGTGTGGGTGATCACCGCGATCGCCGCCCTCGCGGGGGCGATCTCGGCGCGCTGGTCGTCCGTGGGCTGGATCGTCCTGGCGCTGTGCGTGACCACGATGATCGCGGACGTGCTCAAGCTTCCCGACTGGGTCGCGAAGGTCTCGCCGTTCAAGCACGTGGCGACGCAGCCCGGTGCCACCGTGCTCACCGGTGCCACGATCACGCTCGTCGTGATCGCCGCAGCGGGCCTGATCGCGGCCGCCTTCTCCGAGACCCGCCGGGACCTGGCCGCGTAGGCACGACCGCACGCCGCGGTGGCGCCGCATCGCACCGCTGGTGCGGGGCGCCGCGCTGGCGCACGCGTCCATCGCCGGTGTGCGGCTTCGGGCGGCCCATCGCAGATCCTGGATATCGATCGTGTGAGACTGCAACCGTGACGAACGATCCGCAACAGGACCACTCCACGCCGCAGGCCGCACAACCGGACGACGCCGACCGGATCCCCTCGATCACGGTCGAGTGGGTTGCCCAGCCCGGGGACCTCCGCCGCGCGACCCTATCCGTGCTGCGACAACGCCGATTCTGGGTGCGGTCGCTGGTCGTCGGGCTGGTCGTCGGCGTGGTCGTGGGCGCGGTCTGCATCGCCACCGGTAGCGGTTGGCCGCTGGGGCTCCTGATCGGCGGGTGCTTCTTCCTCGGCCTGAGCCTCGAAATGCTGCTGCTCTGCCTGTTCGCCGCGTGGCGCCAGAATCGGAAAGTCCTGCGAGCCGGCACGCGCTGGGCGGCGGGCAGCGACGCCACCCGCATCCGCATCGACAACCGGATCAACACGATCGTCATCGCACGCGAGAACATCGAGGCCTTCCGCCGCGTCGGCAGTCTCTTCGTCCTACAGCTCCGCGAGGGCGCGGTCGTTGCGATCCCAGTCGCCCTGCTGGAGTCGGTCCTGACGGACCCGGATCTAGCACGTCTCATCGACTGAGACGCTTGACGTTTCACCTAAGAGAAGCGTAGCTAACTTCTGGGAAGAAAAGCCCTGCAAATGACTACTGACCGCAGCGAGCGAGTCAGCTGCGGTCAGTGCCCTCTCAGGATAACAGGAGAGTTGCGATGATGCATATATCTCATCGCGATTCTTTTGTCACGGCGTTTTCGCGCTGCGACCGCATCGCTCGAGCAGCAGCCGACCGGCGGGGTACGCGGCGAGGACCTCCGGTAGCGCGCCGGGCCTGCCGGACTCCAGCACGGCCACCACGTCGCCCAGCACCGATGGTCCGCCGGGCTCCACGCCGAGCCGGCGCAGCGTCTGCCGCGCGACGGGCTCCGGCGAGTCGAAGACCGCGACCTCCCGGCCGGTTCGCTCGCGCAGCGCGGCGACGATCGGCTCCCTGACCAGCCCGTAATGCGTGCATCCGAGGACCACGGACTCGATGTCCGCCGGCGTGGCGGCCGCTGCCGCCCCGATCGCCGCCGCGACGCGCGCGGGGTCACCGGAGTCGATCGCCTCCGCCAGTCCGTAGCACGGGATGCGGTGCGCGAGCGACGGGTCGGCGAAGGCGTCGATGAGGTCCGTCTGGTAGTCGCTCACCGTGGCGGCCGCGGTCGCCCACACGGCGAAGGGCCGCCCCGTCGCACCGGCGGGTCGGATGGCGGGCACCACCCCGACCACGGGGATCGCGGGCTCGAACCGGGCGCGCGCCGCCTCCAGAGCGTACATCGAGCCGGTGTTGCACGCGACGATGATCGCGTCCACGTCGTACCGGGCCGCGGCGCCGGCCATGGCGACGACGCACTCGGAGATCCGGGCGGGTTCGAGCAGGCCGTAGGGCATGTTGTCGGGGTCGCGGGCCAACACCAGCTCGGTGTCGGGCCGCACACGGGAGAGGGCGTCGGCGTAGTTGACCATCCCGAAACCGGAGTCGATCACCGCTACGCGCATGACCTCGAATTTACCGGGCGAGCCACAACCGGAAGACGGTGGTCGTGCCCTCGCGCCGGTAATCGACGTCGCCGCCGAGCAGGCGGGCGTTGTCCCGCGCGATGGCGAGGCCGAGGCCGGCTCCCCCGCCGGCGCCGCGCGACCGCGCCTCCTGGGCCTTCGCGAACCGGCCGAAGACCCGCTCCTCGTCCCCCGGAGGCACCCCCGGCCCGTGGTCACGCACCTCGACGACGGTGCCGCCGGGCGCGGCGGCGACCGTCACCGTCACCGGCGGGGCGCCGTGCCGGACGGCGTTGCCGACCAGGTTGGTCACCACCGCGACCACACGGCGCCGGTCGGACTCGACGGTGAGCGGCGCACCGTCGAGCGCGACGGACCGCCAGCCGCGCGCCGCGAAGGCCTCGCGCAGCGCCCCGACCAGCTCGAAGGGCGCGCGCCGCACCTCGGCGGCGCCGGCATCGAGGCGGGTCATCTCGAGCAGGTCGTCGACGAGGCCGGCGAGTGTGTCGACCTCGGACGCGACCAGTTCCGAGGCGCGGCGCAGGTCGGAGTCGGGACCGAGGGCCGCGGCCTCCTCGCGCAGCACCTCCGCGGCCGGGACCAGTGCCGCGAGGGGGCTCCGCAGCTCGTGCGAGACGTCGCCGACGAATCGCCGCGACCGTGCGTCCTGGTGGCGGAGCACGTCGATGGACTCGTTCTGGCGGTCGAGCATGGAATTGAAGGTGTCGGTGAGGTCCCGCAACTCCGTGACGTCGGTCGCGGGCAGGCGCGCGTCGGTGTCGCCGTCCGTGACGCGCGCCGCGACGGACTGGATCCGGCTGAGCGGCCTGGTCACCGTGCGCGCGACCACCAGCGCGACGAGGATGCCGAGCAGGGCGCTCCCGGCCACCGCGACGACGACCAGCAGGGTGAGCCGGTTCAACCGGGCCCCGACGTCCTCGAGCGGCTGCACGCCGTAGACCACGACGCTCTCGGCGTCGAAGATCGTCGGCCGCGGCACGCTGTGCGCGACGAGCACCTTCCCCTCCGGCAGCCGCTGGAAGCGGTACAGCGACGGCACTCGTTCGAGCTCGCGCCGCATGGCCGCGGGAAAGACCTGCGGCGGCGCGGAACCCTGGCGGACGGTCGCGCCGTCGACCTCCACGGTGTAGTCGCCCGGGATGAACTCCCCGACGCTCGATCGACCCCCCGGCGAGGTCCCGCCGCTCCCCGGCACGGGCATCCCCTGGCGTTCGAAGCTCTCCATGTCGTGCCGGAACGTGGTGAGCACGGCGTCCTGGGCGTCCTGGTACACCCAGTCGCGCACCACCACCGCGACGGCGACGCCGGTGACACCCGCGGTCAGGCACGTGACGACCACGATGATCGCGAGGATCCGGGCGCGCAGGCCCGCGATGACCGCCGGACGCCCGCGCCCGCTCATGGCGCCGGCCGGAACCGGTAGCCGAAGCCGCGCACCGTCTCGATGTGGCTGTTCCCGTCGGGCGGATCGATCTTGGGCCGGAGCCGCAGGATCGCGTTGTCCACCAGCCGGGAGTCGCCGAGGAAGTCCTGGTTCCAGGCCATCGCGAGCAACTGCTCGCGACTGAGCACCTGGCCCGGATGGTCGGCGAAGGCGTACATCAGCCGCTTCTCGGTGGGCGTGAGCGGCAGGGGCACACCGTCGCGCAGCACCTCGGCACCGGCCCGGTCGACGGTCAGCGGGCCGTCGTTCGACGGTGCCGGCGCCTCGCTCGACGGTGCCGGGGCGGGGTCCGCGGGCGGCGCGGACCGGCGGAGGGCGGCCTTGATCCGGGCGTCGAGGACGCGGGGGCTGACCGGTTTGACCACGTAGTCGTCGGCACCGGCCTCCAGCCCGGCGACGGTGTCGATGTCGTCCGAACGGGCCGTGAGCATGAGGATCGGGACGGAGCTCGCGCGACGGATCCGGCGGCACACGGCGAAGCCGTCCTCGCCGGGCAGGCCCACGTCGAGGATCACCGCGTCGGCCGCGTCCACCCGCTCCTCGAGGTCCTCCCCTGCGGCAGTCAGGTGCTCGACGGCGTGGTCGAGCCGGCCCAGCGAGAGCGTCAGCGCGTCGACGATCGCGGGGTCATCCTCGATGAGCAGCAGTCTGACCACCGGTGAGGCTCCCTTCCACGTCGGAGGTCCACGCCCAGGCGGCCTGACCGACCCGGACCACCGCGGCGGCGCCGACGGCCACCAACCATGCTCCCAGGACATCGCCCGGCCGGTGCCACTGTTGCGCCACGACGAGGACCGACACGACGGTTCCGACCGCGACGGCGACGAGCAGCGCGGCCGCCCGATACCGCCGGGCCGCCGAGCCGACCAGGATCACCGCGAGCGCGGCGACCACGGCCACCGTGTTCGACGGGAAGGAGTTCAGTTCCGGCCCGACGCCGAAGGAGGGCCGCTCCAGCAGCGCCTTGAGCACGAAGGCGCTCGCGACCGTCGAGGCCAGGACGAGCGCGGCGGAGACGGCGACCGTCTTCGAGCGGCGGCTCGCGACGACCGCGGCGACGAGGAGGCCGCCGACCGCGAGCATCGGGAGCTGATAGCGGCCGAGCGCGCCCTCGACGGGGTTCTCCACCCCGAACGCGGCGGAGACCATCCGCATGAGCTCGTGGTCGACGACCTGGCCGGCCGCGGTGCCGACCACCGCGAGGTAGAGCCCGGCGAGGGCCAGCGCGGTGACGACGGCCGTCGTCGCGGCGGTCCAGGGGCGTGTGGTTGCGAACATGACGCCGAGCATTGTCCCCCATCGTCGCCCGGCCGCCTCCGTTCCGCCCCACGAATGTCACAGCCGTGTCGCAATCCCCGGCCGGTCCGGCACCGGACGACGGCGCCGCGGCGGTGGCCCGCGGCGCCGCGCCCGGCGCTCCGTCAGGCGTGGGCCAGGGTGTCCGCCTCGACGATCGACGTGTCCGTCACGCGCAGCACCCGGCCCGAGGCGATGTCGAAGAACAGCCCGATCACCTCGACCCGCCCCGCGGCGACCTCCTCCCGCACCAGCGGGTGCGCGGCCACCGCCGCCACCTGCACGGCGACGTTCACCAGCGACAGCTGGTCGGCGGTGTCGAAGCCCAGGTCCGCCGCCGCGGCGCGGACCGGGTGCCCCGAACGGAAGGCCGCGGTCGACGACGCGGCGTGTTCGATCCAGCGCTCGATCGACGGCGACACCGCGGGCGACGAGAGCGCGACGCCCATCGCGCCGCAGGACGAGTGGCCGCAGACGATGATCTGGCGCACCGACAGCTCGTGGACGGCGAAGGCCAGCGACGCCTCCAGGGACGGGTCGGTGTCCGGGGCGGGGACCAGGTTGCCCACGTTGCGGACGGTGAACAGGTCGCCCGGTCCGCTGCCGGTGATGACGTTGGGCACCACCCGCGAATCCGCGCACGTCAGGAACAGCGCCTCGGGCCGCTGACCACCGCTGAGCTGGTCGAAGTCGTCGCTGAGCAGTGCGGCGTGCCGGCGGTGGTAGCGGGCGATGCCGTCGGCGAGGCCGCCGCGGGCGTGCGCGCGCCACGGCAGCAGGCCGCGCTCGGCCGGGCGCTCGGTGGTGCGACGGGGCGTCCGGGTCGCGGCCGCGTCGAGCGCCGCGCCGCCCAGGTCGTCGACGGTGACGGTGCCGCCCGCGGCGCGGTAGCGCCGCGCCCACTCCTGGATCTCCTCGGCCGCGGCGTGGTCGAGGAAGTCGACCGTGAGCTCGATCGCGACGTCCTGCTCCGGCGGAACGGTGGCGAGCACCCGCGTCAGGCGCGGCAGCGAGAAGAAGGACAGCGTCCCGTCGACCGTGACGTGCCAGCGCCCGGCACCGTCGACGACCGCCTCGATGTGGGCCCGCGCGACGCGCCACAGGACCAGGACCAGCGCCACGACGAGCCCCGCGAGCACGCCCTCGAGGAGGTTGAGGAACAGCACGCCGCCGATGGTGACGGCGTAGACGAGCAGGTCGCCGGTGCGGCGGGCCGTGCGGATGTGCGAGATCTTGACCAGCTGGACGCCGATCACGATGAGCAGGCCGGCGAGGGCCGACGTGGGAATCTTCTCGACCAGGCCCGACAGCGCGACGGAGAAGAGGAGCAGCCACACGCCGTGCAGGACCGCCGACCACTTCGTGCGCGCACCGGCGGCCACGTTGGTCGCGCTCCGGACGATGACACCCGTGACGGGCAGGCCGCCGAGCAGGCCCGAGACGGTGTTGGCCGCCCCCTGGCCCACGAGTTCGCGGTCGAGGTTCGTCTTGGCACCGTCGTGCATGCGATCGGTGGCGACCGCGGAGAGGAGGGATTCGACGCTGGCGATGAGCGCGACGGTGAGCACGCCGAGCGCGACCGCGCCCCAGTTGCCCGTCGGCATCTCCGGCAGGCCGATGGCGTCGATGATGGAGCCGTTCAGGCGGATCCGCTCGACGTTCATCGGGACGACGAGGGAGAGCACCGTCGCCGCCGTGACGGCGACGAGCGCGCCGGGGACGCGCCGCCACTTCGCGGGCAGCTTCGGCCACAGCACCATCACCACGATCACCACCAGTCCGACCGCGAGATCCGGCCAATGGAGCGAACCGATCCGCGACGGCAGGTCCATGAGGTTCTGCAGCACCGAGCTGCGCGACGACCCGCCGAGCAGGACGTGGGCCTGCTGGATCACGATGGTCACGCCGATGCCGGCGAGCATCGCGTGCACCACGACCGGCGAGATCGCCAGCGCGGCACGGGCGATCCGGCTGAGCCCCAGTCCGATCTGCACGAGCCCCGCAGCGACCGTGATCGCGGTGGTCACCTTCCACCCGAACGTCGCGATCAGCTCGGCCACCACCACGGTGAGACCCGCGGCGGGGCCGCTGACCAGTAGCGGCGAGCCCCCCATGAGCCCGCCGACGACGCCGCCGATCACACCCGCGATCAGACCCGCCATGAGCGGCGCACCCGATGCGAGCGCGATGCCGAGGGACAGTGGCAGTGCGACGAGGAAGACGACGATCGACGACGGCCCGTCGAAACGCGCTATGTCTCTGAGTTTCTCCTGCATGGGCACCACTGTGGCGGCGGGGTGTGGCCGCTCTGCCGCAATGTCGTGAAGGTTCCGTGAATCCGGTGGATCGCCCGGTGCGAACCGCCCGATCACCAGGGCACAGGAAGGGTGAAGGCGAAGACGGCGCCCCTGCCGGGGCCGTCGGACTCCACCCACATCTGGCCGTCGTGAGCGGTGACGATCGCGCGACTGATCGTCAGGCCGATCCCGCTGCCGCCGTGGTCGCGGTCTCGGGCGATGTCGGTGCGGTAGAAGCGCTCGAACACCGACTCGAGGTGGTGCGCCTCGATCCCGTCCCCGTGATCGACGACGCTGATCCGTACCCGACGGTGCGGGGCGGGAGCGGCCTCCAGCTCGACGGTGCCGCCGGGATCGCTGTGCCGCAGCGCGTTCGAGAGCAGGTTCGCCAACACCTGCTCGAGACGCTGCCGGTCCGCGCGGATCGGCCGCGCGGGGGCGGAGATGCGCACCCGGAGCTCGACGTCCTTGTCCGCGTACGCCCGACGGGCCGCGGCGGCCGCGCTGTGCAGCAGCTCGGTGACGTCGACCGCGGTGGGGCGCAGGTCGAGTGCGCCCTCCTCGGCATGGGAGACGGACTGGACGTCGTCGGTGAGCCGCGCGAGCCGGGTCGTCTGCGCCCGGAGAACGGCCAGTGTCTCCGCATCGGGTGTCACCACCCCGTCCTGGATCCCCTCGAGATAGCCGTCGAGAACACTGACGGGCGTGCGGATCTCGTGTGCGAGATCGGTGAGCAAGCGCCGCCGCTCACGGTCGCTGTGCTCCAGTCGAGCCGCCACCGAGCTGTCCAACCACCGGGCGAGCAGCCCGCTCACCGCGATCGAGACCACCACCGCGCCGACGAACCCCAGCAGCGCGGCCAACAGGTTCACCTCGGCCGGCGTCTGCGTCGTCAGCACCAGCGGCCAGATCACGAAATCGACCAGGGCGGTGACCCCGAGCGTGCCGAGCGCCACGAGCATCAGCAGCGGGACCGGCCCGCGCAGACGCCTCACCCGGGCCCCATCCGGTAGCCGATGCCCCGGACGGTGCGGACGAACCGCGGGTCGCCGGCATCGTCGCCGAGCTTGCGCCGCACCCGGCCGACGTGCACGTCCACGAGGCGCTCGTCGCCGACCCACCCGGCGCCCCAGATCGACTCGATGAGCTGCGAACGCGAGAAGGCGACGTTCGGATTGCGCGCGAGCGTGGCGAGCACGTCGAACTCGGTCGCGGTGAGGTCCACGATCCGGCCCCCGACGCACACCTCCCGCGCGAGCGTGTCGATGGTCAGATCGCCGAACCGGCGGGGAGCGGCGACGGCACCGTCGGGCAGGCCGCGCGGCCGGCGGAGCATTGCCCGGACCCGGGCCACCACCTCGCGGGGACTGAAGGGTTTGACCAGGTAGTCGTCGGCGCCCACCGAGAGCCCGACGATCTTGTCCAGCTCGTCGCCCCGGGCGGTGAGCATGATGACGTACGCGTCACTGAAGGAGCGGACGGTGCGGCACACCTCCAGCCCGTCGATCCGGGGAAGACCGATGTCCAGCAGGATCACGGCAGGATCGATCTCGCGGGCCAGCGCCAGGCCGCGCTCGCCGTCGGCGGCGGTGGTCACGTCGAAGCCGTCGTGGACGAGGTAGTCCTGCGTGAGCTTGGCGAGGGCGGGCTCGTCCTCGATCACGAGGACCTTGTGGGCGTTCATTCTTCACATAGTAATATGCGCATGTGCTGATTCCATACCCACCGGCGCCGGCACCGTCGATCCTGGGAATGCTCGCCTGGGATCCGCCCGCCCTCCCGGTCCTGCCGCTCGCCGCGGCGACCGCGGCCGGGCTCTACGCACTCGGGGTGCGCACGGTGCGCCGGAGGGGACGACGGTGGCCGGCCGCACGCGTCGTGAGCTTCCTGCTCGGCTGCCTCGTCCTCGCCGGGGTCACCGGCCTGCGCATCGAGGCCTACTCCTGGCACCTGTTCAGCGCGTTCATGTTCCAGCAGCTCACCCTGTCGATCCTGGTGCCGCCGCTCCTGGTCGGGGGCGCACCCGGCGTCCTGTTGCTGCGGGCGACGCCGCATCGCGGGTTCGGCCGGCTGGTCCTGGCGGCGGCGCTCGGGCTGCTGCGCAGCCGCGCACCCCGGATCCTGTTGCACTCGGGCTTCACGATCCCGCTGTTCCTCATGAGCTACTACGGGGTCTACCTCGGCGGCGTGGTCGACGCGATCGGCGGCACCTGGCTCGGGCACACCGTCCTGCAGTTCTTCTTCCTGTGCTCGGGGCTGCTGTTCATCATCCCGATCCTCTCGATCGGCCCGCTGCCCGGCCGCGACTCCTGGCTCATGCGCTTCTTCGACATCTTCATCGAGATGCCGCTCCACGTCTTCATCGGCGTGATCCTCATGATGGCGACGACGCCGATGGTCGCGCTGTTCGCGGAACCGCCCGCCGCGTGGGGCGTCGACCCGCTGCGCGATCAGTCCATCGCCGGCGCGCTCGCGTGGTCCTACGGGGAACCCGTCGCGATGATCACCACGTGCCTCTTCGCGCTCCGCTGGCGCCGGTCCGAACGGCGCGACGCGGAGCGGGCGGGGGCCGATCGCCGGGAGGAGGACGAGCGCGAGGCGTACAACGCCTACCTGCGCGAACTGCGCGGTCACTGATCTGCGCCGTCAGTATTCTGGGACCATGCGCCGCGCCCGCCTCATCCTGCTCGCGGGCACAGTGCTCTACTCGGCCTGGATGATCGCCCCGCTGCTCGGCTCACGGCTGAGTCCGCTGACCTCGTACGTCAGCGAGGCCGGCGCCGTCGGACAGCCGAACGCCCTCTTCTTCCGCGCCGCCGACCTCCTCGCCGGGACGGCCTTCGTCGTGGCGGGCGCGCTCGGTCACCGTGCCCTGCGCCCGGTGCCGAAGCTCGGCCTGGTCGCGCTCGCCGGCCTCTTCATCCTGGGCATCGCGACCATGTGCGACGCGCTGATGCCACTGTCGTGCACCCCCACCGCCGACGCCGCCTGCGCCGCCCGCGAGGCCGCCCGGCAGGTGCCGCTGACGCACGTCGGGCACGCCGTCTCGTCGGGGATCGCGGGGTTCGGCGGGGTCGTCGCGGTGCTCGGGTGGGGGCTGTGGCGCCGGTCCACCGGAACCGGATTCGACGGTGCGCGGCTCCCGCTCGGCATGGGCGTGACGTACCTGCTCGCGACGACCTGGACTCTCGCCGCGATGCTGGAGCCCGCGCTCTACCTGGGACTGGCCCAGCGGACGCAGGTGCTGTCGCTCACGCTGTGGCTGGTGCTCCTCGCGACGGCGCCGCGGCCTCGCGGTCGGCGGCCCGAAGGACGGCATCCAGCAGGCCGGGATACGTCGCGTTCACCTCGTCCACCAGCAACAACTGCCGGGCCGTCGCGCCCAGATCGTCCCGACGGGTGAGGCCCGCCTCGCGCAGCACCTTGAAGTGGTGGCTGGCGGTGGCCTTGGTGACGCCGTCGTAGAGCTCGCCGCAGGCGAGGGGGCGTTGTTCGCGGTGCAGTCGTCGCACCATCTCCAGGCGCACGGGATCGGCCAGCGCGCTCAGCACGGTGTGCAGCGAGACGGTGGCGGTCGCGTCGGTCATGATTCTCGTTCCCTGAGATAACGGTTTGATCTTCGTCGAACCGGGTGTACTGTTGCCACTGGTTCGACGATCGTCGAACCTCGACTGTACACCCCCGGAGGTTGGAATGAGCCTGGCGCAGCAGGTCGCGGCACCGTCGACCCACGTCCACCCGCAGCGCTGGTCCTTCGCCCTCCTGCTCACGCTGCTCGCGCTGGCGCTGGGCGTCTCGGGGCTCCCGTCGCCGCTGTACCCGATCTACCAGCAGCAATGGCACCTCTCGGCGCTCTCGACCACCGTCGTGTTCGCGGTGTACGCCATCGGCGCGTTGGGCGCCGCGCTGACCGTCGGGCCGATCTCCGACGCCATCGGCCGCAAGCCGGTGCTCCTCGCCGCGGTCGGCACGATCCTCGTGGGACTGCTGCTGTTCCTGTTCGCGGGCGCCGAGTGGCAGCTGATCCTCGCGCGCTTCCTGCACGGCGCGGCGATCGGCTCGATCACCGTGGTCGCGGGCGCCGCCCTCCTCGACGTCCGGCCCACCGACGGTGCCCGCAACGGCATGCTCTCGGGAGTCGCCCTGAACGTCGGCATCGCCGCCACCGCCCTCGGCGCCGCGGCCGTCGCCCAGTACGCACCGCATCCGCTGCGCACCCCCTTCGTGACGATGGGCCTCGTGGTGCTCGCGATCCTGCTCGGCGTGATCGCCCTGATCGAGCCGCACGTCGGGCGGACCGGCGAGCGGGTCCGGCTCAGCCGCCCGGGCGTCCCCGGCGAGATCACCGCCGACTTCTGGTTCTCCGGCATCGGCATCGTCACCGCATGGTCGGTGCTCGGCGTCTTCCTCAGCCTCTACCCCGCCCTGGTGCAGCACGTGACCGGGCACGGTTCGGTGATCTTCACCGGTGGCCTGGTCGCCGTGATGGCACTGGCCTCCGCCGTCTCCCAATTCATCGGCGGGCGGTACCCGGCCAAGCCGACGGCGATCGTCGGCGACGTCGGCCTCGCCGCGTCGCTGATCCTGGCCGTCGTCGCCGTGCGCTACGGCCACACCTGGCTCATCGTGGTCGACACGATCCTGCTCGGCGCGACCTTCGGCCTCGCCTTCGGCGGCTCGCTCCGGCACCTCGGCTCCGTCGCGCCGGCGCACGCGCGCGGCCAGGTGATGAGCGCCTACTACCTGCTCGGCTACCTCGCGATGGGCGTGCCCACCGTCATCGCCGGCTACCTCGCCACGCAGTACAGCACCGCGACGATCTTCCCCTGGTTCGCCGCCGCCGTCGCCCTGGCCTGCCTCGGCGCCGCCGCCATCGGCCTGCGGGGTCGACGGTCCACCGCGGTCGCATAGGGGCGCGCCGGCGTGGCCGGGACGTCGACGGGCGGCCGGTGAGGTCGAGCCTTTCGCCCGAGGCGAACTCCTCGGGCCGCGCGGATCAGCCTCCGGGGGTGCCCGAGCTCGGGGCGTCCGACGGCGGCACCGTCGACGGCGAGGGCGCCGCGGACGTGGTCTCGGACGCGTCGCCCTGCTCTCCCGGCGGGAGCGCACTGCCGGCGACCCAGGTGGCCCAGGGCACCGACCAGTCGCCGTTCTGCCACTGCTCGAGCGCGGGGCCGCCGGTGTTGCGGACCTCGACCACGTCGCCCGGCTGCGACAGCCCGAAGAACCACTGCGCGTTCGCGGGGCTCAGGTTGAGGCAGCCGTGCGACTCGTTGCGCACGCCCTGCGCACCGATGTTGTCGAGGGCGTGCAGGTAGATGCCGTCGTTGCTGATCCGGGTGGCCCAGCCGATGGTCTGCTTGTAGCCCAACCGCGAGTTGATGGGCAGGCCGTACGTCGACGAGTCCATGACCACCGGGTTGGCCTTGTCGAGCACCGTGTACACGCCGCGCTGCGTCCAGAAGTGGAGCGTGGTGCCGTTGACCACCTCGGTGCCGCCCTGCCCCATCGACGTGGGCATCGACCGCACCATCTGGCCGTTCACGAACACCTGCACCTGCTTGGTGTTGTCGTCGGCGATGGAGACGTGCGACTCGCCGATCGAGAACGCGATCGCGATGTCCTTCTCGCCCCACAGACCGGGGCTGACCTCCTTGCCGAACGCGTTGACCTCGATCGACACCTTGGTGCCCGACGGGTAGTAGTCCTTGGGCCGCCACGCGACCGTCTTGTCGGTGGTCCACATCCACGCGCCCTCGACCGGCGGGGTCGTGGTGACCTTGAGCAGCTTCTGGGCCATGACCCGGTCCTTGATCGGCTCGTCGAAGTGGACGACCGCGACCTGCCCGACGCCGTAGACGGCACCGTCGGTGAGCGACATCCCGCCCGTGTTCTCGAAGTACGGGGCCGTCTTGTTCGTGTCGTCGACGGTGACCGTGGAGAACGTGCTGCGCTTCTCGCGCTGCTGGCCCAACGTCTCGTACTTCACCACCAGCGTGTACTGGCCGTTGTACTCGAGCGGCTTCGACGCCTTCCAGGTCAGCATGTCCGTCGAGAGCGCACCCTCGACGGCGACGCCCTTCGCGTCGGTGAGGGTCACCGAGCCGAGGACGGCCTTGGCGATCGACACCGTGACCGGGGTGATCGGGCTGACGGCCTGCGCACCGTCGGCCGGGGCGACGGTGACCTCCGCCGGGTCGGGCGGGGGCGTGGACGGTCCCGCGCTCTTGCCGCCACCGGTCAGATCGCCGATCGTGCAGCCGGCAGCCACCAGGGGCACCGCCGCGGCGGCGCCGACCAGGACCGCACGCCGACCGACGCGCTCGTTGAACATGCTCACTCGTCGTCCCCTCACTGATTACATGCGAGTCTAACGATGCGAGCCGACATCCCCGTCCGGGTAGCGCTCCCGGTGCATCGCCTCGGCGAGCGGGCGGCGCTCCCGCCAGCCGAATCGCTCCAGGTCGGGCACCGTCTGCAGGGCCGTCACGGGACCCACGCACAGCCACGCGACGATGTGGACGTGCTCGGGCACGTCGACCAGCGCGCGGAGGAAGGGCTCCTGGTAGAAGGACACCCAGCCCACGCCGATGCCCTCCGCGGTGGCGGCGAGCCAGAGGTTCTGGATGGCCAGGGCCACCGACAGGCGCCCGGTCTCGTCGATCGTGTGCCGGCCCAGGATGTGCGTGCCGCCGCGGGTCGGGTCGTACGTCACCACCACGCCCGTCCGGGACGACTCGATGCCCTCGATGACGATCGGATTGAAGGTGTCCCTGCGGTCGGGCGGCAGCGAGCGGGCGAAGTCCTCGCGACACTCGCCGACGTGCGCCGCGAACCGCGCGAGCGTGTCCGGATCCTGCACCACGACGAAGTCCCAGGGCTGCGTGTTCCCCACGCTCGGCGCGCTGTGCGCCGCGCCGAGGATCCGCACCAGCCGCTCCTCGTCGATCCGCTCGCCGGAGAACTCGTTGCGCACGTCGCGCCGGCGGAGGATGGCCTCGAAGACGTCCATCAGGCCCCGTCGGCCCGCACGGCATCGTCGGCCTGCCCGGCGAGTGCGTCGAGGTCAGCGCCGGTGAGTCGCTGCGTGGTCCACTCGTCCATCGGGACGGCGCCGATCGAGCGGTAGAAGCCGATCGCGGGCGCGTTCCAGTCGAGGACGGTCCACTCGAGCCGGGCGTAGCCGTTGTCGCGGCACTCCCGCGCGAGCGCCGCGAGCAACTTCTTGCCGTGGCCGCCACCGCGCGCGCCGGGCCGGACGTAGAGGTCCTCGAGCCAGATGCCGTGCGTACCGGTCCAGGTGGAGAAGGTGCGGAAATAGACGGCCATCCCGACGACGGTCTCGGCACCGTCCGGCCCCGGCTCGGAGGCGATGCGCGCGAAGACCGCGGGCGCGGGACCGAACAGCGCGGCGTGCAGCTGCTCGGCCGTCGCGACGGCGGAGTCGGGCTCCTTCTCGTACGCCGCGAGCTCCGCGATCATCGTGAGGATCTCCGGTACGTCGGCCGGGGTCGCGGGACGGATCATTGCGCGCCGCCCTGCGCCGACCCGCTCGACCCGTCCGCTGCCGCGGCCTGCGCCGCGATCGCGGGCATGAGGCATTCGCGGACGACGCGGCCCGCGGTGTAGGGGTCGTCGAAGCTGATCAGGCCGTCGGGCGCGAGCAGCACCGAGTGCCCGACGCGCGCGAAGATCTCGGCGATCGGCTTCGGGTCGAACTCCGGCAGGTCGCCGGTGGCCTGGAATCCCGCGATGATGTTCGCGGCGAACTCGCGGCCGATCTCGATGACCATGCCGCCGCCCTGCGCGATCATCGGCAGGCCCACGACGACGTTGCCGTCGCCGATGCCGCGGATCAGCGGCCGCCGGTGCGCCTCGCGGAGGAAGGCGACGAAGCCCTCGGTGAGCGCCTCCTCCACCGAGCTCAGGCCCTGGACCTGCTGCTCGACCGCCTTGAGCAACTGCTCGGCCTCGTACCGGATGGCCTGCTGGACGAGGTTGTCCTTGCGGTTGAAGCGGCGGTAGACCGTGGCGACGCCGATGCCCGCGAGGTTGGCGACGTTCTCCATCGTGGTCCGCGAAATGCCGACGCTGCCGATGCTCGACACCGCTGCAGACAGGATGCTCTGCGCGGTCTGATCGTTTCTGCCGGGACTCACAACGTCCGATTCTAGGCGCAGTGGGACTATGGAGGCATGAACGACGGTCCGAGCAAGCCCAACCCGCTGCAGTACATCCTGTACTCCTACGGGAGGAGCGTGCTGCCGCCGTCGATGCACGAGTGGGTCGCCAACGACCTCGCCGGCCCCCGCGCCGCGCTGCGGACCGTCGTGCGGTTCGCGATCCCGTGCATCCTGATCCTGGTCCCGTTCTGGTTCATCGACACCTCCGTGCTGAACCGCGCGACGATGACGCTGCCGATCTTCATCCCGTTCGTCTACTTCTCGATCGCGCTGAACAAGATCTACCGGCGCGGGCGGCTGCGCCACCACGGCCTCGACCCCGATCTGGTCGACGTGATCGCGCGCGAGCGCGAGGCGGACCTGCACGCCGAGTACATCGCCAAGTACGGGCCGCGGGACGAGCGCCCGGGTCACACCTGAGCCGCACTGCACACTGATATGTGAGACACGTCCTACTATCAGTGACATGGCGCTCACCGAACTCGTCCAGAAGCTGGCCCTGAAGATCCCCGTGCCGCTCGTCGCAGGCGGCGCGAAGCTTCTCTTCGGGCTGCCCGTTTCCGTGAAACGACGGCTCGGCACCCCGCAGACCGTCGACGGCAACGAGCTGGACCTCGACTCGCAGATCACGCTGCTGATGCTCCGGGCGCAGGGCGTCGACGGCCTCTCGGGCGCCCGCGACCTCGCCCACTCCCGCGCGTCGATGCGCATGCTGAGCGCGGCCGTCGGCGCGGGCACGGCCCCGTCGGTCGGCACGCGCGGGCTCATGGTCGACGGTGCCGCCGGTCCCCTCCCGGCGCGCCTCTACACGCCCGCCGGGCTCGAGGCCGGTTCCCCGCTCGTCGTCTTCTTCCACGGCGGCGGCTTCGCGCTGGGCGACCTGGACACCCACGACGCCCCGTGCCGGTACATCGCCGACCGCGCGCGGGTGCGGGTGCTGTCCGTCGACTACCGGCTCGCACCCGAGACGATCTTCCCCGCGGCCGCCGACGACGCGGTCGCCGCCACGACGTGGGCCCTCGAGCACGCCGACCAGCTCGGTGCCGACCCCGCGCGGGTCGCCGTCGCGGGCGACAGCGCGGGCGGCAACCTGTCCGGCGTGGTCGCACGGGAGCTGGCCCTGGCCGGCGGCGCACAGCCGGCGTTCTCCCTGCTCTTCTACCCCGTGACCGGGGCCGATCCGGCGAACCGCAGCCGCGAGACCTTCGCCGGCGGATACTTCCTCACCAAGGCCGACATCGAGTACTTCCGGCAGTTGTACACGCCGGAGCCGGGCCAGGACACCGATCCGAAGTTCGATCTGCGGCACGCCGACGGCCTCGCCGGCATCGGACGGACCCATGTCGTGGTGGCCGGGTTCGACCCGCTCCGGGACGAGGGCGCGGCGTACGCGCAGCGGCTGCGGGACGCCGGCGTCGACGCCACGACCCAGCTCGCCCCCGGCGCTCTGCACGGCTTCCTCAACATGGTGGGCGTGAGCGCTGATGCACGCGTCGACGTGGACGCCGCGCTCGACGTCCTGAGGGCCGCGCTGAACGACAGTTAGCGACAACAAGGGTTGGCAGTTGCAGTCGCATGCGAACACGCATGTCACGAAAGGTGGCACCTGTACGCGTATACCCCGTATCGTGGGTTCTGCGGCCGCCATATGACGTCTCCCCCCACGTCGGTGGCTGCGTGATTGAGCCTTGATACCGGTTCCCCCTCCTCCCCCCATTCCGGGAGCCGGTATCAAGGCCTTTCACGTTTTCAGCCCAGCTCCGCCCGGGTGGATACTGGAGGGGTGACGGATCTCGACCAGGCCCCCGTTCCGGCCGCCGCGCAGCCGGAGCAGGCACAACGCACCTTCCTCGACGTCGGCGGGATGACCTGCGCCGCGTGCGTCGGCCGGGTCGAGCGCAAGCTCAACAAGCTCGACGGGGTGCGCGCCGTGGTCAACCTCGCCACGCGGACGGCCACCGTCGAGCACGCGCCCGGCGTGTCCGTGGAGGACCTGACCGGCACCGTCGAGGCCGCCGGATACACCGCCGCGCCGAAGTCCCCGAACCCGCGCCGCGCGATCCTCGCGGAAGAGCGCGAGCGGCGCGACGTGCTGCGCCGGCTGATCGTCTCGCTGGTGCTGTTCGTCCCGGCCGCGGACCTGTCGATCGTGCTCGCGACCATCCCGTCGACCCGCTTCCCCGGCTGGCAGTGGGTGCTGCTCGCGCTGAGCCTGCCCGTCGTGACCTGGGGCGCGTGGCCGCTGCACAAGCGGGCCTTCCTGGGCGCGCGGCACGGCGCCGCGACGATGGACACGCTGGTCTCGGTCGGCATCATCGCGGCCACCGCCTGGTCGGTGGTCACGGTCCTCACGCCAGGACGGCAGCGGCCGGATCCGCACGGCTTCTGGAACGCGATCATCCAGTCCGACCCGATCTACCTCGAGGTCGCGATGGGCGTCACCGTCTTCGTGCTCGCGGGTCGGTACTTCGAGGCATCCGCCCGCGCGAAGGCCGCATCGGCGCTGCGGGAGCTCGCCACGCGCGGCGCCCGCGAGGTATCGGTGCTGGTCCGTGACGGTTCCGAGCTCCGGATCCCCGTCGGCGAGCTGCGCGAGGAACAGCGGTTCGTGGTGCGGCCGGGCGAGACCATCGCGACGGACGGCATCGTCGAATCCGGCTCCGCGTTCGTCGACAACTCGGCGATGACCGGCGAGTCGCGGCCCGTCCCGGCCGGCCCGGGAGATCGGGTCGTCGGCGGCACCGTCTGCCAGGACGGACGCCTGACGGTGCGCGCGACCGCGGTCGGCGAGGACACCACGTTCGCCGCGATGCTCCGGCTCGTGGAGGACGCGCAGGCGACGAAGGCGCGGATGCAGCGCCTCGCCGATCGCGTCTCCGCCGTCTTCGTGCCCTGCGTCTTCGCCATCGCGGCGCTGACCTTCGTGGGCTGGCTGATCGGCAGCGGGATCGACAGCGCCGTCAAGTCGGCGATCGCCGTGCTCGTCATCGCCTGCCCCTGCGCGCTCGGCCTGGCGACGCCCGTCGCGTTCATGGTCGCGTCCGGCCGCGGCGCGCAGCTCGGCGTGTACGTCCGCGGGCATCGGGCGCTGGAGGCCACCGAGACGATCGACACCGTCGTCTTCGACAAGACCGGCACCGTGACCACCGGCGTGCTCTCGGTGGCCGGCGTGAGCGTCGCGCCCGGATTCACCGAGGACGGGGTGCTCCGTCTCGCCGGGGCGGTCGAGGCGGCGTCCGAGCACGCCGTCGCGCGGGCCGTCGTCGCGCGGGCGGGCGCCGATCTGCCCGCGGTCGAGGACTTCCGGGCCGTCCCCGGGCTCGGCGCGACCGGCACCGTCGAGGGTGCCGCCGTGCGCGTCGGCTCGCCGCGGTTCGTGGCGCCCGGGACGCTCGCCGGGGCCGTCTCCGCCGCGGCCGAGTCCGGGCGCACCGTCGCGGTCGTGGAGGTCGACGGTGCCGTCGCCGCCGTCCTCGAGGTCGCCGACACGATCAAGGCCGATGCCGCGGACGCCGTCGCGCGGCTGCACGAGGCCGGCATCCGGACCGTGCTGCTGACCGGCGACAACGCCGCCGCCGCAGCGAAGGTCGCTGCGCTCGTCGGCATCGACGACGTGCGGGCCGACGTGCTGCCCGACGGGAAGGTCGCCGCTGTCCGTGAGCTGCAGGCGGAGGGCCGGAAGGTGGCGATGGTGGGCGACGGCGTGAACGACGGCCCCGCCCTCGCCGCTGCCGACCTGGGCCTGGCGATGGGCACGGGTACCGACGTGGCGCAGAGCGCCGCGGACATCGTGCTCATGCGCGAGGAGCTGTCCGCGGTGCCCGACGCGCTGGGGCTCGCGCGCGCGACGCTGAAGACCATCAAGACGAACCTGGTGTGGGCGTTCGGCTACAACGTCGCCGCGATCCCCGTCGCCGTCGCCGGCCTGCTGAATCCGCTCATCGGCGCTGCCGCGATGGCCTTCAGCTCCTTCTTCGTCGTGTGGAACAGCCTGCGCCTGCGGAAGTTCGGCACGAAGTAGCCGTGCGGCCTGAGGTACAGGCACGTTCGCCGAACAGGTCATGCCGGACCTGCATAGCCTTGTCTCTGCAGGTCACAGCCGTATTCATCGGCGCACGTCATGCGGATTCCGCATGGCCTCCGCGAGCCCCGACAGGCCACAGGTCAGCCGGTATGCCGATTCCGCATGACTTGGCCGCTAAGGAACTCTGTGACCTGCAGAAACAAGCTATCCAGAATTGGCATAGCAGTCGCCGCGAACAACCACTTCGATACTTGGCCGCCCAGCACCATCGGGACGGCTGGCATGCGGGACGGACAGCTCAGAGCAGTTCGGGCTCGGAGTCCTCGTCGCGGTTTCGCCAGGCCCAGTGCAGCACCAGGCCGAGGGTGACCAGGGCGATGGCGGCTTCGTCGGTGGCCCAGGCGACCACGCCGCCGACGAACTGATCGCGGTGCAGGTCCGTCATCCACTCGAAGTCGAGGTACAGGTACAGACGGGAGCCGACGAGCCCGTCCATCGTCATCACGATGAGCGCGAAGACCATGGTGATCGGCATCATCGCCAGCAACATGCCGATGCGGCCGATGAAGGGCAGCTCGCCCGGCACCGGGTCGATCTGGAAGACGCGCCAGTAGAACAGGAATCCGGTGAACAGCAGCGCGGCGTAGATCGCGAGGTGGCCCCAGTGGTACCGGCCGATGGCGTCGAAGAGCGGCGTGAAGTACAGCCCGTAGAGCACCGCGGCGAACAGGGCCAGCTGCACGACGGGCCGCATCAGCACGGCGAAGGAGCGCGAATCGAGGAACGTCGCCAGCCAGCGTGCGGGCGCCCCGGTCAGGGTGTCGCGCATCAGCGTGATCGGCGCGCCCAGGAGCAGGAAGACCGGCACGATCGAGGTCATCAGCATGTGCACCACCATGTGCACGCTGAACATCGCGTTCGAGTAGGTGCGTAGCCCCGAACTGGTCAGGGTCAGCAGGAAGGCGCATCCGAGTACGAAGAAGACGCTGCGGTACCACGGCCAGTTCGTGGTGCGCCGGACCAGCAGCAGGTAGCCGACGGCGAGGGCGATGGCGAACGGCGCGAGGTTCAGGTCGGGACGCCAATTGCCGAGGAAGGCCATCGCGCTCGGGGGGTCCGGCAGGTTGTAGCCGAGGAAGTTCTCACCCACCGTCGGGCGACCGCGCAAGAAGGGTGGCGGCGTGAGCTCGGACGCCGCGATCGCGGTTCCGAAGGCGGCCGTCAGCAGGGCGGCCGCAGCCGGCAGCGCGCGGAGCCAGTGCGCCGCGCCCGCCGCGAGCAGGAGCGCGCCGGTCGCGAGCAGCAGCAGGCCGTACCAGGTGACCCACAGGTCGGAACCGGGCGCCATGACCACGGCGATCACGATGCCGTTCAGCAATGCGACACCCGCGTACGCCGGCCCGATCCACCGACGCTCGGGCCGGGCAGGCAGCCGTACCGCGGACCACAGGCCGCCCAGCCACAGGGCGGCGACCACGCCGAGCGTCGTCAACGCGGCGGTCGTGTAGTCGTGGTTCCAGTTCTGGGCCTCGTTCGCGGTGACCACGGTCGCGAGCAGGCCGACCACGGCGGGAAGCAGCATCCACAGGTGTGCGATCCACGTCATCGCGGTGCGCAGGCCGATGTAGACGATCACCGCGCAGACCAGTGAGACGATCCAGCCCTTGGCGGTCTCCGATGCGGAGATCAGGATGCCGAGACCCCCGACGCGATACGTGTCGACGAGGTTCTGGGCAGCGCTCTCGGCGGCCGCCAGGAAGATCATCGGGAGGGAGACGACGGCCCAGGCGGCGGCGTACCGTCGGGCCTGCAGCTGCGTGAGGTAGCCGCGCAGGCCCAGCTCCCCCGTGTCGAGGGCCTTGGTCCGGAAGACGGCGTACGCGACGGAACCGAAAGTCAGGGCGGCGGCGATGGTGCCGATCACCCGGCCGACGGCCGCCCCGTACGCGGTGACCGCTCCGGGGTACGCGTTGCCGTTGACCAGGTAGCGCAGTTCGCCCTCGCTCGCGACCAGCCAGACCACGACGGCGATGGCGGCGAGGGAGCCGACGACGAGAGCTGCGATGCCACCCCGGCGCGGCGCGCCCGGGGATCCTTCGGTCATCGCAGCGGCGTCGGACTCCTGCGCCACCGTCGTCAAGTTACTTCGCGTCCTTGATCTTCTTCACGGACTTGTCGAAGAAGCCGTTGAACTCGCCGCGGTCGGGGTCGCCGCCGAGCTTGGTGCCCTGCACCGCGACGGTGTAACCGCGCAGCGAGGCCACGCCGACCAGCACCTTCTGGTGGATCGGGAAGGAGTCGTCGCCCTTGGTGCGGGTGCCGTCGAGCGCGATCTCGAAGGTGGCCTTCTGCTTGTCCGAGGAGACCTCCTTGGTGATGGCGCGCACCTTGATGGCGCCGCCCCGCGGATCGCTGGTCTCGATGGTCACGTCGGAGCACAGCTTCAGCAGGCCGACCTTGACGGTGTCGACGTCGACGTCCTTGGCCACCAGCGTCTCGCTCAGGCTCTTGCGGTCCTGGTCGTGCACGCCGGCGACGGTATCGCCGTCGCCCTGGCCGCCCTTGGCGGCGGCGAGGATGTTCTTGCACTCCGGCGGGGTGACCTTCGCCGAGTTCGCGAGGGTCAGCGGGTCGGCGCCGAGCTCGTTCGCCAGCCGCTGCTGCGGCGACGGCACGACGATGTAACCGCTCGGGAAGTCGCTCGAATTGAGGAGCAGCTCCGCCGACGGCGCGGCGGGCTTGCCGGTGGTGTCGGGATCGGCGACGGCGACTCCACCGGTCAGGCCGGCGACCAGCGCGGTCGCGGCGGTGAGGGTGGCGGCACGACGCAGGCCCGCTCGCTTGAGGTCAGTGTTCGCGTTCATCGATTCCTCTATCCGTTCTCGTCGGCCCGGCGTTACTGCGCGGCGCGGCCGCGCAGTGCCATCCGGCCGAGGGCGGCCACCGCCACCACGATCTCCGCCGCGGCGAAGACGATCATGAGCGTCATCCAGGGCTGCATCGAGCCCATCGAGTGGCCCATCGCCCCCATGTCCATGCCGGGCATCGAGTGATCCATGCCGGCCATACCGGCGTCCATCGCCGACATGAGCACCGGGTGCAGCGCGATCATGATCGCGCCCATCGCCGCCGTCCGAACCCACGCGCTCACCGTCGGGTTACGGAAAAGGCAGACGGAGCAGTGCGCGCAGCCGATGAGCATCGCGGCGACGATCAGCGAGGCGACCCAGCTGTGGTCGCCGAGCATCGGCAGATGCACCAGCGACGTGGCGAGGGCGACGGCGGCGCCGACCCAGCCCCAGATCCGGGTGGTGCGCGACATCTCGGTGTTCTCCGGGTGCTTGTGCATCACGCGGGCCATCCTACCTGGGATTTCGCGGCGAGCAGAATCCCCGATGAGGCTGTGCCCACGGCAACGCCGGGCAACCCGTGTCACTTGACCGTCCCCGGCCGTCGTGATCGACTGGGCGCAGGTAATCGGCGTTACGAAACCAGCGCTTCAGCAAACCGACCGATCGGAACGGGTCCGTCATGAACGCGAAGCACTTGGGTGGCGCGGTGGCCGCCGCCCTGCTCACCGCCACCACACTCACCGCGTGCGGGTCGAGCGACGACCAGCAGGACAGCTCCGTCGCCTTCACCCAGGTGACCGGCGACGACTTCACTGCCAACCCCGGCGCCTGGCAGACCGACGGTGTGCCGGTCCCCGACAAGGGGGTCACGATGGTGGGCGACCCGGTCGCCGCGCAGGCAGTGGCGAACGCGGGACTCGAGCAGGGCACGATCACCGCGAGCTCCGAGGGTGCCACCGTGTTCTACCCGAAGGCGCCGCCGATTCCGGGCCTGCCGGTCGGGCAGCAGGAGGTCGCACCGCCGCCTCCGCAGCTCACCCGGCCGGTGAACACCCGCCCGTGGAACTACACGCCCCATCAGATCAGCGTGTACCGGCAGATCTGCGAGACCGGCCGGTGGAACGACTGGGTCGCGGGCGCCGAGGTGCAATCGCAGACGTGCTGGACCGTGTACGGCCGCCAGCTCGGCGTGCGCCCCTGGTACCCGGGCCAGCCCAAGCCCTGGGAACGCCCGACCTGGCCGAAGCCGTGGTTCGAGGACGGTTTCCGCGCCGATGTCCCCGTGATGTGGGTGTACCCGCGTGACTGGAGCCGGCCGCGGCCGCAGCCCATCGTCTCCGTCTCGATCGGGCTGAACGTCCCCCAGAACCCGTACGCACGGCCCAACCCGCGCTTCCGCGACGACCCGTACCTCCCGGTCTGGGCCGTCACGCCCGGCCGGCCCGTCGCCGCCCGGGACCAGGCGCGGGTCGTCGCGCCGTGGCTGGCCTACGACGTCACGCCGACGGTCCGCTACACGTCGCCGCCCGTCTACCCGGGCACGATCCTGGCCGCCATTCCCGCGTCGGGCCGGACCGAGGTCATCACCGCGCTCCCCGGCGCGGACGGCGAGTGGAACCCGAACCGGGACAAGACGGTGCTCATGCCCTCCGCCCGGGCCATCGCCGGCGCCGCCGTCTACAACGGCACGCGCGCGGACGTGGTGCGCGCGTTGGGCGAGGACGTCGACGTGAAGGTCGCGACCAGCAGGAGCCGGGCGTCGACCACGACGTCCACGACCACCACGACGACGACCACCGAGAAGAGCTCGAACACCTCCTCGGCCACGAAGTCCGCCGATGCCGACGCCGACGGCACCGGGGCCGCGACGACGACCCGCACCACCGACCGCACGACGACGACAACCACCACGGAGAAGCCGTCGTCCACGAGTCGCACGACGTCGAAGACGACCGAGCCGACCACGACCGAGGCGACGTCTCCGTCATCGAGGACCACGACCGCTCCGAAGACCACGACGACCGAGGCACCCGCCACCACGACGACGACCGAGAAGCCGGCGACCACCACCACGACGACGCCCACGCGGACCACGACCAAGCCCGCCGTGACGACGACCACCACGACCGCGGCGCGCTGATCGCGCCTGTCGCGACGGCCCTCGGGCGTGTCACGATGGGCGGATGCGCGAACGCTTGCCGCGGTACCGGCTACTCACCGGCCCTGACGACGCCAAGTTCTGCCGCCGCGTGAGTGAAGCGCTCGACGTCGGCTACGCACTCCATGGTGGCCCCGCCGTGACGTACGGCGCAGGGACGGTCATCGCTGCGCAGGCCGTCGTGTGGGCGGGCGAAGGCCGGCCGCCGTTGGCACCTCCGTCGACATAGCGGCGCGAGAGGGCGGCGCGGCAGATCCCGGTCGGGGCGCAAGTTCAGGTACTGGACCGGAATCCGAGTACCACCGACCACCGTGTCGAGAATGAACATCGTGTCCTAGCGACGAATGCACATCGCCTCGCCACCCCGAGCGGACAGCACCACCGATCCACCGCACCGGACCAGGCGGCGTGACTAGATCCGGCGGGCCAGCCCCACGCGGGCGAGGGTGCCGACGAGCCGCAGCGTGCGGCCGACCTGGCGGGGCGACGCCATGATGGTGCGCTTGTGGCGATGGCCCGCCTCCGCGACGGGCTTGCCGTCGAGCCGATCGGCGAGCCACCCGAGCAGCAGCGGCGCCGAGAGGAAGTGCATGGAGAAGTGGTCGCTCCACTGATCGGTGAGGTACTCGACGTGCGTGCCGCCGGACGCGTACCGCTCCACGTGGGCCTCGGCGTCGGCGGCCGGGGAGATCTGATCCTTGGTGGACTGCACTACGAGCATCGGCATAGCCGGCGAGGACTGGCCGGGCCGGATGTCGTCGAAGATCTCCAGCAGCTTCGGCAGCCGGGCGACCTCGTCGAACGACAGCTCCGGGCAGTAGTACCCGAAGTCCTTGTGCGCCATCTTGCGGATCGCCCGCTCGGGCGACCAGTCCAGCGCGTCCTCGTAGAAGAGCTTGCGCCCCTTCTCATCGACGTGCTCGGCGAGCACCTCGCGCAGGGTCGGGTACTCGCGGGCGAGCGCCGCGATCACCAGCGTCGGCAGGCCCGTGAACAGGGTGTTGTTGAGGTACACGAAGACATTGCCCGGGTCGGAGACCGGCGCGCCGACGGCGCCGGCGATCAGGTTCAGCTCCGGGGCGTACGACGGTGCGATCTCCGCCGCCCAGGAGGTGGCGAGGCCGCCACCGGAGTAGCCCCAGACGCCCAGCCTGGTGTCCGCGGCGAGGCCGAACGGCTCGTGCGAGAGCGCGGCCCGCAGACCGTCGAGCACCATGTATCCGGGCTCACGGGGGATGCCCCAGCGGCCCGCCTGGCCGCCGTGGTCCGGCACCGAGACGGTCCACCCGCGCGCGACCGCCGCGGCGATGAACAGGTACTCGATCTGCGGGAACGAGGCGTCTTCGGTGCGGACACCGTGCTGCAGCACGTACGAGGGGAACGTCTTGGGGTGTAGCGAGTCGATCGCGCACTGGTACGAGACCAGCGGCGCTCCGGGCTTCGCGCCGCGCAGCGGGCTGATCACCGTGGTGACGGTGACCTCGGGCACGCCGTGCATGTTCACGGTGCGGTACAGCAACTGCGTCGCGCGCACCTTCTGCTTGATCCGGCCGAGGAAGCCGATGCTCACGTCGCGGTACCGCAGCACGGTGCCCTCGGGGGCGTCCTCGAAGCCCGACGGGGCGTCGAAGAACGGGTCGATACCCACCATCTGCGGCTCCGCGGGTGCGGGCCACTGCTCGGCGAGCTCCGTGCGATTCTGCACAGCCGTCATGTCGCGTCCTCCTGATCGGGCGTCCGGAGCGACTGTACACACACTTGGGACAAATCTGAAGAATCTGTCCCATTGCGGTTCGGTTGCGAGACGCTCCCCGGCACCGCACTCGATGCCGGTCGCGCGCGCATGAACATCCGGTGAATCGGTCCGGCGGTGAACCCGCAACGGCTAGCCTTCAGTTCGCTTAATGACCGATTGAGGTGAATGCCATGACTCCTGGCGACCGCGTGCAGTTGCGCGACGAAGTGCTCAGCTTCGGCACCGTGCTCAGCACCGACGACGAGGCGGTGTCCGTGAAGCTCGACGACGGCCGGGCCGTCGCGGTGCATCGCGAGGCCCTCGTCCTCCTCTGACCCCGGTTTCCGCCTGCCGGCCCACTCAGGAGCCGGCCGCGGCCAGCATCGTGAGCGTGGCGCGCATGGATTCGATGACGGGCTCGGTCACGATCGTCGGGTCGATCGCGCGCTGGATCCCCAGCCCGATACCGGCGGAGAGCAGCAGCTCCGCGGCGGATTCGAGCGTCGCGCGGAGCTCCCCGGCGATATCGCCGGCACCGTCGGACTCGCCCCGGACCAGGTCGACGAGCATGTCCACGACGGTGCGCCGCGCCTCCGACCGGAGTTCGACGATCATGGCCAACAGTTCCGGATCGTTGCGGGCGACGGTGATGAATTCGAGCTCGAGCATGGTCCAGCCGACGTCGCCGGCGGTCCGCCGCACCCAGTCGGCCAGCAGGTCGATCCGCTCCTGCAGCGCACCGTCGCCGGTCACCACCCCGGCGAGTTCGCCGATCTTCTCCTCGTGGATGGCCTGCAGCACCTCGCGGCAGAGATTCGGCTTGTCGACGAAGTTGGAGTAGACGGCGCCCTTCGAGTAGCCGGCGCGATCGGCGATGTCCTCCAGGCTCGCGGCGGCGTAGCCCACCTCCAGGAAGCGGTCGCGCGCGGCGGCGAGCAGATCGGCGCGCGTCTGCGCGCGCTGCTCCACCCTGGTCAGCCTGGCCACGGGGGAAGACTACGCGACGAGGTATTCAAAAACTCCGGGTATTCGGATACTGTCGGTCGCATGAACCTGTTCTCGTCTCGCGATCATCTCGCCCGGCTCGACGGCGCCCTCGTCGTCGTCACCGGCGGCGCCCGCGGCATCGGCGCCGCGACCGCCCGCCTGTTCGCTCAGCACGGCGCCCGCGTCGTGCTCGCCGACGTCGACCTGGACGTGGCGGAATCCACCGCGGCGACGATCCCCGGCGCCCGCGCCGCCCGCCTGGACGTGACCGACCGCGCGTCCTGGGCCTCCCTCGTCGCCGCGACGGGACCGATCGACGTGCTGGTCAACAATGCCGGTGTCATGCCGCTCGGCCACTTCGAGGACGAGCCCGAGGCCACGACCGACCTGATCCTCGACGTCAACGTGCGCGGCATGCTGAACGGCATGCGCGCCGTGATACCCGGCATGACGGCCACGGGTCGCGGGCACGTCGTCAACGTCGCGTCGATGGCCGGCATGATTCCGATCCCCGGCATGGTGACCTACAACGCCAGCAAGTTCGCGGCGCTCGGCGCCTCGCTCGCCGCCCGCCGCGAGTACGAGCCCGCGGGCGTCACCGTCTGCGCGATCCTCCCGTCTGCCGTCCGGACGGAACTCTCCTCCGGCGCGCAGCTCGGTGGCGGCATGCCCACCGTCGATCCGGAGGACGTGGCGGCCGCGATCCTCGACACCCTGCGCACCCGCGCCGCCCGCACCTCCGTCCCGAAGTGGGTCGCCCCGGGCTGGAGCCTCGTCGAGGCCTTCGTCCCCGAGCCGATCGAGCGCCTGGCCCGCAGGCTGATCGACGACCGCCGCACGCTCGACCTCGACGCCGCGGCCCGCAAGGCCTACACCGACCGCATCGCCCGGCAGGCGACCGAGCACGCCGCCCTCACCGACGGGGAGGCCGCCCGATGACCCGCGCGCTCGTCATCGGGTGCGGCGGCACCATCGGCGGGGCGTGGACCATCGCCGCGCTGGCCGCGCTCGAGGAGCAGCTCGGCATCGACGTCCGCGACCTCGACGTGCTGCAGGGCACCTCCGCCGGTTCGGAGATCATCACGGCGCTGCAGGCCTTCTCAGTGCAGGACCTCGTCGCGATGCAGGAGGGCCGCGCGGAATCGCCGGTGCTGCAGCATCATCTGGCCGCGACGCCGGCCCCGCTGCCCCGCATCCCGTTCTCGCTACCGAGCGATCCGACCACCCTGTGGACGCGCCGCGGCGGCCACGCCCCGCTGACCGGCATCGCCCCGCGCGGCCGCGGCGACGCGACCTGGCTGCAGGACCTCGCCGACGCCACCGTCGGCGCCGGCGCACCCGTGCCGCCGAGGGCCCGGCTCGTCGCGTACGAACCCGCCACCGGCGAGCGCGTCGCCTTCGGCGCCCCCGGGGCACCGGAAGCCACTGCCGCCGAGGCGCTGCGCGCGTCGTGGGCGATCCCCGCGTGGATGCCGCCGGTCGAGATCGAGGGCCGCACCTACGTCGACGGCGGCGCCGCGTCGACGGCCTCGGTCGACCTCATCACTCCGAAGGACGCCGACGAGATCGTCGCCGTGGTGTCCATGGCCTCCGCGCCGGGCGTCCGCGGCCCCGGCCTCGGCGGCCTCCTCGAGTACGCCGCCCTGCGCCGCCCCATGTCGGCCGTCTTCTGGTCCGAGGTCGCCGTCGCGCGGGCCCGGGGGCAGAGGGTCACCGTCATCGCGCCCGACGGTGCCGACCTCGCCGGGCTCGGCGCGAACTTCATGGCCCGGGGCAAGCGGGCCGAGGCCTTCGCGGCCGCGCGCCGCACCGCGCCGGCCGCCGTCCGCCGCGGGCTGGAGGCGGCGCGATGACCGAACCCCGCATCGTGGTCATCGGCGCCGGCGTCGCCGGCATCTCGACCGCCCACGTCCTGCAGGAGCAGGGCTTCACCGACTGGGTCGTCCTGGAGAAGGGCGCCGACGTGGGCGGCGTCTGGTTCTGGAATCACTACCCGGGCCTCACGTGCGACGTGCCCTCGCAGATCTACCAGTTCGCGTTCGCCCCGAAGCCGGACTGGGAGCGGATCTGGGCCACCGGGCCGCAGATCCAGCAGTACCACCGCGAGGTCGTCGAGCAGCTCGGCCTGCAGGACCGGATCCGCTGCAACACCGAGGTCCTCGCCGCCGAGTTCGACGACGCGTCCGCCACCTGGACCCTCACCCTGAACACCGGCGAGACGATGGTCGCCGACGTCGTCGTCTGCGCCACCGGTGTCCTGCACAATCCCGCGATCCCCGACATCGAGGGACTCGCGGACTTCGCCGGCGACGTGGTGCACACCGCCCGCTGGGACGATTCCCTCGTCACCGAGGGTCGGCGGATCGCGATCATCGGTACCGGATCGACCGGCGTGCAGGTGGTCTCGGCGCTCCAGCCGAAGGCGAAGCACCTCACGCACTTCGTCCGGTCGCCGCAGTGGGTGCTGTGGGCGCCGATGCGACTCCCGCAGATCGGCGTGCTCACAACGCTGTTCGAGCGCGTTCCGGGGCTCCTCGACCAGGTGCACCAGGGCTTGCTGTGGGGCTCGGGCATCCTCGCCGACATCGTGACGAAGCCCTCCTGGCGCCGCCGCGCCGTGCAGGCCTACGCACGGCTGTCGCTGCGCGCGCAGGTCCCGTCGTCGATGCGCGCGGACCTCACGCCCGACGACGAGCCGCTGTGCAAGCGGCAGGTCGTCTCCGGCACGTACTACGCCGCGCTCAAGGCGCGCAACGCCTCCCTGGTGACCGAGGGCATCGAGCGCATCGAGGCGGGCGGCATCCGTACCGCGGACGGCACGCTCCACGAGGCCGATCTCCTCGTGCTCGCGACGGGTTTCCGCGCGCACGACTACATGCGTCCGATGCGGGTCACGGGCCGCGACGGCATCAAGCTCGACGACGCCTGGTCGGGCGGCCCACGGGCCTACCGCATGACCGCGATCCCCGGCTTCCCCAACCTGTTCACCGTGCTCGGTCCGAACTCCCCGACCGGCTCCATCTCGCTGCAGTTCTCCGCCGATCTCACCGCGAAGTACATCGCGCAGTGGCTCGACCGGTTCCGCCGCGGCGAGGTCGGCTCCGTGGAGGTCACGGAGGAGGCCACGGACGCGTTCAACCGGCAGGTGGCCGACGCGATGGGCCCGACGGTGTGGAACACCGGCTGCAACTCCTGGTACTTCACCGAGGGCGGGTCGATCGACCTGTGGCCGTTCGACCGGAAGACCATGGTGCGCATGCTGTCCGCACCCGACGACGCCGATTTCCACATCCGACGGTCCGCGGACCGCATCTGACGGTCACGGCGTCCCGAGACGGGCGCGGAGGACCGAGAGGGCCCGGTGCTGCGTGAGCAGCACCTGGCCCTCCGTCATCGTCAGCACCCGCGCACACTCGGCGACGCTGCGCCGCTCCACGATCCGCAGGTACAGCACGATCCGCAACTCGTCGGGCAGGCGGTCCACCAGGGACCCGCGCGCACGCATCGGTGCGGCATCGGAGTCGATCATGGCGTGATCCTCCGGCGCGCGTGCGGCGAGGAGCCCGCCGTCGTGTCGCGATCACGTCACGATCGCGTCGTAGCCTCGGATCAGAACCACACCCGGGCGAGCCAGGCCGCGAGGCCGAGCCCGCAGATCGCCACCGCCACCCGCAACTTCCCGGCGTCGATCCGCGCGACCACGGGCGGGCCGCACCAGCCGCCGGCGAAACCACCGATCGCCATGGCGATGGCGGCCGGCCAGTGCACGGGACCGAAGACCGCGAAGCCGAGGGCTGCGGCCAGATTCGCCACGCCGAGCGCGTAGCTCTTGAGCATCGCCGCGCGCCACAGCGGTTCGGCGGTCGCGAGCAGCGTGAGCGCCAGGATCATCACGCCCGCACCCGCACCGAAGTAACCGCCGTACACCGCGACCAGGAAGACGCCGGCCGGGTAGAACCGCGCGAGCCGCCGCACCGCCGGGCGCTCGTGCAGATGCGGCTGCAGCAGGATCGCGACCGCGGCGATCGCGATGAGCACCGGGACCACCCGCTCGAAGGTGTCTCCCGGTGCGAGCAGGAGCAGTGCCGATCCGGCCGCACCGCCCGCGACGGCCGCCGCCGCGAGAGTCCGCATCTGCGCGCGGTCCCGGGCGAGCTCCGACGCCGACGAGGCGATCGACCCGCCGCCCACCGCCACCATCGCGACGGTGTTCGTGACGTTGGCGGCGACCGGGGACAGACCGACGGCGAGCAGCGCGGGATAGGAGACGATCGACGCCAGCCCGGTGATGTAGCCGATGAGCCCGGCACCGAACCCGGCGACCACCATCGCGGTGATCATCAGCGCCGTCATCGGATCTCCACCGCCCGCACTCTACCTGCGCGAACGGCGCGGATTCAGACCGCGGGCTGCTGCTGGGTGATGCAGTGGATGCCGCCGCCGCGGGCGAACAGCGGCCGCGCATCGACGGTGACGATCTCCCGGCCGGGATACGCGGCGGCCAGGGCCTCCACGGCCACGGCGTCGTTCGGATCGTCGAAGGAGCAGGCCACCACGGCGTCGTTCACCACGACGTGGTTGATGTAGCTGTAGTCGACGAAACCCTCGGCGTCGCGGAGCACCGTCGGCGCGGGGACGGGCACGACGTTCCAGGGGCGGCCCGCGGCGTCCGTCGATGCAGCGAGCACGTCCCGCAGCATCGCGCACCGCGCGTGATCGGGATGCGACGGATCCTGCTGGTCGTGCAGCAGGGCGGTACCGGGCGACGGGATGGTGGCGACGATGTCGACGTGACCGCGGGTGCCGAAGGTGTCGGAATCGCGGCTCAGCCCGAAGGGCAGCCACACGGCGTGCGTCGCGCCGATCGTCCGCGCCAGCTCGTCCTCGACCCGCACCTTCGACAGGCCCGGGTTGCGTCCGGGATCGAGCTGCACGGTCTCGGTGAGCAGGACGGTCCCGGCACCGTCGACGTTGATCCCCCCGCCCTCGTTGACCAGCTCCGACCCGATGTACTCGGCGCCGGCGAGCTCGGCGACGAACCGCCCGATCCGGCTGTCGCGGTCCCACGTCGCCCAGGACTGGCCGCCCCAGCCGTTGAAGACCCAGTCGACGGCGCCGAGCCGGCCCGCCTCGTCGACGACGAAGGTCGGGCCGATGTCACGCATCCACGCGTCGTCGAGCGGCGCCTCCACGATCTCGACCCGGCCGGACAGATACCGTTCCGCGGCCTCGCGTTCCGCGGGGTCGACCACGACCGTCACGGGCTGGAAGTCAACGATCGCGTTCGCGACCGCCGCCCACGTGGCGCGGGCGGAGTGCTGCTCCTCAGCGGTGTCACCGAGGGAGTAGCCGGCGGACGGGTAGGCCATCCACGTGCGGGTCTGGGGCGCCGTCTCCGACGGCATGCGCCACGTCATCGCACACCGCCGAGCTGCGCGCCACCGAGCGGGCCGTGCGCGGCGACGGGCTCGACGAGCGGGCCGTAGGTGTCGGGCCGGCGGGTGGCGAGGAACGGGAACAGGGTCAGCCAGTCGCGCCGTTGGTCGAGGTCGAGATCGGCCACGAGCACCGCGGAGGCGTCGCGCGGCGCCTCGACGAGGATGCGCCCGTACGGGTCCGAGATGAAGGAGCCGCCGTAGAAGGTGATCGCGCCCTCGTTCCCCCACCGGTTGGGCACCACCATGAAGGTGCCGCTCGAGATCCCGTTGCCCACGATCACCTGCCGCCACAGCGGTGCGGTGTCGAACGCGGGATGGTCAGGTTCGGAGCCGATGGCCGTGGGATAGGCGATCACGTCGGCGCCGCCCAGCGAGTAGGCGCGGGCGACCTCGGGGAACCACTCGTCCCAGCAGGTGGGGAGGCCGAAGCGGGCGCCGCCGAGCGCGGCGGGCGCGTGCACGGGGTACGGGTCGGCGCCGTCGGCCTGCGCGGGGCCGCACCGGAAGTAGGTGTCCTCGTAGTAGCCGGCGGTGACCGGGATGTGCAGCTTGCGGGTGCGCGCGAGCAGCTCGCCGGACGGGGAGACCATGATCGCGGTGTTGTAGCCGAGCGGCTCCGCGTCGGGGTGGCGCTCGTAGAGCGAGGCGTGCACCACCACGTCGTGCTGCTTCGCCGCGGCGGCCGCGAAGGCGAAGGTTGGGCCGGTGAGCAGGTCCTCCGCGAGCGCGCTGGGCCGCGCGCCGCCGCGCTCGAACGCCGGGTAGCGCAGCAGGGTGATCTCGGAGAGGAAGACGACCTCCGCCCCGGCCCCGGCCGCCTGCCCGATCGCGGCGGTGAGCTCGGCCGCGAGCAGGTCCGCGTCGTCGTGCCAGCAGTGCTGTACGAGTGCGACGCGCAGTGGGGCGCGATCCGGGGGGTCCACGCGGGCGGGCGACACCGGGATCTCCGGCGCGACGATGAGCTCCATCTCGGCTCCTCACAGATTTATCGATAGGCTTTCGATAAAGATAGACCGCGGTGACCGCCGCCACAAGAGTCGAATCGAATTGGATTCGATTTCGACGCCGGATCGGGTAGCTTCGTGCAGGTGAGCAGACGTGTCGGACGCCCCAGTACGCCGCAGCTCGACCGGGCCGCGATCGGTGCGGCCGCGCTGGAGCTGGTGGACCGGGAGGGCACGCTGAGCATGCCCGCCCTCGCCCGGCGGCTCGGCGTGCAGGTCTCGTCGATCTACCACCACGTCGACGGGCGCGCCGGCGTGATCGGCCTCGTGCGGGATCTCGTGACCGTCGATATCGACGCCACCTGCTTCGACGAGCTCCCCTGGGACGAGGCGCTCGACACCTGGGCGCGCACCTATCGCACGGCCTTCGCCGCGCACCCGTCGGCGGTGCGGCTGCTCGCCACCGAGACCATCGGCGGCCGGCAGAACCTCGCGATGTACGCCGCCGCGACGGCGGGCCTGCTCCGCGCGGGCTTCCCGGTCGAGCAGGTGATGGCGATCGTGGTGGGCGTCGAGAACTTCCTGCTGGGAGCGGCGCTCGATGTCTCGGCGCCCGACGTCCCCATCGCCCTGGACGACGACGGCGACGACCGGGCCGCCACCGACGACCTGCGCCGGGCCGTCGCCGCGGCACCGTCGGGCCCGGAACGCTCGCTCCAGGCCTTCGACCTGGGGCTCGCGGCCCTCATCGAGGGCCTGCGCGCGTTACTCGTCGCTGAGTAGCAGCGCCAGTAACAGCTCGGCGCGCACCCGCGCCGATTTCAGGTCGACGCCGAGCATCGCCTCGACCCGCTCCACCCGCGCCCGGGCCGTGTGCCGGTGCACCCCCAGCGCGGCGGCCGTCCCCTCCCACTGGCCGTGGTTCTCCAGGTACGCCCGCAGCGCCTCGACCAGCCCGTCGCGCGCGCGCAGCGGCTCCAGCAGGGCCCGGTCGAGCCGGCCGAGCGCCTCCCTCGTGCCCGGGTCGGTGATCAGCGCGCGCCCCGCGAGGGCCGCGGCGTCGACCGTGCTCCCACCGGGCCGGGCCGCGCGGGCCGCCAGCTCGGCGGCCGCGACGGCCTCGGCGACGGCGCCCGTCGCGTGCGGAGCGCCCAGTCCCAGCTGCAGCCCGCCGCGCTCGCGCGGGGTGAGACCCGCGACGAGCGCGTCCGCGAAGGCCGGGGTGTCGCGGCCGCCCAGCAGCGCGACCACTCCCCCGGAGCCGGTCGCCTCGGTCACGAACACCGGCCGGCCCGCGTCGTGCAGCGCCGCTCGCACGGCGGACACCACCGCGTCCGGGTCCGCCCCGCGGCGGATCACGAGCGCCCGGATGCCCGCCGGGTCGGCCGCCTCCGCCACCAGCTGCGCGGCGTCGTCGAGGTCGCCGCCCGCCGACAGCACCAGGCGCAGCGCGGCGGCGTTCATCCGCCACTGCGCGAGCCGCAACCGCAGCGGCCGCTCGAAGTCCAGCGCCAGCAGGGAGTTGGCGTGGCCGATGAGCACGTGATCGGCGGCCGAGGGCTCGTGCGGCAGAACGACGCCCAGGTGGCCGTGACCGCGATCGCCCACCCGGATCGGCTGGGTGACGATGGTGCCGCGCCGGACGGCCGGATCGGCGGTGCGCACCGTCACCGGTCCGACCGCCGAGGCCGTGACGTGCGCCCGCGCCTGCTCCCCGACCTCGCGCGCCACCGCCGGATCGAGCTCCGCGGGGTGCGCCTGCACGACCCGCCCGCCGCGGTCGAGCAGGAGCGCCGCGCCGCCGCTGCCCACCGACAGCTCGCGCAACGTGGCCGACGGTCCGCCCGCGACCGCCGCCCGGGTCATGCGCTGCTGGGCGCGGCTCGCTGCGAGCTGTGCCGCGTTGGCGCGGCGCGCGATCTCGTCGATGACGGTGCGCGCGACCGCCACGAACGGGGTCGGCAACGGCACGTCGACCAGCGCCAGCCCGACCTCGTCGGCCGCCTCCACCAGGGCCGCGGGCGCGCTGGCGCGCGAGACGCCGACGCCGAAGCCCAGCGCGGAGACGCCGCGCGCGGTCAGCCGCCGCACGTAGTCGCGGCAGCCGTCGTCGCCGGGAGGGATGCCGATCCCCGTGGTCAGCAGCATCTCGCCGCCCGCCAGCCAAGGCGTGGGATCGGCGAGCTCGGTGGTGATGACGAAGGTGATGGGGACGTCGATCGCGGTCGCGCCCGCACGGAGCCCGAGGCCGAGGTCGCGCTGCGCGAGCAGCCAGCGCACAGTGACCGCCATACCGCTCCAATCCGTCGAGTCCTGACGACCGATTTCGCCATTCTGGCAGATGCGGCTCGCGGTGACCCAGCGCACAGTGAGAGGACTTCCCCCGTCCCCCACCCGAAAGGGCCGCGATGTCCGACCGCCTCCAGAACTTCATCGACGGCGCGTTCGTCGACTCGACGTCGTCCGCGTCGATCGACATCGTCGACCCGGCCACCGAGGCCGTCGTCGCGGTCTCGCCCGTCTCGACCGAGGAGGAGGTGGCCACCGCGATCGCCGCAGCGGAGCGCGCGTTCCTCACCTGGGGCCGCACCACGCCGAGTGCGCGCCAGGCCGCGCTCCTGCGCCTCGCCGACGCCATCGAGGAGCACGCCGACGAGATCGTCGCGGCCCAGGTCCGCAACACGGGCCAGATCGCGGCGCTGGTGAAGTCGGAGGAGGTGCTCGTCTGCGCCGACCAGGTGCGGTTCTTCGCCGGCGCCGCCCGGATGCTCGAGGGCCGCTCGGCCGGCGAGTACATGGAGGGCTTCACCTCCTACGTGCGGCGCGAGCCGATCGGCGTCGTCGGCCAGGTGACCCCGTGGAACTACCCGTTCATGATGGCGATCTGGAAGATCGCGCCCGCACTCGCCGCCGGCAACACCGTGGTGCTCAAGCCCTCGGACACGACGCCCGAGTCGACGCTGGTGCTGGCGCGGATCGCGCAGGACGTGCTCCCCGACGGCGTCCTCAACGTCGTGCTCGGCGACGGTGCGGTCGGCGCCCGGCTGGTGAGCGATCCCGCGCTCGGCCTGGTCGCGATCACCGGATCCGTCCGCGCCGGCATGGCGGTCGCGACCGCGGCCGCCGCGGACGTCAAGCGCGCGCACCTCGAGTTGGGCGGCAAGGCGCCCGCCGTCGTCTTCGGCGACGCCGACATCGCCCGCGCCGCCGAGGGCATCGCCCAGGCCGCGTTCTTCAACGCCGGCCAGGACTGCACCGCCGCGACCCGCGCGCTCGTGCACGAATCGGTGTACGAGGAGTTCGTCGCCGCCCTCGTCGCGCAGGCGGGCGCCCTGCGCCCGGGAGCCCCCGGCGACCCGGACGCCTTCTACGGCGCGCTCAACAACGTGCACCACTTCGGACGCGTCATGGACAAGCTGGCCGCGCTGCCCGCACACGCGACCGTCGCGACCGGCGGGAAGCGGTTCGGCGACACCGGCTTCTACGTGGAGCCGACGGTGATCACGGGCGTGCGACAGGACGACGCGATCGTGCAGGAGGAGACCTTCGGCCCGATCATCACCGTGCAGTCCTTCGCCACCGAGGACGAGGCGGTGACCCTCGCGAACGGGGTGCGGTACGGCCTGGCGTCCAGCGTCTGGACCACCGATCACGCGACCGCGAACCGCATGAGCATCCGGATCGATGCGGGCGCGGTCTGGATCAACTGCCACATCCCGCTCGTCGCGGAGATGCCGCACGGCGGATTCAAGCACTCGGGTTACGGCAAAGACCTCTCGGCCTACGGCCTGGAGGACTACACCCGAATCAAGCACGTCATGAGCAGCAACGACTGACCTCCCGACCCGGCCGACCCCGCCCGCCGAGAAAGGCACCCCGCTGATGCAGACCACCTCCCCCGCCGCACACCCGCTCGACCCCCTCTCCGCCGACGAGATCCGCGCCGTCACCGCGCTGCTCGCCCGCGAGCACGGCGTGAACGCCGACTGGCGCTACGCCTCGATCGAGATGTTCGAGCCGAGCAAGGCCGAGATCACCGCCTTCGACACCGACGGCACCCCGTGCGAGCGGGTCGCCGTCGCGGTCCTCTTCGACCGCACCGCGAACCGCACCTACAAGGCCCGCGTCTCGCTGACCGCCGACACCGTGACCGCGTTCGACCACATCCCGGGTGTGCAGGCGAACGTCACCGTCGACGAGTGGGACGAGGCCGATCAGGCCCTGCGCGCGCACCCCGACGTCATCGCCGCCCTCGCCGCGCGGGGCATCACCGACATGTCGCTGGTGTTCATGGACACCTGGACCTACGGCGCGGCGCTGATCCCGGAGGAGTTCGCGGGCCGCCGGATCGGCTGGTCCGACACCTGGGTCCGCGGGTCGAGAAGTGCCAACCCCTACGCCGGGCCCGTCAACGGCTTCCACTGCGTGATCGACCTGAACACCATGGAGCTGCTGCGCATCGAGGACACCTTCCGCGTGGACCGCCCGCAGATCATGGGCGAGTACGTCCCGCGGATGCTGCCCAAGGAGATCCGCGAGGCGAGCACGCGCCCCGAGCGCAAGCCGCTGGAGATCACCCAGCCCGAGGGCCCGGGCTTCACCCTCGAGGGCAACGAGTTGACCTGGCAGAACTGGTCGCTGCGGGTGGGCTTCAACTACCGCGAGGGCATGACCCTGCACGCCGTCACGTACAACGACAACGGGAACGTCCGCAAGATCGCGCACCGCCTCTCCTTCGCCGAGATGATGGTCCCCTACCGCGACCACTGCGAGGACCACTACCGCCGCACCGCCTTCGACATCGGCGAGTGGGGCCTCGGCTTCATGACCACGTCGCTCGCGCTGGGGTGCGACTGCCTCGGCGAGATCCGGTACCTGGACGCCACCCTCCACGACAGCAAGGGCGAGCCCTACGACATCGCCAACGCGATCTGCATCCACGAGGAGGACAACGCCGTCCTCTGGAAGCACGTGGACCACCACGCCGGCGCCGAGGTCCGTCGCATGCGCCGCCTGACGGTCTCCTTCCACGTCACCGTCGCGAACTACGAGTACCTCACCTACTGGCGGTTCTACGAGGACGGCAACATCGAGTGCGAGGTGCGCGCCACCGGCATCATGGTGGTCAGCCACTTCCCCGAGGGCGGCTCCCACCCGCACGGCACCCTCGTCGACGAGCGCACCTACGCGCCCTTCCACCAGCACTTCATCGTCGCGCGCATGGACCTCGACGTGGACGGCGAGAACAACACCGTCTACCGGTCCGAGACGCAGATGGTGCCCACCGGGCCGGACAACCCGTACGGGCTGTCGCTGCGGCAGGTGAACACGCCGCTGCGCACCGAGTCCGAGGGCAAGCAGGACCCCGACTACGCCACGCAGCGGTCGTGGAAGGTGGTCAACGACAACGTGAAGACCGGTATCGGCGTCTCCCCCGCGTACAAGCTGGTGGCGTCCGCGAACGTGCCCGCCATGTTCGATTCGGCGTCCCCGATCCTCGACCGCTGCCGCGCCATCGAGCACACGCTGTGGGTCACCCCGAACGACCGTGAGGAGCGCTGGCCCGCAGGCGAGTTCGTGAACCAGGGCGGCGGCGGCATGGGCCTGCCGGCGTGGACCGCGGCGAACCGCTCGATCGAGAACACCGACGTGGTGCTCTGGTACACCTTCGGCATCCACCACATCACCCGGCCCGAGGACTGGCCGATCATGCCGGCCGACACGGTGAGCTTCTGGCTCAAGCCCTTCGGCTTCTTCGACCGGAATCCGTCCCTCGACGTGGCACCCACCCCGGCGAAGTCCTCGTCGTGCTGTTCCACCGAGTCCGACGGCGTCGCCGCCGGGTCGGGTTGTCCTCAGGAGGAGAAATGAAGGTCTACGTCGCCTACCTCGCCACCGACGGCGGCCGCGATGCGGTGGCGCTCGGCGTGCAGCTCGCGCGTTCCCTGGGCGCGGGACTCGCGCTCGGCATGGTGGTCCCGCCCGACCAGACCGGCGCGTTCGTCTCCGGCGACCTCGTGGACCAGGTGCTCACCGACCAGGCCGAGGCCTGGCTGGAGCAGGCCCGCGAGCAGGTGCCGGACGACGTCGAGACGACCACGCACATCGGCGTGTACGACTCGATCGCCGAGGGCATCATCGCCGAGGCGCAGCGCCTCGACGCGGCGATCGTGGTCGTCGGCGCGACGGGCGGGGGGATCCTGGGCCGGCACTCGCTCGGCCCGGTGGTCAACGACCTCATCCACTCCGCGCCGGTCGCCGTCGCTCTGGCCCCGCGCGGCCAGCGGCACAGCAGAGCGGCGACGGTGCGGTCGGTGACGTGCGCCGTGGGCGCGCGGCCGGGCGCGGAGGAGCTGCTGGACGCCGCCATCGCGGGCGCCGAGCGCGCGGGCGTGCCGCTGCGGCTCGTCTCGCTCATCGCCGTCGACCTCATGCCCACGGCCCGCCAGGGCGACGAGGCCAAGCTCGAGGAGGCCCGCCGGCACTCCGCCGCGGTGCTCGACGAGGCCCGGAACCGCCTGTCGGGCACCGTCGACGTCTCCTCGGTGGTCGTCCTGGGCGATACGGTCGAGGACGCCGTCAACGGCCTGGAGTGGCACCCGGGTGACCTGATCATGGTGGGGTCGAGCCGCCTCGCCGCCCCGCGCCGCCTGTTCCTGGGTTCCACCGCCGCGAAGATGCTCCGCGTCCTCGACGTCCCCATGATCGTCGTGCCGCGGGCCGGGCTCTCATGACCACCGGCACGGGCAGCGAGGACGTCGTCGACAAGGGCCTGGCGCGGGGCCGGATCGGCACCCTCGCGGGCGCCGTGCTCGGCATCTCGACGGTGGCGCCCGGCTACACCCTGACCGCGAGCATCGGGCTCATCGTCGCGTCGGTGGGGCTGAAGATGCCCGCCATCTTCATCGCCGGCTTCATCCCGATGTTCCTCACGGCCTACGCGTACCGCGAGCTCAACGCGCGCGTGCCGGACTGCGGCGCCTCGTTCACGTGGTCCACCAAGGCCTTCGGCCCGTACGTGGGCTGGATGTGCGGGTGGGGCATGGTGCTCGCCACGATCATCGTGCTGTCGAACCTGGCCGCCATCGCCGTGGACTACTTCTACCTGTTCCTCGCCCAGGTGATGAGCAACGACTCCATCGCGGATCTGGCCGGCAACAAGGCCGTGAACATCGCGACCACGCTGGTCTTCATCGTGATCGCCACCTACATCTCGGGGCGCGGGGTGACGACCAGCGCCAAGGTCCAGTACGCGCTGGTCGGCTTCCAGATGATCGTGCTGGTGGCCTTCGCCGTCACGGCGATCGTGCGCTCGCGCGGCGTACCCACCGGGCTGTCGTTCTCCCTCGACTGGTTCAACCCGTTCACGGGCATCACGATCGCCGCGTTCGTCGTCGGCCTCACCGGCTCGATCTTCGCGTTCTGGGGCTGGGACACGTGCCTCACCCTCGGCGAGGAGTCGAAGGACCCGAAGACGGTCCCGGGCCGCGCAGGCCTGCTCGCGGTGGTCTCGATCCTCATCACCTACCTGCTGGTCGCGATCGCCGTGATGATGTACGCGGGTGTCGGCACCGAGGGCATCGGCCTCGGCAACCCGGACAACTCCGAGAACGTCTTCCGTCCGCTGGCCACGCCCGTGCTCGGCGGCTTCGGCGGCCTGATGCTGTTCCTGGCGATCTTCGCCTCGTCGATCGCCAGCCTGCAGACCACCTTCCTGCCCGCAGCGCGGACCATGCTGGCGATGGGCGCGTACGGCGCGTTCCCGCGCAAGCTCGCATCGATCCATCCCCGCTACCTGGTGCCGACCTACGCGACGGTCGTCTCGGGCGTCGTCACCGGGGCCTTCTACGCCGTCGTGAAGCTGCTCTCGGACCGCGCGCTGCTGGACACGATCGCCGCGCTGGGCATCATGATCTGCTGGTACTACGGGATCACCGCGTTCGCGTGCGTGTGGTTCTTCCGCCGCGAGCTCTTCACCGGTCCGCACAACATCGTCTACAAGTTCCTGTTCCCGCTGATCGGCGGCACGATCCTCGCGGTCGTCTTCGTGATCTCGGTGCAGGAGAGCCTCGATCCCGAGAACGGCAGCGGCTCCTCGCTGTTCGGCATCGGGCTCGTCTTCTACATCGGGTTCGGCCTGCTCCTGCTGGGGGCCGTGCTCATGTTCGTCCGGCGGGCCACCCACCCCGCCTTCTTCCGCGGCGAGACCCTCCGCCGCACCATCGCCCCCGTCGACGTCGACAAGGAGACCCTGCCATGACCACCACGACCGCATCGCTGAGCTACCGCCTGCCCCAGGTCCGCAACCTCGTGACCGCCCTCCCCGGCCCGGAGTCGGCGCGCCTCGCCGAGCGCCGACGGTCCGCCGTGGCCGGCGGCGTCGGCTCGTCGGTGCCCGTGTACGCCGCGGACGCCGACGGCGGCGTCATCGTGGACGTGGACGGCAACTCGCTCATCGACCTGGGTTCCGGCATCGCCGTGACCAGCGTCGGCGCCTCGGACCCGCGCGTCGCGGACGCCGTTGCGGCGCAAGCACGGCACTTCACCCACACCTGCTTCATGGTGACGCCGTACGAGGGCTACGTCGCCGTCGCCGAGCGGCTCAACGCGCTCACGCCGGGCGACCACGACAAGCGCACCGTGCTGTTCAACTCGGGCGCCGAGGCCGTGGAGAACGCGATCAAGGTCGCGCGCCTGGCCACCGGCCGCGACGCCGTGGTCGCCTTCGACCACGCGTACCACGGCCGCACCAACCTGACGATGGCGCTGACGGCCAAGACGATGCCCTACAAGAAGGACTTCGGCCCCTTCGCGCCCGAGGTCTACCGGATGCCGATGTCGTACCCGTACCGCGACGCCGCGGCGGGCCTCGACGCCGACGGTGCCGCCGCCGCGGCCCGCGCGATCTCCCAGATCGAGAAGCAGATCGGCGGCGACGCGGTGGCCGCGATCATCATCGAGCCCATCCAGGGCGAGGGCGGCTTCATCGTGCCCGCGCCGGGCTTCCTGCCCGCGCTCGCCGCCTGGGCGAAGGAGAACGGCGTCGTCTTCATCGCCGACGAGGTGCAGACCGGCTTCGCCCGGACCGGAGCGTGGTTCGCGTGCGAGGACGAGGGCGTGGTGCCCGACATCATCACCATGGCGAAGGGCATCGCCGGCGGCATGCCGCTGTCGGCCATCACCGGCCGCGCGGACCTGCTCGACGCCGTGCACGCCGGTGGCCTCGGCGGCACCTACGGCGGCAACCCCGTGGCCTGCGCCGCGGCTCTCGCCGCGCTCGACACCATGACGGACCTCGACCTGCCCGCCCGCGCCCGCGCGATCGGCGAGCGGTCCGTCGCCCGGCTGAGCGCCCTCGCCGACGAGGTGGGCGTGATCGGGGACGTCCGCGGCCGCGGCGCGATGATCGCGATCGAACTGGTCCGCCCGGGGACGTCCGAGCCGGACGCTGAACTGACCAGGGCGATCGCCGCCAGGGCCCTCGCCGCCGGCGTCGTCATCCTCACGTGCGGCACGTACGGCAACGTCATCCGGCTCCTGCCCCCGCTGGTGATCGGCGACGAACTGCTCGACGACGCCCTCACCGTGCTGGAGACGGCGATCCGCGAGGCCTCCGCCTAGCGGCGCCGCGGAGGCCTGCGCCTGCGGCGAGGCCGCCAGCACTCGCCCGCCGCAGAGCCGCCCCTCCGGTTGCGGCGCTCTCGGATTCTGTCCGTTCCGGACAGGCTGTCCGTACCGGACAGAATTCGAGAGCCGTCCGCGCGCATCCCGTACCCGCTCCTCGTCATACCCGCCTGCCCCACTGCCTCGGAAGGCCCTCGTGAACGTCCCCGACCTGATCAACTCCGTCTCCACCGGCCTGTGGCTGCGCGGCGCGTCCGCCCCGAGCGAATCCGGCCGCACCTTCGACGTGATCAACCCCGCGACCGGCGAGGTCCTCGCCGCGGTCGCGAACGCGACACCCGCCGACGCGACGGCCGCCCTCGACACCGCGAGCGCCGTCGCCGATGAGTGGGCCGCCACCGCACCGCGCGTGCGCGCCGACATCCTGCGCGCCGCCTTCGACGCGGTGACCGCCCGCGCCGACGACTTCGCCCTGCTGATGACGCTCGAGATGGGCAAGATCCTGCCCGAGAGCCGCGGCGAGGTGGCCTACGGCGCCGAGTTCCTCCGCTGGTTCTCCGAGGAGGCCGTCCGCATCGGCGGCCGCACCGCCACCGCACCCGCCGGGACCGGCGAGATCGCCGTCGTCAAGGAGCCCGTCGGGCCGTGCCTGGCGATCACGCCGTGGAACTTCCCCCTCGCCATGGGCACCCGCAAGATCGGACCGGCGCTCGCCGCGGGCTGCACGGTGGTCGTCAAGCCCGCCGAGGACACCCCGCTCACGATGCTGCTGCTCGCGCAGGTCTTCGCCGAGGTGGGCCTGCCGCCGGGCGTCCTGTCGGTGCTCCCCACCCTGGACGCGCCCACGGTCGTCAAGACGCTGATGGACGACGCCCGCCTGCGCAAGGTCTCGTTCACGGGCTCCACCGGCGTCGGCAGGATCCTGCTGGCCCAGGCCGCGACCAACGTCCTGCGCACCTCGATGGAGCTCGGCGGCAGCGCACCGTTCCTCGTCTTCGACGACGCCGACCTCGACAAGGCCGTCGACGGCGCCATGCTCGCCAAGATGCGCAACGGCGGCGAGGCCTGCACCGCCGCGAACCGCATCCTGGTGCAGAACGGCATCCGCGAGGCCTTCACCGCGCGGCTCACCGAGCGGGTCGCGGCCATGCGGGTCGGCCCGGGCTGGGAGGCCGACTCCGCCATCGGCCCGATCATCAACGCCCGGCAGCGCGGATCGATCGCCGCGCTCGTCGACGAGGCCGTCGCCGCCGGCGCCACCGTCCGCACGGGCGGGAAGCAGGTCGACGGTGCCGGGTTCTTCTACGAGCCGACCGTCATCGACGGCCTGCCCGACGGTGCCCGCATCCGCCGCGACGAGATCTTCGGCCCCGTCGCCGCGATCGTGGGCTTCGACACCGAGGACCAGGGCGTGGCGATGGCCAACGACACCGAGTACGGCCTCGCCGCGTACTTCTTCACGGAGAACGTCGGGCGGGCGCAGCGCGTCGCGCGGCGGCTGCAGGCGGGGATGGTCGGCGTGAACCGCGGCGTGATCTCCGATCCGGCCGCACCGTTCGGCGGGATCAAGCAGTCGGGCCTCGGTTCCGAGGGCGGCAGCGAAGGCATCGAGGAGTACCTGAACACCAAGTACATCGCGCTCCCGCCGGTGTGACGGTGCCCTCGCCCCCCTGTGGGGTACTCACGCGCCGGTAGGGTGGCGACGTGCGGCGACTGCAAAGACTCCTGTGGGGCGTGACGCTCGTCGTGGTCGTCCTCCTCGCCGCGGTCGGCGCCGTCGGCTACCTGCTGTTCGGCGTCGATCGGCAGGATCCGCTGCGCAAGGTGGACGCGATCATCGTGCTCGGCGGCGAGCACGACGGCCGCGAGCAGTACGGCATCCGGCTGGCCCAGGAGGGCTGGGCGAAGAACGTCGTGCTCTCGAACCCCTACGACCATGCGGACCGCACCATGCAGGAGTTGTGCGGCACCCGGATCGGCGACATCACCATCACCTGCGAGAAGCCCGTCCCCAGCACCACGCGGGGTGAGGCGATGATCACCGAACGCCTGGCGAAGCAGAACGGCTGGGCTTCCGTGATCGTGATCAGCTGGGGATACCACCTGACCCGCTCCCGCTACATCTTCGGCAACTGCTACTCGGGCGACACCGTCATGCGGGCCGTGCCGCGCCACTACGACTACGGCCCCGCGGACTGGGAGCTCGTCTACCTCTACCAGTTCGTGGGCACCGCGAAGGCGATGATCCAGGGCGGCTGCGGCTGACGGCGATCCGACCCGTTCCGCTTTCCCCGCGGGCGCGCGGGCGTTAAGGTTGCGTCAAGATCGTGCGTAAGAGGTGAAAGGCCGGTACGGATATGTCAGACGAGGCAGTGTTCCCTCGCGTCCAGATCGAGCAGGCCCGGAGCTGCGCGTGGGCGACCACGCTGGACCGGGCCCGCGTCATGGTGCCCCCGAACCCGGCCGACGCCAGCCTGGCGGACGCCGTCGACACCCTCCGTCGCCGCGGCATGACGGTGACCGACGCCCTCGCCCCACACGTCGGGCCGGAGGAGCTGGCGGCCGCCGACGTCTACGTGATCCCGCACCTCGCACGGCCCGGCGTCGAGCGGGTGACGGGCGACCTGCCGCCCGTGTACGCGCCGGACGAGCTCGACGCGATCGAGCGGTACGTGCGCGCCGGCGGCGGGCTCGTGGTGCTCGCCGAGTGCGACACGGCGACCTCGGGCAACAACCTCGACGAGCTCCTCGTCCGCTTCGGCGTGCACGTCGAGTCGGTGGTCGTGCAGGAGGCCGCGGGTGAGCGGCGGCACGGCGGCAACGCCACCTGGATCCGCTCGGTGATCGCGCCGGAGCTGGGCGGCCAGGGCATCGTCGCCGCGGTGGACGGGGCGTGTTTCTACCGCACCGGTGTCCTCGATCTCACGGCCGCGCCCGGCGCCGCCGTGCTCGCCCGCACCAGCGACACCGCGTCCCCGGCCGGTCGCGCACTGGCCGCCGCACTGCAGGTCGACCGCGGCCGCGTCGTGGTCTTCGCGGACTCCGACCTGTTCGGCGACGACTCCATCGACGACCTCGACCAGCGCACCCTGTGGGCCAACGCCGTCACCTGGGCCGCCGGGGCGCACGAGGACCCGCCCGCGGACGCGGGCAGCGGCGCGGCGGGCAGCCCCGACTGGGCGGCGCTCAAGGCCGCGGTGGAGGAGCTGCGCGGGCTCCAGGACGAGACCGGCGCGGTCCCCGACGCGGCCCACCACCGGCGGGCCGGCGAGCTGGTCGACGAGATCGTCATCCGGATCGACGCGCTCGCCCACCTGTTCCCCCACGACGCCGACTACCTCGCCGCGGTGCCCCTCGACTTCCGCCGGTGGATCGAGGGCGGCTTCGGCCGGCCCGAGTTCGACGAATCCCTCGCCGCCTTCCGGCCCGACCGCAGCCGGGCCGACGGCACCGAGCACCTCGTCGTCTTCCCGATGTACACGCAGAACGGCAACGCGGGCAAGGTCTTCGAGGCCGTCCTTCTCCGCGTGGTCTGGCCCGACTGGCTGGCCGAGACCGAGCGCACCTTCGACAACCGGCAGTTCCTGGCGGTGGCGTTCGAGGACTTCACCCCGGGCTACGACACCCATTCCGCAGTCCTGTTCCCGGAGACGGTGACGGTCGCGCAGACCCCGGAGTTCCACTGGGGCGCGATCTTCTGCGACCGCGAGGCCGCGCGGTTCCGCCGGGTGACCGGTGCCGCCGCGGAGATCCTCTCGCTGCGCCTGCCGCCGGACGGTGACCGCCTCGTCGCCTCCCAGACGCTCGCGCAGTCGACGTTCGCGCTGTGGGACCTGATCCACGACCGCACGCACAGCCGCGGCGACCTCCCCTTCGACCCGTTCATGATCAAGCAGCGGATGCCGTACTGGCAGTACTCCCTCGAGGAGCTGCGCTGCGACCTCACCACCTTCCGTGAGGCCCACCGGCTGCAACACGAGGGCCACCCGTACGGCCTGCCCGTGCAGCTGGCGATCCTCTGCGACCGCCTGTTCCGCTTCCCGATCACGGGCGACCGGGTGCGCAACTACGACGGCCTCGGCGGACAGCTGCTGTTCGCCTACCTGCATCGGCACGGCGCCCTGCGGTGGCGCGACAACCGGCTCTCCTTCGACTGGAAGGAGCTGCCGCTCCAGGTGATCCGGCTCGCCGAGGAGATCGAGGAGCTGTACCGCACGGGGATCGACCGCTCCAAGGTGGGCCAGTGGCTCGCGAGCTACGAGTTCGTCTCCGGGTACGTCGCGCCCGACCCCGGGTCGACCTGGGCGAAGGGCGCGTCGGCCCTGCCGCTCGACGGTCCTCCCAAGGCCCTGGTGGACCTGGTCCTGCCCGACGAGTTCCCCCTCAACATGTTCTACGAGGCGCTCCGGCGCAAGATGGGTCCGGTGATCGAGAGCGCGAAGGGGATCACCGCGGCAGCGGGGTCCGAGGCGACGGAGGTATCGGCATGAGCGGAGTGACGGGGCGGACCGTCGTGGTGACGGGCGCCAACGGCGCGCTGGGCCAGGAGGTGGTGCGCCGCCTCGTCGCGGCCGGCGCGCAGGCCGCCGTGATCACGCGCGGCGCCCCGGCGGAGGCGATCGCCGGCCTCGAGGGCGTCAGTGCCTACCGCGCGGACCTGTCCGATCGCTCGGCGACGGCGGAGGCCGTGCGCCGCATCGTCGCCGAGCACGGCGGCGCCGACGGCCTGCTGCACCTGGTGGGCGGCTGGCGCGGCGGCACCCCGATCGACGAGGCCGACCCCGCGGACTGGGACTTCCTCGAGTCGGGCCTGATCCGCAGCCTGCAGAACGTCTCCCAGCCGCTGTTCCCGGCGCTCGCCGCGAGCGCGGACGCCCGGGTGGCCGTGATCTCGTCGGTCTCGGTCGCGAAGCCCACCGCGAAGAACGCGATGTACGCCGCCGCGAAGGCCGCGGCCGAGGCGTGGACCCTGGCGCTGGCGGACGGCTTCACCGGGACCGGTGCGGCCGCGACGGTCCTCCGGGTGATGGCGCTGCTCACCCCGCAGATGAAGGCCGACGCTCCCGAGCGGAAATTCCCGCGCTACACGCCCATCGGCGACGTGGCCGATCGCCTCGTCGCGCTGTGGGACACCCCCGCGGCCGAGGTCAACGGCACCATCGACACCCTGGTCCCGGAGGTGACCGCATGACCCGTCTGCACGACCCCGACAAGCGCGGCTTCGCGAGCGACAACTACGCCGGCGTGCTGCCGGAGGTGCTCGACGCGATCGCCGAGGCCAACCTCGGGCACCAGGGCGCCTACGGCGCCGACGACTACACGACCGCCCTCGCGGAGCGGATCGTCGAGATCTTCGGCGCGGGGGCGCGGGCCTTCCCCGTGTTCAACGGCACCGGCGCCAACGTGGTCGCGCTGTCCGCGGTCTCCGAACGCTGGTCCGCGGTGGTGTGCGCCGACAGCGGCCACATCCACGTCGATGAGGGCGGCGCACCGGAGAAGCTCGCCGGGCTCAAGCTGTTCGTGGTTCCCACCGTCGAGGGCAAGCTGACGCCGGAGGCGATCACCGCCGCCGTGCCCGACCGCGCCGGCGACGTGCACTGGGCGCAGCCGCGGGTGCTGTCGGTGGCGCAGTCCACCGAGCTCGGCACCGTCTACACCCCCGAGGAGCTCCGGGGACTCGCCGAGTACGCGCACGAGCGCGGCTGGCTGTTCCACATCGACGGCTCGCGCCTGGCCAACGCCGCAGCGAGCCTCGGCACCACGCTGCGGGCGATCACCACCGACGTGGGAGCCGACGTGGTGAGCGTGGGCGGCACCAAGAGCGGCCTCCTCGGCGCGGAACTCGTGGTGGTCCTCGACGCGGCCTCCGCGCCCGGGATCGAGTACGTGCGCAAGCTGTCCATGCAGCTGGCCTCCAAGCAGCGCTTCCTGGCCGCCCAGTTCCTCGCCCTGTTCTCCGGCGACCGCCACCTGCGCGTCGCCGCCCACGCGAACGCGATGGCACGGCTGCTCGCCGAGCTGACCGCCGCGATCGACGGGGTCACGATCACCCAGCCGGTGCAGTCCAACGCGGTGTTCGCCGAGTTGCCCCGTGCCGCCTCCGAGGCGCTGATGGATCGCGTGCCGTTCTACTTCTGGGACGAGATCCGGGGCGAGGTCCGGTGGATGTGCTCCTGGGACACCACCGAGGACGACGTCCGCGCGTTCGCCGCGCTGATCGCCGCCGAACTCAGCCGATCCGCGGGAACTTGATGTAGGCCAGACCCATGAGGTCGATCGACAGGTAGCCGAGGACCGCCGCCGCGACGCCGCCGCCGACGACCAGGGCCGCGCGCCACCCGTCGCGGCGCGGCGCCTCCGTGAGCCACCACCCGATCCCGAGGAACGTGACGATCGGTCCCAGCAGCGCGACGGGCAGGGCGGCGAAGCCGGTGTCGCCCACGATGCGCACCATGCGCGCCACCGCGCCGAGGACCGCGGAGACGGTGATCGTCACGCACAACATCCGCGTCCAGCGGGGCCCGCGTGCGAGCAAGCGGTAGCCGAGCACCGAGCCGACCGCCCCGGCGAGGGCCACGAGCAGGGTCATCTCCGCGCCCGCCGCACGACCGCCCGGCCCGCCGCGATGCCCAGCCCCGCGACGACGGGGGCCGCGACGAGGAACCGCACGCCCGCCGAGGGGGGCATACCGAGCAGCGAGACCAGGCCGTAGACGCCGACCGAGGCGAATCCCGACAGCACCCCGAAGACCAGGAAGGCGAACCAACGGTCGCCGAGGCGGTCGCGGAGCGCGAACAGCGCGCCGGCGAGGAGCGACAGGACGGCGAGGCCGCCGATCCGGACGTCGAACTCCAAGGCTCGCCAGGCGGGGGCGGACGAGAGCCGGTTCGCGGCGACGGCGGCCAGCGCGCCCCCGGCGGCGACACACGCCAGTGTGCGGCGGTCGGTGGGCAGCCGCACACCGCCGGTCACCGTCGGGTCGGGGGACGTCTCCTGCACGCCGTCGACGATACGGCCCGTCAGTACGCGCCGTCGGAGGTGAGTACGGTGCGCACCGTCCGGGCGATGATGCCGACGTCCGCGCCCAGGGACCAGTTCTCGACGTAGCCCACATCGAGCCGGATCGATTCGTCCCAGCTGAGGTTCGACCGGCCGCTGACCTGCCACGCACCGGTCACCCCCGGTTTGACGAGCATCCGGCGGAGCATGACCGGCGGATACTGCTCGACCTCGTGCGCCAGTGCCGGGCGCGGCCCGACGACGGACATCGACCCACCGAGGACGTTGAAGAACTGGGGGAGCTCGTCGAGGCTGTACCGGCGGATGAAGCGCCCGACGCGGGTGACCCGCGGATCGTTCTTCACCTTGAACAGCGGCCCCGCGCCCATGTTCGCGTCGGCGAGGACGGCCCGCCGGGTATCGGCATCGACGTACATGCTGCGGAACTTGATCATGTCGAAGGCCTCGCCGCCGGCCCCGACCCGCTGGGCGCGGTAGAGGACGGGGCCACGGCTGTCGATCTTGACGGCGACGGCGATCGCGAGCATCACGGGCGCCGCGACGAGCAGGCCGGCGCCGGCCACCACCAGGTCGAGGGCCCGCTTGCCCGGGCCGTGCGAGCGCGCGGGACGCGGCGCGGCGACGTGGGTCATCGGGGTCCGGCCGACGGAGCCCGTGACCATGCGCGAACCCGCCACGTCGGGCAGGCCCGGGGCGACGACGAGCTCGACGCCCTCCGCCGCGAGCTGCCACATCAGCTCGCGCAGATCGTCGGGCCCGAGCGAATCCGTGGCGGTGAGGACCACGAGTCCGGAGCCGGTCTCCCGCACCGCGTCGAGCACCGTGCGATCCGTGCCCACCACGGGGATCCGGACGCCGGCGATCTCGAGCGCGTCGACGACGACGGCGTCGTTCGCGGGAAGGCACACGCCCACCACCCGCGCCCCCGCGGTATCGGCCCGGAGCAGGCTCCGCGCGGAGGCCGTGGCCGAGGCGAAGCCGCCGACCACGAGGGTGGGGACGGCCGCGGCGGCGGCCGCACTGCGCCGGAACCGCAGCCGGACCAGAAGCGCACCCAGGACGCCGACGGGCGCGGACGCGACGAACAGCGCGTGCGGCAACAGCTGCGGGAAGAGGAGTTCGAGGACGACCAGCGGGCCGTACACGAGCTGCGCCGTGACCAGCACCTGACGCAGCTCGGGGGTGCCCAGCCGCAGCAGCGGCACGGCCATCGGCCGGGACCGCCACAGGCGGAGGAACCAGAACAGGTTCGCGCCGATCACGAGGGCCGCGAGTTCGGGAACGCTCTCCCCCTCGGCGTAGCCGACGACCAGACCGGCGGCGGAGGCGGCGACGGCGACGCCCGCGTCCGCGACGGTCACCCGGCGCGCGATGCGGGAGCGGTGGGCCTCCGCGACCGCACGCGCCGGGGGCACGTCCGGGATCGCGGTCGTGGGCGACGCGGGGGCTGCTTCCGCGGCGTCCGTGCGCGCGGCGCCGGACGGGAGCACGCCGACGGGAAGGGGCTCCGCCGGGGCGGCAGACGACGCTGCCCAGGTGTCGATCGACAAATCCCGCTCCTCACATCCGCCCGCCGTGTGCGGGGTCCCGCAACGGTCCTGCTCGCAGAGCCAGAATCAACAATCTACATATTGCAGTTGCGAATACCGAGTCATCGTGAGCTTTGTCTCACACCCTTCGTGATCCATCGCACACCGCCGTGGCAGTGCCCGAGACCACCCCCGGGAGCGGTGCGTTCCGCCGACCGACGATGGTCATCTGTACTGCTCACCGCCGGAGTCGTCGCACGTCGCCCCCGATCCGGCCGCCTCCGGTCCGTGACACCGCCACGGCCGCGAGTCGACGGATGCGAGTGACCGCCGGTTGTCACCGTAGACGTTCAGCATTGCAATCGCAAGTTGATTGTCCATTTGCAACCAGAAAAGATGTGAGGTCTATGCTCAACCATCGAAGCGTCCGCTGAGAGTTACGGAAACCATCATGAAATGCCGTTTGTGCGGTTCGTCGCGGCTGCGGAGCGTGGTCGACCTCGGTGCCACGCCGCCCTGTGAGATGTTCCTCACGGCGGAGGAGCTGGATCGGCCCGAGCCGACCTACCCACTGCACCTGCGGATCTGCGAGGAGTGCCTCCTCCTGCAGATCCCCGCGCTGATCCTCCCGGAGGAGACCTTCTCCGAGTACGCCTACTTCTCGTCGTTCTCGGCCAGCTGGGTCGACCACGCGCGCCGATTCGTCGACGAGTCGATCCGCCGCCTCGACCTCGGGGGCGACAGCCTCATCGTCGAGGTCGCGAGCAACGACGGATACCTGTTGCAGCACGCCGTCGCCGCAGGCGTCCCCTGCCTCGGTATCGAACCCTCGGTCAACGTCGGGCAGGCGGCCCGCGACCGCGGCGTCCCGACGGTGACGGCCTTCCTCGGCCCGGAGACCGCCGCCGAGGTGCGGGCGGAGCACGGGCCCGCGGACCTCGTCGTCGCCAACAACGTCTACGCCCACATCCCGGACCTGCTCGGCTTCACGCAGGGCCTCCGCGGCCTGCTCGCCGACGACGGCTGGCTCAGCATCGAGGTGCACCACGCGCTCGCCCTGGTGGCCGAGGGGCAGTTCGACACGATCTACCACGAGCACTTCCAGTACTACACGGTGCTCAGCGCCCAGCGGGCGCTCGCGACCGCCGGCCTCACCGTGGTCGACGTCGAGACCATCCCGACGCACGGCGGCTCCATCCGCGTGTGGGCCCGGCCCGACGGGGTCGCGCAGGCACCGTCGGACCGGGTGCGCGAGGTGTTGCGGATCGAGGAGGAGGCCGGGCTGCACGCACTCTCCGGCTACACCGGCATGCAGTCGCTGGCCGACCGGGCCCGGCAGGACCTGCTCCGCTTCCTGCTCGAGTGCCGCGCCGCCGGTAAGCGCGTGGCCGGCTACGGCGCCCCGGGCAAGGGCAACACCCTGCTCAACTACTGCGGCATCCGCCCGGACCTGCTCGAGTACACCGTGGACCGCAACCCGTACAAGCACGGCCGGTTCACGCCCGGTACGCGCATTCCGATCCACGCGCCCGAACGCCTCGACGCCGACCGCCCCGACGTGGTCGTCGTGCTGCCCTGGAACCTCGAGACCGAGATCACCGAGCAGCTGCGCCCCCTGATCGAGCAGGGCACCGAGGTGGTCTACCCGATGCCCCAGTTGCACACCGCGCGGCCGGTCGCCGCCACCACGGAGGTCTGAGCGATGAAGGTTGTCCTGTTCTGCGGCGGCTACGGCATGCGCATGCGCAACACCGCCGACGACATGGTGCCCAAGCCCATGCAGCTCGTGGGCCCGCGCCCGCTGATCTGGCACGTGATGCGGTACTACGCCCACTTCGGCCACACCGACTTCATCCTGTGCCTGGGCTACGGTGCCCAGCACATCAAGAACTACTTCCTCAACTACCGCGAGACCGAGTCGAACGACTTCGTCATCCGGGGCGGTGAGGTGGAGCTGCTCGGCGCCGACATGCGCGACTGGTCCATCACCTTCGTCGACACGGGACTGGAGTCCGCGATCGGCGAGCGCCTCCGGCGCGTGCGCCCCTACCTCGGCGACGACGAGTACTTCCTCGCGAACTACGCCGATGTGCTCAGCGATGCCCCGATGAACACCATCATCGACCGTGTCCGGGAGACCGGCTCCGCCGCGTCGATGCTGCTGGTACCGCCGCAGTCCTCGTTCCACTGCGTGGACGTGGACGGCGACGACAAGGTCACCGGCATCACGCCCGTCTCCGAGTTCCCGATCTGGGAGAACGGCGGCTACTTCGTGCTCACCCAGCAGGTGTTCGACCACCTGCCGCCCGGCGGCGACCTGGTGGCCGACGCCTGCACCGCCCTGTCGAAGCAGGGGAAGCTGCTGGGCTACAAGCACAGTGGTTTCTGGAAGCCCGCCGACACGTTCAAGGAGCGGGCCGATCTCGACGCCGGCTACGCCCGCGGTGACCGTCCCTGGATGGTCTGGAAGGACCCGGTCGGATGATCGGGCTGTCCGCCGGCCGGATCTCGGAGATCGCGGTGCTCGGGGCGCATTGCGACGACATCGCGATCGGCATGGGCGGAACGCTGCTCCAGCTGGCGGAGGCCAACCCCGGGCTCCGGGTCCGGGCGTTCGTCGGCAGCGGCGCGGGCACGCCCCGTGAGGCCGAGGAGCGGGCGGCGCTCGCCGCCTTCGCGCCCGAGGCGGAGCTGCACATCACCGTCCTGGACCTGCCCGACGGCCGCGCACCCGCGCACTGGCAGCGCGAGAAGTCCCTCCTGGCGCAGTTCAAGCGGTCGGCGTCACCCGATATCGTGTTCGCTCCGCACCGCGGCGACGCGCATCAGGATCACCGCCAGCTCGCGGAACTGGTGCCGCAGGAGTTCCGGGACCACCTGATCCTCGGCTACGAGATCCTCAAGTGGGAGACCGACACCCCGCGGCCGACCGTCTTCAATCCGCTCTCGGCGTACGCCGCGATGGCGAAGACCCGGCTGCTGACGGAGCACTACCCCTCACAGGTGGACCACGACTGGTTCGACGACGAGTCCTTCCTCGGCCTGGCCCGGCTGCGCGGCATCCAGTGCCGCGCCACCTACGCCGAGGGTTTCATGCTGGAAAAAGCGATCGTAGATCTCGGAGGAAATCGATGAAGGTCCTGCTCACGGGGAGCCAGGGGTACCTGGGAACGGTCATGGCGCCCATCCTGCGCGCCGCGGGGCACGAGGTGACCGGCCTCGACTCCGGGCTCTTCGCCGACCGGGTGCTCGGGCCCGCGGTGACCGATCCGCCGACCATCACCACCGACCTGCGCGACGTCACGGTCGAGGAGCTGCAGGGCTTCGACGCGGTGATCCACCTCGCGGCCCTGTCCAACGACCCGCTGGGCTCGCTGGCGCCGGAGATCACGTACGACATCAACCACGCCGCGTCGAGCCGCCTCGCGCGGCTGGCGAAGGAGGCGGGCGTCGCCCGATTCCTGTACGCATCCACGTGTTCGGTGTACGGCGCGGCCGGCGACGGTCTCGTCGACGAGGAGGCCCCGCTCAACCCGATCACGCCCTACGCGATCAGCAAGGTGCGGGTCGAGGACGACGCCGCCGCCCTCGCGGACGCCGACTTCACGCCCGTCTTCCTGCGCAACGCCACCGCCTTCGGCTTCTCGCCGCGCCTGCGCGCCGACATCGTGCTGAACAACTTGATGGGTTACGCCGTGCTCACGGGCGAGGTGCTCGTGCTCTCCGACGGGACGCCGTGGCGCCCGCTCGTCCACGCGCAGGACATCGCCCACGCCTTCGCCGCGTGCCTCACCGCACCGAAGGAGACGATCTCGGGGCGCGCGTACAACATCGGCACCGAGCGCAACAACGTGACCGTCGCCGAGATCGCGCAGGCCGTGGTCGACGTGGTGCCGGGCGCTGCCGTCCGGATCACCGGCGAGGCCGGCAACGACCCCCGCTCGTACCGGGTCGACTTCTCCCGCGCCCGTGACGAACTCGGCTTCGAGGCGCGGTGGACGGTGGCGGACGGCGCGGCCGAGCTGCACCGGGCCTACACCGAGTACGGGCTCTCGGAGCGCGCCTTCCACGACGACTTCACGCGCCTCGCCGTGCTCAAGGACCTGCAGGCCCGGGGCACCATCGACGAGTCGATGCGCCGGCGATGAGCCGCTCAGCCCAGGCGGGACCGCAGGTCCGCCCAGGAGCCGGCGGCCCGGTCGCGCGCCGAGACGATCGTGGCGGCCAGCGGCCACTGCAGCGCCAGCTCCGGATCGGCGTGGTGCACCGCGAGATCCTCGGCGGGGTCGTGCGGGCGGTCGATCCGGTAGCAGACGTCCGCGACGTCGGTCAGCGCCTGGAAGCCGTGGAGGAAGCCCGGCGGCACGTACAGGGTGCGGAACGCCTCGTCGTCCAGCCGGAAGGCCTGGCTCCGGCCGAAGGTCGGCGAGTACGGGCGCGCGTCCACGAGCACGTCGTGCACGGCACCGTGGGCGCAGCGGACCAGCTTCGCCTCGCCGCGACCCGAGCGGCCGTGCATCCCCCGGAGCACGCCCCGCACCGAGCGGGACTGCGAGTCCTGCACGAATCGCGCTGCGGCGCCGGGCTCGCCGAGGTACTCGTCGAAGATCTCCGCATCGAAGGTCCGGGTGAACATGCCCCGGTCGTCGGCGTGCGGGGTGGGGACCAGCAGCAGGACGTCGGCCAGGTCGGTCTGCTCGATGCGCATGGGGACATGCTGCCATGAGACATGCGCGTGCGTGCCGCGGCTGCGGCTCCGTCAAGCTCACCCGGGTACTGGACCTGGGCCGGGTTCCCGCGGCGGACTTCTTCCCGCCGGCCGGGTCCCCGGTCGACCCGGGCGAGTCCAGTCATCCCCTCGCCATGGACCTGTGCGCGGCGTGCGGGCTCGCCCAGCTCGCCGACGACGACACCGTGGCGGACGAGCCCCGCGGCGTGGAGCCGCGGGCGTTGCGCGAACAGGCTGCGGACGCGGTGGCGCGCGTGGCCGAGGCGGGCCTCCTCCGCGGTACGACGGTGCGCGAGTTCGGCAGCCCGCACGGCGGTACCTGGCTGCCGCTCCTCGCCGACCGGGGCTTCCGGGAGGCGGCGGGGGCGGCCGACGTCGTGCTGGACAGCTTCGGGATCATGCATGAACCGGACCAACGCGCCGCCTTCGCGGCGCGCGCTGCTGCGGTCGCGCCCGGCGGGGTGCTGCTGCTGCAGTACCAGCCGCTCGGCGGCATCGTCGAACACCTGCAGTGGACGGCGTTGCGGCACGGTCACTTCGGCTACTACACGCTGACCGCGCTGCTGCGGCTGCTCGCCGCGGCCGGCCTGGAGCCCGTGCGTGCCTTCGAATTCGACCTGTACGGGGGCACCGTGCTGCTCGCGGTGCGGCACGCGGGCGCGGCCGACGTGGTGCCGGGACCGGGCACCGCCGACCCGACGGTCCGCCGGATCCTCGCGGCGGAGGCCGAGGCGGGCCTCGGCACCCCGGCGGGCGTGCGCACCCTCAGCGCGGCCCCCGCCGATCAGGCCCGCGCCCTCCGGGAGTGGGCGCAGCGGCACGCCGCCGCGGGACGCCCCGTCGCCGCCTACGGCGCCGCCTCCCGCGCCGTCGCCCTCTTCGCGCTCGCCGGCCTCGACACGGCGCTGGTCACGTGCGTGGCCGACGCGTCGCCGTCGAAACAGGGGCGCCGCATGCCCGGCACCGACATCCCGATCGTCGCGCCCGACCACCTCGGCACGCTCGACGGACCCGTCCTGCTGACCCTGCCCGACCTGCACGACGAGGTGCTCGAGGCGTGGCCGGCCCTCCGCGGAAGACTGGTGACCCAGCCATGACCGAACCCGATTTCACCCGCTCCCGGGCCCTGCAGGGCCGCCTGCACCACCTGGTGCCCGGCGGCGCCCACACCTACGCCCGCGGCGCCGACCAGTACCCCGAGTACATGCCGCCCGTCCTCACGCGCGGCCGGGGAGCGCGGGTCTGGGACGCCGACGGCAACGAGTACATCGAATACGGCATGGGCCTGCGCGCCGTGACCCTCGGCCACGCGTACCCGCCGGTCGTCGAGGCCGTACGGGCGTGCCTCGACGACGGCCTCAGCTTCAGCCGCCCCACGACCACCGAACTGGCCGCCGCCGAGGACTTCCTCGACCTCGTCCCCACCGCCGACATGGTGAAGTTCGGCAAGAACGGCTCCGACGCCACCACCGCGGCCCTGCGCCTCGCGCGCGCCGCCACGGGGCGCGACCTCGTGGCGGTGTGCGACCAGCCCTTCTTCTCCGTGGACGACTGGTTCATCGGCGCCACCGACATGGCCGCCGGGATCCCCTCGGCCACCCGCGAACTCACCGTGCGCTTCCACTACAACGACGCGGACTCCCTGCGCGCCCGGTTCACCGAGCATCCCGGCCGGATCGCGGCGGTCTTCCTCGAGGCCGCGACGGCGCTCGCCGAACCCGAGCCGGGATTCCTGGAGACGGTGCGGGCGCTCTGCGACGAGCACGGCGCCCTGCTCGTGATCGACGAGATGATCACCGGCTTCCGGTGGTCGCCGCACGGTGCGCAGTCCGTGTACGGCGTGACGCCCGACCTCTCGTGCTGGGGCAAGGCGATGGGCAACGGCTTCCCCATCTCGGCGCTGGCGGGCAAGCGCGAGTACATGGAGCTCGGCGGCCTGAACACCGACGCCGAACGCGTCTTCCTGCTCTCCACGACGCACGGCCCGGAATCGGTCTCGCTCACCGCGTTCCGCGCCGTCGCGCGGGCCTACCGCGAGGGCGACCCGGTGGCCGCGATGGAGCGGGCCGGACGCCGCCTCGCCGACGGCGTGAACGCCGCCGCCGAGTCCGCCGGCGTCGGCGACGCGGTCCGCGCGATCGGACGGCCCTCGTGCCTGGTCTTCACCACCCGCGACGCCGAGGGCGCGCCGTCCCAGCCGTACCGGACCCTGTTCCTGCAGGAGCTCCTCCGCCGCGGCGTGCTCGGCCAGTCCTTCGTCATCTCCGCCGCGCACACCGACGACGACGTCGACCGGACCGTCGACGCCGTGGCACGCGCCCTCGTCCCGTACCGGAAGGCGCTGGAGGCGGGCACCGTCGACGGACTGCTCGAGGGACGGCCCGTGGCGCCCGCCCTGCGCCGGACCGCCGCGCCCCGGCGCCTGCCCGGCGGGAGCCCCTCGTGACGACACCGACCCGGGTCCTGGTGGTGGGCCCCGCGCCACCCGGGCCCACGAGCCGCGGCGGCATGGCCACGGTGATCGGTCACATGGCGGCACAACCGGATCCGTCGATCCAGGTGCGCTTGCTGACCACCTACGTCGACGGGTCCCGTGCCGACAAGCTGCGCGCCGGGATCGCGGGAATGGTGCGCGGCACCCTCGCCGTGCTGCGCGGCGACGCGGACGTGCTGCACGTGCACCTCTCGCACGGCGGCAGCGTGGTGCGCAAGGCACCGATGCTGTGGGCGGCGCGGCTGCGCGGCGTCCCCGCCGTGGTGCACGGGCACAGCTACGACTTCGGCGGGTGGATGGCCCGGCTGCCCGCCCCCGCGCGAGTCCTGGTGCGGGCGGCGCTGCCGGCGAATCGCTGGCTGGTGCTGGGCAGGGAGCTCGCCACCGAGTACACCGCCGCCATGCACCTCGCGCCCGGCACGGTCGAGGTGCTCTACAACCCTGTTCCCGCGCGCCCGGCCCGAGCCGGCGCCCCTGCGCCCGACGGCGTGGTTCGCGCCGTCGCGCTCGGTCGGCTCGGCGTGCGCAAGGGCAGCTACGACCTCGTCGCGGCAGTGGCCGCGCTATCGCCCGCCGTGCGTGCGCGACTGCAGCTGACCCTGGCCGGCGACGGCGAAATCGACGACGTGCGCGCCGCTGTGGTGGCCGCCGGCGTCGGGGACGCGGTGACCGTCTATGGGTGGGTCGACCCGGCGGGCCGCGACGCGCTGTTCGCCGAATCTCAGGTGTTCGCGCTACCCAGCTACGACGAGGGGCTACCAATGGCGCTGCTGGAGGCCATGGCAGCCGGTCTGGCGCCGCTGACGACGCCCGTCGGCGCCATTCCCGACGCGATCACCGATGGCGAGGACGGCCTGCTCGTCCCGCCGGGAGACGTCCCCGCGCTCAGCACATCGCTCGCCCGATTGGTCGAGAATCCGGCACTGCGGACCGGTATCGCCGCCGGCGCACAGCGCCGCGCCCAGGACTTCGCGATCGAGCCCTGGTACAAGCGCCTCGCGGCACTGTGGATCGATCTCGCGAAACCAGCCCCTTAGCGTGAGTATGCTTCTGCAAATGTCCGTCCTACGTCGCTCCCCGGTTCTCACAGGAGTGGCGATCACCGCGGGCGCGATGCTCCTGTATCTCCTCACCCTTGCCCGGGAGTACCTCGGTGACGGCATCCAATTCGCGATGATCGCCGAGAACGGCTCCGCCGCCGACCTGTTGGTACCGAATCACCTCCTCTACCCGTTGATCCCGGCGATCTTCTACCGCGCCTGGCAGTTGTTCGGGTGGACCGGTGGCGCGTTGCTCCCGCTCCAAGTCGCGAGCGCGATCGGTGGCGCAGCGGCAGTGGGCCTGACGTACATCTTGGCACGGCGGATCACCGCATCGACCCCGCTCGCCGCGATCGTCGCGAGCGGTTTCGCTCTCTCCTTCGGCATTTGGCGTTACAGCATCAGCGCGGATTCCGTCACGATCCCCCTCGTCTTCGCGCTCCTGGTCCTGCTCACGCTGATCCCGCGGGATCCGACGACCGGCCCGCGTCCCCTGCTCACCGCCGCCGCCTGCACCGGCGCGATCCTCGCGTACCAGACCCAGGCGCTGCTCCTCATCGTCGTCATCGTCGCGTACCTCACGGAGACGAAGCGGCCGCGTGCGCAGCGGATTCGGGACGCCCTTCGCACGACCACCATCGTTGCGTCAGCCTCCGCGACGGTGTACTTGGCCGTGGCTGTCGGGGTCGCCAGTGTACGGAGCGTCGGACAACTCCTCGAGTGGCAATTCGCCATGGCCGACACCGGCCTCTGGGGCAACCCGTCGCCGCACAGCATCATCGACGGTGCGCAGGCGATGGTCTCCGCGATCGGCGCTCCGATCGCGCCGCTCTCGAGCGACCGCGCGACAGCGCCGGGCAAGGTCGCTTTCGTCGGAATCGCGATCATCGCCGCGGCGCCCCTCGTCGGCGCGATCGCCGTGCGGAAGGACCTGCTGAGCGGACACCGGCGGACGGTGTCAGTCCTGGCCACGTGGGCCGTGGCGTTCGGAGCCTTCACGCTGTACTGGGTCGCCGCGGACATCAGCTTCTGGGCGCCCGCGCTCGTCCCATGGTGGCTGTTCACGGGCCTGGTGCTCGCACTCCTGGCCGTCCGTGCGCGGCCCCGGACTCGGGTCGTGTCCGCCGCCGCGGTCGCCGCCGTCGTCGCGATCGCGGCTCACGGATGGGGCGAGGGCATAGCTCCCGCGCAATTCCGCTCGACCGCGTACCGGACTGCCCTCGCCATCGGCGACCGTACAGATCCGCACGACCTTATCGTGACCACCGGTGGAGACGATCTCTTCCTGCAGGTTCCGTACTTCGCCGAACGCCGCACGTTCTCCGTGCTACACCACTTGTTGGGTGTCAGAGAAGCTCCCAGCCCGTGGATCATCGACCCGACGACCGTCGGCTACAGCGGCGGGCGGCCCACCGCACAGGAAGTCTTCGCGGTACTCGACCGGGAGATCGAGCGCACCTGCGCATCCGGTGGCCGTGCCTACCTCGTGGGCTCGAGCCAGCGGGCGGAATGGGAGGGAATCGCGGAGTTGGCGGTGGCGCCGAACGACTTCGAGCGGTACCCCGCGCGCTCCGCATGGCGCGAGGGTGTCACTGACGTTCGGGAAGTCGTCGGCGGAGCCTGCAACGTGCGGTAGCTCCACCGATGGTCACCGTCATCCGCGCGACAGGTTTTCGGGCCGCTCGATGACGGTGGCCTGGGACTGCTTGCGCGACAGCCCCACCGCCGGGAACCACACGTCGGGTCCCGGCGCGTCGTAGGCCCAGAGCGGGCCGTGGAACGCCGACGAGGCCCCGAAGTAGGTGACGGCCAGCCCGTAACCGTTGGCAATGGCGTACCAGCGATCACCCAAGCGGTTCCACTGCTCCGCACTCGCATCCGACTGCCCCGGGCCGTACCAACCCACCTCTCCGATCGAACACGTGACCTTGCTGCGCGAGCACCAATCGCCGAACTCGCGCAGCCGTCCCAGAAAGCCGCGCTCGTAGCCCCGGTCGACCCACGGCTTGCCCGCGTCGCGAACGTAGTCCTCGTCCAGCTTCGCCGCGTCGAAGTCCTCGCCCTGTCCGCTGTTGCGCACCGGGTACATGTGCTGGGAATACACGATGCGATCCAGTCGGTCGTCCACCCACGGGCCGTTCGGGTCCGTGGATGCGAAGTCCATGTACGGAGAGCAGCACAACGACTCCACCCAGAGCGTCTTCCGGTCGCCCGCCTCCCGCAGGGTCTTGACGACGGCGTTGACGTGCCTCTGGTACACGGAGTACGGCGGCTTGTCCGCGGCCTGCAGATCTCGCCGGGTCGGGTGACTGAACCGGGTGGGCTCGTTGAACAGGTCGTAAGCGACTACGGCGGGGTCGTCCCGGAAACCATCGGAGAGCTTGCGCCACACCTGATTAGTCTGCTCGACAGTGAGCCCGGCGCCGCAGACCCGGGTCGGTGCGGCCTCGCGTTTCGGTTCGCGCCACTCACAGCCATTGTGCAGGCCCAGCACCACCCGCAGGCCCGCGGCCTTGATCTTGCCGACCTCCTCCCGCACCGCAGCCCAGTACGCGGGATGGAAGTCCTGGTTCCCCGCATCCAAACCGGGCTGCAGGAAACTCCAGTCGATCGGGAGCCGGATCAATCGGTGCCCCAGTTGTTGAAGCCGGACATACGACATGAGCGGTTCGCCGGTGCCGGGGACCGCGGGGTGGTCGTAGATGGTGACCGCCTGCGACAGCAAGGTGGCGATATTGATGCCGCGCATACCGTCTGTCGACTGACCCGGCGGCGCCGAACGCGGAACCGCAAGTGGCGCGGCGACGAGCGCCATGACCAGGAGCGCGATCAGCACCCCGCGCCGGACTGCAGTCATTCGCACACCCCCGCGGTGGCTGTCGATCGGGTGCGCCGCGCACCGGGCCTTCGCGAGCCATGCTACTGCATTCGCAAACGGCGATGCTAACCTGCGTCGGTGTCGCACACCGTCCGCATACTCGGCGTCCGATTCGACGATCTCTCGGTCGATTCCGCGGTGACGCGGCTTCAGGAGGCCGCGCGCGGAGCGGAGGCGCTGACCGTTGTCTTCCCCAACGCCGCGACGCTCAACCTGGCGGCCCGGTCTCCCACGTACCGCGACATCCTGAACTCCGCGGACTTCGTCTTCGGCGATGGCACCGGTGTGCGCTGGGCCGCGCGTATGCGCGGAGTACGGCTGCGCGCAAATCTCAACGGCACAGACGTGATTCCCGCGCTGTTGGAGGCGACGCCCGGCCTACGGGTGTACCTACTCGGCGGGACGGAGGAGGTGAACGCCGCCGCAGCGGCGGCGGCCGCCCGGAAATTCCCCGTCGACGTCGTGGGACGGCACCACGGCTTCTTCGACCTCGACGCCAGCGCAGACGTCCTCGCCGCGATCACCGCCGCTGCGCCCGACGTGCTGCTCGTCGGCTTCGGCAACCCGCTCCAAGAGGAGTGGATCGCGAAGAACCTGAACGCCCTGCATGTTCCGCTGACCGCAGCGGTGGGAGGGCTCTTCGGGTTCTGGGCCGGCACCCGCACCCGGGCCCCCGGACTCGCGCGGCGATTGGGCGTGGAGTGGGTGGACATCCTGCTGCGGGAGCCGCACAAGGCGAAACGGTACCTGTTGGGAAATCCCGCCTTTCTCGCGCGCGCCGTGCGGAGCCGGTCGGCCGATCTGCGTCGCTGACAGCCGGCGCCATCACCGGCACCGTCGAACCGCACGGATCCCGTTGACCCGTAACCCCGGGAGTGTGGCCAGCCTGCGGAGCTCGCTGTCCAGGGGACGCACTGAAACAGAGGCGGCGTGGTGACGCAGATAGTGCTCGCGGGCCGCGCGTCCGCGACGCTCGGCGGCGGCCGGGTCCGCGAGTGCGTCGAACGCGCGCGTCAGCCCCGCCACGTCGTCCACCCCGATCGGATCCTCACCCGGGGGCTGGAACTCCGGCAGTGCCCCCTCCGGCGAGACCATCGGCACCACCCCGAGTTGCATCGCCAGCACCTGCACGCCGCTCTGCGTCGCCAGACGATAGTGCGCGACCGAGCCCTTTGCGCGCGCCATGGGTTCCACCACGTCGGCGTACGAGTATCGGCCGCGACGCCATCGCACGGCCGGGGGCAGGCCCGCGGGGAGGTTCCCGTCACCGATGAGGATCAGTTCGTCGCCACGCCACCCCGGCCCCGCGACGTGCTGCTCCCACGCGGCGAGCGTCACGCCGAGATTCTTGTACTCCGCGAGCCGGCCCACCGCGACGAAGTCTCGGCGGTCGGCGGCCGGTACCACGGCCCCCACGCTCGCCTCGTCGAGGTCGCTGGCCAGCGGCATCGTCACCGTCGCTCCGATCCGGCTGCCGACGTACTCGCTGAACGCACCCGTTCCGGCGGCCGACCGGGCCCACCGCCCAAAGAGCGCACGCTCCCAGGCGGGGAAGACCTCGTCGGCACCGTGCGGCCGGTCGTCGTGGATGAGGTTGATCCGGGGTGCCCCGCCCGTGAGCAGCATCCACCGCGGATCCCGCACCAGCTCCGTGACGACCACGTCGGGTGCGAAGGCCCGAGCCGCCCGCAGCGCCCGAGCGAAGTCCGGCCACGTGCCGGGCGTGCGGGGACGCGCATCGAGCACCCACTCGTAGTGGCGCGGACCGTCGGATTCCGGATGCTGGTCGGTGGTCACCAGGACCACGTCCCACCCGGCCCCGAGGAGTTGTTCGCAGTAGACGCGGGCCAAGGGCCGCATCCAGGGCGAGAGCCACAGCACCCGCCCAGTCACTCGAGGACCCCGGCGAAGGCGGTCTCGTAGCCGTCGGCCATCGCCTCGATCGAGTAGTTCGCGCGCATCCACTGGAATCCGCGATCACCCGACTCCGGCCAGGCCTCTGGGTGCGCGAGCAGGTCGATCAGCTCCGCCCGCCATCCATCGACGGTGATATCCCACACGAGTCGGCCGGCCGCTCCGTCATTGAGCATGGCGGGGATCGCGCCAACCGCGGACGCGGCCACCGGGATGCCGCGGGCCATGGCCTCGAGGATCACCATCGGAAAGGCCTCGTCGCGGCTGGGCACGCAGAGCAGATCCGCATCGGCGAGACCGGCGTCGGGTCCCGACGTCCAGCCACGCCAGTGCACCCGATCCCGCACCGCTTGCGGCGTGAGTCGTTCGAGTCGCTCACGGTCGGGTCCGTCGCCGTAGATCGACAACTCCCACGGCGCATCGATCCCCGCCAGCGCCTCCACCAACAGGTGCGGGTTCTTCCACTCGACGATCCGGCTGAGCATCACCAGATGTGGGGGCCGCCCAGCGACGCGGGCGGGCCGAACGGGCGGAGCGGTGCCGAGTTCGGCCGCCGACACGATGCCGTTCGGCGCGGTGAACACCGGCTTCCTCAGGTTCTGGAACTGCGGGCCCACGTCCCAGTGCCCCGGAGCGAGTCCGACGAAACCGTCGGCACGACGCATCGCGCGGGCCAGCGGTGCCGAGAAGGTGGTGCCGTTCGCCCCGAACCAGGAGTGCGCAGCCACCAGCCACCGCCGGTCCTTCGAGCCCGCACGCCACAACGACGCGAACCCCGTCTCGGTGTTCGTCGTGGCGCTGATCAAGATCTGCGGGCCCGGCGCCGGGTCCAGAGCCGGGGCCCACCAGGGCTGGCGAACCACGCGCACCGAGTGCGGGATCTCGGCCACGATCGGACCGAAACGCTGCATGCAGGCGATGGTCACGGGGTAGCCCCGACGATCCAGCTCCGCCGCGAGCAGCGCGTGCTGACGCTCCGCGCCGCCGTAAACCAGCCGATTGGTGGTGATCACGACCGACGGCTTCGCGGTCCGCCGCTGGGCCGCCGCCCTCGCGCGGCGTGTCGACCGCTGCACCCGGTCCAGCAACGCCGTGCCCGCCAGGTACGTGTCGGCGGCCCGAACGCCTCGTGCGTGCTCGAGGTTCAGGGCGATGTTCGCGCGTAGCAGGTCCGTCGAGCGTCGGCCGGCCTTCACGTCATCGACGACGGTGCCGTGTCCGGCGTGCTCGACCCCGGCATCGTCGGTCAGCACCAACCGCCAGCCGGCACGCCGAGCACGCCACTGCCAGTCGGATTCCTCGCCGTACAGGAAGAACTCCTCGTCGAACGGCCCCAGCGCATCCCACGCATCGCGCTGAATCGCGAGGCACGCGCCGGTCAGATACCCCTCTACGTCGGCGGGCGCATCCGCGTACAGGTCGGAGAGCGGAGTACCGCGCAGCCGAGGCGCGTAGCCCGCATAGGAGACCAGCGCGCGGACCAGGCCCCGCCGGCGGTGCGCGACGTCCCAATCGCGCCCGCCGAGCGCGGAGAGTGCCGAATCCTGAATTCTGGGAGCAGCGGCCGCAACGCCCGGTGAACGCAGTGCCTCCCGCGTCGCAGCCAGGTCTCCGAGCAGCACCGCGTCGGGATTGAGCAGCAACAGATCGGCCTCGGGAGCGAGCGCCGCGAGCCGGTTCACGCCGGCCGCGAAACCCCTGTTCGTCCCGTCCGTGTGCCACTCGACACCGGAGAACTCGTCACGCAACGCCGCCATTCCCGGCCATTCGTGGCCCGAATTATCCCAGATCAGAGTACGGATACCCGGTAGGTGCACCGCGACGGAATCCAGACACGCCCGCAGATCCCCCGGATTCCGGTAGGCGACGACGAGAACGACGAGAGGATGCTCCCCTGGTTCGGCGGGCGGCGGTTCCGACGCCACTCCGCCGCGGAGGTACGCACGATCCAACTCGCTCGACACGAACGTCTCCTCACGGGTCATCGGCGTTGTCAGCTTCGCCATAATATACGCAATACCGATGCATCATGATTCGTCATCGCATCAGAGATCACGTCGAGAAGAGGACCGTCATGACCGAGACCGAGGGCCTTACATCGACGTCAGCATCGCCGCGAGATGCTCGGCCATGACGTCCGTCGTGAATCGCTCTCGCGCCCGGTTCGCCGCGGCACGCCCCATCGCGATCCGCGCGTCGTCGTCGGCGAGCAGCTCGGCGATGGCGGCCTGCAGCGCTTCGGGATTCTCCGGTGGAACCAGCAGGCCGGTCACGCCGTGCTCGACGTAGTCTGCGACGCCGGGGTTGTCGGTCACCACGACGGGGCGGCCACTGGCCATCGCCTCCAGGACCACCGTGAGGCCGGATCCGGTGACGGTACGATGGAGTGCAATCGCAACCAGGGACGCCCGGGCGTAGAGGTCACGGATCCGTCCGTCCAAACGCTCGGTGTGCACCGTGACCAGGCCCTCCGGCGCGTCGAAGGGCAGACCGGAGGCCAGTTCGAGATGGGTTTCCGGACGCCGCGCGCGGACCTGCGCCATCGCGCGGATCAGGGTCGCGTGGTCACGGAACCGGTCCTCGCCGGCGCTCACCACGAGCCCCGGAGTGCCGGAGCCCGCCTGTTCGACGTAGAAGTCGGTATCGATACCCAGGGGGATGAACTGCATACGGGAAGCGGCCAGCCCCCACTCCCGCTGGAGCACGGGCAGCACGGCCGAGCACTGGGCCCACACCGCTCCGGCGCGCGGCAGCGCTCGCGCGGCGAGCTCGCGGTGCACGCGACGGGAGTTCGCACGGGTGGTCAGCCAGCCGATGCCGGCCGCGACCGGCGTCCGTCCGGTGAGCAGCGCCGGGACGCCGGTGCGCTCGTCGTACGCCAAGATCGCGTCCGCACCGTGCGCGCCCGCACCATACATGCGCTCCACGAACTCGTAGCCGTCGGTCCGGTGCCGGACGGACTGCGCGATGCGGCCGCTCATCGTGCCACCGAGTCCCTGGGGCAGCCGCGCGGAAGCGAATTCGACGCGCAGGCCGTGGTCCTCGAGCCGATGGAGGCCGTACGGTGACCGATCCGGAACATCGCCCGCCGCATATCGACGGGCCCAATCCGTCGCCGTCAGCCCCCCGGCAAGCGGAATCGTCACCCGCACAGACCAGTCCTTTCGCCTCGGCGGATGCCTCGTCGGAGACTCACGTCTCGACACCGCCCGCGGAAGAGACTATCGAGTCGCAAACGACGACACACCGTGGACGTGCTTCAACGAGCCGCATCGCCAGGGCCTTCGGTCTCCAGCTCGGCGCGAGAGTCATCGGCCTCGTCGCCTCGCTCGCGACGATGGCGATCACCACGACGCACCTCGGGTTGGTGTCGTACGGGCACTTGACGGCGGCGATCGTCTTCATCGGCCTATGGACCAGTCTCACCGAGCTCGGCATCGGGGCCGTGGTCGTCCGCCGAGTCACCTCCGGCATGGGCGATCTACAACAGCTCATCCGTGTCAATTTCGGGTTCTCGCTCGCGTACTGCGTGCCGCTATCGGCGGCCGCGGTGCTGACGGGCGCCATCATCTACCGCAACACGGCCGAGGTCCCGGCGATGATCGCGATCATCTCGGGCAGCCTCGCCCTGACGACGCTCGCATCGTGCTTCCAACCCCTGTTCATGACGGACGTCCGATTCGGCGCCGTCGCCGCCTCGGACGTCGGCGGCCGCGCCCTGTCCCTGGTGGGGACGATCGTGCTGGTGCGGATCGACGCCGATCTGGTGTGGTTCGCCGCCGTCCAACTGATCCCGCCCCTGGTGATGCTGCTGATTCAGGGCTTCGTCGCGCACCGGGCGGTGGGCATCCGTCCTGTCTTCTCCGCACGCCAGAGCTGGGACCTGGTGCGGGAGAGCCTGCCGCAGACGGGTGTGCTCATCATCGCTGCTCTGTACTGGCGGGCCGATGCCTTTCTCCTCAGCGTGCTGAGCACGCCCGAGCAGACCGGCGCATATGGGCTCGCGTACCAGATCACGTCCAACGCAACCGTGATCTCGGCGGTGTTCCTCGCCTCCTCACTGTCCACGATGACGAACCTCTACGCCACCGACACGAAACGATTCGCCGAGTTCGTCCAGCGCAGCGCCGAGGCACTGATCTTCGTCGGCGCGCCGATCGCGCTCGTCGGCTTCGTCCTCTCGCCGAGCATCATCGGACTGCTGAGCACGACGGAGTTCGTCGATGCCGGCGGCCGGACACTGGGGCTGCTGTTCATTGCGATCGCCGTCACTTTCGTCACCGCGGTACTCAGCCAAGGCCTGTTCGCGGCACACGATCAGGTGTTCCTGTTGCGGCTCAACGTGATCAATCTGCTCGGCAACATCGTCCTCAACACGATCCTCATCCCGTTCTACGGCGCGGTCGGTGCCGCGATCGCCCTCATCGCCAGCGAGGTCATCGGGATGACCGTCGCCGGCTGGCGCCTGCGCACCCGCGCGCCCTTCCGCCCGCCCTGGGGCTATCTCCTACGACTGTCGGTGCCGCTCTGTGTCGCGACGGTCGTCGCGATCGCGCTGCGTCACCAGCCCGTCCTGATTCCGCTCGTCGCCGCTGCGGGCGCATACCTGGTCACCAGCGTGCTCGCCGGTCCGGTCAGCTTCTCCACCGTCACGTCCATGCTCTCCCGGGCACCGGCCGAGGACCGGCAGTGACATCGGCCATGCCGTCCCGCGTGGAGTTCATCGCATCGAATCTGCGTAGTACAGTCCATGCAGAACTACTGCAATTGCAACTGCGCTAGGAGTCACCGAAAATGAACGTCGCCGGGTTCCTGCGCTGGGCTCTGACGAAGCCCGTCATCATCCTGCTCGTGCTGGTCGCCGCGGTCGCGGGCGGCGTGATGGGCTACCGATCTACGAGCTCACATTTCGAGACGAGCGCCGCGGTTCTGGTGATCCCCCCGGGCGCCGGGAGCCGGAACGCGATGGACAATCCGTTCACGGGCCTCAACAACGGCGCTGCACAGGTCGCGCACGTCCTCACCACGGTCGGGCAGTCCGCCGACGCGCGGGCGGTTCTCGAGAAGGAAGGGGCCTCTCCCGACGTCGTGATGACCGCGATGGCCGGCGACGGGAACTCCCAGCAAATCTCCCCTCTGATTACCTTCACCGTGAGCGCGCCCGAGGCGTGGCGAGCCAGGGCGGGTGCGAATGCGCTCATCGAGTACTGGCGTGCGGAGTTCCGGAAGATGCAGGTGGAAGCGGGGGTCGTCGGAGACACATTCGCAGACCTCCGGGTGCCCGTGGCACCGAAGGACGGCGTCGAGGTCGGCGGGAATCCGTTGCGCGCGTCCCTCGGCTTGGCGATGGGCGCTGCGCTGGCCACCCTGACGCTCTGCCTGATCGCCGCCGCCGCGTGGGAGGTGATCCGGAAGCGTCGAACGGGCGTCGGGGACGACCCCCTCACCGAAACGATCCCCACGCAGACCTCCGGCGCCCCGGCTGCGGTCGTCGATGCCCACACCGACTCGCCGGTGCTGTCCGACCTCGTGCAGGTCGGCCCCGGCCCTGATCCGGAGGCGCCGCCGGCCGAGGCTCCGCGCGCCGTGCCCGCCGCCGTCCCGATTCGCCCGCCGGGCGACGCGGCCCGCAGAGCCATGACCCGCTGGCGCGACCGGGTCGAGGAGGTCCCCGAAGAGACGGAGATCCCACTCCCCGACTTCGACGACACCGGCTCCGACGAGGGCGCGCAGCAGGCTAAGAACGCCTGATGTCGACCGTCATCGGCCGCGGCGCCCCGTCGACGACGCCGGCACGGCCGGTGCCGTGGTTCCCAAGCGCTTCACACGAGCGTCCCCCCGACCTGTCGTTCGCGTTGTTCGTCGGCACCGCCGGATTCTTCCTGCTGGGGATGCAACAGACCTACACGGTGCCCGGGACGTTCGGGCTCAGTGTGGGGCAGACGCTGTTCGCCCTGGCCGGGATCACCTGGGTATGCCTGAACATCACCGGCTTCTCCGGGCCGATCCGCAGCAAGGCCACGCTGATCGCGGTACTCGCGTACGTGACCACTTCGTTTCTGTCCTTCGGCGCGAGTCAGCTGCGCGGCGTGCCCTACGTAGCCCAGGTGGCGCTCGACCGGTACATCCTCGGTGACCTCTATCTGCTCGGCACGGTGCTGTTCCTGTTGACGGTGCTGCGCTCGGTCGGCGGCCTGCGGATCGTGCTCGGTGCCTTCGTCATCGGTGCCACCGTCTCCGCGTGGTTCGGACTGGTGATGGTGGGCACGGGCATTGATCTCGCCAAGTACTTCACCTTCCCCGGCCTCAACTTCCGTGACTACCAGATCGTCACGAACCTCATGCGCGAGGGCGTGGCGCGACCACAGGGCAGTGCCGGCCACCCGCTGGAACTCAGTGCCATCCTCACGGTGATGACACCGATGGCGATCTCGCTCGCCCTGGACGCCAGGGGGCGCCGCGCCGGCACCTACTGGTTGTGGCTCGGGTGCACCACGATCCTCATCGGCGGCGCACTCGTCACGCTCTCCCGGTCGGCGGTCGTCGGCACCATCGCAGCCGTCGTGGTTATGTGCTGGCGCTGGCCGATCACCCGGGTCGCCAGCGTCATCGTCGGCGGCGGGATCGCCATCGGACTCGGCCTGCTGTTCCAGTTGAAGTTCATCTCCGCCATGTTCGCGGTCTTCGCCGGCGCCTTCGGCGACGACTCGCTCCACTCCCGAGGGCGCGGACTCACCTATGCCAGCGAACATTTCTGGGAGCACCCCTGGCTCGGTCAGGGGGTGGGCGCATACCCCGCTTTGAAACAGCCGGTCCTCGACAACCAGTACGTCTCCCGGCTGATGGAGGCCGGCGTGATCGGGTTCGTGACCTTCGTCGCCGCCCTGGCGGTGGCATTGTTCCTGGCGCTGCGGGCATCCGCTGCCGCGGATCGGTCGGTCGCGGACCTCGGAGGCGGCATCGCCGGTTCGCTCGCCGCGATGATCGTGATCTCGTTCATCCTCGACACCGCCGGCTTCATCCAGATCTGGTACCTCACCTGGATCCTGGTGGCGCTCGCAGGCGTGACCCACCGCCTACGCAAGGACACGGACCCGGCGGCCCGCCGCTCCTGACTCGACTGACTCGACGGTGCGGCACCGTCGAGCCCGGCGACCGTCCGTCAATCGCGGACGAGTCCCGGCAGGCGGCGGGTCATGATCTCCTCGGCATCGGCGACGACCCTGTCGACGACGGCGGCGACGGTGTCGACCTCGTCGACGAGGCCCTGCGCCTGACCGGCCCACCACATGCCGTCGTCCATGCGGCCCTCGCCGAGGACGTTGGCGCGGCCCCGCGCGCCGGACGCGAGCTCGGCGACGTCGTCGAAGACGGCGCCGGGGCGCTCCCCGATCTCGACGATCTGCTCGGAGACCGCGTTGCGCACCACGCGTGCGGTGTTGCGGAAGCTGCGGAAGACGAGCACCGTGTCGCGCTCGGAGTTGGCGACGATCCGGTCCTTGACGTTCTGGTGGATCGGGGCCTCGACGGTCGCCATGAAGCGGGTGCCCATGTTCACGGCATCGGCGCCGAGGGCGAGCGCCGCGGCGAGGCCGCTGCCGGTGGCGATGCCGCCGGACGCGATGACGGGGATCGACAGCTGCCGCACGGCCGCGGGGATGAGCACGAGGCCGGGGACGTCGTCCTCGCCCGGATGACCGGCGCATTCGAAGCCGTCGATGCTGATCACGTCGACGCCCTTGCGCTCGGCGGAGAGGGCGTGGCGCACGCTGGTGGCCTTGTGGATCACCTTGACCCCGGCGGCCTGGAAGTCGGGCAGGTGCGGCGCGGGGCTCGACCCGGCGGTCTCCACGACCTTCACGCCCGACTCGACGATGACGGCGCGGTACTCGTCGTACGGGACGGGATCGATCGTGGGCAGGATGGTGAGGTTCACGCCGAACGGCTTGTCCGTGAGGTCCCGGGTGCGCTTGATCTCCGCGGCCAGCGCCTCGGGGCTCGGCTGAGTCAGCGCGGTGAGGAAGCCCAGCGCGCCGGCGTTGGCGACGGCGGAGATGAGCGGGGCGGTGCCCAGGCCCGTCATGCCGCCGCAGACCACCGGGTGGTCGATGCCGAACATCTCCGTGATGCGGGTGCTGATCATGCTCGGTGGTGGTCCTCTCGTGACGGCGGATCGATCCCCACAGTCTGGACGAACCGGCCCCCGGGCGCCATGGTTCGCCGCCCCCTCCCGGGCCGGGGACGACGGTGCCCGGGCACAACGGGAACCAGACGATGCCGGTCCCGCCGGTCCGCGGTCCGCGGGCTGCTCGGGTCAGGACTCGGCGGCGCGGGCGGCCGGCGACGTGGCGAGGTACGCGACGGCCTGCGCCGTCGAGCCGATGGACGCGGGGTCGAAGCTCGGCTTGAAGTACAGCAGCGTGTACTTGATGACGCTGCGGATCTTCGGCAGCAGCCCGCGGTGCGACGCCTTGAGGTACTCCCACCACAGCCGCGGGTAGGAGTAGCTGAAGTGCGGATCCTTGCGCAACAGGAAGCCGGACGAGCGGTGCAGCGTGAGGCCGAGGAAGAACACGATGGTGAGCATCGCGCGCACGCGGTGCAGGTAGCTGGGGTCGAAGTAGTTCGCCACGTCGTGCGCTACGGACCGGTGCTCGACCTCCTCGGCGCCGTGCCAGCGGCAGATGTCGGCCATCACGGGGTTCACGTCGTACTTGTCCCAGGCGTTGTTCAGCGCGAAGACACCGAGGATCGCGGTGTAGTGCTCGATGCCGGCGATGAGCCAGAGGCGCTGCACCATGTCGTTGTACTGGGCCCGGTCCGAGCGGTAGCGCCGCGGCGCCAGGATCTTCCGGAAGGTGTACTCCATCTGCCGCGCCAGGGGCGCCGTGTCGATGCCGCACCGCTCGAGGTACTCGGAGAGGGCGCGGTCGTGCGACTCGGCGTGCATGGCCTCCTGGCCGATGAAGCCGCGCATCGTGCGGGCGAGATCCTCGTCCTTCACGTACGGCAGCGCCTCGGTGTAGACCTCGCAGAACCAGCGCTCGCCCTCCGGGAGGATCACGTGCAGGATGCTGCTGACGATGTCGCTGGCCACGGGCTCGCCGGGGATCCACTCCAGCGGCACGTCGTCCCAGTCGAACTCGACGTTGCGAGCGTGGATCTCCACGCCGACCGGTTCCGCGGCGGAGGACTTCCTGCCGGCCTTGTTGCTGAGGGACACCATGCTCGACTCCAGCCCTGTCGGATCGATTCGTACAGTGTTGTAGGAACTGATCTCGAAGTCTGCTGCGCCCTCAGTGATATGTCAAGCCCGGTTCTCTATCATTCTGCTGCGGCGGCGGGGACCAGGTCCGCGGAGTCGGCGAAGAGCAGCTCACCGGAGTCCGTGAGCACCGCCCATCGTCGGGCGGGCTCGGCGATGCGCTCCCCGTGGTACTCCGTGGCGACGGGGGTGAACTCCCCGAAATCGTCGACGATGCGGCCCGCGGCCTCGCGGTCGGTGCCCCTGAAGGCGACCACGGCCAGGCCGACCTGGAGCGTGCCCGCGGGGGCGGCTTCGGTGTCCGGGGCGCTGTCGGTGTCGGTGCGCGACGTACCCATAGTGTGCGTGCCTTCCGTGGGGGCTGCTCGGACCGGGTGGCGTGCCCGGATCCGACGGTCCGCGGTACTCCCCGCCGGCTGCTCGACGGAATAATGATCCTGCAAGCCATCAGTCGCTGACAGCAATGTTGTTCGGGATCTTCGAGGAGAAGATAAGCACACCCGCGAGGGGAGCGGAACCTGCTGTACCAGCGGTACGCAGAATTCCGCACATTCCGGACGAATCCGGGCGGGTCCGCCCACGGACGTTCGGCGCCGGTTGCGATCACGCAGGTCAGGGCGTCGGCCTTGCCTCCGCGGCCGCGCCGTGGTTCGCTGACCCCAGCGCGCGGGACACCCGCGCCGCGGTTCCTGTTCCGTCCGGGGGCCGCTTCTTCTGCAGTCGTCAGGGCGGCCCTGAGGCCGCATGTTCCGACGCTCCCCCGCCCGGCCGCGCCCCGTCGCGGGACTCTGGCTCGTGTTCTTCGTCAACGGCGCCGTCCTGTCGAGTTGGGCGCCCCGGATCCCCGAGGTGCGGGCCCAGCTGTGCCTGTCCGACGCCGCGCTCGGCGCGGCGCTGTTCGGCGTCGCCGCCGGGTCCGTTCCCACCCTGCTGGTCGCCGGTCGCTGGATCCGGAGGGTCGGCGGCCGCACCGTCTGCCTGCTGTCGGCGCCGGCGCTCGTCCTCGCGCTCCCGCTGCTGTCGGGGGCGTCCGACGCGCCGTCCCTCGGTCTGATCCTCGCGCTGCTCGGGGCCGCGTCGGGCGCCCTCGACGTCGCGATGAACAGCACGGCCCTCGAGTTCCAGCGCCGCCGCGGGGCCACGCCGATCCTCTCCCGCCTTCACGGCGGCTACAGCCTCGGCGTCCTGGTCGGTGCGACCGGGGGCGTGGTCGCCGTCGCCGCCGGCCTGAGCGTGACCGCACACTTCGCGGCGGTCACCGGGGTCCTCCTGATCCTGCTCACGGCGGCCGCGCCGCACCTCCCGGACGTCGCGCCACCACCGGGCCCCCACCCCGCCGCCGGTGCTCCCCGGCCCCGCCCGCTGCAGTCCCTCTCGGCGACCATCGCGGCGATCGCGATCGCGGGTCTGCTGCTCGAGGGCACGATGACGGACTGGTCCGCGCTCCTCGTCGGCCGGGACCTCGGGGCCGGCGCGACCGTCGGTTCCGGCACGGTCGCCGCGTTCAGCCTCGCGATGTTCGCGTCCCGGTCGGCCGGCGACCTGCTGGTGCCCGCGATGGGTCGGGCCCGCTACCTGGTGTCGGCCGGCGCCGTCGCCGCAGGGGGCGCCTCCGCCGGGCTGCTCATCCCCGGCTGGATCGCCGGTTACCTCGGCGCGATCGCGGTCGGCCTCGTCCTCGGCCCGGTGTTCCCGCTGGCGATCGACCTGGCGGCGGAGCGGGCGCCGCACGCGATCGCCTCCGCCGCCGCGGCGGTGAGCGCGGTCGGCTACTCCGCCTACCTCGGCGGGCCACCGCTCATCGGCCTGCTCGCGCAGGCACTCGGCCTTCCCACCACCGTCGCGCTGGCCGGTGCCGCCTGCGGCCTCATCCTCGTCGCCGCCGCGCTGCGGTGCCGGCCGCGACGGTCGACACCGCTCCGGTCCTGAAACGCGCCGCCGTCCGCCGTTCACCGGGTGCGCGGCGCCGCGGTGCGCGATGATCCTGGCGACACTGTCCGAATTTCCGCGGATCATCCGCCGGGAGGGAGACCCATGAAGGTGCAACGGATTCTGCTGCCCGTGCTCGCCGCCGCCGGCGCCGGCGCCGGTACCGCCGCGCGGCGGGCCCGCGCCCTGCGCGACGCCGGTCCCGGACTGCGGCATCCCGCCGCCGCTCTGTTCCCGTCGATGGGGCCGCTCACCCTCCGAGCGGTGCGAACCCTGCCGACGCCGCCCGCGCTCGCGGCGCCGCCGCCCACCGGCGGCGGCGTCACCGTGACGCGCCACGACGTCGACGGCGCACAGGACGTCTACGTCTACACCCCGACGACACCGAACGGCGGTGCGCTGCTGTGGATCCACGGCGGCGGCACCATCATCGGGCAGCCCGAGGTGGACCACCGCCGGTGCCTTCGGATCGCGCGGGACACCGGCGTCGTCGTGGTGAGCACGCGGTACCGACTCGCGCCCGAGCACCCCTTCCCCGCCGCCCACGACGACTGCTACGCGGCGCTGCGGTGGCTGCACGACGGTGCCACCGGCCGCGGTATCGACCCGGCGCGGGTCGGCGTCGGCGGGGCCAGCGCGGGCGGCGGGCTCGCCGCCGGCGTCGTGCAACGCGCCGTCGACGAGGGCCTGCCCGTGGCCTTCCAACTGCTCTTCTATCCCATGCTCGACGACCGCACCCCCGCCCGCCCGCGCGATCACCGGGGCGCCCTGGTGTGGACGCGGCGCTCCAACGCCTTCGCGTGGGACGCCTACCTCGGCGCCGGGCACGCGGACCGCGAGGTCCCCGCCTACGCGGCGCCCGCGCGCCGCACCGATCTCACGGGCCTACCGCCCGCCTGGATCGGCGTGGGCGACCTGGACCTCTTCCACGACGAGGACGTGGACTACGCGCGGCGACTGGAGGATGCGGGCATCGCGGTCGAGCTCCTGGTGGAACCGGGGATGTACCACGCCGCCGATCTCCTCGCCGCCCGTGCGGCGCCGATGCGGGCCTTCACCCGGTCCGCCATCGATGCCCTGCGGCGCACCCTCGCCCCGAGCGGCTGACGCGGGCGAACGCATCACTCGGCCGCGGTCGCCGCCGCCCGGGCGAGCCTGCCCGCGAGGAAGCACTCGATCGTCTCCGCGCACGGGACGGGCGATCCCGCGCCGGCGCGCCCCGACTCCGGTGCCGAGCCGAGGACGGCCGCACCGATCACGATCCGCCACACGCCGCGCAGCGCCTCGGTCGCGTCCGCCCCGCGCAGGCCCAGGTCCCGGACACCGTCGGCCAGGTCGCGTAGGTGCCTGCGCGTGAACTCCTCGATCTCGACGTGACCGTCCACGATCCCCGCGAGCGCCCAGGGCTGCGCCTCGAGGAAGCGCACCAGCGTCTCCGCCGCCTGGACGACGCGGTCGTAGGGATCGTCGGCCGTGCGGCTGCGGCGGTAGTCGGCCACCCCGTCGTGCCTGCTGAAGAGGTAGCCCAGCAATTCGTGCTTGGATTCGAAGTAGTAGTAGATGCCCATGGGGCTGGTGCCCAGGCGATCGGCGAGACGCCGCATCGAGAGCTTCGCGTATCCCTCGTCGGCCAGGATCTCGATCGCCGTCGCGGCGATCTTGTCCCGGCTCATCCGGGGTGGTCTGCCCGGGCGGGCCGTCGTATCCATGCGGTGGGCGCCTTCTGATCGGGGAGTGTGGTCACCCGTCATTCGGAGCCGGTGCCGCCGCGGATGGCCCGACCGTCGATCGAGACGCCCCGCCGGTGCGGGCACGAAAAACCCGGACCGTGATCCTGGAAGGATTCACGACCCGGGTCGCGAGGTTCGGAGAACCACTGCTGCCACTGAGCTTCGCTTCGGCCCCCGGTGCGGCCGCGGGCCCGGGCCGCTGCCAACCCATCCTTCGTCCGCTCCGACAGCAGGGCGTGCTCGAACTCCGCCACCGCACCCAAGATGTGAAGGAACATCCGCCCCACCGGCGTACAGGTATCGATCCCCTGATCGAGCACCACCAGATCCTCACCCCACACCCTCCAACGTCTACGCGAGATCGGTCAGATGCGCCAACGAGCGGCCCAACCGATCCAACTTCGTCACCACCAACACCTCACCCTCACGCGACGCGGCAAGGAGCGCCATCTCCAACCCCGGACGCGACGCCAACCGCCCCGAGGCGTGATCAATGAACACCAGACATGGCGATGGCCTATCAGCGCTACCGATCAATCAACACCGGCCCGCGCTCACTGTTTCTTCCCCGCGGGGAACGCATCGCCCACACAGGGACCGCTGGCCGCCCTCCCCAAGACCTGGGGGAGGGCGGCCAGCACCATCTACCAACGGGCTACTGCCTCGGGGGGCTTAGCCGACGATGGCAGCGGCCTCCACACTCGCCGCCCGCAGCAGCGCCGGCGCCGACATCGCCTCCGGCAGCACCACCGCCTCCTCGTCGACGGAGACCATCCGCCCGGCACTCACGCCCGCCCGATCACCGGTCGCCAACCGCAACCCGCCGCCACGGGCCAGCACATCCTGCAACCCCGTGTAAATCGTCACCTGCTCACCCGCCGAAACATCATCGCCCGTGCCACGCGACGCAATCCCCAACGCCGCACCATCAGCAAGCCGCATCACCGGACCACCACTATCGCCGGGCCGCGACTTGATATCCGTGGCAAACAACGCCCCCTTGACCGCCAACACCGAACCACACCGCCACCCCGACGTGATCCCCTGCTGACACACCCGATCCCCCACCCGAGCCACGCCCACCACCGTCTGCCGCACCGGCCCCCGCGCCACCCGCGTCGACACCCGCGGCGACAAATCCACCACCGCCCAATCCGCTGCCAGCGCATCGACCACATAACTCTCACCAGTCTTCGGATCAACCCGCGACCGCGGAGCCACCGACTTCGCCACCGCCCCCACCCGCACAAACCCATCAACCCCCGCCGCCCGGGCCCCCACCTGCTGCCCCGGCTCACCGCAATGCCCCGCCGTCACCGCAACCCGACGACCATCCGGCCGCTCCGCAACAACCCCCACCGTGCAAGACTTCACCCGCACCCGACCACCAACACCCCACTCCTGCACCACCCCAACCTCCGACCCCGGCCCCACCACCGGAACCACAGACCGGCCACCAGGCGCAGGAGCAGCCGACACCACACCCGGCACCCCCATACACGACACAACAGCAGTCGCAGCACCCACCACAGCCACCCGCTTAAACCCCATCATGCGATCCCCGCTTTCTCTCAGTAGACAAATCAGCTTCGTACAAACATGAGTTACCGGGCTACCGGCCCGCTACCAGGCCACGCTCCGCAGCATCAGCCTGCGCAATACGATCCCCAGCCTCAAATGGCACAGCAGAAACGAAATAGCTCTGCGGCTTGCTGTCGACTACGATCACCCGGAACCGATCCGCCTTCACCGGAGCGCCCTGAACCTCGATCGTGCCCGTCGCCAGAGTCGCAGAAACCCCCGATACACTCGTCGGCCGCATACTCAGCCCCACCACACGAGCAGCATTCCTCGAGTACCCCGGCGTCCGCGGAGCATTCAACACGATCGACCGAGCCACATCCGTACTCGACCGACCATCGGCGCGCGTAGCCCCCAACTGCACCTGCGAAGACCAACCCCCACCCGGAAACGTCACCACCGCACCAACCCCACCTCCAGACACCGACGCGACACTCCACCCCGGCAACGCCGCACGCGGAACCGACACAGCCCCCGCATTCAAACGCCCCGGCCCAGGATCAGCAGACGCCGACCCCACCCCCGAAACAGCAACTACAGCAGCCACCGCAACAGCAGCACCCCCCACAACACCACGCCGCATACCCTGCACCCGATTACTCATATCACTCTCTCTTTCCCATCGATCAACAACGGATTTAAATACCTTTCCCGAACCAGATCCCAGGGAGCGTCGACAGAGGATGATCCCTATACGTCCTCGCCCGATTAGAGCTATGCAGTTGTGGAAAAGCCAATCCGCGCCACCGGATCCGATGAAGAAACTACGCTCGATGACATCAAAGACGTCGCCGTTAATTGAATTAGAAAACCGCACCCCTCCCTCTCGACGTAAGATGTAGTTACAATCGACAAGAGCGATCCGTATGGACTATCTAGAGTTCCTACTATTCTGGCGGAGTTCTGATCGTCCAAACTTTCATCAGGAGAGCCGCCCCCCAGTGAAGACCACCCCGGAACGCTAATGGCGTCTGCGATAGCCGCAGTAACTAGAGACGGTCCGCACTCACGCCACGCAACCCCTTCAGTCCTGTAAACGATAAGAACTGCGTTGTCCGAAAACGGCATGCCGTTCCCGTACGACTCTTTCGGGCTAAACCAAACGCTAACCGGAGTTTCTCCTCGAAACAACCTGTTTTTGTCATCCTCCACCCAGTCGTCCGGTAGATCGGTAACTCGCACTTCAGCCTCCCTGGGAGTACAGCCTGTCAGAGTCAGATCAGAATCAATGGCCACGCTCATCAAACGCGAAGGGTAACTGCCCATTTCCTTCTCCAATCACCTATTAGGGATAGAAACTTCAATACTCCCCCCCTCTGGCACTCCAGCGGGCGGACTTATCGCCAGGATAAATCTCATATCCGCTGATGTGAAGAGGCCCTCACTTGGGTCGCGTGAGCTTAACGCATCAATAAGGGACAGTAAATTGTTAGGGCTAATAAGATACCCCAGCGACGTCACATACTCGGGCCTGCCGCCAAATTGCCCGCCGCGCCGAAATAGTCGCACTGAGGCGGCTCCGCCGCTAGGCGGATCGTACAGATCATATCCGAGATCCTTAAAATGGATTGTTCTGCCGCGAGGGGTCACGACCTCCTCCGTGTAGATTGTTACCCCTCGCCTAGATCTAGCGATCGCATACACCATATGGGCAGACAGCGCTAGTCCTACGATCGTTGCAGGAATAGCGAGAGTGGCTCTACCGGAACTATCTTTTGCCACTCCAATCGCCAACCCTGTGAAGAATACCGAAGAACCGACCGTGGCATAGAATGCAATATTCTTCCACCAGGGCGCTGGCGTGATCCGGACCCCTATTTCATCAGCCACCTCTGAAACTGTCTCACCGAACGTTCCAAACAACCGGGGTGCTAACATTCCGAAGCTCAGGATCTCCAGTCCGGCTCCCGCAATTGTCAGATCCCTCATCCCGGAGAATGCCCCTAGAGCCAGCAGAGGCGAGAACATGGCCATCATGACAATCGGCGTCCTCTTAGGGATCCAATCATCCTTATAGTTCTTCCACGTGAAAGTTTTCTCACTTCTCACCACAGCCAGTCAATACCTTTGGAAGTCAAGTAGCCGACCCCTGCGCCGGCTGCGGCCCCCAGGATCGTTCCTACTACAGGGAAGGACGAGCCTATCGTCGCCCCAACCATTGCGCTTGCAGCAATACTAGTCGCGGCGGCCGCGCTTTCCCTAACGACAGCTTCTTTTACGCCATTTCCGTCTTGAATGTCTGAAAAAATGGCTGGCGCAAGGGTCACTAGACTGGCAACACCTCCCATTCGCGATAGGCCCTTAACTGGGCCGAGATCGATGTTCTTGATCCAGGGAAGAGTCTTTGCGTCGAGACTAGTGGGACTGTTGGCAATGGCTTTGAGCCACTGCTGTCGTAGCAGTTCACTTCCCGCACCTACAGTCGTGTGGGACTGCTGCACCGATAGAGACAGTTACGGTGTCATGCCGCTGATGCGGCTGTGTTGATGATCGCCTCGTATTCGATCGGCGTCAACCGGCCGAGGCGGGCCTGGCGGCGCCGGCGGTGGTAGGTCCGTTCGATCCAGGTGACGATCGCGATCCGGAGTTGCTCGCGGGTGCTCCATCGCTGCCGGTCGAGGACGTTGCGCTGCAGCAGTGCGAAGAACGACTCCATCGCGGCGTTGTCGCCGGCGGCGCCGACTCTGCCCATCGATCCGACCAGATGGTGTCGGTTCAACGCCGACACGAATTTGCGGGACCGGAATTGAGAGCCTCTGTCGGAGTGCACAATACAACCTGCGACGTCGTGGCTACGGCGGGCAACCGCATTGTTCAACGCACTGACGGCGAGACGTGATTGCATGCGGGAGTCGATACTGTAGCCGACGATCCGCCCCGAGCAGGCGTCCTTGATCGCGCAAAGGTAGACCTTGCCCTCGTCAGTCCAATGCTCGGTGATATCGCTGAGCCACAACTGGTTCGGAGATTCGGCGGTGAAGTCGCGTTCGACGAGGTCGTCGTGCACCGGCGGGCCGGGTTTCTTCCCGTTCCGGCCGCGTTTCTTCCCGAACCTTGACCACCAGCTGTTCTCCGAGCAGATCCGCCACGCCGTCCGCGCACTCATGCTCTGGCCAGCAGCTTCGGCCTCATCGGCGAGAAATCGATACCCGAACTCCGGGTCATCACGGTGGGCATCGAACAGCGCGTTCGCCCGCACGGCCTCGGTTCGTTCAGCCGTGGTGACCGCCTCGGTCAGCCACCGGTAGTACGGCGGACGAGAGAGCTTGAGAACCCGGCACGTCACCGCCACGGGAATGCCGTCGGCGGCGAGCTCCTTCACGAGCGGGTAGAGCCTTTTCCCGGCAGATTCGCCTGCGACAGATACGCCGCCGCCCGCCGCAATACCTCATTCTCCTGCTCCAGCAAGCGATTCCGCTTCCGCAGCTCACGCAGCTCAACCGATTCCGTTGATGTCGTTCCCGGCCTGCGGCCGTCATCGATATCCGCGCGGCGCAACCACTTCTGCAGCGTCATCTCATGAATCCCGAAGTCCTTCGCGATCTGGGCGAGCGTCACCCCCGACTCGCGCTCACGGGCCACGCGGACCACGTCATCACGGAACTCCTGCGGATACGGCTTCGGCACGATAGTCATCCTTCCAGGCCACCCTATGCGGGCAAGCCAGATCAGATGTCCTTATCGGTGCAGCAGTCCCTGTTGGTGAATCCAAGAGTGTAATCTTTGGCCCCTGGCTCCCAGGTGAATCCGCCGTCGGGGGTTGGTATCGCTGGGACTACCTTGCCATCTGGTGTGGTCATCTTGACGCCATCATCGTCGGCGACGACTGTAACCGGATTTCCGGTGTTCGGGTCGATCTCCGATCGGATATTGCTGGTGCTCCCGTTCGGGTTCTGCGTGGTCAGATCGTACTGATTGTCTCCGGTGCGGCTGTAGTCGCCGGTGGATTGGGTGCCGTCGTAGTTGGTGCCGGTGATGGTTCCTTGGGAGTTGTCGGCGTTGCCGGTGGAGGTCACTCGTGGGGCTTGGCCGTCGAGGGGGGATCCGTCGTAGCGCTGGGAGTAGTGGTCTCCGCCTGCGCCTTCCTGGCCGGCGTAGCTGCTGCTGCCGTCGCTGTTGTCGGCCCAGGCTTGCCAGCCGCCTTGTCCGTCGCTGGCGGTGCGGATGTCGGTGAAGCTGCCATCGGGACGCGTGGCCCGGGTGTCGACGGACTGCCCGCCGCTGCCGGGCACGATGGTGTGTGTCAAGGTCTCACCGTTGGGGCGGGTCTCGGTCCACGATTCCCCGTCCTGCCTGCCGGTGGTGTTGATCATGCCGACGTTGGTCTCATCGGGGTCGGCGAGGATCGGGTTGTTGTTGCCCTCGGGGCGGTCGATGGTCTGCACCAGGTCATCGCCGTCGACGCTGTAACGGGTAGGGATCTTCTCCCCGGTCTTGGTGTCATACGCCCACGGCGCTTCGAAGCGTTTGACCTGGTTCCCGTCACGGTCGAACACGCTGACGGAGCCATCGTCGTTAACCTTGGAGGAGCCGCCTTCGGGCTGGTCGAGGTTGAACCGGTATTTCGACGGCGCGTCGGCGTTCTCGGACAGGATGAAGGTGCGGTCCCCGTCGGGGGTGGTCCACTGCTTGTAGTTCTCCCCCTCAACCAGATCACCCGGAACGGTGTCATTGGTCGGGGCCGAGCCGTCCGCGTTCAACGGCCCCGCCTTACGACCCCGCCGTCCGGTCATCAACGCCGTAACCTCACCGACCAGATACGCCCACGACGGAGCGCCGTCCTTACTGTCACCGCCGTCAGGGCCGCCAGCGCCGGGTCCGCTCGCTTCGCCCCCGTTGCCGGGTGTGCCCGGTCCACCAGCGCCAGGAGCTGCGGGGGCGGGGCACTCGGACTGGGTTTGCGTGATGGTCACCGTCGACTGTGACGGGGAGGCCTGCCCGGACTGGGTCGGCTCGCCGGTCTGCTGTCCCTGCTGGGGTCGGCCGGCGGCAGTCGTCTGCACCGGGTTCTGCTGTTGCTGGTTCCCCTGCTGCTGCCCCTGCCCCTGGGCGGGTTGCTGGGCGGGTTGGTCGGGCTCGTTGCCGGGAATGTTCGGTGTCGGCTGCCCCGGGGTACCGAAATCGGGGGTCTGCGCCTGGATACCCGGGCCGTTGTCACCGCCACTACCGGCGGGGGAAGTCGCGATTCCGTCGCTACCCTGCTGAGCACCTTGCTGGCCCTGCTGCCCGGGGGCAGTCGCCTGGGCCGGCGGGCTAAACGTCAGCTCCGGCTGCCCGGGTGTCGGCCCACACGTGGCGGGCCCACCACCGGGACACGGAGCCGCCTGCGCACTACCGGTGCCGGCGGTGGTGGCTGCAAAGCCCATCATGCCGACCGCGACCACAATCGCCGCGACCGCGGCGGCGGCGCGCACCTGCTCCGGTGCCGGAGCCCCCACACCCGCGGCCCGGAGTTTGCGCAGCCCGGCGAAGAGCACCTGCCCGACGATCACCATCACCAGCCAGAAGGACAGGAACACGACCGGCACCGGCGTGTACTTGGGGGCTTCAATCGCGAACAGCACCCCACCGAACACGCCAGCCACACCGATGATCGTCAGGAACAGCCCTTGGAGACGCTGCTGCGCCACCGAACTCTCCCGCCCGGCACCAGGCGGCGGCGAAGGATCGCCACCAGCCTTGGGGACGGGATTGCTACGCGCATGTACTCCGGCCATCAAAGCATCAACTCACTTCCACAACACAGACCAACCCCGAAAGGCTGGAAGAAAGAGGGGAAAGGTGCCCGCGAACCGGGCGATGCGCTCAACCTCACCAGCCCCGGCAGACTTGTCAAGTACCTGAACCCGTGACATCGATGTTTTCGCAGGTAGGGGGCTATGAAAGTGGTGGATATAGGGGTGAGGTCTATATCCTTGTGTCCGATATGCCGGGATATAGACCTCCGCTATATCCCGGCAAAACAGCCCGAAAGGGACTCGCTGATGGGTGGCGTACATGCGGTTGTTCATGTGAGCGCCGCGAGGGTGAAGCCGAGGCCGAGGACCATCGCGGCCAGGGTGATCAGCAGGGCCATGATGTTCTGATCGCCCCACAGCCGTCCCGGCACTGACCCCCACCTCCTCAGCGACCTGCGTCACAGCAGGAGAACCCGCCGCAGCAAACAACTGCCGCAACGCAGCCGCGAACACCCGCCGACGCATCCCCCGACCCCGGCGACAACGAAGACGCGGGCGGGGGCGAGGAGGGTGACGCGGCACCATCCGACCCGAAGGCGGCGAAAGCGGCCCCTCACCCTAGGGATGGGTGAGGCGGCCGCTGTGTCGTGCTCGAATCGGAAGGCACGCCTGCAGGGCGCGCCTGACCGCCGCGTTGGCGTCCCGCAGGGCCGCCACGGCCTGCGAGTGCCGGCCTCGCCTGCACCCTGTACTTCCATCGCACAACGAGATCCGGGAGCCCCGCCGCCAGCAGCGGCACCAGCCAACCAAAGTGCCTCTACAAACCAGAAAACCCGAGGTCACGACCTCATTCGAGTTCGTGACCTCGGGTCCAGCAGTTCATAGAACTGCTCTGCTGTGGGCGAAGGGGGACTTGAACCCCCACGTCCCGAAGGACACTGGCACCTGAAGCCAGCGCGTCTGCCATTCCGCCACTCGCCCGAGCGACCGGAGAAGATTAACACGAGACGACGCACGCCGCGAAATCGGACCGCGACCTGGGGCTCCGGCCTTGCCGGGGCACCGTCGTACGTGCTACCAAAGGGACAGTTGGGACCAATGGGGTTACGCTGACTTCGTCGTGCCTCGATCGCGGCTATCATCATTGGTCAGAACATGCATCACGACACGCTGAGGAAGGGGGAAGTCGTTCCATGGGAATCCTGCAGCGGTTCGAGCGCAAGCTCGAGGGCGCGGTGGGCGACGGCTTCGCCCGCGTCTTCGGCGGCAAGGTGGTCCCCCAGGAAGTGGAGGCCGCTCTCCAACGCGAGGCTGAGGATCAGCTGCAATCCCTCGGAGACGGGGCGTACCTGGTACCCAACAAGTACGTCATCGCCGTCTCCCCCACCGATCAGGAGACCTTCGAGGCGGACCGCGAGCTCGCGATCCGTGCCTTCTCGAAGCACCTCGACGAATACATCCATGACAACGGCTGGCAGACTTATGGTGACGTGGTCGTGCACTTCGAGCAGTCACCAGGCCTGCACACGGGCCAGTTCCGGGCCCGCGGCACCGTGGATCCGGATGCAGTCCCCCAGAACCTTGTACCCCAGCGACCACCTGCAGAATCAGGAGCCGATTCGATGAGCAACAATCCCGGATACGACCAGGGACGGCACGGCGGCCAGTACGACCAGGGCGGCTACCAGCAGCAGCAACAGCCGGGGTACGACCAGAACTACGGTCAGCAGCAGCCCGGATACGACCAGAACTACGGCCAGCAGAACTACCAGCAGCCGGCCTACGACCAGGGCTACCAGCAGCCCGCCTACGACCAGGGCGGCTACCAGCAGCAGCCCGCGTACGACCAGAACTACGGCCAGCAGAACTACCAGCAGCCGGCGTACGACCAGGGCTACCAGCAGCCCGCCTACGACCAGGGCGGCTACCAGCAGCCCGGCTACGACCAGGGCTACCAGCAGCAGCCCGCGTACGACCAGGGGTACGGCCAGCAGGGCTACCAGCAGCCGGCGTACGAGCAGGGGTACCAGCAGCCCGGCTACGACCAGGGGTACGGCCAGCAGGGTTACGACCAGGGCTACCAGCAGCCCGGCTACGACCAGGGGTACCAGCAGCCGCAGGGCGGCTACGCCCAGCCGCAGTCCGTCACCCTGTACCTGGAGGACGGCTCCAACCGCACCTTCGCCCTGCGCGAGGGCACCAATGTGATCGGCCGTGGCCAGGACGCCCAGTTCCGTCTCCCCGACACGGGCGTCTCGCGCCGGCACGTGGAGATCCGCTGGGACGGCTACGCTGCGGTCCTCAACGACCTCGGCTCGACCAACGGCACCTCGGTCAACGACGTGCCCGTCTCCAACTGGGAGCTCGCCGACGGCGACCGGATCCGCGTCGGCCACTCCGACATCGTGGTCCGCTTCCAGTAGATTTCTTTTCGGGGCACGCGAAAGCAGACCCGTAAACAGCGCCCGCACGCCGGGCGCCGGACGAGCGTGCGTCGGATGAGACCAGGAGGGAGGGACCGTGCAGGGACTCGTGTTGCAGTTGACCCGTGCGGGCTTCCTCCTGTTGCTGTGGCTGTGCATCTGGCTGGTCATCAGTGCGTTGCGCTCGGACGCGCGCATGGCGTCGGGCCTGCGGCCCCGCCAGAAGGAGGCGAAGGCTCCCCGTCGGGCCCTGTTCTCCCGGACCAGCAAGGTCGCGAAGTACCTCGTGGTCACCCACGGCCCGCTCGCGAACACCCGCATCACCCTCGGCCAGCAGCCCGTCCTCATCGGCCGCGCCGACGATTCGACGCTCGTGCTCAACGACGACTACGCGTCGACCAGGCACGCGCGCCTGTCCCGCGACGGTGACGACTGGTACGTCGAGGACCTCGGCTCCACCAACGGCACCTACCTGGCCCGCAACAAGGTCACCACTCCCACCCGCGTCCCGCTGGGCACTCCGGTGCGCGTGGGCAAGACAGTGATCGAGTTGCGCCCGTGAGCCTCGTCCTTCGATACGCCGCCCGCTCCGACCGGGGCCTCGTCCGCAGCAACAACGAGGACTCCGTGTACGCGGGCGCGCGCCTGCTGGCACTGGCCGACGGCATGGGCGGACACGCCGCCGGCGAGGTCGCCTCGCAGCTCATGATCAACGCCCTCGCCCCGCTCGACGACGACGAGCCCAGCGGCGACCTCCTCGACACCCTCGAGGAGGCGATGGTCGCCGGCAACGAGACCATCGCCGAGCAGGTCGCCGAGGACCCCGAGCTCGACGGCATGGGCACCACGCTCACCGCGATCCTCTTCGCCGGCTCCAAGCTGGGCCTGATCCACGTGGGCGACTCCCGCGGCTACCTGCTGCGCGACGGCCAGCTCACCCGCATCACCAAGGACGACACCTTCGTCCAGACCCTCGTCGACGAGGGCCGCATCACCGCCGAGCAGGCGCACACGCACCCGCAGCGCTCCCTCATCATGAAGGCCCTCACCGGGCACGAGGTCGAGCCCACCCTCACCCTCCGCGAGGCCAAGGCGGGCGACGTCTACCTGCTGTGCTCCGACGGCCTGTCCGACGTGGTCAGCGACGAGACCATCGGCGACACCCTCGAGCTCGCCGCCGAGGACGTGAGCGCCGCCGCCGACCGGCTGATCGAGCTGGCGCTGCGGTCCGGCGGCCCGGACAACGTCACCGTCGTGGTGGCCCGCGTCGAGGACACCAGCTTCGGGCAGAGCCGCCCGATCGTCGGCGGCGCCGCGAACGACGACGACGAGGACTACGTCCCGCCTGCCAACACCGCCGCCGGCCGGGCCGCCGCGCTGCGCCCGCCGAAGAAGGCGCCCCGCCGCGTCGTGGCGACGGACGTCGACGACGAGCCCGCGAACGGCTCGCGGCGCAAGTGGATCGCCCTCGGCGTGCTGCTGGTGCTGCTCATCGGCGGCGCCATCGGGCTCGTCGTCACCCGGTCGGTGGTCAATTCGAGCTACTTCGTCGCGGCCACGGACAAGGGCACGATCGCCATCTCGCACGGCGTGAAGGTCTCGATCTTCGGGCGCGCCCTGAACTCGCAGCAGGAGGTCGTCTGCATCGCGGAGGCTCCCACCGGCGAGGCGCGCGCCGCGCAGGGCTGCACGCCGCTCACCGTCGACGACCTGACGCCGCGCGGCCGCGCCAACCTGGCCGGCCTGCCGTACGCGAGCTCGCTCGACGACGCCCGCGAACAGGCCCGCAACCTCACCGACCGGGACAACCTCATGGAGCGGTGCGCGATCAGCACCGTCATCGAGCCGCCCGCGCCGGCCCCGCAGGACCCGAACGTCCCGGCACCGTCGACCACGGTGGCCCCGCCCGCCGGGGAGACGCTCGCGCCGCCGCCGGCCCCGGTGACCAAGGTCGTCACGCAGACGTCGACGCCGGAGCGCCCCTGCCGCGGAGGACCCTCGTGACGTCGGGCGTCAGCACTCCCGGTTCGGGCATCGCGCTCGACCCGAACCGGCGTTCCCGGACCTACGAGCTGGTCCTGCTCGTCGCCGCCACGGTGGTGACGGGGACCTCGCTCGCGCTCGTGGAGTGGGCGCAGGAGCAGCGGCTGACCCTGGACCTCGCGAAGTACGTCCTCGCGTTCATCGTGCTCTACGGCGCGGCGCACTACGCGGTGCGCCGGTTCGCGCCCTACGCCGACCCGATCATCCTGCCGGTGGTGGCGATGCTCAACGGCCTCGGCCTGGTGCTGATCCACCGCCTGGACCTCGGCAACGCGCACGCCGAGAACGGCCGCGTCGCGCAGACGCAGGAGGCCAACCAGCAGATCCTCTGGACCCTGCTGGGCCTCGCGGTGCTGGTCGCGGTGCTGGCACTGCTGCGCGATCACCGGACGCTGTCGAAGTACGCGTACACGATCGGCCTCGCCGGCGTGGTCTTCCTCGCGCTGCCGGCGCTGCTGCCGTCGAGCCTGTCGGAGATCAACGGCTCCAAGAACTGGATCAAGACGCCGCTGTTCAACATTCAGCCGAGCGAGATCAGCAAGATCCTGCTCATCATCTTCACCGCGGCGTTCCTGGTCTCCAAGCGCGACCTGTTCACCTCCGCGGGCCGCCGCGTGCTCGGCGTCGACCTGCCGCGCGCCCGCGACCTCGCGCCGCTGCTGCTGGTGTGGGTCGTCGCGCTCGGCGTGCTCGGCTACGCCAACGACCTCGGCACGCCGCTGCTCATCTTCTTCACCGTCCTCGCCATGGTGTACATCGCCACCGAGCGGATCGGCTGGATCGTCGTGGGCCTGAGCCTCGCGGTCGTCGGCGCCGTCGCCGCCTACCAGCTCTTCCCGCACCTCCGCGTGCGCGTCGAGGTGTGGCGCGACCCGTTCGCCGCCTACGAGAGCATCGGCTACCAGCCCGCGCAGGCGCTGTTCTCGCTGGCCACGGGCGGTCTCGCCGGCACCGGCCTCGGCTCCGGCCGGCCCACGATGGTGCCGTTCGCGTCGACCGACTTCATCATGGCCGCGGTCGGCGAGGAGCTCGGCCTCATCGGGCTCGCCGCCGTACTCATGCTGTTCCTGGTACTGATCTTCCGCGGATTCCGCTCGAGCCTGACGGTGCGCGACAGCTTCGGCAAGCTGCTGGCCGCCGGCCTGGCGTCGACGATGGCGATCCAGCTCTTCGTGGTCGTAGGCGGCGTCACGAAGCTCATCCCGCTCACCGGCCTGACCACGCCGTTCATGAGCTACGGCGGCTCCTCGCTGCTCACGAACTACGCCCTCATCGCGCTGCTGCTGCGGATCTCCAACGCGGCCCGCGAGCCCAAGGTCGCCCGCAAGCCCGGTGCGCCGGTCCCCGACCGGCCCACCGAGATCGTGAAGCGCGTATGAACGCACCGATCCGCCGCATCTCCCTCGTCGTGGTCCTGCTCGTGGTGGCGCTGCTCGCCAACGCCACCTGGGTGCAGGTCTTCCGCGCCGACGACCTGCGCTCCGACAGCCGCAACGAGCGTGTGCTCCTCGACGAGTACGCGCGCCAGCGCGGCTCCATCCTGGCCGGCGGCCAGGTCATGGCGCAGTCGATCAAGACCGACGACCGGTACAAGTACCTGCGCACCTACCCGCAGGACATGGCGCGGGCGTACGCCCCGCTCACCGGGTACTACTCGATGATCTACAGCTCCAGCGGCCTCGAGCACGCCGAGGAGTCGGTGCTCAACGGCAGCGACGACCGGCTGTTCGGGCGCCGCGTCGTGGACCTGCTGTCCGGGCGCGACCCGAGCGGCGGCAACGTCGTCACCACGATCAACCCGGAGATGCAGCGCATCGCGTACGACAAGCTGTCGACGGCGTGCGGCTCCAACGGCCCGTGCCACGGCGCGGCCGTCGCGATCGAGCCGGCGACGGGCAAGATCCTCGCGATGGTCTCGACGCCCAGCTACGACCCGAACCCGCTGTCCTCGCACGACACGAGCGCGGTCACCAAGGCGTGGGAGCAGCTCAAGGACGACCAGGACAAGCCGATGGACAACCGCGCGACGGGCTGGACCTACCCACCCGGCTCGACGTTCAAGGTCATCACCACGGCGGCGGCCCTGTCACAGGGCAAGGGGATCGATCTCTCGACCCGCCTGACGGCCGACAAGCAGATCACCCTCCCGGGCGGCGGCGGCACGACACTGTCGAACTACGCGGGGATGACGTGCCCGGAATCGTCGGGCGGTACCGTCAGCCTGTTGCAGGCGTTTCAGTACTCGTGCAACACCGCGTTCGTGGATCTGGCCACGACGAAGATGCAGGACGGAGGCGAGGCGATCAAGGCGATGGCGAACAACTTCGGCGTCAACTCGACGCCCGACCCCATCCCGCTGCGGGTCGCCCAGTCGGTGACCGGCCCGCTGTCCGACGGTGCCCAGACGGGCCAGTCGGCCATCGGCCAGCTCGACGTGGCGATGACGCCCTTGCAGAACGCGGTGATCGCGGCGACGCTCGCCAACGGCGGCGTGCGCATGCAGCCCTACCTGGTCGACTCCTTCCAGGCTCCCGACCTGACGACCTTCGGCACCACCTCGCCCAAGCGGCTGGGGCAGGCCATCTCGCCGCAGGTCGCGGCGCAGATGCGGGAGCTGATGGTCGCGTCGGAGCAGCACACGAAGGGCTCGGGCGGCCGGGTGCAGATCGCCTCGAAGACCGGTACGGCGGAACACTCCCAGGGCCAGCGCGGCGGCGAGGCGCCGCACGCCTGGTACATCGGGTACGGCCCGGTGAACGACCCGAAGGTAGCGGTGGCGGTCATCATTGAGAACGGTGGAAATCAAGGCGAGGCGGCGACCGGTGGGTCGCTCGCAGCGCCGATCGGACGAGCGGTGATAGGCGCCGCGGTGAACGGGCAGGGGAACTGATGAGTCTGCAGACCGGATCGGTGATCGCCGACCGCTACGAACTCCTCCGGCTCATCGCCACCGGTGGCATGGGCCAGGTGTGGGAGGCGATGGACACGCGGCTCGACCGCCGCGTGGCGGTCAAGGTGCTCAAAGCCGAATTCTCCGAGGACCAGGAGTTCCTCGCCCGCTTCCGCAACGAGGCCCGCACCACCGCCGCCCTCAACCACCCCGGCATCGCCGGCGTCTACGACTACGGCGAGACCGCCGACCAGACCGGCGGCGCACCACTGGCGTACCTCGTCATGGAACTCGTCAACGGCGAACCCCTCAACGCCGTCCTGAGCCGCCTCGGCCACCTCAGCCAGGCCCAGGCCCTCGACCTCCTCGAACAGACCGGCCGCGCCCTCCAGGTCGCCCACACCGCCGGCCTGGTGCACCGCGACGTCAAACCCGGCAACATCCTCATCACCCCCACCGGGCAGGTGAAGATCACCGACTTCGGCATCGCCAAGGCCGTCGACGCCGCACCCGTCACCAAGACCGGCATGGTCATGGGCACCGCCCAGTACATCTCCCCCGAACAGGCCTCCGGCGAAGACGCCACCGCCGCCTCCGACGTCTACTCCCTCGGCGTCGTCGGCTACGAGTGCCTGGCCGGCAAGCGGCCCTTCTCGGGCGACGGTGCGATCACCGTCGCGATGAAGCACATCCGGGACCAGCCGGAGCCGCTGCCGGGCGACCTGCCGGCACCGGTGCGCGAGCTCATCACGCTGACCCTGGGCAAGGATCCGCGGCAGCGGTACGCGAACGGCGGCGAGTTCGCCGACGCCGTGGCCGCGGTCAAGGCGGGGCAGCGCCCGCCGATGCCGCGCGGCTGGACCGGTGCGGCCCCGGCGGCGGCCGCCGCCGCGACGGGCGCCCCGGAGACGGCGGCGACGGCCATCGTGCCGCCCGCGTCCCGGCCGGGTCCGCAGCCGGTCTCCCGCAATTCGAGCCCCACGCCGCGTGCCGCCGCGTCGTCGTCCTACTCGGACGGCGGCGGCTGGACCAAGGCGCAGAAGACGATCCTCGGTATCTCCGTGGCGCTGCTGCTGTTGGCCGTGGCGATCATCGGCGGCTACATGCTGACCCGGGACACCGGGAGCGAGACCCCGCTGCCGACGCCGAGCACGTCCGACACGGGCACCGTCGCGCCGCCGCCGACGGGTACCTCGACCGCGGCCCGTCCGGTTCCGCCCCGCACGACGACGGAGCCGCCCCGCACGGTGACGGAGACCTCGACGGTGCAGCCCACGACGACGCCGCCGCCTCCGCGCCCGACGACGACCACCCCGCCGCCGCAGCCCACGACGACCACTCCGCCGCCGACCACGACGGATCCTCCGGTCACCGGGGGTGAGCCGACGACGAAGCCGCCGTGCACCGGCTTCCTCGGGATCCCCCTCCCCTGCAACAACTAACGGATAACGGACAAGCCGATGACTACCCCGCCGCGTCGCATCAACGACCGCTACGACCTGGGCGAGACGCTCGGGTTCGGTGGCATGTCCGAGGTGCACCTGGCCCGGGATACGCGTCTGTCGCGCGACGTCGCGATCAAGATCCTCCGCGCCGACCTCGCCCGCGATCCCAGCTTCTACGAGCGGTTCCGCCGGGAGGCGCAGAACGCGGCGTCGCTGAACCATCCGACGATCGTGCAGGTCTACGACACCGGTGAGGCGCAGACCTCGTCGGGGCCGCTGCCGTACATCGTGATGGAGTACGTCGACGGGGAGACCCTGCGCGACGTGTTGCGGCGCGACGGGACCATCGCCCCGCAGGCGGCGATGACGTGGATGGCGGACGTGTGCGCGGCGCTGGACTTCAGCCACCGCAACGGCATCGTGCACCGCGACATGAAGCCCGCCAACGTGATGCTCACCCGCGCGGGCGAGATCAAGGTGATGGACTTCGGCATCGCTCGGGCGATGAGCGACCCGTCGGCCGGAATGACCCAGACGGCGGCCGTGATCGGCACGGCGCAGTACCTCTCGCCGGAGCAGGCGCGCGGCGATTCGGTGGACGCCCGCTCGGACGTCTACGCCGCGGGCTGCGTCCTGTTCGAGCTGCTCACCGGGCAGCCGCCGTTCACCGGTGACTCGCCCGTCTCCGTGGCGTACCAGCACGTCCGCGAGGATCCGCCGACGCCGTCGTCGATCCTGGACACGGTGCCGCCGGAGCTCGATTCGATCACGCTCAAGGCGCTGTCGAAGAATCCCGCGAACCGGTACCAGACGGCCGGCGAGATGCGGCAGGACCTGATCCGGGTGCTCGCGGGCCGCAAGCCGGAGGCGCCGATGGTGCTCTCCGACGAGGAGCGCGACGCGCTGCTCACGGAGCCGGCGAAGTCCCGCCGTCGCGCGACCGCGCCGGTCGCCGCCGCGGCCGCCACGGCCGGCGCCGCGAACTCCTCCGGTACGGAACCCGCCGACGACGACCCGCCGACGGCCATCGTCGACACGTCGGCCCCGGCGGACGCACCCGCCCGCCGTCGCCACTCGTCGCCCCCGAAGCGGGGCAGCCGGTCGAGGCTGCTCATGCTGTTCTCGGCCGCGGTGATCGCGCTGGTACTGGTCGGCGGCACCACCTGGTACCTGCTCAACAGCCGCGGCGGCGAGCAGACCGCGACCGTGACCTCGCAGATCGGCGCACCCGCCGCGGACGCCCAGGTGGCGCTGCAGAAGCTGGGCTTCACCGTCGAGGTGCAGCGCATGCCCGACAACACGGTTCCGGCCGAGCACGTCATCTCGACGCTGCCCGGGCCGAACGCGAGCGTCGCGAAGGGCTCGACGGTGGTCCTGCAGGTCTCGACGGGCCCGAAGATCGCCGCGGTCCCGGACGTCGCGAACCGGACCGAGAAGGAGGCCCGCGACATCCTCGAGAAGGCGGGCTTCACGGTCGCCAAGGACGTGAAGAACGACCCGTCGCCGACGGTGGCCAAGGGCAACGTCATCTCGACCAACCCGGCGATCGGGGCGAACACCCCGCAGAACACCCCGATCCAGCTCACGATCAGCTCCGGCAAGGAGCAGGTGCGCGTGCCGGACGTGACCAGCACGCAGGTCGAGCAGGCCACGTCGAACCTCAAGGGCCTCGGCTTCGACGTCCGCGTCCAGCAGGTCGACAACCCGGCCGCGGTGGGCACCGTCGTGAACCAGAACCCGACGGGCGGGTCGACCGCGGACAAGGGCAGCACGGTGACCATCCAGGTCGCGAAGGCCAAGCCGATCACCATGCCCAACGTGATCAACCAGGATCAGAACGCGGCCCGCGCCGCGCTGATCCAGGCGGGCTTCTCGCCGGAGAACATCAAGGTCGTCGTCGACGCCCCGTCGGGGCTGTTCGACCGCGGCCAAGTGTGGAAGACCGATCCCCCCGTGGGGGCACAGGTCGATTCGTCGGCGACGATCGTCCTGCACGTCCGGCGGTCCTGAGCCCCGTCGCGCGGGGCCGCCCGGGCGGGCCGACGGTGCGCGGCGCTCAGGCGAGCGCGGCGGCGACCTCCTGCTCGAGCTCGGCGACGCGCGCCTCGGGGACCCGGTAGCCGCACACGGCGAGCCAGTTCGCGAGCATGCGGTGGCCGCCCTCGGTGAGCACGGATTCGGGGTGGAACTGCACGCCGTGGATGGGCAGCTCGCGGTGCCGGAAGGCCATCACCACGCCGGAGTCGGTGCGGCCGGTGATCTCCAGCTCGTCGGGGATCGTCGGCTCGAGGACGGTCAGCGAGTGATAGCGGGTCGCGGTGAACGGGTCCGGGAGGCCGGCGAGCACGCCGTGGCCGTTGTGGTGCACGAGCGAGGTCTTGCCGTGCAGCAGCTCGGGCGCGCGGTCGACGGTCCCGCCGAAGACGGCGCCGATGGCCTGGTGCCCGAGGCACACGCCGAGCAGCGGCGAGCCGGCCGCGCGGGCGGCCTCGACCATCGGCATCGTCTGCCCGGCGCGCTGCGGGGTGCCGGGGCCGGGGCTGAGCAGCACGCCGTCGTACTGCGCGGCCGCGGCGGCCGGATCATCCAGCCGCGGATCGTCGTTGCGCCAGACGTCCGCCTCCACGCCCAGCTGGCCGAGGTACTGGACCAGGTTGAACACGAAGCTGTCATAGTTGTCGACGACGAGGATCCGCACGTGCTCCAGCGTAGCGGGGTGGGGTGGCGCCGGTACATCCGATAACCTGGCAGGTGAACAGCACCCTGGTAGAAGGAAGCCATGCCGAAGTCGAAGGTCCGGAAGAAGACCGATTACACGATCAACACCGCCACGGATTCGCGGACGCCCGTCAAGGTGAACGCCCCGTCGGGCCGGTGGTTCGTGGTCGCGTTCCTGGCGCTCATGCTGGCCGGCCTGGCCTGGCTGCTCGTGTACTACGTCGGCGCGGACCCGAACGGCATGGGTGCGCCGGGCAAGCCGCTGGAGTGGATGGCGAACCTCGAGGCGTGGAACTTCGCCATCGGCTTCGGCCTCATGATCGCCGGCCTGTTGATGACGATGTGGTGGAAGTAGCCCTGACCAGCGAAATCACATCGATGTCATTCATCCCAGCTGTGGATAAACCTGTGGATAACTGGAGCGCCCCACGCGGCGTGGGCGTCGTGCTCCTCGTCGCCGGCGTCCTATTGGGCGCCGCGGCGATCGGCTTCCAGGCGATCAAGGACCCCGTCGGCATGGTCCTCGTCGGCATCGGCGTGCTCGCCCTGATCTACCTCGGGGCGCAGGTGCTGGTGCTGCGCCCGCGCCTGTCCGCCGACGGTGCCGGGGTCGTCTACCGCGGCGCCTTCGGCCGCAAGACCTTCCCGTGGGACGGCCTGGAGATCAAGCGCACCAGCACGCGGCACTGGGGCCGCGAGTCGGTGCTGCTCGAGCTGACCCGCGGCGACGACCTGCTGTTCCTCGGCCGCTGGGAGCTCGGCGAGTCGCCGACGCTCGTGGCCGAGCAGCTCGAGGCCCTGCGGCCCTCCTGAACGCTCAGTAGCGGCGCGCGGTGACGAAGCCGCGGATACCGGCCACCCGCACGGGCACACCCGAGGTCACGGCCTCGACCACCTGTCCCCCGCCGATGTAGAGCGCGGCGTGACCGCCGCCGTTGGTGATCACCACGTCGCCGGGGCGGAGCTCCGCCTGCGAGACGGGGGTGCCGGCGCTCATCAGCGCGTAGCTGCTGCGCGGCACGCTGACCCCGGCCTGGTTCATGGCCCAGGAGACGAGGCCCGAGCAGTCGAAGGAGCTGGGCCCGGCGGCGCCGTAGGAGTACGGCATGCCGACGCGGGTGAGGGCGGCCTGCACGACCGGCGAGCGGTCGGGGCCCGCCGCGTGGGCGGCCTGCGCGACGGGCGCCTGCGGGGCGGGAGCGGGAGCGGCCTGCGCGACGGCGGGTGCGGCGACGATTCCGATCACGGCTGACGCGGCCCCGAGCGCCGCGCGCATCGTGCCGCGGCGGGTGCTGCGGCCGGTCATGGTCTTCGTACTGTCGCTGGACACTCTCGTCGTACTCCCGACTCCCGCGGAGCGACGTGACGGTCACGCCTTGGTCTCCGCAAGATCACGGCAACGTTACGAAGCCGGGACGACGGGTGTCCATCTGTGAGCGCCCGATGGGCCGTGAAGATGCTCACCGACCTGCGGCGATGGAGACGGGGCTCACACGAATCGTGGGGCTATCGAGAATTTCGTACAGAATCTGATCCACGTTGATGGAGGAGTTAGGCGAAGTAAATTCTTCCCTCCGGCCCGCTCCGCCTCCCGGTGGATCACCCCCACCGACCCCGGAGAGACCCCGGAGACGCGACGACCCGGCCGGGAACACCCGGCCGGGCCAGTCTCCGCGAGGACGGAGCGACTACTCCTCGACGGTGATGGAGTTGATGGTGATGTCCTTGACCGGACGGTCCGCGCGGTCGGTCTGCGTGCTGCCGATCGCGTCCACCACCTTGCGGCTGGCCTCGTCCTCGACCTCGCCGAAGATCGTGTGCCGGTTGTTCAGGTGCGGCGTCTTGCCGACGGTGATGAAGAACTGCGAGCCGTTCGTCGCCGGGCGGCCGATGTTCGCCATGGCCAGCAGGTACGGGTGATCGAAGCGCAGCTCCGGGTGGAACTCGTCGACGAAGTCGTAGCCCGGGCCGCCGGTACCGGTGCCGGTCGGGTCGCCGCCCTGAATCATGAAGCCGTCGATGACGCGGTGGAAGATCGAGCCGTCGTAGAACGGGCCGGAGGTGCCACCGGAAGCGTTCGTCGTGGTGTATTCCTTGGTGCCCTGGGCCAGGCCGAGGAAGTTCGCCACGGTCACGGGAGCGTGATTGCCGAAGAGCGCGATACGGATGTCGCCTTCGGAGGTGTGCAGGGTCACGTGGGCGGTAGCGTTGGAGTTGGTCACACCGCCATTCTGCCATTTTCTGCAAGTGCGAACCCGTGAAGATCGGATAAGAATCGGCGGTGGAAACGACGCACTCTCGTCCGCTGAAAGGATCACGCCACCGATGGCCACCACCCCTCTGCTCGACGACGCATCCGCCGCCGACGCCGCCCCGGCGCCGTCGGCCCCCTCGAACGTCCAGCGCCTCGTCGCGGGCCTCGGCCAGAGCGTCGTGGGCCCCGCCAACATCGCCCGCGCGCTGACCGGCCTGAGCCTGTCGCTCACCGGGAAGGTCCTCGCCGGCGTCTACGGCCTGCTGCGGTCGTGGATCTCCCCGGCCGAGGTCGATCCCGAGCAGGCCGTCTCGCTCGACGGTGCGCCGTCCCGCCCGGGGTGGCGCAGGCCGGTCGTGATCGGCGCGGTCATCGCGCTGGTGCTGGCGGTGGGCGGCGTCGCCTTCAAGCTGCTGCGCACCCCGTCGGCGCCGCCGGTCGCGCCGGAGCCGCCCCGCGTGCGCCCGGCCAGCGGTGCCACCGGCGACAGCGCCCCGGCCGCCGTCGAGGAACTGGAGCAGGAGCAGGAGGGCGACGAGGACGCGGCCGTCGAGTCGCCCGCCGAGGAGGATCCGCGCAAGAAGGGCGAGTGACGCCGGGCCCGCGGTCCGCTAGGTCCGCCAGCCGGTGGGCTGGTGCGCCTGGATCGCGAGCAGGGCCCAGGCCAGCGCGATGACGAAGAACAGGCCGTCGACGCCGCTCCCGCCCCCGCGGTAGTGGACGGTGGCGGAGACGACGATCGAGATCAGCGCGGCCACCCAGCACAGAGCGCAGCGGCGGTTCATACCCCCAGGGTATGCCGCCGCTGCGTCGTCTCGCAGCCGAGCTCCGTGCGTGTCGGCGACGACCCGGCCCCGAACCGCGCCGAGGCCCGTTCAGACGGTGATGGGCACCGCGCGGGATCCGCTGCGCACCGTCAGGCGGTGCACCGACTCGCCGCCGATCAGACCGATCGCGCTCCACAGGATCGCCTGCGCGAGGAACGAGTACGTCCGGAACCAGTACAGGTCGTCGGGGTCGAAGCCCTTCGGCGTCGCGACCGTCGCGGGCAGCAGCAGGCAGGCCACGACGAGGCCGCCGACCACGATGGCCCCGCCGGCCAGCGCCGCCCCGTACGCGCCGACCCGCGGCACCGCCGCGAGCCCGATGACCCAGGCGGCCGCGACGAGCCCGAGGCAGATCGCGACCATGAGCAGGTACGCGCCGGTGCGCTCGCGGATCGTGTCGGGATCGCCGACGACGGGCGGGTTCGGCGGGTACTTCAGGTAGGGCAGGGCGTAGACCCCGGCGAACAGCGATCCGGCGACCGCGAGCGCGACGGCCCGCGGCGTCCACCGGGCCAGCTTCGGCGCCGCGACGCAGTAGGCCACCCCGAACAGCGCGCCCATGGCGACGCCGAACAGGATCAGCCCGGCCCCCAGCCCGACGTTCTGCTGGACGGCGCGGGTGAACAGTTCCGGCTCCTCGGCCATGCCCGCCATGCCGGGCATGCCGGCGTGCTCGGCGGCGTTCCGGGCGTCCTCGAAGGCGACGGCCCGGCCGATGATCGGCTCCACGAGGATCCGGCCGAAGACGAACGCGAGCAGTCCTCCGATCGCCCCGGCGAGTGCGCCGCGGGCGATGACGTGCTTCTCCATGTCTCCCCCGGTCAGTGGCAGGGGAAGCCCAGGAAGTGCCGGGCGTCGTGGAAGAACTCGTGCACGTGCATGTCGTTCCCGAACACCGAGACGGCGCCCTGGTCGATGCCGATGAAGTAGTAGGCCAGCACGGCCAGGATCAGGGTGGCGCTGAGCCACACCGCCCGGCGGGAGACGTGCAGGGAGAGGTCACCGGCGTGTGCGGTGGTGGATGCGTTCGCCATGAGCGGCGCTCCTTCGTCCGGGGTTTCGCGCCCGGGTAGGGGATTCGACGATGCCCGGTCGCCCGGGCCTGCCGGTGCGGGTCTGGCTTCACAGTGGCGCGACCGCTCCCCGAGGGATTCCGCATCCGGCCCGCGAAGTGTAACCCCGCGGGCCGGGGGTCGGCGTCAGACGGGCATCAGCCGGCCGAGCAGGTCCGACAGCGTGAGCACGGCCCGGGCACCGTCGCGCTGGACGACGGCGAGGTGGGCGCGCGATTCCCGCATCGTCGCGAGGGCCGCGTACGCGGGCTCCGCGGCGTCGAGGACGAGGACCGGGCGCATCAGTTCCGCGGCCGTGGCCGCGGGCTCCGCCTGCAGGCAGTCGCGCACATGCACGACGCCGGCCCCGTCGTCGACGAGTTGCCGGAGGTGGCCGGTGGCATCCGCAGCGGCGCGCACCTGGGCGGGCGTCGCCGATCCGGGGACCGACGACGGGGCGGCGTCCCAGCGGGCGATGTCGCCGACGGTCAGCGACTCCAGTTCGAGGGCGCTGGTGAGGCGGCCGGAGTGCTCCTCGTCGAGCGCGCCGACGGTGGCCGAGTGCTCGACGAGGTGCCGCAGCGCCGCGGGGTCCTGCCCGGCCTCGACCTCGTTCACGGGCGTGACGCCGACGCGGCGCAGGCAGGCGTTCGCGGCCTCGTTGAGCACGACGAGCAGCGGCCGGGTGACCGCCATGAACGCGCGCATCGGCAGGGCCAGGAGGATCGCCGAGCGCTCCGGGTGCGCGATGGCCCACGACTTGGGCGCCATCTCCCCGACGACGAGGTGCAGGAACGTCACGATCAGCAGCGCGAGGACGAACCCGCCGACGTCGGCGATCCAGCCGGGCATGCCCGTGGACGCGAGCAGCGGCGTGAGCCACCCGTCGACGGCGGGTTTGGTGATGGCGCCGAGGGCCAGCGTGCACACCGTGATGCCCAGCTGCGAACCCGCGAGGAGCAGCGACAGCTCGGAGGAGCTGCGCAGCGCCGCCCGCGCGGAGGCGCTGTGCGCGGCCTCGTCCTCCAGGCGGTGCCGGCGCGCGGCGATGAGCGAGAACTCGACGGCCACGAAGAAGGCGCTGGCCGCGATCAGCAGGGCCGTGATCGCCACGACCACCCAGGGGTCATTCATCGCCGTCCTCCGTCCCGCCGGCCGGGTGCAGGCTCAGGTGCACGGCCGCCGGCACCCGCCGTTCGACGGTCCGCACCTCGGCCCGGAGCGCCCGGCGGGCCGGGGCGATCGCCGCGGGCTCCGGGAGCAGGGGCAGGTCGGTGACGTCACCGGGGCGGGGCAGTGCGCCGAGCCGCGCGGTGACGGCGCCGCCGAGGGTCTCGGCGTCGCCGGGCTCGAGGTCGACGTCGAGTAGGCGCTCGACCTCGTCGAGGTGCACGTCGCCGCGCAGCAGCCAGCCGTCGCCGTCGGGCACGGCGGGCGCCGGGTCGGTGCCGTCGTGCTCGTCGTCGATCTCGCCGACCAGTTCCTCGGCGATGTCCTCGACGGTCACGACGCCGTCGAAGCCGCCGTACTCGTCGATGACGAGGGCCATCTCCTGTCGGGCGTCGGCGAGCTGCGCGACCACCGCGGGCAGCGGCATGGATCCCGGCACGACGACCGCCGGCCGGCAGCGGGAGCGGGCCGTGCCGGAGGTGTCGCCGAGCAGGTCGTGGAGCGTGATGACGCCGATGAGGTCGTCCGCCGTCGCTCCGACCACGGGGTACCGGGTGTGCCCGTGGGCCATGCGGTCGAGCACGGCCGCGGCGGGTTCGTCGGCGCGGGCCACGTCGACCCGCGAGCGCGGGATCATGGCGTGCTCGGCGGTGTGGCCGGGGAAGTCCAGGATGCGGTCGAGCAGTGTGGAGAGTTCGCGCGGCAGCTCACCGGCGTCGCGCGACGCGGCCACGATGTGCTCGAGATCGCGCGGGGTCGCGGAGTGCTCGACGTCGTGCACGGGCTCGATCCGCACCGCGCGCAGCAGCAGGTTGGAGGCCTGGTCGAAGAAGCGGATCAGCCAGCCGAAGGCACGGAGGTACAGCGTCGTGGAGAGCGCGAGCCGCCGGGCGACGGGCTCGGGCCGGGCGATGGCGAGGTTCTTGGGGAAGAGCTCGCCGAACACCATCTGCGCGACGGTCGAGAGGCCGACGGCGACGACCGCACCGATCGCGATGCCGACGCCCGCGGGGACGCCCGTGCCGCCGAGGAGGGTGCCGATGCCCTGGCCGATCATCGGTTCGGCGACGTAACCGACGAGCAGGCCCGTCACCGTGATGCCGAGCTGGGCGCCGGAGAGCATGAAGGAGGTGCGGCGGGTGACCTGCAGGGCGCGGGCGGCCGACTCGTCCCCCGCTTCGGCGCGCGCCTTGAGCCGGGAGCGGTCCACGGCCATGTACGCGAATTCCTGGGCCACGAAGTAGCCGGTGAAGGCGGTGATGACCAGGACGACGAGGATGCCGGCCAGGATCGTGAGGAGGGTGATCACGCGGCGGCCCCTCGGTGGGGCGCGGGCTCGGTGGATCGGGGTCTTCGTCGTTTGCGCGAGGCGCGTCTCATCGATTCTCTCTGTGCTCGGGCCTGCCGGGTCGCAGGTCACTGAGTAAAGAGTAGGTCAAGTTCGCGGATCCGGCATCGCGGCAGGTGGCGGGTGCCGCGGAGACGACGAAGGCGGTTCCCGGATGATCCGGAAACCGCCTGTGACGTGTGCGAAGTGATTGTGGAGCCTAGGAGATTCGAACTCCTGACATCCGCCTTGCAAAGGCGGCGCTCTACCAACTGAGCTAAGGCCCCGGGACGGGGTGTGGTGGGCCTAGGAGGACTTGAACCTCCGACCTCTTCGTTATCAGCGAAGCGCTCTAACCGCCTGAGCTATAGGCCCGTGAACCGAGGTGGAACATTACCAGCGCACCTCGGGTTCTACAAAACCGCTGGTCAGTCCCTATCGGAGAGGGTTACCTCGATGCCGCCCACGAGGTCGGCGCAGAGGTTGTAGATGAACGCGCCGACGGTGGCGAGCGCGGTCAACAGGATCACGTTCGCGAGGCCGGCGAGGCCCGCGTAGGTGAACACGTTGCCCGCCGTCAGCAGGCTCACGCCCGCCTGCTCATTGGTCAGCGTCTGGAAGCTGTCGTTGATCTTGCTCCACACGCCCATGCCGCTGAGCACGATGTACAGCACGCCGACGGCGATCATCCACACGAAGAACAGCACCACGGAGACCACGCCGGTGAGCTTGAACGTGGTCCACGGGTCGATGCTGCGCAGCTGCATGCCCGCACGGACCGGACCGTTCGCGGCCTGCGTCTTCACGCCCGCGGCCCGGGCCGGCGCGCCGCCCACGGTGTGCAGGTTCGACGGTGCCGCCTCCGCCGCCGGGGCGGGGGTCTCCTCCGCCGGGGCGGCGGCCTCGCCGGCCGCCTGCGCGGGCACCGGCACCGTCGGCGCCGACGCCGGAGCGACCTGATGGATCTTGTCCAGGTCCGGCAGGTTCTTCGGCAACTCGTCGCGCTCCACGCCCTCGGTGGGCGCATCGATCACGCGGCCCACGTCGGTGTCGCGTCGCGGGATGCGGACGGGCTGCCGGCCCGCCTCCGGTCCGGACTCCGGCGGCTGGCCGGATCCGGTTCCAGGGGTACTCACATGCGCTCCTTCGTGCTCCGCGGCGGCTTATGCCTCGCCGTCCGCCTGCTCGGGTTCGTCGCTCTCGTCGGCGTTGCGGGCGATGGCCAAAAGACTAGTGCCTTCGGCCAGGTTCATCAGCCGGACGCCCTTGGTCTGGCGGCCCGCCTTGCGGACCTGCCGCGCCGCGGTGCGAATCACACCGCCGCCCGACGTGATGGCGTACAGCTCGGTCTCGTCGTCGACGATGAGCGCACCCACCAGGTCGCCGCGCTTGGGGTCGAACTGGATCGTCAGCACGCCCTTGCCGCCACGCCCCTGGACAGGGTAGTCGTCCATCGGCGTCCGCTTGGCGTAACCGCCCGAGGTCGCGACGAGCAGGTAGGTGTCGGGCTGAACCACGTTGAGCGCCAGCAGCTGATCGTCACCGTTGAACCGCATGCCCTGCACACCGGAGGTCGCCCGGCCCATGGGGCGCAGCGCGTCGTCGGTCGCGTGGAAGCGGATCGACTGCGCGTTCTTGCTGACCAGCAGCAGGTCGTCCTCGGAGGAGGCGAGCACCGCGCCCACCAGCTCGTCCTCGTCGCGCAGGTTGATGGCGACGATGCCGCCGCTGCGGTTCGAGTCGAAGTCCTCGAGCTTCGACTTCTTCACGAGGCCGTTCTTGGTGGCCAGGATGAGGTAGGGCGCGTCGTCGTAGGCCTTGATCTGGATGACCTGGGCGATGCGCTCCTCCGGCTGGAAGGCCAGGAGGTTCGCGACGTGCTGGCCGCGGGCGGTGCGGCTCTGCTCGGGCAGCTCGTACGCCTTGGCCCGGTAGACGCGGCCCTTGGTGGTGAAGAACAGGATCCAGTCGTGGGTGGAGCACACGAAGAAGTGCGCCACGATGTCGTCCTGCTTGAGGTCCGCGCCCTTGACGCCCTTGCCGCCGCGCTTCTGGCTGCGGTACAGGTCGGTCTTGGTGCGCTTGGCGTAGCCGGTCTCCGTGATGGTGACGACCACGTCCTCGCGGGCGATCAGGTCCTCGTCCGTCACGTCGCCGTCGGCCGCGATGATCTTGGTGCGGCGGTCGTCGCCGAACTTCTCGACGATCTCGCCGAGCTCGTCGCGGACGATGGCGCGCTGGCGCTCCGGCCGTTCGAGGATGTCCTTGAGGTCGGCGATCTCGAGCTCGATCTCGGCCAACTGGTCGATGATCTTCTGCCGCTCGAGGGCCGCGAGGCGGCGCAGCTGCATGTCGAGGATCGCGTTGGCCTGCAACTCGTCCACGTCGAGGAGCTCGATCAGGCCGGCACGGGCGATCTCGGTGGTCTCGGACCGCCGGATGAGGGCGATGACCTCGTCGAGCGCGTCGAGCGCCTTGACCAGGCCGCGCAGGATGTGGGCCCGCTCCTCGGCCTTGCGCAGCCGGAACCGGGTGCGCCGCACGATGACGTCCAACTGGTGCGTCACGTAGTAGCGGATCATCTGGTCCAGGCGCAGGGTGCGCGGCACCCCGTCGACGATGGACAGCATGTTCGCGCCGAAACTGGTCTGCAGCTGGCTGTGCTTGTAGAGGTTGTTGAGCACCACCTTGGCGACGGCGTCGCGCTTGAGCCGCACCACGATCCGCATGCCGACGCGGTCGGAGGACTGGTCCTCGATCTTGCTGATGCCGGCGATCTTGCCGTCGCGCACCTGTTCGGCGATGGACAGCACGAGGTTGTCCGGGTTCACCTGGTAGGGCAGCTCGGTGATGACGAGTTCCGTTGCGCCCTTGGAGTCCTCCTCCACGGAGACCACGCCGCGCATGCGGATGGAGCCGCGGCCCGTGGAGTAGGCGTCCTTGATGCCCTGGCTGCCCACGATGAGGCCGTACGTCGGGAAGTCCGGGCCCTTGATCCGCTCCATGCACGCCTCGAGCGTCGCCTCGGAGTCGGCGTCGAAGTTGTCGAGGCACCAGAAGATCGCGTCCGCGAGCTCGCGCAGGTTGTGCGGCGGGATGTTGGTCGCCATGCCGACGGCGATGCCGCCGGAGCCGTTCATCAGCAGGTTCGGCACGCGCGCCGGGAGCACCGTGGGCTCCTGCGACTTGCCGTCGTAGTTCGGCACGAAATCGACGGTCTCCTCGTCGATGTCGCGCAGCATCTCCATCGCGAGCGGCGTCAGGCGCGCCTCGGTGTAGCGCATGGCGGCGGCGGGGTCGTTACCCGGCGAGCCGAAGTTGCCCTGGCCGTCGATGAGCGGGTAGCGCATCGACCAGGGCTGCGCGAGACGCACGAGGGCGTCGTAGATCGCGCTGTCGCCGTGCGGGTGGTAGTTGCCCATGGTGTCGGCGACGGGCTTCGCCGACTTCACGTAGCTGCGGTCCGGGCGGTAGCCGTTGTCGTACGAGGCGAACAGGATTCGGCGTTGCACCGGCTTCATGCCGTCGCGTACCTCGGGCAGCGCGCGGCCCACGATCACGCTCATGGCGTAATCGATGTAACTGCGCTGCATCTCCTGCTGGATGTCGACCGGTTCGATGCGGTCGTGGCCGCCGGTCTCGGCGGGCGGGGTGGTGTCAGTCATGTCTGTCCTTCGAGGTCATCGGTTCGACGGTGCGCGGCGCGCCCGGCTCGCGGGCGCGCCGGCGATCACACGTCGAGGAACCGCACGTCCTTGGCGTTGCGCGCGATGAACGAGCGGCGCGCCACCACGTCCTCGCCCATGAGGATGGAGAAGAGCTCGTCGGCGGCGGCGGCATCGTCGAGCGTGACCTGCTTGAGCACGCGGACCGACGGGTCCATCGTGGTCTCCCACAGCTCCTTGGCGTTCATCTCGCCGAGGCCCTTGTAGCGCTGGATGCCGTCGTCCTTGTTGATCTTCTTGCCGTTCTTGAGGCCCTCCTCGAGGAGGGCGTCGCGCTCGCGGTCGCTGTAGGCGAACTCGGGGTCGGCGCCCTTCTGCCACTTGAGCTTGTAGAGCGGCGGCTGCGCGAGGTAGACGTGGCCGTGCTCGACCAGCGGCCGCATGAAGCGGAACAGCAGCGTGAGCAGCAGCGTCGAGATGTGCTGACCGTCCACGTCGGCGTCGGCCATGAGGACGATCTTCTTGTAGCGCAGTTTGGCGATGTCGAACTCGTCGTGGATGCCCGTACCGAAGGCCGTGATGATCGACTGGACCTCGGCGTTCTTGAGCACCTTGTCGATGCGCGCCTTCTCGACGTTGATGATCTTGCCGCGGATCGGCAGGATCGCCTGGTACATCGAGTCGCGTCCGCTCTTCGCGGAGCCGCCGGCGGAGTCGCCCTCCACGATGTAGACCTCGCACTTGTCGGGGTCGTTGCTGCGGCAGTCGGCGAGCTTGCCGGGGAGGCCGCCGATGTCGGTGGCGCTCTTGCGGCGCACCAACTCCCGCGCCTTGCGGGCGGCGAGGCGGGCCTGCGCCGAGGCGGCGGCCTTCTGCACGATGGTCTTCGCGTCCGCGGGATTCGAGTCGAACCAGAACTGCAGCTGCTCGCGGCAGACCTTCTGCACGAAGCTCTTGACCTCGGTGTTGCCCAGCTTGGTCTTGGTCTGGCCCTCGAACTGCGGCTCGGCGACCTTGACGGAGATGACCGCGGCGAGGCCCTCACGGATGTCGTCACCCGAGAGCTCGCCGTCCTTCTCCTTGACCAGCTTCTTGTCCTTGGCGTAGGCCTTGACCACGCCGGTCAGCGCGGTGCGGAAGCCCTCCTCGTGGGTGCCGCCCTCGTGCGTGTTGATGGTGTTGGCGAAGGTGTGCACGGACTCCGAGTAGCCGGAGTTCCACTGCATCGCGATCTCGATCTCGTGTCCCTTCTCCTTGCCCTCGAAGGAGATGATCGAGCCGTGGATCGGCGACTTCGACGTCCGCGCGTTGATGTGCTTGACGTAGTCGACGAGGCCGTCCGGGTAGTGGAAGATGCGCTCGCGCTTCTTGGGAGCGACCTCGGCCAGCGCCGCGGCCACATCGTCCTCGGCCGCCGACGGGGCCTCCTCCGTGGTGTCCTCGTCGGGCACCTCGACGGCGACGGGGCGCTCGTCGGTGAGGGTGATGGTCAGGCCCTTGTTGAGGAAGGCCATCTCCTGCAGGCGGCGCGAGACCGTCTCGAAGTCGTAGTGCGTGGTCTCGGTGAACACCTTCGGGTCGGCCCAGAAACGCACGGTGGTGCCGGTGCGCTCCGTCGGCTCGCCCTTGATCAGATCCTCGGCGACGGAGTCGCGCTTCTTGTCGTCCCAGTGGAAGTTCTGCTGCCAGTGGTAGCCGTCGACGTCGATCTCGACCTCGACCTTGCTGGAGAGCGCGTTGACCACGGAGATGCCGACGCCGTGGAGGCCGCCGGAGACGGCGTAGGCGTCGGAGTCGAACTTGCCGCCGGCGTGCAGCGAGGTCAGCACCAGCTGCACGGTGGGGATGCCCTTGGCGTGCATCGCGACGGGGATGCCGCGGCCGTCGTCGATCACCTCGACGCCGCCGTCCGCGAGGAGTTTGACGTCCACGCGGGTGGCGTGGCCGGCCATCGCCTCGTCGACGGAGTTGTCGACGACCTCCCAGATCATGTGGTGCAGGCCGCGGGGTCCGGTGGTACCGATGTACATGCCGGGGCGCTTGCGCACCGCCTCCAGGCCCTCGAGCTGCTTGATGGAATCGGCGCCGTACGAGCTGGAGCCGTTCTTCCCGTTGTTGTCAGCCGCCACGATGTGTTGGCGCTCCTTCGTCGAAACCACCGGGGCGAACAGCCGTGAACTTCCACCGGCCGGGGCCACCGCGATGGTGATCGGACAGCACCCCGAGGACACGGGGCGCTCTTGCCCTTCCAGTCTACTCCTCTTCACGACGATGAATGCGTTTGCCACGCCCTCATCGCGCTCCAGACGCGATCAACCTCGTTTCGGTCGGGTCAGTCCGAATCACCGGCCGACGCGCACACGGCGACGCTGGGGCATGAACCGGCAATCGGCCGTAGAGTCGGAGGCATGGATCACGCCGAGATCGAGGACTACCTCAGCCGGTACGCGGCGACGCTGTCGCGATTCGATGCCGAGGGCGGCGCGGCGCTCTGGGCCGAGCCCGGCATGATCGTCGACGATCGCTTCTCCGGGGTCCTCGAGGACCGCGCGTCGATGGCCCGCGGCCTGGAGCGGTCGTACCCGCTGTACCGGGCGCTGGGCCTCGCCTCGGTGCGCCACGAGCTCCTGGACGTGACCCCGCTGACCGGGGCCGTCGTACTGCTCCACGTCCGCTGGCGCTTCCTCGACGACGACGGCGCGGAACTCACGGACAGCACGGCGTACTACATCGTGCGCCGGGACGAGGACGGCCCGCACGCGTGCGTCTGCGTCCAGGTCGACGACGCCGCGAAGCTGCAGGAACTGGCCGCCGCGCGCGGTATCGACCTCGCCGACTTCCTGCCGGACGCGCCGCCCGCCTAGCCGTAGGTGTCGCGCGGGCCTCGCCCGGGCACGTGCAGCGGCCCCTTGCGCCAGCTCGGCGCGCTGGGACCGGTGATGTTCAGCGAGGTGACCACGCCCTGCCCGACGGCGGCGTTGATCTTCGCCAGCAACTGGGACTGCATGAGCCGCAGCTGCGTGGCCCAGGCCGTGGATTCGGCGCTCACGTAGAGCACCTTCTCCCGTAGGCTCACGGCGCGGGCGTGCGCGGCCACATCGGCCCCCACGACGGACTCCCAGCACCCGAGAACCGTTCCCTCGCTGACCTTCTGGTCCCATCCGCGCGCCTTGGCGATGCCGCCGATGAGCGCACCGAAGGGCTGCGGATCGCGGCTGTCCGCCGACGGTCCGCTCCACCGCTTCGAGCCGCGGCGCAGGCGGCGCACCCCGCCGGTCATCGGCTCGGACCGTCCCTGGCCGACGGACTTGCCCGCCGCCTTGGCCGCCGCGCGCGCCTCCTCGAGCGCCCGCCGCGCGATGTCGGACCCGTGCAACTGCCCGTCGTCGTCCTGCCCGGTCATGACACCTCCTCGCCACCCGCGGACCTGTGATCACCAGGCTACTCATCCGCACCGACACGCTCCCACGAGTCGATCCGCTCACGCACCGCCGAAGACGTCGCCGGCCGCGAGCAGATCGAGCAGGCGCCGGCCCCGCTGCGCATCCCAGTCCTCGTGATCCGACGGCGTCGCCGCGCCCTCGGCGAGGAGTGCGTACCCCGGCCCCGGCCGGGGCGCGTCGGCACCGGTGTGGCCGCCCACCACGTACCCCCGCATCAGCGCGAGGCCCACGGTCGCGAGCTCCCGGAACGGGACGGTGCTGGTGAATCCGAAGAGCTCGAACAGGCGCCGGTAGTTCTCCTCCAGCCTGGACACCACCGCGTCCTCCGCGCGGTCCACGGCCGCCACGACGCGGTCGCGCTGCGGCCCGGCGGGCAGCGACGGAACGGCCATGGCGAGCGTGAGGTAGAGCCGCCAGCGCCGGTCCTCCTCCCGGTCGGCCAGCAGGTCGTCGTCCGCCGACGCCGCCACCGCGCGCAGGAGGGCGGCGCGCCGGTCGGCCACCGTCCTCAGCGCCCGGGGATCGGTCCCGACGGCACCCCGGAGCACGGCCGTCGCCCGCGCCCCCCTGGTCGAGGCGATCGGCAGCGCGTGCTCGGCGAGGGCCGCGAGGACGTCGGCCAGGAAGTCGTCGCGCTGCGGCCAGCACCGGTAGGCCGCGGTCCGCGAGACGTCGGCGTCGCGCACCGCGTCCTCGAGCCGCACGTGCTCGAGACCGGTCCCGAGGCCCGTCGCCAGCACGCGGTCGACCGCGCTGTCGAGGACGCGCCGGCGGGTCTCGCCGAGTGCCAGCCGCGGCCGCCTCGGGGTTTTTCCCGATTTTGGTACTCGGGGTTCCAATTGGTCGCTCACGGACCTATGGTACGTCGTGTACCAACTTGGTACTCCGAGTTTCAAAGGAGAAGGACATGACGCATCAGACACTGCACCGCCCGGAAACGGCACCGTCGAACCGCGCGCGGCGCACCGTCGTCGCGTACGGGCTGGGCGCGCTCGCCACCCTCGCCGGCCTCGGTCTCGTACTCTCGGATCAGCTGGTGCTCGGCGGGTTGGACCGGCACCTGCACGCGCTCTACGACCCCGTCGGGAAGTACGGCGAGGCCGCTCCGCTGTACGGCTACCTGTACGGCGTCGGCGTGCTCGGCCTGCTCTGCTGGTGGGCGAACCTGCGCCTGATCCGCCGGCACGCGGCGACCGCGCGCCGCTGGGGATGGATCACTCTCGCAGCGGCGGCGCTCCCGGTCCTCGTACCGCTGATGCTGCGGGAGTACGGCCAGCCGGTGATTCCGCTGTCCCTGGCCGCCGGGTACGCGGCGGCGTGGCTGTGCGGACTGGTGGGGCTGGTCGCCGGGCGGCCCCGCCCGGCAGCGTGATCGGCGCGGTCACGGGCTCGGATCCCCGGGCCAACAGCTCGTGGACGCTGATCCGCTGCCCCTCCGCGGTCCGACGGTGCCGCGCCGGCGGCCGGGTCCGCAGGAAGACGGCGACCACGAGGCAGGCGAGCACGCCCACCCCGGCCGCGACGAGGTTGGCCGACTGCATCGCGGAGACGAAGGCCTGCTGCACGGTGTGCCCGAGCACGGGCCGCAGCTCCGGCGGCGCCGCCCCGACCGCCCGGATGCCGCCGATGACCGACGACTCGGCCTCCGCTCGCACGCCCGGCGCCAGCGGCAGCCGCGCGACGTCCTCCACGACCCGCGCGGAGTACAGGTGCGCGACCACCGAACCCAGGATCGCGACGCCGAGCGCGCCGCCCACCTCGCGGGTCGTGTCGTTGACCGCGGACCCCGCGCCGGCCTCGCCCGACGGGACCGACGTCATCACCGACGTGGTCGCGGGGCCCTGCAGCAGGCCGAGACCGACGGCGATGACCGACATCGCCGGCAGGATCTGGGTGAGGTAGTCGGCCGATTCGGTGAGCCGGGAGGTCACCACGAACCCCGCCGCCATGATGGCGAGGCCGAGCGCGATGGTGAACCGCATCCGCCGCTCGGTGTTCGCCAGAGCCGCGAGCGGCGTGACCGCCACGGCCGCGAGCGCGAACGGGATCACCCGCACCGCGGTCTCCAGCGGCCCGTACCCCAGCACCGCCTGGAAGTACATGATCGTGATGAAGACGAAGCCGAGGAGGCAGAAGAAGCCGGCGCAGATCGCGAAGGAACCCATCGCGAAGCCGCGGGAGCGGAACAGCGTCACGTCGAGCACGGGGTTGCGGTGCCGCCGCTCGTACGCCACGAAGGCCACCAGCAGGACCACGGCCGCGGCCAGGGCGCCGACCACGGGCCCGCTCCCCCAGCCGAAGTTCGGCGCCTCGATGAGGGCCCACACGAGCAGCGTGATCCCCGAGATCGAGAGCAGGACGCCGAACACGTCGAAGGACGGTCGCTCGGAACCGAACGACTCGGGCACCAGCGCGAGGCAGCCGGCGATCGCGACGAGCGAGATGGGCACGTTGATCCAGAACACCGACGACCAGGCGAAGTGCTCCACGAGGTAGCCACCGACCACGGGACCGATGGCGATCGACGCGCCGGCCGCGGCGGACCACACGGCGATGGCCTTCGTCCGCTCCTGCTTCTCGGGGAACAGGTCCGAGATGATGGCGAGCGTGGCGGGGAAGATCAACGCCGCCGCGGCGCCCAGCGCCGCCCGCGCCGTGATGAGCTGTGCGAGCGACGTCGACCGCGTGGCCAGTACCGAGATCGCGACGAAGCACAGCAGGCCGGCGACGAGCACCTTCCGGCGGCCGAGCCGGTCACCGAGGTAGCCCGTCGCGAGCAGCAGCCCGGCGAAGACCAGCGTGTACGAGTCGACGATCCACTGGAGCGCACTCATGCCCCCGCCGAACTCCTCGCTCAGCGTGGGCAGCGCGATGGTGACGATGCTGTTGTCCATGCCGGTCATCAGCACGGCGATGCACAGGGTCCCCAGGGAGATCCATCGGGTGCGGCCCGCCCGCGCCGCGTCGGCCATACCGGTCATGTCAGCGGCCGTCGGCCGCGGCGCGCGCGCCGTCGACCTCGGCGAGGAAGGCGTCGAAGGCCGCTAGGAATTCGTCGCGCCCGCCCAGGTCCGCCGCGGCCGCGGTCCCGGTGCGGCGGGCACCGTCGACCACGCGCTCGTCGCGCACCAGCGCGAGCACCCCGTCGGCGATGGTGCGCGCGGTCATGCGCCGGCGCGGCAGGATGGCGCCGGCCTCGACGGCCTCGATCCGGCGGCCCCAGAAGTGCTGATCGAAGGCCTGGCTGCACACCAGCGACGGGCGGCCCGAGGCGGCCGCGATGGCCGTCGTGCCGGCGCCGCCGTGGTGCACGAGCGCGGCGCACCGGGGGAACACCGTGTCGTGGTCGACGTCCGGCACGATCACCAGGTCGGGGGTGTTCACGTCCTCGTCGCGGCTGCGGGCGGACCAGCCCGGCACGGCGAGCACCCGCATCCCCTCACCCGCCAGGATCTCGGCGAGGCCGGAGACGACACCGTCGAAATCGACGACCGGCATGCTGCCGAAGCCCACGTAGACGATGGGGCGGTCGTCCTGCTCGATCCACGCCTCGATCATCGCGTCGAGCTCCGCGCGGTCCGCCGGCCTGCCCTCGATGCGGATGAACCCGATACGGGGGTGCCGCGGATCCTGCCGGGACCGTGGCGGCACCAGCGCGCGACCGAAGGCCTCGACCCGCAGGATGTCGCGGCCGCGCAGCACTGACCGGGGATCGATGACGCGCCGCGGGTAGTCGACGCGCTTGGCGAGCTCGACCGTCTTGCTGAAGATGCTCAGCGCCCAGCCGATGTTGAAGATCCGGTAGGTCAGCGGCAGCAGCACCGGGATCCGCGCCGTCACGTCCTGCAGACGCGGACCCAGGAGCGGGTTGGGCACCGTGCTGTGCACGTCACCCGGGAAGTACTCGACCATGACGAGCGGCACCCCCGCGCGGTGCGTGACCAGGGCGGCGCGCTCCTCGATGATGCGGGTGCTGATGACGCAATCGGCGTCCTGGCACAGCGCGGCGAGGCGCGTGTCGAACTCGTCGGCGTGGGAGTCCGCGAGCTTGCCGACCTCGCGCAGCTGCGTCGTGGTGCTGGCGCCGAAGAACTTCTCCTGGCCGACGGGCGATTGCAGAAACTCCTTGAGGTTCAGCGTGGTCAGGATGTGCGGCTCGAAGCCGTGTGCGGCGACGTGCCCCTGCGATTCGACCGTGCAGCCGATCGTGACGTCGTCCCCGCGGTCGGCGAGGACGCGAGCGACGGCCAGAAGCGGGCTGATGTCGCCGCGCGAGCCCATGCATGCGATGGCGATGCGCACCGGTATGCCCTTTCATGACGAAGTCGCCGACCCCCCTGGGGGACCACCCCGCCTCGGCGCAAACACTGGCACTGTACGCGGCGGTGGGCTACTCCGCCGGAGTCGCCCCCGGCTCCGCCGAGGACTCCGCGGCCGCGAGGCGGGAGACGCGGGCGTCGGGCGGGCCCTCGACGGTGACCTGGAACGTCGCGGACCGCAGTGCCGGGGGCAGGTCCTCGGGGACGGCGGCGGTCACGATCACCTGCTCCGTGCCGGCGGCGACCTCCGCCAGCGCCGTCCGCCGCTTGGCGTCCAGTTCGGCGAAGACGTCGTCGAGGAGCAGCACCGGCTCGGCGCCCCCGGACCGCAACAGTTCGAGCGAAGCGAGCCGCAGTGCCAGTGCGTACGACCAGGATTCGCCGTGCGAGGCGAATCCCTTGGCCGGCTCGTTGCCCAGCCGGAGGTCGAGGTCGTCCCGGTGCGGGCCGACGAGGCAGACGCCGCGCTCGATCTCCCGCTGTCGCGCGGCGGCCAGGCCGGTGAGCATCGCCTGCTCCAGCTCGGCCACGGACGCGGCGGCCGGATCACCGTCGAAACCCTCGAACAGGCCGCTGGTGTACCCGACCGTCGCGGCGCGGGAGTGCGGCGCGAGTGAGGCGTAGGCCACAGTGAGGTGCGGCGCGAGCGAGGCGACCACTTCGAGCCGCGCCGCGAGCACCTCCGCCCCGAACCGGGCGAGCTGCGCGTCCCACACGTCCAGCGTCGAGAGCATGGACTCCGCGTCGGCCCCGCCCCGGCGGGCGGCCGCGTAGGCGGTCTTGAGCAGCGCGGTGCGCTGCTTGAGCACCCGGTCGTAATCGGCCTTCTCCGCGGCGATGCGGGGCGTGCGGAGGATCGCCAGGTCGTCGAGGAACCGCCGTCGACCGCCGGGCTCACCTCGGACCAGGGCCAGGTCCTCCGGTGCGAAGAGCACGGATTGCAGGATGCCGAGCAGCTCCCGGGGCCGGCGGCACGGCGCGGTGTTGATCCGGGCCTTGTTCGCGCGCCCGGCGACGATGTCGATCTCCGCGGTCAACTCGCGCCCGGCGTTGTGAACCGTCGCCGAGACCGAGGCGCTCTCCTCGCCGACCCGGATCAGCGGCTGATCCGTGGCCACCCGGTGCGAGCCCAGCGTCGCCAGGTAATTCAGGGCCTCGACGAGGTTCGTCTTGCCGAAGCCGTTGCGGCCCACGAAGACGCTGACGCCCGGTTCCAGGTCGACGGTGACGTCGTCCCAGGACCGGAAGTCGTGCAGGGTGAGCCGGCGGACGTACAACGAAGCGGTCGGCCCCGGTCAGTCCGCGCGCCGCACGGCGTGGCCGCCGAACTGGTTGCGCAGGGCGGAGACCGCCTTCATCGTGTCCGAGTCGTCCTGCCGGGACTGGAACCTGGCGAACAGCGCCGCCGCGATCACGGGCGCCGGGACGGAATGCCGGATCGCCTCCTCGACGGTCCACCGGCCCTCGCCGGAATCCTCGGTGTAGCCGGTGATCTCCTGCAGGCCCGGATCCTCCTCGAGGGCCTTCACCAGCAGGTCGAGCAGCCAGGACCGGACGACGGTGCCCTTGCTCCAGGCCCGGAGCGTCCCGGCGACGTTCTCGATGAGCGGCTCGGCCTCGAGCAGGTCGTAGCCCTCGCCGTAGGCCTGCATGAGGCCGTACTCGATGCCGTTGTGGATCATCTTGGCGTAGTGCCCCGCGCCGACCGGCCCGCTGTGCGCGAAGCCGTCCGCGCGGTCGCCCTCGGGCCGCAGGGCGTCGAAGATCGGCATCGCGCGCTCGACGTCGTCGGCGGAACCGCCGACCATCAGGCCGTATCCGTTCTCGAGCCCCCACACACCGCCGGAGACGCCGCAGTCGAGATAGCCGATCCCCTTGGCGGACAACAGTTCCGCGTTCACCTGGTCGTCGGTGTAGCGCGAATTCCCGCCGTCGATCACGAGGTCGCCCGGCTCGAGGATATCGGCGAGTCTGCGCACCGTCTCCCGCGTGATGTCGCCGGCGGGCACCATGACCCACACCGTCCGCGGGGCGTCGAGCGCCTGCGCGAGCGCCTCGAGCGAGGGCACGTCGGTGACCTCCGGGCGGGGGTCGTATCCGATGACCTCGTGGCCGGCGTTGCGGATCCGCTGGCGCATGTTCGCGCCCATCTTGCCCAGACCGATCAGACCCAACTGCATGTTCGCGGCACCCTTCCGTGCGGTGAAGACGGTTCGATCAGCCGGGCAGGCGCACCGGCATCAGCAGGTACGTGTACGGGCTCTGGGGCGCGGGGAACGCGCCGGAGTCGTCCGGCTCGTAGCCATTCTCCACCGCCGGCCGCAGCACCGCAGGTCGACTCGGCGTGGTGAATCCGAAGGTCACCGACTCCGTGTGGATGGCGGCCAGGCCGTCCTGCAGGTAGCCCGGGTTGAAGGCGATGGTCAGCGCCTCGCCCTGGAAGTCCGCGGGCAGCTCCTCCTCGGCCTTACCGGCGTCGTCGCCGCCGGCCGAGAGGCGCAGCGAGCCGTCGGCGAACTCCATCCGGACCTGTGCGCCGCGATCGGCGACGAGGGCCACGCGCTTGATCGCCTCGAGCAGCGGCGCGATCTCCATGGTGGCGATCGCGGTGTGCGAGGCGGGCAGCAGCTGCCGGAACTTGGGGAAGTCGGCATCCAGGAGGCGGGTGGTGGTGCGGCGGTCCGCGCCGACCACACCGAGCAGGCCGTCGGCGCCGACGGCCGAGCCCGCGCCGAGCGCGATCCCGACCTCGGGGTCCACGGCGAAGGTCTTCGCCGCCTCGGAGAGCGTCTTCGCCGGGACCAGGACCGCGGCCTTGACGTCGGTGGAGGCCGGCTGCCACTCGAACTCGCGGACGGCGAGCCGGAACCGGTCGGTCGCGGCGAGGACGACCTTCTCGCCCTCGATCTCGACGCGGATGCCCGTCAGCATCGGCAGGGTGTCGTCCTTGCCGGCGGCGATCGCGACCTGGGCGATGGCCTCGGCGAAGGTGCCGCGCTCGATGGCGCCGGTCTGCTGCGGCAGCTCGGGCAGCTGCGGGTAGTCCTCGACGGGCATGGTCGGCAGCGAGAACTTCGCGCTACCGCAGGTGATCGCGACGCGCGTGGTGTCGAGCTGCACGTCGACCGGCTTGTTGGGCAGGGCCTTCGTGATGTCCGCGAGCAGGCGGCCGGAGACCAGGGCCTGGCCCTCGTCCGCCACCTCGGCGCCGACGCGCACCTGCGCGGAGACCTCGTAGTCGAATCCCGAGACGGTCAGCCCGTCGTCACCCGCGGTGAGCAGGACGCCGCCGAGCACCGGCACCGGGGGGCGCGACGGCAGGCTGCGCGCCACCCACGCGACGGATTCGGCGAACTCCTCGTGCGGGACGCGAAACTTCATGCCGACGGGGCCTTTCGGTGGGGGGTCGTTCGGGTACGGCGTGGCGGGCACGACCGTGAGGTCTTCGATGCTATAGGAGCGTGACTGATCCGGTGGCGTTCAGGTGCCCGCCGGCCCGAACTCCGGGTTCGGCGGAGCGAAGCGCGTCGGACCTTCACGCCACCTCTTTTCAGAAGAAGGATCTAGTGAAGAAATATGTCATCGTCATAAGCCCTGTGGAGGATGTGGAAACTCCTCATCGGCGCAGCGCGGGTGGCGTGTCGGGGTGTTGACGACGCGCCGCAGGTGTTGTGGAATTACAAACATGTGATTGGTGAGGAAGGGTGCCTGTGGAAACCTGTGGATGAACTCTCCCCAGGTCACTCCTGGGATTTCGGGAATCCATCCACAGGCTGTGTGCAGTACTGGTGAGTAACTGACAGTTCTCGTGCGGGCACCCGGCGCGTACGGTGTGACCATGGGATATCCGGATCCGCAGCGCCCGGGGGAGCACCCCGGCGGTCAGAACTACCCCGTCGGCCCCGGCACGCCGAGCGCGCCGAAACCGACCCGTGAGTACGAGCGCCCGGCCGACGGCCCGGTCGATCCGGGCGCACCGCAGGGCCCGCCGGCGGGTCCCCCCGGGCCGGGTCCGCAGGACCCGCCCACCCAGCAGTACGACGGTGGCTATCAGCTGGGGTACGCGCCGGGCGCGTACGGCGATCAGTACGGGCAGTACGGCGCGCAGCCGCCGCAGGGCCCTCCCCCGGGGCCCGGAGGCCCGGGCGGTGGTTCGGGCGGCGACGGCGACGGCTCGGGTGGTAATCGGAAGCTGCTGTGGATCGCCGCCGCGGCCGTGGTGTTCGCCCTCGTGCTCGCGGTGATCGTGGCCCTCGTGGCGACCAGCGGCTCCCCCGAGAACACGGCGTCCACGCAGACCACCACGACCACTCCCCCGCCGACGACCACCACGAGCACCAAGTCGGGCGGTATCACGCTGCCCAGCGGCGTCCCGTCGGGCATCTCGATCCCGCCCATCTTCGGTGGCGGCGCGAGCACGGGCCCGGACGCCCGGAAGTGGCGTGTGGAGGTCACGGGCAGCGGCTCGGCCCAGCTCGTGACGGTGGGCGTGCCCGATACCAATCTCTTCGGCTCGCAACCGCTCCCGTGGTCCAAGGAGTTCACCTCGGACTCGTTCCTGGTCACCATCACGGTGCTCGGCTACACCGGCGACGTGAGCTGCTCGATCACGCGCAACGGGAAGGTCGTCTCGGAGGAGAGCAGCGCGAACGGCGGCGGTGGCCCGCTGATCTGCTCTGCCGGTCGTTGACCGCGCCGGCCCGGGGTCCCGGCGGGATTCCGGGCCGGGCGGCTACTGGCTGCGGCGTTTGATGCGGGTCGTGAGCTCCTGCACCTGGTCGTAGACCCGGCGCCGCTCGGGCATCTCCTTGCGGATCTTCCGCTCGGCGTACATGACCGTGGTGTGGTCCCGGTCGAAGATCTGCCCGATCTTCGGGAGCGAGAGCTCCGTCAGCTCGCGGCACAGGTACATCGCGATCTGGCGGGCGTGCGTCACGGCCCGTGCGCGCTCGGTGCCCTTGAGGTCGGCGACCGAGATCTCGAAGTACTCCGCCACCACGGAGAGGATGGTGCTCGATGAGATCTCGATGGTGGTGGTGTCCGGCACGAGGTCGCGGAGCACCATCTCGGCGAGCTCGTAGGTCACGTCGGTCTGGGTGAGCGAGGCGAAGGCGGTCACGCGGATCAGGGCGCCCTCGAGCTCGCGGATGTTGCGGTCGATGCGGGTCGCGATGAGTTCCAGCACGTCCGGCGGCACGTGGATCCGCTCCATCTGCGCCTTCTTGAGCAGGATCGCCATGCGGATCTCCAGCTCGGGGGGCTGCACGTCGGTGATGAGACCCCACTCGAACCGCGTGCGGAGCCGGTCCTCCAGCGTCGCCAGCTGCTTCGGGGGCCGGTCGGAGGAGACCACGATCTGCTTGTTCGCGTTGTGGAGCGTGTTGAAGGTGTGGAAGAACTCCTCCTGGATACCCAGCTTGCCCTCGAGGAACTGGATGTCGTCGACCAGCAGGATGTCCACGTCGCGGTAGCGCTGCTTGAACTGGACCTGGCGGTCGTCCTTGAGCGAGTTGATGAAGTCGTTGGTGAACTCCTCGGTGGACACGTACTTCACGCGCATCCCGGGGAACAGCCGGCGGGCGTAGTGCCCCGCCGCGTGCAGCAGGTGGGTCTTGCCGAGACCGGACTCGCCCCAGATGAAGAGGGGGTTGTAGGCGCGGGCCGGCGCCTCGGCGACCGCGAAGGCCGCGGCGTGGGCGAAGCGGTTCGAGGCGCCGATGACGAAGGTCTCGAAGGTGTACTTCTGGTTCAGGCTCGAGCCCGAGGATCCGGTCATCGCGGTGCCGTTGGTGGCGGGGCCGGTCATGGGCGGGGGGAGCTGGACCGACGGCGACGGTGCGCCGGGCATCCCGGCCGCGATCTCGCTGACGGGGACGGCCAGGTCGGCGGTACTCGGGCCCGACGGTGCCTCCGCGGGGGCCGCGCTGACGGGGGCGGCGGGTGCCGCCGGCGGCACCGCGTCCGGGGAGATGCGGACGCCGAGCTCCACGTCCTGACCCAGGCGGGTGGTGAGCGCCGCGACGAGCGGTTCGCGGAGGCTGCGCTCGATCGCGTCCTTCATGAGCTGGGAGGGCACGGCCACGAGCGCGAAGCCCTCGGTCAGGGTGAGCGGCTGGACGAGCTTGAGCCAGGCCTTCTCCTGCTTGGTGAGGGTGCGATCGGTGTTGTCTCCGCAGAGTTCGTCGACCACGGCGGTCCACGTCTCGATCAGCGGATCAACGGTCATCTGGTCCTCCACACCGGGTTGAAAGCCTTCGGTCTCCGGCTTCCGACCGGCGTACTCGTTCACACGTCCTATGTCGAGCTGTGCATGACTGCACCCCACCCGACCTGCGCATGAACTGTACTCCACAGGTTCATCCACAGGTGTGGAGGATCGAGAGTACAGGTGTTGTCAGCCGCTGGCTTCGGCTGTGAAGGGCGAGGTCGCAGGACTGCGGGTCAGCGCTCCGGAGGAACCGGACTACGGCGCGGCGCCCAGACCGCTACACGCCCGGTGCCTTTCGGCCCGAAGCTGCCGTGCTCGGGGTCCACGGGGTGCCGCGGCCGTGCTCAGCAATCGCATTCGGCAAAGTTAACAGAGTGGAGCGCGGTCCTCAACACAACGCACATTCCCGCAGGAAGCGGTGGGATGTCGGGAACCTTCGGCGTGTCGCACCGGCCGGACTGTGAGGCTCGTCACGCGGCCCCGTGGGCGCCGGTTTGACCTTGTCAGTGGGGATAAGTAGTCTTGACCGGTCTGTGCGCACACCGATCCGTCGGGCGAGTTCGACCTCAAGTCGAGCTTCATGTGCCGCCGAAGAGTTTCCGTCCATCGAACGGCGGCGCACCAGCGTCGTCCACTGAACAAGGAGTGTCACCGTGGCCAAGGGCAAGCGGACGTTCCAGCCGAACAACCGTCGCCGCGCGCGGGTGCACGGCTTCCGTCTTCGTATGCGCACCCGTGCCGGGCGCGCCATCGTCTCCGCGCGTCGCAACAAGGGCCGCGCGAAGCTGACGGCCTGATTTCGCCTCTCGCATAGCGCCACCGCGTACCGGTCCGCCGGTCGCGGTGGCGCTGCTGCAAAGACGATGGAGAAGGCAGACCCCTGACGTGTTACCCGCCCGCCACCGCATGAGCTCGTCGCGCGATTTCGCCGCGGCGGTCAAAGGTGGCAGGCGCGTGGGTCGCCGGTCCATCGTGGTGCACGTGGCGACACCGACGAACCAGAGCCCGGTCCCCGCTCCCGAGGGGGGACCGGGCCTCGTCGTGTCCACGGTCGATCCGGTGACGCCGGCGCCGCGCGTGGGACTGATCGTCTCGAAAGCCGTGGGAAACGCCGTGATTCGGCACTCGGTCGCCCGTCGGCTGCGTGCCGCGGCCGCCGCGGTGGCCGGCGAGCTCGACGACGGTGCCCTCGTGGTGGTGCGTGCGCTCCGGGCGGCGGCCGACGACGACGCGAACGAGCTGACGGCGCAACTGCGCTCGGGCCTGGCGAAGCTGGGTGCGCTGTGACCGGCGGGCAGGCGACGGGCTCGCTGAACACGCTGCGCGCGGCGCCGCGGCGGGCATTGATCTCCCTGGTGCAGTTGTACCGGACGTGGATCTCCCCGGTGCGGCCGCCCACGTGCCGTTTCACACCCACATGCAGCGAGTATGCGGTGGAGGCACTTTCGGCGCACGGCGCGGTCAAGGGTGTGTACCTCAGTACCATTCGCCTGCTCAAGTGCGGGCCGTGGCACCGCGGTGGCTGGGACCCCGTTCCCGAGTAGCCTTCGCCGCCAACGGTTTCCACCCCCGGATGCGCGAGAATCCGCGCCCACGAACCTCTTCGAAATAGATCGGCAAGGAGCACAGCCCCGTGTCAAGTTTCAATCCGATGTCCCTGGACTACGTGTACTACCCGGTGTCGGGCATCATGTGGGTCTGGCACAAGGTCTTCTCCTTCGTGCCCGGCCTCGGCCCCGACAGTGGAATCACGTGGGCCCTCTCGGTGATCTTCCTGGTGCTCACGCTGCGCGCCATCCTGTACAAGCCCTTCGTCCGGCAGATCAGGACGACCAGGCAGATGCAGGAGTTCCAGCCGCAGATGCAGGCGCTGCGGAAGAAGTACGGCAAGGACCGGCAGAAGCTGGCCCTGGAGATGCAGAAGCTGCAGAAGGAGCACGGTTTCAACCCGCTCCTCGGCTGCCTCCCGGCTCTGCTGCAGGTGCCGGTGTTCATCGGCCTCTTCCACGTGCTCCGCTCGTTCAACCGGATGGCGGGCGGCACGACGCAGATGTTCGGCTCTCCCGATATGACGGCGTACGCGACCCGGCACACGCCCAACTACTTCTTCTCCGCGACCGACGTGGAGAGCTTCCTCGACGCCCGCCTGTTCGGCGTGCCGCTCTCGTCGTACATCCAGGAGCCGGTCGCGCAGTTCCAGGCCTTCATGCCCGTCGGCCCGGACAACGCCTTCATCGAGCCGGACTTCCAGCGCTCGTGGATCATCGCCCTCTCGGTGCCGCTGATGATCGTCGCGGCCCTGGCCACGCACTTCAACTCGCGCGCCTCCATCGCCCGCCAGCCCGTCGCCTCGCTGGAGAACCCGCAGACGGCCATCATGAACCGCCTCATGCTGTGGGTCTTCCCGCTCGGCGTCCTGGTCGGCGGCATCTTCCTGCCCGTCGCCATCCTGATCTACTGGGTCACCCAGAACATCTGGACGTACTTCCAGCAGCACATCGTCTTCGGCCGCCTCGATAAGGAGGACGAGGAGAAGAAGCGGTTGGCGCAGGAGAAGCGTGCGGAGAACGCGCCGAAGCCGGGTGCGAAGCCGAAGAAGGGTGGGGCGGCGACGTCGCTCACCAAGGCCGCGGAGACGGTGCCGGACGACGCGGACGACGCGGCGGAGGCGGCACCGTCGAAGCCCACGCCCGGCGCCAAGCCGAAGGCCCAGCACCCCACCGCGAACGCCCGGCAGCAGCAGCGCAACCAGCAGCAGCGCAACCGGAATCGCAACAAGAAGCGCAAGCGCTGAGTGCGCTCACGAACCCCTGATGATCGAATTCCCAAGGAGTACCCATGCCTGACGACGTGACCGTCGAGGAGGAGCAGACCGCGACCGAGGCCCCCGCCGAGGCCCCGGCCGAGAGCGACGTGGACGAGGACGACGAGCTGGTCGAGGAGGGCGAGATCGCCGCCGACTACCTCGAGCAGCTGCTCGACATCCTCGATTTCGACGGCGACATCGACCTCGACGTGGAGGGCGGTCGCGCCATCGTCGCCATCGACGGTGGCGACGACCTGACCAAGCTCGTGGGCCCGCGCGGCGAGGTCCTCGATGCGCTGCAGGAGCTGACGCGCCTCGCGGTCCAGCAGTCCACGGGCGACCGCAGCCGGCTGATGCTCGATGTCGCCGGCTGGCGCGCGAGCCGCCGTACCCGCCTCTCGGGCCTCGGAACCGAGGTGGCGAAGCGGGTCGCGGAGACCGGCGAGAAGGAGTCGCTCAAGCCGATGACCCCGTTCGAACGGAAGATCGTGCACGATGCCGTCGCGAAGGTCGACGGTGTGCGCTCGGAGAGCGAGGGCGCGGAGCCGAACCGCCGCGTCGTGGTACTGCCCAACGCCTAGACTGGGCGGAGGTGAACGATGGGTCCCGGGCCGTGCGCCTGGGGCCCATCGTCGTTCCGGGGTCGCCCCGGAACTGATCATGCGAGTGTGACAGGAGAGGTTTCACGTGGAACGGCGCGACGAGGTGGCGGAGCAGTCCGTCGACGGCGAGGCGAATGCGGACGCGCTGCCCCCCACTCCCCCGGTCGCGCGGGAGGTCTTCGGCGACCGGCTCGAACTCGCCGAGGAATACGCGCGTGTCCTCGCTTCCGACGGTGTGGTGCGCGGCCTCATCGGTCCGCGGGAGGTGCCGCGGCTCTGGGAGCGCCACGTGCTGAACTGCGCCGTGCTCGGCGAGCTTCTCGAGTCGGGTGAGACTCTCGTCGATATCGGCAGCGGCGCCGGCCTGCCCGGTGTTCCCGTCGCGATCGCGCGGCCCGACGTCGAGGTGATTCTCGTGGAGCCACTGCTGCGGCGTGCCGTGTTCCTCGAGGAGTTCTGCGGGCCGCGCCTGCCCAACGTCCGGGTGGTGCGCGGACGGGCCGAGGAGCGCTCGGTGATCGAAGCGGTCGGCGGAGCGGACGCCGTGACGTCCCGGGCCGTGTCCGGCTTCCCCAAGCTCGCGCCGTGGTCCGCTCCCCTGCTCCGGGACGGCGGCCGGCTTCTCGCGCTGAAGGGATCGCGCGCCGCGGAGGAGATCCAGGAGCACGGTGCGGTTCTCACGAAGGCCGGACTGCGCGATCCGGAGGTCGTCCTCTGCGGGGTGGGCATCGTCGACCCGGCCACGACGGTGGTGCGCGCGGTGCGCCGCGGTGCGCCGTCGAAGAAGCGCGCGAAGACGCGGCGCTGACCAGAATCGGGCATATAGGGCGCGACGAGTGCCCACCCAACCACCCGCCGAGTGTTTCGACACGTGACAGGAACGCGGTCCCGTGTGGTCTGTCGGGGAGCGACCGAGCGCAAGAATGGTACGGGCGTCCATGAAAAGAGGGCGTCGTCGACCGCGTGGCACGGACCGAGGCGGCCGGCGCGACTCGCGGATCGACGGCGGGACACGTCCGCAGCGTAAGAGACCCGGGCGACCGCAAGAGTGATCCTGCTCGAGGATCGACGGCGCGGAGACCATCGCGAAATGGCCGAGGCGCTCGTACGGTTCGAGCGGTTCCGGATGCGTGTCGTACGGTCCGACCCGGCGACCGAGACCCGCGACTGCCTCGAGTCCACGCGACGCCATCGCGCCGACAGACGGAGCTGATCCCTGGGGGAAGCGTCCGGTCCCGGAGGTCGTTGGGACGCCGAGCGGTGACCGGTGTGCGGGCCCGCCCTTCGTCCGTTTGCCGGGTGTCGACGGAGTCAGCAGGTTTCGTGGGCTGAGCACAGCGACGCGGTGGGGCGCGCCGGCGACGCGATTCCGGGTCGGTGTCACCGGAGGGTCGGGACCGCGTGCCGTCGTCGCCGCGGTTCCACGGCGGGCAGGTGCGGCGGCCCTCGAGCAACCGCGGTATCCGGTCGTTGGTTCGGAAGGATGGCGCGGGCCGAGGGCGAGGGCGCGGCCGGGGTCCGGCGTGGCGACTCCCGGCGCTCCGGACGGACCGGCGGGTCGTGGATCGGGCAGGTGTCCGTAGGAGGTTCCGTTTCACGTGGAACCGCGCGGGGGCGAGGTCGGTGCGCCTCCCCCGCGATGGACGAGGAGCGCGGGTACATGACTGAGCGCGAGGACGGGTCGAGGCGCTCGCCTATGTGGTCGGGCAGCGATCGCCTGGCCCGCCTCGACGGGAAGCTTGTCCACGCGCATACAACCAGCGAGCCGATGCGAGTGGCGCGTCCGGTGCGCGCGATGCTCAGGCAGCGAGGGGTGGTAGGGATCGATCCAGACACCGCAACGCCTGGCCGCCGAGACGGGCCGTCGCTCGGGGGCACTGCCCCGCCGTGGGCCGAGGATGCGGTTCGCAACACGCGGCAGCGGCTCTCCTGCCACCGACGTCGAACCGGGTGCGCGGCGCCGGCCCGCGGCCGTAGCCAGCGGACTGCGCGAGGTTTTCCCTGACCTCATCCTCGCCGCCGAACGGTGGCAGCGCACCGGCGTGGCCGATCGAGAGCCCGGCGGCCGCTGCCCGATCCCAGCCCAATCGATGACCGCGAGGCTCGCGGCGATAGGTCTTCCCACCGCGTGCGTGACGGTCGGAATCCGATGGACATCGACTCGCCTCGGCAGGCACCTGCGGCACCCGACGGCGGCGCCAGATACTCCATGCAGCGGCGTACAGGTGCCAGTCGACCGCCACGGAACTACCTGCCGATGCTCTGCGGTCACCGAACGGCACGCCCGATGGACTTGCCGGCACTCAGTGATCGACCGCGTCGGTGCCTCTCCTCGGCCCCAGCGAGTGCTCGTGTTCCACGTGAAACGAAGGCGGCGCCGCAGGCCTCTGCAGATACTCACGACGCGTCCCTGACGGCCACACCGGCTCCGCGCATCGCGCGTCGGTTCAGCGCCATGACCACCCGGACCCGTCATGCACCCTCCGCGGTGTCGGCGGAAGACACGTGGCTGGGCGCCCCGGATCCGGGGGACGTCCCCGCGGGCGATCGCGACCAACGGCGGTGCGTGGATCCAGTGGCCCACACGACTGCCGCGACGGTTTCACGTGGAACACGGACGAACGGGAACGGGCGGACGTCGAGCACGCAGTCGGAGGGAAGGCATCGCCGAGACGGCGCTCCCCCGGAGCGCCGCCCACTCCAGGCGCCCCTCGGGTGAGCGCTGCGGCGACGCGTGCCGTCCGTGAACCGAATGCGGCGGCGAGGTGCGTGCTGTGAAACCGCAGCGGTGCCGTGACGGTGCCAGCCACGAGACCACAGAGCACACGGGTGCAGAAACTCATCGGCAACGGAAGGCGGCCCGATACCCGACACCCGGCGTCCGTGCGGAGCGCGAGCACGAAGCCCGCGCGGACAGTACTCCCGCCGCCGCGCTCCGGGCGGACCGGAGAAGGACGTGACGGTGTGCGGGAACCTGGCACAGCGTCAGCCCGGCACCGCCGAGCCGGCGAGGCGCACGGCGTCACCGCCCGTGCACACCCGAGTGCGATGCGGGTCGATATCGCTCACCTCGGCGCGTAGCCGCGGGCCCGGCGGGATGGCCACGCGGCGCGGCGGCTCGGGACTGACCGACCCATCGGCGAACCGGTCGCATCGCGGCATCGAGCGCGATGTGGGATGAGTGCCTCGTCGCGAGTCGTGCGGCTGACACGCGACCGTCGGGTAGCCGGCGGACCGCCGCCGCGGGCGCGCTCCAGGCACGGGGCGTTCGGATGACGGCGCCGGATCCTCGCGACGGCCTCGCGCGTACAGCCGGCGGTTCCCGGTGGGCCACGGGTTTCACGGGAAACCGTCGGTGCGACGAGAAACACGGCGGAACGTGGCACGCTTCCCGGAGGCCCGGCTGACGCACCCCGGCGGAGAAACTAGGATGGGGGCAACTGCTGAGGAGAGCGCGTGACTGATCACGAATCCGGCTTCGACGTTTCACGTGGAACCACCGAAGACGACACCCCCATCGCGGCGGCCGCCCGCCGCGCCAGCCAGGTCCTGACCCCCGGAGCGGCGGGCACCCTGCCCAAGCCCCTGGAGCGCCGCGTCCTGACGATCGCCAACCAGAAGGGCGGCGTCGGCAAAACCACCACCGCGGTGAACCTCGCGGCCGCGCTGGCGCTGCAGGGGCTGCGCGTGCTCGTCGTCGATCTCGACCCTCAGGGGAACGCGAGTACCGCGCTCGGCGTCGACCACCGGTCCGGCGTGCCGTCGACCTACGAGCTGCTCCTCGGCGAGACCACGCTGGAGGAGGCGATGGCGCAGAGCCCGCACTCCCCCAACCTCTACTGCGTGCCCGCGACGATCGACCTCGCCGGAGCCGAGATCGAACTCGTCAGCATGGTGGCCCGCGAGACGCGGCTCAAGAACGCGCTCTCCGCCGCGGCCGCGAACGACATCGACTACATCTTCATCGACTGCCCGCCGTCGCTGGGGCTGCTCACGGTGAACGCGCTCGTCGCTGCGAAGGAAGTCCTCATCCCCATTCAGTGCGAGTACTACGCACTCGAGGGTGTCGGGCAGCTGCTCCGCAACATCGAGCTGGTGCAGTCGCACCTCAACAAGGACCTCCACGTCTCCACCGTGCTGCTCACGATGTACGACGCGCGGACCAAGCTCGCCGACCAGGTCGCCGCGGAGGTCCGCAACCACTTCGGCGACCGGGTCCTCGGCGCGACGATCCCCCGCAGCGTCAAGGTCTCCGAGGCACCCGGCTACGGCACCACGGTCCTCGACTACGACCCCGGCTCCCGCGGCGCGATGAGCTACCTCGACGCGGGCCGCGAGCTCGCCCTCCGCGGCGCTGGGCAGGCGGTGTAGTCATGGCGGGGCAGAAGAAGGGCGGCCTCGGCCGGGGCCTCGCGGCACTCATCCCCACCGGACCCGACGAGGGCCCGCGACTCGGCAGCGACGCCGCGGACGTCATTATCGGAGCGCGCCCGAAGAGTCCGGCGCGCCCGGCCGCCGACGGCCCGCAGCAGCGACCGGAACGTCCCACCGAGCCCGCGGACGAGGCGGCGGCACCGTCGGATCTCGCCGCGTCCGGCGCGGTGTACCGGGAGATCGCCCCGGCGGCGATCCAGCCGAATCCGCAGCAGCCCCGCACCGTCTTCGACGAGGAGGGGCTCGCCGAACTCGTCCATTCGATCCGCGAGTTCGGGCTCATGCAGCCGATCGTCGTGCGCCCGCTCCCCCAGCCGCAGGGCGACGTGCGCTACCAGCTCGTCATGGGCGAGCGCCGGTGGCGCGCCAGCCAGGAGGCCGGCCTGGCCGCGATCCCCGCGATCGTCCGCGAGACGGCCGACGGCGACATGCTCCGCGACGCGCTGCTCGAGAACATCCACCGGGTCCAGCTCAACCCGCTCGAGGAGGCGGCGGCCTACGCACAGCTGCTCGAGGAGTTCGGCGTCACCCACGACGAACTGGCGGCGCGCCTGGGCCGTTCGCGTCCCGTCGTCACCAACACGATCCGCTTGCTGCGCCTCCCGGTCGCCGTGCAGCGCCGCGTCGCCGCCGGCGTGCTCTCCGCCGGGCACGCCCGCGCGCTCCTGGCGCTGGAGGCGGGGGCCGAGGCGCAGGATGCGCTCGCGGCCCGCATCGTCGCCGAGGGCCTGTCGGTGCGCGCCACCGAGGAGGCCGTCACGCTGGCGAACCGCGGTGACGGCACCGTCGTACCCGCTGCGCCGAAGCGCCGGCAGCCGGCGGATCCCGGTCTCCGCGAGGTGGCCGACAGGATCGCCGACCGGCTGGACACCAAGGTCACCGTCTCGATGGGCAAGCGGAAGGGCAAGATCGTCGTGGAGGTCGGCTCCGCCGACGACCTCGAACGCATCGTCGCCCTGCTCGCCGAGAAGTGACCCGCCATGGCCCTGACGATCGTCCCGCTGACCCTCGGCGGATTCGACGACCTGCCGCGCCACATCCGTCGCTGCGTCTACTGGGAGGTCGCGCCCGAGGGTGAGACCCTCACCGATACGGAGTTCGACAAAGAGGCGTGGCTCTCGATGCTCATGCTCGAGTGGGGCTCGTGCGGCCAGGTCGCGATCGACCACGCCGTCGACGGCACCGCCCGGGTCGTGGGCGTGGCCTTCTACGCGCCACCGCGCAGCGTGCCCCGGGCGGGCCACTTCCCCACCGCGCCCGTCAGCCCCGACGCGGTGCTGCTCACCTGGGTCGGCTCCGAACCCGGCACCGATGTGCGGGTCAAGGAGGAGCTGGTGACCGCGGTCTGCACCGACCTGGTGCGCCGCGGCGTGCGTGCCGTGGAGGCCTTCGCTCTGCTCACCCCGGTCGGAATGACGACGGAAGATGTTGTGGCGCAACTTGATTGCGGCCCGTGCGGCTGCGATGCCCCGCCGCTGGCCGACGCCGACTTCCTGGAGCAGATGGGCTTCGAGACGGTCGCGCCCCACCACCGGTTCCCCCGGTTGCGCCTGGAGCTGTCCGAGGGCCTCGGCTGGAAGGCGGGAGTGGAGCACGCGCTGGAGCAGTTGCTCGCGGCCGGTGCCGCCGAAGCGGCTCTCAGGAACGCCCTCGAGGATACGGGCGACGCCGCCGCACCCGTGGGGAGGCTCGAGGACCGCTGACGCGGCACGGGCCCGCTGAGGCCCGACGGTGCGCTCCCCGTCGCGGTGGGCGGACCGTCAGGCCCGGTTCTCGGCGTTCTCCTCGAGCTCGAGCAGCTCCGCGAACGTGTAGGTGCCGGTGGGGCGGTCGTTCTCGCCCAGCAGGTACAGCCGCTTGACGGCGACCAGGATGGCCTCCGCGATGGTGTCGCGCATCTGCGGCGAGGCCAGGACCGCGGCGTCGTGCGGGTTGGTCACGTAGCCGACATCGATCTGCACCGTGGGCATGCGCGTCAGGCGCACGATGTCCCAGGTACGGCCGTGGTAGTGGCAGTCCGTGAGCGGCGTCCGCGCGACGATCTCCCGCTGGATGAAGCCCGCCAGGTTGCGCCCGATGTTCGAGCTGGCGCCGTGCGTGTTGCCGAAGTGGAACGAGGCCACGCCGTGGGCGCGGTCGTTGCGGTAGTGCGCGGTGCGGAGCGCGATCATCATGTCGGCGTCGAAGGTGTTCGCCGTGTACGCGCGGGTGCTGTCGTCGGCGTCCATGCCGCGCGGACGCGAGAGGTAGGTCTCCATGCCGGCGGCGGCCATCCGGCCCTCGAGGCGCGACCCGAGGTCCCAGAGGATCTCCTCCTCCGTGATCGGCCGGCCGTCGGGGCCCCGCACCGTGAGGCCGCGGTCCGGCCCGCCCAGGCCCGGGTCGATGACGATGCGCTTGCCCGACAGGCGCGGCCCGGAGCTGCGGACGTGCTCCTCCTCGCGGATGGCGTGCGGCGACCCGCCGGTCACCCGGGAGCCGAGGAAGGTCAGTGAGCGCAGCGTCGCCGGCCCGCAGATGCCGTCGGCGACGAGGCCGAACTCACGCTGGTAGGCCGACAGGCCCAGGTGCGTCTGGGGGCCGAAGAGACCGTCGATCATGCCGGCGTAGAAGCCGAGGTTCTGCAGGCGCGCCTGCAGCGCGGCCACGTCGTCGCCCGACGGCGGCGCGGAGGCGATGTAGCTCAGCGTGCGCGCGCCCAGCTGATAGGTGGACTCGCGGAGCGCCCGGTACGTGGCGGGACCCACGACACCGTCGACCAGGAGCCCGCGCTGCTGCTGGAAAGCGCGCGTGGCGCGGTCCAGGCGGCGGTCGAAGACGGCCTCCGGGACGGTCCAGCCGTTCACCACCAGGTCGGTGGGGGCCACGTAGTCCCGGAGGAATCCCTGATCGGCGAGGATGCCGCGGATCTCGGCCACGGCGCCACCGTGATCACCGAGGCTGATGCGTGGCATGGAGGACCCTTCGGTAGCTTCCTGCGGGCGGGCGGCCCGAGGTCGGAAATCGACTACACGATACGGCCTCGGGGCCCTCCGGCCCAACGCGACGGCGCGTCACACCAGCCCGTCGAGCTCCTTGAGGATCGCCGACTTGCTCTTCGCGCCCACCAGCTTGGTCGTGGGCTTCCCACCCTGGAACAGGATCAGCGTGGGGATGCTGAGCACCTGGTAGTCGCGCGGCGCGCCGGGGTTCTGGTCGACCTCGATCTTGGCGAAGGTGACCTTGTCGCCGTGCTCGGCGGCCAGCTGCTCCAGCACCGGCGCGACCACCTTGCACGGCCCGCACCAGGTGGCCCAGAAGTCGACCAGCACGGGCTTGTCGGACTGCAGGACCTGCTCGACGAAGGTGTCGTCGGTGAGGGTGACGATCTCGGCCATGGCGGTACTCCTCGGTGCGGTTCGGGGGAAGGGGGCTACTGGGCGACGGCGGCTTCGCGGTGATGCGCGAGCCAGCGCTCGGCGTCGATCGCGGCGGAACAGCCACTGCCGGCGGCCGTGATGGCCTGGCGGTAGGTGTGGTCGACCAGGTCACCGGCGGCGAAGACGCCCGGCACGCCGGTGGCGGTGCTGCGGCCCTCGACCTGCACGTAGCCCTCGTCGTCGACCGTGACCTGGCCCGCGACCAGGCCGGAGCGCGGATCGTGGCCGATCGCCACGAACAGGCCCGTGACCTCGAGGGTCTCCACGGCGCCGGTCACGGTGTTCTCCACGAGCAGCGACTCGACCGACTTCTCGCCCTGCACCGCGGTGACCTTGGTGTCGGTGAGGAAGCGGATCTTCTCGTTCGCGCGGGCGCGGTCGAGCATGATCTTCGAGGCGCGGAAGTTCTCGCTCCGGTGGATCAGGGTGACGGACTTGGCGAACTTGGTGAGGAAGATGGCCTCCTCCATCGCGGAATCGCCGCCGCCGACCACGGCGATGTCCTGGTCGCGGAAGAAGAAGCCGTCGCAGGTGGCGCAGGCGCTGACGCCGCGGCCGAGCAGGGTCTCCTCGCCGGGGATGCCCAGGTAGCGGGCGGCGGCACCCATCGCGAGGATGACGGCGCGGGCGCGATAGGTGCCCTCGGCCGTCACGACCTCCTTGATCTCGCCGTCCAGCTGCACGGACTCGACGTCCTCCATGCGCAGGTCGGCGCCGAAGCGGATGGCCTGTTCGCGCATCTCGTCCATGAGCTGCGGGCCCATGATGCCCTCGCGGAAGCCGGGGTAGTTCTCGACCTCGGTGGTGGTCATCAGGGCGCCGCCGAAGTTCGTGCCCTCGAACAGGATGGTCGTCAGCTCGGCACGGCCCGCGTAGACGCCCGCCGTGTATCCCGCCGGACCCGATCCGATGATGATCACGTCCGCGATATCGGTGCCCGCTGCAGTCATTACCCACCCAACCTGTTGAAGAACCGCCCGGTGCTCCCGGGCCGACATGTGTGCCAACGGCGCCGGGCCCGACAATGTTCCCGGGTCGCCGCCTCCCAGGTTACGGCGTGGCCGCGCGTGCGGCGCCGCCGCCGCTGAGCACGCGGTCGACCAGCACCGACGAGGCCTCCCCCTGCGCGCACTCCGGGGTCACGGCGAGCAGCCGCACATCGCCCAGCCGGCTCCCCGGCAGCAGCAGCACGGTCGCGTGATCGTTCCGGACCCGCATCGGCCCCGCACCGAGGAGGGTGCGTTGGCGTGCGGGCACCGACGCCGCGTCGAGGCACCGGGTGAGGGCCGTGCCCTCGGCGAACGGCCCCCGGTCGCCGCCCGGCGTCGCCGCCGCGAGGAGAACCCCGGTGTCCGGCTCGGCGGGTGCCTCCCGCACCGTCGTGAGGGCGACGGTGACCGCGAGGACGCCGACCGCCGCCGCGGCGGCTCCCAGCGCGTACCGCCGCCGGCGGCGCGGCGGGGCGGGCGACGCCGCGGCGCGGATCGCGGCCGCGATGCGGCGGTCTCCGAGAGGGGAATCGGCGGTGAAGCCGTCCGGCGCGGACCACTGGGCGTACATGCGGTCGCGGTACTCGGCCAGTGCCGCGTCGAGCCCCGCTTCCTGCGCACGGCTCAATGGCCGGTCCTCGCCCTCGCCACCGCCCTGCGGCGGTGCTGCCTTCCCCATCGGAAACCTCCTCTCATGAATTGGACGCATCAGCCCGCCGATCGGTTCCCATCGATTTCAATATTCGTTGTGCGGGTTGCGAACGACCCGGCGCCGGGCCCGCGATGGCTATCACCGGAGATCAGCGCAGCAGGCGCTCGAGCCGGATGCGGGCCCGGGCCCGCCGGCTCTTGACGGTGCCCGGCGCGACGCCGAGGAGCTCGGCTGCCTGCGTCACCGACAGCCCGTGCATGTCCACGGCGACCACCGCGGCCCGCTGGTCCTCGGGCAGCATCCGCAGCGCCGCCTCCACCGAGAGGCGGCGGTCCAGCTCCTCCGCCGTCCGGCCCTCGTCCGAGGCGAGGCAGCTCAGATCGTCGGGCATCGGCAGCGACGTGCGCACCTGGTTGCGGCGCGCCCGGTCGAGGCAGGCGTTGACCACGATGCGGTGCAGCCAGCTGCCCACCTTGCAGTCGCCGCGGAAGGTCGGAGAGAGCTGGAACGCGCGCAGCATCGCGTCCTGCAGGCAGTCCTCGGCGTCGGTGCAGTCGCGGATGGTGCGCAGCGCGGTCGCACGCAGCTGCCGGGCGTGACGCAGGAAGAGCTCGGCGAAGGCGTCGCCGTCCCCGGCCGCCGCCGCGGCGAGCAGGCACTCGTCGGAGACCCCGTCGTGGTCTCGGCCCCACGGGTGTCCGGATGTGTCCGGAGCATCGGTCGCCGGATCCCCCGCCCCGGCCGACCGCGAGATGGTGTTCCCCCACTCGGTCATGCAGGGGATCGTAGAGGTGCGCGATACCGTTTCGAGACGAATTCTTTGCTATTCAATCAACAGAAGGAAACCGCGACGCCGATTCGCGATCGCGCATGGGCTCGCAGCTTTCTGTGAGCGGCCTTACACTGGTGGCTAGGCCAGGTGGCGCACCCGTCGCTGTGGATTCTCCATTTCACGCGCGAGCTATCAGGAGGCCTTTCATGGTCGATTCGTCCCGTCCTTCCGCTCCCCTGCCGTCCGCCGGCACCCGCCCGCTGGATTCCGCTGCGACAGCGGGCGAGAACATCGATCCCGGCGTCGTCGCCGCGACCGTCGCCCGCGCGCAGCGCTGGCTGCGCACCAGTCGCGGCCCACGGCCCGCCGAGGTGGGCCGCCGGGAGGCCGCCGCTACCTCGAGTCTCGCTGCGCTCCTCCATGATCCGAGTGGGGTGGCGTTCACCATGGGCTTCGTCGACGAGGTCGCCCGCCCGGAGGACGACCGCGTCGCCGCGAAGGCGCTGCGCCGGCTCGTCTCCCCCGCCGGTGCCGCACCGGGCAGGGCCTTCATGAGCCCCGTCGACGCCGCGCTGCTCCGCGCCGGCACCGTCGCCGCGGGGATCGCCCCGTCGATCGCCATGCCCGTGGCGCGGCTGCGGCTGCGGCAGCTGGTCGGGCACTTGGTCTTCGACGCCGACGGCGATCACCTGCAGCGCCGTCTGCGGCGCGCCCGCGAGACCGGGGTGCGGCTCAATCTGAACCTGCTCGGCGAGGCGGTCCTCGGTCAGGGGGAGGCGGACAACCGGCTCGCCCGCACGCACGAGCTGCTGGCGAACCCGTCCGTGGACTACGTCTCGATCAAGGTCTCCTCCGTGGTCGCCCAGCTCGTTCCCTGGGACCTGGAGGGCAACCGGGACCGCATCGTCGAACGGCTCCGCCCCCTCTACCGCACCGCGCGCGACGGCGGGAAGTTCGTCAACCTCGACATGGAGGAGTACAAGGACCTCCACCTCACCATCGAGGTCTTCACCACCCTCCTCGACGAGCCCGAGTTCCGCTCGCTCACCGCCGGAATCGTGCTGCAGGCGTACCTCCCCGACGCGATGGGCGCGCTCACCCGGCTCACCGACTTCGCCCGCCGCCGCGTCGCGGACGGCGGCGCCCCGATCAAGGTGCGGCTGGTCAAGGGCGCCAACCTCGCGATGGAGCGCGTGGACGCCGAGGTGCACGACTGGCCGCTCGCCACCTACGGCAGCAAGGCCGACGTCGACGCGAACTACCTGCGCATGGTGGACACCGCGCTGCAGCCGCAGAACGCGGACGCCCTGCGCATCGGTGTCGCCTCCCAGAACCTCTTCTCCGTGGCGTACGCCGTCGAGCTCGCGCAGCAGCGGGACGTGCAGCGCCAGTTGGACATCGAGATGCTGCAGGGGATGGCGCCGATGGAGGCGGCCGCGGTCCGCGCCGACGTGGGTTCGCTCATCCTCTACACACCGGTCGTGCACGCGGGCGACTTCGATGTGGCCGTGAGCTACCTCGTGCGCCGATTGGAGGAGAACGCGTCGAGCGACAACTTCCTGTACTCCATGTTCAGTCCCGATCCCGCCGCGATCGCCGTGGAGGAGCAGCGGTTCCGCACCGCCTTCGCCCGACGCGCCGTCGTGCAGGACGGCCCCAATCGCGTGCAGGACCGCACCGCGGACGAGGTCGCCGCGCAGGACGGGCCGTTCACCGGCGAGCCCGACACGGACCCCTCCACGCCCGCCAACCGGGCGTGGGCCCGAGCCGCCCTCGCCTCGCCCGACACCGTCGAACCGCCTGCGCGCGTGACGGACCCGGACTCCGTGGACGAGGCCGTGGCGACCGCGCTGACGGCCCAACGGGCATGGTCGGCGCTCCCGGCCCCCGAGCGGGCGGCGCGGCTGCACCGCGTGGCCGACGAGTTGGCGCGCCGGCGCGGCGAGCTTCTCACCGTGATGTCCTACGAGGCGGGAAAGACCGTGGCCGAGGCGGATCCGGAGATCTCGGAGGCCATCGACTTCGCCCGCTACTACGCGCAGAGCGCGCTCGACCTGCACGACGACGAGGCCGCCTTCACACCGCACCGCCTCGTCGTGGTCACCCCGCCGTGGAACTTCCCCGTTGCGATCCCACTCGGCGGCGTCCTGGCGGCACTCGCCGCCGGTGCCGCCGTGATCATCAAGCCGGCGCCGCAGGTGATCCGCTGCGGCACCGCGGCGATCGATGCGCTCCACGCCGCGGGCGTACCCGCCGGTCTCGTGCAGCTCGTCAACGCCGACGAGGGCGCCGCCGGGCGCCGCCTGGTGACGCACCCGGACGCGGACGCGGTGGTGCTCACGGGTGCCAGCGAGACCGCTGCACTGTTCCGCGGTTGGCGCCCCGAGCTGGAACTGCTCGCCGAGACCTCCGGCAAGAACGCGATGGTCATCACCCCCGCGGCCGACCCCGATCTCGCGGTGAACGACCTGGTGCGCAGCGCCTTCGGCCACGCCGGGCAGAAGTGCTCCGCCGCGTCGCTGGCGATCCTCGTGGGCAGCGTCGGCTCCTCACGGCGTTTCCTCGGGCAGCTGGAGGACGCCGTCCGCACCCTCGTCGTGGGCGAGGGACATGACCTCGCCACGACCGTGGGTCCGCTCATCGAGCCCGCCTCGGGCAAGCTGCTGCGCGGCCTCACCGAACCCGCCCCCGGCGAGCGCTGGCTGGTCGAACCGCGCCGCCTCGACGAGGCGGGCCGCCTCTGGTCGCCCGGCGTGCTCGACGGTGTCGCCGAGGGCAGCTGGTTCCACACCACCGAGCTCTTCGGACCCGTCCTCGGCATCATGCGGGCCGCGACGCTCGACGACGCGCTGCGCCTGCAGAACTCCACGGGCTACGGCCTCACAGCGGGTCTGCACAGCCTCGACCCCGACGAGATCACCCACTGGCGGGAGAAGGTCGAGGCGGGCAACCTCTACATCAACCGCCACATGACCGGCGCCATCGTGCAGCGACAGTCCTTCGGCGGCTGGAAGCGATCATCGATCGGGCCGGGCGCCAAGGCCGGCGGACCCAACTACGTCGCCCAGTTCGGGTGCTGGGCCGACATCGCCGTGCCCCCGGCACCCGCCGCCGCCCCGACCGTCTTCAGCGAGCGGATCATCGCCGCCGCGCCGGGCCTGTCCGACGAGGACGTGCGCTGGCTGCACGCCGCCGCCGCGTCCGACGAACGCGCCTGGAACGCCGAGTTCGGCGTCGAACACGACCCCACCGGCCTGGCGAGCGAATCGAACGTCTTCCGGTACCGGCCCCTCCCCCACCTCGAGGTGCGCATCGGCGCCGGAGCGCGTCCGCGCGACCTGGTGCGGCTGCAGCTGGCCGCCGCGCGCACCGGCACCCGCCTCGACGTGACCCTGAGCCCCGATGCCCCGGCGATGCCCTTCGAGGCCCCGGTGCACACGGCCCGGGACTACGCCGCCGGTCTCGCCGGGCGGGCCGAGCCCGTCCGGATCCGGGTGCTGGGAGAGCCGGAACCCGACGTGGCGGCCGCCGCCGCACGGCACGGCCACAGCGTGCTCCGTGGAGCCGTGTTGCTCTCCGGCCGACGGGAGCTGCTCAGCGTGCTGCGGGAGCAGGCGGTGAGCACCACCCGGCACCGCTACGGGCATCTCACCGCCCGCGGCGCGGACTAGGCCCGATCACTCCGGCCACATTCCCGAGCTGCCGCGCCGGTGGCTGCCGACGAGATGGTCGTCGACGATGCCGACGGCCTGCATGAGGGCGTACATGGTGGTCGGCCCCACGAACCGGAAGCCCCGGCGGCGCAGCTCCTTCGACAGCGCCACCGACTCCGGTGACGTGGTGGCCACCTCCGCCATCGTGCGCGGCGCGGGCGTGTGCTCCGGCCGGAACGACCACACCAGGTCGACCAGTCCGCCGTCCTCGCGGAGCGCCACGACGGCCCGGGCGTTGCCGATCGTCGCCTCGATCTTCTGCCGGTTCCGGATGATCCCCGCGTCGGCCATGAGGCGTTCGACGTCCCCCTCGTCGAACGCCGCCACCGCGTCGGGATCGAAGTCCGCGAAGGCGGCGCGGAACGCGGGTCGTTTGCGCAGCACCGTCGCCCAGGACAGCCCCGCCTGGAAACCCTCGAGCGCGATCCGCTCGAACAGCCCGCGCTCGTCGCGGATCGGCATGCCCCATTCGGTGTCGTAGTACTCGCGGAGCAGCCCGTCGGCCGCCCAGGCCGGGCGGGCCAGTCCGTCCTCCCCGATCACCACGCCGTCGTTCGGCTCCGTCATCGCGTTCCCCCTCGATCGAGAGCGCCCGGCGGGCGCCGTCTCCGCACCGTAGAACACGGCACCGACAAGTCCGCGACAAGCGCCCCTTCAGCGGTCGGGGGCAGGATCCGGGCATGTCCGACCGTGTCGAGCCGCTCCGCCTGATCCGCGCCCGGTGGTGCCTGCTCGCCGCGGCGCAACCCGTTCTAGCCGCCGCCGGTGCGCCGCTGCCCTTCCGGGTCACCGTCGACGGCGGCGAACGCGGCGTCGCCCGCTACGACGCGTCGTCGACGGCGGGCGCCACCCTGGTGTGGTTCGGACCCGAGCGCGCCGTCCTCTCGTGCGGCGACCTCGGCTGGCGCGTGCCGGGCGCCGCGGGTCCGGCGGAGCGCGTCGAGGGCGGACCGTCGTGGCTCGAGCACGTCGCGATGCTCGACCACCGGCTCGCCGCGGGGCGGTACGGATGGACGGCCATCTGGGACGACGGGGCCTTCGCCGCGGCCCAGGACCCGCTGCCGGGCGCGCCGCTCCCGCCGGTCGGCGACTCCGCGGAGGTCGCGAGCGCCCTCGGCAGCCGCCTGAAGGACGGCGCGGGGCTGCACCATCTGGTGCGGATGTGCGAATACGAGTGGCTCGATGCGGCGTCGTGGTGGGCCGCCTTCGGCACCCTGGCCCCGGAGCGTGTGCTGGACGAGAGCTGGTCGCGGCTCAACGAATCCGGGTTGACGCAGTGGACGGGCGACGGGCCGAGATACGAGGGAGTCCCGGGCCCGACACCCGAGGAGGCGCGGGCCGCCGCCGCGGAACACGCACGGGCACGGGGCCTGCAGATCCCGGAGGAGGTGCGGGTGGAAGCGGCCTTGCGGACGCGAACCGGTTGGCTCGTCCGGTTCCTCGACTACCGAGACGCGGGAACGGCTCGGCCACTGGTGATCTCGGTACCGGACGTGGGACCGGCGGCGATCGAGCCCGCCGCCGCCGACGCGGTGTCCGTCAGGAGCCCTGGAACGAGACCTGATTGATCGTGGTGTACCAGTCATTGCCGGACTGCTTGGTGAGGCCCGTGATCCACACCAGCACGTAGCGGGCACGCGGTGCCACGGTGCTCACGTGGAAGTCGTTGGCGCCCGGGCGCAGCGAGCCGGACCACACCAGCGAGGTGTCGTCCAGCGTCTTGACGGAGTCCTTCGTGGAGGTGCGCACCTCCACGGTGCTGCCCGCGCTCGGCGACGTGATGGTGCCGCGGGTGAGCGAGACGGCCTTCTCCAGGGTGACGAGGAAGCCGACGCCCTTCTTGAGGTTGCCGAACGCGGGTCCCGCCTTGTAGGTGTCCGTCTTCCACGGCGGGTTCTTGCCCGTGAGCACGTTCGACAGATTGGCGGCGGAGTCCTTGGAGGAGGCGAAGTCCACCAGCGCCACATCGGTCGCCTTCACCGGAACCCCGACCCCGGGAGCCGGGGCGGGCGCGGCGCTCTGCTCCGCCGTCGAGCTGGAGGTGTACAGCGAGCCGACGCCCGACTGGGTGTCCTTACCGCCGGTGAGGCTGCTGATCAACAGCGTGAGCCCGATGATCACCAGCAGCGCCACCGCGCACGCCGCGATCACCAGCAGCGGCACGTTCTTCTTGCCCCCCGAGACGCGCTGCAGCAGCGACTGCTTCGATTGGATCCGCTTGGCGGGCGTGGGCTGCTGATCCAGCGGCACGGGGCTCGGCGCGGGCCGGGCCGAGGACGCGGCGGCCTGGCGCGGTGCCTCCCGGGGCCCCTGCTCGCGCACCGGCGAGAGCAGGTCCGTCTTCACGTCCACGACGGACGCCTGGTCCAGCAGCTGCTGCACGGTGGCCGCGGTACGGATGCCCTGCCCACCCTCCAGCGTGCGGGTCGCGACGGCGGAGATCTCGAACGGGATGTCGCGCTTGGCGTCCCGCGGCTCAACGGGGTTGCCGTTCGCATCCGCATCGGCCTGCTTGATCCCGGCCACGGTCCCGGTCCCGGTGGTCACCACGCGGCCGGTCGCGTCGTCGAGCGGCCAGCGCTCGAGGAGCAGTGCGTACAGGACGGCACCCAGGCCGCGCACGTCCGATTCCTTCGAGGCGTCGGCGAGGGTGCCGGGGAAGGCGAGGAAGGCGTGGCCGTCCTGCGAGATGCGCACCCGGTCCGGGTGGTCGATCGACAACGCGGCGCCGGCGCGGTGCGCGCCCTCCGCGGCGCCGGCCAGGGCGCGCACGGCCTTCGCCGCGCCGATGGCGGACGGGTGCGTGCCGGCGACGTCGGCCAGCGAGCTGCTGGGGATCCACTCCGCCACGACGATGCCGCCCGAGCTGCCGCGCACCACGTCGAGCACCCGGGCCAGGCCGTTCGAGTGCACGCGTCCCAGGCGCAGCGTGCGGGAGAGGATCGACTGCGGGCCCTCGCCGCGCAGGCTGATCTGCGCGCCGCGCTCGGGGACGGGCGCGCGCTGCTCCGAATCGACGAAGGTCAGCGCCACATCGCGGTCGAGGTTGATGTCGCGGGCCTGCCAGAACTGGAGCCCGCGGATGCCGCCGTAGTGCTCGATGAGCCGGTACCGGCCGCCTGCGACGACGGCGCCGGGGATGAGCTCGGGACCGCGCGGGGCGTCGTCGTCCCACGCGGCGGCGTCGCCGGAGTCGGCCGCGGCCGGGAGCCCCGCCTGCGGCTGGGACGGCAGTCGCATCTGTCCGGTGCTGGGTGCCTCGTGGCCGGACTTGCGTGCGGAGTCGTCCTCGGTCACTGCGAATGCTCCTCTTCTGCGGTATCGAAGGCCCGTGGTCGGTTGTTCTGCGCTCGCCCGCGGACGCCGGGGAACATGGCTTTGACCAGCATACGGGAGGCCGATGTCGTCGGCGATCCGCGGCAGCTGGGCCGTGATCTCCTCGCGGCGGAGGCTCGCGTACGCCTCCAGCTCGTCGAGCCGCAGCTCCCGGGTGTCCGGGGCGCGGGACGCCTCGCGCTCCGGTTCCGACGGTGCGCTCGGCCGCAGGGCCGGGACGAACCGGGCCGCGATGCGCTTGAGCGGTGCCAGGATCGCCAGCACGTCCGGTACCCGCCACAGGGCGAGCAGCGCATAGATCAACGTCATGCACAGTACGCCTGCGATTGCAAGGAAGACCAGGGCGCCCAGGGAGCCGCTCTTGTCCATCCGTTGCAGGCCGTCGATCTGCATGATGAGGTAGACGGTCACCGTCACGAGGACGGAGACCGTTGAGGTCTGGACCAGCGTGCGGGCGACGTTGGTCAGGTGCAGCGGGCCGAGGGTCCGGCGGAGTAGGAACCAGCCCATGATCGCGCCGGCGGTGTACGCCAGGCCGCGAGCGGTGCCGACGAACTCGACGATCCGGTGGTCGTCGGCCACGAACACCGGCACCAGGTACGACAACGCGATCTGCACGGCGACGATCGCGATGACGATCCCCGTCGGGATCCAGGCCCGCTCCTGGGCGTAGAAGACGCGCAGGTGGATCAGGACCATCGCGTACGGGATCAGCACGAACGCGGAGAAGGAGATCGCGGTGCCCAGGAAGTTCGCGTCGTCCTGGGAGAACTGGCCGAAATTGAAGAGTGCGCGCCCGATGGACGGGCCGAAGACGGTCATGAACGCGACGATCGGGACCAGGGCGACCATGGTCAGCCGGGTGGCCACTGAGAGGTCGTCCAGCACGGCGTTCCGATTGCCCTCGGCGGCGTTGCGCGACAGTCGCGGCATGACCGCGGTCAGCAGCGCCACGCCGATCACGCCGTACGGCAGCTGTAGCACCATCCAGGCGTACTGGTAGATCGCAGGGCCGCCGTCGGAGGCGTGGGACAGGATCGGGGTGACCGCGTACCAGCCGGCCTGGGAGATGAAGACGTAGGTGACGATCGCGATGCCCATGCTGCCGAAGTGCTTGAGCCGGTCGTCGACACCCCACCGCAGGCGCAGCTTGATCCCCGAGCGGCGCATCGCGGGCAGCTGGATCAGGGCCTGGAGCACGACGCCCAGCGTGCTGCCGATGCCGAGGACGAGCAGCTTCGGCTGCCCCATCTCGGTCGGATTCAGCGTGAGCTCGCCGGGCATGAGGTAGAAGGTCACCAGGGTGGCGATCTGCACCGTGTTGCAGGCGACGGGTGCCCACGCTCCGGGCTTGAACTCGTCGCGGGTGTTGAGCATGGCCGTGAACAGCGCGGACAGACCGTAGAACATGAGCTGCGGCAGGAACATGATCACGAGGGCCTGGGTCAGGCCCTCGTCGACCTTGGAGCCGCCGACCAGCAGCCCCACCAGCACCGGAGACAGCGCGAGCGACACCACGAGGGCGACGCCCAGAATCGTCAGCGAGAGCGTGAACAGGCGCTCGAAGAACGCCTGCCCACGATCTCTGTCCTCCATCTCCGCCCGGACGAGGACGGGGATCACCAGCGCGGTGAGGACTTGGCCGAGCACCAGTTCGGAGACCTGCTGCGGCATCTGGTTGGCGATGCTGAAGGCCGAGGCGACCGCCGGTCCGAGGATCGCCGCGAGGAGCACGGTGCGCAGGAAGCCCGTGATGCGCGAGGTGAGCGTGGCCACCGCGACCGAGCCGGTGGATCGGAGCAGGCCGGCGGTGCCGCCGTCCTTCCCGCCGCCGGCGGCGGGGCTGCTGCTCGGCGGGATGTGCCGGGGCTCGGCGCGGCTCATGTGTCCTTCGGTTCCGGGTTCTCGTGCGGGGAGGGCGGTCGATGTGCAGCGTAACTGTTCGCGATCCGCTTCTCGTGCTCGTCCGCCGGGGGACGGTCCGCATCCGCGGGGTCGGGCCGGCCGCGGAACCGGCGCCACAGGCGCCGCCCCGCGAGCAGGACCAGCAGGATTCCCACAGCGCACGTGATCCAGAACAGCGACTTGCCGTACGCATTGGAGTGCACGGAAACGGAGATCGGATCGCCGAGCGGCATGTTGCTGCTCGACCGGAGCGTGAGCTGCACCGAGATCTGCCGCGAGTAGTCGACCGTGGTCGGCAGTTCGATCTGCCGCGTGCCGCGGGCGGGGAGCTCCTGCACCTCGGAGGCGTCGATCGTGACGCCCTGGGGAGCGGACCAGTCGATCACGGTGCGGATCGGCAGGGGCAGATCGTTCCGCGCGACGATGAGCAGCGGCGACTTGTCCGAGGCCAGGGTGTACGCACCGCCGGGGCTGACGAAACGCACCGAGGCGAGCTGCGCCGTCAACGACGCCCGCGTCGCCGAGAGCCGGATGGAGGCGTCACCGTCGACGGCCTGCCGTGAGGGTGACCAGCGCAGTGCCCGCACCGCGTCCTCCCGCAGCGGCGAGGTGTACATGCGGGGCGTGAGCGGTGTCTTCGGCAGCGGGAGCAGGGAGGCGCCGAGCTGGTCCACCTGCCGCACGTGGGCGGCCGCCGCCGAGACGATCCGGTCCGGGACGCGCGAGGCGGTCGTGTCCTCCGGCTGGCGCAGCGTCCAGGGGGCGGCGTTGCGGGCCGGGTCGCGCCCCGTCGACTGGGCGGAGGCGACCACGTCGCGGAACGTGCGCGGGCCGGCGATCCCGGCCCCGAACTGGGCGGAGACGGCGTCGAGGACCGCGCGGGCGTCGTCCGGGCCCGCGGCCCAGACCTGCGGCGGCACGATCAGCGTGGACCGGCCGGTCACGCGGGCGACCGGGTCCACGGCGGTACTCGCGGCCCAGCCGTCGGGCGGTGCGTAGCGCTGCGTCGGGTCGAGGGCGGCGGCGGTCACGGCGCCGACGGCCGCCTGCCGGCGCATGACCGCGGATTCCTCGGACATCGTGAAGGTCGACGAGCTGGGAACGCTGCCGGTCGGGCCCGGCGCGACGCCGGTCTCGGCGCCGTCGGTGACCCCGCCCATCGCCGCGAGCGCCGCGGAGACGCTCGGATCGAACACCGCCGCGCCGATGCCCTGCCCCACGGGCACGATGCCCGACGGGGTGCCGGCGCCGCGCTCGGGCGCCTTCACCGCGGTCGCGGCCACGACGGTGGCCGCGACGTCGGAGGCCCGGAGCTGCCGGGCACCGTCGGACAGCAGCACGCCGGACGCGGGGATCGCGACGCCCCGCACCGACTGCACGCCGAGGATGGAGTCGATGACATCCGACGGGGTGTCGAGCGCGGCGCGCTGCAGCGACGGCTCCGCCGACCGGCCGAGGGCCTCGAGGTCGACCTGCCCGAACGGCAGCGCCACGACGCAGGAGTCGGCGGCCACGCGCCGGAGCCTGTCCAGCCAGGCGCTCGCCTCGTCGCTGCCGGTCCCCGCGGAGCTGGGGCCGCGCGCGTCCCCGGGATTGCGGGAGACGCGGTAGGGCCCGGTCATGGCCTGCACCGTGACGAGCAGGTCCGGATCGATGGCCAGGCACGATCCGGCGCGCAGCGCGGAACGGCGCGGGTCCGGGCCGCGGGTGGCGTCCTCGTAGGCCGACAGCAGACCGTCGAGCCGGCCGCCCTCGCCGAGGGACCGCGCCAGCGCGTCGTCGACCAGCCGGACCGGCGTGTCGCCGCCGCCGGGCACACCACCCGCGAGCTTCGGGTTGTCGGCCAACGGCCACAGGAGGGTGACCTGCGCGGGCGAGGTGGTGACGGCCTTGTCCACCGCGCCGGGGGTGTCGGCGCTCCCGTCGGGCAGGGCGAACACGGGAAGCAGCGTCCGCGAGTCGTCGAGGCGCGCCGTGCCGCCGTACGCGGGCTTGCCGTTGAGGTTGAGCAGCAGCGGGTAGACGCCGGGCCGGTCGATGCCGAGCGTGGGCCCGCGCGTGGTGGGCGAGGGCCGGACGGGGATGGTCACGTCGAACGTGGTCCGCTGCCCGGGTTTGAGCACCTTGGAGACCGGTTCGAACCGGCCCAGCGTGTCGTAGACGTTGTTGTCGGCGACGAGGTCGGAGCGCAGCTGCGCGGACGTCGAGACCGCCGGCGCGCGCTGGATCCGCAGGTCGAGATCGCTCACGTCGCGGTCGCCGAAGTTCTCGACGGTGCCGCGCACCACCACCTCGTTCGGGGAGGTGTCGGTGACCCGCGAGGTGACCTCGTCGACGTTGATCCGCACGAACTGCGCGTCCGGAAGGCCGGCCCCGCTGGGCGCGGGCAGGCCGGTCATCGCGATCAGGAGCGTCAGCACGCACAGCAGGCGGGCCGACCGGGTCACGTCTGACCGCTCCCGCCGCCACCACCGCCGCGGCGACCGCGCGAGCGCCGGCCACCCCGCCGCCGGCGCGGCTTGGGTGGATCGTTGCGGACGGCGTTGCGCTCGGCCGCGGCGCGCTCGTACGCCGTGGGCTCGGTGCGCGGCTCCGCCGCCAGCCGTGCCGCCAACTCGTCCGGGTCGGCGGTCAGGTCCTCGATGACGGTGCGCGCGGTCGCGACCAGTTTGCGCTCGTCGGAGTAGGTCAGCCGGGTCGCGAGCTCGGCCAGCGGAACCCACGCCACCTCGGAGACCTCGTAGTCCTCGGTCGAGAGGTCGCCGCTCTGCCACGACAGCAGGAAGTGGTGCACCGTCTTGTGCACGCGGCGACCTTCGACGGCGAACCAGTAATCGATCTTGCCGATCGGGGCCAGCACGGAGCCGGTGAGGCCCGTCTCCTCCGCCACCTCACGGATGGCGGTCAGCTCGGCGGTCTCCCCCGTCTCGATGTGCCCCTTCGGCAGCGACCACAGGGTGCGGCCACGGCGGTCGACGCGCCCGATGAGGGCGGCCCGCAGCTCGTCGGCACCGTCGAGCCCCGCGACGACGAGGCCGCCCGCGGAGGTCTCGCGGACGGTGCGGATGCGGGGGTCGGGCCGGACCCGGCCGGGCACGGGGCGCTTGGCTTTCGAGGTCGGAGTGCCCTGCTTGCGCGCCGGCTTCGCGCCCGGGGCGGGCTGCGACGGTGCGCCGTCACCCTCCGGTTTCTGCTGTTGCTCGGTGACCGCGGAGAGCTGGCCGCGGCCGCGGCCGCGGCCTCCGCGCCGTCGTCGGCGCCGCGGCCGGGAGGGGGTGCCGCCCGCGGAGTCGCCGACGGGACCGGGGCGCTGGGGGCGGCCCGGGGAGTCGGCGGATTCGGCGGAGGTCACCCCCCGATGCTACTGGCCGGTTGCGCTCCGATACGCCACCGTCGCTTTTTCCGCCCGGCAGTAGACTGGTCGGTCGTGACCGAAAGCTCTCCCGCCGGCCCGGCGGACGCGCGTGCCGAACGCCGGACCCGCCTGCTGGCGGCGGCGCACATCTCGCTGCGCGGATTGTCCGACGTCCTGGCCCCGCTGGGCGCCCGGTTCGCCGACGCGGGTCACGAGCTGTACCTCGTGGGCGGCTCCGTGCGCGACGCGCTGCTCGGCCGCCTGACGAGCGACCTGGACTTCACCACCGACGCCCGGCCCGAGCAGGTGCAGGCGCTGCTGCGCGGCTGGGCCGACGCGATGTGGGACACCGGCATCGAGTTCGGCACGGTCAGCGCGGCCTTCGCCGACCAGCAGATCGAGATCACGACGTACCGCGCGGAGGCGTACGACCGCGTCACCCGCAACCCCGTCGTGAAGTTCGGCGAGAACCTGCACGACGACCTGGTGCGCCGCGACTTCACCATCAACGCGATGGCCGTGCGGATCGGCCGCGACGGCGCCGAGGACTTCCAGGACCCCCTGAACGGGCTCGACGCGCTGCTCGCCGGCGAGATCGACACGCCGGCGACGCCGGAGGAGTCCTTCTCCGACGACCCGCTGCGGATGCTGCGCGCCGCCCGCTTCGTCTCCCAGCTGGGATTCTCCGTGGCACCGCGCGTGTCGGCGGCCATGACGGACATGGCGGCCGAGATCGACCGGATCACCGCCGAGCGGGTCCGCGCGGAGCTGGACAAGCTCATCCTGGGCGAGCATCCCGTCGACGGGATCGTGCTGCTCGTGGACACCGGGCTGGCCGAGCGGGTGATCCCGGAGATCCCCGGCATGAAGCTCGCGATCGACGAGCACCACCAGCACAAGGACGTCTTCTGGCACTCGATGACCGTGCTGCAGCAGGCCATCGACCTCGAGGAGTCCGACCCCGACCTCGTGCTGCGGTGGGCCGCGTTGCTGCACGACATCGGCAAGCCCGCCACCCGCCGGCACGAGCCGAACGGCGGCGTCTCCTTCCACCACCACGAGGTCGTGGGCGCGAAGCTGGTGCGCAAGCGCATGCGGGCGCTGGCCTACCCGAAGGCCGTGACCGAGGACGTCGCGCAGCTGGTCTTCCTGCACCTGCGCTTCCACGGTTACGGCGACGGCCAGTGGACGGACTCCGCCGTCCGCCGCTACGTCACCGACGCCGGACCGCTGCTCCCCCGGCTGCACAAGCTGGTCCGCGCGGACTGCACGACCCGCAACAAGCGGCGGGCCGCACGGCTGCAGGCGACCTACGACGGGCTGGAGCGGCGGATCGCCGACCTCGCCGCCAAGGAGGATCTCGCGCGCGTCCGCCCGGATCTCGACGGCAACGCGATCATGGAACTGCTCGGGCTGGAGCCCGGGCCGGAGGTCGGTGCGGCGTGGAAGTTCCTCAAGGAGCTGCGCCTGGACCGCGGCCCCCTCGACCGCGACGAGGCCGAGGCCGAGCTGAAGCGCTGGTGGGCCGAGCGCCAGGGCTGATTCAGCGGCCGGTGTACGGCGTCCGCGGCCCCGGGATCGCGGCGATGCGCGTGTCGAGCCGGCTCGGAAGGCGGCCCAGTGCAGTCCAGCCGCGCGCATCGGGATTGTCGACGGTGGCCTTGAGCAGTGCACCGTCCGTGGTGCGGACACTGGCCGAGACGATCCAGCCGTCGAAGATCTGCGTCTTCCGGTCGTACTGCGGTTGATTGCGGAGCACCTGCTCCGTGATCGCGCGCAGGTCCGCGACGTCGGCGGGCTTGCCACGCAGCTCGACCGGGCCTCCTTGGGACCCGACGGCCTTCGTGATGATCCGCCCGTCGGCGTAGACGGTGGTCCGTGGCGGGGCCTCTCGGGTGAGGAAGACGTGGGTGCGCACGTCGACCACCACCGTGTTCGCCGGTTTCGGCGCGGGCGAGGGCGTGGGAGCGGCTGTGGCGGCGCCCGCAGCGACCGTCAGCGACGTGGCGACGAGGGTGATCGCCGTGGCGGTCAGGATCGTGTTCCGCATGAGAGCAGCGTATCCGTCCGACGCAGGAAGTGAAAGAGTTGATCGCTACTGTCGCAGATCGGTCGCGCCGTCCGCGGTCCCGTCGCCGTCGGTGTCGAACAGAAGAACGTCGGGCGCACCGTCGGAATCGGTGTCCGCGACGGCCTGCCGGGCCGGCTGTCCCGGCTCCGCGGGGACGGGGCTCACCTGCACCGGCCTGTCGGGCTCGGGGGTCCGTCCACCCGTGACGCCCGGGATGGGGCAGGTCGACGGTGCCGCCCGCGCGGGCGCGGCCGCGGTGCCGGGTGTCCCGTCGGGAGCGCGGTCGGGCTGACGGTCCGCCCCTGCGCCCGGCACCGCCGTGGGCTCCGCCCAGCGGCCCGAGCCGTCGTCGCGGAACGCGGCCTCCCGGGTCCCGTCGTCGTCGAGATCGAGGGTTGCGACATCGACCCGGCCGTCCCCGTCGAGGTCGACCATCGCGTCGTCGATCCGGCCGTCCCCGTCGAAGTCGAGGAGCACGGTGCCCTGGACGCCGGGCGAGCTCCAGCGGGTGACGTGGCCCGCCCCGTCGCCGAACCAGTACTCGATCAGTTCGTCCCCCATATCAATTGGACGCGCCAGGGCCCTCCGGGGTTCCCGTGCGGCGGTAGAGCAGGACGACGACACCGACGGCGGCCGCGTACAGCAGTGCGCCGAACCCGGCCAGGGGCCGGCAGACGCCGTCGAAGGGCACCACCGCCGCGGCGAAGGCGACCGCGCCCACGAACGTCACGTTGAACAGGGCGTCCTGGAAGGCGAAGACCTGGCCGCGCCGTTCGTCGGGCACGTCCAGCTGCATCGCGGCGTCGCCCGACAGCTTCACCACTTGCCCGGCGAGGCCGAGCACCGCGGCCGCGACGACCAGCACCGCGAAGTTCAGCGTGAGGACGGTGAGCTGGGTGAGGCACGCCACGACCAGCGCGCCGACGACGGTGTTCCGCCTGCCCCACCGCGCCACGGCGAAGGGGGTGAGCACGGCGGCGACGAGCATGCCGACCGCGGTCGCGCCCGCGACCGAGCCGAAGCCGGCGAGGCCCAGGGTGCCGTCGGTGAAGTGGTGCCGGGTGAGCAGGAGCAGCATCAGCGTGTTGAAGCCGAAGACGGTGCGGTGCGCCCCCATGCCGGTCAAGGCCGCGGTCACCGACGGGGCCCGCCACGCCGCGAGCGCCCCGTGGGCGAGACCCGCGGCCACGTCGCTGAGCGCGGTCGCGGGCTTCTCGTGCTTGCCCGAGACGTCGTGGTCGGGACCGAGCACGCCCGCGGGGAACCGCGTCGACAGCAGCGCGCCGAGCACCGCGACGAGGACGGCGACGGCGAGCACGCCGGCGCCGCCCGCATCGTCGGAGCCGAAGACGGCCCGGAGCCCCACCGCGGTGCTGGCGCCGACCGCGGTGGCGCCGGCCCCCAGCGTGGTGGTCAGTGAGTTGACCGCGACGAGTTGCGGCCGGTCCACGACATGGGGCAGTGCGGCGGACAGCCCGGAGGCCACGAAGCGGCCGGCGCCGCCGACGGCCAGCGCCACGACGAAGATCGCCGCCTCCCCCGCGCCGGACGCGAGCACACCCGCGCACGCCGCGATGAGCAGGGCGCGGATCACGTTCGCGACGATGAAGACGCGGCGCCGGTCCCAGCGGTCGAGCAGTGCACCGGCGAAGGGGCCGATCACCGAGTAGGGCAGCAGGAGCACGGCCAGCCCGGTGGCGATGGCGGCGGGCGTGGCGTTGCGCTCGGGGTTGAACACGATCGCGGTGCCGAGCCCGGCCTGGAACAGACCCTCCGCGTACTGGCTCAGCAGTCGCACGCCGAGCAGGCGCAGCAGGTCCGGCAGGTCGCGGAAGGTTCGCCACGCCGGTGTGGCAGCGGCGGCTGGGGCATCCGTTCCGCTGCTCGTCACCGCTACAGCGTATCGGCGCGGGCGCTTCCGCGTCGGCGGACCTCGATGGTCGTCGACATGCCATGATGGGGGTGTGGGTCCCGATCGTTCGAATGAGCCGACGCAGGGTGACGCGTCCTCCGGCGAGTCCGGTGATGCGGGCTTCGAGCTGTCCTCGGGCACGCTGCTGGTGGCCTCCCCGGACCTGGTCGAGCCGACGTTCTCCCGCACCGTCGTCTATCTGATCGAGCACAACGAGTCGGGCAGCCTGGGCGTCGTTCTCAACCGGCCCAGCGAGTCCGCGGTGCACGGGGTGCTCCCGCAGTGGCACGAGCTGGCGGCCAAGCCGAAGGCGGTCTTCGTCGGCGGCCCGGTGAACCAGTCCGCGGCGCTGTGCCTGGGCGTGGTCAAGGCGGGGGTGGATGCGAGCGGCATCCGCGGCCTCCAGCCGGTCGCGGGCCGGGTGGTGCTGGTGGACCTCGACTCCGATGTGGAGATGATGGACGAGCTGCTCGACGGGGTGCGGGTCTTCGCCGGATACAGCGGCTGGGGCATGGGGCAGCTCGACGACGAGCTCGAGCGCGACGACTGGATCCCGTGCCGGTCCCTCCACACCGACGTCCTCGTCCCCGCGCGGGTGGACCTCTGGGGCAAGGTGCTGCGGCGGCAGGGGCTGCCCACCGCGCTCCTGGCGACGCATCCGGTGGACGTCTCCGTCAACTGACCCTCGCTCGCCCTCCTCGCGCCGGCGGCGCTTCGTGGTGCGTCCGCGTGCCCCTGTCGTGCCCCCGGCTCCCCCGCGTGCGCTCACCGAGCGGGACAACGCGAGTTGTCATATCGTTGGACCGGGCCCGACCAGGCGAGGAGCGGCGACATGGGCGTGAGCGAGCGATTACCGGGCGGGTGCGTGCCGAGCCGGTGTGTCCTGTGCGGGCTCCTGATGTTCGCGGCATTCGTCCATCTCGCCCGTCTGCGGGGCTTCCCCGATGCCGCGGACGCCGCCGCCCACGCGGGCTCGGCCGCGGCGTACGCCGTGATCGCCGCGATGGTGCTGCTGGGCGAACGCTGGGCGTACCTCGCCGCCGCGCTGTTGCCGGCGATCGGCCAGCTGCTCGGCGACTATCGATCGTTCGCCGTGTACGGCAATCCGATCGAGGCGCTCGACCCGATCGTCGATCTGCTCATCGTGCCCGTCGCGTTGTACGTCCTGTGGGCGGTCGGCAGGCCCGAACCCGGCGCGGAGCCGCGGCTCCCTGTGCGGGCGGGCGCGGCGCCGGGGGGCTCAGGTCGGGACGGGCTCGAGCTCGCGGCCGTACTTGGCGGCGAGCCACGCGCACATCATGAGCTGGATCTGGTGGAAGATCATGAGCGGCAGCACCAGCAGTCCGACGGGTTGCCCGGCGAACAGGACGGCGGCCATCGGTAGGCCGGTGGCCATGGACTTCTTCGTGCCGCAGAACTGGATGGCGATCATGTCGGCGCGGTCGAAGCCGAGCCGGTCCGCGGTGGCCCGGGTCAGCCACAGCATGAGCAGCACGAGGACGACCGACAGCACGATCAGCTGCACCACGCCGACCCAGGAGACCTGGCTCCAGATGTGCTCGCGCATGCCGGCCGAGAACGCGGCGTAGACCACCAGCACGATGGAGCCGCGGTCGACGTACTTCAGCGCCGCGGCGTGCTTCGCCACGAACTCCCCCACCCACGGCCGCAGCACCTGGCCGAGCAGGAAGGGCAGCAGCAGCTGCAGGCACAGGTCGATGATCGAGCTGCTGTGGAACTGCACCTCGCCCGTGGTGGCCATCAGCGCCAGCACGAGGAGCGGCGTGACGAAGACGCCGAGCAGGTTGGAGACCGAGGCGCTGACGATCGCGCCGGGCACGTTGCCGCCCGCGATCGACGTGAACGCGATCGACGACTGGACCGTGGACGGCAGGAGCGTCAGGAACAGCACGCCCGCGTACAGTTCGGGCCGCAGCAGCACCTCCGGCGCGAACCGCAGCAACACACCGATGATCGGGAAGACCACGAAGGTGAAGCCCAGGATCACCACGTGCAGGCGCCAGTGCTTGAGGCCGGCGAGGGCCTCCATCGGGTGGATCCGCGCACCGTAGAGGAAGAACAGGATCGCGATCGCGACGGTGACGGCACCGTCGACCACCGGCACCGCGCGCCCCTCCGCGGGGAAGAGCGCAGCGACGCCCACGGCGGCGAAGATCGCGAGGATGAAGCCGTCGATGGAGAGTTTGTCGAGGAGCGCGCGCATCCGTCAGGCCGGCCGGGCCTCGTGGTCGCACATGCCCTTGAGGGCGCACGCGCCACAGCCGCCGGTCACGCCGCAGTCCGCTGCCGGGTCGTCCGACGGTGCCTCGTCGTCGGCGCTGCAGCACGTCGCCTCGGGCAGCTGCAGCCGCGCCTGGATCGACGCGGCCCGCGAGCCCTGGAGGGCGCCGAACCCGGCGAGGAACAGGCCCGCGAGTACTGCGACGCCGATGGCCGCGTACGACCAGGGTGCGTCCATCGCGAGACCGATGAGGGCGCCGCCCCCGAAGATGACGCCGGCGGCCACCAGGCCGGGACCGGCCACGCGGTTCGCGGTGCGCCAGAGCAGCGGATCGGACAGGGTCTGTTCGGTGCGGACCCCCACCATGCCGTTCTCCGGGAGGCGGCCGGCGAGCCCGGCACCGCCCACGACGACGGCCGCTACGGCGGCCAGGGCGAGGATCACAACCAGCACGAACACGGCTTCCAGTCTAGAGACCCGCGCAAATCGCCCCGGCGGCGGTGGGACGGCTGTCGGTAGCATCCGGCGCGAGGAGGATCGGCACGGTGGACTTCGCGTTCGAGTGGACGAACTACCGGGACGAGTGGCGCGCGATCACGGGCCCGGTGATCGGTGTGGTCGCGTTCGGCGGGTTCGGCGCGGTTGCCCTCGTAGTGGGCCTGCCGGACGTCGGCCTGGCGTTCCTGGGGATCGCCGTCGTCTGCGTCGGTCTGCTGGTTCCGCAGATCGGGGACCGGCGCGGGGAGACGGTCCGCGTCGTCGACGGTGCCGTTCTGGTGGGGCAGGCCGCCTGGTGGCGACACATCGCGACGTACGGGCTGGTCGGACTGGGCCTCGTCGTCGCCGGGATGGTGGCGACGGTGCTGACCGACCCGGAGGGCGCGCCGCTGATGCTGGTGCTCGGACCGCTGCTCGGGGTGTGCCTGATCGTGAACGCGGTCGTGTTGTGGCTGAGGCGTGGCGGGTTCGTCTTCGGGCCCGACGGGGTCGTGACGCCGCGCGGCCGCACGATCCCCCACGACCTGCTGGTGTACCGCCTGTACGAGCCTCCGCGCGGCGCACCATCGGTCCAGATCGGGATCATCGGGGGCCCGAAGCCCGAGTACATGACGGCCTTCGGTTACATGATCAGCCCGAGCGCGGTGCTGTCGACGCTGGATGCGCTCACGGCGCACACGCGGACGTACTCCCCGCGCGAGATCCGGGCCATGCTCACCGTCCCGCCGCAGCGGGGCGTCGCCGAGGGGGACTCGATCGTGCTGCGGCTCCCGGCGGAGCCGGCCGGGGGTGACCGGGCCTAGCTCACCTGCGGGGTTTTAGGCTGGTGGGGTGACGCAGAACGTTGAACAGTCCACCTCGACCGGCCCCGCCCACCGGTACACGGCCGAGCTCGCGGGTGCCATCGAGCAGCGGTGGCGCGATCAGTGGCGCGCCGGCGGCGTCTTCAACGCCCCGAACCCCGTCGGGCCGCTCGCGGCGGCCGCGGGTGAGCTGCCTGCGGAGAAGCTGTTCATCCTGGACATGTTCCCCTACCCGTCGGGTGCGGGCCTGCACGTCGGTCATCCGCTCGGCTTCATCGCGACGGACGTCTTCGGCCGGTACCACCGGATGAACGGTGCCAACGTCCTGCACACGATGGGCTTCGACGCCTTCGGGCTCCCCGCCGAGCAGTACGCCGTGCAGACCGGTACGCACCCGCGGGTCACCACCGAGAAGAACATCGAGCGGTACCTGCAGCAGATCGGTTCGCTGGGTCTGGCCCACGACGAGCGACGCCGCGTCTCGACCACCGACCCGGAGTTCTACCACTGGACGCAGTGGATCTTCCTGCAGATCTACAACGCCTGGTACGACAGCGCCCAGGACCGCGCGCGGCCCATCGCGGAACTGGAGGCCGAGTTCGCCTCCGGCGCCCGCGCCCTGGACGACGGCCGGCAGTGGGCGGACCTGACGGCCGCGGAGCGCGGCGCCGTGCTCGACGAGCACCGACTGGTCTACGAGAGCAACTCGTTGGTGAACTGGTGCCCGGGCCTGGGCACCGTGCTCGCCAACGAGGAGGTCACCGCCGACGGCCGCAGCGAGCGCGGCAACTTCCCCGTCTACCGCAAGCAGCTGCGGCAGTGGATGATGCGGATCACCGCCTACTCGGACCGCCTGATCGACGACCTGGACGTGCTCGACTGGCCGGAGAAGGTCAAGTCGATGCAGCGCAACTGGATCGGCCGCAGTCGCGGCGCGCGGGTGGCCTTCACCGCCGCCGGCGAGCGGATCGAGGTGTTCACCACCCGCCCGGACACCCTCTTCGGCGCCACGTACATGGTGCTCTCCCCCGAGCACCCGCTGGTCGATGAACTGACGGCCGACGCCTGGCCGTCGGGCACGGACGACCGCTGGACCGGCGGTGCGGCCACGCCCGCCGAGGCGGTCGCCGCCTACCGGGCGTCGATCGCCGCGAAGTCCGACCTGGAGCGCCAGGAGGGCAAGGAGAAGACGGGTGTCTTCCTCGGGACGGTCGCGGTGAATCCGCTGAGTGGCACCGAGATCCCCGTGTTCATCGGCGATTACGTCCTCATGGGCTACGGCACCGGTGCCATCATGGCCGTCCCCGGCCATGACGTCCGCGATCACGAGTTCGCCACGAAGTTCGGCCTGCCGATCGTCGAGGTGGTCGGCAGCGACGCCGGCGTCGCCGACGAGGCCTACATCGGTGAGGGCCCCGCGGTGAACTCCGCGAACGCCGAGCTCGACATCAACGGCCTCGGGGTGGCCGAGGCGAAGGCCGCCGTCATCGCCTACCTGGAGAAGACGGGCGCGGGCCGGGGGACGGTGCAGTACAAGCTGCGCGACTGGCTGTTCGCGCGCCAGCGCTACTGGGGCGAGCCCTTCCCCATCGTCTTCGACGCCGACGGTGCGCCGCACGCCCTGCCGGAATCTGAGCTGGCCGTGCTGCTCCCGGAGGTCAAGGATTACGCGCCCGTCGCCTTCGACCCGGAGGACTCGGATTCGCAGCCCTCTCCCCCGCTGGCGAAGGCCACCGACTGGCTGCACGTCGAGCTGGACCTGGGCGACGGCCTCAAGGACTACACGCGGGACGCGAACGTCATGCCGCAGTGGGCCGGTAGCTCCTGGTACCAGCTGCGGTACGTGGACCCGACCAATGCGGAGGCGTTCTGCGCCAAGGAGAACGAGGCGTACTGGATGGGCCCGCGGCCCGAGGTCAACGGCGCGGGTGATCCCGGCGGCGTGGACCTGTACGTGGGCGGCGTCGAGCACGCCGTACTGCACCTGCTGTACGCGCGCTTCTGGCACAAGGTGCTCTTCGACCTGGGCTACGTGACCTCGCGCGAGCCCTACCGGAAGCTGTTCAACCAGGGCATGATCCAGGCCTACGCGTACACCGACTCCCGCGGCGTCTACGTGCCCGCCGAGGACGTGGTGGAGCGCGATGGGAGGTTCTTCCTCGGCGAGCAGGAGGTGAACCGCGAGTACGGCAAGATGGGCAAGTCGCTGAAGAACTCCGTGGCTCCCGACGACATCGCCCGTGACTACGGCGCCGATACCCTGCGCGTCTACGAGATGTCCATGGGCCCATTGGATCAGGACCGCGCGTGGGCGACGAAGGACGTCGTCGGTGCGCAGCGCTTCCTGCAACGCGCCTGGCGTGCCGTGATCGACGAGGAGACCGGCGCCGTGCGGGTCACCGACGAGACCCCGTCCGACGAGTCGATGCGGGTGTTGCACAAGACGATCGCCGGCGTCCGCGAGGACTACGCGGAGATGCGGGACAACACCGCCATCGCCAAGCTGATCGAGCTGACCAATCACCTCACCAAGGCCTACCCCGGCGGTGCGCCGCGCGTGCTCGCCGAGCCGCTGGTGCTGATGCTGGCGCCCGTCGCGCCGCACATCGCCGAGGAGCTGTGGAACAGGCTGGGCCACACCGAGTCGCTCGCGCACGGGCCGTTCCCCGTCGCCGAGGGGCAGTGGCTGGTGCAGGACACCGTCGAGATCCCGGTGCAGGTGAAGGGCAAGGTCCGGTCGCGGATCACCGTGGGCGCCGACGCCTCCGACGAGGCCCTCGAAGCCGCCGCGCTGGCGGATCCGAAGATCGCCGAGCTGCTCGACGGTGCGCCGCGGAAGGTCATCGTCGTCTCCGGCAAGCTCGTCAACATCGTTCCGTAGCAGGGCAGTCCGGTCATGAGTTCCCTCGCTGAGCAGCTCATGACCGGGCCTCGGGGGCGGCGGGTGTGCCTGGACGCGGTGAGCTTCACCGACCAGGACGTGATCCGCGCGGAGTTCGATCTGCGGTTCGTGTTCGATCCGGCGCCGACGGTGCGGCTCCACGTGGGCGACGGCGACGCCTCGCCGCTGCATGTCGATGCCGCGGTGGACGTGTTGCGGTCGGCCCTGGCGGCGGTGGAGGCCGTCGACGAACACTTCGTGCACCTTGCGCTGGAGAACGCGGTGAACATGGCGAGGTACTGGCAGGAGCCCGAAGGGACAGAGGTGCTCGCGTCGCGGCCGGAGATCGCGCCGGAGATCGACCGTCTCGCACAGCTCGTCGCCGTCTCGCCGGCCGCGGGGTGGTGGACGGACACGATCGCGCCGGAACAGTTCCAGGTACGCATGGAAGGTTGGCGCGATAGAGGTCAGCCCCCGGCGCGGTCGGTCCTGCTGACGTGGGCCGAGAACACGAGATCCGAAGAACAACGCGCGGTAGTGGAGCGCCCGAGTGATCCGCGTGCGAACTACAGTGCGATCTGGTGGTCCTGTCCGCCATACCAGCTGATACAGACGTGTTCTGAGCAGGTCGGCGTGCCCACGGGCCTGTATCTCGTGGAGGACGGCTTCGGTGAGACTCGCGCGAGCGTTCATCGGGTGATGGGGTCGGGGCGGGTCCTCGAGATCGACTCGGCCGCAGTGTGGGCCGACCTCTGCCGTGAGCACCCGCTGGAGGTGACCGCCTCGAGGCATCACGACTGGTATCGCACCACCGGGCTCGCCGACACCCGGTGGGTGATGCCGGACTGGGAAGCCGTCTCGCGCGAGTACGACGCGGTGCATCTGCAGGTGGGTGCGTACCTCGCGGCCAGCGGTACGGCGATCGAGGTGGAGCCGGGGGTGCACTCGGTGATCGCGGGCTGGGCGCCGGGCGACACCTACTGGCTCACGGATGTCGTCGAAGTGGAACCGCGCGGCCGAATCTTCGTCAAGGATCGGGACGACGACCTGTGGCACGCCGAGGAGGAGTGAAACCGTGATCGGATCCGTGGCCGACCTGGCGACCGAGGAGCGGCGCAGCCTGCTGGAGCTGGTGGAGGGGTTCACCGCGGAGCAGTGGAGTGCACCCAGCCTGTGTGACGGGTGGAGTGTCCGGGAGGTGGTGCTGCACCACATCGGCTACGACCTGCTGACGGGCCGGGAGACGGTGCAGCGCATGGTGACCGGCCGGGCGAGCCCGGGGAGTGACTCGAACGATGCGCGACTGGCAGAGCTGTCGGGGATGACCACGTCGGACGTGGTCGAGGCCCTGCGCGAGCACATTCGCCCCGCCGGGCTCACCGCGGGTTTCGGCTGCCGCATCTCGCTGCTGGACGGCATGATCCACCAGCAGGACATCCGCCGGCCCCTGCGCCTGCTGCGCACCATTCCCGCGGAGCGGATCCGGCCGGCGCTGAACTTCGCGCTGTGGGCGCCGCCGGTGCGCGGTGCCGTCCGGGGCAGGGGAGTGCGGCTCGTCGCCGACGACCTCGACTGGTCCTTCGGCCGCGGCCCCGAGGTCCGCGGCACCGCGGAGGCCCTGCTGCTCGCGATGGGCGGGCGCACCGTCGTGCTCGACGAACTGACCGGCCCCGGCCGGGGGCGCCTGGCACGCAATCTCGGCGGGCTGACTCCATAGCCGGTAGTCGTCGGCTCCCGAGGAGCGACCGAGCACGGATGGTCCGCCGCGTCACGCTGCGGCGCGCAGCCGATCCAGCGCCTCGTGCGCGGGCCACGGCGGATCCTCGCGCCAATGGTTGTCGGCATCGTGTTCGGAGAGTAAGGACTCCAGCAGCGGTGGACCGTGCGGCCCGTCCAGCATCGCGGCGATGTCGTCGTGGATGGTGCCCACGAAGTCCCGGTAGAGGGCGCGCTCGTCCTGGGCGCGCCAGGCGTCGGCGTACTGCTGGTGCCGCTGCCGGTGGTGCTCCTGCGCCAGCCGGTACAGCTCCTGCGCATGGTGCGTGTGGTTCACGCGGTACGCACCGGCGGGGTCCCCGGTGCGGCGCCACCCGGTGCGGCCGGGGTACTCGTCGCCCTCGGGCAGCACGATCGTCTCGAAGCCGCGTCGCACGTCGTCACCGCTGGGGACGACCTTGCCGTGGTGCGCGTCGCAGGCGAGGGTCAGCACGGTGACGTCGGTGGCGCCGCCGTCCCGCCACTCGGTCACGTGATGCACCTGGCAGCGCGTGGCCGGGGCGTCGCAGCGCGGTGCGCTGCAGCCCTTCTCGGAGCCGTACAGCGCGATCCGCTGGTCCGCGGACGCGAGGCGCTTCTCCCGGCCCAGGAACAGCGGGCGCGACGCGAGATCCAGCAGGAGCACGTACTTGGGGTTGGCGCCCATCATGCGCAGCGCATCCTCGACGGGGAGTCGCCCGCCCGTGGCGGTGGTCGCGATGCCGGTCTCGGACTCGAGCTGATCGATGCCGAGCGTGATGATCGGAACACAGGGAAGACCTCGATGCTGCCCGAGCAGGCCAGAGGCGATCGCTGCGCGCAGGGCCGAGACCAAGGCGTCGTGGTTGCGCTGCGCCGCCGTGCGTTTGTCCCGCTTCGCCGCCGCCGCAACGGCATCGGCGTCATCCACATCGACGGGATCGTTCGCGTCCTCCGGGTTGTTCACACCGGGCCGGGCGAGCTTCTCCAGCACCGTGTCGAGCAGCGCGCGGGCCTCCGGCGAGAGCACCCCGCCGAGCGCGGACATGAGGTCGTCGCATTGTTTCCCGACCGTCAGGTCGCGCTTGCGGGCGATGCTCTCGGCGGAGGGTTCGGCACCGTCGGGATCGAGGAGCTCGTACGCGCGCCGGCCGAGCGTCGCGATGTCCTCCGGGGTGCATCCGCCCTCCGCGGCGGCGACCAGCATGTCCTCCAGATCGTGCAGGTCGGGATGGGAGAGCTTGGGGGAGCAGGCGTCGAAGGCCTTCTCGATCGCCAGGGCGTGCCGCTCGGACAGCGTGCCCGCGCGCTGGGCGGCGGTGACGAGCGGTAGGCGCGGGTCGGGGGAGTACCCGCGCTCCTGCCGCGGCGCGCGGGAGCGGGCACCACGGATCCGATCGCGCGCCTCCACCCCGGCGAGGTGGAGCTGATCGATCAGGAGCTCCTTGGCGCCGGTGTAGCCGAGCTGGGCGGGCAGGTCCTGCTCGATGGCCACCTCGGTGAGCCAGTGCTGGCTGCTGGGGACGGTGCGCGCGGCGCGCTCGAGGCGCCGGAGGCCGTCGAGGACCTCTTGCGAGGAGAGCATGACGGGGTTCATCGACGCCAAGCGGTCGGCGGCCTGTTCGAAGGAGGCGAGCGCATCGAGATAGTCAGCCGCGGTGCCGGAATCGATCACGAGCCGCCTCCCTTCGTTACTGCAATCCTACGCTCGTGTACGAGAGATGGCAACGGTCTCGAACATGTTTCCGATGGGGTGACGATGCCTTAGCCTGGAGTCCTCGGATGAGGGGAGCGCCGGATGCGCCTGATCGACGATGCGGAACGTCGCGCCCGCATGGCGCGCCGCCACGCCCTCGCGCCGGAGCACCGCACCGATTCCGTGCTCGACGCCGTGCGAGCCGTCGGCGTGCTGCACGCCACGGAACCGGCGACCCCGTACCTGTCGGTGCACGCACGGATGCACTCCTTCGCCCGCGACGAGTACGAGCGCGAGCTGTGGGAGCAGCGGTCGCTCGTCAAGCAGCTCGCCATGCGCCGCACCATGTTCGTCTTCCCGCGTGCACTGCACGGTGCGGCGTTGAGCGGACCGTCGGAACGTGTTGCCGCCCAGGAGCATGCGAAGATCGCCAAGGACGCCGTCCGCGGCGGCGTCGCCGACGACGGCGAGGCATGGCTCGCGCAGGCGCGATCGGCGGTCCTCGACGCGCTCCGCGGCTGCGAGCTCAGTGCCGTCCGGCTCCGTGAGCGGCTCCCCGAGCTCGACGGCAAGGTGATGATGGCCGAGGGCAAGAAGTACGGCGGTGAGATGCACCTGGCGCCCAGGGTTCTCACCTGGCTCGGCGCGAGGGGTGATCTGGTGCGCGCCCACAACGAGAGTCACTGGCGGGTGAACCGCAACCTGTGGGCCCGCGCCGACGAGTGGCTCGGCGCGCCCGCCGAGCGCACCGGTCCGGGAGAGGCGTACGCGGTACTGGTGCGCGAGTACCTGCGCGCCTTCGGGCCGGTCACGGAGACCGACGTGGTCTGGTGGTTCGGCGCCACCAAAACGGCCATCCGCGCGGCCCTCGCCGAGATCGCCGCCGTCCAAGTGCGACTGGAGCGGGGCGGCACCGGCTGGGTGCTCCCGGACGACGTGGATCCCGTCGCGCCCGTGGAGCCGTGGGCGGCACTCCTGCCCGCGCTCGACCCCACGCCGATGGGGTGGAAGGAGCGCGCGTTCTACCTCGACCCCGCCTTCGCGTCGGCGATCTACGACGCCGCCGGTAACGCCGGGACCACGGCCTGGTGGGACGGTCGCATCATCGGGGCGTACACGCAGGACGAGGACGGCACCGTCGTCCCGGTGCTGCCGAAGGGGACGCCCCGGGCGGCGCGGCAGGCCCTCGACGCCGAGGCCGCACGGCTGCAGAAGTGGCTGGCGGGGGAGCGCGTGAACTCGCTCTACAAGTCGCCGATCACGTTGCCCGCGTACGGGACCTGATCAGCGGACGACCGCGATCGCCAGGCCGTCCCAGCCCTTGATGCCGACGGTCTGCAGCGCGGTGGCGTCCAGCCGCGGGTCGGAGCCGAGGCGCTCCAGGGCGCCGCGGATGCCGTCGGCGTCGGGGCCCTCGTCGTGCAGGCGGCGCACCACGTTGTCCAGGACGATGACGGTGCCCGGGGCACTCAGACGCAGCGCCCAATCCAGGTACGCGCGGTTGTTGGCCTTGTCGGCGTCGATGAAGACGAGGCCGAAGGGGCCGTCGAGGAAGGGCAGGCTGTCGAGTGCGGCCCCGACCTTGATCTCGACGCGCTCGCCGAGGCCGGCGGCGTCCAGGCTGGCGCGGGCGACCGCGGCGTGCTCGGGCGAGAACTCCAGCGTCACGACGGAGCCCTCGGGGCCGGCCGCGCGCGCGAGCCACGCGGTGCTGTAGCCACCCAGGGTGCCGATCTCCAGGATCCGCCGGGCGCCCGAGATCGACGCCAGCAGGTAGAGGAACTTGCCCTGGGTGGCGGAGACGGCGATGTCCGGCAGGCCGCCCTCGGCCTGGGCCGCGCGGATCGGTTCGAACTCGGCCGCATCGACGGCCACCGTCCGCTCGAGGTAGTCGTCGACGCCGGCCCACAACTCGCTGCTCACGCGTTCGACCCTATGCCGATCGTCCCGGCATCGACAACCCCGGATCGTTGCGTTCGCGGGCGTGCGGTTCTACCGTCAGCGATACGGCAGCGCGGTCGCACTGAAGCCACGGGTGGGGGACCGATCCGATCACACACCCGAGGAGTTCTCATGCACCACACCACCGTCAGGGCGCTCGCGCGAGGTGCCGCGGTGACCGCCCTCGCCGCGGGAGTCGTGGCGACCGGGGCCGGCGTCGCCGGGGCCGCCCCCGGTCCGGGGCCGACGCCCGACAACCTCTGCGGGGTTCCCGGGCTCATCTCCACGATCACGCCCGACGGCCCGGGCCGCGTCGGCGTCACGGGCAGGGCGGACTTCGGCCCGCTCTGGGCCGGGATCACCTTCCGGGCGACCGGCACCCTGGACTGGCGGAATCTGCGGACGGGTGCGACGGGGCACGTCGCGGGCGAGGGCGTCAACGCGGCCTTCTTCCGGGCGGCCACGGGGCCCGGGGACGTCGAGTTCCGCGTGCTGGTGCACGTCGCCGACGGTCCCGGTCCGGTCCCGTGGCACGACAACTGGACCCGGGTGTGCACGGGGCGGTACCTGGTCCGCTGATCAGCGCGGCCGCAGCACGATCTCGGTGGGATGCGCGTCCCCCGGGGTCGTGATCGCCTGGACCACGGCCCGCGCCACCGTCTCCGGGCGCAGCAGACCCTCGGTGGCGTACTCGCGCCCCTCGGCGGCGAAGATCCCCTGCTGCATCTCGGTGTCGATCCGCCCGGGGAAGACGCTGGTCACGCGGAGCGCGGGCTCCTCGGCGCGCAGCGCCTCGGCGAACGCGGTGAGCCCGAACTTGCTCGCCGCGTACGCCGACCATCCGGGGTTCGCGCGCTTGCCGGCGCCCGAGTTGAGCAGCACCACGTGGCCGCCCGCGGCGCGCAGCGCGGGCAGCAGCGCCCGGGTCAGCTCGACGACGGCGAGGAGATTGACCTCGAACATCTCCCGCCAGTCCGCCGCCGGCGTGTCCTCGATGGAGCCGATCCGGCCGACGCCGGCGTTGTGCACGAGCACGTCGAGCCGGTCGATCGGCGCGGCCAGCTCCCGGACCGCTGGGTGATCGGTGACATCGGCCGGAAAGGCTGCGGCACCGTCGAACTCGGAGACCAGGGCGTCGAGTGCGGGGGAGGGGCGCCCGCCCAGCAGGAGGCGGTGCGAGCCGGCGAGGCCCCGCGCGATGTGAGCGCCGAGCCCGCGCGAGGCGCCGGTGACGAGGGCGAGGGGACGGGCGTCGACGGTCATGGGCCCACGGTACCGAAGGACGGGCGGCGACGCGCGAAGCCCCGGTCGAATCCTGGGGATCCGCCGGGGCTTTCGCACATCGAAGAGGCTCAGAACTCCGCGTCGCCGACGAGGGCGGCCTCGGCCGGCACCTCGTGGGCGTCGGCGCCCCGGCCGCGCACCTGCGTCAGGATGAGCGCGGCGACGACGCACGCGATCGCGCCGATGTAGAACGGGGCGGCGGGGCTGCCGAACCACGTGGCGAAGTGCGCGACGAGGGTCGCGGCCAGCGCGCCGCCGGCCCAGCGGAGGAAGTTGTAGCCGGCGCTGGCGACGGGGCGCGGCGCGTCGGCGATCGACATCGCGGTGCCGGTGAACAGGGTGTTCAGCACGCCCGACGGGATGCCGGAGAGCACCACGACCGCCACCACCACGGCGACGTTCTCGTGGCCGATCGCGGCGACCACCAGGAGGGCGCCGTACACGATGACGGCGGCGATGCAGCCCGCCCGCTCGCCGACCGCGGCGGCGACCTTCGGTGCCAGCCACACGCCGCTCACCGCGACCAGCAGACCCCAGCCGACGAAGACGGCACCCACGAAGTACGCGCTGCGATGCAATACGAACGGCGACCACGCGAGGATGGTGAAGAAGGCCGCGGTGTAGAAGGCGGAACCCAGGCCGGTGAGGAACAGGCCGCGCTGGCGCAGGGCGCGCAGGGGAGCGAGCGGGGAGACGGTGCCCTCGCGCTGCCGCTTCTCCTTCGCCTCGGCGGCGTCGGAGCGCAGCATGGTGGCGCACAGGATCGCGCCGATGAGCATGAGGATCGCGGTGCCGGCGAACGGGCCGCGCCACGAGACGCCGCCGAGGACGGCACCCAGCAGCGGGCCGACGGCCAGGCCGAGGCCCAGCGCGGCCTCGTAGAGCAGGATGGCGCCCTGCTGGCCGCCGGTGGCGGCCGCGACGATCACGGCGAGCGCGGTCGCGATGAACAGCGCGTTGCCGAGGCCCCACACCGCGCGCCAGGCGACCAGTAGGCCGATCGAGTTCGCGAGGGCGCAGGCGGCGGCCGCGATGACGATGAGCAGCAGACCGGCGATGACGGTGCGCTTGGCACCGAACATCGAGGTGAACCAGCCGATGAAGAGCATCGCGATGACCTGCACGCCCAGGTACGACGAGAACAGCAGCGTGGTCTGGCTGGGCGTCGCGTGCAGTGACTCCGCGATCGAGACCAGGATGGGGTCGACGAGGCCGATCCCCATGAACGCGATCACGGCGGCGAACGCGGTGACCCACACCGCCTTGGGCTGATGGGAGAGGGTCTCGCGCAGGCTGGGGTGGGCGTGAGCGTTCGTGGCTCGGTCGGCGGTGGTCGTCATCGCAGCTCCTTTCAATACTACGAAATCCTAACTATTTCGTCGTGCGAAAGGCAAGCCCGTGTGACTGATTCCTCAGAGCTCGTCCCGGTACCGGTCCATGAGCTTGTGCAGCGCGGGAATCGCGCGGTCGAGATTGACGCGGTCCTCCTCGGTCAGTTCGCCGAGGTGACGAGCCAGCAGCGCGTTCCGCGCCGCCACCAGCTCGGAGGTCAGTTGGCGGCCGTGCTCGGACAGCTGCACGACGACGGCGCGGCCGTCGTCGGGATCGGGGCTGCGCTCGGCGAGCCCGAGCCGTTCCAGCCCGTCGACCGCGCTGGTCGCGGAGGGCAGGCGGATCCGCAGGTAGCGGGCGAGCTCACCCATGCGAACGGGGCCCAGGTGCAACAGGCTCTGCAGCGCGGCCTGCTGCGCGGGCGTGAGATCGGGTCCCGGCGTGTTGCGCCGCACCAGGAAGTGCAGCTGCAGCAGGGGCGAGCGCAGGCGCGCGGCCAGGTCGTCGATCGCGGCGTCGGGTGCCGGGGCCGACGGGGCGTCGGATGCTTCGGACGCGGGGGTCATGGCCTCGATACTAAGGGTAGGAACGACGGTGCCGGGCGCGCCCACGGGCGAGCCCGGCACCGTCGGACCGGAGGAACGGGGGGTTACGACCCGATGTTCCCCGACTTCTTCCACACCGCGACCACCGAGGGGCGGGGCTGGCTGGAGCCGCCGTCGGGCCAGTGCGAGGTGGGCTTGTCGGCGGTGGCGTCGTCGGTCTCGCCCGGGTGCTGCACGGCGACGAGCACGCGGTTGTCGCGCACGACGGGGCCGCAGGTCTCGGCGCCGAAGGGCACCGTGAGGAACTGCTTGGTCAGGCCGCGGTCCTTGCCCTCCAGGACGACGCCGAACAGGCCGTCGTTGCTGTCGAAGGTGCTGTTGGTGCCGTCCGTGGAGATCCACAGATTGCCGTGCGAATCGAAGGTGACGTTGTCGGGGCAGCTGATCCGCGAGACCTTGGTCTTGTCGAAGCCGCCGTAGTAGGTATCGGCGGCGGCCGGATCGCCGCACACCAGCAGCAGGTCCCAGGAGAATTCGGTGCCCGTGTGGTTGTCGGTGATCTCGAGCAGCTGGCCGCTCTTGTTCTTCACGCGCGGGTTGGGCGTGTCGATGCCCGGCTGGCCCTCCTTGACGCCGCGGTCGCTGTTGTTGGTCAGCGCGCAGTAGATCTTGCCGGTCCTCGGGTTCGGCTCGATGTCCTCGGGGCGGTCCATCTTGGTGGCGCCCACCTTGTCACCCGCGACGCGGGTCCACAGGGCGACGTTCTCGGCCGGCATGCCCTCGACGTGCGACTCGGCGCTGCCGTCGGCCTTCGTGGTGAGCAGGGGGATCCAGGTCCCGGTGCCCTTGTAGCCGCCCTCGGGGACCTTCCCGTTCTCGACCTTCTGGCCGTCGAACTTCGCGACGTACAGCGTGCCCTCGTCGAGGATCCGCATGTTCGACTCCATCGCGGCGGCGCCCTTGCCGGGCTGGATCTTCCGCGAGCTGACGAACTTGTAGATGTACTCGAACTTCGAGTCGTCGCCGCAGTAGGTGACCACGTCGCCCGCGGGCGTGACGTAGATGTTGCCGCCCTCGCGCTTCATGCGACCCAGCGCCGAGTGCTTGATCGGCGTCGACTTCGGGTCGTGCGGATTGACCTCGACGAGGTAGCCGAACCGGTTGATCTCGTTGGGCTCCTTGGACAGATCGAACCGGTCCTCGAACTTCATCCAGTGGTGGGCGTCCTCGTCCTTGCCGACGCCGTAGCGCTTCCAGCCCTCCTTGAGGCCGTCCAGCGGCGGCGTCTCGGCGCCCGAGAAGTAATTGGTGTAGTTCTCCTCGCCGGAGATCATGGTGCCCCACGGCGTGATGCCGCCCGAGCAGTTCGCGATGGTCCCCAGGACGCGGGTGCCGGTGGGGTCCGCGGTGGTCTTCGTGAAGAAGGTGCCGGCGGCGGGCCCGCGCAGCTCGAACTCCGTCGACGCGGTGATGCGCCGGTTGTACTCGCCCAGAACGGGAGTCAGCTTGCCCGAGCCCGGCTCGCCCTTGACCTCGACCACGGTGATGCCGTGGGCGGCCATCTCGACCCGCACCTGGTTCTCGGTCGGATCACCCTCCTTGTAGCCCTTGAACATCGCGGTGCCGGTCGTGTACTCCTGGTTGCACACCATGAGGAAGGTGTCCGGCTTCCCGTCCACGGGGATGAGATCCGTGAAGTCGTTGTTGAAGCCGAACTGCTGCGCCTGCGCCTCGGGGGTCTGGTTGTCGAAGTCGAACTGCGGCGCGCCCGGCAGTACCGGATCGCCCCAGCGGATCACGACGGCCTGCTCGTAGCCCTCGGGCACGGTCACGGCGTCCGCCTTGTTCGGGGTGATGGCGGTGAAGTTGAGGCCGGGGGCGTTCACGTTCTCCGCCGGCGGGCCGTTCCCGGCCGCCGCGCTCGACGAGGCCCCGGCGCCGCTGGAACCGTTGTCGCCGCAGGCCGCGAGGACGGTGACCGCGCCCGCGCCCAGCGCCGCCACGCCGGCGCCGCGGAGCACGGTGCGCCGCGTGATGTCGCCGAAGTACTCGTTGTCCGACTGGTTGTCGTGCTCGCGGAAGCACTGGTTACCGCACTTGTACTTGCAGGTCGTGTGCGAGCGGGCCGACTTACCGTCGTGATCGGTGAGCAGGCGCAGGTTGGGCAGGCGCATGAGGTCTCCCTGGGGCTGAGCTGGGCTGATGGTGCTGGCTGAGGCTGAATCCTCGCCAATGTAGGAGTGCAACGTGATCAGCAGGGAAAGCGCGGGTGAACGGTGGATCGATCGACGTCGTATGAGCAACGCATGAATTCCAATGGGTTGGGTGCGCGGCCGGGACCGCGAAGCAGAGTGAGTGCGGCGCCCGACAGACCGGTCAGGAGCTCGTACGAGTCCGCGTGTCGTCCCCACCACTCGGGCGAGATGGGCTGCCTGATCTGTCGCCTGGCTGCGAATGCCGATTCCACGGCGAGCACCCCCGTCATGCCATGGCATACCGAGAGTGAGTTTAGTGATGGAGTCTCCGGTGGCGACTGGTCAGGCGAAAGTGTTCGCAGGAGGCCATCGAACCGGCTCCGGAGCAGCCGGGAGTTCTGCAACGCGATCCGCACGCCAAGGTCTCCTCGACACCAGGCCTGCGCACCGGCGTAGTAGCCGACGTTCTCGTTCCCGTCGTCCAGGGCTCGTCGCAGCTGTGTAGCGAGGGACAGGGCGGCGAGCGCATCCCGGCGAAGCCCCGATGAATCAGCCTCTTGTCCCAGGAGGTTCAACAGTCCAGCGACGCCGTGCACGAGGCCCAACCCTGTGTCTCGACGCCGTCGACAAGTATCAACGAGTGCATGTGCCGGATCATCCTCGGCGAGAATCGAATCGACAAGCGCCGCGACGGCGCGGTCGGCGGGTTCCTGGATGGAAGCGACAGCCCGTGACGAGGTCCGGGTGCGCGCACACGTGACTGCACCGATCAAGCCGGTCGTGTAATCCCACGAACTCCCGGGAAGATCCGCGAACGAGGCCGCATTCCGCCAGGCATCGACCCCCACGTCGATTCCGCGGCCGATCATGTGCGCGAGGGTGGATCTGGCACCGGGAACCAGGTCGGTGTTCGTCGTCGTTGTGGCGAACTCGATCGCGTACAACGCCGCCCCCGCCCCGTCGAGAGCGCCGATCCCAGAGGCTGATCCGAGATCGGCGGTCTCGACGATGGCGGCCGATGCTTTACGGATCACAGCCCGCCAGAGGGCGGTGTTTCGGTCCCATCCGGCGGCGGATGCCCCGATGACGAGCAGGGCGGGATGACCGGAATTCAAACTCCACGGTGTGGAGATCAGTCGATCATCCCACCCCCCGTCCACATACAGACGGCCTACCCGGTCGAGGTGGGAGCGTGCCGAGCGATGGGCGATCTGAAACGCTTGTGACACCGGGGAATTAGGGGCAGGTGCCCCGTGTCATGCATCCGCCGGCGGGGCCGCACTCCGTGAAGAAGGTGGGGATGGTCCGCCCGTGCTGCACCAGGCGGGGTTCGTGGAACGGCATCCGGATCGTCTCGCGGACATCGAGGTCGAAAAAGCGATCGTTCACAGTCAGTTCTGCCATCACGGGTCCTTTCGCTCGATTGCCGCAGCACACCTGCGGCACAACGAAGTTAACTCACGCCAGGCGCGTAGGAGCACGAGCGTGACTTGGTCGGAAGAGGTTGGGATCCGCGTGTGATCGGCACATGATCGCCAGCTGCCACAGTCGGAGGCGGCGAAGGTTGTAGACCCGCGACCTGAGCATTCGCTAGATCCGCAGAAGCTGTCACGAAAGGGAGTTATCCATGTCTGACTTCGATCTCGACGCCCGCGCCGTCCGCACCGCTGGCTCGGTCCAGCCGCAGATCACCAGCAAGTCCCTCTGCACCCCCGGCTGCCCCACCGGCGCGCTGGGCTGCTTCACCCAGAACTGCGACCCGACGAACGGCTGCACCATCACCAAGTAGTGCGGATGCCCGGAAGCGGGGCGGGGATGACTCCCCGCCCCGCTTCTCGGCTGTCCGGGGCGCCCACTACGCAGCGGCCATCGCCCGGCGCTCGTAGAACTCGGTACGACGACGGCGCCCATCGGCGATCAGGAGGACCGTCGCCAGGATGCCGGCAACGGTGATGACTCCGCGCAGCGCCCATCCCGCGGTCCCGTCGATCGCCGACCCCGACCACATCACGACTCCGATGGCGCAGCAGATCACCATCACAACGGCGCTGATCGCGCCTCCCCGCGCCGCGAAGTAGCCCGCCACCAGGAACGCGCCGGCGAGGACGATGTAGCCCGCGAGGATCGCGACGGACACAGTGACCTGATTCGACCGCAGTGTCTCGGCCGTCAGCTCGGGCCCGACATTGCGCCTCGCGTCGGCGAGCTCGCCCGGGGGAATGGTGCGCGTGAGCTTGTCGACCAGCCACAGCGTCGGAGTGATCAGTGATCCCAGGGCGGCGACCCAGGCGGCGACCCACCCCACCACGTTCGGCTTCATGACTTCCTCCTGTCTTCGGCCGGGGGATCCGGCCTTCGTCTCGTAGTCAACGGTGCGAGGGCGGAGTGAGACATCCTCCCTGAGGGGGAATTCCATTGATGCGATGTGCGAATGTGCGGTGGGCTCCCCGCCGAATCCCCCCACAGGGGGATGTCCGGGCGGCGACGATTGGGGAGACTGGCCGTATGCGATCCTCTGCGCCCAGCCTGATCCTGGATTCCGTCAGCAAGACGTTCGGCCACGGCACCGGAGTCCTGGACGTGTCGATGGTCGTGCGCCCGGGCCACGTGTACGGGTTGCTGGGCCCGAACGGTGCGGGCAAGTCGACGACGTTGTCGATGATCACCGGACTACTCACTCCCACTGCGGGAACGATGACTCTGTTCGGCGAGGCATGGACACGCACCGCGCTGCGCAGAGTCGGGGCGTCGATCAACGGGCCCGCCTTCTACCCGCACCTCTCGGGCCGGCAGAACGTCCGTGTCCACGCCGATCTCCTCGGACTGGGATCGCCCCACGTCGATGACGTACTGCACCGGGTGGGCATCGCGGACGCGGCGGATCGTCGCGCGGGCGGCTACTCGACCGGGATGAAGAGCAGGCTCGCCACTGCGATCGCGCTCCTCGGCGATCCCGACCTGCTGATCCTCGACGAGCCGCAGAACGGTCTCGACCCCGCCGGGATCCGCTTCATGCGCGAGCTGATGCGGTCGTACGCGGCGAGCGGACGGGCGGTGCTGTTCAGCAGTCACCTGCTCGGCGAGGTTGCGGAGACGGCGGACGACATCGGGTGCATCGTCTCGGGGCGAACACGGTTCGAGGGGCGTCTCGCGGATTTCGCGCCCGATGGCGACATCGAACGCGCGTACTTCGCGATGTCGAGCGCGCCGGCGGTCGAGCGATGAGCCACTCGATCCCCGCGACACGGCAGCGCCCGCACGAGTCCGTCGGTCCCACCGCCTACTGCTGGCCGGGGTACCTCCGTGCGCAGGCCCGGATCTGGTGGCGTTCCCCCTTGGCCTACGTCGCATTGGGCGCGGCAGTCTTCACCGTCGTCACCTGTGGCCTTCAGCTCGCCGCCGGCAGCCCCGATTGGGACTCCGCCCGGGCGTACCTCAATCTGTGGGTGGTCGCGGGTGGTCCGAGCTTCGCCGCTCTGACCGTCGGCATGATGAGCGGTATCGAGTCGCGGCAGTCCGCGGGCGGGATTCTGCAGCGCGGAGTTCCGGGCCGCATGATCTTCTCCGGCAGATTCGCCGTGGCCTTCACGTGGACGTGCATCAATCACATCGTGGCGATCACCGTCTGGCTCGCGCTCTCCGCGGTGACCACGCAGGGGCTCTCCCTCGGCAGGGCCCTCACCTGGGCGCTCGGGTTCGGCGGTACGACGGTGATCGTCTACGCGTGGTACGTCGCGCTGCTGGTGCTGATCAGTCTGTTCGCGCCGGTGGCCGGCACGGCACTGACGGCGCTCGCGATGATCGTGATCGGAGTGCAGTTCGTCGAAACCCCGGGATGGCAGGCGTTTCCCCCGGCATGGTTACTGCGAGGCCCGCTCGACGCCATCGGCACGCATGCGAACGGTACCGGGCTCGACGGGGCGTCCCTGCCCAGTGGTGTCCTGCCACTGATCGCCTCGCTCGCTCTCGGCGCCCTGATCATCACCGGCGCCGGCTCGGCGGTGTACCGGTCGCTCGCAGTCACTCTCGGGCGTTCCCACCGCGGGCAGGGATCGCGCCTGGTGAACGCCGTCACCGCCCGCTTCCACGGCCCGGGCGGCGCGCTGGTCCAGATCCTCCGCGGCGGTCTCGTGCCCGGTCTGTGCGTTGCGACGGTCGCGCTCACGCTTCTCCTCGCCCGGTGGCGGCCGGCGGAGGACGCTGCGGAATTCTTCGGGATCGTGGCGCTCCCGCTCGGCTGCGCCGTCCTACCCACCCTATGGATCGCGCAGCTCCGTACGGGCATTCGGGCGGTGGCCACGCGTTCGCTCCTGCCGGAACGACTCGGATGGCGGTTGATCGTAGTGATGGACGCCGTCGTAGTCGCGATGAGTGCGCTCGTCGGGAGCGGACTCGCCGCTGCGGGCTACGCGGACGGTGCCGCACTGCTGAGGCACGTGCTCGTGTGGTGCGCAGCGGGGTGGCTGCTCATCGCTGTCGCGTCCGTCGTGAACGAGCTGGCCGGCCAGGTCGCCGGACTCGCCTGGGCGATCATCGGAACCGTTTTCGGGGCGCTGGTGGGCGGAACGGTCCTCGAGGACACGGTCGGCTGGGTCTTTCCCACGGCGTGGGGATCACGGACCGAGCCGTCGGAGATGGTGGTGGTACTCGCTCTGACGGTGCTGCTCGGTGTCCCGTTGAGCATCGTCGCCGCACGATCCGTGTACCGGGTGCGGCGTCACTGATCCCCTCGGACGGCCACCCGCACCAGGGCGACCCGATCCCGGCACTGGAGCTTCACCAGGAGCGCGCGAACATGCGTCTTCACAGTCGATTCCGCGACGAACAAGTGCTCCGCGATCTCTCCGTTGGTGAGTCCGGCTCCGATGAGGGTGAGGACTTCGCGCTCGCGTTTGGAGAGCCGAGTGCTCGCCGGGCCGGTGCCCGTCCTCGGCCGGATGGCCGAGAACACGTGCGCGGTCGCGGACTCCGCGAGGACGACTCCCCCGGAGTGGACCTCGCGCACCGCGTCGGCCAGTTCCTCCGGCGCACAGTCCTTGAGCAGGAAACCCTTGGCGCCGTAGCTGATGGCCATCTCGACGTAGGACTCCACGTTGAACGTGGTGACGACGATGACGGCGGGACGGGAGTGCGAGTCGGACAGCGATCGCACGGCCTCCAGGCCGGACAGCACCGGCATCCGAACATCGACGACCACCACATCGATGTCCGTGATCTCAGTGACGAGTCGCACCAGCTCGGCACCGTTCTCGGCGACCGCGGCCACCTCGATGTCGGGCAGCGCGTCGAGGTATTCGCGGAACGAATCCCGGATCACCTGTTGGTCGTCGGCGATGACGACGCGGATGGGGTCCTCGGTCATCGGTGCCTCACCGCCTCAGCCAGGGGGATGATCGCCTTGACGGTGAACCTCTCGCGCCCCGCGTCCACCGCTGCCACGCCCCCGACGTCGGCGACGCGCTGCCGCAGCATCGTCAGTCCGCGACCCGAGCCTCGGGTATCGCTCGGGCCGGCGGACTGTCGCACGGGATTGACGATGTCGATGCTTACCATCTCCGCGTGCCCCGGTCGGCGGATCAGATCCAATCGCACCGTCACCGGGCATCCGGCGCCGTTGTGTCGGATCACGTTGATCACTGCCTCCTCGACGACCTGGCGCACCACCGCCCGTGCCGGCGATGCGAGTGCGCTGTCGATCCGGTCGATCGTCGCCGGATCCGGGGTCACCGTAAGGCCGGCGTTCAACCGCTGCAAATCAGCGAGGAAGTGGTGGAGCGTCACCGATGTTCCGTCCGTATCGCCGCCGTCGTTCCGGGACAGCAGTCCCAACGTGCGGCGCAGGTCCACCAGGGAATCGGCGGACAGTCGGGCGATCACCTGCAGCGCCTCGCTCATCCGTTGCGGGTCCGCGGTGCCCGCGGCGGCGGTCGCGGACTTCGCTCGGATCGCCGTCAATGCGTGGCCGAGCCCGTCGTGCAGTTCCTCCGCGATCCGCTCCCGCTCGGCGTCGTGGGCCCTTCGAACCGCGTCCTCGCGTTCCCGACGGGTGTTCTCGCGTTCGAGCCGCCGTCGGCTCGCCCACGAGTAGCACAGTGCCAGCACCGCGATGTGCAGTGCGTACACCCATTGTTTCTGTGTGGCGGGGACGACCGCCGGACTCCAGATGGAGCCAACGGCAGCGACGGCCGTCGCCGCGATGCCGGGCCATCGACGCGGGTGCCATTGAACGACGGCGACGATGGAGAGGGGTGCGCAGATCAACAGGGGGAACACCCCCAGGCTGGTGGTCGATCGGGTCGCCACCATGACAGCGAAGGCGGCGAAGGTCACCGCCGCGGAGACGGCGACTGCGCGGCGCCGGAACGGCACCGCGGCAGTGGCGACGGTGTAGCAGACTGCAGCGATGACGCCGTCCCGCGGGCTGCCGCGGGCGAGAACGATGTACCACGCGATAGGTACCCACGGCAGCAGAGCGACGAAGTAGATCAGATCGGTGCGTGTCACTCGCCAGCCTCGGCGTGCCCCCCTGATCAGCCGCTCAGAACTGCGCAAGGGACCCCCGCTCCCTGGTCGCGCGGAGCCCCCATCGCAGGACTCCGAACCCGACGGGCACGCTGATCGCCGCCCATAGGAGCACGGGCCAGGAGGCGACGACAGTGGCGGTCAGCCCTTCCTGAGCGAGCAGGGATCTGCGGACGAGCTCCAACGACGTCGTGGTCGGCAGTGCATGGGAGACGTACTGCAACGACGTGGGCAGGATCGAGATCGGATACAAGACGCCGGAGAACAGCGTCATCGCCGTGACGATGATCCAGGTGATGGGATCCCCCTTCTTCGTCACGAGAATGACACCGCAGCCCGCCATTCCGAAGCCGCCCAAGCAGATCATGGTGATCGCTACAGCGTACAGGAGCGAGGCAAGGTCCAGATCGACTGGAAAGTCGAGGACGAGCGAGAACAATGCGAGCATCACTGCGGATCCGAGTGTTGTGCCGAGGAGTGCGGTCGACGCTGAGAACAGCATGACCCGCACCAGACCCGCCGGCGATGTCGCCACTGCCTCCAGAGTTCCGGCGGACTGTTCCGCCTGAATGGATTGCGTGAATCCGTGGAGCGCCACTGCGACGAATCCCGTGAACGCTGTACCGGAGATGAGGTAGGCGATGATGCTGCCGCCGTAGCGTTCCATCCCGGGTAGTTCGCCACCGGTCTTCAAATACATTCCAAGGAAAGCGAACTGAGCGAGTGCGACGATGGTCGATACCAGTCCGAGTGCTACAGCGGTCTTGTACGTCCGCTGCTCCTCCCACTCTCGTCGGAGGTAGCAGCCGTACTGCCAGAGAACGGTTGTCATCGGCTCACTCCCACCGTGGCCGAGTCCTCCAGACTCGAGACGGTCAGGCCGGCCTCCTCGAGCTCCGCAACCACCCGCGCGAGTGTGACTGAAGTAGGGACGGACAGCGCGATGCAGTCCTCACCGATGTCCGCCTCGTACGTCGCGAAGATCGCGCTCAGGTCGCCGTCCGGTCGACGGTGTCCCCAGATCCGTACGACGCGTACCGGACCTGGTTCCTCAGCCATCGAATCGCCCACTTCTGTGCAGGTGGCGACACCGGCGCTGACTGTGATGGCATGAGTCACGAAGTCCTGGACGTCCGCCAACTGATGCGTGGAGAAGAGAGTGGTCTTGCCCTCGCGAAGTCGATCGGTGACGACGGTGGCCACCACCTCTCGAGCCAGGTCGTCGAGATTGGCGAACGGCTCGTCGAGGACCATCACATCCGGGTCGAGCAGCAGGGCCCGCGCGACCCCGAGAAGCTTCCGCTGCCCGAGGGAGAGCGCCATGAAGGGGACGTCGGCGACCGGTCCCAGCCCGACTCGATCGAGTACCGCCTTGCGAACATGGCGCGCCGGGACACCCACCGACCCCGCCAGTGATTGGAAGTATCGCAGGTTCTGCACTGCGGTCAACCGGTAGTAGAACGCACGTTCCGGATAGAACGAGGAGCCGACCACGCGGGATACGGCTCGCCACTCGGAGCGCGTGCAGAGTCCGAGCACCGACACCGTGCCACTCGCGGGGACGACCGTTCCGGAGACCATCCGCAGCAGGGTCGTCTTCCCGGCGCCGTTGGGGCCGAGCACCGGAACGGCCGCCCTCCGCGGTACCGTCAGGTTGACCGGTTCTAGCACCGTCGTCGGTCCGAACCGTGCGACGGCATCGCTCATCTCGATCGCCGGCAGATCGGTCATGTCCACCTCCCGGACAAGGCCCTCAGGCCCACGGGCTCGTCCGCCCCTGTGATCGCGAGGAGGGCGACCGCTGCACCCCCGGAGCCGTCCAGGAATCCTGGGCTATCGATCTGCGGATGACCCTGTTGCGCATTGCGCACCAGGAGTGGCTGAGACCGATCGATCAGTCCGAGAAGCGCTTGCAGGGCGAAGTCACCGACGGTGCCGTCGGTGGCGGACGGGATCGCCTCGCCGATCCACTTGTCGATCAGCATGAGACCGGCGTAGCCGTGGCACAGAGACGGGTTGTCGATGTCGAGTTGGTCGACCGACCGCGCGCCCGGCTCGAACAGAGGTCCGATCTCGTCAGCGTACTCGCGACGGGTGCTCTCACTGTTCGACAGTGCGAGTGCTGTACCCGGATTGCCGTAACACCAGGCGAATCGGCTCAGACCAGGGTTGCTGCGAGCGGATTCCGCGACGCCGTGCGAGTGGTGTTCGTGCCAGGAGAGGTGGTAGGGGACGTCTCGTGGCTCTGCAGTCGTCGCCGAGGCCAAGAGCAGATCGGCGAGTTTCGTGACCGCGGGCCGCACCCGGGATCCGCCCATCCCGCGGTCCAGTGCCTGACCGAGTACCGAGACGACCCCGGCGATACCGTGCGCGAAGCCCAGATTGAGATACCCCGCCCACAGGCCGGGGAGATTGCCGGCCTCGAATTCACTGACCTGTGCACCTGGGGTCCAGAACCCGCCGATGTCGGCCGTCTCGAGTGCGGTGTCGGCCAGTGCTGCGATCGCCGAATCGGCGAGACCGAACAACCGAGGCTGCTCCTGTGCAGTGGATGACATGATGTAGCCGACCATTCCGGCAAGACCGGAGATCACGTCGTAGTCGCTCGGCGCGAGTCCGCTGCCGGCAGTGCAACGGTCGATGAGAGCCCTGCCACGGGAGAAGACCTCGTTCTCGACGGAACGGATGGCCTCACCGTAACGCGTGCCATCGCGTGAGAGGCTGCGCAGACAGAAAGCCAACCCACCGACCCCGGTGAAGATGCCGGGCCCCAGTGCGGTCAGCGGCCGGTACCGCTCGACAGCGCGGACCAGATGCCGATGCGCCACAACGTCCCAACCGTCGTCCGGCCGGAGCGCGTCGGCCGCCGCAAGGGACAGGCATGCCCCGAGGTCGCCGTAAGCGAAGCTCAGTGGCTCCCATTCGATGTCCAGTGCGCTGTTCGTGGGGTGGCGATAGACAGGTGGGTGCGTGGAGTCGATGTACCGGATCCGCTCGAGGATCTCCCAGGCGAGTCGGTGTGGTTGTTCGGCGGGTTGCTGGTCAGGGCGAACGGTGGTGTCGGTCATCGGCATTCCTCTCGGCGCTCGTCACCGAGCGCGGTAGTGCGCCGGATCCACAACGCGGCGTACTCGTCTGCTCGCGTCATACCCAGGCGATTGCAGAACAGGTGCAATGCACTCTGCAGTGGTGCGATCGGGTCGTCGATGCTCGACATATCGCACAGTTCATCGGTCAGCCATTGAGCGGTCTCCGGTTCGATCTGCAGGCCCCGCACACGGCGGCGGATCGCATGCACCTCATCACCGAGCTCGCTCTCGTATCCCGCGAGCGCGATTCGCGAGACTCCGTGGATGCGGTGTTCATCGCCGATGGTGGCACTCAACCACCCATCGACGAGAGCAGCCAGTCCGCGGATGCGCTCCCTCTGGCCGGCTTCGTCATCCTCCTCCGTCGGTGCCGGAAGTCGGTCGATGTGCTCGGCGATGATCCGAGACTCGGCACAGAAGCGCTTCTCGTGCTTGGCGAATCGATCGATGCCGCCGTACCTTTCCAGCTCGAGGTGGTGACTGGTGATCACGAGATCGCCGATCTCTCCTGCCGAGCGGAGGTCGGCCAGTAGATCGAGGATGCTCAGTTCATCGAGCGGTGAGCGGCAGCGCAGGCGGAGGACGTCCCGCCCGGTACGATCGTTGTATCTGACGTAGTACCAGTCGGCGTCGCGCCCGATGGCCGTACCGATCGCGCCTAGTATGCGGTTCTGATCGTCGAGGTCCACCGGGAACTCGAGCGATGCCCAGGTTCCGCCGGGACGGATACGCCGCTGGCCGTCCAGGGTCTCGTCGAAGACGGGATAGTCCACGGCCGTCCGCGGGAGCGGTTCGGCCGCGATCGAGACGACCACTTCCGTGCTGTGGAGTCGCCCGGCGTCGTCGACCGTCGTGCCGAGATCCTGCGGAGACGGTGCTTCAGTCACCCACGTCGAGCCGCGGGCGATACCGGCGGCGAGCAGCTCGAGGTGGCCCGCGCAGGTGAGATCGAGCAGCAGTCGGTTGTCGAACTCACCGTGATAGACGTAGCGGGAGACGCCGGAGCGAGAGGTCCAGTCGCGCACCTGCGCCGCGGTCGGCTTGTCGGCGCCGAGGTATCTCCAGCGCTGACGGCTGACGACGACGTCCCGGAAGACGACCTCGGGCAGGTGGGCGAGAGCCTGCTCCGCGCCGCCCCAGGACCAGTACGGACGAACCGCACCGTCCCACGTGAGGAAGACCAGGAGGCGGAGTATTTCAGGGAGTGATTCCGGGGAGACCATGTTCGGTTGACGCAGTTCCAGCGGTGTCCCGTCGCCGAGGAAGAGCCGAACGTGGTCGCCGACGAGCGCGAGGTGGACGTCGCTCAATTGGAGGGTGCGTGCCGCATCGCGGGGCCAGGTATTCGCAGCGAGGACGGCGGGGTACAGCTGCGCCGTGGTGCTGACGTCGTTGACGCCGTCCCGCGCGGAGACGTAGTCGAGCTGCGCGAACACGGTCTCGGGGGAACGCAGCACTTCGCGCTCGCACTGTCGCGAAGCGGAGCGGTGTGCTGCCTCGGAGCCCGGAGTGAATCGCCCGATTCCGCGGCCGGCAGGGAAGTTCGAGGTCACGGGCGTCAGCGTGAGCACCGGACGGGATCCGCGCCTCTCGAGGTGGAGGAACAGGTCGTACGAGTCGACGAGATCGCCGTCGACATCGAGGTCTTCCAGGTCGGCGTCAAGGAGCTCGATCGATCCGGAGCCCGACGTGCGTGCGCGCTCGATGAGGCGGGCGCGCAGCCGTGCTTTCCCGTCGGCCGCCGCACGGGTGCCGGGGTCGTCGGCGGAGAAGTCCGGCATTCCGACGCCGTCGTCCGGATCCACGGCGACTCGCAGCGGCACGAGCGTATGGCCGAAGCGCTCTCCGAACCGGGTGGCGAAATCATGCAGCCGCTGGGACCGGTGCGGGATGACAGTCGTTCGCAGCAGCATGTCGAGAACCGGTGCGGCGTTCGCGATCAGCTCTGCTGGGAATCCACCCCCGGCGGCGAGTTCGATGTCGACGAGCGCCGCGTTGCGTGTCTTGGCGGCCCGAGAACGCAGGTTGCGTACGCGGTCGACGGCCTCTCGCGGGAAGAGGAACTCCGCCTCGCCTTCCTCGGGACGAGCCGTCACGACGGACATTCCGGGGATGGGGATGAGCACGTCGCTGTCGATGAGCCCTCGGACCATGGCAGAGACGACTTCGGATTCGACATCGGGGTGGTCGGCGCTGAGGCGCTGAACGATCGCCGCTGCGGAGATCGGTTCGCGAGCCATGTGCACGGCGGAACGCGCCGGAGGCGTTGCCCTGATGCTCACCTGGGTCCGTTCGCCCGAGGACGGGAGCCGCACCACGTAGCGACCGCCTTTGAGGTGCACTGACGGGTTGGTAGCGACCATGCCGTTCAATTCCTCGGCGCGGTTCGCGGCGACCGCTTTGCGGTGGAAACTCGAGGAGCGAACCACAGCCCGATGCTTCCCCGAGTCGAGGAGCACTTCACCCCCGTCGACGACCGGCACGACGGCGATTCCACCGAACAGGCCGAAGGGTGTCGCACGCGTGGTGCTACGAATCGCGTACGACAGCACACTCCGCCAGACCTTCCTGATCTGTCGCTCGCGGGTTTCCCGACCTTCCACTATCGATGCCCAGGTGGCGAGCAGGCTCTCACTGGAGACCTCGACCGCAGCGCGGAGGTCGGAGCAGGTCCATAGCTCGCACAGCTGGGCGAGTGCGTCGTTCCGATCCGCTGAGCTCTTGGTCGCCGGGTATGCGTCTACAGGGCGCACCGCGCACCGAAGGGTGATGTCGGGATCCACATGGAGATTGGTTCTCATTCCGACTCCTGAAGGGATTCGAGGGCGACTGAGATCGCCCGAAGATCGTCCACGGCGGTGGACAGGCCGTGAACGGCGGCGGTGGAGGTCAGCGACAGCGCGACTTCGGTGACTCCCGCGTCTCGGTAGCGGTGGACCTGCTTCGCGATGTGGGCGGGCGTCCCGTAGCAGAACAGGCCCGAGTCGAGTAGGGCCGACGCCGATCGATGCAGGTCCGACGAGACGGGTACACCGCTGCGCTCGAGGACCGCGCGATAGTGCGGCTCCTGAGCGTGTCGTCCGACGCCGGCGTGCGCCAGGAGTAGGGGGTCCCGATCGTCCGCGAGGACTCCTGCCGCCATCATGGCCACCACGCCAGGGCGCTCGCGATCATGGCCAGCGGCCTCGGCTGCCATCGGCGTGATCACGTGCTCGGCGATGTATTCGGGTGTGCACATCCACGAGATGGCAGCGTCTGCAACGCGCCCCGCGAGCCGCGCCATTGCGGGACGCAGGACGCCGATAGCGGTGCGGACTTCGGGGCTGGGTATCGGATAGGCGAGTGACGTTCGGTCGCCGGCGGTTTCCAGTTCGGACCTGAAGGTCGCGAGGTAGTGCTCAGTCGCAGCGACGGGGCCACCGGTCTCGCCGAGGAGGCTACGGATCCTGGCACTCCCTGGCCCGACCCCGAGGTAGAACGGTTCGCCGGACAGTACTGCCACGCTCCGGGACTCGATCGCCGCCCTTCGTGGATCCGTGAGAGCCGAGACCGAGACCGCTGTGCCGTAGGGGATTCGGTATCCCTTCCCTGCGAGGTACGCGAAGGTCGGAATCGCGTCGATGCCGTAGGATTGACCCTGCCACATGCGGGAGTACAGTCGATCCTGGACGAGGGATGCCGCGCCCAGTAGCTGATCGGGGTGCGCTGGTACGACGGGGGCTACGAGCGAGATCTTCATCCGGTCAGAGGATCGCGGAGGTACGGGCGGAGTCGCGGGTGAACAGCAGATCGCCGAACCGCCGCACATAGAAGTCTCTTTCGATACCGGCAAGGTCGCCCAAGCGCGAGTTCACCTCGTGGGCGAGCGCCCCACGGATCTCGTGCGAGAACTGGGATGCACTCGCGCGGAGGAACGGTCCGTCGTACAGCCACGCCGCGGCGATCGGATCGCCGCGGCGTAGAGCGCGGATCGCTTCGAGGGCATCGACCGTGACGGAGCTACCGAGAACGTAGTGCTCGGCGTAGCGGTCGAACTCGATCCGAATCCCCAGGGTCCGGGCGCGATACGCCAGGTTGGCGACCGCCGACTTTCCCGCCTGTCCCCCGAACAAGCCTTCCTCGAGCGACGAGAGGCTGGCGCGCCCCCGCCCAGCCGCGAGGGCGGTGACGAATTCGAGCGGGCGAGTGGCCGTCACTCGACGGCCGTTCACGATCTGCTTGCCGAGGGTCTGGAGTTCGATGGATCGGCCCGTGTTCCGAGCGCAAGCGTGAATGTCGTGCATCCTATGGATCCCCCTGTCCGTACTCTGGTGCTGCGCAGACAACAGCTGCACTGGTACTGATCCGAGTAGTCGCCACCGGTCTCGAGCGAGCGAACGCTATGATCTGAGCGTCGCCAGTGGGATCGTACGTGAGCCTCGCCGGGTACGCCCGCGAACCCACAGTCGAGAGTCGGATTCGGCGGCATCGGAGGGATGGAATGACGGACGACGACCAGATGAGTGACCGGATGAACGCGCTGATCAGCTTCGCCGAGGCGCGGGACGGGCGTCGCTATAGCACCAAGTACATCGCGGAGAGGGCGACTGAGCTCGGGTATCGGATGTCGGCGAGCAATCTCTCGCACATCAGGGTCGGCCGCATCAAGAATCCGACCTTCCGAGCGATCGAGGGTGTCGCCGCCGTCCTCGACGTCGATCTCCGTGAGTTCGGTGCGCTCCCTCGTTCGACGACCGCTGACGCGCTCGAGGTTTCGTTTCGAGGTGTCGATGTTTCCGAGCTGAACGAGCTGGGTAGGGAGGCCATTGAATCGGTGATTCGTTCGGTCGTGCGCGATCTGGCCTCGCGGCCCGAGTTCCGCAGTCGCCCGCTGGAATAGCCGACGTCCTCCGCTGCCGTTCTGGCAGGTCGCCTCTCGATGGCACCTCGCGAGCAACTTCGTTGCCCGGCGGCCCGCCGACGGTTGACATGTCGGATGTGTCGTGGTTCTCTGCGCTATATGAAAAGTTCGGCTAAGCAGCTTTTCGGTCGATCCACTCCTCCAGGGATTGCGCACCCCCGCCTTGAAGCCCAGTACCTGGCCGAGCTCTATTGCGCGCCGCTCGCGTCCCAGTGGACGGTTGAGGGCTGCTGTGCGACGGCTGCGCAGCGGTGTGGCATCGATATCCACATCGAAGCCGTTTCGCAGAGGCCCTTCCCGACCGGAATGGCGATCCGACACGGTGGTCGCGGAGCGATCCTGGTCCGCGACGATGTTTTCGGTGTCCATCGGGACCATGTGATTCTGCACGAGCTCTGCCACCTGCTCTGTGGCCACGGAGAGGATGTTCGCGGCTGCTCTGGTAGGGCCTCGTCTCCGCCGGCCGGAGCCGCCGAAGAACTGGCCGAGGTGTTCGCCACTGAGGTTCTCCGATGGGTCGAGCGCACCGCGGCGCGACCCCGGGCCGAGGCGGAAGTCTACGACTTCTTCTGCAGGTGACCGTCGGATGACACTTGTCGAATCGGCGCGGGTCGTGATTCTCATCGTGGCGACCAGCGCAGTGGTCCTGCGTCTTTTAGCAGCTCGAGAGTCACGTTCCCACGCAGCGTGGTTCGTGCTCCTGCCCTTCGTCGTCGGTGCGGGCTCACTGCAGTTGTTGAACTGGACCGCCGATGTGGCCCCCGGAACCGGAGTACCAACTGGAGACGTCGCACAGCTCGTGGTCGCCTGGGCCGCATCATTCGATGTGGCAGCAGCGGCATGGTTCGCAGCATCCACCGCTCGAATAGGGCGAAACGAGCCCGTCGCACGGAAGCGGATCTTTCTGTCCCTACCGATCCTCGTCGGCCTGATGCTGACGACGGCCTTCCTCGCGACACCGACGAACCAGCGTTTCGTCGCTCCCGCACAAGGAACATGGTGGTGGTACGCGGGGACCTGGACGATCTACGTCGGAGTGCTATCCGCGGTCTCGGTGGTCTTCGTGATCGAAGGGGTGGCTCAACTGCCCCGCTGGAGTGTGGTGCGGTGCGGCCTGGTCATGATCGGCGCGGGTTGCTTCATGGAGTTGCTCGCCATCATTGCACGTGGTGCCCGCTGGCTCGGGAGCCCGACCCCAGCGTTGGTGGAAGTGGGCTTCTGGACCTCTGCTGCGCGATTCGTGTTGGTCGGTGCGGGGTGGACCCTCGTCGCAGTGCTCCCCCTGTTCGCCTCAGTGGTCGCCAGGAGGCGGCACCGACGTCTGCAGAAACTCGCGCTGGAGGTGACCATCGGGTCGCTGCCTCCGCGTCCCGGAGCGCAACACACGGCGTGGGGACAACTGCACGAGCGCGTCATCATGATCAACGACCAGTTGATCGCCATCCGCGACGCTCCCGATCAGGCGACGACTAGGCAGCGGGTCCTCGCACACCATTTTCATGGATCCGACGCCACGGATCCGTGTTCCTTGGCTCGCGGGTATCACCGCTTCGTTCAGCGGCACGGCACAGCGAACGCGGTCGACGTCCAAGGCCTGCCGGCATCGCGCGATGCCGTGCTCAACGGGCAATGAGGTCGGAGTGGGTGCTGAGGATACTGACCGCAACACGGCGCGGGTGGTTGGTGCCGGTGAGAGGCGGTCCTCTCGTCCTGCCTACGGCAGGTGCCGTTCGGCGAAGGCCACCAGCGCGTCCTCGGTGCCCGCGTAGGGCTCACCGTCGCGGGGCCAGTGCACGATCACGTCGGTGAAGCCGAGTTCCGCGGCGCGGCCCACCGCATCGTCGGCCGCGGCGGCGGAGCTCAGGGAGTACGTGCCGCCCGAGTCGATCGAGAGGTAGCGGTCGACGGCGTCGTAGTCCCGGCCCGCCTCCGCCAGCGCGTCATCGAGCCGCTTCGTCAGGTCCGCGACGCGGGACCACCAGGCCTCGCCGCCGTCACCGTCGGGTCCGGTGGTGGCCCAGCCCTGCCCGAGTTCGGCGACGAGGCGCACCCCCTTCGGGCCGTTGGCCGCGAGCACGAACGGCATGCGCGGCGCCTGCGCCGGCTCGCCGACCATGCGCGCGTCGACGGCGCGGTACCGCGGACCGTCGAACGAGATGGGCCCGTCCTGCTCGAAGCGCAGCAGCACATCGAGATCGCGGGTGAACTCGACGAACCGGTCGTGCCGCTCGCGGGGGGTGAGCTCGGGCTGTCCGAGGACGAAGGCGTCGAAGCCGGTGCCGCCGGAGCCGATCCCCAGGAGCAGCCGGCCGCCCGCTATCTCGTCGACCCCCGCGAGGTCCTTCGCGAAGGGCACGGGATGCCGGTAGTTGGGCGACGTGACGAAGGTGCCGAGCCGGATCCGCTCGGTGGCGGTGGCGGCGGCCGTGAGCAGCGGGACCGTCGCGCCCCAGGGCTGATCGGCGAGCGTGCGCCAGGACAGGTGGTCGTACGTCCACGCGTGATCGAAGCCGAGCTCCTCCGCCGTGCGCCAGCGCCGGCGCGCCTCGGGCCACGGGTACTGGGGCAGGATCACCACTCCGAATCGCACGAACCCACCCTACGACTCGTGACCGGGACGCACGACCTCGCGCGTTCGACTCGTGTGATCGAGCACTTGGACCTAGTGTTTTCACGTTCGGCCTCACCGGCCACGTCCTTGAGAAGGGATACAACCCATGTCCACACCGGCACCCGCTGCGTCGAAATCCGGCGTCCGCGAGTTCACCACCCGCGCCGTCGTCCTCGGCGGCATCATCACGCTCGTCTTCACCGCCGCCAACGCGTACCTGGGCCTGAAGGTCGGCCTGACGTTCGCCACCTCGATCCCCGCGGCCGTGATCTCGATGGCGCTGCTGCGCTACTTCGCGAACCATTCGATCGTCGAGAACAACATCGTCCAGACGATCGCCTCGGCCGCGGGCACCCTCTCGGCCATCGTCTTCATCCTCCCCGGCCTCGTGATGGTCGGCTGGTGGGCCGACTTCCCGTACTGGACGACCACCCTGGTCTGCCTGGTGGGCGGCGTGCTCGGCGTCATGTACTCGATTCCGCTCCGGCGCGCACTCGTCACGGGCTCGGACCTGCCGTTCCCCGAGGGCGTTGCCGCGGCCGAGGTGCTCAAGGTCGGCGACACCGCGGAGGGCGCCAGCGAGAACAAGCGCGGCCTGCGCCTCATCATCCTGGGCTCGCTGGCCTCCGCCGGCTACGCCCTGCTCGCCAAGATGAAGATCGTTGCCGAGGGCCTGTCGACCACGCTGCGGATCGGCAACGGCGGCACCCTGTTCGTCCCGGGCCTGTCCTTCGCCCTCATCGGCGTCGGCCACCTCGTGGGCCTCACCGTCGGCTTCGCGATGATCGTCGGTCTCGTCATCTCCTACTTCGTGCTCCTGCCGATGTGGACCGCGGGCGACCTGCCGGAGACCGGGAGCATCACCAAGGTCATCTCGACCGCGTTCAGCACCGAGGTCCGACTCATCGGCGCCGGCGCGATCGCCGTGGCCGCGGTGTGGACCCTGATCAAGATCCTCGGCCCGGTGCTGCGCGGTATCGCCGACTCGATCGCCTCGTCCCGCAAGCGCCGCGAGGGCGAGCTCGTCGACATCACCGAGCGCGACATGCCCTTCCCGTACGTGGCGGGCATCGTCGTCGCCTCGCTCGTGCCGATCGGCGTGCTGCTGTGGTCCTTCACCAGCGGCACCGCGCTCGAGGGCCAGGCCGGCGGCATCATCACGCTGAGCATCGTCTACATCCTGGTCCTCGGCCTCGTGGTCGCGTCCGTCTGCGGCTACATGGCCGGCCTGATCGGCGCCTCCAACAGCCCCGTCTCCGGTGTCGGCATCCTGGTCGTGCTGTCCGCGGCGCTCCTGATCCGCGCGGTCTGGGGTCCGTCGGCCGGCGACACCGCCACCGCGCTCGTGGCCTACACGCTGTTCACCGCCGCGATCATCTTCAGCATCGCCACCATCTCCAACGACAACCTGCAGGACCTCAAGACGGGTCAGCTCGTCGGGGCGACGCCGTGGAAGCAGCAGGTGGCGCTCGTGATCGGTGTCGCCTTCGGCTCCGCGATCATCCCGCCGGTGCTCGACCTGCTGCAGAGCGGCTTCGGCTTCGCCGGGGCGCCCGGTGCGGGCGACAACGCCCTCTCGGCGCCCCAGGCCTCGCTGCTGGCGAGCCTGTCCAAGGGCGTCTTCGGCGGTGACCTCGACTGGGGCCTCATCGGCCTCGGTGTGATCATCGGCGCCGTCGTCATCGTCATCGACGAGGTGCTCTCCCGCACCTCGAAGTTCCGGCTGCCGCCGCTGGCCGTGGGTATGGGCATGTACCTGCCGATGAGCGTGACGCTGATGATCCCCGTCGGCGCCGTGCTCGGGTTCTTCTACAACCGGTGGGCGGACGGCTCGGCCACCGGAGAGGTGGCCGAGGGGCGCAAGCGGCTCGGCACGCTGCTGGCGACCGGCCTCATCGTGGGCGAGTCGCTGTTCGGCGTGATCTACGCGGGCATCGTCGTCGCCACCGACAAGGACGAGCCGCTCGCGCTGCCGTTCATCGAGGAGAGCTGGCTGCACTGGGGCGAGGCGCTGGGCGTCGTCGTGTTCGCCGTGGTCTGCGCCGCGCTGTACCTGCGCACCAAGAAGATCGCCGCGGAACCCGCGTAGTCACCGCGGTTCCCACCTGTGCCGGATGGTGCCCGCTCAGCGGGCACCGTCCGGCACACGTGCTCAGCCCACGAACGGCGCGAGCTGCGGGATCGCGTCGCGCGGCGTCTTGGCGTTGATGCACTCGCCGATCGCCTGCAGCTTCCACTCGCCGCCCTGGCGGGCGATCGTGCACATCACGATGCCCGTGTACGGCATGCCGCCGGCGAGCGCGAAGCGGGCCAGCTCCGCCCCCGTGGTCGAATCCACGAGCCGGCAGTACGCGTTGTCCACCTGGTCGAAGCGCTGGCCCTGGTACGAGCTCACGATGAACACGAGCGAGGTCACCTGCGCGGACACGGCCGGCAGGTTCACGTTGACCACCTCGTCGTCGCCATCGCCCGCGCCCGTGAGGTTGTCGCCCAGGTGCTGGATCGAGCCGTCCTTCGACTGCAGCTGGCCGAAGTAGACCACGTCCACCGGCTGCTGCCCCGCGAACAGCACCACCGACGCGTCGAGGTCGATGTCCTTGGCCTTCGAGCCGAACAGGCCCTGCTTGCGCACCGGGTCCCAGCCGAGTCCCATGGCGATCCGCGTGAGCTGGACGCCGCCGTCCTTGCGCAGCACCACCTTCTGGCCCTTGGTCAGGTCCACGCGCTTGTTCTTGGTGAGGCTGATCTCGCCCGATCCCGGTGCCGGCTGCTGGCCGGCGAGCTGCGCCGTCGGCGTGAACGGCTGCTGCGCCGGTGGCTGCTGGGGCGGGTTCGGCTGCGGCGCGGAGGTGTTGAAGTAGTCGATCGGGGCGCTGCCCGCCGGGGCCGACGGTGCCGTCCCGCTCGCGAAGTAGTCGATCGGACGGCTCGACGGCGCGGGCGGCTGGTTCTGCGCGGGCGCGGGCGGGACCGGGGTCGACGGTGCGGTCGGCGCCTGCGGGGGTGCCGGGGGCGGCGGGGTGGCCGCCGCGGGCGGTGCGGCGGGGGCGTCGTCGACGCTGACGCCGTGGTCGCGCACCAGGTCGGCGAAGCCGCCCGCGTAACCCTGGCCGACGGCGCGCACCTTCCAATCGGCGCCGCGCCGGTAGATCTCCACCGCGATCACCACGGACTCGCTGCTGAGGCCCTCGATCGGGTACTCGTACAGCGGGGTGCCGGCACCGTCGGCGACCCGGGCCACGGGCGCACCGAACCGGCCGAACGACGCCGACGCGTCGTCGAGCGTGATCGCCACGCGCACCTGCGCGATGTCGGCGGGCACGCCGGCCCCGTCGATGCGCAGCGCGCCGTTCGTGAGGGTCACGCCCGGACCGGACGGCTGGTTGAAGAAGACGAAATCGGCGTCGGAGCGGACCTTCCCCGCCTCGGTCACCAACAGGGCGGAGACGTCGGCCGGCGCCGGCAGCTCGACGGTGACGGTGACCGGCCCGGCGGGCAGCGGCCCGTTCTGGCCCTTGGACAGTGCGGTCATCGGATCTCCTTGATCGGATCGGGGTCGGGAACTGCGGTGGCGGCGCGGTCGGCGAGCCACGCAACGATCTCGGCGCCGGCGTCGATGCCGCGCCCGGAGGTGAGAGTGAGGTGCGGCAACGCGAAACCGAGCTCCTCGAGCTCGCCGTGCCGGGGGCGGATCGCGGCATCGGCGGCCTCCAGCAGGTCGGCGTCGAGAGCGCCGTCGCCCGCTGCGAGCCAGGGCGCGCCGGGATCCAGCACACCGTACGCTTCGAGGCGCCGCCGGACCTCGCGGGCCGCACGGGATTTGGTCACCGGCTCGGGGATCGTGTAGAGCTTGCGGCCCTGCTGCGAGATGCTCCAGCCCAGCGCGGCGCAGTGTGCGCGCCACTCCTCGACCACCTCGGCGGGGATCCGCACCTCGGAGACCACGTATGCGAACAGGCCCGGCACCAGCCGCAGGCGGGCGCCCCACTCCGGCGCGAGGCGGGCCTCCAGCTGCGCCGCGATCCGGTCGAGGTCCGCGGGCAGCGCCGCGAGCGATGCACGGATGTGCTCCCGCCACTGCGCATCCGGCGCACCGTCGACGAGGATCTCGCCGCCGTTGGAGCAGATCGCGAAGCGGAACGGCGCGCTCGGGAGCCGCACGCGCAGGTACTGCTCGGGGGTGCGGGTCGTGGTGGGCACCACCGGCGTCGCGGCGGCGAGGGCGGCGAGGCCGGCGTGCGCCCCCGGCGTCATGTAGGACAGCGGTGCGTCGCGGTAGATCTCGACGCACACCGGATCGGCGGTCGCGAAGGCCGGGCCGGCGGCGGCCTCCGAGTAGATGAGGGTGCGGTCGAGATCGCTGGTGACGAACGCGGTCACGAGTCCTCCTTGATGAGGCCGATGCACGCGTAGGCCAGGCCGGGCACGACCGCCACCGGCACGCCGCGCTCGTCCGCGAGACGGCGGATGTGCAGGTGATCGGGATCGTCGGGGTCGCGCAGCAGCACGCGCCAGGGGACGCGGCGCAGGAGCACCCGTGTGGTCTCGCCGATCCCCGGCTTCACCAGGTTCGCGGTCGAGACGCCGTACTCCGCACGCACCCGCTCCACCGATGCCCAGCCGGACCAGTCCGGCTCGCGCGCGCCGGGATCGTCGGCGAGGCGGGCGGCCTCGGCGCGTGCCGCCGGTGCGGCACCGTCGAAGGCGGCGGTCACGGTGTCGAGGAGCAGGCCCGAGACGTCGTACGGCGCGAGCTCGGCGTAGAACTTGGCGCCGTGGAAGTCCCCGGGCCCGATCAGGTCCGCGTTGAGCACGGTGCGCGAGACCAGGCCGGAGACCGTCGAATTGAGGCACGCGGAGGCGATGAGGAAGTCGTCGCGCGTGCCGAACGTGCGCACGCAGTGGCCGGGATCCGCGAGCACCGCGAGGTCGGGGTTCATCCGGACGCCGGTGGCGGCGGCGTACTCGTCGAGGGCCGCCGCGAGCTCGCGGGTGATGGCGCCCTTGCCCGTCCAGCCGTCGACGAACGCGATCGACGCCGGATCGTGCCGGGCCACCAGGTGATCGAGGGCGACGTGGTCGATGCCGCGCCCGCGCACGATGGAGACGGCGTAGTGCGGCAGCGCGACCCCGTGGAACCGATCGGCCCAGCGGCGCATCAGGATCCCGATGGGCGTGCCTGCGCGGGCCAGCGAGACCAGTACCGGCGCGTGTGCGCGCTCGGCGAGCAGCAGTTCCGTCACGGTGCCCACGGCCTCGGCGAGCCGCGGCGCGGAGCCGGCGAGCGCCGCGTCGAACAGGGCCCGGTACTCGGCGCTCGGCTGGTACTCGACGGGCAGCGACTCGGCGTAGTGCGCCTCGCCCGACTGGATCCGCCGCTCGCGCACGGCGATGTCGGCCTCCAGCGGCACCGCCGAGAGGTCCTTGAGCAGCCACGTCACCTCGTCGGGGGCGTACGAGCCGAACGCCGGCCCGCGCAGCGGGGGCGTCGTCGCCGTCATCGGGCGGCCCCGGTACGGGCCGCGGCGAGGACGGCCTGGTCCGAGGCCGGCACGATCACCGTGAGCACGTCGTGCCCCGCGACGGTGAGCACGTCGAGCAGACCGCCGGGGGCGCGCAGCCGGCCGGTGTCGGCGGGCGCGTCGGCGACCAGGACGATGCGTGCATCCTCTCCGGGCCACGCGGCGTTGTAGAGGTACCGGCGCGGTGCCTCCGCGTCCGGCTCGGGCGCGAGGAACTCGAAACCGCGCCGCAACGGGTAGCCGGCCTCGTCCCGGACCAGGGCCGGGGACCGGGTGGTGGTCTGGAACCGCACCCGGAAACCACGGCGTGCCAGCGCCTCCGCCGTGCAGAGCGGCAGGTACATCAGCTCCTCATGGCCCACCACGATCACCGGCCGATCATCGAGCTCGGCGGCGAGGGCGTCCGCGAGCCGTCCGGCGGCCTCCTCGAGCCGCGGCTGATCGGCGGCGAGGACGCCGTGCCGGCCCCCGTCGGGCACGTCCGGCGGCCACGCCGCCGCGAACTCCCGGGCCGTCCCGGGACGGGACGCCCGCGGGTTCGACGGCGTCGCCGGCAGCTCCGCCACGCGGGCCGGAAGACCGTCGGGCAGGTCGACGGTGCCGCGCGCGAGCGCGACGAAGGAGATGTCGAGCCCCGCCGCGGCGGCGGTGCGCTCGGTGTCCGCGACATGGGCCGGCGAGCGCATGTCGACGAGCGAGGCCACGATGTACCGGCGGTGCGGGGCGAGGTCGTGCAGCGCGCGGATGGAGTCGAGGGCCGTGGCGCCCGTGGAGATCTCGTCATCGACGAGGACCAGGGTGTCGGCCGCCGAGAGCAGGCCGGGCGAGCTGGGCTGCAGCAGGTGGGATGTGGCGTGCGAGTGCCCCTCCGTGAACTCGCCGTACACCCGGGCCCCGGGGCGGCGCGTGGACTGGAGGTACACCGCCGCGCGCAGCCGCGCCGCGACGCAGTGCCCCAGGCCCGTCGCCGTCTCGGCGAACCCGAAGACGACGCACGGCTCGCCGGCGAGCTCCGCGGCGACCCGGTCGGCCAGCCGATCCGCGGCGGAGCGGACGTGCGCCGGATCCGCGGGAATGTGTTTGCCCAGGACCGTCGAGACCAACAGGTGCGCGCGCCGCGGATTGCGGCGCAGGCCGGGAACGATCAGGTCGGCGAGCTCGGCATCGCCGTGCACACGCATACCGAGAGCGGCGCACAGCCCGGTCTGCGGCGGCCCGGCCGCACCCGCGCGTGTCCCTGCGGTCGTGGGCGCCATCATCGTCCTTCCACCAGCGCGGTCAGCAGGTCGACGAAGCCGACCTCCGGCCGGGTGACGCCGAAGACGTCCGCGCGGATCAGTGTCTGCCGTGCCCAATTGCGGTGCGGCTTCATCTCGTTCATCTTGTTCCGGTAACTGGATGCCTCCACGCCGCCCGTATCGCCGTCGATGATCGCGAGGGCGTCCTCGTACTCCTCGTGGGTCACCGCCGAGAGCGCGTGCACGGCCGCCACGTGGGAGGGATGGATCACCGTCTTGCCGTGCAGGCCGTTCGCCCGGTCCAGCGCGGTCTCGCGGAGCAGCCCGTCGAGATCGCGACCGACGAGCTGCTCGCGGAACCGCGCGGCGTGGTTGCGCTCGAACGGCGTGGCACGCAGCAGCGGCCGGAACATGCGCTCGTGGTCGGCGAAGTACTCCCACACCGGGCCGGTCACCACGAAACCCGACCCGTCGGACCGCCCGAGGCGGCCCACGATCGCGGAGATGGTCTCCGCCACGACGTGCACGTCGTAGATCGTCAGGTCACGGTCGCGCCGGATGCCGAACAGCGCGGACATGTCCGTCGCGCCGATCCGCACCGCGAGCACCCGGTCCCGGTGCGCGCGCAGCACCTCGGCGATCGCGGACAGCGCCGCGTCGCGCGACTCGCGGTAGACGACCTCCGGCGTCTCGAGGACGGGCATCGCGTACAGGGCCTGCGAGGGTGCGCGGTCCGCGATCGCGGCGAGCGCCTCCCCACCGGTCGCGGCGGTGAACTTCGGCAGGACGACGCCCGTGAGCGCGCGGGCACCCTCGCCCAATCGGTCCAGGAGCGCGGCGGTGTCCGCCGTGGTGCGCGGCCGGATGAACAGCAGCGGCAGCGCATCCGGGTCGGCGGCGAGCTCCACCAACGCGGCCGTCGCGGCGTCGACGGCGCGGTCGACGGCATCGTCGGCGACGGCGTCCTCGAGGTCGATGACCATCGAGAGCACCCCCTCGTCGCGGCGCCGGCGGATGGTCGCGGCCAGCTCCGCGCGCGTCGCGGGAACGTACAGGGTGGCGCCGAGGGCGTGCGCGAGATGCTCGCGCGGCGTGGCCCGGCCGAAGGCGCGCGGCGCGCGGTGGAACAGGCGGGCGCGCACCTCGCCGGGCAACTGGGCGAAATGGTGCAGCGCGCCGCTCACGCGCGGCCCCGCATCCGGTCGACGGCGTCGGTGATCATGCGATCGATGTCGGCCAGGGTCTGCAGGTACTGCCAGTAGTCGGGGTGGACACGGTCGAGGTCCGCGATCGCCCGCTCGATCCGGGCGTGCTGCGCGTCGAGCACGGAGCCCCAGCGGTGCACCTGCTGCTTCTGCACCGCCAGGTGCTGCGCGTCCCGGAGCGCGAAGCGGGTGCGCTCGGCCACCGCGGCGGGATCGGCCTTGGCGGAGCGCAGCGTGCGGAGCCGCTCACCGACGGCGTTCACCGCCGCGTCGGCCGTGTCGAGGTGGTCGCGGGCGATGCCCACCTCCTCGAGCGCGAGGTCGGGCGTGCCCTCGCGGAGCCGCGTCGCCGCCGTCGCGAGCGCTGCCTCCGCCGCGGCGGACTCGCGTTCCGCGACCTTGTCGTTGTCGACGAGGTCGGCGGAACAGGCCGCGTTGAACTCGCGCAGCAGCGCCGAGCGGGTGTCGGCGAGGTCGTCGGCGCGGTTCCGGACGGCCTGCAGGCGGGTCCCCGCGGCCGCGAGCGAGCGCTGGGCGTCGTCGCCGATCCGGGGCGCGGCCTCCACCGCCGCCGTGAGCTCGGCCGCCTTCTCCTGGACCGTTCGCGCCGCCGCGTCCCGGGCCACGAGGTCCGGCGCGGTGTCCAGGTGCCGGACGGCCTCGACGAGGGCGTCGGTCGCCCGGACGACCGGGCGCAGGGTCAGGTAGGGCGCGGTCGACGGTGCCGCGAGGAGGTCGGTGGCGCGCTCGGCGGCCACCCGGGCCGCCTGTTCCTGCGCCGCCGAACTCGCCCGCGCGCCCCGGGCGTTGGTGAGGGCGCGGTCGTGGTCGGCGCGGAACCGGTCCAGCACCGAGACCAGGTCGGCGAGCTCGCGGGCGGCGGCCGCGCGGTCCTGCGGCGTGGGCGGCCGGGTGCCGGACTGGCTGCCGCTGGCCCAGAGGTACCGCTCGGTGGCGCCGCCGAAGCGGTCCCGGAGGGTGGGCCACTGCTGCACCGCAGGCGCGGTGGGGTTCTGCGCCGAGAGGGTGCGCACGTCCTCATCGAGGGCGCTGAAGCGCCGGTCGGCTTCCAGGAAGGCGCTGGTCAGCCCGGTGTCGGTGCCGCCCGCCGGCCCGTTCGGCGGGGAACCCGCGGGTTCCCCGCCGAACAGCCTGCGGAACGGATTCGATGCCACGGTCGCGAGGGGCTCAGGACTCGATCGCCTGCGAGGTCGACACCGTCGGGCCGTCCGCGATCAGCGGAGCGTCGCCGTCCCCGTCGCCCTCGCGCCGGTTGCGGATGATGCTGGAGGCCAGTGCCGCCAGGATCAGCACCACGCCGATGAGCCCCGTGACGATCTCGGGCACCGGCGTGTAGATCGAGAACAGCAGGATGCCCGCGAGCGCGCCGATCGCCCAGTGCGCGCCGTGCTCGAGGTAGACGTACTCGGCGAGCGTGCCCTTCTCCACGAGGTACACCGTGAGCGAGCGCACGAACATCGCGCCGATGAAGCCGAGGCCCAGGGCGATGATGATCGGGTCCGCGGTGATGGCGAAGGCGCCGATCACCCCGTCGAAGGAGAACGAGGCGTCGAGGACCTCGAGGTAGATGAAGAGGAAGAAGCCCGCCTTGCCGGTGGCCTTCGCCAGCTCCGACGGGCCGGACCGCGCGGCCTCCGCCTCCTCCTCGAGCTCCTCGACGTGGAAGAACTCGCCGAGGCCGTTCACCACGATGTAGGTGACGAGGCCCAGGAGTCCCGCGATGAAGACCGTCTTCGACTCGTCGACGGTGTGCGTCGCCCAGACGCCCGTGGCGAGCAGCGCGACCAGGGCCACGATGATCGAGAAGCGGTCGAGCTGGCCGATGCGCTGCAGCGGCTTCTCGATCCAGCTCAGCCAGGTGATCTCCCGCTCGGGGTCGAAGACGAAGTCCAGGAAGAGCATGAGCAGGAACATGCCGCCGAAGGCCGCGATCTGCGGGTGCGCCGCGGTGATCAGGGTCTCGTAGCTCGCGCTGCCGTCCGGGAAGTACTTGGCACCGTCGGCCGGCGGGTTGAGGGCGAGGTCCATCGCCTGCACCGGGTTCAGGCCGGCCGTGATCCACACGATCGCGAGCGGGAACACCAGGCGCATGCCGAAGACCGCGATCAGGATGCCCACCGTGAGGAACATGCGCACCCAGAACTGGCTCATGCGCTGCAGCACGGTCGCGTTGATGACGGCGTTGTCGAAGGAGAGGCTGACCTCGAGGATGCCGAGGATCAGCGTGAGGACCAGCGCCTCGGGGCCGCCGTAGAAGAACGCGGCCACGAGGGCGGCGATCGTGACGAAGAAGGAGAGTCCGAAGATGCGGAACACATCGGCCTTTCGGAAGAAGGGGTGCGGAGCGCGAGGACCCGGCGTGCGGGGTCCGCTCGCCGGGTCTACGCGCTCTGCTCGAGAGGTGCGGTACTAGACGTTGACGCCGTAGTCGCGAGCGATTCCCGCGAGGCCCGAGGCGTAGCCCTGGCCGACGGCCCGGAACTTCCACTCCGCGCCGTTGCGGTACAGCTCGCCGAAGACCATGGCGGTCTCGGTCGAGGCGTCCTCCGTCAGGTCGTAGCGCGCGATCTCCTGGCCGTTGGCCTGGTTCACCACGCGGATGAAGGCGTTGCGGACCTGGCCGAAGGACTGGCCGCGGTTGTCGGCGTCGTAGATCGAGACCGGGAAGACCACGCCCTCGACGTTCGGGGGGATCGCGGCGAGGTTCACCTTGATGACCTCGTCGTCGCCGTCGCCCTCACCCGTCAGGTTGTCACCGAGATGCTCGATCGAGCCGTCCGGCGTCCGCAGGTTGTTGAAGAAGACGAAGTTCTCGGGTGAGGCGACCTTCTTGTTCGCGTCGATGCCGATGGCGCTGGCATCGAGGTCGAAGTCGGTACCCGTCGTGGTGCGGAGGTCCCAGCCGAGACCGACGGAGACCGCGGTGAGGCCGGGGGCCTCCTTGGTGAGCGAGACGTTGCCGCCCTTGACGAGACTGACACCCATACCTGGTTCCTCCTGGTAGCGCGACGACGCCGACCGCCCCCGCGTGTGATTCGCACTATACCGACGTTTCGGATACCGGATCCGGACGAAGGACGCGCAGGGTCAGATGTTCACGCCGAAGTCGCGAGCGATTCCCGCGAGGCCCGAGGCGTAGCCCTGGCCGATCGCGCGGAACTTCCACTCGGTGCCGTGGCGGTACAGCTCGCCGAAGACCATGGCGGTCTCGGTGGAGGCGTCCTCCGAGAGGTCGTAGCGCGCGATCTCCTGGCCGTTGGCCTGGTTCACCACGCGGATGTAGGCGTTGCGGACCTGGCCGAAGGACTGGCCGCGATTGTCGGCCTCGTGGATCGAGACCGGGAAGACGACCGCGTCGATCTGCGGGGGCACGCCGGCGAGGTTGACGTTGATGACCTCGTCGTCGCCGTCGCCCTCACCGGTCAGGTTGTCACCGGTGTGCTCGATCGAGCCGTCGGGCGAACGCAGGTTGTTGTAGAAGACGAAGTGCTGATCGTCGAGCACGCGCTTCGCGGTGTCCACCGCGAGGGCGCTCGCGTCCAGGTCGAAGTCGACGCCGGTGGTGCTGCGGGCGTCCCAGCCGAGACCGACGGCGACCGCCGTCAGGCCGGGGGCCTCCTTGGTGAGCGAGACGTTTCCACCCTTGCTGAGGCTGACTCCCATGTGTGTTTTCCTCCCGAGATTGGGCGACGGCCCACCGCCGCCCGTTGACGTGGTCGCGAAATTCACAGTACGCGATCGATGTGACCCGGCGCGGGGTCCGCGGAGCACTGCGCCGGGGCGAACGACGTGTCACTCCGGAAGCGCGGGTTCCGCGCCGATTCGCCGGATTCTTGCAACAATCGACCCGTGACGTCACTCGCGCGCGGTCAGAACGCGGCCCTGTCCCAGACCTCCCTCACGGTGTCCATCTCCGGTGTCGCGCCCGGGTCGGTCGACCTGTTCGCCATCCAGGTCACCGACGACGGCCGGGTCCGCAACGACGCGGACCTGGTGTTCTTCAACAGTCCGACCTCGCCGGAGGGCGCGGTGCGGCTCACCGGGCCGGACGCGCTCGCACTCGACCTGGCCGCCGTGCCGGCGGCGATCAGCACCGTCCGGCTGGCCGTCGCCCTCGATGACACGGTCCCCGGCTCGCTCGCCTCGATCCCCGGACTCGGCGCCCGGATCGGCGCCGACGACTGCCCCGCGACCGGCTTGACCACCGAGCGCGCCGCCGTGCTCGCGGAGGTCTACCGGCGGGGCGGCGCGTGGAAGGTGCGCAACGTGAGCGCCGGGTGGGACCGCGGGCTCGTCTCCCTGCTCACCGAGCACGGGGTCACCGTCGACGGTCCGCCGCCCGCCGCGCCCCCGGCCCCCGCTGCGCCGCCGACCCCGGCCGCGCCGCCGGCGCCGTCCTATCCGCCGGCGCAGCCCGCGTACCAGCCGCCCCCGGCCCAGCCCGGCTACCAGCAGCCGCCGGCACCGTCGTACCCCCCGGCGCAGCCCGCCCACCAGCAACCGCCCGCGGCCCCGGCGGCGCCGAGGGTGAACCTCTCGAAGATCACGCTCACCAAGTCCGCGCCGACGGTCTCCCTCGCGAAGTCCTCGGAGCGGCCGACCGGCACCATGCGGGTGAACCTCAACTGGACCCAGGGCAAGAAGGGGCTGTTCGGCGGCGGGAACGCCGTGGACCTCGACCTGGCGTGCTTCTACGAGCTCCGCAACGGCGACCGCGGCGGCGTGCAGGCCCTGGGCAACGCCTTCGGCAGCATCGACCGGCCGCCGTTCATCCAACTCGACGCCGACGACCGCTCCGGCCGCTCGCAGGGCGGCGAGAACCTGCACATCAACCTGGCGCACCTCGACGACTTCGTGCGGATCCTGATCTTCGCCTACATCTACGAGGGCACCCCGAACTGGGCGTCCGCGAACGGCGTCGTCACGCTGTTCCCGCCCGGCGGCCCCGAGGTGGAGGTGCACCTGGACAACCCGGACCGGCGCGCCATCTCCTGCGCCATCGCGCAGCTGCACGTCGTGAACGGCGAGCTCACCGTGACCCGCGAGGTGCAGTACATCCACGGCTCCCAGCGCGCCGTCGCCGAGGCCTACAACTGGGGACTCAACTTCACGCCGGGGAGGAAATGACGCCCTAGAGTGGCGTACGACGAGGGGGAGGGGAGCCCATGCAGCTCGTGTCGAAGACCAAACGTGTCGTCGAGGCGCACCTGAACAACAGCTCGATCCGCGCGATCAGCGGGTCGATGATCGCCTACGAGGGGCAGGTGAGCTTCAAGTCCGCCGGCTTCGGCGGAGGCGACGGGCTCGTCGCCGGGATCAAACGCCGCGCCACCGGCGAGGGCCTGTCGCTCATGGAGTGCACCGGCACCGGCGTCGTGTACCTCGCGCAGGACGCGGCGACCGTCACCGTCGTCGACCTGAACGGCGAGACCCTGCAGGTCGAGTCCGAGCAGCTGCTCGCCCTCACGCCGCAGCTGTCGACCAACGTGACCTTCGCCGGCGTGCGCGGCGGGGTGTCCGGGCAGGGCCTGTTCACGACGACGGTGACGGGACACGGACAGGTCGCACTGCTCTCGCTCGGCGGGCCGCTGATCCACCTCGAGGTCTCGCCGCAGTACCCGCTGGTCGTCGACCCCGACGCCTTCGTGTGCGCCCGGGGCCAGCTGTCGCAGTCCTTCGTGACCGACGTGTCCTGGCGGTCCGTCGTGGGCCAGGGCGGCGGCGAGGCGTTCTCCCTGCGCTGGGACGGCTCCGGCGTGGTCTCGATCCAGCCGGCGGAGAGGTAGGCGCGGTGTTCACCAAGGTCAACGGCAAGGTCGTCTCCATCGACCTCACGCGCTCCGGCCCCGTCATCGCCCGGCGCGGCGCGATGCTCTTCTACACCGGGAACGTCCTCTTCCAGCCGCACCAGATCCCGGGCATGGGCGGCGGCGGAGCGCTCGGCGGCCTCGCCGGCATGGCCGGGCGGATGATGCAGGGCGAGCACGAGGCGACCATGGTCGCGCAGGGCCACGGCACCGTGCACTACGGCTTCCGCGGCCTCGAGGTCGAGGTCGTCGAGATGCCGCAGGGCGGCGAGCTGCGCGTCGAGGCCTCCCGGCTCCTCGCGTACACGCAGGGCCTGCAGGCCTCGATCGTCTCCACCGCGGCATCGGGCGGGGGCGGCGGGGGCGGCCTCATGGGCGCGCTGCGCTCCGCGGCGAGCGGCGTGGCGACGGGGCAGGGCATGTTCACCACGCAGCTCAGCGGCGTCGGCGCCGCGGTCATCCTCGGCCACGGCGGCTTCATCACGCTCGAGGTGAACCCGAACCGCCCGGTCACCGTCGACCCCCAGGCCTTCGCCGCGGCGCTCGGCCCGGTCCAGACGAACCTGCGCTCCACGGTGAGTCTGCGAAACATGGGCCGCACCGGTGGCGAGGCCTTCCAGCTCGACTGCACCGGCCACGGTGTGGTCTACGTCCAAGCATCGGAGCACCGGCTGTGAGCGAACTCGACACCGTCTGGAACCCGCACACGCTGCCCGCCGGCGGCGACAACGTGCCCGGCAACCCCTACTCGTACTGCATCGACCTGACCAAGCCCTGGTTCCTGTCCAAGGGCGCGATGATCGCGCACTACGGGCAGATGAGGTTCACGTCCCTGCAGCACGGCCTGCACGGGCAGCTGCTGCAGATGGTGGCGCAGCAGTTCTCCGCGCCGCTCTACCTCGGCGACTACGTCGTGGCCGAGGGGCAGGGCAAGCTGATCATCGGCGACCGCGGCAACGACATCAACGCCTACGACCTCGAGGACAACGGCAACCTCACGATCCGCGCCGCGAACCTCCTGGCCTTCGAGCCGAACCTCGCGCTGCAGCAGTCGATCGTGCCGGGCTTCGTGACGCTGATCGGCACCGGCCGGTTCCTGGCCTCGTCGAACGGGCAGGTCATGTTCGTCGAGCCGCCCGTGCGGGTCGATCCGGAGGCGCTCGTCGGCTGGGCCGACTGCCCCTCGCCGAGCCACCACTACGACCAGGCGTGGGTGAGCAGCTTCGTCGCCGCCGCGGGCCGGGCGATCGGCGTGAGCTCCGGCGAGGAGCGGCAGTTCGACTTCACGGGGACGGGCACCGTGCTCGTGCAGTCGAGCGAGAAGGTGCTCGACGACCGGCACGTGGTCCGCAACATCACCGGGCAGCTCCCCGGCCTCTCGGCCGGCGGTCTGCGCGAGATCAGCGCGTCGATCCAGCAGCAGCTGGGCCAGCAGCAGTAGGCCGGCGGCGGTCAGAAGCCGCCGAAGTCGCCCCCGCCGAAGTCCCCGCCCCCGAAGTCGCCGAATCCTCCGCCGTCGGAGCCGGAGTCCCAGCCCCCGTCGCCGCCGAGGTCGGCGGCACCGTCGGCCCCCGGATCGGCGAGGACCGCGGGGCCGACCCCGGCCATACCGGCGAACATCGAGCTGAACAGCAGGTAGCTGCCCACGCCCCAGGCGCCCGCGACGAGCGCGGGCTTCCACCAGGGCTCGCTGTACCAGCCCGCGGGCACCGGACGGCCGGCGACGACGCCGCCGGGGTAGTAGTTCGGGGTGCGGTCGGACGGCGCCGGCGAGGCCGTCAGCGCGCGGCCGTCGACGTCGACGGTGCGGTCCTCGGTGACGGAGCCCGCGGTGCGCTGACCGTCGAGCTCGGGGATCGGCGGGCCGGGGTCCATGTCCATGGCGACCCGCGCGGCGCGCGCGTAGTAGAGCCCCTCGAGGGCGGTCTGCTTGGCGAGGCGGGCCTGCGCGGGCGTGTTCGCCGAGCCGACCTGGGCACCGGCGGCGGTGTACCGCTCGCCCGCATCGGCGAGGGCCTGCCGCGCGGCGTCGTTGGAGCCGACGAGGTTGTTGACCTGGCCGGCCAGCCGGTCGATGGTGGCGCGGGCGTCCGCCTGCGCGTCCGACAGGGCCGTGGTCCGGTTCCGGTTGCCCCGGACCACGATCACCACGACGAGCGCGACGACGGCGACGGCGACGAGGATGAGCACGGGGTCCATGACCCGACGGTACCGAGGACGGCCGCCGCGCGGCTGACGAGAAGCTGTGATTCGGACATTCCTCCCGGACGGGGGCCGGGAGCGACGAGGGCCCGTCACCGCGATGGTGACGGGCCCTGCGACGGTGCCGGGCGCGCCCGGCGAGGCGGAGACTAGTCCGCGCCGATGATGAACTCCTCGAGCTGCCGGCGCGCGACGTCGTCGGCGATCTGCTCGGGCGGCGACTTCATCAGGTACGCCGACGCGGGGATCACGGGGCCGCCGATGCCGCGGTCCTTGGCGATCTTCGCGGCGCGCACGGCGTCGATGATGATGCCGGCCGAGTTGGGGGAGTCCCAGACCTCGAGCTTGTACTCCAGGTTCAGCGGCACGTCGCCGAAGGCGCGGCCCTCGAGGCGGACGTACGCCCACTTGCGGTCGTCGAGCCACTCGACGTAGTCCGACGGGCCGATGTGCACGTTGCGGTCCTGCACCTTACCGGCCAGCGGGCCGTTGAGGTTCGACGTTACGGCCTGGGTCTTCGAGACCTTCTTCGACTCCAGGCGCTCGCGCTCGAGCATGTTCTTGAAGTCCATGTTGCCGCCGACGTTGAGCTGGTAGGTGCGGTCGAGCACCACGCCGCGGTCCTCGAACAGCTTCGCCATCACGCGGTGGGTGATGGTCGCGCCGACCTGGCTCTTGATGTCGTCGCCGACGATCGGGACGCCCGCGTCACGGAACTTGGCGGCCCACACCGGGTCGGAGGCGATGAACACGGGCAGGGCGTTGACGAAGGCCACGCCCGCGTCGATGGCGCACTGCGCGTAGAACTTGTCGGCCTCCTCGGAGCCCACGGGCAGGTAGGACACGAGGACGTCGACCTCGTTGTCCTTGAGCGCCTGCACCACGTCGACACCCTCGCCCGGCGCCTCCTCGATGGTCAGGCGGTAGTACTTGCCCAGGCCGTCGAGGGTGTGGCCGCGCTGCACGGTGACGCCGGTGGGCGGCACGTCGGCGATCTTGATGGTGTTGTTCTCGGAGGCGTTGATCGCGTCGGAGAGGTCGAAGCCGACCTTCTTGCCGTCCACGTCGAACGCGGCGACGAACTCGACGTCGCGCACGTGGTACGGGCCGAACTTCACGTGCATGAGGCCCGGCACTTCCGCGTCGTCGGCCACGTCCTTGTAGTAGTGCACGCCCTGCACGAGCGACGAGGCGCAGTTGCCCACGCCGACGATCGCGACGCGCACCTTGGTGGAGTTGTCAGTCACCGTTGTTCCCTTCAGTCGGTGTCGGTCTCGCGTCGGAGCGGGATTCGGCGGCGATCAACTCGTTGAGCCACCGCACCTCGCGCTCCGTCGTTTCCAGTCCCAGCTCGTGCAACTGCCGCGTGTACGTCTCGCTGGTCCCACCGGCCGCGAGGGCCCGGCGGAGTTCCTCGCGCCGCTCCTCGACCTGCCGGCGGCGACCCTCGAGGATGCGCAGCCGGGCCTGGGCGGGAGTGGCGGTGAAGAAGGCGAGATGCACGCCGAACCCGTCGTCCGTGTAGTTCTGCGGGCCGGTGTCGGCGACGAGGGCGGAGAACCGCTCCCTGCCGGCCGGGGTCAGACCGTAGACACGGCGCGCGCGGCGCTTCGACGGGCCCGGTCCGTCCTCCTCGGCGATGTACCCGGCGTCCTGCGCGCGGCGCAGGGCGGGGTACAGCGAACCGTAGGAGAACGCGCGGAACGGGCCCAGCAGTTCCGTCAACCGCTTGCGGATCTCGTAGCCGTGCATCGGGGAGTCGTGCAGCAGCCCCAGAACTGCGAGTTCGAGCACTGCCACCTCCTCACCGGGCGCGGCGTCGAGCCGGGCGGCCGACGCGAGTGGATCTATCTCATCAATCGATCGGCAGTTGTATCGCGCCGATATATAGGACGATACCCCAGGGGTGAACCCGCGGTGAACGCCCGGCGGCGCGACGGCCCGCCCGGCGGGCCGGACCGGGCACGACCGGTCCTGGGCGGTATGCCCTTGTCGCGGCGTGTCCCGGCCCGGCCACGTACATTGGATCCGTGCGGACGCAGAGGCAAACGGTGGACTACGCGCTGCAGCGGCGATCGCTGCTCGCGTCGGTCAACGCCGGGCGCACCGCCGTGAAGGCGGTGTGCGATGCCGACCCGTACCTGCTGCGAGCGGCCAAGTTCCACGGCCGTCCGTCCGAGGTGCTGTGCCCCATCTGCCGGAAGGAGCAGCTGACCCTGGTCTCCTGGGTGTTCGGCGACTCCCTCGGCCCGGCGTCCGGCTCGGCCCGTACCGACGCGGAGCTCAGCGAGCTCGAATCCACGCGGGTGGAGTTCTCCGTGCATGTCGTGGAAGTCTGCAGGTCGTGCAACTGGAATCATCTGGTGCAGTCGTACGTGGCGGGACTGCCGCCGCGACCACGACGCAAGCGCCGCGCGGCCCCGGGCTGAGCGGCGCGGACGGCGGGAGCCGGGACCGGCACGGAACGTACGAGACGACGATGAGACGAGCGGAGAACCAGCGGTGACGAACCCGGGTGGCAAGGACGAGCGGAACGGGGCGGCCGGAGGGCCGTCGCGGCCCGGAGGCCCCACCCCGCCGCGCCCCGCTCCGCCGCAGGCCGCGCCCACCACCCAGTTCCCGGTGGTGCCACCGAGCGGCGCGGAGCAACCGAACCCGAAGCCGCCCGCCGCTCCCGGCGCGGCGGCCGCGTCCGGTACGGGGGCCGCGTCCGGTGCGGGGCGGACACCGTCGGACCCGGGCGCGCCGCGCACCGCCTACCAGCCGTTGTCCGGCCGGCCCGTCGACGACGCCGAGCTCGCCGCCGAGGCAGACCGCGGCACCCCGGCGCGCCCGCAGGCGCCGGCCGAGCAGCCCGTCGTGATCCGGAAGCCCGCGCCCGCGCCCGCCGCCGGCGGTGACGGCCCGGGCGGTGACGGGCCGGGGGGTGACGGGCCCGGTGGCGGCGGCCCCGGCGGGCCCGGCGGCGGCGACGGTGACGGCCCCGACGAGCCGGACGACGGCTTCCATGACGACGACTCCGACAAGAAGGGCCTGCGAGCGCTTGTGAGCGGTTCACTGTTCCGACGTGTCGTGACCGGCGGCGTGGCCGCGGTCGCGCTGATCATGGTGATCGCCCTGCTCGCCTTCCTCGTCGGCTACTGGCGCACCGATGTGCCGCAGCCCGGCGAGATCCAGACGAATCAGGTCGCGACCATCGTCATGAAGGACGGCAACACGCCCATCGCGCGCGTCGTGCCGCCGGAGGGCAACCGCGAGATCCTGCCCGCACAGGACATCCCCGACGTCATGAAGAACGCCATCATGGCCGCGGAGGACCGCGAGTTCGCCACCAACCCGGGCTTCTCGGTCAAGGGCTTCGCGCGCGCCGTGTGGAAGCGCATCCCGGGCGTCGCCGGCGACGGCGAGGACGCGGGCGGCGGCTCGACGATCACGCAGCAGTACGTGAAGAACGCGCTGGTCGGCGACGAATCGTCGCTGACGCGCAAGTGGAAAGAGCTCATCATCTCCACCAAGATGTCCAACTCCTGGTCCAAGGACGACATCATGGCGGCGTACCTGAACACCATCTACTTCGGCCGGGGCGCGTACGGCATCCAGGCGGCGTCGAAGGCGTACTTCAACGTCAACGCCAAGGACCTCAAGGTGGAGCAGGCCGCGCTGCTCGCGGGCCTCGTCCGCGGACCGTCGCTGTACGAGCCCACCACCCACCTCGCCGACGCCACCGGCCGGTGGAACTACGTGCTCGACGGCATGGTCGACATGAAGACCCTCGACCCGGCGCAGCGCGCGAACCTGCAGTTCCCGAAGACCATCGCGCCGGGCCGCAACGGCGGCGACGACCTGTCGGCCGGGCCGAACGGCCTGATCAAGACCCAGGTGCTGCGCGAGCTCAAGGACGCGGGCATCGACGAGTCGACGCTGAGCACGCAGGGCCTGAAGATCACCACGACGATCGACCCGCAGGCGCAGTCCGCGGCGGTGAAGGCCGCGGCGAACATGGCCGAGAACCAGCCGAAGGACCTGCGCACGGCGATCGTCTCCGTCGACCCCAAGACCGGCGGTGTGCTCGCCTACTACGGCGGCAGCGACGGCAACGGCTACGACCGCGTCCAGGCCGGCCTGCAGACCGGCTCGTCGTTCAAGGTCTTCGCGCTGGTCGCGGCCCTGGAGCAGGGCATCGGCCTCTCGCGCGTCTACTCCTCGGCGCCGTTCAAGGCCCAGGGCGTCACGGTGACCAACTCCGAGGGCGAGTCCTGCGGCAGCTGCAACCTCGCGACCGCCATGAAGATGTCGCTGAACACCGTGTTCTACCGGCTGATGATGGACCTCAACGGCCAGGCGCAGGCGGTCGCGGACGCGGCGCACAAGGCGGGCGTGGCCGAGAGCTTCGGCGGCATCAAGAAGACGCTCGAGCAGGCCGACGGCAGCGGCGTCGAGGGCGGCGTCGTCCTCGGCCAGTACCAGAGCCGCCCCATCGACATGGCCTCCGCGTACGCGACCCTCGCGGCCGAGGGCATCTACCGCGCGCCGCATCTGATCAGCAAGGTCACCACCGCCGACGGCCGCACGCTGCTGGACCGGCAGAACGACCCGGGCACGCGCCGGTTGAGCAAGGACGTCGCGAACAACGTGACCGCGGCGCTGCAGCCCATCGCCTCGTACTCCAACGGCAACGGGCTCGCGGGCGGTCGCGCCTCGGCGGCGAAGACCGGCACCGCGCAGTACCAGGACACCGGCCAGAACAAGGACGCCTGGATGGTGGGCTACACCCCGTCGATCTCCACGGCGGTGTGGGTCGGCAACGACAAGGGCGGACCGATCACGAACTCCTGGGGCGGCCCGATCTACGGTTCCGGCGTCCCGGCCACGGTCTGGAAGCAGACGATGGACGGCGCGCTGTCGGACACCGACTACGAGTCCTTCCCGACACCCGGCATGATCGGCGGCCAGGCCGGCGTCCCGGTGGAGACGCGCACGCGGCCCTCGTCGACGGGCTCGGCCTCAGCGTCGGCGTCGGCGGGGGAGAGCGGCTCGGCGACGCGCACGGTGCCGGGCCTGCCCGGCGTGCCGATGCCGACCTTCCCGTGGGACCCGACCACCACCCAGCCCGGCGGCGGCAATCCGACCACCTACCCCGGGCAGACCACGCGTCCCCGCCCGGGCGGTAACGGGACGGTCCCGGGCAACGGCGGCCGGACGGTGCCGCCGCGGGTGACGAACCCGGTGCCGTGACGGAATCCCGCGCGGAGGCCCCGGCGGCGGGGGACGACGAGGACGACGATCGCCTCCACGTCAGCCCCGGCCGGTTCGAACCGGCGACGGTGATCGAGCCCGACCGGGACGTGCCGAGCCGCACGGACGCGGTGGCGCGGGACTTCTCGACGGTGCTCGGCGGTCCCGTGGGCGCGCACGCGCTGGTCGGCTTCCAGCGCTTCTTCACGCCGCTACGGCTGGTCCTCCTGGTCGCGGTGCTGTTCCTGGCGCTGGGCTGGACCACCAAGGCCGGCTGCCTGCAGCAGAAGTCCGACGGCGGGCAACTGGTGCTGGACTGGTCGGGGAACCGGCCGTACGCCGCGATGTGCTACTCGGACACGGTGCCGCTGTACGGGGCGGAGCGCCTCAACGAGGGCCTCCTGCCCTACGTGACGCAGTTCTTCGACACCGATCCCACGGGCGCCCGCCAGGAGCGCTACATGGAGTACCCGGTGCTCACCGGGATGTATCAGTACGCCGCCATGAAGATCGCGAAGGTGTGGGCGGCCCTGCACGAGAAGTGGGGCGTACCCGCGGCGATCGAGGTCGTGCTGTTCTTCACCGTCGCGGCCGTCGGCCTCGCGCTGTTCTGGCTGATCGCGGTCTGGGCGACGACCCGATTGGCCGGCGGTGCCGCCTCCCCGTCGCGTCCGGCCGCGCGGCGGCCCTGGGACGCGATGCTCATGGCGGCGTCGCCGCTGGTCATCGTGCACGCCTTCACGAACTTCGACGCCATCGCGGTGGCGGCGATGGCCGTGGGCATGCTGCTGTGGTCCCGGGAGCGGCACGCGTGGGCCGGCGTCGTCCTGGGGCTGGGGACCGCCGCCAAGCTCTACCCCGCGTTCCTGCTGGTCGTGCTGTTCTTCCTGTGCCTGCGCGTGGGCCGGCTGCGCCCCTGGTTCACGGCGACGGCGGTGGCGCTCGCGACGTGGATCGCGGTGAACCTGCCGATCCTCGTCGCCGCCCCGCGGGGCTGGTGGGAGTTCTTCCACCGGAACTCGATCCGTCCCGTCGACATGGACTCGATCTACGCCGTCATCAGCTCGTTCACCGGCGGCTGGGTGTTCGGTGGCGAGGGCCCGCGCGGCGGCGCCTCGTCGCTGGCGAACGGCATCACGCTGGTGCTCTTCCTCGCGGTGATCGCCGGCGTCGGCTACCTCGCGCTGAAGGCGCCCCGGCGGCCGCGGGTCGCGCAGCTCGCGTTCCTCCTGGTGGCGGGCTTCCTGCTGGTCAACAAGGTGTGGAGCCCGCAGTACTCGCTCTGGTTGGTGCCGCTGGCGGTGCTCGCGATCCCGCACACCCGGCTCCTGCTCGCGTGGATGACGATCGACGCCCTCGTGTGGGTGCCGCGGATGATGTACTTCCTCGGCATGCAGAACCGGGGCCTGCCGGAGCAGGCCTTCACCGCCACCGTCCTGCTGCGCGATCTCGCCGTGATCGGCCTGTGCGTGCTGGTCGTCCGGCAGATCTACCGGCCCGACGAGGACCTGGTCCGGTCGACGTACCCGGGCCCGTACTCGCCTCCGCTCGACGATCCCGCGGGCGGCGTGCTCGACGGTGCGCCGGACTCCTCCTCGCTGCGCAGCCGCAGCGCGCAGCGCGGCAGGTACCAGAGGAGGACGACCAGCAGCGCGGCCCGGCCCCAGACGCCGATCCAGACGCCCCACTGAACCCACCACGTGATCGGCAGGTTCGCCGCGTGCTCGGAGAAGTAGTTCCACACCGTGAGTTCGAGGCTGAGGTCGAACACGAGATACGCCGCGACGAGCCGCCAGTCGACCTTGAGCAGGATGAAGAAGGGCAGCAGCCACAGCACGTACTGCGGTGAGTGCACCTTGTGGAAGAGCATGAACGCCGCCAGGATGGCGCCGCTGACGCCGAGCCAGGGGTACACGCCGGTGCGCCGGTAGTGCAGCCAGCCGTACACCAGCAGCGCCGCGATCGAGATCACGATGAGCAGCGGTGAGACCGAGGCGACGAAGGCGTCGTAGTCCTTCGGGTCGTCGAAGGCCTTGAGCACGCCCCAGTACCAGATCGAGTTCGTCGACAGGTCGGCCGTGCGCAGCTCCTGGAACTTCAGCGATGCGCGCCAGCCCTCGAAGCCGAGGACCATGAAGGGCACGTTGATCGCGACGGCCACCACGACGGCCGTCGCCGCGGTCGCGGCGGCGCCCACCCAGTCGAGTAGGCGCCAGTCGACGCGGGCGCGCCGCCCGGGACCGTCGGGCAGCGCGACGGTGCCCGACCGGCCGTGGGTGAGCACGTACAGCACGAGCGGCGCGACGAACAGGCCCGGATAGATCTTCAGGTCGAAGCCCACCGCCAGCACCGCGGCGGTGGCGATCGCCGGGATCCGGATCGACCCGCCGGTCCTGTCGGCCCAGGCCATGATGCCGAAGCCGACCGTCGCGGCGGCGACGACGGGGAGCTCCATGTTGTGGAAGGCGTACAGCGCGAGCGGCGGCGCGAGCGCCCACAGCGCTGCGGTGCGGCCGGAGATCTTCGCGAGCACCCAGCCGGTGAGCATGCCGAAGGGCGCGAGCAGCAGCGCCATGTGCAGCAGGAACTCGGCGTCGTTGTGCGCGCCGATCGCGCCGACCCAGAACAGCAGGCCGCTGAGCACGGGGTACTCGATGGCGCCGCCCTGCAGCTTCCCGTCGCCGTCGATCCAGCCGGTGAGGTACGGGAAGACGTGGTTGTTGACCTCGCGGCCCGTCCACAGGAACTGGATGTCGGAGTAGCAGATCCGGCCGGGCGTCGACGCGAAGCCCTCGGACCGGCCGAGCTCGTCGAAGGGTGCGCCGGTGCACTGCGCCTTGATCTGGTAGCCGATGACGAGCGCGAGAAGGGTGAGACCGAGCACGGTCCACGCCACCCGATCAGGGCGGAAACTGGGCCGGGACATGCGCCCCACCCTATCGGCCCCGGGCGGTGACACCGGTCGACGGTGCCGTCAGGCCCCGCCGACGAACTGCAGCGGGTTCGCGTTCCACACGCCGTGGATCACCAGCAGCGGCCACATCACCCGGTACCGCAGCCACAGGACGCCGAGGAACAGCCCGCTCACGCCCTGGTTGGCGAGCACGTTCATCGTGTCCAGCGGCAGGTCGCCCGAGCCCTGGATCGAAACGTGCCAGGACGCCCAGACCACCGCCGAGAGCGCGACCGCCGCCCACGGCCCGAGCACCGCGTGCCAGCGGGTGAGCAGCCAGCGCCGGTAGAAGACCTCCTCGAGCAGCGCGTTCATCGCGAAGCCGGCGAGCAGCAGGAGCACCGCGTCGAGGAGCGGTACCCCGGCGAGGAAGTTCTCGCTCCGGTCGCTGAGCGCCAGGTACACCACCAGGTAGGCGATGACGGCGGGCACGGGCCTCCACCCGGGGCGGGAGGTCGGGTCGGGCCACCGGCGGCCCCACCGGCGGTCGAGGGCGAACACCGCCGCGGGTACCGCGAGCAGCAGCGCGAGCTTGAGCACGGTGTACGTCGGCTCCTCCGGGCCGAGGACGATCAGCCCGGCGGCGAAGGCGATGCCGCAGGCCAGCAGGATCCAGGCCTGGGGCCTCGGGTCGGGCGGCGCCTCCGCTCGGTCCGCCCCGTCCGCCGCGTTCCGGGCGGGCACGGCGAGCGCGACGAGCAGCCCCGCGACCACCGGCGCCCACGGCTGCCACCACGGGATCGTGTCCATCGAGTCCGCGGTGTACCGCAGGCCGCGGCCGGAGAGCGCGGCGACGAGCGACGAGATGGCGATCGCGCCGGTCCCGAGCGTCGCGACCGTCCACCCCGCCCACGTCCTCACGCCCCCACCGTACGGCGGCGTCCGTTCCGGAACCGGCCTCCAGAGCCGCGACGCCGGGAGTACTTCGCCGTGGCCTCGCCGGAGCCCGGTTCCGGAACGGGATCAGCGGCCGTAGAGGTGCTTGAGCATCATCCGGACGGACTTCATGTCGCGCTCCTTGCGCGTGAACGAGAGCAGGTCCATCGGCAGCGCGAACTTCTGCGCGGCCACGGACTGGGGGCGGCTGAACTCGCGGAGCCCGTCGGCGCCGTGAATCCGGCCGAAGCCGGAATCTCCGAGGCCGCCGAACGGGAGTGCGGGCACCGAGGCGAACGACAGGAACGAGTTCACGGCCACGGCGCCCGTGCGCAGCCGGCGGGCCAGCTCCCGGCCGCGGTCGATGTTCTTCGTCATGATCGCGGCGGAGAGACCGTAGGTGCTGTCGTTGGCCTTGTCGATCGCCTCGTCGACGTCCTTGACGCGGGTGACCACGACCGTCGGGCCGAAGGTCTCCTCGGTGAGCGCGGTCGAATCGTCGGGCACGTCCACGAGGAGCACGGGCTGGACGGTGCGCTCGCCGACCGACTCCCGGCCGCCGACGAGGGCGCGACCGCCCCGGCTCAGCGCGTCGTCGATGTGCGAGGCGATGATCTGCAGCTGCGCGGGCATGGTCGCGGGGCCGTAGTCGGCGCCGTCGGTCTCGCCGCCGTGGATCTCCCGGGATGCGGCGGCCAGCTTGTCGACGAACTCGTCGTACCGGTCCGCGACGACGTACACCCGCTCGACCCCCGCGCAGGTCTGCCCTCCATTGCCGTAGGCGCCGAACGCCGCGGCCTTCACGGCGGCGTCGACGTCCGCGTCGGCGTCCACGATCATCGCGTCCTTGCCGCCGCCCTCGATCGTGACGGGCGTGAGCGTCTCGGCGCACGCGGCCATGACGGTGCGCGCGGTGCGGGCCGAGCCGGTGAACGCCAGTTTGTCGACGCCCGACCGGCACAGCGCGGCGCCGGTGTCGCCCCGGCCGTGCACCACCTGGAGCACGGGCTGCGCGGGGCATGCGGCGGCCCAGGTGTCGGCGAGGAACTGGCCGACGGCGGGCGTCAGCTCGCTGGGCTTGAAGACGATCGCGTTGCCCGCGGCGAGGGCGTACGAGATCGAGCCCATCGGTGTGTAGACGGGGTAGTTCCACGGCCCGATCACGCCGATCACGCCGAACGGCCGGTGCTCGACGGTGGCGGTCAGATTGGCGCCCATCATCCCGGTGCCGACCTTGCGGCGCCCGAGTACCTTCTCCGCGTTCTTCGCGGCCCAGTCCAGGTGGACGACCGCGAGCATGACCTCGAGCAGCGCGTCGTCGTGCGGCTTCCCGGTCTCGGCGGCGACCACGCCGGCCAGGTCCTCGGACCGGCGCGACAGCTCGGCGCGGAAGCGCAGCAGCCAGCTCCGGCGCGCCTTGGGCTCGAGGTCGCCCCACCAGTGCGCGGCCTCGCGCGCCCGGTCGACGGTCTCGATGACGGCCGCCGTATCCGCGACGGGGAAGCGGGCGACCTCCGCGCCGGTGCGCGGGTCGGTCGAGATCAGGTCACCGGTCGCGGGCTTCGACGGTGCGGTCATTGCGTCCTCCAGGATCGGAACAGGTTTCTGGCCGATATGTTAGAGACTGTTCTCTCATCTGTGCTAGCTTTCGCTGCATGTTCTCCACGCGCTTCACCGAGCAGTTCGGTGTCCGGTACCCGATCGTCCAGGGCGGCATGATGTGGGTCGGCCGGTCCCGCCTCGCCGCCGCGGTCTCCGAGGCCGGCGGCCTCGGCATCCTCACGGCGTTGACCCAGCCGTCGCCGCAGGACCTGCGCGAGGAGATCGCGCGCACGCGCGAGCTCACGGCGAGCCCGTTCGGCGTCAACCTCACCGTGCTCCCGACGATCGACCCGCCGCCCTACGACGAGTACCTGCGCGCCGCGGTCGAGTCGGGGGTGAAGATCATCGAGACGGCCGGCTCGAACCCGGCGAAGTTCCTGCCGTACCTCAAGGACAACGGCGTCAAGGTGATCCACAAGTGCACCAGCGTCCGGCACGCGCTCAAGGCGCAGGCCATCGGTGTCGATGCGGTCTCCATCGACGGCTTCGAGTGCGCGGGCCACCCCGGCGAGGACGACATCCCGGGCCTGGTCCTGATCCCCGCCGCCGCCGACGCGCTGGAGATCCCGATCCTGGCCTCCGGCGGCATCGCCGACGCCCGCGGCCTGGTCGCCGCGATCGCGCTCGGCGCCGACGGCATCAACATGGGCAGCCGCTTCCTGTGCACCGTCGAGTCGCCGATCGCGCCCGAGGTGAAGGCGCAGATCGTCGCCAACTCCGAGCTGGACACGACGCTCATCTTCCGCACGCTCGGCAACACGGCGCGCGTCGCGAAGAACGCGGTCTCCGTCGAGGTGGTCGAGACCGAGGCGCAGGGCTGCGAGTTCGAGGACATCCGGCACCTCGTCGCGGGAGCCCGGGGCCGCAGGGTCTTCGAGGACGGCGACGTCGAGGCCGGCATCTGGAGCGTGGGCCTGTGCCAGGGGCTCATTCGGGACGTGCCGACCGTCGCGCAGCTCATCGAGCGGATGGTGGCCGACGGTGCGTCGATCATCGAGCGCCGCCTCGCGCCGCTGGCGCGGGTCGCGGAGGGCGTGGCATGAGCGAGGACTTCCGGCGCGCCGTCGGGGGTGGGGTCCTGACGGTGACCATCGACCGCCCGCAGCGCATGAACGCCTTCGGGATCCGCGCCGCCCGGGAGCTCGCGCGCATCATCGAGGAGGCCGACGCCGATCCCGCCGTCCGCGTCGTGGTCGTCACCGGCGAGGGGCGCGCCTTCTCCACGGGCGCCGACCTGGCCGGCGAGGCCGCGGAGCCGCAGGAGGCGCTCGAGGCCGTCAACGCCTACATCCGCGCCATCGTGGGGGCGTCGATTCCGGTGATCGCCAGGGTGAACGGGCCGTGCGCGGGGATGGCCGTGGGCCTTGCGCTCGCCGCGGACCTGACCTTCGTCGCAGACACCGCGTACTTCCTGCTGCCCTTCGTCGGCATCGGCCTGGTGCCCGACGCGGGCACCACCGCGCTCGTGCCCGCCGCCATCGGCCGGACCCGCGCGATGGGCATGGCGCTCCTCGGCGAACGCCTGTACGGCCCGGAGGCGCTGCGCGCGGGGATGGTCACCGCGGTCCACCCGGTCGACGAGCTCGACGGGGCCGTCGCCGCGGCGGCCGCGAAGCTGGCGTCCGGTCCGCGGGAGGCGATCGCCGCCACCAAGCGCGCCCTGAACGCCTCCACCCTCGCCGGCCTCGACGACGCCCTGCGCCGGGAGACCGAGTCGCAGGTCATCCTGCTCAAGACCGACGACCACCGCGAGGGCGTCGATGCGATGCTGAACAAGCGACCCCCGCGTTTCACGGACTGAGGCCGGACCGCCCGCCGCGGGCTGCGGCGCCGTGGTCGCGGCGTGCGGCACCATGGGGATCGGCACGTCGTCCGGATCCGCGGGTTCCGAGCCGTCGTCTCCGGAGCGTGCGAGAGCAGTCACCCGGTGTCGACGGAGGGAATCGCGGAACCGATGAGCGGGTCGAGGCCGAACACCGCCCGCGCGGGCTTCATCGTGGCAGCTGTGGCGGGCGCGATCCACGCCCTGTTCAGCGTGTACTGGGGGCTGGGCGGCGAGGTGCTGCTCGCCACCGTCGGCGACATCGCCGACGGATTCGAGGGGCGCGGCTGGCTGCTCGTGCTCATCGGGTTCGCCAAGGGCGCCGCCGCCCTCGTCCCCCTCGTCCTCTTCCTGTGGTACCGCCCGATTCCCGGGGCGCTGCGGGGTGCGATGTGGGCGGGCGCAGCGGTTCTCGTCCTCTGGGGCGGCGTCAACACGGCGACGTCCGCGCTGCTCGCCGTCGGAGTCCTGCCCACGCCGGAGACGTACGACCGCACGGCGACCCTCGGTCACGCGCTCGTGTGGGATCCGCTGTTCCTGGCGTGGGGTCTGGCGCTCGGCGCCGGGCTGCGCGCCTCCCGCGGCGGCGGTCACCGAGAGCCGGGTACGACCAGACCGGTCTCGTAGGCGGCGATCGCCAGCTGCGTGCGACTGCGCACGCCGAGTTTGGCCAGAAGTCGTGAGATGTGGGTCTTCACCGTCGTGACACTGATGAACAGGGCGGCGCCTATCTCGTCGTTATTCTGACCCGCGGCGATCGCGCGGAGCACGTCGCACTCGCGCCGGGTCAGGCCGTCCAGGCGGTCGTGCGGCACGCGCACCTCGGGGCTGCGGGCGACGAATTCGCCGATGAGCCGGCGGGTCACGGACGGGCTCAGGAGTGCGTCGCCCGCGGCGACGGTCCGGATCGCCTCGATCAGGCGCTCGGGGGCGGTGTCCTTGAGTACGAAACCGGCTGCGCCGGAGCGCAGCGCAGCGAACACGACCTCGTCGTCGTCGAACGTGGTCACGATCAGGACCTTGGCCCGGAGCCCCCGCGCCACGAGATGCGCGGTGGCCTCCGTCCCGTTCATCACCGGCATCTGCACGTCCATGAGCACCACGTCCGGATCCGCCTGCTGGGCGACGCGCAGGGCTTCGTCTCCCGTGGCCGCTTCGCCGACCGTCTCCACGCCGGGCGACGCCTGGATGAGTGCGCGGAGACCGGCCCGGACGAGGGCCTCGTCGTCGGCGATCAGGACGCGAATCGGCTCGCTCACGACGGGATCACCGCCTCGATCCGGTATCCGCCGTCGATGTTCCCCGCCGTCAGGGCGCCGCCGTGCGTCGCGACCCGCTCCCGCATGCCGGTCAGCCCCAGCCCCGGCGCGGTCCCGTCCCCGGTCCCGGCGCCGTCGTCGGTGATCCGGACGGTGAGTTCTCCACGCACCACGGCGATCTCGACGTTCACGTTGGCGGCCCGGGAGTGCCGTACCGCGTTGGTCAGCGCTTCCTGGACGATCCGGTAGACGGTCGTCTGCACCTGCGGATCGACCTCCGTGTGATCGGTACGGTCGTCCAGGGAGACCCGCAGAGCGCCGGGCCAGTGCGTGGCGACCAGCGGTTCCAGATCCGATAACCGCGGGCAGAGCGGGGGAGAGGCGTCGCGGATCGTGCCGAGCACGCGCCGCACGTCATCGAGCGACCGGCGGCTCGACTCCTCGATGGTGCTGAGCGCCGTGCGCGCCTCGTCCGGATCGTGGTCGATCACCATCCGCGCGACGCCGCTGCGGAGGGCGATCATGCTGAGGCTGTGGGAGACGACGTCGTGGATCTCCCGCGACACCCGGAGCCGTTCCTCCGCCCGGATGCGTGCCTCCTTCTGCGCCTCGATCTCGAGCTGTTCGGCGAGGTGACGGCTGCGATGACTGCCCTCCCGGCCGAGCAGCGTGCCGAGGAGCCACGCGGGGATCGCGATGATCAGCTGGACGGCGTCCTGGTCGTGCTCGCTGTAGGTGGTCCACACCGCGAACCCGACCGCGGAGACGCCGATCGCCGCCACCGCGCACACGATGAGCGATGCACGCCAGGGCAGCCGGTAGGCGGCCCACCCCACGGCGATGCCGAAGGCCGGGCCCGCGTTGCTCACCAGCCAGGTGAACCGGAGGTCCGCGAGCTCGGCGAGGATGAGGACGGCCGAGACGCAGCCGAGCGCGAGGACGGGGAATCGCCTGCACAAGACAGTGGGCGCGATCGCGGCGGCGCCGACGAGGCCCGCCGCCCAGGCCGAGGACTCCGTGGGCGAACGCGCGATCTCCGGGCCGGTGCACCAGGCGAAACAGATCACCGCCACCGTGCTGTCCACCAGCCATGCTCGACGAGTACCCACTTCAACCACCATAGAACCGGGTCGCGATCGGAGAACCCGACCTGCGAACGATCCGCGGGTCCTCCTTCCGGACTACCCGACTGTCGCACATTCCGCTCCGGACGACGGTGACTCGGGCCCGCGGGAGGATGCGCCCGTGACGCCGACGTTGAATCCTGGGGGCATGCTGGAGCAATGCCGACGGTCCCCGTGGACCATCGCGGCGATCGCGGGGAGGGCGCGGTGACGTGCGCGGGGCCCGACAGCGCGTCCGTCCCGGTGACCGGCGCGCGGAGGCGGCGTCTGCACACGGCGGCGCCCGCGATGGTGCTCGTCGTCCTGGCCCCGATCGTCGGGGAGTTCTTCCTCGGCAACCTCACCGTCGACAAGGCCCTGATCCTCCTGCTGTTCACCCCGCTGTACGGCGGCGGGGCGCTGCTCATCCGTGAGACCGTGCGCCGCACCCACCGCGGGTGGCCGTCCATGATCCTCCTGGCCGCGGCGTACGCGCTGATCGAGGAGGGGCCCGTCGACCAGCTCCTGTGGAACCCCGGATACAGCGGAGGTCATGACGCACTCGCGGGGGACGCGTACCTCCCGGTGCCGGGCACGAACGTGTCCATCGTGCAGGCGGTGCTCTCGCTCCACGTCATCTGGAGCATCTGCGTCCCGATCGCGCTGGTCGAGTCGTTCTTCCCGGATCGCCGGACGGTCCCCTGGCTCTCGCGCGCGGGGTGGTCCGGCGCCGCGCTGCTCTTCGGTGCCGGCGTCGCGATCGGTTTCGTCGGTACCCGTGCCGAAGACCCGTTCCGCGCTACGCCGCTGCAACACGCGCTGTCGATCGTGGTCATCGTCGGTCTCATCGTGCTCGCGTTCGTCGTCCCGACGGGGCTGCGGGCGGTGGATCGGCGGGCGCCGCGGCCCTGGCTCGTCGGAGTCACGACGCTTCTGCTGACCAGCGCGATGCTGACGCTCGTGATGTTCTGGCCGACGCGGTGGTCCCAGTGGATCAGCGTGGCGGCCTGGGTCCTCGCCGCGGGGGCGCTGGCGACCGGGCTCCGGTACTGGTCGCGTTGTCGCGGGTGGGGTGACTCCCACCGCCTCGCCGCCGCCGCGGGCGCGTTGGCCACGTACACCTGGATCGCCTTCCCGCACCGGCCCGTCGGCGGTGGCGGCCCCGTCGTCGACCTCGCCGGCAACGCCGTGTGCGCACTGGCGGCCGCGGCGCTCGTCGTCGGCGGTGCCCGCCGGATCGCTCGGGCCGAGCCTCCGCCCGGTCCCCGCGGTGCGGAGGCCCGCGGGCGCGGTCGACGGTCCGCCGCGTCCCCGCCGCCGCGCGCGTGGCGCTGGATGATCCCGCCGGTCGTCGCCACCGTGACCGTCGTGGTCGTGGTCTTCGCGGCGTCCGTGCTGCAGCACGACGACCTCCTGGCGCAGGCGCGGGCCGAGGACCCCGCGGCCCCGCACGCCGCGCTGGTGGCGCAGCTGTGGAGTCGACTGCTCTTCGGGATCCTGCTCGCGGTGAGCTGGCCGCTCTGCCTCCAGCGTCTCGCGCGGGGAAGCACCGCGGTCTACCGGCGCTGCCGGCGGGTCGCCGTGGCCGCCGCGATCGTCCTGCTCGCGGCGGCGGCCCTCGCGGCGGGTCCCTCGTGGCTTCGACTCGCGCACGTCGTGCTGGCGGTGTGCGAGGTCGGGATCTTCGCCGCCGCCATGCATCCCGCGATGCGCGCCTGGTACGCGACATCGAAGCGCCCGGCGACCCGAGCCGAGGACACCTGACCCACGAATGTTCCGACCCGACCACGACAGAAAGGACGACAGTGCATACCACCTCCCTCCGAATCACCGGCATCCTCTGCGGCGCGGCGGCCCTCATGGCGGTCGGCGCGCCGGCGTCGGCGACGCCGCCGACCCCGGGCGACTCCCACGACGTGGTCGTCTGCAGGGCGCCGAACATCGAGGTCTCAGCGGGGAACCGGACCGTGCCCGCGGGAACCGTCGCGATCAAGGTCTGGCAGGACCTCGGCCCCCTGTACGTCGGGGTCGTGATGCCGACGACGGTGTCCGTCGACTGGGAGAACCTCCGTACCGGTGCCCACGGTCACCTCGACGGCTCCGCCAACAACGTCGTCGAGCTCACCGCGCGCACCGGATCCGGGCCGGTGCGGATCACCGGCCGCGCCGAGTCCAGGACGAAGACGCCCGGCCCCATCGGGATTCCGATCACGCCGAACGGCCGGTGCGACGGGCGGTTCACGGTGGCCTGATGAGCGTGGTGTGATCTACGGCTCGCCGGCGCCGGAGGAGTTGCCGGCCGGAGAGGGAACACTCTAGATTCACCATCATTAATTCATGATGTCGAATGGGGTGTAGGGATGACTGAGCAGTTCGCGGTGGACCGGAATCCGGAGGACCTGACGGTCCCGCTGCGCGGCGCGACCTTCGGCGAGGCGGTGCAGCGCTTCTTCCGCCTGTACTTCGTCGCCGACGGGCGCGCGTCGAGGAGTGAGTACTGGTGGGCGGTGCTCCTCGTGGCGCTGGTAGCGCTCGTCGTCGGGGCGACGGCGGGGGCCGGGTCGGCCGTCGGTGACGGCGCTGGTGCGGTGGTGATCCTCGTGCTGGCGGTCATTCTCGGGCTCGGCCTGCTCGTCGTCTGCTTCGGCACGATCGCCCTGACCATCCGGCGCCTGCACGACGCGAATCAGTCGGGGTGGTGGTACCTGCCACTGTTTATCGTGAATCTGATTCCGGTGATCGGGATCGTCAGCGTCGTGGGCGCGGTCGTGATCGGCCTGCTGAAGAGCGACCCCGCCGGCGCCCGCTTCGACGTGCAGCCGTGATCCCGGTCGACCGACGGACCGGCTGCCCCGACGCACCGGAGAAGTGAGAGGTCCGGCACCGCCCTCGGGTGGTGCCGGACCTCTCAGTCGTGCCGCGGTTCAGTGATTCCTACTCGTAGGTCTCGCCGGCCTCGGCCTTGGCGACCAGGGAGGCGGGCGGGGTGAACTGCTCGCCGTACTTGGTCAGCTCCTGCGCGCGGGCGACGAAGGCCTTGGGGCCGACGGTGCCGTCCGGCGCGGTGTAGCCGTTGATGAACTGCAGCACGCCGCCGGTCCACGCGGGGAAGCCGATGCCGAAGATCGAGCCGATGTTGGCGTCGGCGACGGAGTCCATGACGCCCTCGTCGAAGCAGCGGATGGTCTCCAGCGACTCGGCGAACAGCATCCGGTCGATCATGTCCTGCAGCGGGATGTCGTTGCCGCTGGGGAACAGATCCTTCAGGCCGGGCCACAGGCCGGTGCGCTTGCCGTCGACGTAGTCGTAGAAGCCGGCGCCGTCCTTGCGGCCGGTGCGGCCCGCGTCGACCATCGCGTCGACCACGGCGTCGCTGCCGTGTGCGGGCAGCGGGTTGCCGGCGGCCTCGGCGGCGGCGCGGGTCTCCTTGCGGATCTTCTGCGGCAGGGTCAGGGTCAGCTCGTCCATGAGCTGCAGCGGGGCGGCGGGGTAACCGGCCTGCTGGCCTGCCTGCTCGATCAGGACGGGGTTCACGCCCTCGCCCACGGCCGCGATGGCCTCGTTGACGAAGGTGCCGATCACGCGGGAGGTGAAGAAGCCGCGCGAGTCGTTGACCACGATCGGGGTCTTCTTGATCTGCAGCGTGTAGTCGATGACCTTGGCCAGCACCGCATCCGAGGTCTTGGCGCCGCGGATGATCTCCACCAGCGGCATCTTGTCGACGGGCGAGAAGAAGTGGATGCCGATGAAGTCCTCGGAGCGCTTCACGCCCTCCGCGAGGATGGTGATCGGCAGGGTGGAGGTGTTGGAGCCGAGGATGGCGTCGGGTTCGACGATGTCCTCGATCTCCTGGAAGACCTTGTGCTTGACCTCGACCGACTCGAACGCGGCCTCGATGACGAGGTCCACACCCTTGAAGTCGGCGGCGTCGACCGTGGGCGTGATGCGGGCGAGCAGCTCCGCCGACTTCTCAGCGGTGGTGCGGCCCTTGGCCAGAGCCTTCTCCTCGAGCTTCTCCGAGTACGCCTTGCCCTTCTGTGCCGCCTCGAGCGAGACGTCCTTGAGCACGACCTCGATGCCGGCCTTGGCGGAGACGTAGGCGATGGCCGCGCCCATCATGCCGGCGCCGATGACGCCGACCTTCTTGGCGGTGTACTTCTCGTAGCCCTCGGGCCGCGAGCCGCCGCCGTTGATGTGCTGCAGGTCGAAGAAGAACGCCTTGATCATGTTCTTCGACACCTGGCCGGTGGCGAGCGAGACGAAGTAGCGTCCCTCGATCACGCTGGCGGTGTCGAAGTCCACCATCGCACCCTCGACCGCGGCGGCCATGATGGCGCGGGGCGCGGGCATGGGAGCGCCCTTGAGCTGCTTGCGGAGGTTCGCGGGGAACGCGGGCAGGTTCGCGGCGATCGCCGGCGAGCTCGGGGAGCCACCGGGGATCTTGTAGCCCTTGACGTCCCACGGCTGCACGCCGCCCTCCGGATTGGCCTTGATCCACGCCTTCGCGGCCGGGATCAGCTCCTCCACGGTGCCGACGACCTCGTGGATCAGGCCCACCTCCTTGGCCTTGGCGGGCTTCATCCGCGGGCCCTGGAGCAGCACGCCCATGAGCGCGCCCTGCAGGCCGAGCAGCCGCACGGTGCGGGTCACGCCGCCGCCGCCGGGGAGCAGGCCGAGGGTGACCTCGGGGAGGCCGATCTGCGAGCCGCGCGCGTCGGCGGCGATGCGATGGTGGGTGGCCAGGGCGATCTCGAGGCCGCCGCCCAGGGCGGCGCCGTTGATCGCCGCGACGACCGGCTTGCCGAGGGTCTCGAGGCGGCGCAGCTGCGCCTTCATCGACTCGACGTTGTCGAAGACCTGCTGCGCGTCGGCCTTGGTGGCCTGGCGGATCAGGGTCAGGTTGCCGCCGGCGAAGAAGGTCTTCTTCGCCGAGGTCAGCACGACACCCGTGATCGAGTCCTTCTCGGCCTCGAGGCGGTCGATGGTGGCCCCCATCGACGCGCGGTACAGGTCGTTCATGGTGTTCGCGGAGCTGGTCGGGTCGTCCATCGTCAGGGTGACGATGCCGTCGGCGTCCTGCTCCCAGCGGATCATGTTCTCAGCCATGTCAGTTGTTGTCTCCGTAGTCTTTCCGGCCGGTCAGAGGCGCTCGATGATGGTGGCGATACCCATGCCGCCGCCGACGCACAGGGTCATCAGGCCGTAGCGGCCGCCGGTGCGCTCGAGGTTGTCGAGCACCGTCGAGACCAGCATCGCGCCGGTCGCGCCCAGGGGGTGGCCCAGCGCGATGGCACCGCCGAGGGGGTTGACCTGCTCGCGCTCGAGCTTCATGTCCTTCATCCACCGCAGCACGACGGACGCGAACGCCTCGTTGAGCTCCCAGTGATCGATCTGCTCCTTGGTCAGGCCGGCCTTGGCCAGCACCTTCTCGGTGGCCGGCGTCGGGCCGGTGAGCATGATGGTGGGCTCCGAGCCGGTGACGGCGGTGGCGACGATGCGGCCGCGCGGGGTCAGGCCCGCCTTCGCGCCGCCCGCCTCGTTGCCGATCAGCAGCAGGGCGGCACCGTCGACGATGCCCGAGCTGTTGCCGCCCGTGTGGACGTGGTTGATCTTCGGCACGGTGTAGTACTTCTGCAGCGCGACGGCGTCGAAGCCGCCCATCTCGCCGATGCCGTCGAAGGCGGGGCGGAGCTTGCCGAGGCCCTCGAGGGTGGTGCCGGGGCGGCGGTGCTCGTCGTTGTCGAGCACGGTCAGGCCGTTGATGTCCTTGACCGGCACGACGGACTTGGCGAACCAGCCGTTGTCCCACGCGGCCGCGGCGTTGGCCTGCGACTGCACGGCGTACTGGTCGACGTCCTCGCGGGTGTAGCCGTCGATCGACGCGATGAGGTCGGCGCCGATGCCCTGCGGCACGAAGTAGGTGTCGTAGTTCGTGGTGACGTCCTGGTGCATGGCGCCGCCGTCGGAGCCGAGCGGCACGCGCGACATCGACTCCACGCCGCCGGCGAGCACCAGGTCGTCGCCCAGGCCCGCGGCGACCTTCTGCGCCGCCATGTTGGTGGCCTCGAGGCCCGAGGCGCAGAACCGGTTGATCTGCACCCCGGCGACGGTCTCGGGCAGGCCCGCGACGGTCGCGGCGGTGCGGGCGATGTCGCCGCCCTGCTCGCCGACGGGCGAGACGACACCGAGCACGATGTCGTCGATCGCGGCCGGATCCATCGTGGGGTAGCGGTGCTTGAGCTCGTCGATCAGGCCGACCACCAGGTCCAGCGGCTTGGTGGCGTGCAGGGCGCCGCCGCGCTGCTTGCCGCGCGGCGTGCGGATCGCCTCGTAGATGAATGCTTCGGGCACGGTGTTCCTTCCATGTGTGCTGTCTCGGGGAATGTCACAAGTGAATCACTATTCTTTAACTTTGCGCGATTCGGCTCCCGTCGAACATGTTCTAGAACACAATCCCATACATGACGTCTCTTGAGAACATCGCCTGGTTCCCGCGGACCGAGGAACCCCGCAGCTCCCAGCGCAACACCTGGAACAACAGCGTGCGCAACCACGCGGTGATGCGCGGCGACAAGGTGGCACTGCGGTACCTGGACCGGCAGGTCACGTGGGCGGGGCTCGCCGAGCGGATCGGGGCGTTCGCGGGCGCGCTGCGCGAGCGCGGCATCTCCGCCGGCGACCGGGTGCTGATCCTGGGACTGAACCGCATCGAGTACGTCGAGGCCGCGCTGGGCGTCACGGCCCTCGGCGCCATCGCCGTCCCCGTGAACTTCCGCATGGCGCCGCCCGAGGTGGCCTACCTGGTGCAGGACACGATGTGCAGCGCCGTGATCTACGAGGCGCCGTTCGACCCGCTGGTCGCGGGCGTCGCGGCCGCGGGGGCCGACTTCGGGCTCCGCATCCGGTTCGACGGGGCCGACGAGGCCGCCGGCGCACTGGGGTACGAGGACCTGGTGGCGGAGGGCCACCCCGATCCGCATGTCGACGTCCCGGAGGATTCCCCGGCCCTCATCATGTACACCTCGGGCACGACGGGCCGCCCGAAGGGCGCAGTGCTCACGCACGTGAATATGGCCGCGCAGGGCTGGAACAACCTGGTCGCGCCGGGCGTCGTCGACCCCGACGCGGTGGGTGCGGTCGCCGTGCCCCTGTTCCACATCGCCGGCTTCGGCGTGCTCGCCACCGCCTTCCTGCAGGGCCTGACCTCGGTGATCTTCCCGCTCGGCGCCTTCGACCCGGGGCAGACGCTGGACTCCCTGGAGCGCGAGGGCATCACCAGCATGTTCATGGTGCCGATGCAGTGGCAGCTGGCCGTGGCCGAGCAGAAGGCCAGGCCGCGGAACCTCAAGCTCAAGTTCGTGTGGTGGGGCGCCGCGCCGGCCAGCGAGACCCTGCTCCGGGATCTCATGGACACCTTCCCCGACGCCGAGATCTGCGCCGTCTTCGGCCAGACCGAGATGTCGCCGGTCACCTGCGCGCTCTCCGGTGCCGACACGCTGCGCAAGGTCGGCTCCGTCGGCAAGGTGGTGCGCACCGTCGCTGCCCGGGTGATCGACTCCGAGGGCAACGACGTGCCGCGCGGCGAGGTGGGCGAGATCGTCTACCGCGGGCCCAACATGATGTCGGGCTACTGGAACAACCTCGAGGCGACGAGGGAGGCCTTCCACGGCGGCTGGTTCCACTCGGGCGACCTGGTGCGCATGGACGAGGAGGGCTTCGTCTACGTCATCGACCGCGCCAAGGACATGATCATCTCGGGTGGCGAGAACATCTACTCGGTCGAGGTGGAGAACGCCGTCGCGGCGCATCCGGACGTCACCGAGGTCGCCGTGATCGGCAGGCCGGACGAGCGGTTCGGCGAGGCCGTCGTCGCGGTCGTGCAGCTGCGCGACGGTGCCGAGCTCACCGTCGAGTCGCTGTCGGAGTTCCTCAACGACCACATCGCCCGCTACAAGCATCCGCGTCACGTCGTCGTCATCGATGCGCTGCCGCGCAATCCCACGGGCAAGGTCACCAAGCCGGTCCTGCGCCGGCAGTTCGGCTGACGGTCGCCGCCCGGTGCGCAGCGCCGCTGCGGCCCCCGCGCCTATCCTCGAGCCCGTGAAGGCGCAGCTCACGGATCTCGCCCGGATAGTGCCGCCACCCGCGGGGTCACCCGCGGTGGATCGCGACTGGCCGGCGATCGAACGACGGCTCGGCCCGCTGCCGGCCGACTACAAGCTGTTCATCGACGTCTACGGCGCGGGCCGCTTCTGGGGCGGCGAGCTCGGCATCGCGCCGCCGGAGTGGATCGCCGCCGCCAGGGATCGGCCGGCGCAGGGAACCATCGGCTTCCTGCGGGGCGAGGCGGACGCGCGGTCGGACCACGTCGCCGTGGCCGGTCGCGGCTCGGCCGACGAGATCTACGGGCGTGCGTGCGACGACTATCTCGTCTTCGGCGTCTCCGGCTGCGGCCAGAGCCTGCTGTGGCGCACGAACTCCGCCGATCCCGACCGTTGGCCGGTCGTCGCCACGAACGGTGCAGGGATCGACGTCGACGGTGACGGCATGATCAGTTATCTCGTCGGCCTGCTGGGCGGGACGGTCCCGAGCGCCGCGTTCGACGAGGACTGGCTCCACGACGTCATGGAGCTGCATCCGGACGAGCCCTACGTGCGGGTGGAGCGGTAGCTCCGCGCGCTGTCCGGCGACTCGGACGAGCCGGCGACTCAGACCAGCCGGCGGCCGAACCGGGCGCGCAGGCGGAGGTCGGCGAGGAGCAGCTGGAACGGCAGGCGCCGCAGGGCGAGCGGGATGAACCGGTTGCCGAACGCGATCAGCCGCCAGAACGCGTCGAAGCGGCGTTGATCGCGTGCGGTCCACTCGATCTCCATGGCCTCCCGGAACCGCGGCGCGAGGAAGCCCGCCGTGAGGAATCGGTTGGCGGCCTTCACCGGGCCCGGCAGGGGGCCGACGAACGTGAGGTCCACCAGCTGCCGCAGGTAGCTGCGGGACTCATCGTCGGGATCGATCCGCTTGGCGCACAGCTCGACCCATGTGGCATCGAACTCCTCCGGTGTCGCGGGCCAGAGTTCGGCCGGCACCTGCAGTGTGGTGCCGAGCGGCGCGGCGTCGCGGTAGAACAGCGCGCGCTGTTCGCGATTCATGCGGCCGCGAAGTAGTTGGTGCGTGTCCTCGTAGCCGATGTACAGGCACATCGCGACCCACAGCTGCAGGCCGCGGTCCATGGCGTTGTACTTCACCGGGCTGGACGCGGTGCTGCGGACCTGCCGGTGTGCGGTGTTGACGGCCGCGCGGTAGCGGGCCTTGTCCTCCGGCGTGCCGAGCACGGCCACCGCGAGGTAGCTGATGGTGGTGCGGGTGCGCTTGACGGGGTGCTTGTAGAGCGAGCCGGAGTCGACGGGAGACTCCATCACCCCGTAGGCGACGGGCCTGTTGACCAGCTGCATGATGACGTTCGCGGCGCCCGCGGCGAGGGAGGCGATGTCCATCGCGTCGGCGAGGGTGGTGAGGACGTGCGCGGGCCGCGCGGGCGTGGAGACCGTGATCCGGTATCCCTCCGCGACCGGGTCGACGGTGCGGGCCGGGGGCGACGACGGTGCCGCGGCCGCGGCGGCCGCGGTCGTGACGTTCGGCTCGGCGCTCGTGGTCATGCGCGTCCTCCCAGTTGTTCCACCGAATCGGTGTGTGAATGTTCACTTACTTATACTGTTGACGGTACACCGCGGACGGGCTGCGGTCAGGCAGTACTCTCGATGCGGACGGTGGAAGAGGAGTAGACGTGACCCAGGCGCGGCGGAAGCGGCCCAAGGACCGGCGCGAGCAGATCGCGCGGGTCGCCGCTGAGGATTTCTCCCGGCGCGGCTACCACGGGGTGGGGATCGAGGAGATCGCCGCGTCGCTCGACATCAGCGGCCCGGCCGTCTATCGGCACTTCCCCAACAAGTACGCGCTGCTCGAGCACGCCATCACGTCGGCCTCCGACGCGCTGTGCAACGCCGTCGACGAGGCGGCCGCGGCCACGGCGGGGCAGGAGCCGGCGGCCCGGGTGGACGCGATCATCGACGCCGCGCTGCGGGTCTCGTTCGAGCGCCGCAACACCGGCGGCCTGTTCCGCTGGGAGCAGCGGCTTCTCGAGGGCGAGGATCGGGCGCGGATCCGCCGGCAGCTCACGGAGATGATCGGCACCGTCGCCGATGCCGCCGAGCCCGCGCTCCCCGGCGTGGCGCGGGCCGAGATCGAGTTGCGCAGCGTGGCCCTGATCAGCGTGACCGGCAGCGTCACCGCGCACCGCACCGTCCTCGCGCAGAAGCGCGCCGAGGCCGTGCTCGGGGCAGCGGCGCGACGGGAACTGGCGCTGCCCGCACCGCCGGTGCCGTACGCCGTCGCACCCCCGGCCGAACCCACCCCCGACGCGGGCCGCCAGGAACAGGTGCTGGTCGAGGCGATCGAGCAGATCTTCCAGCACGGCTTCCACAACGTGAGCATGGGGCAGATCGGGCGGGCGGCGGGGATCGTGCCGTCGGGCATGTACCGCTACTTCCCGAGCAAGGCGGGCATCCTCGTGAGCGCCCTCGACCAGGCCGCGCAGGCCGTGGCCGAGGCGATCGCCGAGGTGTCCACGACGGTGCCGGACCCCGTCGCGCGCCTCGCGGCGCTCGCGCAGGCCTACGTCCAGCTCTCCTTCCTGCGGTCGAAGCTGATGACCGTCTACTTCCGAGAGATCGGCAACGTCCCCGATGCGGATCGCAGCCGCCTCGCCGGCGTCCAACGCACCAACATCGCCGCCTTCGCGGATGCGGTCGTCGCCGTGCGCCCGGAGCTCAGCGCCGCGGAGGCCACGTTCCTCGTGCACGCCGCCTTCGCCGTGGTCTTCGACGTGGGCCGCACCCGCCGCTTCGACCCGGACCCGGCCTTCCAGGCGGAGGTCTACGCGCTGGTCTGCGCGGTGCTCTTCGGGGCCTGATCCGCGGCCCTCGCGCGGCGATCGCCCGACGGTGCGCCGGCCGCGGCGAACCGGATCAGACGAGGGGTTTGCCCGCACGCCTCCGCAGCCGCAGGTCCACCATCAGCGACCGGGTCGGCCCGAACCGGAGGAACCGCGGGATGAAGCGGTTGACGAACGCCACGAACGCGAAGAGGTTGTCGAACCGGCGCTGGTCGGCGGCCGTCCAGGCCACGTGCATCTGCTCCCGGAAGTACGGTGCGAGGAACCCGGCGGTGAGGAACTTCAGCAGCCCGCCGAAGACGAGACGCATCGGCCGGTTGATCATCCGCAGGTGCAGCAGGTCGTCGAGGTACGCCGCGACCGGCTCGTCGAGGCGGGTCTCGGCGCACGCGCGCACCCAGTACTCGTCGAAGTCGGCGCGCGTGGCGGGCCACATGTCGCGCGGCACCTGGAGCGTGGTGCCGAGCGTTGCGCACGACTGGTAGAAGCTCTCGGCGTGATTCGCGGGGAGGCGGCCGTTGAGCATCTGGTACGTGTCCTCGAATCCGACGAAGAGGCACGCCGCGACCCAGAGCTGGAGGTCGCGGTCGAAGGCGTTGTACTTCACCGCCGCTCCCGGCTGTGACTTCACCTGTCGGTGCGCGGCGTTGACCGCCTCCCGGTAGGCCTCCTTCTCGCCGTCGGTGCCGAGGATCGCGACCGCGAGGTACTGGGTGGTGGTGCGTGCCCGCTTCCACGGGCGTTTCATCAGCGCACCGCTCTCCACCGTGGACTCCACGACGCCGTGCCCGACGCCCGGGCGCATCATCTGCATGGCGACGTTCGCGGCCGCGCCGGCGAAGCCCCAGAAGTCGAGCGCGTCCGTGACCGCGAGGTCGCGCGTCGTGTACCGGCGGTGCACGCCGGGGATCGGGATGCGCACCCGGTCGAGTGTCAGGTCCGGATCACCCTGTCCCGGTGCCGGTTCGGTGGGAGTCGGTCGTGCCACTGCGCTGTCCTTACTGCGTCGGGGGAAGGGTCTCGAGGTACTGGTACAGCAGGACCAGTCCGGTCACCGCGGCGCCGATGCCCGCGACGGCGAGGACGATCGCTCCCAGCCAGGCGGCGATCCGGACGATCACGGGCACCTGCTGCCGGCCGCCGAGGATCTTCACGTACTGGACCAGGACATCGATAATCCGCACCAGTGCCATCACTGCATCGTCACGTTCGCGAAGAGGAGCACCGGCCAACAGACGACGGCCCCGAGGAAGGAGACGATCCGGTCGATCCCGCTGAGATCGCCGAGGTGGTCCATGTGGGTCAGCGACCAGATCAGCCCGACGATCCCGTACGGGATGGCGATCAGGATCAGGAGGCCGAGGAACTCCGAGACCCGCATCTCGTAGTCGAGGAAGCGCTGCACCATCGTTCGTCCCTTCCGTGGGCGTCAGTTGGGGGTGCCCGACGGTGCGGGCAGCTCGGGCATGGTCGGGGTGGCGGGGGCCGAGGGGTCCGCCGGTGGGTTCGCCGAGGGGCTCGCCGACGGTGCGGTCGAGGGGATGCCGCCGATGCTGCGGAGCACGGATTCGGGGTTCGCCGGATCGCCGGCCTCGGTGATGACCCAGTCGCGGTTGCGGTCGAGGCCCACCGAGTAGACGTTGGTGACGGTGGATCCCGCGGGATCCTGGATGTTGGTGGTGGAGACGTTGACGGCGACCCGCACCTGGTAGATGCCGTTCACCTCGGACGTGGTCTTGGCCAGGGCGGCCCGGCCCGTGGCGGTGAACCGCAGTGGAGTGACCACCTCCCGCACGACCTCGATGATCGAGTCGTACTTCTTCGCCAGCTCCGGGGTCGTGCCCTCCTTGATGCCGTTGGCCCACGGCGTCAGGTCCCGGTAGTCGAACGTCGCTGCCCGCACGGCGTAGTCCGAGGCGATCTGCTCGGCCCGCGCCCGGTCGGCCTGCTGCTGCCGCTCGTCGGCCAGCGTGCGGGTCTGCAGGTACAGCAGGACCGACACCGCGACGAGCGCGAGGACGACGATCGTGGCGAGGATCGTGCGCACCGTGCTCGCCGGTGCGCGCCGCGCGGGTTCGTCGTCCGCCGTCCGTGCACGGTCCGCCGTCCGCGCACGCGCGGTGCGGCGCGGGGCCTCCGCGGAGTCCCTGCGGGCCTTCGTCGCCGCGGCTTCGACGGTGGGCGCCGGCGAGCTGTCGGCGTCGGCGTCCCCGTCGGCCTGTGCGGCGGTGCTCGCGGCCTCGGGTGCGTCGGCCTCGTCGCCGGTGTGGTCCTGCGGCATGTGTTCCTCTCGGGGCGGGTCAGGGGCGGGGAAGGGTCAGGGTGACGCGGGCGGCACCGTCGGTGCCCGCGATCTGCAGGGCGTTCGACAGCAGTGCGCTCATGTCGATCTGCGGCACCGTGCGATTGAGCGCGGAGAAGATCGAGATGAACGGGCCGCCGGTGGTCGCGAGTGCGGGCAGGAGCTCGTCCAGGTACGGCCGCAGTCGTTGGAGGAAGGGGTTGATGGTGGTCACGAACGGCTCCGGCGCATCGAGCGTCATCACCATCCGCTGCACCTCCTGCACGGCGCTGAGCACCACTGCCGCGGTGTTCTCGAACTCGGCGCCCAGGCGGCGCACGGCCCCGGCGGTCCAGTCGAGGTCCGCGGAGTACACCTGGGTGTCGGCGAACATGCTGCGGATCGCGGGCATCCGGCTGAGCACCGTCGCGCTGAGCAACTGTCCGGCCCGGCTGAGCGTGGTGAGATCGTCGTCGCGCCCGGAAGTGGCCTGCCACGCCGTCTTCACGATGCGGCCGAGCGCACCGGTGTCCGCGGTGCGGTTCAGGGCCGCGAGGGCCTCGAAGACGTCGCTGACGGAGCGGGACTGCGTCACCGCGGTGGTGGGGATCTCGGCGCCGGTGGCGAAGACGGGGCCGCCCGAGGAGCGCGGCGCGAACTCCACGTAGGGCTCGCTGAGGGCACTGAGTTGCTCGATCGAGAGCGCGGAGTCCACGGGGATGCGGTACTCGGACGGGTACCGGAGGCTGATCCGAACCCCGGAGGTGGAGGGCTCGACGGCGGTGACGTCGCCGATCCGCACGCCGCGCAGGAGGATCGGGGAGCCCGCACTCAGTTGGCCGGTGTGCGCGAGCTTGACGGAGAGCGTCGTGTAGGTCACGCCCGGGCGCAGCCCCATGTAGCCGAACAGCAGGATGGACAGCCCGACAGCGAGCACCACCGTGAACGTGACGGCGTTGGCCACCAGCTCCTTCCTCATCGCACCGCTCCGATCATGCGCATCGCGCGGAGCGTCTGCTCCGCCTTCTCCTCGGTGGGTACCGCCGGGCCGTCGGCGACCTTGACCACGTTCACCTTCGGGCCGTGCTCGACCCACGGGATGATCGTGTCCCGGATCAGGTTCCGCAGGTTGATCAGGTTGTCCGGCCGATTACCGCCGACGGGACGGTCGAGCAGTAGCAGCGGCGAGACGACCTGGGTGAACAGGGCCGCGAGGTCCCGGACGCCCGGCGTCAGCGGCGCGGCGTTCCGCAGCAGCGGCGCGAGGGAGGCGTAGACCTCGGTGACCCGCGCGGTCTCCGAGATGACGCCCCATCGCCGGAGCCCCTCGGGCGTGAGGTACTGGCTCAGCATCCCGTGCTCGGCCGCGACGGTCCCGGTGACTCCGACGACGGAGCGCAACGCCTCGTCGAGCGACGCGGTGTCGGCGGCCCACGCCCGCACGGTGGTGGCCAGGTTCTCGGTGATCTTCCGAGTGCGCGCGGGATCGTCGGGGAAGGCGCCGTCGATCCGCTGGACGGTGTTGCCGAGCTGGGCGACGCCGCCGCTGCCGAGGAAGCCGGACATGCTGGTCATGAGGTCCTCGATGTGGTCCGGCGGACGGCTCTGCGCGAGCGGGATCAGGCCCCCGGCGCGGATCGGCTGCGCGGCCGAGGTGGGAGACGAGACCAGCGCGATGTACACGTCGCCGAGGAGGGTGTCCTGGCGCAGCTCCGCCGTGGTGTCGGCGGGGATGCTGGCGGGCTCGCTGATGGTGAGGGTCGCGACCGCACGATCACCGTTGAGGCGGACGGAGTCCATCGTGCCCACGGACCGGCCGTTGAACCGGACCTGGGCCCGGTCCGGCAGATTCAGGGCGTTCGAGAACTCCACGCGCAGAGGCCATCCCGACGAGGACCAGCGCGTCGGGTCGGGCAGCGTCGACGGGCTCGCGCGGAGCACGCCGACGATACCCAGGGCGAGGACCACGAGCAGGAGTGCGCCGCGGGTGAGCCGGCTGCGGAGGGTGGGACGGTTCATCGGGCGGCTCCCGTCCCGCGGAGGATGGCCGAGATCAGGTCGACGTCGATGTGCCCGGGATCGACGACCCGGCACTGGCCGGGGGCGATGCGGTTGACGTTCGCGCAGGTCAGTTCGGGATTGCGGGCCACCATCTTGGTCGACGGCGGGGTGAAGGCGATCTTCAGGCCCAGCGTGCGCTGATCGAAGGAGACGGTGAAGGCGTCGATCAGCGGCGGGAGGAAGCCGAGGAGGTCGCCCCAGTTCCTGATGCCCGCGCTGATCAGGCGCGACGCGGGGATGACGGTGTCGAGGATCGGCCAGAGGTTGTGACCGTAGTGGGAGATCAGGTCGCGCAGCATCTTTCCGAGGGGGATCAGCGCTTCGGCGAGCGTCTCGGTGGTGCGCGCGGTCGGGACGATGATGTCCGCGAGACCGCTCGGCGTCGTCAGCAGCAATTGCTTGAGGGGGTTCCAGTTCGCGGTCATCCCGCCCGTCAGGGAGGAGAGCGAGTCGAGGCTGCGGCCCACGTCGCCGATGCCGGGGCCGGGATCGTCGAGGAGCGCGGCGAGGCTGCCGATGACACCGCTGACGTCCGGGCCGGTGCCGTCGACGGCGGCGGCGAGGGAGGTGAGTGAGTCCTGCACCTGCGCGGCCTGCTCGGGGCCGCCCTCGGTGGTGAGCTTGGCGGCCGCGTCGCCGATGGAGCTGAGGCTGCGGCTGAGTGATTGCGGTGTCTTGGTGCTCGTGAGGCACGTGCCGGCGCGGAGTGCGGGGCCCTTGGCGGGGTCGTCGATGAGCGCGAGCTGGCGCGACGCGATCAGCGACGCCGCGACGGTGACGGCGCCGGTGCCCGCGCTCACCGCCTGGTCCGCGTCGACGTCGAACTCCACGCGCGCCGCCGCGTTCTCGGGGCGGACGGCGGTCACCCGGCCGATCGGCACCCCGAGCCGGGTCACGGGGTTGCCGACGTACAGGCCGATCGCATCGGGCATGAGCGCGCAGTACCGGGCCTGGGGCTTGCCCGGTGTGCGGGCGACGTACAGCGCGGTCGCGATGATCGCGCCGACCACACCGATCGCGATGGCGGTGACCAGCCACTTCGAGCCCAGGATCTTGGTGAGCATCAGCAGGGTGCTCCTTCCAGCGGGATGCAGTACTGGGAGGAGATGGTCGGGACGGACCCGTCGAGAACGATGGTGCCGTCCGGCCGCACGGAGGACTGGATCCGGCGGAGCAGGGCCATCGCGTCGTCGATCATCTTCTGGTACTTGGTCAGGAGCCCGCTGATCTGGCCGGACATGAGGTTGATCTGCGCCTCCATCGAGGCGAGGTTGTCCTGGTAGAAGTCCGCCACCGGGATGATCCGCTGGAGGACGGAGTCGAGGGCACTCATGAACCGCTTGTAGCCGGCGACGTTGAGCCGCGCCGTGGAGAAGTAGATGTTCATGTCGCGCATCACCTGGGTGAGGACGTCGCCGTTGCGGTCGAGGGCGGCGGAGTAGTCCGCCAGCGTCTGCACGAAGCCGCCGATCTCGTCCTTCTGCGTCGAAATGCTCTGCACCACACCGTCGAGGGTGGACACCAGCTCCTTCATCTGCCCGGGCCTGCCGCTCGTCGCGCGCTGGATCTGGGCGAGCGATTCCCGCAGCGGTGTCGGGTCGATCGCGCGGATCTTGGGGTCGGCCTGCTGGAAGGTCTGGACCAGGCTGTACGGGATCCGTACTCGGGCAGGGGGAATCGCGGTCGTCCCGAGCGAGCGCGTGCCGATGGAGTCGATGTCGACGAAGTAGCCGCCGACGCCCGTCAGCATCTTGACGGCGACCCGCGACTGATCGCCGATGTGCACCTTCTTCTTGACCCGCAGCCCGACGTTCACGTGGCCGCCCTCCAGTGCCACCCGCGCGACGGAGCCGACGGAGACGCCGGCGACGCGCACGTCGTCGCCCACCCGGACCATGCCGGCCTCGGGGAAGTTCGCGGTGTAGGTGGTGGTGCCGAGGGGGCGGACGGCGAGCACGGAACTCGCGATCATGACCACGATGCCGAGCGTCACGCCGAGGACGCCGAACAGGAGCTGGCGGTTGCGCGAACTCGGCTGCGACCAGGCGTCTTCGATGCCCGACGCGAAGGTCAGTGCGAGCCGGTGGCCGTCGCGGATCAGGGTGGCGGGGAGGCTCAGCGCTTGCACAGCGTCACCTTCGTCCCGCGGAGGAACACGAGCACGCCGGCGGGGAGCTGCGCCTCGCCGCGGCTGCAACCGGTATCGCCCCCGGCGGAGGGGACCTGCTGCTGGGTCAGGTTCGCGAACAGGCCCGGCATGAGGGCGGCGAGGTCGACGAGGCTCTGCAGGCGGGGCAGTTCCGGCCGGGCCAGCTCGAGGAGCGAGGTGCCCGCCGGTTGCAGGCCGGCGCCGCGCAGCAGGGCGTCCGCGGCGGTCATGAGCTCGGCGCCCTGGTCGGACAGGATCTTCGTGGACGGCGCTGCGTTCCGCATCACCTCGCCGATGCGCTGCAGGTAGCCGATCACGGTCGGGAGCGAGCCGGACCGACCGCCGAGGCTCTCGTTGATCGTGTTCAGGTTGCGCACCAGGGTCTGCAGCAGCGCGGAGCGGTCGTTGGTGAATCGGCTCAGGGTCTGCAGGGCGTCGAGCAGGGGCCCGAGCCCCGAACCGTCGCCCTCGACCACGGCGGCGATCGACTGCGCGAGGTGGTTGATCTGGTCCGGCTGCATCGCCGCCAGGACGGGCTGCAATCCGTTGAAGATGGTGGTGACGTCGAACGACGGCACTGTCCGGTCCGTTCCGATCGTCGATTCCGGCGCGATCGGCTCGCCGTCGGCGTCGCCCGGCGCGAGGTCGAGGTAGCGCAGGCCCGTGAGGTTCTGGAACCGGATGGACAGGGTGGTCGCGGTGGTGAGCCGCTGGTCGCGGTTGACGGTGAACGCGACCCGGGCGCGCGAGCCGCGGCTGGTGTCGTCCTGGTCGAGGGTGACGTCGCGGACCTTGCCGATCTGCACGCCCAGCAGTCGCACGTCGTCGCCCGGGCGGAGCCCGGAGGCGTTGGTGAAGACGGCGGCGTACGCGGACTGCGCCTCCTGCGCCGGCCGGGTCAGCGCGCGCACGGTGAAGGCGGCGCCGACCGCGATGAGGACGACGAAGATCAACAGCAGCGTTCCGGGATTGCGGGCGGTGCGCACGTCAGCGGCCCCTCGTCGTGGTCGGTGCGGCGGTGGTGGATGCGGCGGGGGTCGAGGGCGCGGCCCGGCCCGCGGTGGGCTTCGGCGGCGCGCTCGTCGTGCCCGTGCCCGGAGGTGGTGTCCGGCCGGGCGGGGTCACCGAGAACTCCGGCAGCGGCGGCAGGAGCGATGCGATCGCGGGGAAGCGCTGGAAGGTGACGTCGAGGTTGAGGACGGGCCCGGACCCGGTGTCCGGCATCGACCGGCGGACCCGCTCGATGAGCTCCTCGAGTTGGCGGCCGTTGCGGGCGGCGTCGGGGAAGCTCGCGACGGTGCGGGTCGCGAGCTCGCGCACCGGCACCAGGACCTCGGTGAGGGCCTTGACGTTGGGGCCGCTGAGGAGCGCGGCGAGCGCCGGCGAGAAGTCGTTCGCGAAGACGTCGATCGTCGCCTTCTGCCGCTCCGGGTACCCGGGGGTGTCGGGGCCGGTCCAGGACCACAGCGCCTGCAATCCGGGCAGCATCCGTTTCGTCGAGGCGTCGAGGGCGCTCAGGGTGGCGGCGATCGTGGGCAGGGTGTCCGCGGTCGGGATCCGCTGCGTATCGGCGTTCGCCTCGGCGATGGCGCCCACGGCGCCGAGGAAGGGCAGGAACTGCCGGGTCGTGGTGTCGAGCTGGGCGATGAGCTGCGCCATGTGGGGGCGGAAGCTCTCCCGCTCCATCGTGCTGAGCGATCGGAGCAGCGAGGCCATCGTCCCGTCGTCGGGCGTGGCGGTCGGCTCCCACGCGGCGCCGGAGGCGAGGACCCGCCCGCCCGGACCCGGGGTGAGCGCGACCACGGTGATCCCGAAGGTGTTGCCGGGTGCGAAGGCGACGCGGACGGTGTCGGTGACGAGGTCGTCGGCGGCCCCGTTGAAGCGCATCGCCACGCCGAGCCGTCCCGCACCGCGGTCGACGATGTCGGTCACCTCGCCGACGCGCAGGCCGTCCATCTCGACGGCGGTGCCGGGCCCGACCCCGGGCGCGACGCTGCGCACCACCAGGGTGAGGGTCTTCGGCGGGGTGCTCACGAGGGCGCGCACGGCCCAGAAGGTGCCGGCGGCGAGCACGACGGCGAGGATGGTGGCGATGCCGCGGCGCAGCAGGACCGGGGCCGGCGTCATCATGCCGGTGACGGGGGAGGGCCAGCGTGTCGTCATGCGGTCACCCCCGGAACACCAGTTCGCTGCTCGCGCCCCAGATGCCGAGGGTCATCAGCATGTCGAGGACGACGATGGCGACCATCGAGGCGCGGACGGCGCGGCCCGACGCGACGCCGACGCCCTCGGGCCCACCGGCGGCGAAGAAGCCCTGGTAGCAGTGGATGAGGATGACGGCGCAGATGAAGACGACGACCTTCGCGATGGAGGCCACGAGGTCCGCGGGGGAGAGGAACTGCTGGAAGTAGTGCTCGTAGGTTCCGGCCGCGTCGCCCTGCGCCAGCACGACGATCGTGCTCGAGGCGAAGAAGCTGACGATGATGGCGATGAGGAAGATCGGGACGATCGCGACGACGCCCGCGATCATGCGGGTGCTCACGACGAAGGAGATGGAGCGCAGGCCGAGCGCCTCGAGCGCGTCGATCTCCTCGGTGATGCGCATCGCGCCGATCTCCGCGGTCATCCGGCACCCGGCCTGGACGGCGAATCCGGCGGCGGCGAGGATCGGGGCGAACTCGCGGGTGTTGGCGAGCGCCGCGATGACGCCGGTGAGCGGGCCCATGCCGAGCAGGTCGAGCGCCGCGAAGGCCTGGACGGCCACGGTGCCGCCCACGGCGAGGCCGAGGACCACCATCATCAGCGACGTGCCGCCGCCCACGATCACGGCGCCGCGCCCCCAGGTGAGGTCCGTGATGGTGCGCACCGTCTGCTTGGGGTAGTTCCGCAGGGCGTGCGGGATCTGCGCGACGGAGGTGACGACGAAGGACACCATCTGGCCGAGGCGCGCGAGGGTGCCGCGGAGCGAATCCGTCACCCGTCCGGCGGTGCGGAAGCCTCTCGGGCGGTAGGGGGCGATGGTCACGGGTCAGCCCACCCTCATCGGGAAATAGGTCGTGTAGATCTGGGTGAGCGCGAAGTTGAGCACGATGATGCCGACGGTGGAGACCACCACCGTGGTGTTCACCGCGTCGGCGACGCCGCGTGCGCCGCCCTTCGCCTCGAGGCCGTGCTGGCAGCCGAGGACGGCGATCATGATGCCGAAGATCGCGGCCTTGACCAGCGCGAAGCCGAAGTCGCGGGTGGTGGCGTAGGCGCCGAAGCTGAGCCAGTAGCTGCCCGGGGTCACGTTCTGTCCGGCGACGGCGAGGTAGTAGGCGGCACCGATGCCGACGACCGTGATGAAGACGCAGAGCAGCGGCGCGACGAAGGCGGAGGCGAGGATCCGCGGGACCACGAGCCTGCGGACGGGGTCGATGCCCATGACCCGCATGGCGTCGACCTCCTCGCGGATGGTGCGTGAGCCGAGGTCGGCGGCGATCGCGGAGGCGCCGGCGCCGCCGAGGAGGAGCCCGGCGGCCATGGGCGCGGCCTGCTGGATCACGGTGAGGCCGCTCGCGGCACCCATGAGTGAGCCGGCACCGATCTGGTTGACGATGCTGCCGATCTGGATGGTCACGATGACGCCGAACGGGATGGCCATGAGGAACGCGGGGACCGCGGTGACGCTGACCAGGAACCACGCCTGGACGACGATCTCGCGAACCGCGATGCGGCCGCGGAGGAGGTCCGCCAGCATGGCGACCACGGAGTGGAGCACGAGTTCGACGGTGCGGCCGAGCGTGCGGACGGGTCCGAGGGCGTTGGCGTCGAGGTTCGTACGGAGGGTGTCGATCGCGCCGGGCCGCGCGACGGGCGACTCCTGAGACGATTGCGATGTCATAGCTCACCTCCTTCCTGGCACATGTTAGGGAATGTTCTCTATCCGGGCGGGTTTTTCCGGTGAATTTTCAGATTCGCTCGTCAGTCCGCTGATTTCGCTGGTGGCGAGGGGTTGGGGTACCCTGGTCCGGTTGCCTGTCGGGCAACGCTCCTGCCGTGGAGAGTCCACGGCCGCATAGTCCATAGGAGGAGGCGAAAAGCCCATGCGTAATTACGAACTGATGGTGATCCTGGATCCGAGCCTGGATGAGCGCACCGTCGCGCCCTCGCTGGAGACCTTCCTGAACGTGGTCCGCAAGGACGGCGGATCGGTCGGGAACGTCGACATCTGGGGCAAGCGCCGTCTTGCTTACGAGATCTCCAAGAACGCCGAAGGCATCTACGCGGTGATCGATCTGACCGCCGAGCCGGCGACCGTCAACGAGCTGGATCGCCAGCTCAAGCTGAACGAGTCGGTGCTGCGCACTAAGGTGCTGCGGCAGAACTAGTCGCGCACTAACGACAGGGAGAGACACATGGCAGGCGACACGATCATCACGGTCATCGGCAATCTGACGGCGGATCCGGAGCTGCGCTTCACCCCGTCGGGTGCGGCGGTGGCCAACTTCACCGTCGCCTCCACGCCCCGCACCTTCGACCGGAACACCAACGAGTGGAAGGACGGCGAGGCGCTGTTCCTGCGCTGCAACATCTGGCGTGAGGCGGCGGAGAACGTCGCCGAATCGCTGACGAAGGGCACGCGCGTCATCGTCTCCGGCCGGCTCAAGCAGCGGTCGTACGACGACCGCGAGGGCCAGCGGCGCACGGTGGTGGAACTCGAGGTCGACGAGATCGGCCCCTCCCTCCGGTACGCGACGGCGAAGCCGACGCGCACGCAGCGCGGCGGTGGCGGCGGCGGTTTCGGTGGCGGCGGTCAGGGCGGCGGTGGCGGTTACAGCCAGCCCGCTCAGCAGGCCCCGCGCCAGAACCAGCCCGCAGACGATCCGTGGGGCAGCGCCCCCGCGGCCGGGAGCAGCTTCGGCGGCGGCAACGACGATCCGCCGTTCTGATCCCCGGGATCGAACACTGTGAAGGCGTCCCGGCCCGCCGGGCGCCGAAGTAGACCTCATCAAGGAGTACCAACACCATGGCCGGTAAGGGCAATGGCCGGAAGGTGCGCGTCGAGAAGGCCGTCAAGGCCAAGGCGTGCACGTTCTGCAAGGAGAAGAACACCAAGATCGACTACAAGGACACCACGCTGCTGCGTCGGTTCCTGTCGGAGCGGGGCAAGATCCGCAGCCGTCGCGTGACGGGCAACTGCGTCCAGCACCAGCGCGACATCGCGATCGCCGTCAAGAACGCGCGTGAGGTGGCACTGCTGCCGTTCACGTCGACGACCCGCTAAGGAGGGGTGAAGAAATGAAGCTCATCCTCACCGCCGACGTCGACAACCTGGGCGCCCCGGGCGACACCGTCGAGGTCAAGGACGGCTACGGCCGCAACTACCTGCTGCCCCGCGGTCTCGCGATCGTCGCCACCCGTGGCGCCGAGAAGCAGGTCGAGGGCATCCGCCGCAGCCAGGAGGCCAAGCGCGTCCGCGGCCTCGATCACGCCAACGAGCTGAAGCAGGCCATCGAGGGCCTGGAGTCCGTCTCGCTGACCGTGAAGACCGCCGATTCGGGCAAGCTGTTCGGCTCGGTCACCGCTGCCGATGTCGCCGCCGCGCTGAAGGCCGCCGGCGGCCCGTCGGTCGACAAGCGCAGCATCGAGCTGCCGCAGGGGCACATCAAGTCCACGGGTTCGTTCCCCGTGGTCGTGGTGCTGCACCCCGACGTGCGCGCCAAGTTCGCGCTCACCGTCGCCGCGCAGTAACGTTCTCCGAACGCCAGAACCCCCATCGCCCTCGGGCGGTGGGGGTTCTGTGCGTCGTGGGGTCGCTCAGACCGTGATCGTGCCGACGCAGGGCGTGCTGGTCTGGGTTCCGATCCACTCGCTGCCCGCGCCGGTCTTGATGACCAGGTTGAAGGTCACGGCGCCCTTGCCGGTGGTGACGGGCGTCTTGTTCAGGACGGGCAGCTGGCCGACACCGTTGAGCTTGGCGCTGCCGAACTTGCCGGTGGTCGTGTTGTTCCACGACAGCGTCGCGGACGAGGCGAACTGGCTCAGGACCAGGTCGCGGGCGCTCGCGTCGCCGGTCGCGCCGACCAGGATCTGTCCCTTGCCGCCGACGGTGGCGGTCACCTTCCAGGTCAGCATCTGGCCGCCGACCACGAACATGGGGTTGGCGCTCGTGCAGGTGGCGGTGGCCGTGGCGGGCTTCGGCTTGGGGGCGGGGTTCGGGGCCGCCCCGGCGGGCCCGATGGCGCACGTGGCGGTGGCCGCGAGCGCGACCGCGACGCCGGCTGTGCGCGCCGTGATCGTGGAGGTGTTCATCGGGTGGATCCTTCCGCAGTCGATGATGCACCGATCAGAATACGCGGCGGCGGGTGCCGGAAGAAGGTGCACCGTCGTTGGGTGACGCGTTCGCGCTGGTCGGGGGCCCAGCAGGTGACCGGCGGGTAACAACGGAGGGTGGTTTTCGCTGCGCCACAGTGACCGATTCACTCACGACACGCCCGAATGTCAGGTCGGTGCGACACGCGGGGGAATCTCGATCCACAGCGGTGGGTATGCCACCCACCCGCACTGACCTGCTGCGACGCACGAAATGCGCAAAACTCTCCACAGGTTTTCCCCATCGGTCCACACCGTCGTCCCCATCCTGACCGCGCGCCCTCCACAGCGCGCCCACAGATTCATCCACAGCTCCGCTTTGCGGTCCCGACCCGAGCGCCTAGCGTTCACGTGCGTCGGTCGCGCGCCCGTGCGGGAGTTCGAGATCCGGAAACCTGTCAGGGGTCCGCGGTAGACCGATCGGAGAACTGGTGAAGTCCCCGCCGCTCGTCGGCGGTGGGCGCGAGAGAGGCGGGTGCGCGGTGTCGGTCACGGACGAGCAGGAGTTCACTCCGGGTCCTGTGGGCCGGCCGGAGCCCACTCCCGACGGTCCGCCCGCCGAGGACTTCGGGCGCCAGCCCCCGCAGGACATCGCGGCCGAGCAGTCCGTGCTCGGCGCCATGATGCTCTCCAAGGACGCCATCGCGGACGTCCTCGAGGTGATCAGCCCCGGCGACTTCTACCGGCCCGCGCACCAGTCGGTGTACGACGCCATTCTCGACCTGTACGGCGCGGGCGAGCCCGCGGACGCCGTGACCGTCTCCGCGACCCTCGACCGCAAGGGCGAGCTCAAGCGCGTCGGCGGCGCCCCCTACCTGCACACGCTCATCTCCACCGTGCCCACCGCGGCCAACGCGGGCTACTACGCGGAGATCGTCGCCGAGAAGGCGATCCTCCGGCGCCTCGTCGAGGCGGGGACCAGGATCGTCCAGTACGGCTACTCGGGTTCCGACGGTGCCGATGTCGCCGAGGTCGTGGACCGGGCGCAGGCCGCCGTCTACGACGTCACCGAGCGCAAGGCCTCCGAGGACTACGTGGTCCTCGAGGAACTGCTGCAGCCGACGATGGACGAGATCGACGCGATCGCCTCGCGCGGCGGCGTGAGCATGGGCGTGCCCACCGGTTTCACCGACTTCGACGCCCTGACCAACGGCCTGCACGCCGGCCAGATGATCATCATCGCCGGCCGCCCCGGTGCGGGTAAGTCCACGGTGGCGCTCGACATCCTGCGCTCCTGCTCCATCGCGCACGGCATGGCGGGCGCACTGTTCAGCCTCGAGATGAGCAAGACCGAGGTGGTCATGCGCCTGCTGTCGGCGGAGGCGCGGATCAAGCTGGCCGACATGCGTTCGGGCAAGATGTCCGACGACGACTGGACGCGGCTGGCCCGCCGCATGTCGGAGATCTCCGAGGCGCCGCTCTTCGTCGACGACTCGCCGAACCTCACGATGATGGAGATCCGCGCGAAGGCGCGCCGGCTCAAGCAGCGGCACGATCTCAAGCTCATCGTCATCGACTACCTGCAGCTGATGACCTCGGGCAAGAAGGTCGAATCCCGCCAGCAGGAGGTCTCGGAGTTCTCCCGCCAGCTCAAGCTGCTCGCGAAGGAGCTCGAGGTCCCCCTGATCGCCGTCGCGCAGCTCAACCGTGGTCCCGAGCAGCGCACCGATAAGAAGCCCCAGGTGGCCGACCTCCGTGAGTCGGGCTCGCTCGAGCAGGACGCCGACATGGTCGTCCTGGTGCACCGCCCCGACGCGTACGAGCGCGACGACCCCCGCGCCGGCGAGGCCGACTTCATCCTCGGCAAGCACCGCGCCGGCCCCACCGCGACCGTCACCGTCGCCCACCAGCTGCACTACTCCCGGTTCGTGGACATGGCCAAGGGCTGACCCTCCCCGTTGTAGGGTCCCAGATTCCGTGGCGGAATCCCAAGCTACGTGGCGGACAGTTGGCGGATCCGCCAACTGTTTGGGACACGCCGGGGCACGTCCCCGCATCTGAGGGCGGAAGTGGCACCGTCAAGACCATGTCGCCCGGCAGCTCCGCGGGGACCGCGGTGGAAGTATCGTTCCGCCGCGGTGAGGACCTCTGTGAGCGGACCGTGGAGTGGAAGTCGGCCGCAATGGAGGACCTTCGCGAGGCAGCGCCGTGGCGCACATTTCGCTGGTATCGAGGGCAGAAACACTACTCGGGGTGGTACTGGTCGAGCACTACCCGCGATCTGGTGATCTATGAGTCCCGCCTGGAGCTCGCTAACCTGATGCTCGCAGACTTCGACGATCGGGTTCGGGGCATCGTGGCCCAGCCTTTCCTTCTCGCGACTGAGGTCGATGGTGTCCTGCGGAGGCACGTTCCGGACTTCCTACTCGATACTGATTCCGGCCCGGTCGTCGTTGACGTAAAGCCTGCTCGAAGGCTTGATAATGATGATGTTGCAAGGGTTTTGAACTTGACTCGGGATGTCGTCGAGGCCAAGGGGTGGCGATACGAGGTCGCCACCGAGCCGCCGCCGCGGAGGGCCGCGAATGTCAGATTCCTCGCTGGCTATCGGCGCGAGAGTGCAATCGTGCCTGACCATTGCGAGGCGGTTCAGGCGGTCGCTCAGGTGGGATTGACGATTGGTGCTCTCATCGATCGGATGCCAGATCGTCCTGACGCGAGCGTGCGAGCGGCGGTGCTGCACTTGATATGGCGGCGTCGGCTGCACGTCGACATTGACGCCGCAATCACTAGTCGCACTCAGATTTCGAGGGTCTTGTGAGTGGCGTTGAGCGGGTTGAGGTTGGCGGACGGTACATGTACGACGGCGAGGCGTTCGAGATCGTGGAGCTCGCCACGGCTAAGGGCGTCGTCGATGTGCTGGGGAAAAGCGCTGCAGGGCAGTACATGCGAGTTGGCCTCGCGGAGTTGCTGTCTTCGGTCCGGGGTCGGGTCCTCCCGACCGGCCCTGGCGTTTCGAGCACTGATGCAACCGAGCCTGCAGGCGTCATCTTCGGTGAGTTGTCCGCGGCAGAGCTTCAGAAGGTGACGGAACGCGCGGGGCACGTACGCGAGATTCTTACCGGGTACAGATCTGGCAGCGCGGAGACTGCGAGCAAGGGGGAGCCCAGGCCGGAGTTTTCCGGCGACCGCCCGCTCACTGACCGCTACGCAGCGAAGGCGCGCGAACTGGGCGTCGGCTTGCGATCTGTGGAGCGGTGGGTGTCCAAGTTCCGCACTGAAGGGCCCGCAGGCCTGGTAGACGCGCGACGTACGAGAGAGGCGGAGCCCTTCCCGTCTGTCGATCGGCGGTGGTTAGACACAGCTGTCGAAGTCATGGTTGAGCACGCCACCGAGTCGAAACCGTCCCGCACGATGGTGATGGCACGCGCGGAGGCACGGGTCTTGGCGCGATTCGGAGAAGGGGTCGTCGCCATCCCGTCTCGGACAAATGCTTTCCGCGTTCTCGAGTATCTGGAACAGCGCTATCCCACATTTCGACTGTCTGCCAAGCGAAATCGCGACATCGCTGAGCGGCCAGAAGGCGTGTACGGCAAGCTCCGTCCAACTCGGCCTGGCGAGTACATGCTGATGGACACAACCAGGCTCGATGTCTTCGGGCTCGATCCTCTGACGCTGCGATGGGTGCAGGTCGAACTGACCGTCGCGATGGACTGGTACACCCGCTGCATCACCGGGTTGCGATTGACCCCGGTTTCCACGAAATCGGTTGATGTAGCGACCGTGATGTACGAGGTTTTCAGCCCACGTCCGGCCGGCGCGGACTGGCCGGAATACGCGGTGTGGCCAGCTCACGGAGTACCGCGGTCGGTACTTGTAGATGTCACCGCGGAGCGGCCAGCGGATGCGGCCGCTGGACCAGCTATTGTCCCTGAGACACTGGTCGTGGACCATGGCAAGGTCTACCTCTCGAACCACGTGATGAGTGTGTGCCAGCGCTTCGGGATTTCGGTGCAGCCAGCTCGGCTCCGAACCGGCCGCGACAAAGGGCCAGTTGAGCGGTTCTTTCGTACTATTCGTGAAGATCTCCTCCAGGCCTTGCCGGGGTACAAGGGACCTGATGTCCACTCGCGCGGCGAGGATCCTGAGGGCGGAGCGTTCTTCTACATCGACGAGCTCGAAAGCATCATCCGCGAGTGGGTTGCGCAGGTCTACCACCACCGCCAGCATTCGAGCCTGCTCGACCCGCGAGTTCCGGGCTTACGTATGTCGCCCGCCGCGATGTTCGAGCACGGTGTTTCTCGCGCCGGATACATTGAGGCGCCTCGCGATCCGGACCTGGCATTCGAGTTCCTCAAGCCGGTATGGCGGAAAATTCTTCACTACGGTGTCGAGATCGGAGGCCGCCGCTACAACGGAGACGGGCTCAACGGCTACCGTAACCTCGCGAGCCGGTTCACCGGCGAGGCCAAGGGACGATGGCCGATCCACTGCGATCCCGACGACATCACCAAGGTGTACTTCCGGCGCCCAGATGAGCGGACCTGGCACACATTGGTGTGGGAGCACGCACCGTCGATCGATATGCCGTTCAGCGAGGATGCACTGCTCTACGCAAGGAAGCTAGCAGCATCGAAGTACCGATTCCCCAACGACCGCCTTGCGGTAGCTGACTTGTTGGAGCGGTGGAACATCGGCCTGGGCTCGACCCGAGTGGAACGGCGCATTGCATTGAGAATGTCACGCGAGACCGAACTGTCGCAGCGACCGCAGGGCGAAGCGCGTGTGGATCGACTGCCGTCGGTCGCCCGCGTGCTCGCTCCCGACCAGGACGAAAGCGATGTGCAAGCAGAGGACACCGCGATTGATCGCGGTCTCGACTACGCCGGCGAGGAAGGTGACGACGATCGATTCGACCAGGAAAACATCGATGACTTCTACTCCGACGCGCTGGAGGACGTATGACCGAAACCGCCGCGACACTCGACAATCTGACCCTCGCCCGAAAGGAAGGGTGGCAGAAGTTCGTCAACACCCCCGCACGTGTTCCACCGGAGGCGTTGAACCGCGATGAACTCGACAGACTGACCGACAAGGAGCGCACCGACTACGACCGTGAGCGCCGCGAGTGGCACGCGAACCTCGGGCCCCTCAAGACCAGACAGCTGGTCGAGGTGCACGAAAACCTCTGGGATGTCATCGACTCCAACGCCCAGGACGGAGACAAACCGAAAGGCGCCGTTGCGATCGACGCAGTACCCGGACTAGGGAAGACCACCGCGGTATTGAGCTTCGCCCGCGCGTTCCACCGCCGCGAAGTAGCCGAGAACGGCACTACGACCGAGGAAGGTCATGAACGGTGGCCGGTGTGCCGGGTGGGACTGACCGGCAACACTGGCCTACGCGAGTTCAACCGGGCGATGCTCGCGTTCTACGCCCACCCAGGCGGCCGCCGCGGCAACGCCGCCGACTTCGCCCACCGAGCCCTGGACTGCGTGCTGGCATGCGAAACGAAGATCCTCATCGTCGATGATCTGCACTTCCTGCGGCTGCAGTCCACCTCCGGTGTCGAGGTCAGCAACCACTTCAAGTACATCGCCAACGAGTTCCCGTTGACGGTGATCTTCGCTGGCGTCGGTTTGGAGGCGCGGGGACTGTTCTCCGAGGGCAGTAGTGACCGAGATGCTCTTCTCGCGCAGACCGGCCGGCGTACAACGCGGCTGACAATGGATCCTTTCGGTGTCACCAATGATGCTGGGCGCCGGGCATGGCGTCAGACGCTCAAGGCGATCGAGCAGCGGGTGGTTCTGGCCGAAAAGTATCCGGGCATGATCGCCGACGATCTCTCTGACTACCTGTATGCCCGGTGTACCGGCCAGATCGGCTCACTGATGACCCTGATCAACCGGGGATGTCAGCGCGCGGTCCGGACTGGGTATGAGCGCCTCGACGAGGAACTGCTCGATCGGGTCAAGATCGACGAGGCATCGGAGAAGGCTCGCGAAGAACTGCGCCTGGCATTCGACAACGGCTGCCTGAGAACTCGCATCGGCAGGGCCGGATGACAGTGCCACGTTCGCTTCCCTTCAGGGTGGACCCGGTGCCGGGCGAAGCGATCGATTCCTGGCTCGAAGCGATCGCCTTCCGCGCCGACTCAGCGTGGGGAGACCTTCTCGACGCAGTCGACATACCTGCGCCTGCAGGTCTTGGGTACCCGCCCTGGACGATCGCACTCAGCGAGGCCGAAGTAGCCAGCCTGTGTGCCGCCACGGGCAGCGACGTCGAATTTTCGATGATGACCCTCACCCGGTTCGACGGGACCGCGGTGCGCATCGACTCGCAGTCGCGGAGTTTGCGCCGCGAAGTGGCATGGACCCGCCGCACCGGATCCCGCTTCTGCCCGCACTGCCTCCGAAGCAACGGCGGCCGATGGAAGCTCGAATGGCGACTCGGCTGGGCGTTTGCCTGCACCGACCATCGTTGTTTGCTGTCCGACGAATGCCCTCGCTGCCATAGAATTCCACGCCGCCGCCCGCTCCCGGGCCACTGCACCCCGATCCCCGGCCGATGTGCATCGCCGGCGCAGGAAGGAGGCATTGGACGGGAGGCCCGACGGTGCGGCGCCGATCTCACGGCTGCCGAGGTCCTCGACCTTCCTGGTGCGCACCCCGCTCTTCGGGCACAGGCCCTCATCGATCGAATCATCGACGACGGAGTCGTGCGGTTCGGGGTCTACGCGCGCCTTCCACAGCCTGCGGCTTCTGTGCTTGCCGACATTCGCGCCATCGGCGGCCGAGTACTGTCCTACGCCACCGACGAAGAGCTCTTAGCGCGAGTGGGACCCGAACTGGCGGTTGAGTACCGGGCAGTCGATGAACAAGGTGGTGCACGATCCGGACAAGTCCGACAGAGCCGCACGAAGCCGGCCCTCGAAGCGCCAGCGAGAGCCGTCACAGCTGCGATTGGCGTCAGTGCCGCGATCGACGTTCTGCACTGCTCGGACCTCGCAGCCGCAGCTGATCGCCTGCGATGGTTAGTGACCTCGGCCCGGGAGACAGGCCTCAGTGTTCAACCGACGAACATCGGCTGGGGGACGCGAATCTCACCAATCCTGACCGGTGTCCAGCTCGCCGCGCTATCCCCGATGCTCGACCCGTCCGACCAACTTCGCTACCGCACTCACTCCGACCTTCCCACCTTGGTGACCAGTGGGCGCGCAGAGCTACTAGCGCGTCACACGCCGACGCAATTTTGGGCCGGAATCAGTTTGCCCTTCACGGTCCCGGCGGCGAGGCGCACAATGATGCGCCTGGCATTGTCTGCGGCCTTACAGTTGGTGGGCACTCGGTTGAATCTGACGGCCGCTGGTCAGCAGGTCGGAGGTCACCTGGCTGGCCATGCCCTATCCCGATTCCTACAGATTCTGGAGTCCGATCAACACTGGAGCGATGTGTGCGCGGGTCTGACACGCGTTGCCGATTACGTTGTCGAGCGCGGCGTACCGATCGACTATCAGCGCCGACGGGCACTCGATTGCACCGGTTTGCTTCCGGACGATGAGTGGAGGCAGATCTGCCACCGCACCGGAACGCCGTCACAGGGCGGCTCCGCCCGGGCGGCTGTTGTTCGGGCGTTTCTTCGCGAGGAGCTCACAGGCGTCCCCACGGTTGACGGGTCCGCAGACTTGCTCGCTAAGATCGCCGCGTTTCCCCGCGATCTGACACCCGGCCTTCGGGACGAGCTGATCAACCACGCACGGGTGTTCTTGGACGCCGCGGGCATCGATGAGGAACCAATTGCCTGGGAGCCGCCAATTGAGCTCCTCGCTGGTCTCGACCTCCCTGGCCCGCGACCAGGACTGATCGACCGTGATCGCCTTCGAAAGCTCATCCGAGAACGCGACCTTCCCATCGGCGCCGCCGCCCGCGACCTCGGCACCACTGGCGAGGCGGTTCGCCTTGAGCTGATCGTCAATCCCCTCCCAGTCGATACCGGCCGCCGGAAGTACGCCAGCGCTCGAACGCAGCTCCCCCCGGAGGCTTTGACCCAGCTCTATCATCACGATCGCCTCACCTTGCGACAGATCGCTAACCGTATTGGAGTCAGTCGTCAGGTGATCCGTCGACTCCTCACCGAATACGAGATCCCGACGATCCCCGCTACCGAGCGCGCGAAGATCATCATCGACCGCGACTGGCTCTACCAGCAATATGTCACCAACAGCAGGGCCCTCCCTGACATAGCCCGAGAACTGGGCATGAGCACGGCGAACCTGGCTCGGTGGGCGAACAAACACGAGATTCCGATGAGACCCCGCGGCGGACCCAGTCACACCGCGGCCCTCGACGCCGCGGCCGCCGCGAAAACGGTGCCGCCGATCTTGCGCACAGCTGTTGCGGCCCAGGGCGGGCGCGACCGACTGGAACGGGCGAAAGCAGCATCGCGATTCCCCACGCTGACCGAGGCTGCACACGCGTTAGGAACCAGCCAGGCAACCCTCACGAACCAGTTTCTCCGGCTCGAACGCGAGACCGGCGGAGCTCTGTTCGACCGTGCCGAGCGCAATCGCCCTATGACCCTGACCGCCCACGGACGGAGGGTGATCGACGCCATTCGAAAGCTGGACGGAACTGCTAGCGAGTCTCCCGGTGGGTAAAACGGTGCACCAAGTTCCTGAACCTGGCCTCTCAGGTGGTGAAGACGTGGTTCGGAATGCCCTAGCCTCCACGCACGTCGTCGCGTCGGTAGGGTCAGGAGCGAACCGCGATTCCACGTCCCGGAACCTGTCATGGTGAGGCTCTAGAATAGAGACAGCTAAGCCCGGCTCGTTTGCCGACGAACCGGGCTCAGCTGAACAACCGAATCACCACTCCGAGGGTTCGCCCCTCGATACCGTGACCGTTGCGAATGTCTTTGGATGACGCCTCCGATGGTAGACGGTGTGCGCGGGTTCGCCAAACACCGGAACGCTGGTGTGGGCGAGCGATGCGGACCTTGGCGTGGTGGCTCATCCACACTGCCTTGAGGAGGCACCGTTGACCAACGACAGTCGCGACTCTGATCGCACAACCGATACCACCAGCACTGAACGGGCTGGAGGTGCCCGGCCCATCCAGGTCGGGCAGCACCGGCTCGAGGGCATGTCGACGGACCTGTTCGTTCAGGTCCCGACGACCTTGATCGACCCGACTCGCGCGCTGATCGCGTCGGAAGGTGTCGGCGCGGTCTACTCCGTGCCGTGGCAGTCCCGGACCCACCGCTCCGCGGTGGCGAGGACCGCGGCGGATCAGACCCGCAAGAAGTGCCCCGAAGCAGCGTTGCTGCTCGACGCGAACCTCTACAGCGGCCGGCAGCGGAAGGTGGCGACGGCGGAGCCGACCCGCGACTGGATCACCGTGCAACGTAGCGCGGGCCTGACGTGGGCATTGACCGATTCCGGCTATGTGGCCAAGGGCGACACCGCTGGGCTGCGGACCACCCTGAAGACGGCGGCCCGCTTCGGTGGACAGGTGATTGCGGCGCTGCCGATCGCGAGCTGGTGGCTTTCGCACGCCGCCGATTCGCTCCGGTCTGAGATCAACGCGCACGGCATCCCCGTGGCGTTGATGGTCGAAGACACCGACGACCCGTTCGACCGGACCAACGTCGTGACCGGGCTGGTGCACGTCCTCACCGCAGATGTCCCGGTGCTGCTCCTGCGCAGTGACACGGCGGGGTTGGGGGCGCTGGCGTACGGCGCCGCAGGCGCGGCGATGGGGTCATCGACCACCTACCGGCACATCTACCCCGACATCGGCGGGGGCGGCACCAGCGGGTCGGTGTCGTTCATCCTCCCGGAGCTTCTCGCGTACACGTCGCTGACCGCGTTCGAGCGGCATTACCTCAAGGACAAGTCCCACGCCGCGTGGTGCTGCGACTGCGCACTCTGCGGTGGACGGGACCTGACCTGGATCCGCACGGCTGACATCCCGAAGGCAGCAGCGTTCTCGCATTCGGTCTCCGCGGTCGCGATGCTCGGTCGCGGTTTGGCCACCGCTATCGCCGCCCACAACGGCCCGCAGGCGTGGACGGCGATGTGCGAGGCCGCCCACGAGAGCAACATCGAGATCGAGAAGCTCACCGGCGGGGACTGGAAGCGCAAACGCGCCCTGTCCGCCTGGATCGGCGCTACGCCGGAGCCGGCTGCGGCGTGATCGGCACCCCTGTCGCGAGGGCGTGAGCGAATAGCCGCTCCTCCCAGTACCGCACCGCGACGATCCGCGGAGGATCGGCAACCTTCGATCCCCGCACCAGTAGTTCCTCGCCGGCGTGAGAGGTATGCACCACGCTCACGTCGGCGAGGTCCGCCGCCGTCAAGCTCAGCGCCGTGGGCCGCCGCTCGGTCAGCACCACGGTCTCGCCGAACCCGCGAAGCTCACTGGCGACATACAGGGCCCTCTTCCACTGCCCGGTGGCGACGAACCCGACGATGCTCAACGGCGCCGCCGGCGGCGCCCCCGCGCCCTCCGCCGGGCACATCTCCCACAGCTCGAGGACCTGCGCGTCGAGCATCGGTCCCGCCCCGGACGACATCCGTTCGGCGACGGTCGACGACCATCGGACCACCGGATACCCGCGAAGCCCCGACAGTTCGGTCCGCGGCAACACCGACACCGAGCTATCGAGGACGAGCTCCGCAGCCGCGACCACGGCCGCGTCGACCAGATCCGCCGGCGCGACGGCAGGGACGTCGAACAGGGGGAGCTGACCCGCCTCTGCGTGGATTGACCGGGTACGTCGCCGCGCCGTCACTGGTCTTCCTCTCCCACGGGCGCGGGCTCCGGCGCGATGACCCGCGACGCGGCGAACAGATGAATGCGGTCCTCCAGGGCCAGGAACGCCACGACGCTCCCAATGTCCAGACCGACCGAGTCGAGGACCGCCGCCGGCAGCGCGATCTGTCGCGACGTCCGCAGCCGCCGCGGACGATCCGGGTTACCTCGTACGGACGGCTTCGTCCCGCGCGGGCCGCGAGTGGGAATGATCTCGACGATCCTCTGGTCGGCGACGACACCGATCCGGACCCACGAAGGCTGCCGCACTCCGGACGCCTTCGCCACCTTCGCTGGGATGGTGATCCGGCGGAAGCTGTCGATCGTCCGGGGACCCGTGGGAAGCATACTGCTGATTTTAGCAGTCAAGGACCGAACAGTCACTGGTACTGCGGATTACAGCGCATGTTCCTCGTGCCGACCGCTGTCCCGCTAAGGCACGGAAGCGCCGTCGTCGAGGGCTTCGAGGACGGCGCGGAGGAACTCAGCCGCAGTGAGGGGGATGCCGCGTTCGCGGAGCTGTTGCTCTAGCTGCTGCTCGATGTGGTCCACGCGTGTCGATCCTGCCGCAGGCGATCGTGCTGGTGCTGTGCCGGGGAGCCTCGCGACGGTGTCGTGCAGCCACTACCTGCGCGCGAGAGGCGCGTTCGCGCTAGCAGCACGTGGCCAGGACGGCCCGGAGCGCTTCAAGGGAGTCAGGTTCGGCCCGGTAGAAGACGTTGATCCCGCGCCGCTCGGAGCTGACGAGGCCGGCCTTCTTGAGCTGGCTCAGGTGGTGACTGACGGTCGCCGACGACAGGCCCACCGTGTCGGCGAGGTCGCCGGTGCTGATTTCGCCTGGACGTGCGGCCATGAGGATCGAGATCAGCTGGATCCGGGCCGGGTCGGCGAGGGCCTTGAGGCGCAGGGCGAGCTCGAGTGCCGCGGCCTCGTCCATCACGCCGGCGGCCAGCGGAGCACAGCAGATCGGGGCGCTGATGTCGACGACGGGGAGCGTCTTGGGCATACGCTTCAATCTACCTACTCGTTGACATATGTCAAAGCGTGGTCTAGAACTGAACGAGCAACAGTTAGATGTATGTCGAAGCCTCGGAGGTTCTCATGTCCCGCGTCCAGCTCGCCCTCAATGTCGATGACCTCGATCAGTCGATCGCGTTCTACACCAAGCTGTTCGGCACGGGCCCGGCGAAGGTCAAGCCCGGTTACGCCAACTTCGCCGTCGCCGACCCGGCGCTCAAGCTGGTCCTGCTGGAGAACCCCGGCCAGGGCGGCAGCATCAACCATCTCGGCGTCGAGGTGGACTCCAGCGACAAGGTGCACGCTGAGATCGCCCGCCTCACCGAGGAGCAGCTGTTCACCGAGGAGGAGATCGGCGCCACCTGTTGCTTCGCCACCCAGGACAAGGTCTGGGTCACCGCCCCCGACGCCGAGCGTTGGGAGGTCTACACCGTCCTCGCTGACGCCGAGACCTTCGACGGCGGACACACTCCGGCGACGACAGCCGAGGACTCCGAAGCGACGCCGGCCGCGTGCTGCACCCCTGCGGCGGCGAACTGCTGCTAGTCCGCCCTCGATCGATGGCCGTCACCGCTTCGGGTGGCGGCCATCGACGCGGTTACCAGAGAGCGCTGGCGCGAAACGCAGTAGCGGGCCGCACTGCGCTGTACCGGCTGGTTCTCGCGGTCGGCGTCCCCCTGGGCGGAGGCTGCGCTGGAGGAGAGGCATCTGCGGTTAGGCGCAGTCGCGTGGGTGGAATCCCTCGATGCGGTCGATCGGGGTAAAGACAGGGCAACCGACTTGGTCGTTTCGGTTGAGGATCACGTTCGATGCCGCCATCACTTCGCAGGCTGCGAGCCCGCGGCTAGCGGCGAGCAGCATGGAAAGCCCGTAGAACGTTGCTGCCGCCGGCGGGGTGAGCGCGAAGAACGCGAAGAAGACCAGCGTGTTAGTGGCCATGGCCCACGCGCCTGTGACCCGCAGTGGTGCCGAATCACGACCCCGAAGTACAACCGCGAGGGTGATCGCGGCAGGGACCAGTGCGACCGCGATGATGAGGTCGATTGTGGAAGGTCCGATGATGATCCCGGCTCCCACGAAAGCGGCACCGATCACTGTCCGGGCGGCGGTGCCCCATCGGCCGATCTCTCTTGTCCTGCGTGCGAGGGGCGATTTCACTGTGTTGGTCATTGGGCGGTTCCTTCGTGCTGATCCGGCGAGCAGCATCCGGCCTGTCGGGCTGTGTCCGGGCTGATGAGCGCTTGTTCAGCGAGAGCTTTCCCGAGGGCGTGCGCGTGGGTGATGTCGAGGAGTTGGTTGCCGGGATTTTCGCGCGTCCACGTTTGGGCATCGTGTGGGGAGGCGAAGAAGTGCACTTGGTTGCAGAACGACGTTCGAAGCGAGCTGAGGTCATCGGGGTCGACGAGCGATAGCACTGCGGTGTCGGGTTCGATGCTGGTCACGGTGTCTGCCGTGACAGAGATTCTGATCGTTTGACCGCTCGCGGGTGAGGTCGACTCGATGGTGGCTGACTGGTTTAGGAGTGTGGGGAAGATCAGGGTGTCGAGTGCGCACCACGTGAACAGTTCGTGACCTGCGACGGTGAACCGATGCGGGGTCGGACGGAGGGTCAGTCCTTGCCCGACTATTTGGTCGCGATCGTCGTATTCGGTGTCGGAAACGGATTGGAGTCGTTCCCGTACATCGGGTTCCGACAGTCCGGCCGCAGCTGCTAAGTCCTCTACGCTGACGGGGTTTCCCTTGGAGAGGAGCCTGAGTAGGGGAACCAGGACTGCCGGATCGAGGCCGGACCCCTCGGGGGTGATGAGTCGATCGAGTGGATTGGTCATTGTCTGGGACTTCGCTTGCGGATCGGTGGAATCAGGAATTAGGAAGCGCAGCAGGAGAGCTGGGCGATGTCGGTGCTGAAGGATTGTGCGGCGATTTTGATGCCCTCGGCCATGGTCAGGTAGGGCGCCCATGTCCGGGCGACCTGCTCGACGGTCATCCTTGCTTCGAGGATGTAGACCCCAGCGGCGGCGATCTCGCCGGCACTATTCGCGACCGCCGAAATTCCGAGGACTCGATGACTATCGGAGTCTGCGATGAGCTTGATGAAGCCTCGGGTATCTCGGTCAACTTGGGCCCGGGGTACGTGAGTGAGCGGAAGAAGCGAGCTCGTGTACCGGATTCCGCTTGCGAGGGCCTGCGTCTCGGTCATACCGACGCTCCCGATTGCCGGACTGGTGAACATCACGCGCGGCAGGTGCGTGTAGTCCAACGACCGCGGGGTCTGTCCGAACATGTTGTCGGCGACCGTTGTGCCTTGCGCGGCTGCGACATAGACGAACTCGGGATGGCCGGTCACATCGCCCGCTGCCCACACACGCGGGTTTGATGTTCTGAGCTGATTCGACACGAGGATCGCGCCGCTGGTGCTCGTGTCGACTCCAACCGTCTCCAGATTCAAACCTCTAGTATTCGGGGTTCTGCCCGTCGCGACGAGCAGCTTCGCCGCACGGAAGTCGCCTTGTCCACCAGGGCTGGAGGCGGTCACGACGACCTCACCCGCCTCGGTGTCGACCGAGGTCGCGGTCGCGAGCTGCACTACCTCGATGTGCTCGTCAGCGAGCGCTTCCAGGAGAGCATCTGCGACGTCAGCATCTTCGGCCGAAGCGATCCTGGACCGCACCAAAACGGTTACCTTCGCCCCCAGTCGCGCGAAGAGTTGCGCCTGCTCGAGCGCGATGAACCCGCCGCCGATCACTAGGAGTGATTCCGGGACTGCGGTCAACTCCATCGCGGTCGTCGACGTCAGGTAGTCGACCAGATTGAGTCCGGGAATCGACGGAATCGACGGTTGGGCCCCTGTTGCCACCAAGTACCGTCGAGCAATTATCGTCTCGGTAGTCCCATCGGGAGCTGTGACCACCAGCGATGGCGCTGCCCGCGTTCCCGCGAACGCGGCCGCACCCTGGACGCGGCGCCAGCCGTACGAGTCCGCAACGGCAACGTACTTCTCTGACCGCATCGACTCTGCCAAGCGCCGTGTCCCCGCCGCCAGGGCGGCCATATCTACCGGCACGGCGGTCGCACCGACCCCCGGGAACCGGCCAGCATCAGAGACCGTGTGCTGTGCCTGCGCCGCGGCGATCAACGCCTTCGACGGCACGCAACCGGTATTCACACAGGTGCCGCCGAAAGTGCCTCGCTCGATCATCACCACGGACTTGCCCATGGCTGTTGCGCGGATCGCCGCCGCCATCGCTGCAGCACCCGAACCAACGATCGCAAGATCAAACTCTTCACTCATGTCACCATCATCAACCCTCCAGTACCCTTGAAGGTCAAGCCCAGAATCCGGACAGGGAGGACCCGATGCGGATCGGAGAACTCGCCCGCAAATCTGGCGCCACGCCATCGACGCTGCGGTACTACGAGGAAGCGGGGCTCCTCCCTGAACCGGGACGTACCGCCGGTGGATACCGCAACTACACCCCCGACGCCATCGGCATCGTGCAATTCATCAAGAGGGGGCAGGCGGCGGCACTCACTCTCGCGCAAGTCAAAAGAATCATCGACATACGCGGCACCGGCCAAGCCCCATGTGATCACGTACGCGACCAGCTAGACAGGTCGATCCACCACCTCGATCAACAGATCGCGGAACTGATCGCACTGCGCGACAACATCACCCACCTACGCCAAGCTGCCGAACACACCGATCCGAAGTCGTGCGCTAGCGAAGATATCTGTCGCTACCTATAACCCAGACACGCTTGTGTCCAACATCGATATCTGTCAATATTGATGTGTGTCGAATTCGATTCCGTTGACCGATGTGACCGTGCGGTGCTCACCGCTGGTCCGTGAGCCTCTGTCGGAGGGGCAGTCCGTCGACCTCGCGGCGGTGTTCAAGGCCCTGGCCGACCCGGTCCGGCTGCGCCTGTTCAGCCTGATCGCCAGCCACGAGGGAGGCGAGGCTTGCGTGTGTGACATCTCGCCGGCGGTGGACGTCTCGCAACCGACGATCTCGCACCACCTCAAGGTCCTCAAGACCGCAGGCCTGCTCGAGTCCGAGCGCCGCGCCTCGTGGGTGTACTACCGCGTCATCCCCGAAGTCCTGTCCTCGCTCGCCGGGATCCTGCAGTCCGGTGACCCCGCCATCTCGTTGGAGGTTCTTTCGTGACCAGCCCCGCCCCGACGACTGAGCATCAGCCGGTCGTCGGCAAGCTCTCCACCCTCGACCGGTTCCTGCCGGTGTGGATCGGTGTCGCCATGGTCGCCGGCCTGCTGCTCGGCCGGATGATCCCCGGGCTGAACACCGCGCTGGAGAAGATCCAGGTCGACGGTGTCTCGCTGCCGATCGCCCTGGGCCTGTTGATCATGATGTACCCGGTGCTGGCGAAGGTCCGCTACGACCGCCTCGACACCGTCACCGGCGACCGCAAGCTCCTGCTCGGCTCCCTCTTCCTGAACTGGATCCTGGGCCCGGCGCTGATGTTCGCACTCGCCTGGATCTTCCTGCCCGACCTGCCCGAGTACCGCACCGGCCTAATCATCGTCGGCCTCGCCCGGTGCATCGCCATGGTGATCATCTGGAACGACCTCGCCTGCGGCGACCGCGAAGCCGCAGCCGTCCTCGTGGCGCTGAACTCGGTGTTCCAGGTGATCATGTTCGCCGTCCTCGGCTGGTTCTACCTCTCGATCCTGCCCGGCTGGCTCGGCCTCGAACAGACCACCATCAGCACCTCGCCCTGGCAGATCGCCAAATCCGTGCTGATCTTCCTCGGCATCCCGCTCCTCGCCGGCTACCTCTCCCGCCGAATCGGAGAGAAGACCAAGGGCCGCGACTGGTACGAAACGAAGTTCCTCCCCCGGATCGGACCATGTGCCCTCTACGGGCTGCTGTTCACCATCGTCATCCTGTTCGCCCTGCAGGGCGAGCAGATCACCTCCCGCCCGTGGGACGTCGCCCGTATCGCCCTGCCGCTGCTGGTGTACTTCGCCGTGATGTGGGGCGGCGGGTACCTGCTCGGCGCCGTCATGGGACTCGGCTACGAGCGCACCACCACGCTCGCGTTTACCGCCGCCGGCAACAACTTCGAGCTCGCCATCGCCGTCGCGATCGCCACCTACGGCGCCACCTCCGGCCAAGCCCTCGCGGGCGTCGTCGGGCCGCTCATCGAGGTCCCCGTCCTGGTCGGCCTGGTCTATGTCTCGCTGGCCCTGCGCAAGCGCTTCCCGCTGACCCCGTCCTCCACCGCCGCGACCGCGGATCCGTCCAGGAGTGTGAACTGATGTCCGACAATACGATCACCGCCGACACCGAATCGGCCACGCCGAGCGTGTTGTTCGTGTGCGTGAAGAACGGCGGCAAGTCCCAGATGGCCGCCGGCCTGATGCGCAAGACCGTCGGCGATGCCGTCGAGGTGCACTCGGCCGGCACCAAGCCCGGCTCCGTGGTCAACGGCCTGTCCGCCGAGTCGCTGGCTGAGGTCGGTGTCGACATCACCGGCGAGACCCCGAAACCGATCGACCCGGCGCTGCTCGCCCGGGTGGACCTGGTGGTCACTCTCGGCCGGGAAGCCGTCGTCGACACCCCGGACGGTGTCGCGTTGGTCAACTGGGATACCGACGAGCCGTCGGAGCGGGGCATCGACGGGATCGAGCGGATGCGCCTCGTGCGCGACGACATCGCCGCCCGCGTCACCGCGCTGGCAGCCGAACTCACCACCCGGTAGCGACCGAGCAGGCCGGGAAGCCCGAGAAGCGGGAGAAAGTCGGATGAACGCCAACGCCACGACCGAGTCGGCCGGAACACCGGAACTGCTGATGCCCCAGGCCCTGCTGGCGCGGACCGCGGAGCGGCTCGCCGCCCAGTACCGCGGGATCGTCTCCGAGCAGACCGTCGAACGGGTCGTCTTCGAGTCCTACACCGCGCTGCGGCGCACCGCCCGCATCCACACTCACCTGGTGACTCTCGCCGGCCGGTTCGCCGCCGAGCGTCTCGCCGCCCTGGCGCAGTCGACCGGTGCGAGCACCAAGACCGTGCCCGAGGTGCTGTTCATCTGCGTCCACAACGCGGGCCGCTCGCAGATGGCTGCCGCGCTCCTGACACACCACGCGGCCGGGGCGGTGCACGTACGCTCCGCCGGGTCGCTGCCTGCTGCGGTGATCAACCCGATCGTCGAGCAGGCCATGACCGAGGTCGGGCTCGACCTGGCCGCTGAGTTTCCCAAGCCTCTCACCGACGACGTGGTCGCGGCCGCGGACGTGGTGATCTCCATGGGCTGCGGCGACGCCTGCCCGGTCTACCCGGGCAAGCGGTACCTGGACTGGCAGGTCGCCGACCCCGACAACCACCCCATCGAGACCGTCCGCCTGATCCGTGACGACCTCGACCGCCGCGTCAAAGACCTCCTCGCCGAGCTCCATCCCACGATCACCTGACCCACCCCTTTGATCGACGTGCTCGACGGCCCCGCTCACCGCCGTCAGTGCCGCTGTGCCTGCTCACACCTCATTTGCCTGTTCTTGGAAGGGAACCGACACCCCATGTCTGCACGCAAGATCATCGCCATCGGCGGATCGGACGCCGGGATCTCCGCCGCCCTGCGGGCCCGCGAACTCGACCCCACCAGCGAGGTCACCGTGGTCGTCGCCGACGCCTACCCGAACTTCTCCATCTGCGGCATCCCGTACTACGTCTCCGGCGAGGTCACCCACTGGAGCAACCTCGCCCACCGCACCGCCGCCGACCTCGCCGCCACCGGCATGACCGTGCACACCGACACCAGAGCTACCGCGATCGATCCGGCCGGACACCGCCTGACCGTCACCGGCCCGGACGGCGCCGCCCGGGACCTCGACTACGACGTCCTCGTCATCGGCACCGGCGCTGTGTCCGTGCGGCCGCCGATCACCGGCCTCGACCACCTCGGCCCCGCTGACGGCGTGCACCTGCTGCACTCGATGGGCGACACCTTCGCCGTGATGAACACCCTCACCACGAAGGACCCGAAGACCGCGATCATCATCGGCGCCGGCTACATCGGCCTGGAAATGGCCGAAGGTCTCACTGCCCGCGGCATCACCGTCACCCAGATCGAAGCCCTCCCTGAGGTGCTCCCCACTGTCGAACCCGAACTCGGCGCCCTCGTCCACGATGAACTGGTCCGCAACCGGGTCGACGTCCGCACCCACACCCTGGTCACCGCGGTCGACCGCACCGACACCGGCGCCCTGACCGTCACCACCAGCAGTGACGGCCAGAGCGATCACCTCACCGCCGATCTCGTGCTCGTCGTCGTGGGCGTGCGCCCCGACACCGACCTCGCTGCCGCAGCGGGCGCGCAGCTCGGCATCAAGAACACGATCGCCGTCGACGAGCAGATGCGCACCAATCTGTCCGACGTCTTCGCCGCCGGCGACGCCGTGCACACCCACCACCGCCAGCTCGGCATCACCTGGCTCCCGCTCGGCACCACCGCGCACAAGCAGGGCCGCGTCGCCGGCGAGAACGCCCTCGGCGGCACCGCCCGCTACACCGGCTCCCTCGGCACCCAGGTCGTGAAGATCTTCGACCTCGTCGCCGCCCGCACCGGCCTCAAAGAGACCGAAGCCCTTGCCGCCGACCGCGGCTGGGTGCCGGTGTCGACGACCTCCACACCGGACGATCACAAGGCCTACTACCCGGGTGCCACCCCCATCAGCATCCGGATCACCGGCGACCAGAACACCGGCGCACTACTCGGTGCCCAGCTCATCGGGCACCGCACGGCCGAGATCTCCAAGCGCGTCGACACCTACGCCACCGCCCTGCACCACGGCATGAGCGTCGACGCCCTCTCCGAGCTCGACCTGTCCTACACCCCGCCCCTCGGGTCCCCGTGGGACGCCGTGCAGGTCGCCGCCCAGAACTGGGTCCGCGAGCACCAGCTGCACCATCAGCGCAGCGTCCTTAGCCTGAACAGGTGACCACCAGCCCCCACGACTCAACCGGGTCCGCCGCACGAGCGGCGGACCCGGCGATCGTTGCGATGCGGCCCGAGCATGGGCCACAGGTCCTCGCGATTTACCAAGCCGGCATGGACACCGGCAACGCCACCTTCGAAACCGCCGCACCCGGCTGGACGGACTTCGACCAACGACACCTACCTGAGCACCGCGTCGTCGCCCTCGCCCCAGGTGGGCAGGTCGCCGGGTGGGTTGCAGCGGCGCCCGTCTCGGGGCGCTGCGTCTACGCCGGCGTCATCGAGCACAGCGTCTACGTCGACTCCGGCCACGCCGGGCAGGGCATCGGAGCCGCGCTGTTGCAGGCCCTCATCCAGTCCGCCGACGCTGCCGGGGTGTGGACCATCCAGACCGGGATCTTCCCCGAGAACCACGCCAGCCTCGCCCTGCACCGGCGCGCCGGATTCCGCACCGTCGGCACCCGCGAACGCATCGGCCAACGCGACGGCCGCTGGCGCGACGTCGTCCTCATCGAACGACGCAGCTGACTGCCGCCTACACCTACCGGACTCAGCCGGCGTCACCGACTTCAGAACCGTCTGGTTCTTCATCCGCCAGCTCTGGGGCGCGGGTGATCGACACGATCACCGACGAGCGGCGGAACTGCTCGGTGTCGAAGGGGCTCGCGGGATCGTCGAACCAGACCAGTGACTGGTCACCGACACGCGGCCAGCGGGTGACCCTTGTGATCCGGTGCGCGATGCCGTCGTAGTCGAACGCCCCAGACGGGCTGGCGGGGCCGGGACGACGCGTGTACGTCAACGCATCCAGGTCCCACAGGTGCGTTGATCCCTGCGAGGCCACCACCCACCGGCCGCGCATACCGTCCGTGAGCTCATCCACCGTCTCCGACGGTGGATCGTTGCCGTCGGGCGGCTGCTGGACATCCGGTTCATCCGTCATGGGACTCCTCGTATAGGGGTATAGGGTCAGGCTCACTGTCCCGAACGCTAGGCGGAGTTGATTTGGGGCGCCGCTGCCGGGTGCGCCCATGATTTTGGGCCTGGGGTTCGCGTGCCGTCCTTGGCGGATCTACTCGGCGGGCTCGAGGACGCGAGGATGGATCAGTTCGATCCGCGGGACGTGGATCTCGGCTCCACCGAGAACCCGCACACGGGGCCACTCGCCGTCGACCATCGTCAGGCCGGCCTGGGCGGGAGTGAGGCCGTCCTCGGTGGGGATCAAGCACGCCTCGCCAGGCCCGGCCTTGCACCCCGGACAACCGGTCTTGGTCTCGATGGCGATACGCGACTTCTCCAGCTCGAGCTTCTCGTCGTCGGTGGCATGGCGCCAGCAACCGAACCCGTCCTGGTGGCCCACTCCGGCCTGATACAGCGGCCGCATCTGACACGGTTTCCCGTTCGTCTTCGGCCGCAGGCACTTCCTCTTGAGGCTGCGGTCGAGGTCGTCCTTCTTGGCCTTGATCCGCTCGACGTTGAGAGCCATCTGCGTCAGGTAGTCAGCGGTGTTGTCGCCGGCCGCCTCGTACAGCGCGAACACCTGCCGCGGAGACCGGGCGCCGGTCCAGCGCCGGCCGTCCGACCCATACACCGCCACGGGAAGCTTACGTGCGACGATGCCGATCGCGACCTCGATGTAGTGTGCCAGGCCAGTGGTCTCGGGAGTGTTGACGACCCGCTCGGGACAGATGGCGATGCCGTACTCGCTCTCGATCCGCGCGGCCTCGCGGTTGAACCCGGCGACGGCGATCTCCACCTGCCGCAATGCCGTCATCAGCGGTGTGTGATCCAGCGGTGCGGGCGCGGGCTTCGGGCGAGGGGTGCGGTTGCGATCTGATCTCCGGGACATTGGTACAAGCGTGCCAGTAACCAATTCGGAGGTTGCTCGACGGTGGCCCGCCGCTTGGTAGGAGCGGTGTGCGAAATGCGCGCGCGAAATACCAGGGACATCCCTCGAACCCAAACGAACGGACCGAGCCGCGCATGTTTCGGTGACGGCGAGCAGAGCACCGAGCACAAGCGACTGTCCTTCCTCGGTGTCCCCTGAAATCCCGAAGGACACCGAGCAGCTCACCCGCCCGGACCTGAGTCCGCGAACGCAAGCCGCACCGCCCGCAGACCGCACTGATCCCGCCCCAGTACCCGCGCGGAGGCCCGTGGCGTGGCGCTACACCGCTTGCTGAATCGTCGGCCGCCGGCTCGTTGCTGGGGGAGCCGGCGGGAGCGCGGTGACGCGGCCGGCGCGGACGCCGTTGGCGATGACGACGATCTCGGCGAGTTCGTGGACGGCGACGACGGCGGCGAGGCCGAGGACGCCGAACAGTGCGAGCGGGATGAGGATCGCGATCAGCCCGAGGGACAGGGCCACGTTCTGCAGCATGATGTTCCGGGCCCGGCGGGCGTGATCGAGGGCCTGCGGCAGGGTCCGTAGGTCCTCACCCATGAGCGCGATGTCGGCAGTTTCGATCGCGACGTCCGAGCCCATGGCGCCCATGGCGATGCCGAGGTCCGCGGTGGCGAGGGCGGGGGCGTCGTTGACGCCGTCGCCGACCATCGCGGTGAACCGGTCTTTGCGGAGCTCGCCGATGATCCGGGCCTTGTCCTCGGGCCGCAGGTCGGCGTGTACGTCGTCGATCCCGGCGATCTTCGCCAGGGCGGTGGCGGTGGCGGTGTTGTCGCCGGTGAGCATCGCGACGGTGGCGCCGCCGCGGTGCAGGTGATCGATGACCTCGCGGGCTTCAGGACGCAGCTCGTCGCGGACGGCGACCGCCCCGATGACCTGCCCGTCGTCTTCGACGAGGACCGCGGTGGCGCCGCCGGCTTGCATGGCCGCGACCCGCGCTGCAAGTGGGCCCGGGTCGATCCAGCCGGGCCGGCCGAGCCGGGCGGGCCGCCCGTCGACGAGCCCGGTCAGCCCGGCCCCGGGGACGGCCTGCACATCGACCGCCGCCGGTATGCGGTCGCCATTGGCGGTGAGGATCGCCCGGGCGAGGGGATGTTCACTGTGGGCTTCGAGCGCCGCGGCGACGGCGAGCACCCGGTCCTGTTCCGGCGACCGGACGCCCGAGCCGAGGTCGCTCGCCTCGACGGAGGGGCCGGCCGGGTCGGTGGCCGGGTCGGTGATGGTGGCGATGTCGACGACGGCGGGGCGGTTCGCGGTCAGGGTGCCGGTCTTGTCGAGGGCGACCGTCCGCACCCGGCCGAGGGCCTCGAGGGCGGCGCCGCCCTTGACCAGGACGCCGATCTTGCTGGCGGCGCCGATCGCGGCGACGACGGTGACGGGGACGGAGATCGCCAGTGCGCAGGGGGAGGCGGCGACCAGCACGACCAGGGCCCGTTCGATCCACGTTGCGGGGTCACCGAGCAGGGACCCGAGGATCGCGATCGCGGCGGCGAAGATCATGATCGCCGGGACCAGGGGCTTGGCGATGGTGTCGGCGAGGCGTTGTGCGTCGCCCTTGCGGGACTGTTCGGCCTCGACGATCTGCACGATCTTGGCCAGCGAGTTGTTCTCCGCGGTGGTGGTGACTTCGACCGTGAGGGCGCCGGTGCCGTTGATCGTCCCGGCGAACACCTCGTCGCCGGGTCCGGCCTCGACGGGCACGGATTCGCCGGTGATCGCCGAGACGTCCAGGGCGGTGCGGCCGTCGCGGATCACGCCGTCGGTGGCGATCCGCTCGCCGGGCTTGACCAGCATCCGGTCTCCGACCGCCAGCTCGGCCGGGGAGATGGTGGCCGGGGTGCCGTCGCGCAGGACGGTCGCGGTGTCGGGGACGAGGTTGAGCAGCGCCCGCAGGCCGCGGCGGGTCCGTGAGACGGCGTACTCCTCGAGGCCCTCGCTGATGGCGAACAGCACGGCGAGCATCGCCGCCTCGCCGACCTCGCCGAGGATCACCGCGCCGACGGCGGCGATCGTCATCAGTGTCCCGACGCCGATCTTGCCCTGGGCCAGGCGCCGCAGCGTGGACGGCACGAAAGTCCACGCCCCGATCAGCAGCGCGATCCACTCCAGCACCAGTGACAGGCGCTGCGGGCCGCCGGCCCACCCGACGATGTATGCGGCGAGTAGGAACACCGCCGCGGCCGCGGCGGCCTGCAATTCCCGCACCTGCCACCACTGCCCGGGAGCCTGCTCGTCCTCGCCGGCGGGCTCGTCGTGCCCGCAGCCGCACGCGTCACTCATCGCCGCACCACCTTCGCCGCCGAAGCCTCCTCGGTCGTCACAGCGTCCGGGCTGCAGCAGGTGGCGCTGTCGGTGCCGTAGTTCGGGCACAACGCGACCGCGTTGCCGGTCGCCGCGAGCAGCGTCTCCGCCGCCGCGAGCAGGTCCATCAGCTCCGGGCGGGCGAGGCTGTAGAACACCTGCCGCCCCTGCGGGCGGCCCTGCACCAGACCGCAGTCCCGCAGGCACGCCACGTGCGCCGACACCGTCGACTGCGCCAGGCCCAGCTCGGCCATCAGGTCCGCCACCCGGGCCTCGCCACCGTGGGCAAGCCGCGTCGCGATCGCCAGCCGGGTCCCGTCGGAGAGGCTGTGGAACAACGCGACCGCGGGATCGAGCTGCGCGCCCGTCGCCACCGAACACTCATTCATCGTCATACGACGATGATAGCGGTATTCTGTGGTGTAATCGAGTTCTCGCGAGGAACAGGCCGCCGATCGGTGGCCGTGAGCGGTGTTGGGAGCTGCTGGGTATGCCATCGATGTCGACGATCGAGTCCCTGTTCTGCCGCAGCACGCCGTGGGAGGCAGCGACACGGCGGTGGGTGTTGCCGTGGGCCTTGCAGGGCGTGCGCCCTACGGGGAGGGTGCTGGAGATCGGCGGCGGCGGCGGCGCGATGGCCGCGCAGCTGCTGGCGGCGAGCGCCCCTGCGGATCAGGTGCAGCTCACCGTCACCGACTTCGACCCGGTGATGGTCGCCGCCGCGCAGGATCGGTTGCAGCGCTTCGGTGACCGAGCGCAGGCGAGGGTGGCCGACGCCGCCGCGTTGCCCTTCGGCGACGACGAGTTCGACACCGTCGTCTCGTTCATCATGTTGCACCACGTCGTCGACTGGGAGCAGGCCCTCCGCGAAGCCGTCCGGGTGCTGCGCCCCGGCGGAACCCTGGTCGGCTACGACCTGCTCGGCACCGCGCCGGCGCGGATCCTGCACCGGCTCGAAGGCGCACCGCACCGGTTCATCGACCGCGGCCAGCTGCGCCCGCACCTGGCAGGCCTGCCGCTGCGGGAGGTCACCGTCCGGGAGAACGCGGCACTGACCCGCTTCCGCGCGACCCGCACCGCAGGCCGATGACCACGCCAGGGCCCGAACACCGGCTCGGCCGCGGCCATCACCACGGTGCGCGGCCCGAGCTGGACGGCCTCGAACAGGTGGAGGTCGCCGTGGCATTCGTCGACCTCGCCGGCTACAGCGTGCTCACCGAGATGTGCGGCGACCACGAAGCCGCCGAGCTTGCGCTCCGGTTGGCTGAGCACGCCCGTCGAGCCCTGCACCCGCAGGCCCGGCTGGTCAAGACCATCGGCGATGCGGTGATGCTCACCGCCGACACCACCGATGCGATGCTGGCCACGATCACCGCGCTCGCCGGGCACGCCGCCGACGAGGACGGATTCCTCGCCCTCCGCGCCGGAATCCACCACGGCACCGCCCTCCGACGCGACGGCGACCTGTACGGGCACGCGGTCAACATCGCCGCCCGCATCACCGCCCTCGCCGGCGCCGGCCACGCCGTCCTCACCGACCCGCTCCTGCCCGCCGCCACCCGCGCCGGTGTGCCCACCACCGCCCTCGGCCCGCGAAACCTGCGCAACATCAGCACCCCAATCGAACTGCACAGCATCACCTTCACCGACACCCGGCACCCGCACGACCCGATCTGCGGCGCCCGCATCGACCCGGCGACCGCCCCCGCACACCGGCACACCGACACCGGCCGATGGTGGTTCTGCTCAGCCGACTGCGCCCGCCGATTCGACCGCGCGACCGCCCCGGCCACCACCACTGCCGCTGCGACGACCTCCGTCACGTCACCCGCCGGGTCAGCGCTCACATCACGGGCAGGTGGCCGGTGATGATCTCGACCGTGCTGCAAGCCGTGGGCCTGTTCGTGGCCACCAACATCGACGACATCATCGTGATCTCCCTGTTCTTCGCCCGCGGCGCGGGCCAGCGGCACCTGACGGCCAAGATCACCGCCGGGCAGTACCTCGGATTCGCCGGCATCCTCGCTGCCGCAGTGCTGATCGCCCTCGGCGCCGGCGCCTTCCTCCCCGTCGCGGCGATCCCGTACTTCGGGCTCGTCCCCCTGATCCTGGGGCTGCGGGCAGCGTGGTCGAGCTGGCGCGAATACCGCGGCAGCGGCAGCGGCGATGGTGACTGCGCGACGGGGAAGGGGGCGGGCAACGCGGTCGGCGTCCTGGGCGTGGCGGGCGTGACCTTCGCCAACGGCGGCGACAACATCGGCGTGTACGTGCCCGTCTTCGCCAGCATCAACCACACCGCGATCGCCGCCTACTGCGTGGTCTTCGTGATCTTGGTGGGGGCACTGGTGTCCATTGCCCGGTACGTCGCCACCCGCCGCCGCATCGCCGAGATCCTCGAACGAGGGGAAAGCGTGCTGTTTCCCCTGGTGCTGATCACCCTCGGGGTCATCATCCTCGTCTCGGGCGGCGCATTCGGCCTGTAGGCAGGGTGGTCGGGGTCGCAGTGCGTCGGCACGGATCCATCGCTTCCCCGGGGTTGTGGGTAGTTCCCCGGCGGTGATTGCGCACCGAACCGGTGGAGTCGGGGGTGGTGCCGGGCCTGTCACTCCGCGGTGCAGGCGTCCTGGCAGGCTGGCCTGCATGGCCGACGAAGTGAGTGAGGATGATCTGGCGGGGATCCGTGCCCGGTTCCTTCCGGGGTGGTACGGGTCCCTGGATGTGGGGCCTGGCTGGTACCGGTTGATCGTCGATCTCGACCGGGAGCTGGCGGCGATCGACCCCGGCTACCAGCTGATTCAGATCAAGGAGAAGTTCGGCGGCCTGCGGTACTACGTCGAGTTCGAACCGGACCGGCCCCGGCCGGGTTTCGACGAGTTGATCCGGGCGGCGGAACGGCGGTCCGAGCGTATGTGCGAGCAGTGCGGCGGTGACGGTGGCCTCACGCGCCGCGGGAGCTGGGTCCGGACCCTGTGCGCCGCGGACGCCGAGGCGAGCGGATTCACCCTCGACGAGTCCGCACCGGACTAGAAGGGTCGGTGTGGGTCCGGGTGCACGGTGATCAGTCGTCGGTGTCTGGCAGGCGATGTCCGGCGAACCGGATCCACGGCACCGTCACGTCGTGATCGCCGAATGTGAGCGTGATGCTGACCTCGCGGACGCCCGCGGCGGTGAGGTGACGCTGGAGTGCGGTGAGGACCGCGGCGGTCGCGCGGGCGCCGACCTCTGCGGCTGTCGTGGCACCGCGTCGTCGAGCAGCTGGGCGGCCGTGCGGTACCGCTGATCGATCAGGTCCATCTCGGCGGTGATGGCGTCCACCCGGGCCCGCCGCTGCGGGTCGGCGAGAATCCGCGCCAGTCGCTCATCGCCGGAGATGAACCGCACTTCGTCGCCGCTTTCCGTCATGGTCGTCAGTATCCACTTCTGGGCCAGCTCTGGGTGCGGGTCATTTCGGGTGGACAAGTGCACCGGCCGCGCGGATCATCACCTTGCGTGGACGAGACGAGCGCCGGCGCCGCTGCGGCAGCGATACTCGACGAGCTCGTCGGTCCCTTCTACGACGCCGATGGTGTCACCGGGTACCTCGGTCTAGATGGCGATGACCTGGCGCGGATGGTCGCCGCGGAGCAGGTGATCTGGGTGCCGCTGGCCGGCGGCACACCGGTGTTCCCTGCGTGGCAGTTCCCCGACGGTCGCTGGGTGGATGAGCGGCTGCTGACCGTCTGGCAGGCCCTGCGGCGCGCCGCCGAGCCGTGGACGGCGGCGTGCTGGATGTGCGCGCCGTCGGCGGACCTCGATGACCAGACGGCGATCACCTACCTCACCCGCGGCCCGCGTGATCCCCGCCGCCTGGACACCGTCCTGGCACGTGCATCCGAGGACGGCGCCCGCTGGCTGCAGTAGGGGCGTGGCACCGGAGCGGTTACCTGGTACCGGTTTCGGCGGACCCTTCCTCGAGGACCTTCGCGGTGAGACCGCGGGCGTGTGCTGCGCTCCAGGCGGCGGCGAGGTTGTCGGCGCGGCTCTGCCAGGTCATCTCGCCGAGGTACTCGGCGTGCTGCTTCGTCGCATCGGTCCACCGCAGTTCCGCGTATAGGCGCCGGTATTGGCACCGGAGGACCACCCGCCCGAGAGCGTGGGGCGCGGTGCGGATGACGCGGTTGTGGCGGCCGCCTGCGGCGTCGTCCTGCTCTTTGGCCTGCACTGCCTTGTTCGAACCTTGGGGGACTCGCCAGTGGTGGTCTTCGCGGCTAGCGCGCCGTCGAGGAGCCGTACAGCCGCGCGGTATTGACGGTCGAGCAAGGCCATCTCTGTGGTGATGGCGTCTACGCGCGTCCGGCGCTCCGGATCGGACAGGATCTGGGCCAGCCGGCATTGCCTGAAACGAACTGCGCAGCCTCGTCGCTTGTCGCCATAGCGTCAGTATCCACCCACCGGACGGTGGTGAGCGGGGCGGCCAGCTTGTACGGATCAGGATTGGTTGCCTGCCATAGACGAGGCGGCCGCGATGGGACGGCGCAGGTGCTGGAATTTCGTCGCCTGGGCGTTACGCGGCTTGTGTGCATGTACACTGGCACTCGGTCAGGGTCCCGTCGGCGGCCGCAGCGTGACGCCATGCCTGATCGGGTGGGACCGCGCCGCCTTCCTCCGCGGGGGCCGGTACCTGCGTGCCAGCGGGCAGGGCACCGCGCCGCCAGAGCAGCGGCGCGGCGATCGCACCGGCGGCGGCGATCAGCGCGAGTACACCCCACGCGGGTACGAGACCGAATCGTGTGGCCCCCCAACCCGCGATCGGGTAGGCAATGAGCCAAGCGAGGTGCGAGAGCGAGAACTGCGCCGCGAACACGGAAGCAACGTTTGCCGGCGCCACAGCAGACCGCAGCACCTTTCCGGTCGGGGTGATAGCCAGCGCTGAGCCGGCACCGCTCGCCAGCCAGATCGCCGCGGTCACCGCCCAGCTCGGCCGGTCCACCGCAGCCATGGCAACCGCCGCAGTAGCCGCGGCGGTGAGCAGGCCCGCTCCGGTGAGCATCACGGCGCGGGCGGTCACCCGGTCGAGCAAGCGTGGTACCGCTAGTGCCACAGCTAGGGTCCCACCGCCGGACGCCGCCATCATCCACGCGACGTCGGACTCGGACCCGCTCAGTCGGTCACGGACGTAGTTGACGGTGTTCACCACCACGATCGAACCGGCCGCGGCGACAGCGAAATTGACCGCGATGACTCCTCGCAGGCTGGCGGTACCTGTGAAAATCCGCAGACCGGCGAAGATCCGGTCCGTTGGCCGCGTGGCGCCCGACGGTTTCGCGTTGGGTACCTTGGCTTGCAGCACCAGCACCGCGGACAGGACGAACCCGATCGCGGTACCGACGAAGAGCACATTGAACTCGATCACCAGCAACGCCAGCGCCGCCACGACCGGGCTGACCAGACTCTCCATCGTGTAGGCAACTTGCGAGGCCGACAACGCAGTGGTGTACTCGCGCTCATCGGTGATGATGTCGGGGATCACGGCTTGGAACGTAGGCGTGAACGCGGCCGACGCCGCCTGCAGTGATCCGATGAGCACGTAGATCTGCCAGACCTCAGTGACGAACGGCAACGCCAGCACGATCGCCGCACGGAACAGGTCCAGCGCAATCAGGAACGCGCGTCGCGGCAGCCGGTCGACGTACGCCGCCGCCACCGGTGCGATAACGACATAGAGAACCATCTTGATCGTCAGCGCCGTTCCCAGGACGACCGCTGCGGACGAGCCAGCGATGTCGTAGGCGAGCAGCCCGAGGGCGACCGTCGCTAGCCCGGTGCCGAGCAGCGCAACGATCTGCGCACTGAACAACAGGCGGAAATCGCGATGAGAAAAAGGCCCCACGATGGCTCCCAACTAGTTGGCGACGACGTCGATCGAACAGGGCCCGCAGCGCACGCCACCCCGGGCTCCGGAAAACCTAGTACTGCCTGAATCAGCGCTACTGATGGTGGTGCGCGCTCGCACCGCCAGTGACTGCACCGGTGGTGCCTCCGGTGGCAACGAGGGTGAAGTCCGCGGTCCGGACGGTGTCCTGATGTCGGAAATCCAGGAACAGCCGGTAGGTTCCCACGGAGGGAGCGACCGCGTGGAACCGGATCCGGGGACCTGCAGGCGTCTGCGGGTCCGACGGGCTCCCCTCGGGATGGATATGCAGGTAAGCGAGGTCACCGGCCCGCAACGCCACCAGGTGGCCGTACGCAGCAAGATAGGGCTGCAGATCGGTCACCGGGACGCCATTCCAGGTGACGACGGCCTGCAGCTCCCCGGCTTGGGCGGCAACGAGATCGCCCTCGAGCGTGACGGTGTAGTCGCCGCCGGTCCAGGCCCTTCTCAACTCAGGCAAGGGCCGAGGATGGAACCCGCCAGGCACGAACAGGTCGGCACCGAGCGTGAGCCCGTCCGGCGCGCCCTGCGGCACGAAATCGGCCAAGACCCGCCACACTCCCGGCGTGAGCGCCAGCTGCACAGTCCAGGACCCGGCACTGTCCATCGACGGATGGACGTGGTGAAAGACGCTGGTGTCGCGGCTCACAACGATCAAGTGCAACTGCTTGTCGTGACGTTCCTCGAAGGTGACTAGCGGCTCGCCGTCGGGCCCGAGGATCACAAAGCGAAGTTCCACGGTCCCGGCGTCGACGATCTGGATCGCCGGTTCGAAGCGATAGCCTCGAGCGGCGACCTGCAGCCCCTGTGGCACTTCGGGCCCAACGCCGTGACCGGCGTGTCCTGTGTGATCGGTATGCGAACCGTGCTCCATAACGTGCTCCTTCGCGGAAACGACAGCCACCGGGACGACACCCCGGGTGGACTCATGATCGGACGAGACGGGTGATCGCGGCAGTCGCTTCGTTCAGCTTGGTGTCGAGTTCCTGCTGGTCTGAGCGGGCGGCCTGGACGACGCAGTGCCGCATGTGGTCATCCAGCAACGCCAAGGCGAGCCCTTGCAGGGCGCTCGTCGCGGCACTGATCTGGGTCAGGATGTCGATGCAATACTGGTCCTCATCGATCATCCGCTCAATGCCACGCACCTGTCCCTCGATCCGCTTCGCCCGCATCAGATAGCGCGACTTATCGGTCAAATACCCGTGCTGCGCCGCACAGCACTCGGCCCGCTCGACCGCAACCGCGGGGATATCGGTGCTCACGCCGAGGCCGCCGTAACGTACTTGTGTGGGTCGGCGTCGAACCGAGGCCCGCACCCGGCGCAGCACAGGTAGTACCGCGTGCCCTCGAAGTCGCGGTAGAGGCCCTTGCTGACAGCGGCAGACTTGTCCACCACCGTGCCGGTCATGACGGGGCACTCCGCCGTGTCGGTACCGCCTGTGCCCGCCTGCCGGGCGCTGCGGGTCAGCTCGAGCGACTGCTCGCCGGGGCCGGTGTGCCCACAGCAAGACTGTCGGTGTGCATTGTCGGTCATCGTCGAACTCCTTCATCTCAGGCCCCCCGACCGTCTCACATTCACCTGAACGGGTACCCCAGCCGGGTACCCCAGCCGGGTACCCCAGCCGGGTACCCCGAATATATACCCCGGCGGGGTATTGACCGCAAGGGTTGCTCGGGATCGGCCGCGCGACCACCGCTCCGGCGCACTCGCCGCGACAGGAGGGCCTAGACATACCCGCCTGGGGTATGTTAAGCATGATTTGGAGATACCCACAGGGGGTATCTGAACTGGGTAGGAGAAGGCGATGACGACCAGCGAATACCAGGTGACAGGCATGACCTGCGGCCACTGCGAAATGTCCATCCGTGAGGAGGTCAGCCTTATCCCCGGTGTCGAGTCCATCGAGGTCAGCGCGCAGACGGGTCGGCTGCGTGTCACGGGAGCGCAGCAGGTGACCGACGAGCGGGTTCTCGCCGCGGTGGAAGAGGCTGGCTACTCGGCAGTGCGCAATCCATGAGTGCCATGCGCAGGCTGATCGTCTACGTGGTTGCGGTGACCGGTGTCTTCGCCAGCGCGTATGTGATCGGTGGGGTGGCAGTACCCGACTCGGCGGTCGCGCGGTGGGAGCACCGTGCCCCCGGTGGATCGCCCGCCGTGCCGGCGAGTGAACCGGGCGCCCCGCACGGTGGCGGCCACCAGCAGTGACGCAATGAAGCAGCGCGGGCCACAGGCCTGGCGATAGACCGCAAGTACGGATCGAGGAAAATGATGAGTGTGTCAGCGCCGTCGGGCGGCCGTAGTGTCGAGCTGGACATCGGCGGGATGACGTGCGCCTCGTGCGCGAACCGGATCGAGCGCAAACTCAACGGGCTCGATGGGGTCGAGGCCACGGTGAACTACGCCACGGAGAAGGCGAAGGTGCACGTCCCCGAGGGTTTCGATGCGCAGGCGCTGATCGACGAGGTGGCAAAGACCGGCTACTCGGCGACTCTCCCGCGGTCCTCGACGCCGGGGGCTGGAGGACCTGGTGCTGGGGTTGCCGGCGAGGACATGGACCCGGAGCTGACGTCCCTGAGGCAGCGGCTGATCGGCTCGGCTGTGCTGGCGGTGCCGGTAGTCGCGATGGCGATGGCACCGGCCCTACAGTTCACCTATTGGCAGTGGGCATCGCTCACGCTCGCTGCGCCAGTGATCGTCTGGGGTGCCTATCCGTTCCATCGGGCGGCGTGGATGAACCTCAAACACGGAACCGCCACCATGGACACCCTCATCTCGATGGGCACCCTAACAGCGTTCCTGTGGTCGCTGTACGCGTTGTTCCTCGGCACCGCCGGCACCCCCGGGATGACACACGGGTTCGAGTTCTCGATCGCTCCGTCGGACGGAGCAGGCAACATCTACCTCGAGGTCGGCGCAGGGGTCACGGTGTTCGTGCTCGCCGGCCGCTACTTCGAGAAGAGGTCCAAGCGGCAGGCCGGAGCAGCATTGCGCGCGCTCCTCGAGCTCGGCGTCAAGGACGTGGCAGTGCTGCGTGACGGCGCGGAGGTTCGGATCCCGGTCGCCGAGCTGGCCGTCGGCGACACCTTCGTGGTCCGACCGGGGGAGAAGGTCGCCACCGACGGGGTGGTCACGTCCGGATCCTCGGCCATCGATGCGTCGATGCTGACCGGCGAGTCCGTCCCGGTCGAGGTCTCCGTTGGGGACACGGTGACCGGAGCGACGGTCAATTCCGGAGGACGGCTTGAGGTGCGCGCCACCCGGGTCGGAGCGGATACGCAGCTCGCGCAGATGGCCAAGCTCGTCGAGGACGCGCAGACGGGGAAGGCCGAGGTGCAACGGCTCGCGGACCGGATCTCGGGTGTGTTCGTGCCGATCGTCATCGCGATCGCGTTCGCCACCCTCGGCGCGTGGCTCGGTGCTGGCTTCCCCGTCGCGGCCGCGTTCACTGCCGCGGTCGCCGTGCTCGTGATCGCCTGCCCGTGTGCACTTGGACTGGCCACGCCGACAGCGCTTCTCGTGGGAACGGGTCGTGGAGCCCAGATGGGTGTACTGATCAAGGGCCCGGAAGTGCTCGAGTCCACCCGCAAAGTCGACACCATCGTGCTCGACAAGACCGGAACGGTCACGACCGGCAAGATGACGCTGGCCGAGGTGATTGCAGAGGACGGCACCGACTCTGACGAACTGCTACGGCTAGCCGGTGCATTGGAGAACGCCTCCGAGCATCCGATCGCCCAGGCCATTGCCGCCGCGGCTCGCGACAGTGGCGGAGAACTGCCCACACCGGAAGGTTTCGCCAACGTCGAAGGACAAGGGGTGCAGGGCGTGGTCGACGGGCATGCCGTGATCGTGGGCCGCGAGAGTTTCCTGGCTGACTGGGCACTCGAACTGTCCCCTCGGACGGCGGCCGCGAAACGGGACGCCGAATCGGACGGTAAGACCGTCGTGGCGGTTGGCTGGGACGGTCAGGCGAAGGGCATCCTCGTTGTCGCCGACGCGGTCAAGCCGACCAGCGCCCAGGCCATCAGCGAACTGCGGGCCCTGGGCCTGAAGCCGGTGCTGCTCACCGGTGACAACGCCGCCGTCGCACAACGAATCGCGGCTGAAGTCGGCATCGACGAGGTCATCTCCGAGGTGATGCCGCAGGACAAGGTGTCGGTGGTCAAGCGCCTGCAGGATCAGGGCAAGGTCGTCGCCATGGTCGGCGACGGCGTCAACGACGCACCTGCGCTGGCCCAGGCCGACCTGGGCCTGGCAATGGGAACCGGCACCGACGTCGCGATCGAAGCCTCTGACATCACGCTGGTGCGCGGCGACCTGCGCAGCGCCGTTGACGCGATCAGGCTCTCTCGCAAAACGCTGAGCACGATCAAGACGAACCTGTTCTGGGCATTCGCCTACAACACCGCTGCGATACCGGTCGCTGCGGCGGGCATGCTCAACCCGATGCTGGCCGGGGCCGCGATGGCCTTCTCCAGCGTCTTCGTCGTCGGCAACAGCCTGCGGCTGCGTGGCTTCACCAGCGTCGCCAACTAACGTCGCCCCGGCCCCGGCCCCGGCCCTCCACCGCGGAGGGACCGGGGCCCTGCGTATCGGAACACCGCAGCACAGACTCCTGACAGCAGGTCACCGACGATGCATTCCCGCCGCAGCGGCCACGTCCGCTTCGCGGGCCGCGGGATCGGGCACACTCAGTGCGCCGGCTCGATGGAGCGCCCGCAACGCGAGTGCCGCGCCGGAACCGACGATGATGAGCACCAGCCAGATCAGCGCCGGGAACCCGAGCCGGTCCCCCAATGACATGAGCGCCCCGGTGCCGAGGTTGCCGGCCAGGATCCCCACGCCGACCACCGTGTTGTAGAGCCCGTAGTGGGTAGCGACGAGTCGATTGCCGGAGAGGCTGACGACCGTGTCCATCTCGAATGGGAAGACGGTCGCCGTGGCTATCGCCAGGCCCGCTGCCGCCAGCAACAGCGCCGCGATGGCGGCGACCTGCCCGGTCAGCGTTGCGGTCGGCACTGCTAGTAGCGGCACGAACGCCACCGTCATGAGCGCCATCCCGAGGCTGAGGCTGCGGGTGGGCCCGAACCGGCTCCGGAACCAAGCGGTGATCCGCAGCTGCCCGGCCACGGCGATCACACCGGTTACCACGAATACGGCCGCCACAAGGTAGGTCGACGCTTGCTCGCTGCTGGTGATCGACGCCGCGTGCAGTGGCAGCGCTAGATAGACCTGGAAAGAGAGCACGTAGGAGCCGATCATCGCGCACGAGAACAGCACGAACCGCCGGTTGCTGGCCACGGTCCGCCAGTCGGCAAGCACCGACGGCCGCGGCTCGGCTGTGGCTCTGCGGTCGCGCCGATCGCGTGGCAGAGCCAGGATCTGCGCGACGGTCAGCACGCCGAAGACCCCAGCGGCGACCGCCGATGTCACCTGGAAGTCGAAGGCCATCAACGCTACCCCGACCAGCGGGCCGATCAGGATGCCGCCCTGGTAGAAGATGTTGAAGATCGCGAAGGCTTCGATGCGCCGGTCTCCGGCGTCAGCGGCCAGGTACGCGCGCACCGCGGGGTTGAACAGTGCCCCGGCGAATCCGGTAGCTACGGATGCGATTAGCAGTGCAGGCAGCGATTCGACCGTCGCCAGCAGTACGAACCCGATGGTCCGCAGTAGGCACCCGGCGACGATGAGCGGCTTGAAGCCGAGTCGGTCGGCGAGGGTGCCGCCGATGAGGAACATCCCTTGCTGGGAGAAGTTCCGAATTCCCAGCACCAACCCGATCGCCCAGCCGGCGAGCCCGACGGGGCCAGCGAGGTATCCGGCTAGGTAGGGCATGAGCATGTAGAAGCCCAGGTTGATGGTGAATTGGTTGACCATCAACACCTGGCTGGGCCGGTCGAAGGTCCGGAACGTGGCGATGGGCCCCCTCATACGACGGTCAGCGGGTTGCGGACGTTGGTGGTGCGGGACCAGCGGGTGACCACGGTCCTGGCTGGGTCGGCGATGGTGATCGGCGCCAACGGTGGTGCGAGCGTCGGGTCGATGTTGTTGGCGTGGCAGTAGGCGTCGCTGTAGACGGTTCCGTAGTAGCGCTGGGGGCCGTCGGGGAAGATCGCAGCAACGACCGTGTCCGGCGAGCGGGTGCCGGCGATCCACCCGGCGACCTGGGCTACCGCACCGACGCTCCAGCCGCCGGTCGCGTAGTGCGTCGATGCCAAGGTCCGGCACGCCCACACCGACTCCTCGGGCGCGACCCAGTGCACTTCCGAGAACGCCGAGTAGTCGACGTTCTCCGGATAGATGCTCGAGCCAAGGCCACGCATGAGTCGCTTGTGCGCGGGCTGGCCGAAGATCGTCGATCCGATGGTGTCGACTCCGACGAGTTGCAGGTCCGGCAGGAACTGCCGCAGGGTGCGGCTGACCCCGGCCGAGTGTCCGCCGGTGCCGACCGAGCAGACGAGCACATCGATGTGCCCGAGCTGGGTCAGCAGCTCGAGGGCCAGCGGCTGATAGGCGCTGACGTTGTCCGGGTTGGTGTACTGGTCCGGGCACCACGCGGTCGGGTCCGCAGCCAGGTGCTCACAGACCCGGTCGCGTCGGGCTTGCTGCCATCCGCCCGCCGGATGAGGTTCCGTCACCAGGTCGACCTCGGCGCCGTAGGCGGCGAGCATCTGCGTCAGGATCGGCTCCAGCCCCGGGTCGGTCACCAGCGTCACCGGATGATCGTGCACGATGCCCGCGAGCGCCAGGCCGAGCCCGAGCGTGCCGCTGGTCGACTCCACGATCCGTGCGCCCGTCGTGAGATCCCCCCGTGCCTTGGCCCGTTCGATCATGTGCAGGGCAGGGCGGTCCTTCATGCCGCCGGGATTGAACCCCTCGAGTTTGGCCCAGAACCCGTGCCCGGCCGGCGCGAACGGTTCGGCGATCCGCATCACCGGAGTGTTGCCGACCAGGGCCGCCGGGCGCTCCGAGACAGGTCCGATGTCGAGGAGCGACCGGGCGGGCAACGGCGGGTGCAGCAATGACAGTGGGGGGCGAGAATCAGGAACCGTGGTCACTTCGGTGCTCACGTGCTGGGGTCCTTTCGGAAGCGGAAAAGGGCGGCACAGGTGTGTGGCACGCCACCCGGCGCGACGGTCTTGCAGGACCAGGACGGTCAGCGTGAGTCGGCAGATGGCGTGCCCGTGGCCCGCCGGGTGAAGACGTGCCACCGGTGATCAGTCCGGTGAGGGGTATCTGATCGCCCTCGACTGTGCGTGCCCTAACCAGGCCGTTACGTGTGCTCAAGATCAAGATTTGCTCAAGAACCGCGCCTCGGGTCGATCCTGGGCATACGGTCAGGCCACGATGGAGGCATGGATGCGATTGTTGCCGAGCCCAAGCCGACGGCGGTGACCGAACCGCGGCCGAAGCTGGGCCTGCGCGCGATGGTTGTCGAGGACGAGCCGGACCTCGCCGAGGTCATCGCCGACTACCTTCAGCGCAGTGGTTTCGATGTCGAGATCACCGGCGATGGAGCGGCCGCAGTCGCCGCCGCGCACCGAACTCCACCGGATGTCGTCGTCCTCGACCTCGGGCTGCCCTCGCTCGACGGTGTCGAAGTGTGCCGGCAACTGCGCACCTTCTCGGACGCCTACGTTGTCATGGTCACCGCCCGCGCCGACGAAGTCGACACTCTGGTCGGCCTGTCCGTCGGGGCGGACGACTATCTGACCAAACCGTTCAGCCCGCGGGAGCTGATCGCCCGAATCGAAGCAATGCTGCGCCGCCCCCGCGCCGGAACCGTCAACGGGCCCGCCATGCCCCAGGGCGCGGAGCGCCGCATCGGGGATCTGCTAATCGACCCGAACGGTCGGGAGGTGAGCGTCGCCGGTAGACCCGCGGCTCTCACCCGCACCGAGTTCGACCTTCTCGACGTCCTCTCCCGCCGCCCGGGCATGGTGTTCAGCCGCGACCAACTGCTCGCCGAACTCTGGGGACCGACCTGGGTCGGCGATGCACACGTCGTCGACGTCCACATCGCCAGCCTGCGTCGCAAGCTCGGCGACACCACCACCGAGCGGCGTTACATCCGCACCATCCGCGGCATCGGTTACCGAATGGGTGACGGCCGGTCGAAGCAATGAGCGCGCCCCGATCCGACGCACGGCGCACCCGTCGCCCACGTTCGGGGTTCACCACCAGGCTGTTCATCGCCCAGACCATCGTCATCGCCGCTGGCGCTGGGGCCTCCGCGCTGGTGGCGTGGACTGTCGCACCGCACCTGTTCCACACCCACATGGCCCACGCCGGCCTGCCGACCACCTCACCCCAAGCCAAACACGTCGAGGAGGCGTTCGCCTCCTCACTGGTGGTATCCGTCTCGGTCGCCCTGTTGAGCTCCGTGGTCCTCGCACTGGTCGTCAGCTGGCTGATCACCCGCCGCGTCCGACGCTCCATCGGCGCCGTGGTGACCTCGACGGCGAACATCGCCGCCGGCAACCACGCCATTCGCGTCCCGCCCAGCCGCCTGGGCCGCGAATTCAGCGACCTGACCCGCAGCGTCAACCGACTCGCCGAGCAAATCGATACCACCGAAGAGATCCGCCAGCAGATGCTCTCCGACCTCGCCCATGAACTCCGGACGCCGATCACCACCATCACCGCCCAAATCGAAGCCGCCGAGGACGGCATCCGCACGCCGGGCGCGCAAATGTACGGCGTCATCCGCAGCGCCACCGGCCGCCTCAAGCGACTCGCTGACGACATCGACGCCGTCTCCCGCGCCGGCGAACGACAACTACGCGTCGAAGCAGAGCCGACCGCGGTCAACGACATCACCACCGCCGCGGTCCGAGAAGCGCAACCCGGCTACGACGCCGTAGGTATCCACCTCGGCCTCGGACCCACCACCACCGACCTCGTCGACGCCGACCGTGCCCGCATCGGCCAGACCCTCGCGAACCTGCTCAGCAACGCACGCCGACACACCCCACCGGGAGGCAGCGTCACGGTCAGCAGCCGCCGCCGCGACCACAACCTCATCGACATCATCGTCGAGGACACAGGCGAAGGCATCGCCAGCGAACACCTCCCACACATCTTCGACCGCTTCTACCGCACCGACACCTCTCGCAGCCGCGACGCCGGCGGCAGCGGTATCGGCCTGACTATCGCCCGCGCGCTCGCCGAGGCCCACGACGGATCCCTCACCGCCACCAGCCGCGGCCCCGGACAAGGCGCCCAGTTCACCCTGACCCTGCCGGTCTACAAACGCCGCAACACCAAGCGAGAACACCCACCACCGGAACCCGGTACAGCCTCGAGCCCACTACCCCGACCGCCCCTTCAACGAACCCCACAGAGAATCCCTGCCAGAAAGACGAACCGATGAACCCGAAACGACTGATCACCACCGCCGCCGTCACCGCCACTATTGCCCTCGCCGTCACCGCCTGCGGCGACGACATGTCCACGATGAACATGAACGACGACACCAGCACTACCCCCACCTCAACCCAACCGTCGATGCCCGCAGGCCACTCGATGAGCAGCTCCCCGACTTCATCGCCGACACCTCACACAAGCATGCCGGGTATGTCGGGTATGCCAGGGATGGGCGACGGCAGCCCGACAGTCAGCCCCGCTGCCCCCTAAGCAGGGCCGCCCCCGACTTCCTCGACGTCAAACCAAGGAACCAATTCATGACACCGGTGACCAGACGAACAGCCCTCTTCGGCGGTCTCGCCGCGCTCAGCGTCGGCGCGCTCGCCGCATGTGGCGACAAGACCGCCAGCACGCCGAGTGGTGCCTCTCGTGCGCTGCAAGGACCGCCACTACAGGCCACACCCCAGGCCGGACAGAAGGTCGTTGAGACGACCCTCACCGCGCGCGAGACCACCGTAGACCTCGGCGGTATCACCGCCCGTACCTGGGCCTACGACGACGCCCTCCCCGGCAAGGTCCTGCGCGCCAACGCCGGAGACTTCCTCCGCGTCACCCTCGACAACAAGCTTCCCGCCGACACCACCATCCACTGGCATGGCATCCGCCTGCGTAACGAAGCTGACGGCGTTCCCGGCGTCACCCAGGATGCTGTGCGCCCCGGGGGGCGATTCGTCTACGAGTTCACCGCCCCGGACGCCGGCACCCACTACTTCCATCCCCACGTCGGTGCCCAACTCGACCGTGCCCTCTACGCTCCGATCATCATCGACGACCCCAATGAACCAGGCGCCTTCGACGCCGAGTGGATCGTCGTCCTCGACGACTGGACCGACGGCATCGGCAAGAACCCTGACCAGATCCTTGCCGACTTCCAAGCCAAGACCGGACCTTTGCAGACCGGAATGGGCGGGATGGGTGGCATGGACCACTCCTCGATGCCTGGCATGGGAAGCTCTCCGCTGGGCGATGCTGGCGACGTGGTCTACCCGCACTACCTCATCAACGGCCGAATCCCTACGGCGCCGACCGAGTTCCGCGCCAAGCCCGGACAACGCATCCGCCTGCGGATCATCAACGCCGGCTCCGACACCGTCTTCCGGGTCGCCCTTGGCGGTCACACGATGACCGTCACCCACACCGACGGACACAGGGTCAACGACATGCAGGCCCGCGCGCTCTTCGTCGCTATGGGGGAACGCTACGACGTGACCGTCACCGCAGGCGACGGCGCGTTTCCGCTAGTCGCCGCCGCCGAAGGTAAGAAGGGCCAGGCTCTGGCAGTCCTGCGCACAGGCTCCGGCGCCGCACCCGCCGCCGACATTCGCCCCGCGGAACTGGACGGCCCGGTCCTGCTCGGCGCCACCGAACTCACCGCCGCCGACTCCGCGCGCCTTCCTGACGCCCAGCCCGACTCCACGATCAAGGTCACTCTCAACGGCCAGATGGACCCGTACGCCTGGGGCATCAACGGCAAGAAGCACGGCGAAGACACGCCTCTGCGCGTCAGCAAGGGCCAGCGACTGCGGATGCAGATCACCAACGAAACGATGATGCTCCACCCCATGCATATCCACGGCCACACCTGGGGCCTCCCCGGCAGTGGCGGACTGCGCAAGGACACGGTGCTCATCAAGCCCATGGGCTCGGTCGAGGTCGACCTCGACGCGGACAACCCCGGAACCTGGGCCCTGCACTGCCACAACATCTATCACATGGAGATGGGCATGATGACCACCCTCAAGTACACCTGACGCGACCGACGTCTCCGCGGCTGCCCCCGATGGCGAGTGCGACCGACCAGCCACCAACTACTATGCTACTTAGTAGTTGGTGGCTGGTTCGTTAGCCGCCGAGAAGGGGTGAGGATGCGACGACAGTCCACACGGGCATCGCTGGGCGATGATGACCGTCCCCCGAGCGGCAGCTCGAGTCTGCGCCGGTGCGCCGGTGTGATCGCGGTGCTTGTGGTCGCGATGCTGCTCGGCGGGTGCGTTCAGCTCAGCGACCGGGCACGCGATGGCGGGATCATCGCTCCGGATGGCAAGGCCAGGCACTTCTACCCGCCCGAGCGGCGCAGCGTCGTCGGTGAGCTGTCCGGACGTAGTGTCACTGATCCCGGGGCCACGCTGCGACTGTCGGACTACGCCGGAAAGGTCGTGGTGATCAACGTCTGGGGCTCCTGGTGCGCCCCCTGTCGTCTCGAGGCTCCTGCTCTGGAAAAGGTGTACACGGCGCGCAAGTCCAAGGGTGTGCAGTTTCTCGGTATCGACGTTCGTGAAACCGCCGGCGACGATGCGGCGCGGGACTTCATCCGCTCCCACGGGCTGACCTATCCGTCGATCTACGATCCCCCTGGCAAGACGCTGCTCGCGCTCGGTGAGCAGTACCCGACCACAGTAGTGCCGATGACCTTCGTCCTTGATCGGCAGCATCGCGTGGCCGCGGCATACCTGACGACGATCGACGAGAAGACCCTCACCGATGCCGTGGACCGCGTCGCCGGGGAGGGCTGATGGGACAAGCCTTTGCCGACGCCGCCGTGTCAGGTCCGCTGATCCTGGCGATCGGGGCATGCCTGCTCGCCGGGTTGGTGTCCTTCGCCTCGCCGTGCATCGTGCCCCTTGTTCCCGGCTACTTGTCGTACCTCGCGGGGCTGGTCGGCGCCGAGGCTCCAGCGACGTCGATCGCAGAGCTCGGCGGCAGCGGAAAGGCGGTAGACCGGTCCGGTCGGTGGAGAGTGCTCGGCGCAGCCGCGTTGTTCGTCGGCGGGTTCACAGCGGCCTTCCTCTTGATGACGATGTCGGTGTTTGGTCTGGCGGCGACGATTCGGCTCAATGCAGAGACGCTGATGCGGATAGGTGGGGGAATCACCATCATCATGGGCTTGGCGTTCATCGGATTGGTCCCGGCACTTGCCCGCGAGGTGCGTTTTGCGCCACGACCCTGGACCACGCTTGCCGGTGCCCCGCTGCTGGGCGGGGTGTTCGCGCTCGGCTGGACTCCCTGTATCGGTCCCACCCTGGCGGGGATCATGTCGATCATTGTGGGCACCAACGCAGCGCCGGCACGCGGTGCCGCGCTGGTGGTGGCCTACTGCGTAGGCCTGGGCCTGCCGTTCATCGCACTCGCCGTCGGATCGACCGCCGCGGTGCGGGCCGTCGGATGGCTTCGCCGCAACAGCCGACGCATCCAGGTCGCCGGCGGCGTGCTCATGATCGCCGTCGGACTCGCCCTGGTCACCGGCTACTGGTCCGACTTCGTCGACATGGTCCGGCGGCTCTTCGTCTCCAACATCGTCATGCCGATCTGACAGGAATCGCCGTCGACACGCACCAACCAGTACGCCCGCGATCGCCCAGACGACTCGCGACGAGCAGCACCACCACGGTCCAGAATTGAGGAGATCTCACTCGTGACCACGCAGACAGCACGAAGGCTCCCATCCGCGACATCCACTCGGTGGGGGCCGGCTCATTGGCCGTGGACGCACACAGCGGTCAGGCTACTTCTGGCTGCCGCCGGCGGCGGAGCGATGTTCATCTCGTTCCCACCCACCGCGCTGTGGGGAGCGGCGCCGGTCGGTGTCGCGCTCGTGGTCGCCGCCGTGTGGGGCTGCGGAATCGGCCAAGCCCTGCTGTACGGCTACGCCGCGGGGCTGGCGTTCTTCCTGCCCTTGCTTCCGTGGGTAGGCATCTACGTTGGGGCTGGGCCGTGGATCGCGCTCGCCGCGGTCGAAGCCGTCGCGGTAGCGGTGTTCGGCGCCTTGGTCAGCCGGATGGTGGTTCTCCCCGGCTACCCGCTGTGGTGCGCCTGCGCGTGGACAGCGACGGAGGCACTGCGCAGCCGCCTGCCATTCGGCGGGTTCCCTTGGGGAAAGTTGGCGTTCGGGCAGACCGATGGGCCTCTCGTACAGTTGGCCGCGATCGCCAGCGCACCGGCCGTCTCGTTCGCGGTCGCCCTCATCGGGTGCTCCGGTTTCGCCGTGGTCCGCGCGGCACTGCGGAGGTCACCGCGCGCTGCTGTCCGTGCGTCGCTTGGTGGCATCCTCCCGTTCGCCGGCGCAGCACTCCTAATCGCGCTACCAGCGTACGAACCGCGAGCGAGCGTGACCGTTGCGGTGATCCAAGGCAACGTTCCCCGCCTAGGACTGGACTTCAATGCTCAGCGTGCCGCAGTGCTCGAGAATCACCTACGACGCACCGAGGACCTCGCCAGTGCCATCGAATCTGGCCAGATGCCCCGGCCCGCCATGATCGTCTGGCCCGAGAACGCCTCGGATATCGACCCGCTGCGCGATCGGCAGGTGCGCGCGCGGATCGATGAGACGGTCAACAGGCTCGGCGTACCTGTCCTCGTCGGTGCAGTGCTCTCCGCCGACGACGGCACATCACGCAACGTCTCCATCGTCTGGAACCCCGGCTCCGGTCCTGGACAGCAACACATCAAGCGGCGACTGGTGCCCTTCGGGGAGTACCTACCGATGCGGCCGCTCGCGACCCGCCTGTCCGCATACGCCGACAAGGCCGGCCGGTTCGTGCCTGGCGATGGTGACGGCATTGTCACCCTCGCTGGCATACCGACCGCGGCTGCCATCTGCTACGAAGTGGCCTTCGACGACCTCGTCCGTGAATCTGTACGCGGTGGAGCCCAGCTGATCACCGTGCCCACTAACAACGCGACCTTCGGCCGCACGGCCATGTCGTACCAACAACTGGCGATGTCCCGACTGCGGGCCATCGAGCACCGCCGCACCGTCCTGATCGCCGCGACGAGTGGCGTCAGCGCTGTCGTGACCCCGGACGGGACGGTCACCTGGCTATGACAGCTTGAAGAGGCCCCGGCTCGACGGCTAGACCTGGCCCCGTTTGCGACTCGCCGGTGGTGTTGCGACGGTTTGATCTGGCCCCACCTGATGGTTGCTCGTGAACATCGTTTCCGAGCCGAAGCAGGTGGTGGCCAATGATGGGATCGAAGGTGGAGCTGTTCGCGCAGATCCGGCGGGACGCCCGGGTCGAGGGCATGAGTATCCGGGCGTTGGCTCGCAAGCATGGCGTGCACCGGAGGACGGTGCGGCAGGCGTTGTCATCGGCGGAGCCGCCGCCGCGGAAGACGCCGGAGCGGTCGTCGCCGCGGTTGGACCGGTTCAAGGCGGCGATTGATGAGATGTTGCGGTCGGATCTGGATGCTCCGCGTAAGCAGCGGCACACCGCGACGCGGATCCGGGAACGCCTGGCGATCGAGCACGATGCGGTCGAGTTGTCGTATTCGACGGTGCGGGACTACGTGCGGGTCCGGCGGGCGCAGATCGAGGTGGAGGCCGGCCGCCGCCGGGAGGTGTTCATCGCCCAGGACCACGCATCCGGGGCGGAGGCGGAGGTCGACTTCGGCGAGGTCTGGGTGATCCTGGGCGGGGTGAAGACCAAGTGCCACATGTTCGTCTACCGGCTCTCGCACTCGGGCAAGGCCATTCACCGGGTCTATCCGACCGGCGGGCAGGAAGCGTTCCTCGAAGGGCACGTCGAGGCGTTCCGCGAGCTCGGCGGGGTCCCGACCCGGCATATCCGCTACGACAATCTCACCTCGGCGGTGGTCGCGGTCCTGCAGGGCGGAGACCGGCGGCGACAGGAGAACCCGCGGTGGACGTTGTTTCACTCGCACTACGGATTCGATCCGTTCTACTGCCAGCCCGGCATCGCCGGGGCGCACGAGAAGGGCGGCGTTGAAGGCGAGGTCGGATGGTTCCGCCGCAACCGGCTGACCCCAATGCCGCAGGTCGAGTCCCTCGATGAGCTCAACGAGCAGATCAAAGCCTGGGAGGACCGCGACGAGGGCCGCCGGATCGACGGACGACTGCGCACCATCGGCCAGGACTACGAGCACGACCGAGCAGCGCTCGCGCCGCTGCCGGTGGAGGATTTCGACCCGGGCCTGATCCTCACACCACGGGTCGATCGGTCGGCGATGATCACCGTTCGGATGGTGAAGTATTCGGTGCCGGCGCACCTGATCGGCCGCCGAGTCCGCGTCTCACTACAAGCCTCCCAGCTGCTGGTCTACGACGGCCGGACCCTGGTCGCGCGGCATCCACGGGTCGCCGGCCGCGGCACCGCGAAGATCGACCTCGACCACTACCTCGAGGTGCTCAAGTTCAAACCCGGTGCCCTGCCGGGATCAACGGCGTTGGCGCAGGCCCGCGCTGCCGGGGTGTTCACCGCCAGCCATGATGCGTTCTGGGCCGCCGCCCGACGAGTCAACGGCGACACCGACGGCACCAGCGAGCTGATCGACGTCCTGCTGCTGCACCGCAGCCTGCCCGCCGCGGCGGTGATCGCCGGCATCGATGCTGCATTGCGGGTCGGGGCGGTGAGCGCCGAGGTCGTCGCCGTTGAGGCTCGCCGCGCCGAAGCCCGCCTGCTCGCGCACGCCTCGGTCGCTGCCGACCAGACAGGTGGGGCCAACGCTGGCCGTCATCTCGATCGCCATGCCGAACGACGCGAGCAACGAGTTGTCAGCCTCACCCAACGACGGCTCGCAGACCCCGCGGCGGTGATCGCCGGCCTGCCACCCGACCGGCGACCGCTGCCCAGCGTTACGGCCTACGACCGCCTGCTCCCGCAGCACCGGCGACGCACTGCCTCCGACGCGCTACCTGCGTCGCTGGACCCACCACCGATTGAGTCGCTGGACCCACCACCGATTGAAAGGCCCACCCGGCTATGACCGCAACCGCCAATAAGAACCAGACGAATGCGCTGGCCCCGTCGTTGCGCCGCCGGGGCGGCCTCACCGAAGAAGCCGCCCTCGCCGCCGTTGACCAGGCCTGCCGGCGCCTACGCCTGCCGACAGTGCGGTCGATGATCGACCAGCACCTCACCGCCGCCGCCAAGCAGCAATTGTCCTACCAGGGGTTCCTCGCCGAACTCCTGCTCGCCGAAGTCGACGACCGGGACCGCCGCTCCACTGTTCGCCGCGTCAAAGCCGCGGGGTTCCCGCGGGAGAAGTGGCTGGCGGACTTCGACTTCGACGCCAACCCCGACATCGAACCCGCCACCATCCACCAGCTCGCCACCGGCGACTGGATCCGCCACGGACTGCCGCTCTGCCTCATCGGCGACTCCGGAACCGGCAAATCCCATCTGCTGATCGGATTGGGAACCGCTGCCGCCGAGCAAGGCTTTAGAGTCCGCTACACCCTCGCCACCAAACTAGTGAACGAGCTGGTCGAGGCCGCTGACGAGAAGCAGCTCGCGAAGACCATCAACCGCTACGGCCGCGTTGACCTGCTCATCATCGACGAGCTCGGCTACATGGAACTCGATCGCCGCGGCGCCGAACTGCTCTTCCAAGTCCTCACCGAACGCGAAGAGAAGAACAGCGTCGCGATCGCTTCCAACCAGTCCTTCTCCGGCTGGACTGACACCTTCACCGACCCACGACTCTGCGCCGCGATCGTCGACCGGCTCACCTACCGCGGCACCATCATCGAAACCGGCACTCACAGCTACCGCCTGGCTCACACCGAAGCAGCAGCTACCGCGGGCTAAGCGCGGCGTTCGTCCTTGACTACCGACAGATGCCGGCGCAAGGCCCGGTTCTGGTGAGTGACATAAACCACGGTCCACCGGGTCGTCAGGTTCGGCAGTCGCTCCCCGTCTTTAATCTTCACCCGGACCGATACCTGATCACCGAGCTGATCATCACGCGCGATCACGAACTCGGCATACGCACGCACCGACTCGCGATCCCAACCAGTCGGCGCAACCACACTGCGCACCCGCGGCCGCCCATCCACACCCCGGACTCTAGCGGCTCAGGGCCCCACTCAGGTGGGGCCGAATGAAACCGCCCTACCGGGGCCAGATCAACTTGACATAGCCAGTCACCGACCAGTCCGCACTGTTCAGCGCGGATACTCTGATCGCGACTGTTCCCCTCGACGACCGGCTCACACTCGCCACCCGCTGGGGCGCGTTGCCCGAAGCGGTCACGTCCGCCCTGGCCGCTGCGGCCCTGATCGCCGCAACGGTGATCAAACGGCGCGCACGTCGCACCACCGGTCTCAAACAGTCGGTCCCCGCCGATACGACGCCCGTGCCCATCGACGAGCAGAAGACACCATGAGCGTCGCCCTTCCCCCCGGACCCGACGAGTGCGCCTCAACCCCGCCGTGGCATCGCCGGCACCGGTACGCACTGGCCCTTATTGCGATCGCTGCCGCGCTGCTGCTCATCGCCGTCTCGACCGCGCATTCGCACACGGAAAAACCAGGAGACCACGATACCGCCTCCACCGGCACCCGCACTGGAACCGAGGCCCCACTCCAGGCCAGCTCAGCCCGCGGTGTACCTAAACCGCAGTGCGGCGGAACGAAATCGGTATCAGCCCGATCCGTTGGGCCCCTGGCAGATCTGTCCGAGCCCTGCCTCACTACCCCCGATGTGATCAACCTCGGACAACTCACCGCAGGCAGAACCACTTTGCTCAACTTCTGGGCGTCCTGGTGCGGGACGTGTCGCGAAGAAATGCCGATCCTCTCGCGCTATGCCCAACGCCCCGAAGCAGTCCAGGTACTCGGGATCAACGTCCGCGACGTCGAGAGTTACGCTCGTACCTTCGCCACCGATCTCGCCCTCGCGTACCCGAGCATCATCGACGCGGACGGCGCGGTCGCGAGGACACTGCAGATCCCGCCCCTGCTGCCGCTGTCCTTTCTCGTCCGCCCCGACGGCTCCGTGCAGCGGATCGTGGACCCGCTGGTCTTCCGATCAGTACAGGACATCGAGGACGCTGTTGCTAGGGCGCAACCCTCGCTTCCGGGCAAGTGAGCGCTTCAGTCGATGGAACGGTCAGAACACCCACCCGCACCTGCTCGACGACTCGCCGCGCCTGGTACCTGTACCGGCGGAGCGGGTGAGAGTACCTCGCCTGCGGACCTGGCGGGCTCGACCACTCACCATAAAGTACTATGCAAATTAGTAGTTGCGTGATGAGGCGGGTCGAGGGAGGCTGAATGGTTCTGCAACGGCGAACTCTGCTGGCGCGGACGGCAACCGGAATCGGAGCCGTCGCGATCACGTCCGCCTGCGGTGCCGAGCGGGGCGCGGTGCCGCTGAGCGGATCCTCGTCCTCACCGAAACCGTCGGGCGCCGTGCCACTGATCGAGCTGGCGCCGGCCGACGGCGCCGCGGAGGTCACACCCCGCACACCGGTCACTGTGCGTGTCGTGGGCACCGGCGCCCTCGCCGAAGTCACGCTCACCAACGAGGCGGGACGCGCCGTTGCCGGCACGTTGGACGCACCGCGCAAATCCTGGTCGGCCGGTGAGCCCCTTGGATTCGGCCGCACCTACCGCTTGCGAGCGGTCGCGGTCGATGAGGCAGGACGCCGGACCGAACGGCAGAGCACGTTCACCACTCTCGCGCCACAGGCGCAGGCGACGATGGAGCTGGCAACGACGGCGGGCACCCCGGTCGGCGAAGGGCGGACCTACGGTGTGGGGCTGGTGCTGGTGGCGAAGTTCGACACCGACATCGCAGACCGCGCCGAGGCAGAACGTCGTATGAAAGTCACCTGTACACCCGCGGTCGAGGGAGCGTGGTGCTGGGTCTCGAATACCGAAGCGCATTGGCGACCTGAGAAATACCACACGCCGGGCACTCAGATCACCGTGGACGCCGCGCTATACGGTGTCCGCCTGGGCGAGCGCCTCTACGGCGCCGAGGACGTGCGTGCCAGTGCGACCATCGGCGCCTCGCATGTCTCGATCGCCGACGACGCGACCAAGACGGTCACCGTCTACGACGGCGGTAATCTCGTCCGTACGATGCCCACCTCCATGGGCATGGGCGGCAGCGAGATCATCAACGGCAACACCATCAGCTTCTGGACCCAACGGGGCATCTACACCGTGATGGACAAGGCGAACCCGGTGGTGATGGACTCGTCCACCTACGGGCTACCGATCAACTCGCGCTTGGGGTACAAACAGACGATCAACTACGCGACACGGATCAGCACAGACGGTATCTACCTGCACCAACTCGACAGTTCTGTGTGGGCGCAGGGCAACACGAACACTTCCCACGGGTGCCTCAACCTCAACGGTGACAACGCTCGATGGTTCTTCGACTTCTCGGTCCCCGGCGACATCGTCGAAATCCGCAACACTGGCGGCGCACCTCTCGAGCAATGGCAGAACGGTGACTGGAGTGTGCCCTGGCAGCAGTGGACCAAAGCCAGCGCCCTGGCGTCGTCGGAAGGCCGCTGACCAGGACGGAGAATGGGCGAGGCAGTCCGGATCTGTCTGAGCACATCCCGGTAGCCCCGCCGACTCGTCACAACGTCATCACCCATATCGCCACCGCGATCGCGGCCGTAGCACCTGCTGCGACTGCGGTACGCCCCCACCGAGTGTGCGGGTCGGAGCGCAGCGGAAACAGCACCTGCCGGACCAGCGCGTAGGCAGCGAGTCCGATCACGAAGATCGCTCCCGAGTGCCGGACGCCCAGGAACAGGAATTCGGCCCCTATCGCCAGCGTCCCGCACGCCGCAGCTTCAAACAGCTGCACCGGATAGCGTGAAGCGGCCACCCTCCGATCCGATGACCACAGTGACCACCGCGACACGGTGACCTTTCCAGCGCAACAGCCGGTCAGCCAACACCCCGGCCTCCCGACGGCCATCCCTGCGAGCAGTGCCGGGGCAGCAGAATCGAGCACCGCGCCCCATGACAGTCCGATCGCCGGCGCCCCCATCACCAAGACCACCGCGGCAGCGGCGTTGAACCCCTGAATGCAGGCTCCGGAGGACAGCAGCTTCCGTAGCGGCATCCGATGGATTGCCAAGAACCACAACCGCGCGCCGAGAAACCCCACAGCACAGGCCACACCGCTGATCCCCACCGCCGCGAATGCAGAGCCGCCAGCGAGGGAGACGTTCACTGCCATGAGCGCGACCGCGACGACAGCGCCGAGCCCCACCAGCAGCGGCCAACACCACGCTGCCACCGCGGGCCCGTGTGCCAGAGGCGCGAACACCGTCCGGACCCGCATCTGCTGGTCCGGAAGCTTCATCTCGCCCGCCAGCTCGCCCGCCTGCGTCGCAGCCGGTGTCCACGCTGCTCGCACCCGAATATCCCACTCGCCTGCCGGGATCCCCGATAGCCGCTCGGTCACAGCGACCGGCCGCCCGCGGGCCGCCGCGAGACTGACATCGCGCTGGCAGGTGAATCGCCCTTGCGTATCGTCGGCCTCGGCGCCGATCCGTAGGCCCTCGTACTGCATCCGGAGCGCACCGGGAGCGCTGACCGCGTCTAGCACGTACGTAGCGGACAGTCCTTGTGGCTCCGCTTCGTTCACTGGGTCGCAACCGCCCACCGGACCGGTGATCGTCGAGATCCTCTCCGACGCCTGCACCGCGTCATGCCGCACCGGCGCGCCGACGGATTCGGTCACCGTTGGAAGGCCCACGTCTGGATCCGGCACGCTAGAGAGATGTTTCATCGATCAGGCCTCTCCCGAGATTGAGCTACTAACACGCTTAGTAGGTAACTACTATGTTGAATAGTAGATGAGGGGCGGGCAGGCCCGCCACCAAGAACTACTATGTGATCTAGTAGTTATGCTGAGTTCGAGGAAAGACAAGCGCGAGGTGAGGAGGGTGCACTGTGAGTGGTATGAACCGCAGGGCGGTCATTGGACGGGTGCGGTGGTGGCACGCAGCGGCTGGCGGTGCGCTGATCGCACTGGTGATCGCGATCCCCTCCCGAGTGCTTCCCAATCCTGTCTTCACCCGGATGACGCCGGTGCGCTGGTGGGACTACCTCGTCCTCGTGGTGGTGACCGTTCTCGCGGCCGCCTGGCTGGCAGCTCCGGTGGTGGCCGGGTGGAATCGTGGTGCTGTGCGAGGCACTTCCGGTGTGGTCCTGTCGACGCTCGCGGTGGGGTGCCCGTTGTGTAACAAGGTCGTCGTCGCGATGTTGGGCGCGTCGGGAGCGTTGACGCTGTGGGCGCCGCTGCAGCCCCTGGTTGCTGTCGTCTCGGCCCTCGCCATGGGTGCCGCGGTCGCCACCCGCTGGGGGATACGGTGGTCGTGGCGGGGCGGCGAGCCTGAGCATCCGCTACAGGTGAGCGAATGCCCCGCCGGGGTGTGCGACCCCTCGGCGAAGATGCCTGTGGCTGTGGACACGACCGCCGGGCATCGGCATTCGTGACTCGTCGAATAGCGGCACCGGAGCGTAGTGGCTCAAGGACGTAGGCGCTCGGGACTCGGTGTACGGTCGCTGAAATGCGACTCGTGGGTCGCACTCGCTAGTCACGATGAAGCGTCGCAGCGGATGTTGCTGCGCAGTTGGCCCCCCGGGGAACAGGCAAATCTCTCTGTCACGCTGCGCCACGGGCGCAGCGGGCTAGAGCGCTGGGCAGGAAATAGCGGACACGACGAGGGCTGCAAGCGCCACCGTAGCGGCTGATCCCAGGGCGGTGGCCGCGGCGACCGCGCCGCAGTGGCGCACGCGAGCACTGCGGCTCGCTGCGGGGAGCTGTAGGCGGCGGGCCCGCGCCGAGGTCGCGGTGGTCGCCATCGCCAGAGTAGGGCCCCGCCCGGCTGTCCCTGATCGCTGCCGCACCGATTGTGCGGAGGCCATCTGCAGCAGGGCCCGGTGTACCGTGGCCGCCCCGCAACGGCGTGCTGCTGCTCCGTCAGCGATCGCCTCGACCAATTCCCGCACGGCGCTCGGGGCGTTCCGGCACAGCGGGATCGGGCGCAGGACCTGCCCGATGACCTCAGTGATGGCAACGATCAGGTGGTGGCGACCGCGGAGGTGTGCGTGCTCGTGTGCCAGCACTGCCGCCAGCTCGGAGGGTGCCAACAAGGTCTGTAGGCCGCGGGAGATCACCACCATCCCGCCCCTGGGTGCGGCGATGGCGAATGCCAAGGGGGCGTCGTGCTCGAGGCACCACACTCGGCCGTCCCCGGCGGCTGGACTGGCCACCAGCCTTATTCGGTCGCAATGCAACGTCGCGACCGCCCGCCGGCGCGCGAGGACGAAGACGCAGCGCACGCCGGAGATCACGACGGAGCCCGCAATGAGCGCGGCTAGTGCGGCGCCGGTCGCCCGGCGTCCCTGCGGCACGGTGCCATGGACCGCCAGGGACCAGCAGTCTCCGAACGCAGTGGTTACCGAGTAGTCTGCGTGCAGCGGCAGCAACAGTGCCACGATCGCTAACGCCGTCAGCAGTCCAAGCATTGCCAGCGCTCCCACCCAGCCGATGAGCAGGGCAACTGGATCGAGCCGCGTACGCCCCGCGCGGGTGAGCAGCACAGGTCCGGCAGCCGCGATCGCAGCCGCCGCGACGACCAATGCCGCGAACACCGTCATCGTGTACTCATTCCCTTCATCCGGGTCCGGATTCGGATCTCGCGCACCGGGCTTAGTCTATTGCTGCCGTGACCGACGGCGTAGTGCCCGCCGGATGACCTTTGATTCCTCGTCCGACGCGGACTCGGTGAAGTGCAGCAGCACTGCCTCAGGATCGCCGGATGCATCCAGCACGTCACGCAGCGCCTGGGTCGCAGCCTCCGCGCGGCTGAGTGTCGGCTCGTAGAAGTAGGCCTTGCCGACCTTCTCGCGTTGGACCCACTGCTTGCGGTGCAGGTTGTCTAGAACCGTCATCACCGTGGTGTAGGCCAGTGCCCGCCCGGTGTCGAGGGCATCGACCACCTCCTGCACCTTCAAGGCGTGCTCACTGTCCCAGAGCACTTGCATGACCGCGGATTCCAACTCACCAGGCAAGGGTCGCACTCCTCCTTAGTACTATCGTGGATAGTAGCAGGATCTTGATTGAATCTTGAATACCGCAGGCCAACCCCATTATAGGTGGCAGTTAAGGCTCTGCATCTGCTCGATCACCGCTTCCCTCTGTGGCGTCTGTGACGTACGGTTCGGATGGTACTCAAGGGGTGCCGGTGCGGCGCGTCAAACTTTGCGTAAAAAGATTGCGCACCAACAATATTCCGCTTCTGATCCCCTCGCGTGGGCGCAACCTCCCCGCGGGGGGCGGTCGGCTCGTTGAAGGAGATGTTCCGTGGTGAATCAGCATCGATGGGCGTCTGGAATGCAGCGGGCGGCGGCGGTGACGATCGTGGCTGCGATCGTGGTCGGCGGAGCGGATCCTGCGTGGGCGCGGCACGTGGGAGACGACCCTCGAGCAGGTCACTCGGTCGCGGTGGTTCCTTCGTTGATCGTGCGCCTTGCGGACTTTGATCAGCAGATCGCGGCTTTGCAGAACGACGTTGACATTCGGCGGCAGTCGGTGAACAAGGCGGTGATCGACGTGGCGTTGGCCGCCGACGCTGCGCGGGCCGCGACGAATGCAGTAGTAGTTGCGGATCGGGAGGCCGTGGCTTCCGACCAGGCAGTGGATGCTGCTCAGCGCAGGCTCGATGAGATGCTCCGCGCCGCCTACATGCAGGGGAACACCTCGGGCGGGGTCGCGGATGCTCTGACCGCCCCGGATGGGCAGACGGCGGTAGACCGCACTGCGGTTCTTCGGCGCGTTGCTGCCGCCCAGGCAGGTACTGTCACCGGCCTCAATGACGCCCGGCGGCGGGCGCGATCGAGCCGCGATGCTGCGCGGATCGCGAAGATCTCCGCGGATGCAGCGGCTGGCGCGGCTGCCGACCGCCGCACCCGAGCGCAGGGGTCGGTGGCCCAGACCCTGGAGGCGCTGCGTTCGGCGACCGATCAACGCCGACGGTTGGATTTGCGTCGGCAGACGGCCGCAAGGGCGCTCGCCGAGGCGAAGGCGAAGTCCGGGGATGCCGCAGGTCAGCAGCGGATCTATGACCAATACGTCGTCAGCGAACAGCAGACAGTGACGGTGCCTTCCTCGCAGCCGGCTCCTGCACCGGCGGCACCCCCGAACGCAAGCACACCCGTAGCGGCTCCTTCTGCGGCACCGGCAGTGTCGGCGCCCGGGGGGCCACCGTCGGCCGCGACCGCAGCGTCGTCGTTGCTCGGGCAACTGAGCAACCTGTTCGGGTTCACGCCGCAACCGCAGACCGCATCCCAGGTCCCGGCTCAAGCGGCAGCCCAGGTGCCTGCAATCCAGGCACCAGTAGCGCCTGTGTCAGTCGCGTCGATGTCGGGCAAGCAAATGATTGACACGGTCATTGCCCGGGGCCTGTCGGTGGTCGGCACCAGATATTCCTGGGGGGGTGGTGATATCAACGGCCCCACCGTCGGGGTCCGCGACGGCGGCGTTGCCGATACCTTCCGTGACTTCGAGAACCCGGGATTTGATTGCTCGGGCCTGACGCTGTTCGCATTTGCTGCCGTCGGCATCAAGCTCCCGCACTACAGCGGCTACCAGTACAACATCGGCAAGAAGGTTCCGCTCGCTGAGATCAAGCGGGGTGACCTGATCTTCTTCGGCCCGAATGCGAGCCAGCACGAAGCGCTCTATCTGGGTGACAACCAGATGCTTGAGGCACCCGAGTCCGGATCGACGGTCAAAGTATCGCCGCTGCGCACCGACGGCGCGATGCCCTACGTGGTCCGGCTGATCAATTCGTAGACCCAGTTCTAGTTACGACCTGTCGAAGGCTGTGGGAACGGTACTGCTGCTGGAGTGGGAGTCCGGCGACGGCCTGAATGCTGTGGTGGAAATGCCATGTTGCTGGGACTGGCGAGATGCCAACTCCGTGGGACTGCGTGATGCAGTGCAGGTGAGAAGGCTGACAGTCGCCAGGTAGGTCGGGACCCTACACCTACGATGCGAGGTGTGGTCCGGTACGTCGACGAGGATCTGCGCGGGGCGGAGTTCCGCGAGTGCGACCTGTCCGGGGCGCGGTTCGTCGGGGCGGTGATGCAGGATGCGACGATCGACGGCCTCGTCTCCGGTCTGGTCGTGAACGGCGTGGACGTGACCGGGTACGTGGAGGCCGAGCTCGACCGGCGGTATCCCGTCCGCGCGCTGATCCGCTCGGCGGATCCCGCCGAGCTGCGCCGCGCGGCGGCCGCCCTCCACGCGGACTGGGCCGCGACGATCGAGCGGATCCGTCGCGCTCCGGGCGTCGAGCGCCGCACCGTGAACGGCGAATGGTCCGCGGTGCAGACCCTGCGGCACCTCGTCTTCGTCCACGACTCCTGGTTCCGGCGCTGCTGCCTCGGCGCGGTCGCGACCTTCACGCCACTGGGGCTCGGCCCGGACGTCGCGCCCTATCGCGGGGCGCACGGCCTGGACCTCGCCGCCGATCCGTCCCTCGACGAGGTCGTCGACGTCCGCGCCGCGCAGGCCGCCGAGCTGGAGTCCTGGCTCGAGCGGGCCGTACCGGAGGGGCTCGCGGCGCCGGCGCCCGTGCCCGACGACGACGTCTGGCCGCCGTACGCGCGGGGCCGCTCGGTGGGGCAGTGCCTGTGCACCGTGCTCACCGAGACCTTCGAGCACCACCGTTACTGCGCCCGTGACCTCGACGCGATCGAGTCCTCTCCGGGCTGAGCGCGGCCGGGTGGCCGCGGCCCGTCGTCATCGCGGCGACGCACCGTCGCCCAGCGACGCGTACGACTCCTTGACGAACCGCAGGTGCGACCACGTCTCCACGCCGCCGACCGCCGGCCGGGACCGCACCGCGTCGACCGTCGCCGCGAGAGCCGACGCCGACGGTCCGCGGACCGTCGCGAGGAGGTCGAAGGAGCCGACGGTGCGGGCGAGGAAGCTCACCCCGCCGATGGCCGCGACGTCCTGCGCGGCGTCGCGGGCGGACCCGCGGACGTGGATCCCCATGCCGATCGCATGCTCCGAGCCGCGGCTCACGATCGGGCCGATCCGCACCACGGAGCCCTCGACCAGGCGGAGGACCCGGCGCCGCGCCGCGGCCGCCGAGACCCCGGCCGCTGCGGCGAGCCGCACGTACGACGCCCGGCCGTCGCGCTCGAGGACCTGCAGGAGCGCGACGTCGGTCGCGTCGAGGTGCACCGAGGCCGCGCCGACGGGGCCGACGGCGTCGCGGAGCACCTCGCGGTACGCCAGGGTCTCGGCCCGCGCCACGGCGGGGAGGCCACGGAGGCGGGCCAGGACGGCGTCCACGGCATCGCCCGACCCGGTGCGGATCTCGGCGGCCACGGCGAACCGGCCGGTGGTGATCGACACGTAGACCACCTCCGGGAGGGCGGCGACCGCCTCCGCGACGGGCGCGGCGGCACCGTCGACCTCGATGCGGGCGTAGCAGACGCTGCCCCGCCCGAGGACCGACGGATGCACGACGCCCTGCACGGTGAACGCCCCGGAATCGAGGAGCCGGCGCATGCGTGCCGCGACGGTCGCGCGGGTCACGCCCGCGGCGGCGGCGAGCTCGCGGTGGCTCATCCGGCCGTCCTCGCCGAGCAGTGCCACCAGGGCCCGGTCGACCTCGTCCACGGATTCCTCCCGAAGTTCGTCCGTCGCGTGTTCGGGACGAATCGCTGTACCGATGATGCAGTACAGGCGCGCCGAATGCACCGATCGGGGCGCATCGGCCTCGCGGAGTGCGCAGTTCGTTCGCCCGCCGGTTCTCCGGCGTCCCGAACTGCTTGCGAGCGGCTGTGATCGGCCTTACAGTTGGCCGACCCGGAGCGGGAGAACCGCAGGTCAGGAGACGGAATGCAGCACACGATCCCCGAGGGCGAGGTGTTCGCGGCGGCAGATCGCATCATCGAGGCCTTCGCCGCGACGAACACCGAGGGCTACTTCGCGGGCTTCCACCCGGCGGCGACCTTCGTCTTCCACACCGAGCCCCGGACGCTCGCCGACCGCGCCGAGTACGAGCGGCTCTGGGCGGGCTGGGTCGACTCCGGCTGGCGCGTGCTCTCGTGCGAGAGCACCGAGCGCGTCGTGACGGCAGTCGGCGCCACCGCCGTCTTCAGCCACGCGGTGCGCACCATGACGCAGGACGGCGACGGCACCCGCACCGAGACGCGCGAGCGGGAGTCGATCGTCTTCGCCGCGACGCCCGACGGTGCTCTCGTCGCCGTCCACGAGCATCTCTCGGCCGCCTGATGCTGCGCTACTACCGCCGCCTCGACGCGCACCTGCACGCCGCCGCCGACGACGGCACGCCCGTGCGCGGGGAGCTCAGCGGCCGGCGGATCTTCGCGATCTGGCTCGCCGCCAACCTCGTGGTGACCACCATGCTGACCGGCACGCTGTTCGTACCGTCGGTCTCACTGAGCAACGCGCTGGTCCTGATCCTGGCCGGCACCGTGGTCGGGGCACTCGTCCTGGTCGCCGTCGGCAACGTGGGCACCCGCACGGGGCTCCCCACGATGGCCCTCACCCGCGCGTCGTTCGGGGTGCGCGGCAGCCGGATTCCGGTGGCCGCCAACATCGCCGTGCTCATGGGGTGGAGCTGGGTCCAGGCGATGCTCGCCGGCGTCACCGTCGACTACGTGGTCGAGCAGCAGACCGGGTACTCGAATCCGGCCCTGTTCTCGGTGCTGTGCGAGGTGGTCGTCGTGGCGCTCGCCGTCTTCGGCCACACCGGCATCGCCAAGGTGGAACCGATTCTGGCCGTGGTGATCCTGGCGATCATGGCCTACCTGTTCGTCGACATGTTCGGCGACGGTTCCGCCCGCCTGAACGCCCTGCCCCGCGACCCCGAGGGTCTCAGCGGCCTCGGCATCTTCGACATCGTCGTCGCCACCGCGATCTCGTGGACGGTGCTCTCGGCCGATATCAACCGCTTCGCGCGCAGCGAGCGCGGTGGCGTGATCGGCTCCGGGCTCGGCTACGTCGCTTCGACGGTGGCCGCAATGGCGCTGGGCGCCACAGCGATCGCGTGGCTGCTCGCGAACGGCAAGGACGCCCCGCCCTTCGATCCGACGGTGATCGTGGCGGAGTTCGGCGTGCCCCTCGCCGGCGTCGTGTTCTTCTCCGTCATGGCGACCAACTCGATGGCGGTGTACGGCATGGTCACCTCGCTGGTGAACGCCGAGCCCGGCCGCATCCGATTCCTACCCGCCGCACTGGGACTCGGCGTGATCTCCATCGCGGGATCGGCGTGGCTGGCGCTGCTGGACAAGTTCACGTCGTTCCTCACGGCGATCGGGATCGTCTTCATCCCCGTCTTCGCGATCATCGTCGTGGACTTCTACGTGCTGCGACGCGGCCGGTACGCCGCGTCGCCGGCAGAGGCCGGTTCGCGCGACTACTGGTACCGCGGCGGGTGGAACCCGGTGGCGGTGGCGGTGTGGATCGTGGGCGTGGGTTTCTCGTCCGCCGTCACGTACCTGTGGGTGAGCCCGATCGGCGCCACGGTTCCGACCTTCCTCGTGAGCGCGGGCCTGTACTGGGCCGCGAGCGCCGCCGTCCGGGGCCGGTCCGCGACGGCGGATCTCGTCGCGCGCTAGGCGGACGAGGGCGGATCAGTCGCCCTCGGGCGGGCCGCCGAGGGCGCCGTCGGTGAAGGTGCGGAACGCGAAGGCGAGCGTGTCCAGCGACTGCAACGTGCCGCTCTCGTAGCCCACCAGCAGGTACAGCGCGGTGGTCGCGTACTTCTCGGCGAGCTCGCGATCACCGATCACCTCGGTGTAGGTCTCCGCGATCACGTCCCGCCGCTCGAGGTCGACCTCGGCCTGGTGCCGCGCGACCTCGGGGTCGTGCGCCGCCCACACGCGGATCGCCGCCTCGGTGGCGTGCGGCAGCGTCATGCCCACGTCGATGAGCGACATCAGTCGGTCGTACGCATCGGGTACCTGACGGGCGGCCTCGATCAGCCGGTCGCTCTTGGTCTGCCGCCAGTACTCGATCAGCGCCGACGTGAACTCGGGCCAGCTCGGATAGGCGTGGTAGAAGCTCCCGGTCGACGATCCGGCCTGCTCGCACACCGCCGCGAGTTTGAGCGCCGCGTGCCCCCGGTCGGCCAGCACCGCCAGCCCGGCCTCCAGGAACCGCAGCTGGACGTAGCGCGACGGGCTGGAGCGGGCGGGCGGCATGCGGCGATGGTATCCGCCGCGCGAGCGGCACCGTGGAAAGCTGGCCGCATGCGACGTTCGGTGCTGGTCCCCCTCCTCGAAACGGTGCTCACGCTCCTGGGCCTGGTCTGGCTCGCCGCGGTGCTGCTGTTCGGCCGTGCCGCCGTGCCGCTGCTGATCGTGTGGAACGTGGCCGCCGTGGCCTACGTGGTGGCCGGCTGGTTCCTGCTGCGCCGCCGGATCCCCGCCGGCGAGGACGATCCGGATCTGGTGGCGGCGCCGCGCTGGCAGACCACGCTCTTCGCCGCGGTGGTCAGCGGCTCGGGTCTGGTGGGTGGCCTGCTCATGATCGCCACCCGCGGCGACGAGCCGGACCCGGCCCTCCAGCCCGTCGCCGCCGCCACCGTCCTCCTGTCCTGGCTCCTCCTGCACACCGCGTTCGCGCAGATCTACGCCCGCGACTACTTCTCGGCGGGCGGCCTGCAGTTCCCGGACTGCGAGCGCCCGCAGCTGACGGAATTCGTCTACTTCTCCATCACCATCGGCACGTCCTTCGCGGTCTCGGACGTCACCGTCACCCGACGTTCCACCCGCCGGCTGGTGATCGTGCACAGCGTGCTCAGCTTCTTCTTCAACGCGGCCGTCGTGGCGATCGCGCTGGACTGGATCAAGAGCGGAGGCTGAGCACGCCGCGGCCGATCAGGGCGCGGGCACCGGCGTCGAGAGCCCGGCGAGACACGCCGGCAGCGGCGCACGGTGCAGCACGCCGAGCCGCTGCGTCGCGCGGGTGAGCGCCACGTAGAGCTCCGCGGCGCCCCGCTCGCCGTCGCCGAGGATCACGTCGGGATCCACCACCAGCACCGCGTCGAACTCGAGCCCCTTGGTCTCCGCCGGCGGGACCGCGCCCGGCGTCCCCTCGGGCCCGATGACGACGGACGTGCCCTCCCGGCCCGCCTCGTCTTCGGCGAACTCCGCGATCGCGTCCGTGAGATCGCCGTCGGCCACGCGCCGGGCCCACGGCCGCACTCCGGACGCGCGCACCGACTCCGGTGGCACCGCGCCGGGGGCGAACTCGGCCAGCACGTCCGCGGCCACCGCCATGATCTCCGACGGGGTGCGGTAGTTCACCGTGAGCGCGGTGTACGCCCACCGGCCCGCGACGTACGGATCCAGCATCTCGCCCCACGAGCGGGCGCCCGCCGGGGCGCTGCGCTGCGTGAGGTCGCCGACCACCGTGAACGAGCGGGACGGGCAGCGCCGCATCAGCACCCGCCAGTCCATCGCCGACAGCTCCTGCGCCTCGTCCACCACCACGTGCCGGTACACCCACGTCCGGTCCGCGGCGGCGCGCTCCACCAGGTCGCGGGTGTCCCGCTCCTCGAACCGCCCGGCCAGATCGTCGGCGTAGAGCAGGTCGGTGGCGAAGAGGTGGTCCTCGTCGTCCATCGAATCCTGCCGGGAGACCAGCGAATCCAGCACGCCCTCCGCGAACTCCGCCTGCTCCTTGCGGGCCTCGGCGGCGGCCGCGTCGTCGCTCGCCTCGTGCGGCCCGAGCAGCTCCGCGAGCTCGTCCAGCAGCGGCACGTCGGAGACGGTCCAGGCGGCACCGTCGGACCGCAGCAGCGCAGGGTCCGCGCCCGCCGCCGCCAACCGCTCGGGCGAGCTCAGCAGGTCCGCGAGCAGGTCCTCGGGGGACAGCACGGGCCACAGCGCATCGACGGTCCGCCGGAACGTCCCGTCCACCGCGAGGTCCGCGAGCATGCTGCCGCGCATCTCCTCCCAGGCGCGCGTGTCCTCGCGCCGCAGCCACTGCTTCCCGATCCGGCCCAGCGCCCGCTCGGTGATCGCCCAGGTCAGCACGTCCAGGAACACGAACCGGGCCTGGTTGTGCGGCTGCCCGCTGTCCCGCGCCTCGTCGCGCGCCCAGCCGACGACGTCGGCCTCGATCCGCACCGTCGCGTCGCCGAGCCCGATGGAGACCGGGCCCTCCGGCAGGGTGCGGCGGTCGGTCACCGCGGCGGCGAGCACGTCGGCCATCGCCGCCGAGCCCTTGATCCGAGCCACCTCCGGCGTGTCCTCGGCGCGCGCCGTGACGCCGGGGTACAGCGTCGCCGGGGTCGCGAAGACGACGTCGGACTCGCCGAGCGAGGGCAGTACCCGGCCGATGTGCTTCAGGAAGGACGTGTTCGGCCCCACCACCAGCACGCCGTGCCGCTCGAACCGCGCCCGCTGGGTGTACAGCAGGTACGCCACCCGGTGCAGGGCCACCACGGTCTTGCCCGTGCCGGGCCCGCCCTCGATCACCGTGACGCCCGGGTTGTCGGACCGGATGATCCGGTCCTGATCGGCCTGGATGGTCGCGACGATGTCGCGCATCCCCTCCCCGCGCGGCGCGTTCACCGCGGCCAGCAGCGCCGCGTCGCCGCGGGCGTCGGCGCCCGGGCGACCCAGCATCTCGTCGCTGAACGCGGTCAGCGTGCGGCCGTCGCTGAGGAACTGCCGCCGGCGGTGCACGCCCTCCGGGTGCGCGCCCGTCGCCGTGTAGAAGGGCCGCGACGCCGGGGCCCGCCAGTCCAGGAGGAGTTCCCGGTCCCCGTCCTCCTCATCGAACAGGCCCAGGCGCCCCACGTACCGCGTCCCGACGGTGCCGTCCGGCTCCCCGTCGAGCCGGCCGAAGGCCAGCCCCTCCTCGGCGACGCTCAACCGCCGCACCTCCCGCGCGGAGGTCATCACGTCGCCCTCCCGGTCCACCGCGCGGCCCTCGTGGTCGCGCAGCGCGTCGTCGTACCGGCGACGCGCCCGGTCCCGCTCGGCGTCCAGCCGCGCGTACAACCCCGCCACGTAGTCGCGCTCCGATGCCAGCTCGTTCTCGTATTCAGACATGCACCCACCTCGCAAGAAATCGGATCCGGCCAGCGAGTATGCGCCCTCCACGGGGCCTTGCGGCAAGGCCCGGGGTGCGTTATACATTGAAGTGGGAGAGAGGCTCCGCGTTCCTGCGCGCCTCCCACCGGGTGGTCGCTCGCCCCGGATTCCGCCCACTCTGACGCGAACCGCGCGCGAAACCCGCTTCGTCTGTAGGTTCGGACGAGTGGACCTCCGAAGATTCCTCGACGGTCGTGGGGGTCAGCTCGGCTTCCTCACCTATCAACACGCGTCGCTGGTGATCCAGTGCGTGCTGCTGGGAGCGGTGATCGCGCTGGTCATCGCCGCCCTGGTGTACCGCTCGCGCGCGGGGGCCGCGTTCGCCACCGCGGTCGCGTCCGTCGGTATGACGGTGCCGTCCCTCGCGCTGCTCGCGCTGCTGCTCATCGTGTTCGGACTGGGCGTGACCCCGTCGGTCACGATGCTCGCCTTCTACGCGACGCTCCCCATCCTGACCAGCGCGATCGTCGGGCTGCAGGCCGTGCCGCCGGCCCTGGTCGAAGCAGCCCGCGGCCTGGGCATGCCCCGCTGGCGAGTGCTCGCCACCGTCGAACTGCCGAACGCGTGGCCCGTGATCCTCACCGGCATCCGGGTGAGCACGCAGCTCGTGGTCGGCGTCGCGACGGTCGTCGCCTACGTCCTCGGCCCGGGCCTGGGCTCCCTGATCTTCTCCGGCCTCGCCCGCCTCGGCGGCGCCGGTGCACTCGAATCCGCGTTGGTGGGCACCGTTCTCGTGGTGGCCGTCGCGCTCGTACTCGACGGTCTGCTGGTGCTCCTGGGCCGCTTCACCGTCTCGAAGGGACTGCGATGAGTCGAACCACAGGCGTATCCATCGAGCTGGAGAAGGTGGTCAAGCGCTACCGCGGGCAGGAGAAGCCGGCGGTCAAGGAGCTGTCGATCGCCATCGAGGCGGGGGAGACGGTCGCCATCGTCGGGCCCTCGGGCTGCGGCAAGACCACCACGCTGAAGATGATCAACCGGCTGATCGAGCCCTCGTCCGGGCGCGTGCTCATCGGTGGGACCGACGTCACCAAGGCCGACGCCGACGAACTCCGACAGGGCATCGGCTACGTCGTGCAGGCCGGCGGCCTGTTCCCGCACTGGACCGTCGAGAAGAACGTCGGCGCGGTGCCGGGCCTCCTCGGCTGGGACAAGGCCCGCACTCGGGCCCGGGTCACCGAGCTGCTGGAACTGGTCGGGCTGGACCCGGAGGTCTTCCGCAGCCGGTTCCCCAAGGAGATGTCCGGCGGGCAGCAGCAGCGCGTCGGCGTCGCGCGCGCGCTGGCGGCCGACCCGCCGGTCCTGCTCATGGACGAGCCCTTCGGCGCGGTCGACCCGATCACCCGCGTGCGGCTGCAGGACCAGCTCCTCGCGATCCAGGAGGAACTGCACAAGACCATCGTGATCGTGACGCACGACGTCGACGAGGCGATCAAGCTCGGCGACCGGGTGCTGATCCTCTCCGAGGGCGGCCAGATCGAGCAGTTCGGCACGCCCGAGGAGATCCTCACGGCGCCGGCCAACGCCTTCGTCGAGGAGTTCGTCGGCTCCGGCGCCACCCTCAAGCACCTCTCGCTCAGTTCCGTCGGCGAGATCCCCAGCGCCCCCGTCGTGCTCGCCCGTCCGGGTGACTCGTCGGAGGAGGTCGCCGCGCGCGCCAAGGAGGCGAGGCTCAGCTGGGTCGTGGTCGTCGACGAGGACGATCGGCCGCGCGCCTGGCCCTCGGTGTCCGAGGTGCTGAGCAAGCCAGTCGTCTCGACCTACGTCGACCAGCGACTGCCCGTCGCCGAGCGCACCGCGACCCTCGCCGACGCGCTCGACGTGATGCTGGCCTCCAGCCAGGGCGGCGTGCTGGTCACGCAGCGCGGCAAGGTGATCGGCGCGCTCACGATCGAGCAGGTGGCGGAGCGGATCCGGGAGCGGCAGGCCCTCGCGAATCCGGAACAGGCCGCCGACACCTACCGGGCGGCGCCGTCGTGACCGCCGCGTCCCAGGCGCCGAAGACGGCGCGCGTCGGGCCCACGCCCCGGTTCGCCGGTGGCGTGCCGATCGACCTGATCCTCGAGCCGCTCCTCGTCGTGGTCGGCTTCGCCGGCTACCTGATCTGGCACGCGACACAGACGTTCTCGGAGACCGAGGCCGTGCAGCTCCAGTGGTCGAAACTCGGCAGTTCGGTGTGGGAACACATCCAACTCACCGTCGTCTCCGCCGTGCTCGTGGTGCTCATCGCCATCCCCCTGGGGGTCCTCGTGACACGCAAGCGGTTCGCCCGCGTGGCGCCGATCATCGTGGCCCTCGCCAACGTCGGCCAGGCGGCACCCGTGCTCGGCATGGTGGTGCTGTTCGCCATGTGGTTCGGCACCGGCTTCCGCACCGCGGTCGCCGCACTGGTGGTCTACGCGGTGCTGCCGATCCTGCAGAACACCGTCACGGGGCTGCGCCAGGTGGACGACCGCGTGATCGAAGCCGCCCGCGGCCAGGGCTTCTCGGCCTTCCAGACGCTGATCCGGGTGGAACTGCCACTGTCGGTGCCGGTGATCCTGCACGGCGTCCGGACGGCCCTCGTCATCCTGGTCGGCACCGCCACCCTCGGCACCTTCATCGGCGCCGGCGGACTGGGCGTGCTCATCACCACCGGCGTCACGCTGTACCTGCCCGCGCTCCTGTTCTCCGGCGCGCTGCTGGTCGCCCTGCTCGCCCTCGCGATCGACTGGCTGGCCCGGCTCGCCGAGTACCTGCTGGCGCCGCGCGGCCTGCGCGGGGTGACGGCATGACGGCCGCGCGCAGGACCGCGCCGACACGCGTGCGGCGCGCGCTGCTGCCCGTGCTGGCGGCCCTGTCGCTCGTCCTCGCCGGATGCGGGCTCGAGAGCTCGTCGGGCCACTTCGTGCACGCCGAGCCGGCGGACGGCCGGACCCCGCTCGCGGGCGCGAAGATCTCCGTGACCTCGAAGTCCTTCTCCGAGGGCATCCTGCTCGGCAAGATCAGCACCACGATCCTGCAGGCCGCGGGTGCCGAGATCACCGACCTCACCAACGCGCCGGGATCGATGTCCTCGCGGCAGGCGATGGTGAGCGGCGCCGCCGACGTCTCCTGGGAGTACACCGGCACCATCTGGGTCAGTTACCTCGGCCAGACCGAGACCATCAGCGACTCCACCGCCCTGTGGAACCGGGTGCGCGACGCCGAGCGGGCCAACGGGATCGAGGTCCTCACCCCGGCACCGTTCAACAACACCTACGCCTTCGCGGTCACACCGGCCCAGAAGGCGCAGCTGAAGCTGACCACGCTGAGCGAGCTGTTCCGGCTGCCGCCGGCGCAGCGCTCGCTGTGCGTGGACCCCGAGTTCCAGTCGCGCCCCGACGGACTCGGCCGGCTGCTGGAGAAGTACGAGGTGCCCCTCGGCAGCGGGACCCCGCCGGGCACCGTCACCACGATGGACGCGGGTGTCATCTACTCCGCGATCTCCGGGAACACGTGCCTCGCCGGTGACGTCTACGCGACCGACGGCCGGATCCGGAAGCTCGGACTCCAGCTGCTGGAGGACGACCGGAAGTTCTTCCTGCCCTACGACGGTGTGCCCGAGGTCCGCACGGACGCGCTGGCGAAGTACCCCGCGATCAAGGACGTGCTCGGGAAGGTCAGCCGCCTGCTGACCAACGAGACGATGCAGGAGCTCAACGGGCAGATCGACATCGAGGGCCGCGATCCCGCCGACGTGGCCGCCACCTGGCTGAAGAAGGTCGGCCTCGTCCGCTGAGGCCGGCGGTCGCGGCTCCGCGCTTTCGGTCGCCGTGAGCGGAAGGGTTCACCCGGCGCGCGCACCGTCCGACACTGAAGCACATGACGGAGAACACACCGGACCTGCTGGCGCTCACCGCGACCGAGGCCGCGAAGGTGCGTGCCGGCGAATACGACCGGGTCATCCCCACCGACTGGCCCGTCGGCGAGCGGTGGTCCACCCGCCTGTGGGGCGACGACGACGTGGACGTCTGGCTCATCAGCTGGGTTCCCGAGCGCTCGACCGAACTGCACGACCACGCCGGCTCGCTGGGGGCGCTCACCGTGGTCTCGGGCGCGCTGGCGGAGCGCAGCTGGGACGGGGAGGCCCTGCGGGAGCGGCGGATCGACGCGGGCGGGCAGGCCTCCTTCGACCGCGGCTGGGTGCACGACGTCACCCGGCACCCCGACGCGCACGACGCGGCGACCGGGGAGGCGGCCACGCCCACGCTCTCCGTGCACGCCTACTCCCCGCCGCTCACCGCGATGTCGTACTACGAGGTGACCCCCGGCGGTAGGCTCCGCAGGGTGCGCAGCGAACTGACCGACGAACCCGAGGGCCCCACCGGCGGGCGCGGCATCGACGAGCTCCTGGCGAGTGCGCGGGACCGGATCGACCGGGTCGAGGCCGCGGACCTGCGCGCCGAGCTGGACGCCGGAGCGATCCTGGTCGACACCCGGCCCGCGGCGCAGCGCGCCGCGGAGGGCGAGGTCGACGGCGCCCTGATCATCGAGCGGAACGTGCTCGAGTGGCGGCTCGACCCGTCGTCCGACGCCCGGATCCCCGAGGCGACCGGCTGGGACGTGCGGTGGATCGTGATGTGCCAGGAGGGCTATTCGAGTTCCCTCGCCGCCGCGGCCCTGCGCGACATCGGGCTGCACCGCGCCGCCGACCTCGCGGGCGGCTACACGGCGCTGGCGGCGGCGGCCGCCACGTCGGGTTAGGGCTGCCGCGGCACGGACCACCGCACGACGGTGCCCGGCCGCTCGGCGCCCGCATCCGCGGGCAGCAGCTCGACGGTGCCGCCCCGCAGCTCCGCGCGCGTGGCGAGGTTCCGCAGGCCGCTCCGCCGGCCGCCGTCGGGGATACCCGTCCCGTCGTCGGCGACCTCCACCGTCACCGCGTCGCCGCTCGCGATCACCGTGACGGCGACCGTGGTGCCGCCCGAATGGCGCACCGCGTTCGACACGCTCTCCGTCACGACGGCCTCCAGGTCGCGGGCGAGGCCGTCGTCGGCCACCGCGCTCTCCACCGGGCCGGAGAAGCCGACATCGACCGACGTCTCGCCGCCGTGGGAGACCGCCCGGACCGCGCGCACCAGACGGCTGCGGAGCCCGCTCCCGTCCGTGGACAGCTCGAAGATGGTCGCGCGGATGTCGGCGATCGTGCGGTCCAACTCCCCGATCGCGGCGTCGAGCCGCTCGCGCACCGGCTCGTCGGCCGCGGCGGAGCGCGCCACCTGGAGCCCGAGGCCCGCGGCGAAGATCCGCTGGATCACGTGGTCGTGCAGGTCCCGCCCGATCCGTTCGCGCTCCTCGATCACCTGCAGCTCGCCGAGGCGCTGCTGCTGGCGCAGGGTCTCCGCGTGCATCTGCGCGTTGTCGATGGCGACCGCCGTGGCGGCGGCGAAGATCTCGATGGCCTTCGCGTCGCCGGCCGTGAACGCGACACCGTCCGCCTTCTCCGCCAGGTAGATGCATCCGAACAGGTTCCCTCCCACCATGATCGGCGCGCCCAGGAAGCTGTGCATCGGAGGATGGTTCGGCGGGAAGCCGACCGAGGACGGGTGCTCGGAGAGCTCCGCGATCCGGACCGGCTGCTGCACCTCGAGCAGATACCCCAACAGGCCACGGCCGCACGGCGGGTCGCCGATCAGGGCCGCCGTCTCCGCGTCCACGCCGACGTAGATGAACTCCTGCAGCGAGCCGTCGTCGCTGCTCACGCCCACCGCGCCGTACCGCGCGTCGACCAGTGCCATCGCGGAGGTGACGATGCGGCGCACCGTCGCGGGCAGGTCCAGGCCCTGCGCCACGACCATCACCGCACTGAGGATGTCCTGCAGGTCGGCGTCGGGCCGCGCCGCGCCGTCGCCGTGCCCCGCCGTCACCGGACCGCTCCCCGCCGACGCGGGAGCACCGTCGGGACGAACGTCCCTGGCGCGGAGGCCTTCCGGCGACCACGCTGGGCGGCGTGAACGGAATCGACATCGACCCCCTGGACCGGTCCGACGTGCGCACCCTCGTCGTGGACCTCGCCGAGGCCGCCTACACCGGGCGGCTCGCCCGCTGGAACGAGGTGCGCACGACCGCTGCGCTCGATGAGCTGGACTGGGAGTACCTGGTGTGCCGGTTGCTCGGCCGCCTGCTCGCCGAACGGGCCGTGCAGCGCGGAACGCCCGCCGTCGACGCGTGGCGGCAGGCCCGCGCCGCGCTCGCCTGAGCCGCTCATCGGCGCGCCCCGCCGGCCTCGCGCCACTGCGCCGCGCGCAGCGCCGCCTGCACCCGGTTCTCCACGCCGAGCTTGGCCAGGATGCCGGTGACGTGGTTGCGGACGGTCTTCTCCGCCAGGAACATCCGTTCCGCGATCTGCTTGTTCGTGAGCCCCTCGGCGAGCAGCTCCAGCACAGCCTCCTCCTGCCCGGTCAAGCCCGACGGGGCCGGCGGCGCGGCCTGGTCCCTGCGGATGCGCTGCAGCACCCGGGCGGTGCTCGCGGAGTCCAGCAGCGAGCCGCCGGCGGCGACGGTGCGGATCGCGGAGACCAGTTCGGTGCCGCGGATCTGCTTGAGCACGTAGCCCTGCGCCCCCGCGGTGATCGCATCGAGCAGGGCCTCGTCGTCCGAGTACGAGGTGAGCACGAGGCAGGGCAGGTCGGGCAGTTGCTCGCGCAGGTTGCGGACGAGGTCGATGCCCGACCCGTCGGGCAGGCGCACGTCGACGACCGCCACATCCGGGCGCACGGCGGGGATGCGGGCGAGGGCCTCACGGACCGTCGACGCCTCGCCCACCACGATGTGGCTGCCGTCCGAGGCGAGGAGGTCGGCCAGGCCGCGCCGGACGATCTCGTGGTCGTCGACCAGGAATACCGAGGACATGCCCTCAGCGTAGGCCCGGCGGCGGTGTGGGCCCTCCTCGGCGGACCGTCGGCGGACCAGGAGGGGACATACGTCCCGGGCGGGCCGGTACGCACGTCCCCACCTGCGGTGACGGACCACCGCGGTGCCGCCCGGGACGGCATCGGGGACCATCGCCACTGACCGTGGCGACCGCACCGGACCACGCTGGGAACCATGAGTGATCTGACCGACCTGGAACTGCTGTACGAGCTCTCGGAGACCGCCGAGCGGGAGGTCGACCGGCACCTGCGGCAGGCGGTCGACTGGCACCCGCACGACTACGTGCCGTGGAGCCGGGGCCGCGACTTCGCCGCGCTCGGCGGCGAGGACTTCCGGGAGAGCGACTCGTCGTTGTCGCCCGTCGCCCGGGCGGCACTGGTGATGAACCTGCTCACCGAGGACAACCTCCCGAGCTACCACCGCGAGATCGCCGAGAACTTCACCCTCGACGGGGCGTGGGGCTTCTGGGTGCACCGCTGGACCGCGGAGGAGGCGCGGCACTCGATCGTGCTCCGCGACTACCTGACCGTCACCCGTGGCGTGGACCCCGTCGAACTCGAGGACCTGCGGATGACGCAGATGCAGCACGGTTTCGCCCCCGGGATGAATTCGATGCTGCTGTCGGTGAGCTACGTGACCTTCCAGGAGCTCGCGACCCGGATCAGCCACCGCAACACCGCCGCGGTCTGCGACGATCCCGTCGCGGACCGGATGCTGGCCCGCGTCGCCGCTGACGAGAACCTGCACATGCTCTTCTACCGCAACATCCTCGGTGCCGCGATCGAGGTCGCGCCGGCGCAGGCGCTGGCCGCCGTCCACGCCGTGCTCACCAACTTCCAGATGCCCGGTGCGGCGCTCCCGCACTTCCGGCGCGACGCCGTCCTCATGGCCAAGTGCGGCATCTACGACCTGCGCCAGCACCGCGACGCCGTGGTGGTGCCGGTGCTGCGCAAGTGGCGGCTCCTCGAGCGCACCGACCTGACCGGCGAGGCGGCGCGCATGCGCGACCTGATCGGCGACTTCGTCGACGAGCTGGACGTCCGCGCGCGGAAGTTCGAGGCCGCCCGCGATCGCGCGCTCGAACGCGACGCCCGCCGCCGGGAGCGGCTCGCGGGCTGACCGGATTCGGCTAGATTCGACGGCATGCAGGTACAGCTCCGTCACAATCCGTCGTTCTCGATGGCCCGCTGCCAGCTGGCACCCAACGAGCCCATGACCGTGGAATCGGGCGCCATGGTCGCGCACTCCGCCGGGATGAACCTGCAGTCGCAGGCGCAGGGCGGCATCATGCAGGGCCTCAAGCGCAGCCTGCTCTCGGGAGAGTCCTTCTTCGTCTCCACCTTCACGGCGCCGCAGCAGGGCGGCTGGGTGGACGTCGCGGGCACCCTGCCCGGCGACATCGCCGTGCTGCAGATCCAGCCGGACCGGCCGTACTACGTGACCCGCGGCGGGTGGCTCGCGAGCTCCCACGGCGTGCAGACCACCACGCAGTTCGGCGGCGCGAAGACCTTCTTCGGCGGCGAGGGCGCGTTCGGCCTGCAGGCGGCGGGCCAGGGCGAGGTGCTGGTCTCCTGCTACGGCGCGATCGACGTCCTCGACCTGCGTCCCGGTGAGCAGGTGGTGATCGACACCGGCCACGTCGTGGCCTACGACCTCAACATGCAGTTCACCATGCGCCGCGCCGTGCAGGGGAAGTGGATCCAGTCCATGAAATCGGGCGAGGGAATGGTCTTCGAATTCACCGGCCCCGGCCGCGTGCTGCTGCAGACCCGCAACCCGCGGGGCCTCGAGGGCTGGGTGCGTTCGGTCGTTCCGTCGGGCTGACCGGAGCGGATTTCTGCAGCGCACGAACCTGCAGGTAGGGCAGTCTAGTTCGCGCCGATCCGGCGCGGAGGAGTTCCCCGGAGATTTGACCTGTGCCATGTCCACTGTGATCTAGTGGGATCATGGCTACTGTAACTAATAAGACAGGAGACCATCGCCGGACGACCGACTGGGTCGTTTTCGGTGTGACGGGCGCTGCGGTCCTGGCGTTCGTCCTCTGGGGTTTCCTGGATTCGGACGGGTTGAAGACGACGACCTCCGATGTCCTCAACTGGATCATCACCGATCTGGGCTGGCTGTTCCTCATCTCCGCCAGCTTCTTCGTGCTCTTCGCCGTCTTCCTGGCCTTCTCCCGCTTCGGTCGCATCCCGCTGGGACGCGACGGGGAACGCCCCGAGTTCAAGACCGTCTCGTGGATCGCGATGATGTTCAGCGCCGGTATGGGCATCGGGCTGATGTTCTACGGCGCCGCCGAGCCGATCTACCACTTCGTGGGCGCGCCCCCCGGCATGAACGCGCACGACGTGGCGGTCGCGATGGCGACCACCATGTTCCACTGGGGTTTCCACCCGTGGGCCATCTACGCGGTCGTCGGCCTGGCCATCGCCTACAGCACCTACCGCTGCGGGCGGAGCCAGCTCATCAGCTCGGTGTTCGCGCCGATCTTCAACCGCACCGGCGGGCACGGCGTGGGCGGCCGGATCATCGACATCCTCGCCATCTTCGCCACGCTCTTCGGCACCACCGCCTCGCTGGGCCTCGGTGCCGCGCAGGTGGGCGCGGGCCTCGAGCGCCTCGGCTGGGCCGAGGACGGCTCCAGCAAGCTGCTGCTCGTGGCGGTGATCGCGATCCTGACGCTGGCCTTCGTGGCCTCCGCCGTCTCCGGTATCGCGAAGGGCATCCAGTGGCTCTCCAACACCAACATGGTCCTGGCCCTGGTGCTCGCGGTCTTCGTCTTCGTGGTCGGCCCGACCGTCTTCATCCTGAACCTGCTGCCCACGTCGATGGGCGCGTACGCGGCGGACTTCATGGACATGTCGGCCCGGTCGGCGGCCAACGAGCCCGAGGCCGGCAAGTGGCTCGCCACGTGGACGATCTTCTACTGGGCCTGGTGGGTCAGCTGGACCCCGTTCGTGGGCCTGTTCCTCGCGAAGATCTCGCGCGGCCGCACCATCCGCGAGTTCGTCATCGGCGTCATGGCCGTGCCCACGCTGGTCTCGCTGGTGTGGTTCGCGATCTTCGGCGGCACCGCCATCAACCAGGAGCAGGCGGGCCTCGGCATCAGCAAGGCCGAGAACGAGGAGGTCCTGCTCTTCGACGTCCTCGGCAACCTCCCGTGGCCGACGATCACGGCCTTCCTGGTGGTGCTCCTGGTGGGCATCTTCTTCGTCTCCGGCGCGGACTCCGCGTCGATCGTCATGGGCACGCTCTCGCAGCGCGGCGCGGAGGAGCCGAACCGGCTGATCACCATCTTCTGGGGCGTGCTCACCGGTACCGTTGCGGCGCTGCTGCTCTGGGTGAGCGGCGACGACGCGCTGACCGGTATCAAACAGATGGCCATCATCGCCGCCGCACCGTTCCTCGTGGTGATGATCGGCATGTGCGTCTCCCTGATGATGGACCTGTGGCACGACCCGCTGATCGTGGCGGAGCGCGCGCACCGCGAGGAGCTCGGCGAGCGCATGCGCTGGCACGCCAACACCCTCGCGGTGACCGACGACAGCACCGACGTGCTGCCCTCGGAGGACGTGCCCGTCTACTCCGACGGCGAGGTTCCGGAGGACCTGTACCACCCGCCGCACACCGGCGAGCTGGTCACGATCGAGGTCTACGACGCCGATCACTCCGGGCCGATCGAAATCGATCCCAAGGACGACGCCTCCCGGTAGACAAGGAGGCATGACCTCCTCCGTCACCGCCGAGACCCGTTCCGGCCGCGTCCGCGGCACCGTCGAGCGGGGTGTGGCCCGCTACCTGGGCCTGCCCTACGCCGCCCCGCTCGACGGTGCGGGCTGGTTCCTGCCCGCCGTTCCGCCCGCCCCGTGGCAGGGCGAACGCGACGCCTCCGCGTTCGGCGCGACGGTGCCCAAGCCGGGCTACCAGGGGCCCGTCGCGGAGATCCTCACGGCCGAGCCGGACTTCCCCGGTGCCGAGTGCCTCAATCTCAACGTATGGGCCCCCGAGGATGCCGACGGCCTGCCGGTGTTCGTGTGGATCCACGGCGGCGCCTTCCGGAACGGCAGCGGCCGCAGCGGCTACTACGACGGGGCCGCCTTCGCCCGCGACGGCGTCGTGTGCGTGACCATCAACTACCGCCTCGGCGCGCTCGGATTCCTCGACACGGGCGACGAGCACACCAATCTCGGCCTGCGCGACCAGATCATGGCCCTCGAATGGGTGCGTGACAACATCGCCGGCTTCGGCGGGGACCCGGCCAGGGTCACCGTCGCGGGGGAGTCCGCGGGCGGCATGAGCGTCGGCTCCCTCCTCGGCTCGCCGCTCGCGCAGGGCCTGTTCGCGCAGGCCGTGCTGCAGAGCGGCGCGGGCCACCACGCGATCAGCCGCGAGACGGCGCAGAAGGTGACCCGCGCCCTCGCCGACCGGCTCGGCGTGGCCCCCACCCGGGAGGGCTTCGCGACGGTCGCCCCGCGCGCCGTCGTCGACGCCACCACGGCGCTCGACGCCGAGATCCAGGCGAACCCGGACCCCGCCGCGTGGGGCGAGCTCTCCCGGAACGTGATGATCTTCGAGCCGGTGATCGACGGCGACGTGCTGCCGCAGCTGCCCATCGACGCGATCCGCGCCGGCTCCGGCGCCGGCGTGCGGGTCCTGGTGGGCGCCAATGCCGACGAGGCCCGCTTCTTCATCGTCCCGGGCGGCCTGATCGACCTCCTGCCCGAGGAGGCGCTCGTCCCCACCGCCGCGAAGTACGGCCTACCCGATCCGGCGGCCGCGGTCGCCGCGTACCGCGCCGCCGAGCCCGCCGCCTCGCCCGGGGACCTGTTCTGCCGCATCATGGCCGACTGGTTCTTCGGCATACCCGCCGTCCGGATCGCCGAGGCCCGCGCGTCGGCACCGGCCGCGACCTACTTCTACCGCTTCGACGAGCCGTCGACCGCGCTCGGCGGACGCCTCGGCGCCTGCCACGCCGTCGAGCTCGCCTTCGCCTTCGACAACCTTGCGGCCGACGGCGTCACCAACCTGACCGGTCCGTCGCCCTCGCAGGCCGTCGCCGACGAGACCCACCGCGCCTGGGTGCGTTTCAGTCGCGGCGAGGACCCGGGCTGGGCGCCGTACCTGCCCGCCCGCACCGTCCGGGTGTTCGGTGGGGAGGGCGGCACCGTCGTCGATCCGGCGCCGGAGCTGCGCGCGCTGTGGGACGGGGTGCGCTGACGCCGGCTCAGCGCGACACGGCTAGCGCGCGGGCCGGAACATCGGGATGAGCTCGGGTCCGCCGGGCAGGTGGATCGGCGCCAGCGGCTCGAACCCGAACCGGCGGTACAGCGGCACGTTCCGGGGATTGCTCGACTCGAGGTAGGCCGGGCCGGTCACCCGCTCGAGACCGTGCCGCAGGAGCGCCGAGCCGAACCCGCGGCCGGGAAGCGCCGCCCCCAGCGTTGCGAGGTACCAGTGCGGTTCCGTCGGCCGGCGTTCCTCGAGGGCGGCCACCAGGGCGGCGCCGCGCCCCAACCCGGTGGAGATCCCCGCGGCCAACAGCGGCAGGGAGGCGACCTGCCGCAGCGGGTGCGGCTGGTGACCGGGCGGATCCCAGGAGGCGGCGGCGACCGGTTCGGCACCATCGAGGAGCAGGTGGCTCGCGCCCGGGGCGCCGTGCGAGGCCAGGTGGATGCCGGCGAACGTGACCCGGTCGAGCCGGGGCGACGGCTGGACCCAGCGGATCACCGGATCATCGGCGAACGCACGCGCCAGCACCCCGAACGACATCCACAGCGTGCGTCGCGAGACGTTCTCGATGCGGTGTCCGGTCACCGGTTCCATGCTTCGACGGTACGCCGGCGGCGTGCCCGGCGGGCGGTGCCGCCGGCGTACCGCCGGATCAGTATGGGGCGGAGCGCATCGGCCCCGGCGTGTACCAGCCCGTGCGGGTCGCGGTGCCGAGCTCCAACTGCGCCGGCTCCGCGGCCGTCCACGGCGTGAACTTGGTCAGCGTGCCCCAGTCCATCGCCCACTTGTTCCGGAGATAGGTGGGCACGATCTGCTCGTGGTACAGCGCGTCGGTGACGCCCAGTGGGCCGCCGGTCTTCCACCCCTGCCACGTGTTCGAGGTGAGGACGGTCGCCATGTAGTCGGGCGAGATCCGGTACTCCGGCCGCTCGAACAGGCCGTTGACGGCCCGCACCTGGTGCTGGCAGGGGAAGGCGAAGGCCACCATGAAGTCCAGGGCGACGACGGTGTCGCGGCCCAGGAACTCCTGCAGCGTCTTCATCTCCGTCATCCGCGGCGGCGTCACCACCACGGGGTCGGGCGAGGGGACCTTGTCGTCGATCACCACGCGCACCGTGTTCGTGCCGCGCGGCAGGTCGGCGGTCGGGAAGCGGAGGTTGCGCCAGTTGTTGTTGGTCCACGCGTCCAGCGGGACCATGCGGCCCAGGGGCTGCACCGCGCCGTTCTCGGACCGGTGGCCGGCCTCGAGGAACAGCGTCCGGCCGTCGCGCTTGACGCCGTTGATGCCGGTCGCCGCCACGGGCCCCGCCACGGACAGCGTGACCAGTGGAGTCGACTCGTCGATCGCGCCCAGCGTGTACCAGTCCGTGGTGAGGTTCGCCAACCCGGTGGCACCGGCGGACCCCAGCACGGGAGTGCTCGCCGGGTTCAGACCGAACGGAAGGGGGACGCCGTCCTTCTTCGGATCCGGGTTCCGCACGCCGCCCACCGTCTCGGGGACGTCGGTGTTGGTGACGTCGGTGTTGTGGCCGGGGTTCGACTTCACCGGCGAGAGCCAGCCGGGAATCCCGGTGGGGGAGAAGCCCGTCGACTTCCCGGCGAGCGCCTGCGCCGCGCTCGGCACGGAACCGTCGGGCCGCGGCGCGGGCCTGAGTTGCCCGGCGTTCGGGTCGGTCTCCATCAGCACGTAGTCCGCCATCGAGCACGTGTTGCCCTGCAACGCACGGGCGTTCGACGCTGTCCAGGAGAAGCTACCCCGCTGTGCGTACGCGCCCTTCGCCATGGTCCCGATGTCGAACAGCACCATGAGCATGGTGAGGATCGCCAGGGTCGGCAGGGTGCGGCCGCGCGGCTTCGTCGGCTCGGGGGCGTAGTCGCGCCGGTAGTGCAGCCACAGTCCGTACAGGGCGGTGAGCACCGAGGCGAAGAACAGCAGCCAGGAGATCTCGAGCCCGAAGAGCTGCGGCGGCATGGTGTTCCACGGGATGCCGTAGGTGCCCACCCAGTAGTAGCCCACGCGCGCCGCGAACGAGATGGCCGCCACGAACAGCGCGGCCGCTGCGAAGAAGACGCGGTTGCGTTTGGAGCGCATCATCGGCGCCATCGTGAGCGTCGCCGCGACGGCAGCGATGCCCGCGGCGTAACCGGCGAACAGGCCCAGGTGGTGCGTCCACTTGGTCGGGGTGAAGGCCAGCAGCACCACGGTGGCGAAGAAGACCGCCATGAGCCGCCACACCGGACCCGCCGAGATGCCCGCCGGGCGCCTGCGCCGGAGCATGAACGTCAGCACCGTCAGCAGGCAGAGGAACGCGGTGAGAACGCCGATGCGGCGCACCGCTGAGCCGTCCTCGGTCTCGAGCATCAGGTAGTAGTACCGGACCCCCTCCTCGTACCAGTCCAGCGTGGGACCGGTGACGGTCTTGACCGAGATCGCCTCGCGGAGCGCGGAGAAGGTCGGCGTGAAGAAGGCGTAGAACAGGTACGCCATACCCGAGGCCAGGATGGGAGCGATCATCGGCAGCAGCCCGTCGCGCTCGCGGCGCTTGACGATGCGCGTGATGATCTGGCGCGACGCCGCGAGCAGCGCGGCGACCGCGATGAGGCCGCCGGGCGCGGCCCCCACGCACAGCGCGGCGCACGGCACCGCGATGGCGACCGGCAGCATGCGGCCGGTCGCGATCGCGCGCTCCACCGACACCCAGGTGAGCAGCGAGAAGAACACGACCGCGGGTTCGGGGCGCAGGCCGTTGTTGAGGGGGAGCCAGATCAGCAGGAAGCCACCCGCGCCCGCCCACAGCGCGGCGGGGTTGTTGCGCACCGCGCGGCCGAGGCGCGGGATCATCTCGCGGGAGATCACCAGCCAGGTCAGCAGGCCGAGGACCAAGCCGGGCAGGCGCATCGCGGGCGCCGCCGTCGTGACGTACGAGATGGCGGTGAACAGGTAGTCGTTCCAGCCGACCGGGTTCTCCGGCACGCCGAAGCTGCGGAAGTAGTTGATCATGTAGCCGCTGAACTTCGTCTGCGTGGCCATCGTGATCTGGTAGCCGTCGTCGGACGTGTTCGGACCGATGAGCCACCAGACGCCGAGCACGGCGATCACGGTGAAGTCCACGGGGCGCGGGCGCAGCCAGCCCTGCGGCATGAAGCGGATGTGGCCGCGGCCGTCGCGCATGTCCACGAAGCCGAGGGCCACGAGCGAGAGGAGCATCGAGGCGATGCCCACCACGATCGCGATCAGCTTGATGGTCGACGGCGTGGTGACGAACCGGGTGTCGACCTGCGTCTTCACGTCGATCCCGGCCACGGGCGTCGACGCGGGGAGGTCGGTGTAGAAGCCGGCGATCTGCGGCCGCAGGTTGGGATCGGCGACGGTGTTCGAGAGCTGGTTGGAGGTCTGTGAGCCCTCGGGCATGCCGGTGAACTCGGCCGTCGTCGTCTCGGGGGTGGAGACGAAGCGGATGGCGCAGCCGGTGCCGGCGCGCGCGACGTCGGCGCGGCTCGCGGTCGCGAGTGCCACGTCACGGTCGGCGATGATGACGTTCCGGGCGTCGGCGCGGATCACCAGGCCCTGCAGGCCCGGGCGCGGCCCGTCCTCGGGCAGCGTGCGCAGCAGTGTGCCCCCGGCCGCCGGCAGCCCGTCGACCACGGAGCACGGCAGCGAGACGTCGAGCCGCACGGGCGTGTACGAGACCAGCGGCGCCTCGACGTTCGAGATCCGCCCGTTCTGCGGCCAGTGCAGCGCGGTGGTGGTCTCCTTGACGGGGAGGAAGGGCGTGAGGATCGCCAGAACGAAGCCCAGCAGGCCCGCCACGGCGGCGACGATCCGCCACTTCCCGTAGCGCTGCTCCGGCGGCACCGTCGCGGGCGCGGTCGAGTTCTCGCTGCTCATCATCGATTCCTAGTTCTTCACGGTCTGATTGGTCAGCGCGCGGATCGGGCCCTGGCGCCACCAGCCCGACCGCGTCTGGACGCCGACCGTCAGTTCCGCCGCGGGGGCGTCGTCGGCGAGGGGCGTGTACTGCTGCAGCTCGCCCCAGTCCCGGGTGAGGTCCCCCGTCATGTACGTCGGCAGCGTCGTCGTGCGCAGCAGCGTGTCCGGCACCGTCAGGAGGCCGCCGGCCTCGCGCGCCTGCCACGTCGACGACGTGGAGAGCGCGTCCTTGCGCGTCGGCAGGATGCGCCACTTCGGCACCTCGTAGGTGCCGTTGCGGATGGCCAGCGGGCGCTGGCACGGGAACTGCTGGCCCACGAGCAGGTCGAGCAGTACGGGATCCGTCTCGCCCACCACGTCCTGCAGGGTCCGCAGGCGCGGCACGCGTGGCGGTGTCACACCCACCCACTGCTGATCGCCCAGGTTCGGGTCGCGCACGTGGATGCGGACCACGGTGGCCGCGGGCGGGATCGCCTCCATCGGCACGCGCAGGTTGCGCCACGGCTTGTTCGGACCGGGATCGATCGGGTCGATGACCCCGCGCGCCCCGATCGAGCCGTCGGCGCGGCGCTCGGCCCACTCGAGCGTGACGGGCTGGCCGTACTCCTTCTTGCCGGTCGGGCCCACCGAGGCGATCGCGCCCGAGGCGGCGAACGCCACCAGCGGGCGGTCCGCGGACCGCGGGGGAAGGCTGTACCAGTCGCTGAACAGCTCTGCGGGCACCGTGTTCTGGCCGTAGGAGCCGACCACCGGGGTGCGCGCCGGGTCGAGCCCGAAGGGCAGCGCCGCGGTGCTGCCGTTGATCGTGCGCGGTCCGGTACCGCCGCCGGTGCCCGCCGTGGCGGCCGTGGAGGTGAACGGCGAGGTGATCGGCGAGGCCATGTTGATCTGGCCGGGCGCCGAGCTGATCGCCAGCGGCTTGAGCTCGCCCGCGATGCCGTCGGGCGTGAAACCGTGCGTGCCGGGCCCCGTCAGCGCCTGGGCGGCCCCGCGGCCCTCGGCGGAGGTCAGCATGTCCGCGTTGGGATCGGTCTCCACGAGCACGGAGCGCGCCATCCCGCAGCTCTTGCCGCGCAGCGCATCAAGGTTGCCCTTGGCGACCGTGTACGTCGCCGGGTTGGACGCGTAGGCCTTCGCGAAGATCGCGCCCTCGCCCAGCACCAGCAGGCCCAGCACGACGACGAGCGGCATGGAGGCCAGCTGGAGCCGGCGCCGGCTGCGCAGGGCCTGTTCCCGGTCGGCCCGGGTGTGGGTCGCGAGCTCGGTGTCCTCGAGGGCCGTCTCGTCGACGGTGCCGTCCTCCACCAGGCCGCCCTCGCCGCGGCCGCGGAAGTCCAGCCGGAAGTGCTGCCACGCGGCGAGCGCGCCGGCCAACCCGGCCAGGATCAGGAAGGCCTTGCTGAACGTGACGCCCGCGACCTCCGGCTGCCGGTCGAACCACGGCACGCCCCACAGGTAGGGCCAGGACCACAGGTTGAAGCCGGCGAACGCCGCGGCCAGAGCGAAGAGCATGCCGCACAGGAAGAACGTGAAGTTCCTTATCGAGGTGCGCGCGGCCTCGACCACCGCCACCGTCGTCACGGCGGCCAGTGCGGCGGCGAGCCCGGCGTACACCCCGAAGTGCACCGTCCACTTGGTGGGCGTGAGCGAGAGCAGGGCCGCGGCGATGAACACCGCGCCCACCAGGCGCCACACCGGGCCCGGCGCGATCCGGGCGATGCGCCTGCCGCGGAGCATCACGAACAGGGCCACGAACAGGCACATGATGAACAGGTAGACGGGCACGCGGCGGACCAGCGAGCCGTCCGTGGTCTCGACCGTGAGGAAGAAGAAGCGCAGGTACTCCTGCGTCCACGGCGCGGCGGGGCCCACCTCCAGGCGGATCCGGATGGCCTCGGCCACCGACGCCAGCGACTGGTCGCGGAAGGCGATCGGCACGATCACCGCGCCCGCGGCCAGCACCGGCAGCACCAGCGCGGCCAGGCCGGCCTCCCGGCGGCGCGCGACCAGAACCCGCAGAACCGCCGCCGACGACGCCAGGAGCAGCGCCGCCGCGACGACGCCCTGCGGCGCGAGGCCCAGGGTGAGGCCCGCCGCCATCGCGGCGACCGCGGCGGGCAGCGCGCGATGCGTCGCGACGGAGCGCTCGACGGCGGCCCAGGTCACGATGGTGCCGAGCACGATGATCGGCTCGGAGCGCAGACCCGAGGCCAACGGGAACCAGAACGCCAGGAGCATCGCTCCCGCGGCCCACACCGCCAGCGGATAGCGGCGTACACCCGGCCCCAGCCGGGGCAGCAGCACGCGGCTCAGCAGCAGCCAGGTGACGGCGCCCGCGGCCAGCATCGGCAGCCGCATCCAGATGGCGTTCGCGCTGACCGAGCCCCAGTGCGAGAGGAAGGTGTAGTACCAGTCGAACGGGGCCTCGGGGGCGCCGAAGAAGCGGTAGTAGTTGGCCGTGTACCCGGCCTCGGGCGCGACCTTGCCCATCGACAGGATGTAGCCGTCGTCCGAGCTGCCCGCGCCGAGCACCGTCCACAGCGCGAACCCGCCGAGCACCGCCACGTCCACGGGCCGGGGGCGCAGTAGCTGCCCCAGGCTGCGGCGCGGCGCCCGGCGATGGTGGCCGAAGTTGCGGTCCAGCAGCCACAGCGCGATCAGCGAGGCGAGCACGCAGAGCAGCCCCAGACCGATCGCGGCAGCCTTGAGCGGCGACGGGGAGAGCTCGAAGCGGGTGTCGAGGTCCGCGTGCAGGCGCAGGCCCGGGCCCGCGGCCGCGACGTCGGACGCCTGCAGCGTCGTGAAGACGCCGCCCATGACGGGCCGGTTCTCGGTCGGGATCGAGCCCGCCACGTCGATGCCCTCGAACCGCGCGCCCACCTCGGCCGGGTTGGACCACAGCCGCAGCTGGGAGCAGCCGCGCAGCCGGTCCACCGGCGCCGCGGCGATCACGGTGTTACGGGACGAGACGGTGACCGCCTGGCCCGGTCCCGGCACCCCGACCGTGACGTTCAGGCCCAGTTCCCGGGCCGCGCTCGTGCCCGCGGGCAACGTCGACAGGACCGTGCCGCCGGAGTCCGCGACGCGGGCGATCGCCGCGCACGGCACCGTCGCCGTGAGGTCGGCGGGCGACTGCGTGACCAGGGAGGCCGTGACCTCCGCGCTCTCGGCTCCCGGCCGCAGGTGCGGCCAGTCGAGCGAGGCGGTGGCCTGCTGGACGGGCAGGAGCGGGGTCAGCAGGCAGAGCAGGAGGCCGACGGCGCCGGCGACGATCGCCGCGACGCGGGCCACGCCTGCGCGCTGCGGTGCGGAAGCGGCTCGCCGCCCAGCGGCGGTAGCGGCTCGCCGCTGCGGGTCGGGCTCCGACTCGGAGCGGGAGGTAGGCACGGACACGGATGCTCATGGTATGCGAGAGAGCTGCGAGAACCGATTCGCCGTCCGGGGAAGGCCGGATCGCTTAACGGATTCTCAGTCCGTGCGATGCCGCAGGTCAGGAAACCCCGTCAGGAATCGGTCCGGTCCTTGCGGATCGGCGCCTCGACGTGCGTGCCCCAGACGGTGCGCGTGCCGAGTGTGAGATCCGCCGCACGTGCCGGCGAGTACGGCACGAGCCGCATCACGTCGCCGAAGTCCTGGCCCAGATCGCCCCGGAGGTAGCCGGGGATCTTCTCCTGCTGGAGCAGCATCTGCGTCCAGCCGAGCGGGCCGCCGCCGAGCGTGCCCTCCCACTCCGTGGTGACCGGCGAGAGGTTCTGGTCCGGGGTGATCCGCCACTGCGGCACCTCCGCGACGCCGTTGCTGTGGCTGAACGGGCGCTGACACGGGAACGCGAGGCCGGACGTCCAGTCGAGCAGGACGGGCTCGGTGGAACCGATCAGCTCCTGCGCCGTGACCAGCTTCGACACCCGCGGCGGCGTCACCGCCAGCCAGTGGTCGATCGCCAGGTCGTCGTCGATCGCGACCACCCGGATCGCCGTGGCGTCCGCCGGCAGGTCGGTGCGCGGCAGGCGCAGGTTCCGCCAGGCCGGCTTCGGCCCGATGTCGATGAAGGACTTCTTCCCGGCGACCGCGGGCTCCGCGCCGGCGCGCGGGGCGTCCGTGGAGTACTCGAGGTAGAGCTCGTCGTCGGTGAACTTGCCGGCGGCGGAGAGCGTGATGAGCGAGCGGTCCCCCTCGTTCTTCGGCAGCGGGTACCACTTCGTGACCACCTGCGCCTTGAGCTGCGCCTCCTGGGAGTACGAGCCGAGCACCGGCGTGCGCGCCGGGTCCAGGCCGTACGGCAGGCGCATGTGCGAGCCGTTGATCCCGGCCGTCGACGTGCGGCCCGAGGTCGTGTCCTGCGGCAGCCGGGCCATCGCGTCCAGCGACGTGCTCGAGTCGTCGGTGTTCGAGCTCGTGGTGGCGTTGATGATGGTCGGTACTCCGTCGGGCGAGACGCCGGTGGTGCCCGGCCCGGCGAGACCGTCGCGCGCGTTCCCGTCCAGCGGCAGCAGCAGGCCCGACGTGGGGTCCGGCTCGGTGAGCACGTAATCCGCGAGGTTGCACCCGTCGCCGCGGATCGCGCGGAGGTTCGCCTTGCCGTTGGAGAAGGAGGAGAACTGGGTGATGCCCGTCGTCGCCGCCATCGAGCCGATGCACAGTACGACCACCACCCACGCGGCCCACGTGATCGACGACTGGCGGCCGAAGAAGTCGACCACCCGCTTCGCCCGCGGGGAGACCGGGGCGGGATCGGGTTCGTGGAAGTGCAGCCAGCCCGCCACCAGCAGCGCGACGCCGGCCCCCGCGAAGAAGACCGTGCCCAGCGCGAGCACCGTGGACTCGCCCCACGGCACGCCGTAGTTGCTCGCGTACCACCAGCCGTTGGGGCCGCTGAAGGACAATCCGAGCACCAGGAGCAGCACCGCCGCGCTGAGCGCACGGTTGCGGGCGCTGCGCAGAGCGGCGGGCGCGAGGGCGATCGCCGCGAGCGCGGCGAGTGCCCCGGCGAGGCCCGCGAAGGCGCCGAACTGGTGCGTCCACTTGGTGGGCGTGAACATCAGCAGCAGCAGCCCGCCCAGGGTGACGGCCACCAGCCGGCGGCTCGGTCCGAGGCTCGCGCCCGGGACCCGGCCCTTGCGCAGCAGCACGGCACCCGCGAGCAGCAGGCAGGCGAAGGTGACGATGACCGCGAACCGTCGGGCCACGCCGCCGTCGGCCGTGAACGTGAAGAGCGCCGAGTACCGGTCGATCTCGTTGTACCACTTCTTGGTGTCCACGACGGTGCCCACGTCGGACTGCATGAGCGTCTTGTCGACGAACGCCGACGCGGTGAGCTTGGAGAAGATGATCGGCACCAGCAGGACGCCCGCGGCCAGCACCGGTGCCACGTATGCGGCGAGCGTCAGCCGGAAACCGGCCGCGCTCGTGCGGGCGCGGGTGAGGATCCGCCGGCCCACCGGCCGCACGCCGGCGAGGAGCGCGGCGACCGTCATGATGCCCGTCGGCCCGGCGGCGACCGTCCACCCCGCGAATACCGCGGCGGCGGCGAACGGCAGCACCCGGCCGGTCGCGATGGCGCGTTCCACCGAGCACCAGGTGAGCAGCGCGCCCAGCGCGATCACGGGCTCCGGCCGCAGGCCGTTGTTGAAGGCGAACCAGTACACCAGGAACACCCCGGCCGCCGCCCACAGCGCGAACGGCGAGCGCGCCGCGCGGCCCAGTCGCGGGACCACCTCCCGGCTGATGATGAGCCAGGTCGCGATGCCGCAGATCAGGGCGGGGAGCCGGACCCACGGGCTGGCCGTCGAGAGGTGCGAGAGCCACGCGAACGCCTGGTAGTACCACCCGAACGGCGTCTCGGGCGCGCCGTACCAGCGGTAGTAGTTCGCGGTGTAGCCCGCGGCCTCCGCGGTGCGGGCCATCGTGAGGATGTAGCCGTCGTCGGACGTGTTGGCCCCGATCACGTGCCAGGTGACCAGCAGGGCGATGACGGTGCTGTCGAGCTTGGTCGGGCGCCACCAGCCCGCGGGCAGGATCCGGCGGTGCCGCCGGCCGTCGGCCGCGACGTCGAGCCGGTGCAGTGCGACGAGGCTCGCGAGGATCAGCGCGATCGCGAGGACGATGACCACCCACCGCGCGGCGGCCGGAACCGTCGAGTACCTCGTGTCGATATTCGCACGGAACTGAATCCTCGTGCTGTCGGTGACTGTGCCGTGCAGATCCGTGAACACCCCCACGACCTGCGGGCGGTAATCGAAGCCGTTGTCCTTGCCGCCCGCAAGCGGCCTACCGTCGGGCGCGGTGATCCCCGTGACCTGGGCTTTCACCGTCTTGCTGTCGCCGGAGAAGACGATGGCCCCGCAGCCGGGGGCGGCCAGCGCCGCGACATCCACCGTGAGCAGCGGGGTGTTGCGGACCACGACCTCCAGCAGGCGACGCTGGTCGGGCAGGGTGGTGACGCCGATGGTCATGCCGCGCCGGACGGTGTCGGGCGAGTCGACCGGACCCGTCGCGACGAGGGTGCCGGTGCCCCCGGGAAGTCCGCTGATAGCGGAACAGGGGACTGTGACGTCGATCCTATCCGGCACGTACGACAGCAGCGGCGCCGTGACCGCCTCGAGCGAGCCGCGCTGCGGCCAGTCGAGCGCCGCGGTGGACTGCTGGACCGGCATGAAGGGCGTGAGCAGCGCGAACAGTACCCCGAGCACGCCGGTGAGTGCGGCGGTCCGGGCCGTGGTACGGACGGTGCGGGCAGCGTCGGACGGTTCGGGCACCCCGCGAGTCTAGACGTCGCGACCTGGCGGAATCCGTGCGAACCGGTTCCAAGAGCGGCTTGGTGTACAACGAGCCGACGAACCGACGTATCGTTTCGGGCATGAGGGGATCCGACCGGCCGACACGCGCAGTGCGCGCCGTCGTGCGTGCCGTGACTCCCCAGTCCGGATCGGGCCCCGGAACCGTCGCCGAAGTGGTCGCCGCGTACGCCGATCACCTGGGGCGGCGCATCGACGTGCAGCGCATGACGCTGCCGGTCGGCGTCTTCGGCATGTGGTTGCGCTCCGACGAGCGGGACCTCCTCGTGGTCTCGAGCGGCGTCGCGACCTTCGAGCAGACGCTCGCCCACGAACTCGGCCACCTGGTGCTCGGCCACGAGCAGGGCTGCTCCTCCGACCCCGACAGCGGCAGGGCCGCGCGGTGCGAGGCCGAGGCGGAGTCCTTCGCCACCCTCCTGGTGCGCCGCGTCAAGGCGGGGCACACGATCACGCGCGTCGACTCGGTGGTCGACGAGCTGCTCGGATGATCGCGTCGCTCGTCGCACCGATCCTCTGGCTCGGTGCGCTGGAAAGGCTCAGCCGGTGGCGGGCGAACCGGAACCCGCCCGCCGGTGGTGCGCTCCTCACCGCGTTCGCGCTGGCCCTGATGGTGACGATCGATACGCCCGTCGCGATCGATGCCCTCGTGGGCCTCGGCATGACCGAGCTCGAGGTCGTGACCGTCGAGCGGGTGCTGCTCCTCGTCGCCTGCTTCGGGGCCCTCGTCTTCGCCTTCGCGCTCGACGGCCGGCTGACCCGCGCCCGCCTCACGGCGTGGGCGCTCCCGCTCGCCGGAGTCGGCCTGGTGATCGTGGGAGGAGCGGTACTGGGCCGCGCGGGTGATCCGACGCGGCTGGGATTCGGCGGCGACTTCGGGCTCGCCGTGGAGACGGCGCTGATCTACACGTGTCTCGGGGTGACGGCGCTCGTCGTCGCGGTGTCCACGTGGCGGGTCTCCCGGCGCAGCCGGGTGCACCGTGCGCAGCTGCGGCTCCTGGCCCTCGGTGGCGTGCTCCTCGCGATCGTCGCGGTCGCGAACGTCATCGCCGGCGGCGTCCTTCTGCAGCAGTTGCAGGTGGGCGTGTGGGTGCTGCGGCTGAACCGGTTCATGCTGGACGCCGCGTTCGCCAGCTGGACGCTGGTGCTGATGGCGTCCTGGCTCACGTCGATCCTGATCTCCGCCCGCGAGTGGCTTCATTTCCGGCCCGCGTACGAGCAGGTGAGGGAGCTGTTCCCGGACCTCGAGGCCATCGTCCGGCAGGGCGGCGGCTGGGTCGAGACGGCGGAGGCGCGCGCCGTCGTCGTGCTGGACGGGTGGGCGATGCTCGCCAGCCCCGGGGAGGGGCGGCTGTCCGACCTCCCGCCCGTCGACCGGGCGGCTGCGGTGGCCCGGTGGCTGGATCGGGAGGCCCCCTACGGATCCGTGCGCGCCGCCGATCTGGAGCCCCCCGCGGGCTGGCGGACGTCGCGGTGGACGGCCGCGATCACGAAAAGGGCCCAGCACACCCCGTCGCCCCTGATGGATCGGGTGCGCTGAGCCCCGGGTGGGCCGTTGCCGGCCCGTCGGGCCGATGGCCCGGGAGGGGGAGCACGGCCTAGGCCGAGCCCTCCTTGCCGTCCTCGGCCTCGAGCTCGGCGAGGAGACCGGCGAGCGCTGCCCGACGGTCCGCCGACAGCTTGGTCGAGCGGCGTGCCATCTCGAGCATGCCCGACTCGCGCAGCTCGCGGGTCAGCTCCAGATCGCTCAGGACCTCACGCTCGTAGAGCGGGTCCGAGAAGTACTCGGCGCGGACGCCGAAGGTCTGGGCGATCGACGCCACCATGTCGTACGCGGGACGCGAGCTGCGTCCCGACCGGAGCTGCGACAGATAGGGAACGGACAGCTTGCCGCCGTTCTCCTCGACCATCCTGCAGAACTCCGACGAGGTGTAGGGCCCCCGGTCTGCGGGATGCACGACCTCGAAAAGCCGGTTCAACTTGGCCGCGAACGTAGTCATGAGGCCCTCCCTTCCAGATTGCGAATACTGGGAGATTACATGATCGCCGGGTCCGATGCGTACAGCGTGGGACATGTATCCCATTTTCTCCGTCCCGGAGGCGGCTATTGTGACCGCATGGGACCCCGCATTCTCGTGCTGAACGGGCCGAACCTGAACCTGCTCGGCGTTCGGCAGCCGCAGGTCTACGGCAATAATTCGTACGCCGACGTCGTCGACGAATGCCGTCGGGCCGCGGCCGCGCGAGGCGCGGAGGTGGACGTTCGGCAGACCAATGACGAGGCCGAGTTGCTGGACTGGATCCACGATGTCGCACGCGAACGTAATTTCACCGCGATCGTGATCAATCCGGCAGCGTGGACCCATACTTCAGTCGCGATCGCGGATGCGCTGGTCATTCCGGAGGTGCCCGTCATCGAGGTGCACATCTCCAACGTGCACGCGCGCGAGGCCTTCCGGCACCATTCGTACGTGTCCCCCGTAGCCGCCGGGGTGATCGCCGGATTCGGTATCGCGGGATACCGCTACGCCGTGGATCGCGCCGTCGACCTGTCCTGATCGCTCAGGCGCGCGTCGTGCGGGCGCGCAACCCGTCGACGATGAGGTCGACCCCGCCGGCGAACGCGCGGTCCGTCGCGGTCTGGTCGATCTCGCCCGCCGCGGCGCCGGCCCGGGCCATCGCCTCGCGGGTCTGCTCCTCGAAGGTGAAGCCCACGACGAAGTGCGTCAGCGTGAGCGCGACGGCGTTCGCGTCCGCGGGTCCGGCACCGGCGGCGGCCGCGATCTCGGCGATCTGCGCCTGCAGGTTGCTGGTGCCCAGCTGCGAGGCGAGGGACGCCGAGACCACCTCGGCGCCGTCGCGGTGCTTGCGCAGCACGGCGCGCAGGGCGTGCGCGTACCCGGTCAGCTGCCGGTCCCAGCGCATCCGTGACTTCGACGCCGCCGCGGCGAGCGACGGGTCCGCGAGGATGGTGTCGGCGATCGCGGCGAGCAGCGACTGCTTGTTCGGAATGTGCCAGTACAGGGCGCCCGGAGCGACGCCCAGGTCGGCGGCGACGCGCCGCATCGTCAGGTCCGGCAGGCCCGACCGGTCGAGGACGCCGATCGCGGAGGTCAGCACGTCGGAGCGGTTGATGGCCACGGACTTGACTCTAGCCGAGCGCCCCGTTACTTCTTGAACCGTGTTCAACGCCGCCACGTATCGCGCGACGCCGCGCGATCTCGCCCTCGTCGCCGTCTTCACCGCCCTGACGGCGGTGCTGGCGATGCCCACCATCACGATCAGCGGCATCGCGCCCATCACCCTGCAGACCCTGGGGTTCATGCTGGCCGCGTCGCTGCTCGGCTTTCCGTGGGGCGGGGCGTCGGTCGCGCTGTACGTGCTGCTCATCGTCGTGGGGCTGCCCATCGGCGCGGGCGGGCGCGGCGGCCTGGCGGTGCTCACCGGCCCGACCGGCGGCTTCCTGATCGGGGGCATCGTCGGCGCGCTGGTCACCGGCTGGCTCGTCGACACCTGGGGCCGCACCAATCCGGTCACGGTGGGACTCGCCAACATCATCGGGCTCGTGCTCATCGTCTACGCCATCGGCCTGCCGTGGCTGGGCTGGCGCACCGGCTCGGGCCTGTTCGCCAAGCTCACGCTGGGATTCCAGTTCGTCCCCGGCGACCTGATCAAGGTCGTCATCACGTCGCTCGTCGTGGTGACGGTCGCGCGGGCCTATCCGGCCGTCGCGAAGAAGCGGGCATGATCCGGCTGGACGACGTCCACCACGCCTACGACGACCGCCCCGTCCTGCGCGGCATCACCGCGGAGCTGTCGGAGCGGCGGATCGGCATCATCGGCGCCAACGGCTCCGGCAAGTCGACGCTCGCGCGGACGTTCAACGGCCTCGTCGTACCCGATTCCGGCACCGTCGAGACCCTGGGCCTGGACATGCGGAAGAAGCGGTCCGAGGTGCGTCGCCGGGTCGGCTTCATGTTCGCCGACGCCTCCGCGCAGATCGTCATGCCCACGCCGGCCGAGGACGTCGCGCTGTCGCTGCGCCCGCCCGGCCGGGGCCGGAAGCAGCCCGTCGACGCCGAGCGGGTGGCCGCGGTGCTCGCCGAGTTCGGGCTCGCCGATCACGCCGACGCGCCCGCGCAGCTGTTGAGTTCGGGGCAGAAGCAGATGCTCGCGTTCGCCTCGGTGCTGGTCACGGACCCGGAGATCCTGGTCTGCGACGAGCCGACGACCCTGCTCGACCTGCGCAACGTGCTCAAGGTGCGGGACCGGCTCGCCGCGCTGGAGCAGCAGGTCATCCTGCTCACCCACCACCTGGACATGCTCGACGACTTCGACCGGGTGCTGGTGATGGACGACGGTGCCCTGGTCCACGACGGCCCGCCGGCCGAGTCGATCGCCTTCTACCGCGAGCTGGCGGCCCGCTGATGCTCGGCCGCTACGTCCCGCGCGACTCGCCGCTGCATCGCACGCCGGCCGCGGTGAAGCTGGTGGCGATGCTCGCGCTGGTGACGTTCCTGGCGATCCTGCCGCGCCCGGTGCCGCTCGCCGTTTCCGCGCTGGTCGTGGCCGCGTTCTTCCCGGTGGCTCGGCTGCGCCCCGTGCACCTGTGGCGGGCGCTGCGCCCGGCGCTGGTGTTCGCGGTGGTGCTCACCGCGTTCTACCTGCTCAGTCAGGGGCTTTCCGACGGTGCCCGCGCGGCCGTCGGTCCCGTCGGGCAGCTCGTGGTGGGCGTGCTCGCGGGCAACCTGCTGGTGTTCACCACCCGCGCGAGCGACCTCGCGGCGCTCGCGGGGCGGGTCCTCGGCTGGCGCGTGGAGCTGCTGGTCGCGCTGACGATCCGCTCCATCCCGACGGTGATCGCCGTCGTCCGGCAGACCCGCGAGGCCGCGTGGGCGCGAGGGCAGCGCGCGTCGCTGGTCCGGGTCCTCCCGACGGTGCTGGTCCGCCTGATCCGCGACGCTGACCTGCTCGGTGAGGCTCTCGCCGCCCGCGGGCTGTAGGACGGAGCGGCGTCGTCCGGCGACGCTCAGCGCAGCGGGTGGGGGAGGAGCAGCTCGCAGTTGCGGTCGGCCTCGGCGCCCAGGAGCTCGTCGTCGCGGTGGATGTCGTTGTACGCGAGCTCGCGGTACAGGCTGGCGAGGCCCTTCGCGCTCAGGTCCGACGGGTTCGCCGTGGCCGGGCTCGCGGCCTCGATGAGCGGCGTGAACAGGCTGAGCGTGCCGTCGCGGTTGTCGGCGACCTCGATGATCCGGGCCAGCTGCGGGAAGTCGACGTGGCTGGCGGTGTTGATCTCCCAGAAGCTCTGCTTCGGCGTGGGGCCGGCGTGCGGGATCATCTCGTTCTTGTGGGTGTGGCCGTTCACCCAGGCGATGACGTTCGGGTGGTCGGTGAGCGTCTTCACGAGGACCCCGCCGTCGTACTGCTTCTCGCCCGGTTCCTCGGGGTCGGGGAGTTTGGCGGTCATCGACCGTGAGGTGTGGTGGCTGAACACGATGACCAACTGGTCGGGGCGGGCCTTGAGCTGCGCGACGAGCCAGGCCAGCTGCTTCTCCCCGATGGTGCCCTCGGCGATGCCGAGGTTGTTGGTGGTGTCGAGGGCGATCCCGAGCACGCCCGGCGCGAGTTGGAAGGTGTACCAGGTGGGGCCGTCCGGGCTGGAGAAGCCGTGGCCGACGGGGCCGGGCCCGGTGACCGCGGGGTCGAAGTGCCGGCGCACGAAGTCGCGGGGGCTGAACGGAGCGCGCTTGGCGTCGACGGTCACGGGGATCACCGGCCCGGAGAGCTTGAGCTTGGTGAGCATCGGCCCCACCTGCGCGGGGTCCGTCGTGAGGGCGCGCGCGATGGCGAGGGCCGCGGGGTCGGTGTGCGGGATGTCGAGCTTGACGGGGGAGAGGTAGAGCCAGTCCGCGATGCCGTTGGGCAGGGTGCCGAGCAGGCTGTCGTCGTGGTTGCCGACGACGGCGTACCAGGGCATCCGCAGGCCGGGGCTGGTGTGGGCGCCGATGGCGGCGCGCAGGAAACCGGGGATCTGCTGGAAGCCCTTGTCCTTGTACATGTCCCAGTACGGGGATTCGGGCTGCCAGTAGAGTGCGGCGCCGTGCGCCTGGAGGCCCTCGAAGCGGTCGGGGGCGCCGGTGTTGGGGATGACGGTGCCGCCGGAGAGCACGGTCTGGAACCAGGTGAGCTCGGCGAACTCGCGGTTGTCGGTGTTGTCCCCGGTGGTGATGACGCAGTCGAAGGCGCGACCGGTGAACGGGCCGGCACCGATCGCGTTGATCCGCTCGACGAGCGAGACGGCGCCCTGCGTGGTCAGGGTCTCCTGCGGTCGGAAGGCCGGTGCCTGGAACGGGTGGACGAACTCGAACCGGGCGGGGCTCTGCGCATCGACGATGTGCATGTCGGTGAGCTGCACGAAGGAGGCCAGCGGGGCGCGGGTGGCCTCGCGGGTGCCGCCGGCGGTCGCCAGTTCCTGGCGCACGTACAGGGGCCAGCCGGCACCGTCGACCAGGGGGCGGTAGCCGCCGGCCCGGGGCTGGCCGGGCACGCTCACCCGCTCGAGGGTGGTGCCGGTGATGTTCCCGGCGACCGTGGTGCCGGGCAGGGCGTGGGCGATGCGGCCGGTCGCGGCGGCGGTGGCGGTGGCGAGCGCGGCGACGGCGCCCGCGCGCAGGAATCCCCGGCGTGTGGTCATGGGTAGAGACCCTAGACACAAATCACATGAGACACATGAACAACACGCGTAACACTGGTAACCGCTCGGCGGCGGCTGCGTGCCGGGGCGCGGAGCGGTGCGCGCTGAAATGTGCGTCGGGACGGCGCGGCCGTCTCACGACCTGCGGTGATGCGGACCCTGTGCCGGTGGGGCGCACATTTCAGCGCGTGTGCCGCCTACTTCGCCAGGTACTCGCCCAGCTGCTTGACGATGAGGTTGGCGCCGGTCGGGCCGAGGCCCAGGTACCAGACGTCGTCGTCCACGCGGAAGGCCTTGCCCTTCTGCACGCCGCTGAGCTGGGACCACGCGGGGTTCGCCAGGGCCGCGGTCTCGCCGGTGTTCTCGGGCTTGCCGTAGCTGGAGTAGAAGATGTAGTCGCCGTCGGCCTGCGAGAGGTTCTCGAGCGAGATCTCGGTGGCCAGCTCGTCGATGCCCTGGTTGCCGGCGCGCGGCAGGCCCGCGTCCTGCAGGATCACGCCGATGAGCGACTTGTTGCCGTACAGGCGCAGCTTGCCGGGCATGAACCGGACCAGGGAGATGGTCGGCTTCTGGCCGGTGAACTTCGCGCTGAGCGCCTTCGCGTTGTCCGCGTACGAGTTCAGGGCGTCCTTGGCCTTCGTCTCCTCGCCGACCGCGGCGCCGATGAGCCGGAAGTTCTCCTTCCACGGGAAGCCGGGGCGGATGGAGAAGACGGTCGGCGCGATCGCGGCCAGCTTGTCGTACTGCTTGGAGATGCGCAGCTCGCTGCCCAGGATGAGGTCGGGCTTGAGCTTGGCAATGGCCTCGAGGTTCAGGCTCGTGTTCTTGCCGACGGTCTCGACGCCCTGGACCTTGTCGGCGAGGTAGGTCGGGACGGGGCTGGCGCCGTCGGTCTCGACCATGCCGACCGGCTTGATGCCGAGGGTGAGCACGGAGTCCAGCTCGCCGCTGTCGAGCACGACGACGCGCTCGGGCTTCTTCGGGATCTCGGTGACGCCGCGCGCGTGCTTGACGGTGCGGGGGAAGACGCCGGGCGCCGCGTCGGTGCCCAGCTTCGCCGTCTCGGCGTCGGCGGTGCCGAACCGCTCGCCGCCGGTGGCGACCTCGGTGTTCCCGGGGGTCTTGGCGTCGTCGTTCGAGTTCGAGCACGCGCTGATGCCGACGGTGGCGGCCAGCAGGACGACCGCGGGCGCGAGCCGGCGGGCGAAGGATCGTTTCATCACGCGCCGAAGCGTACCGCCTGTATTAGGTGAGGCAAATCAAAGTTACGTCGGGTAAACGGTGGGATCGCGACGGAACCGCTCAGGTCAGCGACGAGATCGTGCGGTCGGAGGTCGACGGCGACAGCAGGTCCACGACGGGAAGCAGCGCGCGCAGCGCGGCGGGCGAGACCTCGACGGGCTGGTGCGTCACGGCCCGGACGATCCACCGGCCGGCCTCGTCCGGTTCGAGCGCCGAGGCGCCCGCGTATTCGGCGGTGGGGGCGATCATCTCGGTGCGGACCAGCGGGAAGTAGACGTTCGTCGCGCGCACGCCGGGGTGCGGGCGCTCGGCGTTCAGGCTCCGCCCGAAGATCGCCAGCGCGCTCTTCGACGCCGCGTACGCCGAGAACTTCGGAAAGGTGTTGGCGAGCAGGCCCCAGGTGCACACGTTGACGATCTGGCCGCGGCCGCGCTCGATCATCCCCGGCAGCACGCCCAGCGAGAGCTGGACGGCGGCGAAGTAGTTGAGGTTCATCGTGCGCTGATAGTCGTGGAAGCGCTCCGTGGAATCGGCGATGGTCCGCCGGATGGAGTGTCCTGCGTTGTTGACCAGCACGTCCACCTCGCCGAGGTCCGACAGCAGCCCGTCGATCGACGAGGTGTCCGTGAGGTCGCAGATGCGGTACTCGCCGCCGGTCACCGCGCACAGCTCCTCGAGCTCGGGCTCGCGCCGCGCGACCGCGATGACGTGCGCGCCGCGCTCGGCGAGCTGCAGCGCGGCCTCGCGGCCGATGCCCGCCGACGCCCCGGTCACGACGATGCGGAGGCCGCGCAGCGTGCGGCCCCGGCCGGAGAGCGCGGTGTCGATCGGATCGGGCAGCAGGCTGCGGCGCTGCATGATGTCGCGCACGGACCGGGAGAGGGACATGGTCACTTCCTCACGACGACGACGAACGGGCCCGTCTCGGTGACGGTGAATCGGGGGTCCTCGAACAGTTTCTCGGGGAACACGACGGTGTACCGGCGCACGTTCGGGTCGTTCGGGTACACGTCCTCGGCGAGGCGCAGCGAGAGGCCGTCGGCGGACCGTCGGAAGACGAAGGCGTCCGGGGCGCGCCAGGGCGTCTCGCCGAGGGCCTTCACCAGCTCATCGGGCGTCTCCAGCTTCGCCCACGATTCGATGGCCGCGGACCGGGCGGTGAAGTGCGCCAGGGGGTTCGCGTAGTTCGACGTGAGGTTCTGGAAGCCCCAGTACGGGTAGATGGCGAGGAAGCCGTAGTCGGCGGTGAGCACGACCGTGTCGGTCCGCGGCCTGCCGGTGCCGGCGAGGATGGCGGCGTCCACGTCCTTGTACGACGATTCCGCGCCCGCGGGCCTGCGGTCGCCGCGCTCGCCGTGGCCGTCGGTGTCGGAGTACGCGACCGCGATCTCCCCGGCCAGCTGGGCGGGGATCGTCTGCGCCACACCGATCGCGGCGAGCGCGCCGAGCACGACGCCCGCGTCGCGGTAGCGGGGGTAGCCGTCGCCGAGCGCGCCGACCATCGTGACGGCGCCGAGCGCACCCGCGGCGGCGAGCAGGATGTGCAGGACCGGCTCGGTGCGGAAACCGAGCAGCGTGGTGCCGATGGGGGAGACGGCCATCGAGAGCAGGGCCCAGAGATAGGAGCCGGCGATGCCCAGGCCGAGTGCCTGCGCGGAGGGGCAGGAGCGGGCCTTCACCAGGATCCAGACGACGCCGATCATGCCCAGCGCGCCCAGCAGCGTGAAGTGCAGCATGGGGAACGAGAGCACCGAACCCTGTTCGGGCAGGTAGTGGAAGGCGGAGCCCTTGGAGTCGGTGCCGTCGCGGTACGCCCGCCACAGGTACGGGCCGTACGCGGGGAGGCCGATCGCGATGGCGATGACGCCCATCGCCGCCACGCGCGCGGGGTAGCGCCACTCGATGCGGCGCTCGCGGATCCACCTGGCGGCCAGCGCGACCACGCCCATGAGCACGATCGTGAACGCCGCGACGCCCAGGTAGAGGGTGTAGAACCAGACCGCGACGCCGAGGTACACCCCGACGAGGACGAGCGCGCCCCGCCGGCCGCGGAGGATCGCGGTCCAGGCGAGGATGAGCGCGGGCGGCAGCAGGATCGCGACGGCCGCGCCGTAGGGTTCGGCGGAGCCGTAGAGGAGCATCGCGACGGTGGTGGCGAGGGTGGCCGCGATGGCGCGGGCGGGCCCGACGACGATGAGCCACAGGGCCAGCGCGACGGCGGCGGCGACGGCCAGGGAGATGATCGACCAGGGCTGGAACGCGGCCCACCCCTCCATGCCGAAGAGTTTCGCGAACCGCCCGCCCAGCCAGAACCAGCCGGGGGAGTACAGGGGCGGCATGTCGATGTAGGTCATATCGGCCAGCCGCGGCGACGAGGTGAACCGGGTCAGGTACTCGGTGCGGAACTGCTGGTCGACGGAGATGCCGCCGAGGTAGAGCGAGGTGCCGCCGAGCGGCAGCGCCAGGGTCACGGTGACGAAGCCGGCCACGGTCGCGAAGGAGAGCAGGCGCGCGAGGCGGGCCTGCCAGGCGGGGACGGTCCGCGACAGGAGCACGGCGCACCCGGCGAGCACGACGATTGCGACGACCTGGAAGACGGTGGAGAAGGCGCGGGTGACGTTGGAGCTGCTGTACGCCGGCCACTCGACCGTGCTGATGGCGAACCAGCCGACGACGCCGACCGCCGCCGCGAGGATCGCGGCGGCGGCGAGGTCGAGGGCGAGGTCCCCGGCCCGCGACGGTGCAGTCGGGGCCTCGGGGGCGTCGACGGTGCGCGTGTCAGTCACACGGGCCAGCGTAGAGGGTGGTGCGGGGAATCGGACGCGCCCCCTAGATGGGGAGCCGCTTGAAGATCGGCTGCGGGATGTTCTTCAGGCCGAAGCTGACGAAACCCCACGGCGCGGGGGCGTACACCAGCGACTTGCCCTTGATCGCGGCGTCGACGGCGAGCTTGCCGATGACGTCCTTGTCGATGGTCAGCGGCGCCTCCTTGACGTGCGCGGAGAACTTGGTGCGCACCATGCCCGGCCGGACCACCAGGACGGAGCCGCCGAAGGGCTCCAGGGCCTGGCCGAGGTTGAGGTAGAAGCCGTCGAAGCCGGCCTTGGAGGAGCCGTAGACGAAGTTGCTGCGGCGCGGGCGCAGGCCCGCCACGGAGCTCATCGCGATGATCTGGCCGTGGCCCTGCTCCTTGATCTTCTGGCCCAGGAGCACGCCGACCGAGACGGCGCCGGTGTAGTTGACCTGCGCGAGGAGCACGGCCTTGCGCTGGTTCTGCCACAGCTCCTCGGCGTCGAAGTCGAGGGCGAAGGCCACGATCGCGACGTCGATGTCGCCGTTCGCGAAGGCGGCGTCGATGGTCTTGGCGTGCCCGTCGAAGTCGGTCGCGTCGAAGTCGATGACCTCGACCGAGGCCGCGCCGGCGGCCTCGACCTGGGCGACTGCCTGTTCGCGCAGCGGGTCGTTCGGCAGCGCGGCGAGCACGACGCGCTGGGTGCCCTTGGCGAGGTACTCCTCGACGATCGACAGGCCGATCTCGGAGGTGCCGCCGAGCAGCAGGATGGACTGGGGAACGCCGACGGCGTTGATCATGAGACTGCTTTCCTTACGGTCTTAGGCGAGTTCGAGGCGGCGGCCGAGGTCGGAGATGAAGACTCCGGTGGGGTCGATCCGGCGGCGGGTCGCGATCCAGTCGTCGATCTGCGGGTACATGGCGTGGAAGCGCTCCGCGGTGGTGCGGGAGTCCTTCGCGGTGTACAGGCGGCCGCCCATGGCCATGATGCGCACGTCGAGCTCGTTGAGGAACTCGGCGAGGCCGCGCTTCACGGGGAAGTCGAGGCACACGTTCCAGCCCTTGAACGGGAAGCTCAGCGGGGCCTGGTTGCCGTCCCCGAACAGCTTGATCACGTTGAGGAAGCTGACGTGCCCGGAGGCCTGGATGTCCTCGATGAGCTTGATGAACTCGGGCTCGTTACCGGTGGGCACGATGAACTGGTACTGGCAGAAGCCGCCGGTGCGGCCGTAGGCGTTGTTCCAGCCGCCGAACACGTCGAGCATGTGGTAGAAGCCGGCGAGGTTCTTCACCTTGCCCTGGCTGGGCGGCCCGGCGCGCCAGTAGGCCTCGCCGACGAGCGAGAAGTCGAACTTGTTGGCCAGCCCGTTGGGGAAGATGTTGGGGAAGCTGATCAGCGGCTTGTTGTTGAAGCTCAGCGGGTCCTTGCGGTACTTCTCCGGCAGCTCGTCGAGCGTCGCGAGGTTGCCGCGGGAGAAGGTGCCGCGTCCGAGCTTCGGCGGCGCGCTGATCGCGTCGAACCAGCCGGAGGCGTACTCGTAGCCGTCCTCGAAGCCGTCCTGCAGGTGCAGGTCGATGGTCTCCTGCAGCGAGTTGGTGCGCTCGGTGTCGGCGATGAAGTAGGCGCTCTCGGTGCGCTTCATCTGGATCTTGGCGCGCAGGATGATGCCGGTCATGCCGACGCCGGCGACGGTCGCCCAGAACAGCTCACCGTCGGGATCGTCGGAGGAGCCCTGCGGGGTGAGCGTGAGGACCTTGCCGTCGGCGGTCAGCAGCGACATCTCGAGCACGTGGTTGCCGAACGAGCCCTGGCTGTGGTGGTTCTTGCCGTGGATGTCGTGCGCGATGGCGCCGCCGATCGTCACCTGGCGCGTGCCGGGGAGGACGGGCACCCACAGGCCGTACGGCAGCGCCGCCTGCATCAGTGTGTCGAGGTCGACGCCGGCGTCCACGTCCACGACGGCGCTCTCGGCGTCGATCTCGTGAATGGCGTTCAGCGGTGTCATGTCGATCGTGAGGCCGCCGGTGTTCTGCGCGGACTCGTTGTAGGACCGGCCCAGGCCGCGCGCGATCACGCCGCGGCGCAGGTAGGCGGGCTTGTCGGCCTCGGCGTCGGCCACGACGGCGACGGCCTTGGCGATCTGGTCCACGTCGGGCGTGGACAGCACGTGGCCCTCGATCGGCGTGGTGCGCGACCAGCCCACCAGCTTGCGCGTCGAGATGGGCAGATAGGGAAGAGTTGTCTCGGACATCGCCCATCAGATTACCGCGCCCAACCTGAGTCGATGCTGAGCTTGAGGCTGCTGTGACCTCGTCTTCGTCACACGGACGGGGCGTCGGGCCGCCCCGGTTCGGTGCCCACCGTGAGCCGGGGCTTGGCGTCCGACGGTGCTCCCGGTTCGCGCACGTGCTCCCACATCGCGTCGACGAGGGGCTGGAGGAACAGGGCGCCCAGCTGCCGCACCATCAGGCCGATCACCTGGTCGGGCTCCGGCCGGTCGGTGGAGGCGAGGTGCGCGGCGCGCAGCCGGACGACCTCGCTGCGGCCCAGGTCGGTGAGCCGGATGAGCAGCTCGGACCCGGCCGGGTCGAGGAAGGACCGGCGCAGGTAGTCGACGACGGCGGGGTGCCGGGCGAGCATCGCGCGGACGGAGGCGTCGCGCGCCGCCGCCACCTCGGCGGGCGGCCCCTCGTCGGGAACACGGGCGATGGCCTGCGCGTGGTAGTCGACGATCTGCCCCTCGACGGCGCCCCGGAGGCCGTCCTTCGTCGTGAAGTGGTGCTGCACCAGGCCGACCGTGACCCCGGCCCGTGCCGCGACGGCGCGCAGCGAGACGGCGCTCACCCCGTGCGCGGCGAACAGATCGAGTGCCGCGTTGCGGATCCGGGCCTTCGCGGTCAGGTCGTCGTTCGTCGCGGGGAGGTCGGTCTCGGGGGTCCCTTCCACCTGCGTGATCCTAGCGGGCCCGGTCTTGCGCTGTACACACGCATCGTGGACTATACAAATGTATTGCTCGCCGCGCCGTCTACGAGAAGAGGCCGCCCATGACCGCACTGTTCCCCGACTACCGCCCCGCCTGGGAGACGCCCGAGCACACGGAGCTGCGTAAGCACGCCGCCGAGTTCTTCCGCCGCGAGGCCACCCCGAACCAGGAGCGCTGGGCGGAGCAGCACCAGGTGGACCGCGAGTTCTGGAACAAGGCGGGCGCTGCGGGGCTCCTGTGCACCGAACTCCCCGAGGCCCTCGGCGGTGCCGGCGGCGACTTCGGGCACGACACCGTCGTGCTGGAGGAGCTCGTCCTCTCGGGCGACGGTGCCTTCGGTTACGGCGTGCACTCGACCATCTGCGCGCACTACATCGACGACTGCGGCACCGAGGAGCAGAAGGCGCGCTGGCTGCCGAAGGCCGCCTCCGGCGAGGCCGTCCTGGCCATCGCGATGACGGAGCCCGGCACCGGCTCGGACCTGCAGGCCGTGCGCACCACCGCCGTCCGCGAGGGCGACGAGTACGTGATCAACGGCAGCAAGACCTTCATCTCCAACGGCAGCCACTGCGACCTGCTCATCATCGTGGCGAAGACCGACCCGAGCCAGGGCGCCAAGGGCATCTCCCTCATCGTCGCGGAGACGAAGGACCTCCCCGGCTTCGAGCGCGGCCGCGTGCTCAAGAAGATCGGGCAGCACGGCCAGGACACGCGGGAGCTGTCCTTCACGGACATGCGCGTTCCCGCGGAGAACCTGCTCGGCGGGGTCGAGGGGCAGGGCTTCTACCAGCTGATGCGGCAGTTGCCGCGCGAGCGCCTCAGCATCGCGATCGGCGGCGTCGACGCGGCCGAGAAGGCGGTGCTCGAGGCGATCGCGTACACCAAGGAGCGCACAGCCTTCGGCCGCCCCATCGCGGATTTCCAGAACACCAGGTTCGTGCTCGCCGAGGCCAAGACCGAGGTCTTCGCGGGGCGCACCCTCATCGACCACTGCATCGGCCGCGCGATCGACGGCACGCTCGATGCGGCGACGGCGTCGATGGCGAAGCTGTGGGCCACCGACATGCAGTGCCGCGTCGTCGACAGCGTGCTCCAGCTCTTCGGCGGCTACGGCTACATGATGGAGTACCCCATCGCCCAGCTCTACGCGGGCGCCCGCGTGCAGAAGATCTACGGCGGTACCAACGAGATCATGAAGGAGCTGATCGCCCGCGGGCTCTGACGGCCGCCGGCGGCCGGAGCACGTGCGGAGCGTCAGAGTCCGGCGCGGATCCGCTCGAGCGCGCGGTGCTGCCGCAGCCGTACCGCTTGCGGTGTGATCCGCAGCAGGGCCGCCGCTTCCTCGACGGTGCGCCGCTGGACGAGCCGCAGGTGCAGGACGCGGTAGAGCTCGGGTGGCAGGGCCGCCCGCAGGCGCGCGTCCTTCGTGTGTGCCCCGTGCCCCATGAGGATTCACGGTAGGCAGCCGTGGCCCGCCGCACATCCGCCATTCGGCTGATGCTCGCGCGTCCTTCGTCGGATCACGGTACGTTGAAAGAGACCGAAACGGACACCCATCCGAGGAGGTCCGATGAACGCTTCTTGGGCCGAGACCGTCGCCCGGGCCACCGAACTCCGACGTGAACTCCATCGCCGCCCGGAACTCGCCTGGGCGGAGCGCGACACCGCCACGGCCGTGCGCGCCGAACTCGATGCGTTCGGCCTCGCGTGGCGGCCCTGCGCAGAGACGGGCACCGTCGTCCGCCTGGCGCCGGACGCGCCCGGCCGGCATGTGGCGCTGCGTGCCGACCTCGACGCCATGCCGATCCCCGAGGCCACCGGCCTGCCGTACGCCTCCGCGACCGAGGGCGTCATGCACGCCTGCGGGCACGACGGCCACACGGCCGCCCTGCTCGCCGCGGCCCGGTGGCTCCACACCCATGCGGCGGACCTCCCGGGCCCGGTGTCGCTGTTGTTCCAGCCCGCCGAGGAGGGCGGGCACGGCGCGCGCGGCATGATCGCCGACGGTGCGCTCGACGGCGTGGACGCCGTCTTCGGCTGGCACAACTGGCCCGGACTACCGTTCGGTCGCGCTCTCTGTCCCGACGGCCCGGTGATGTCCGCGAACGGTACCTTCGAGGTCGAGCTGATCGGCCGCGGCGGTCACGCCTCGCAGCCGGAGGCCACCCGCGACCCGGTGCTCGCCGCGGCGGCCGTCGTGGTCGCGCTGCAGCAGATCGTCGCGCGCCGCACCTCGCCGCAGCAGGCCGCCGTCGTGGCGGTGACGTCGCTGCTCGCCGACAGCGCCGCAACGGTCACCCCGGACGCGGCGCGGATCGCCGGGAGCGTGCGGGCGGCGGACGACGACGCGCGCGCGCACGTCTTCGCCCTCATCGACGAGATCGCCACCGCCACCGCCACTGCCCACGGCGTGCGCGCCGAGGTCCGGACCACCGTGCGCTACGGGGCCACCGTCAACCACCCCGGCCCGGCGGCCGAAGTGCGGGAACGGTTGACGACGGTGTTCGGCGCCGACTGGGCCGAGCGGGGCGCCGCGACCCCCGTGCTGGCCTCGGAGGACTTCAGCTACTACCTGCAGCGGATCCCGGGGGCGTTCGCGCTCCTCGGTTCCGGCACGACGGCGCCGCTGCACAGCGCCGAATACGACTTCGACGATGCCCTGCTCGATCCCGCCGCGCGCCTGCTGGTGGGTCTCGCGGGGGCGCCGGAGCCGCCCTGACCAGAAGAGAGTCGCACGGAACGAAAGGGATTCGCATGGATACTGCCGCCTTCGAGAACTGGGAATCGGAAGTCCGCGGCTACTGCCGGAACTTCCCCACGGTCTTCGCGTCCGCGTCCAACGCCCGCCAGGTGGACGAGGCGGGGAAGAGCTACATCGACTTCTTCGCGGGCGCGGGCGTCCTCAACTTCGGGCACAACAACCCGAACATGAAGCGCGCCATGATCGACTTCCTCGAGGCCGACGGCGTGGCGCACAGCCTGGACACCTACACCACCACCAAACGTGATTTCCTCACCCGGTTCCACGACGTGATCCTCGCGCCCCGCGGCATGGACCACCGCATGCAGTTCACCGGCCCCACCGGCACCAATGCGGTGGAGGCGGCGCTCAAACTGGCCCGCCTCGCCACCGGGCGCCGCGAGGTGGTGGCGTTCAGCCACGGCTTCCACGGCATGACGCTCGGGGCGCTCGCCGCCACGGCCAACCAGGCATTCCGGCAGTGGGCGGGAGTGCCGTTGCGCGACGTGGTGCGGCTCCCCTTCGAGACGGCGCCCGGCGGCAAGACCGCACTCTCGGATTACGCGGCCGCCCTGGCGGATCCGTCCAGCGGGCACACTCCGCCCGCTGCCTTTCTCGTGGAGGCGGTGCAGGCCGAGGGTGGCGTCAACGTCGCGAGTGCGGAGTGGCTGCACGCTGTGCAGGATCTCGCCCGGGAGACCGGCGCCCTGTTCATCATCGACGACATCCAGGCCGGGTGCGGGCGGACCGGAAGCTATTTCAGCTTCGACGGTTACGGCCTCGATCCCGACGTCATCACCCTCGCCAAGGGGCTCGGCGGCTACGGCACGCCGATCGCCATGAACCTCAACAAACCCGCGGTCGACGCGCACTGGTCGCCGGGCGCGCACACCGGCACGTTCCGCGGACAGGGCCTGTCGATGGTCGCGGGCACCGTCGCCCTGGACTACTTCGCCGACGACGAGTTGATGACCGCCGTCGCGGCCAAGGGGGAGACGATGCGCGAGCGGCTCGCGGCGATCGCCGCGGCCCACCCGGATCGTGACTGGGAGGTCCGCGGGAAGGGCATGATGCAGGCGCTCGACACGGGCGACGGGGCGTTCGCCAAGGCCGTGCAGTCGGCCAGTTTCGACGCCGGCCTGCTCATCGGACCCTGTGGCAGCGGCGGCCGGGTGCTGAAGTTGATTCCGCCGCTGACGATCCCCGACGAGGATCTCGTCGCCGGGCTGGACATCCTCGAGCGGGCCGTGACGGAGGTGGCGCGATGAGGCGGCGCGACGACATGACCTTCCCGCCCGCGGAGTACGAGCGGCGGCTGACCGAGCTGCGGGAGCGGATGGACAAGCGCGGCCTGGATGCGGTGGTCATCACCGATCCCGAGAACCTGATGTACCTCACCGACTACCAGACCACCGGCTACTCCTTCTTCCAGGCGCTGGTGGTGCCCCTCGACGACGAGCCGGTGATGATCACCCGCGCGATGGAGGAGTCCAACGTGATCGCGCGGACCTGGGTGGAACGCACTCGGCCCTACCCCGACACCGGCGACGCCATCCAGGAGCTGGTGCTCACCCTCAAGGAGGGCGGACTCGGAACGAAACGCGTGGGCTACGAGCGCAACAGCTACTTCTTCCCGGCCTACCAGCAGGACCGCGTGCACACGTCCTTCCAGCAGGGTGTGCTCATGGACTGCTTCGGCATCGTGGAAGCGGGCCGCGCGACCAAGTCCGACGCCGAGATCGCGGTGATGCGCAGGGCCGCCCGCGCCGCGGAGGCCGGCATGGCGGCCGGGCTGGAGGCCGCGGTTCCCGGCAACACGGAGAACGACGTGGCGGCGGCGATCAGCGCCGCCATGTTCCGTGCCGGCGGCGAGTTCCCCGCCGTCATGCCGTACGTCGCGTCGGGGCCGCGGTCGATGATCGGCCACGCGACGTGGGAGGGGCGCACGATCGAGCCCGGCGAGCACGTCTTCCTCGAGGTGGGCGGGTGCTACCGCCGCTACCACGCCGCCCTCATGCGCACGGCGGTCAACGGCGAGCTCTCGCCGACCATGTACGAGGCGCAGGAGCGCATGAAACTCGCTCTGTCCGAGCTGAAGGCGCTCATGCGTCCCGGGATGACGGTCTCCGACGCCGACTCCCTCGTCCGGCGGATCATCTCCGACAACACCGTCGGTGCGCGTCTGGTCACCCGGTCGGGCTACTCCATCGGCATCGCCTTCCCGCCGTCGTGGGACGAGGGGTACATCCTCAGCCTCAACCCCGGCGACTTCACCGCGCTGGAGCCGGGGATGACGTTCCACGTGATCCCGTGGATGTGGGGTGTCGACGGCGATAAGACCGTGGGCATCTCGGACACCATCCGGATCACCGACGACGGCTGCGAGTCGTTCTTCACACTCGAGGAGGACTTCACCGTGCACGACGGCGCCGGGACCCCGGCCGTGGCCGGGGTGAACGGCGCCGCGCTCGACGATGCGCCGCAGCAGGAGACGACGGAGACGGAGGTACTGCCATGACCGTGATGCTGACCGCGATCGACCCCTCGACGGGGGAGACCGTCCGCGAGGTACCGGCCGCCGGCCCGGCGGAGATCGAGACCGTGCTCGAGCGCGCGGAGTCCGCCTACGGGGAGTGGCGCCGCGCGGGTTTCGATGAGCGCGCGAAGCTGCTGCGTGCCGTCGGGGCGGAGTTGCGCCGCGGCATCGAGGACTACGCGTACGTGATGACCGAGGAGATGGGCAAGCCCATCACCGAGGCGCGCGGAGAGGTGGTCAAGGCCGCCTGGGCGGCCGAGCACTACGCCGATCACGGCGAGCAGTACCTGGCCACCGAGTACGTCGAATCCGACGCCACGTCCAGCTACGTCCAGTACCTCCCCCTGGGGCCGGTGCTCGGCGTGCTGCCGTGGAACGCCCCCTTCTGGCTGGCCTTCCGGTTCTGTGCGCCGGCGCTGATGGCGGGCAACACCGCCGTCATGAAGCACGATCCCCACGTTCCCGGCTGCGCCGCTGCGATCGCCGGGGCGTTCCGCGCGGTCGGGGCGCCCGACGGGGTCTTCGCCTCCCTGCCGGTGGCGACGCCCGACGTGGCGGGAGTGATCCGCGACCGGCGGATCCGCGCGGTCTCGTTCACCGGCTCCGATCGCGGCGGTGCCGCGGTGGCGTCGGTCGCGGCGTCGGAGATCAAGCCCGCGGTGCTGGAGCTGGGCGGCTCGGACCCGTCGATCGTGTTGGCGGATGCGGATATCGAGGCCGCCGCGGAGGTGCTCGCCCTGTCTCGGATCATCAACGCCGGCCAGTCGTGCATCGCCGCCAAGCGGATCATCGTCGAGCGGTCCGTGCACGACGACCTCGTGGAGGCGCTGCGCGCGCGGCTCGCCGCCCTGCGGATGGACGACCCCCGGCGGGATGACACGCAGGTCGGTCCGATCGCGCGGGCGGACCTTCGGGACAACCTGCACCGGCAGGTCACGGAGACCGTCGCGGCCGGCGCCACCTGCCTCCTCGGCGGGACGCTGCCCGACGGCCCGGGGTTCTACTACCCGCCCACGCTGCTCACCGGGGTGCGCCCGGGGATGGCGGCGTGCGCGGAGGAGACCTTCGGTCCCGTCGCCGCGGTGATGACGGCAGTCGACGCCGACCACGCCGTCGACCTCGCGAACGCCACGCCGTACGGCCTCGCCGCGAGCGTCTGGACCGACGCCGCGCGCGGCGAGGGCCTCGCACGGGATCTGGAGGCCGGGCAGGTCAGCGTCAACGGCATCGTCAAGACCGACCCGCGCCTGCCGAGCGGCGGCATCAAGCGCTCCGGCTACGGCCGCGAGCTGGGCCGCGCCGGCATTCATGAGTTCGTCAACGCCCAGCAGGTCTGGGTGGGGCCGAAGCGGGACTGACGCCCCTTCGGCACATGCGGTGCCCGCGGTTCACGTCGTAGAATCGGGGCGGTGAGGTACGAAGAGCTCGGCGATCTTCCGTGTTCGATCACGCGGCCCCTCGTCGTGCTCGGTGATAGGTGGACGCTGCTCGTGCTCAAGACGGCGTTCGCGGGGGTGCGCAGGTTCAGTGCCTTCGAGGAGTCGCTGTCGATCTCGAAGAGCCGACTGCAGGACCGCCTGACGCGCCTCATCGAGCACGGAATCCTTGTGAAGCAACCCAGCGCGCACGGCGCTCACGACGAGTACCGGCTCACGCCGAAGGGCGTTGCTCTCTACCCGATCCTCATGGCGATCAAGGACTGGGGCGATGAGTACATGGCGCCGGACGGCCCGCCGGTGCACTACCGCCACGCTGACTGCGGTGGCGAGGCACACGCCCTTTTGACCTGCAGTGAGTGCGGGGTGGCCCTGACGGCACGGGACGTGATCCCGGAGGCTGGACCGGGCATGACGGCGTAACGGCGGCGAGGTCTTCCCTTCGGTGGTGAACCCTGCTAGCTTTTGGTCTCAAAACGAGACCAACTGATCGGAGGGCTTGATGCCCCGCACAGTGGAAGTCCACCCGCTCGACGACCTCCTGGATGGGCGGTGGACGTGTAGGAAGTTCCTTCCTGACAAGGAAGTCCCGTTCGAGATCATCGAATCCCTCCTGAGGGCGGCGCAGCGGACGCCGTCGTGGTCGAACACGCAGCCCTGGGGGATGTGGGTGACGAACGCCGCGGCCACGAGCAGGCTCCGTGCAGAACTGGCTGCACACCTGGCCGACGGCGGGGACGTCGAACCGGACATCGAGTTCCCGGTCGGCTACCCGGGACTGTACGGCGAGCGCCGCCGTGAGTGCGGTCACGCGTTGTACGCCAGTCTCGGCGTGGACCGGAACGATCACGGCGGCCGCGCGCAGCAGTTCCTTCGCAACTTCTCGTTCTTCGACGCCCCGCACGTCGCCGTGATGACCAGCCCGGTCGAGCTGGGGACGTACGGGGTTCTCGACTGCGGGCTCTACCTCTCGACCTTCCTGCTCGCGGCGCAGGCCCGCGGCGTCGCGGCGGCGCCTCAGGCGGCGCCGGCCGCGTACTCGCCGTTTCTTCACCGGCACTTCGGAATAGACCGGACGCGCCGCGTGATTGCGACGATCGGCTTTGGATACCCCGACCTCTCGGACCCGGTCAATCACTTCCGCACGTCCCGCGCTGCGGTGACCGAGAATGTCGTGTTCGTCTCCGAGAGTCCGCAGGGTGCGGCAGCGGACGGTGGGCTACTCGACGGTGACCGACTTCGCGAGGTTGCGGGGCCGGTCGATGTTGAGGCCCAGGCTCAGGGCCGCGTAGTAGGCCAGTAGCTGGGTCGGGATCATCAGCAGGATCGGGTCGAGCTCGGGCTCGTTCTTCGGCACCGTGAGCGTCACCTTGGCCTCGGGCAGCTCGACGCCCGGGTTGGTGATCGCCACGATGTCGCCGCCGCGGGCCGCGATCTCGTGCAGCGCACCGACGTTGCGATCGAGCAGCTCGTCGTCCGGGACGATGGCGACGGTCGGCATCTCCGGGCTGATCAGCGCGAGCGGGCCGTGCTTGAGCTCGGACGCCTGGTACGCCTCGGCGTGGCGGTAGCTGATCTCCTTGAACTTCTGCGCGCCCTCGCGGGCGGTCGGGTAGCCGCGCACGCGGCCGATGTAGAACAGGCTGGGCGCCTCGGCCAGCAGCTTCGCGGCGTCCTCGACGTCGCCGGGGGAGCTGATGATCTCCTCGATCTGTGCCGGCAGGGCCTTGAGGCCCTTGACGATCCGCGTACCGTCGGTGATCGACAGGTCGCGCACGCGGCCCAGGGCGAGGGCGAGCAACGCGAAGCCGACCGCCATATGGGTGTTGGCCTTGGTGGAGGCCACGGAGACCTCGGGGCCGGCGTGCAGGTAGATGCCGCCGGAGACCTCGCGTGCGATGGTCGAGCCGACCACGTTGACCAGGCCGACGATGGTGCCGCCCTTGCGCTTGACCTCCTGCACGGCGAACGCGGTGTCCGCGGTCTCGCCGGACTGGCTCACCGCGACGTAGAGGGTGTCGGGCTCGATGATCGGGTTGCGGTAGCGGAACTCGCTCGCGGGCTCCGCATCCGCGGGGATGCGGGCGAGCTCCTCGATGAGGGACGCGCCCAGCTGGCCCATGTAGTAGGCGCTGCCGCAGCCGAGGATCTTGACGCGCTTGAACCGGCGCATGGCCTGCGCGTCCAGGTTCAGGCCGTCGAGGCGTGCGGTGGCGAAGCGCTCGTCGAGCCGTCCGGAGAGCATGCGCTCGAGCGAACTCGGCTGCTCCGCGATCTCCTTGAGCATGAAGTGGCTGTGGTTGCCCAGCTCCAGGTCGTCGGGCGAGATGTCCACGGTGGTCGCGGACTTCGCGACGGCGCGGGCGTCGTCGGCGCTGAACATCCGGAAACCGGAGGCGGTCACGGTGGCGCACTCGCCGTCGTCGAGGTGCACGACCTGGCTGGTGTGCCGCACGACGGCGGAGATGTCGGAGGCGACGAACATCTCCTTGTCGCCGACACCGATGATGAGCGGAGAGCCGTTGCGGGCCACGACGATCCGGTCGGGGTGCGCGGTGTCCAGCACGGCCAGGGCGTAGGTGCCGCTGAGCCGGTGCAGGGTCTGGCGGACCGCGTCCTCGAGGGTCTCGGCGTCGCTGCGGGCGATGAGGTGCGCGACCGCCTCGGTGTCGGTGTCGGAGGTCAGCTCGACGCCCTCAGCCTCGAGCTCGATGCGCAGGTCGCGGGCGTTGTCGATGATGCCGTTGTGCACCACGAAGATCCGCTCCGATGCATCCGTGTGGGGGTGCGCGTTCTCCTCGGACGGCGCGCCGTGCGTCGCCCACCGGGTGTGCCCGATGCCGGTCTTCCCGGCGAGCCGCTTCGGCAGCGCGGCCTCCAGATCGCGCACACGGCCGACGCTGCGGACGCGCTTCGCGCCCGACGGGCCGAGCACCGCGATGCCCGCGGAGTCGTACCCGCGGTACTCGAGCTGGGTGAGCCCGTCGACGAGGATGTCCACGGCCGTCTGGCCACCGATGTATCCGACGATTCCGCACATTTCGGGGCGGCTCCTAGCTGTAGATGAGGCGGCGCAGCTGCCGCTCGGTGAGATCGGGTGCGGCGACGAGCCGGCTGCTCAACTCGTCGGCGAGGGTCGCGAAGATCTCCGCGTTCTTGGCCCCGCGGCCCTGCAGGTCGCGGTGACGGCGGCGGACGAACTCCTCGATGGGTTCCCGGTAGTAGGCCGTGACGTCGTCGATGACACGCACGGCCTCGGTGGCCGTGAGCCCCGTGGTCCGCGCGATGTGATCCACGAGCTCGCTGTCCGGCACGACTCGATCTTCCGGGCGCGACGGTGCCATGTCAATTTTCTGCCCGGAATCGGGCAGAACTGAGACCGATTCCGCCCATGCATGGCGGTATGGACGACGGTGTGACAAGAATGCTTGACACACAATGTCAAGAATGCTTGACTCTGCGTGTGGATGACGACGAGAACCCGGTGCGGGCGCGGCGCCGCGCGCAGCGGATCACCCAGGCTGAACTGGCCGGCGCGGTCGGCGTGAGCCGGCAGACCGTGGTCTCGGTGGAGAAGGGTGACTACGCCCCCAGCGTCTACCTGGCGCTGAAGCTCGCCCGGGCGCTCGACACCACGGTCGAGCATCTGTTTCCCCTGAAGGAGGACGATCATGTCGGCTGAGAGTCGCATCGAGGACTTCATCCTCGCCCCGTCGGACCCCGCGTGGGGCGACGAGCGCAATCGCGAGGAGTACTACCGGGCGATGTCCGTGGGCTACTACTGGGCGGCGCCGGCGGCGCTCGTGGCGTCCCTGATCGCGGCGGCGGAGGGCGCCCGGATCACCGCGGTGGCCGTGTTGCTCCTGCTGCTCGCGACGCAGTTGGCGGCGTACCGCTACTGCAGCAGGCACGACGTCCCGGTGGCATCGATCTCGCGCGCCTTCCTCACCCCGAAGCGCAAGGCGGTGACCGCGGCGATCGTGATCCCCTACCTCGCGGTGTGGCTCTCGCTCCAACTGGACCGCGACCCGAGCACCATCGCGGGTGCCGCGGTCGGCGGACTGGTCGGGGCGGGCATCGCGGGTGTCGCGGTCCTCCGCGCGGCCCGAGCCGAGCGCCGCCGGGAGGCCGCGGCGGCCGCCGACGACGACGTATTCGAATAACGAAGGATCCATCGGTACGCTGTGACCTCGTGACCACCTCCGAAGCCGCTGATCGGGAACACCTCGATCTGAAGACGCAGCTGATCCGGTTCGTGCTGACCGGCGCGTTCTCGGCGGTCGTCGACCTGGGGATCACCCTGATCCTCACCATGGGCTTCGGTACGAGCGACTTCGTCGCGAAGACGGTGGGCTTCATCTGCGGCACCACGACCGCCTACGTCCTCAACCGGCGGTGGACGTTCCAGGCCGAGCCGAGCACCAAGCGCCTCGTCGCGGTGTGGGCCCTGTACGTGACGATGTACGGGGTGCAGACGGGGCTCTACCTGGGCATCCTCGCGATGTTCCCGCCCTCGGGGGACGGCGCCTCCGAGTACGTCGTCCGCTCGATCGCCTTCGTGATCGCCCAGGGCACCGCGACCGTCGTCAACTTCATCGTCCAGCGCACGGTGATCTTCAAGCTGATGTGATGGCCCCGGCACTGCGGCCGCGGCGAACACTGCTCGTCCCCGGGGTCCTCGCGCTCCTCGGCGTCCTCCTGTCGCTGTGGCACGGCGGGCGGCCGTCCGTCTGGTTCGACGAGCTCGCCACCGGCTCCGCCGTCGACCGCTCGCCCGGCGAACTCTGGCACCTGCTGACGAACATCGACGCGGTGCACGGCCTCTACTACTGGGGCGTTCGTACCTTCTCCCTCGCCTTCGGAGTCGACGAGACCGCGCTGCGGGCGTTCTCCGCGCTCGGCGTCGGCGCGGCCACCGCGGCCTGCTACGTCCTCGCGCGGCGTCTCGGCGGCGAGACCTTCGCCCTGGTCGCCGGGGTGATCACGCTGGTCCTGCCGCGACTCACCTGGTCGGGCGTCGAGGCGCGCTCCTACTCCTGGGTGATCGCGTCCGCGGCACTCGTGCTGATCGCCGCGCACCGGGCGGCATCGTCGGCCGTGGCGGCCGGCACGGCGAGCGGACGTCGAGGCGACCCGCTCACCCGGGCCTGGCTCGCATACGGTGCGGCGCTGCTGCTGGCCACGGTGCTCTTCCTCTACTCCGCGACACTCGTGCTCGCGGTCGCGGTGGTGTTCCTCGCGGACGAGCGCACCCGCACCCGGGCCGTCCTGCGGCCGGCAGCGATCGCCTCCGCGGCCGCGGTCGTCCTCGCGAGCCCCGTCGTGATCCTCGCCGCCACGCAGCGCGATCAGGTGGCGTGGCTGCGTTGGCCGGGGTGGCGGATCTTCCAGAACGTCCTGGTCGATCAGTGGTTCGACCACTCGACGGCGTTCGCGGTGGCGGCGTGGCTCGTGATCGCCGTCGCCGCGCTGCTGTGGTGGCGGCGCGGCATCGGATCCGCGCGGGCGAGGGACGGTGGACCGGCAGATGCGGCACCGTCGGGCATGTCCCCCACGGACCTGGCCTCGGTGCTCCGCTACGGCCTGGCCGGCGCCCTGGTGCCGCTCGCGGCGATCCTGCTGGTCTCGCCGGTGGTCCCGTCCTACGTCGGGCGGTACGTGAGCTTCACGGTGCCCGGCGTGGTGCTCGTCCTCGCCGCCGCGGTCACGACGGTGGCGCGGCTGCTGCCCCGCCCGCGGGTCGCCGGCGCGGCGCTGCTCGTGGTGCTCGCGGTGACGGCGATTCCCGGCTACCTGTGGCAGCACAGCCCGCTGTCGAAGCCGGGCGGCAGCGATTTCAGCTACGCCGCCCGCTACATCCGCGACAACGCGCGCCCCGGGGACTGCGTCTTCTTCCAGGTGCAGCCGAGCTGGGCGTGGCCCTCACTGCGGATCGCGCACGACGGCCTGCCCGGGATGTTCGACGGCCTGCACGACATGGGCAACGACGGTGACCGTCGCGAGGAGGGCAAGCTCTGGGACAAGGAGAAGGGCGTCAATCAGTGGGCGTCGTGGGCGGCCGACGAGTGCACCGCCGCCTGGGTGCTCACCGACGCCGATCGCGCCGAGGACGACTTCCGGCAGGAGAACGGGAACCTGTGGTGGACCTTTCGGCCGTTCCAGTTCATGGGCACCGACATGCAGGTCTCGCTCGACTACGGCGGCCTCGCGGTGGTGCACCAGGAACAGTTCCACATCCTCCAGGTGGTGCACCTGGTGCAGCCGCCGCCCGCGGAGGGGCCGGACCCGCAGCCGCTCCCGCGGACGCGGCACACCTACTGGTGAGCCGGGGCCGCGCGACGTTTCGTTAGGCGCATATACGACTTTGTCGGTCGTGTCCACCCTTGTCCGGTGTGACATTTCCGGGGTTGCCCCGCGGCGCGGGCGTCGAGACGATCATTACGCACAGGTAACGATCGAGGGGAGAGCGTCGTGGTGTCAGTCGGGATCGTCGGAGGGGGTGCCGCGGCCGTGAGCCTGCTGCGGCAGCTGCCCGTGAGCGACGATCTGTCCGTCTCCGTCTACGCCGACCGGGTCATCGGCCCGGGCCGGGCGTACGCGGAGGAGTCCGATTCGGCCCTGCTGAACCGGCAGGCGTTCGCGATGTCGATCTCCGCGGAGCAGCCCGACGAGTTCGTCGACTGGTGCCGGGCGAACGAGCCGGAGCTCCTCGTCGACGGCGGACACAGCTTCGTCCCGCGCTGGGCGTACGGCCGCTACCTGCGGCAGTGCACGCAGGCCCGCGCGGTCGAGTTCGGCGACTCGCTCACCAGGATCACCGGACGCGTCACCGACGCGGCGCGGGAGGGCGATCTCTGGCGGCTCGTCGTGCACCGCCCCGGGTTCGCCCCGGAGACCTACCGGCACGACGTCGTCGTACTCGCGCTGGGCTCGAGCCCGCCCGCGGATCCGTACCGGCTCGAGGGCACCGAGCACTACACGCAGGACCCGTACCCGGTCGACGAGTGGCTGCCGACCGTTCTCGCCGGCGACTCCGCCGCCGTGATCGGCACCGGCCTCAGCGCGATCGACGTCGCGCTGGCCGTGCGCTCCCGCGGCTGGGGCGGCCACCTGCTGATGGCCTCGCGCCAGGGCATCCTGCCCGACGTGCGCAGCGACCTCGAGCCGCTCGACTTCGATCCCGATGTGGGCGCGCTCATCCGGCGCGTGCGCCTGCGGCACGGCGGCCTCGAGTGGGAGGACGTGGTGAACATCGTCGACTACCTCGCCGTGGGCGAGGGACTGCGCCGGTCCGAGGTACGGGCCGCGTTCCGCGCGATCGCCGAGCCCGCCGGGCCCCGGCTGGCGGGCTTCTCCGGGCGTCCGGCGTCGATCGCGCCGGAGGTGCAGCGGCTCGTGATCTGCGTGGCCCAGTACTACGCCAACGACCTGTGGTCGGCGATGACCCGCTCGGCGCGGTCGGCCATGGTCGCGACGGTGCACGCGCCCTTCCAGGCGCTCGCCAACCCCCTGCCCGCCCGGAGCGCGCAGGTGCTCGGGGACATGGTGGTCGACGGTGCGCTGACCGTCCGGCACGGCGTGCGCGACGTGGCGCCGTCGGCCTCCGGGCTGGTGGTGAGCAGCGCCGACGGCGACGAGGCGGTCCAGCACGTGGTCAACGCGACCCGGACGCCGGCCGGGGCGCCGTCGGGCGCGGCCGCCAGCCTGGTCTCCTCGCTCGTCTACGCGGGGACCGCGCGGCGCAATCCCTACGGTGGACTGCGGATCAACGTGGACGACAACGCGATCGTCGGCCGCGACGGCGCATCGGTGCCGGGGCTGTACGCACTCGGCGAGATCGCCTCGGGCGATCTCTACTACATCAGCAGCATCGCGAAGATCCGCCGCCGCGCCCGCGCGGTGGCGCGGTCGATCGCCGAGCGGGTGCATCCGGCGGTGCCGCAAGCGGATCCGGTGCAGGTGGCGGTGTCCGGTGGCTGAGGCGAGTGCGGTCGCGGAGCGACAGGAAGCCGTCGTGAGCGCGCCGGGCCGCTGGACCACGATCATGCTGCTGGTGGCGGTCACGGCGCCGCAGCTCGGGCTGAGCCTGCTCAACCCGTCGACGCCGCAGATGGCGCTCGACCTGCACACCTCCATCTCGGCCGTGCAACTCACCCTCTCCTGCTACATGGCGGGGTACGCGGTCTCGATGTTCGCCGCGGGCGTGCTCGCGGACCGGTTCGACGCCCGCGCCCTGCAGGCGCTGGGCCTCGTGCTGTTCGCGCTGGGCGGCGTGCTCGCGGCGGGGGCGCCGACGGTGGCGGTGCTCGGCGTCGCGCGGTTCGTGCAGGCGGTCGGTGGAACGTCGGCGACGGTGCTGTGCCGCTTGGTGATCCAGCGCCGGTATCCGACCGACGCGCGGATGCACCTGCTCACCTCGCTGTCGATCGTGATCGCCGCGACGCCCGCCCTCTCGCCCTTCCTGGGGTCGGCGCTCGTGCAGGTGGCGCCCTGGCGTGCGCTCTTCCTCGGCCTCGCCGCGGTCGGGTTGGTGCTGGCCCTCGCGTTCCTGCGTCTCGTACCGACGGCCGCCCCGTCGACGCCCGTCGCACCGACGCCGCGCGCCATCGGCCGCGGCATCGCGGAGGCGTTCGCGCGCAGGGGATTCCATCGGCACGCGGTGGTGATCTCACTGGCGTGGATGGGGTACTTCCTGTTCATCGAGCAGTCGGCGTTCATCCTGCAGGGGCTGCACGGGGCGACCGAGATCCAGTACGGGCTGCTGCTCATCGTTCCGGCACTCGGCTACATCGCCGGCAGCGTCGTGATCCGGCGGGCGGCCGTCGCACGGATCGCGGTGCGGCTGTGCACGATCGGCTCGGCGATCGGCGCCGCCACCCTGATCCTCCTGGCGGCGACCGGGGTCCCGACGGCGGCCGCCGTGGTGCTCCCGCTCGCCGTCGGCTTCCTCGGCGTCGGTGCGGCGATCCCGTTCGCGCAGGCCGGGTTGCTGGAGCTGGACCTGAAGGCGCAGGGCGTCGGCGCCGGGTTGTTCTTCTTCGTCCAGATGGGGGCGGGCGCCCTGTACTCCGTGGTGGTGGAGGCGCTGCACCTGCGGTCGGCCGTGAGCACGTCGGTGGCGATCGGGCTGCCGTTGCTCGCGCTGGCGGCGGTCGTCTGGGGGACCACCCGCGCGAGGGCGTGACGCGCACCACAGCGCCGCCGGAATTATTCGGACCGAGGTCCGGTTATAGTTCCCGTGTCGCGGCGCAGGGTGCGCCGCCTCGAACGAGGAGCTTCACCATGGACGTCGTTTTCCTGATCGGCCGCATCCTGCTCGCGGTCCTGTTCGTCATGTCGGCCGTCGGACACTTCACCGCCGCCGACGGGATGGCGCAGTACGCCGCCGCCAAGAAGGTGCCCGCCGCCAAGCTGGCCGTGGTCGGCAGCGGTGTCGTCGCGCTGCTCGGCGGCCTGTCGCTGATCCTGGGCGTGTGGATCGACCTGGGCGCGCTGCTGCTCGTGCTGTTCCTGCTGCCCGTCACGCTGATGATGCACGACTTCTGGAAGGCCGTGGATCCCGAGGCCAAGCAGACCGAGATGATCTCGTTCAACAAGAACCTCGCCCTCATCGGCGGCGCGCTGATCCTGTTCTACTTCGTCAACGTCACCCAGTCGGTGCCGCTGGGCCTCACCGGCCCGCTGTTCCCGGCCTGGTGACCGCTTCCTGAACACGCGTTCGGCCCCGGGCCCGCTTCCTGCGGATCCGGGGCCGAACACGTCGTACGTCAGTCCTTCGGGAGCTCCCGGCGGACGATCTTGCCCGTGGGGTTGCGGGGCAGCGTGTCGAGGAAGACCACGTCGCGCGGGACCTTGAACCGGGCCAGGTTGCCGCGCACGAACTCCTTGAGCTCCTTGACGAGAGCCTCCTCGTCGGAGGGGGCGCCGCCATCGATCACGACGAAGGCCCGCAGGCGCTGGCCGAACTCGGGATCCGGCACGCCGATCACCGCGGCCTCCACCACGTCGTCGCGGGTGACCAGCAGGTTCTCCACCTCGAGCGGGTAGACGTTCTCGCCGCCCGAGACGATCATGTCGTCGTCACGACCGTCGATGTGCAGCAGGCCGTGCTCGTCCCAGTGGCCCATGTCGCCCGACGAGAGGTGGCCGTCGATGATCTGCTTGGTGCGGCCGTCGCTGTAGCCCTCGAAGGGCGCGCCGGCGCGCACGAAGACGCGGCCCCGCTTGCCCACGCCCTCGACCAGCCGATCGTTCTCGTCGTACAGGCGGACCGTCGTGAGCACCGGCGGCTTCCCGACCGTGCCGGGCGCCGTGCGGAGGTCCTTCGGCTGCGCGACGGTGGCGACCGCGACCTCGGTCGAGCCGTACACGTTGTAGAGCACGTCGCCGAACACGTCCTGGAACTTCTCCGACAGCTCGGGGGAGACCGCGGAACCGGCCACGACCACGGACTTCAGGCAGCTGGTGTCGTACTTCGCGAGGGTCTCCGCAGGCAGGCTCAGCATGCGGGTGAGCATCGTGGGGACCGCGACCAGCATGTCGGCGCGGTTGTCCGCGATCAGCTTGAGGGTGTTCTCCGGATCGAACCGGCGCATCGTCACGGTGGTACAGCCGACGGACATGCCGGCCGACCACATGGCGAAGCCGGTGGAGTGGAAGATCGGCGAGGCGATGACCACGGTGCCGCGGCGCTGGAAGGGGATGCGATCGACGAGCATCGCGGTCGCGAGCGAGGGCACCTTGCTGCGGGTCGCGCCCTTCGGCAGCCCGGTGGTGCCCGACGTCAGGATGATGAAGCCGCCCTGCTTCTCCGGCGGCGGGACGCGCTTGGCGTCGCGCCCCAGGATGAGCTGGTCGATGGTCTTCGCGCCCTGGGGCACCTCGTCGGCATCGTCGACCCAGGTCAGGTACTGCGGCATGTCGTCGGGCAGCGCGTCGAGAAGCGAGGTGAACTCGCTGTCGTGGAACACGGCCTGCACCTTCTCGCGCTCGCAGACCTCGGCGAACTGGGGCTTGGCGAAGCCGGTGTTCATCATGGCCAGGCGCATGCCGGCGCGGGCGGCGGCGCTGATGATGAGCAGCAGGCCGCGGTGGTCGCGGGCGAGGACGGCGATGACGTCGCCGGACTTGAGGCCCGACGCGCGCAGGCCGCGGGCCAGGGCGTTCGACTGCGCCTCGTACTGCGCGTAGGTGAGGGTGCCGCGTTCGTCGACGATCGCGATGCGGTCCGGGTTCTCGGCGGCGCCCTTGATCACCAGCGCGGCCTGCGGGCCGTACTGCCGGTTGTAGCCGAGCGCGCGCAGCGCCACGTCGGGGCGTGTCGGGTCCACGACCCGGCGCTGGAGCATGCGCAGCAGGGCGTGGCCCTGCGGAAGAAGATCGGAGACCAGGCTCGTTCCCATGACGACGATGATAGAGGCACGCCGGGCGCTCTGTTGAGCCCCCTTCAATAAGCGTGGTCGTCGCAGTGGTTCAGGGTCGGGTGAACCGCTCGTCGCGGCCCAGCTTCCGCAGTCGCAGCCACTCGCGGAAACCCGCCACGTCGCGCCGCTGCACCAGGAAGAACCAACCGAACCTCGCCCACTCCTGGGGGATCAGCTTCCGCATCCCGGGCTGGGACTGCAGGTAGCCGCGGTTGCGGTAGGTGAAGAAGCGCTTGGTCTCGTTGTCCGGGTACTGGGTGTGCATGCGCCCGCCGAGGATGGGCCGGAACTCGTCGGCGCCGTTCGGGTGCAGGTACGCGGTGGTCAGGCAGGTGCCGAAGGGCAGTCCGGAGCGGACCAGGCGGCGGTGCACCTCCACCTCGTCACCGCGGATGAACAGCCGCAGGTCCGGCACGCCGACGGCCGCGACCGTGTCCTTGCGGAAGAGTGCGCCGTTGAAGAGGGAGGCGATGCCGAGGAGCACGTCGTCCGACGGTGCCGCGGGATCGACGAGCTCCGACCGCTTGCGCCGCCAGACCAGGCCGCGGCGCAGCGGGAAGGCGAGCGTCTCGGGATCGTCGATGGTCGCGACCACGGGCGAGACCTCGGCGAGGCCGTGCCGCTCCGCGCAGCCCAGCAGTGTGCCGAGGACCTGAGGGCCCTCGGGCCGGCCGTCGTCGTCGGCGAGCCAGATCCAGTCGGCGCCCAGCGCGAGGGCGTGCAGCATGCCGAGGGCGAAGCCGCCGGCGCCGCCCAGGTTGAACCGCGAGGGCAGGTAGGTCGTGGCGACGGGCTGTGATTCGACCAGCAGGCGCACCTCGTCCTGGGCCGCGTTGTCGACCACGATCAGGTGGTCGACGGGGCGCTCCTGCGAGCTGAGCACGTCGAGGGACTTCGCGAGCAGGCCCGCCCGGTCGTGGGTGACGACGACGGCGATGACGGTGCCGGCACCGTCGGGCGCACGATCGGGCACCGTCGGCCCGGTCCCGTCAGTCATCCTCGGCCTCGAGCATGTCGAGGACCTTGCGGACCTGGGCGCCGGCGTCGGGACCCTCGTAGGCGGTCACGACCTCCTCGATTCCGCCCTCCTGGCGGATCTCGCCGTGGTCGATCCACATGGCACGGTCACAGAGCTGCGCGAGGAACTCGTTCGAGTGCGAGGCGAACACGAGGATGCCGGAGCGTTCGACCAGGGCCGCCAGGCGCTTGCGGGCCTTCCTCATGAACTCGGCGTCGACCGCGCCGATGCCCTCGTCGAGGAGGAGGATCTCGGGATCGATCGAGGTGACCACGCCGAGTGCGATCCGCACGCGCATGCCCGTGGAGTAGGTGCGCAGCGGCATGGACAGGTAGTCGCCGAGCTCGGTGAACTCGGCGATGTCGTCGAGCTTGCGCTGCATCGACTTCCGCGTCTGTCCCAGGAAGAGGCCGCGGATGATGATGTTCTCCAGTCCCGAGATCTCGGGATCCATGCCCACGCCGAGGTCGAAGACGGGCGCGACCCGGCCCTTCACCAGCGCCGAGCCGCGCGTGGGCTCGTAGATCCCGGCGAGCAGCCGCAGCAGCGTGGACTTGCCGGCACCGTTGTGGCCGACGAGGCCCACGCGGTCGCCCTCGTTGAGGCTCATGGTGATGTTGCGCAGCGCCTCGACGACGACCACGTTGTCGTCGGCCATCACCTTGCCGCCGGCGGAACCCATCACGGCGCGCTTGATCGAGCGCGATTTGGCGTCGAACACGGGGAAGTCGACGCAGGCGTCCTGCGTCCGAATGGAAACGCTCATCTCACACCCAATACGCGACTCGGGAACGGTACTGCTTCATCAGCACCAGCGTCAGCCCCAGGCCGACGATCGTGCAGCCGATCACCACGTACCAGTGCTGGGGATCGAAGGGCTTGCCGGTGAGCGGGCCGCGCACCATCTCCAGGTAGTGGTAGAGCGGGTTCAGCTTGACCAGCTGGGCGCGCTCGCTGTTGCCGCCGGGAACCGTGTCGAGGGTCCACACCACCGGCGTGATGTAGAAGAGCAGCTGCGTCAACGCGGTGAGCAGCGGTGCGATGTCGCGGAACCGGGTGGCGAGGATGCCGAAGAACATCGATACCCAGACGCCGGTGACGGCCAGCATGCCGAACGCCGGGATCAGGCTCAGCTGTGTCCACGACCACTGTTGCGGCGGGAAGATCGCCAGCACCACCACGACGATGATCATGTTGTGGGCGAGGAACAGCATGTGCCGCCACACCAGGCGGTAGACGTGCACCGACAGCGGCGCCGGCAACTGTTTGATCAAGCCCTCGTTGGCGATGAAGACCTCGGCACCGTCGATGATCGAGCTCTGGATGAAGGCCCACAGCACGAAGCCGACGGTGAGCTGCGGCAGGAGCGTCTTCACATCGGCCCCGAGCAGCGTCGACCACAGCAGGGCGAGCGCGCTGGCGGTCACGCCGGTGGCGATCGTGATCCAGAACGGGCCGATCACCGACCGGCGATAGCGCTGCTTGATGTCCTGCCAGCCGAGCTCGAGCCAGAGCTCGCGGTGCACGGTGGCGCCGTCGACCAGGTCGCGGACCGCGCGCGAGAAGGTGCGCGAGTCCGAGACGAGGGGCGCCGGTTGGGCGGCGTTGGGGCTATCGACGGGCACGGTAGGCCAGGGTACCCGCACCGACGGTGCGCCCGGCGCACGTCGAGCGGGTGCGCTCCGGGCGCCCCACGGCGGTGCGCGCGAAGCCGGCCGCCGGCACCGTCACAGGTACTGCCCGTGACCGGTCTGCGATTCCGGTCCCGGCGACATCGACGGCGGGAGGGCGCCCTGCCGCATCTGTTCGAGCTGGGCTCGGGCCGCCATCTGCTGCGCGAACAGCGCCGTCTGAATGCCGTGGAAGAGGCCCTCCAGCCAGCCGACCAGCTGGGCCTGCGCGATCCGCAGCTCCGCGTCGGACGGCGTCGAATCGTCGGTGAACGGCAACGCGAGGCGCTCCAGCTCGGCCTGCAGATCGGGCGAGAGGCCGTCCTCGAGTTCCTTGATCGACGTCCGATGGATCTCCTTGAGCCGGGCGCGGCTCGCCTCATCGAGCGGCGCGGCCCGCACCTCCTCCAGGAGCTGCTTGATCATCGTGCCGATTCGCATCACCTTCGCGGGCTGTTCGACCATGCCGTGCAACTCCTCCGCGGCGTTGTCGGGTTCGTCCGCCCCGTCGGCGGCGCCGGTACCGGACCCTGCGGGAATGATCTCCACCTCGTTGCGATCGCTCATACCACCATTCTGGCAGTCCCCCGCGGGCGGGCCACGGCGTCGTCAGCCCGGCGGTGTAATCTGCGTCCCAGTGAACACGTTCTCCGAAGGCCAGGATGCACCCGGCCGGGCATCGACTGCGGTTGCGGTATCCGCATTCGACGTCGCCCGCGTCCGGGGGCTCTACCCTGCCCTGGGGGACGGGTGGATCCACTTCGATCCGCAGGCCGGGGCGCAGATCCCCGGTGCGGTGTCCTCAGCGGTGGCGAACGCCTTCCGCGGGTTCGTGAGCAACCCCTACGGCGTTTACGCTGCAGCTGCACATACGCGGTCGATCGTGCAGGCCGCGCGGGTCGCCGTCGCGGACCTGGTGAACGGCAAGCCCGAGGGGGTCGTGCTCGGGCCGAGCCGCGAACAGCTGATCAACTCCCTCGCGGAGTCGCTGAGTGCGCGCCTGGGGCTCGGCTCGGAGATCGTGCTGTGCCGTCTGGACGACGACGCGAACCAGTCGCCGTGGTTGCGGGTCGCCGACCGCGGCGGGGGACGGGTCCGGTGGGTCGAGGCCGATATCGAGACCGGCGAGGTCCCGGCGTGGCAGTTCGAGGAGCTGGCCGGGCCGAGCACGTCCGTGATCGCCGTGCCGTACGCCTCGTCGACCATCGGCACCGTCATCGATGTCGCCGCGGCCGCGCAGGCGGCGCACCGCGTGGGCGCCCTGCTGGTGGTGGATGCCACGAGCGCCGCACCGTACGAGCTGCTCGACATCGAGCGGCTCGGCGCGGATGTGCTGCTGGTCAGCGCCAACCGCTGGGGCGGCCCGCAGGTGGCCGCGATGGCTTTCCGGGATCCGTCGATCTTCGGCCGGCTCCGGGCCGTGAATCCCGACCGCAGTCTGACGGGGCCGGAGCGTTTCGAGCTCGGCGAGCACCAGTACGCCATGCTCGCGGGGTTCATCGCCTCGATCGATCACCTCGCGGGACTCGACGAGTCGTCGGTCGGCACGCGCCGGGACCGGCTGGAGCAGTCGATGTTCGGGCTGCGCCAGTACCAGCAGCGGCTCCTGTTCTACTTGCTCAACTCTCTGGCCTCCGCGCCGCAGGTGGCGATCATCGGTCGTGCCGAACGGCGGGTGCCCACCGTCTCCTTCACGATGCCGGGTGTGCCGGCGGCCAAGGCCGCCAAACGCCTTGCCGACAACGGCGTGTGCGCCCTGTCGAACGTGCCGAGCCGCTACTTCGCCGGCCTGGGCGTCCCCGAGTACGGGGGCGCGGTCACCGTCGGCCTGGCTCCCTATTCGACCCCGTACGACGTGGATCAGTTGGTCCGCGCCCTCGCCTCCCTGGGCTAGCCGGTGGACCCCGCGGCGCTGGCGGCCGCGTTCGGCGCGGGCATCCTCGCGGGCCTCGGTGCGGTTCTCCCGCTGGGCGCCGTCGGCGTGATGCTGTTGCACGAGGGCGCCGCCCGCGGGTGGCGGCGCGCCGTCCCCGCTGCCGCGGGCGTCGGCACCGCGGACCTGATCTTCGCCGTGCTGGCCCTGGCTGCCGGCTCGGTCCTGGCGCCGCTGGTCGCGCAGTGGGGGCGGTGGCCGGCCGCCGTCGGCGGCGTCCTCCTGCTCGTGGTCGCCGCGCTCATGGTGCGCACGGCGTTCCGGCCCGTCGCGGAGGAGTCCGACGGTGCGCGGCACGCCGGTTCCGGCGCGGGGTGGGCACGGTTCGCGATGTTCTTCGGGCTGACCGCCGTGAATCCGTTCCCGCTGGTGTATTTCGGCGCCATCGCCGTCGGACTGGGGGAGGGGCTGCACCGGCCGCCGGTGGCGACGGCGTTCGCGATCGGCGTCGGATTCGCCTCGCTCGGGTGGAATCTCGTGCTCATCGGCCTGGGTGCGGTGCTGCGGGCGCGGTCGACGGCGCGGATGCGGCGGATCGTGACCGCGGTGGGCGGCGTCATCGTCGCGGTGTGCGCCGTCGTGATCCTGGTGACCGCCTTCGCCTGATCCGGTCAGCCGCCGATCGCGGTGCGGTACTCCTCGGACTCGAAGAACGGGGTGAGGCGGCGCCGCAGCAGGTCCTCGATGACGCCGCGTTCGTCCAGCGTCGCGATGACGGGCGGACCGAAGCGCAGCGCCTCCTCGATCATGTCCTCGCGGCCAACGCCCAGCTCGGCGAGCAGTTCGTACAGCGACGTGTCGCCGTACTTGTCGAAGACGTGGTCGATGCCCTCGTCGAGGAGCGCGCGGAAGTAGTCGGTGTCGCGGAAGGTGCGCCAGAACTCGAAGATCAGCACCACCACGTCCTCGACATCGCCGTCGGTGAGCACCCCGCGGTACTCGGCGACGGCGCTCTCGCGGTGCTGGCGCCAGAAGTCGCGGACGGCATCGGCGAGGGTCTCGTCGCCCTCGGCGGCGACCCGGCGCAGGGCGAACCGCACACCGTGACGGGCGGCGGCATCGGCGCGCTGACCGAGCGCCGGGAGCGCCGGGCGGAGGGCGCGGGCCGCGGCTCCGGCGACGGTGCGGGTCACCGCGTTCCGGGCGAGCGCACGGCTCGCGTCGTCCGCCGCGGACGACGCCGCGGCGTGCAGGACCGAGGCCACTGCGTCCTCGGTGACAGGACTCTCCGAAAGGGCCTGCAGCACCCGGCCGGTGAGGTCCATCTCCGTCACGGTGGTCAGCAGGTTCTCGAAGCTGCGGCTGTCGATCACCTCGTCGAGGCGGGTGGTGTCGTTGACGGTGTGCCGGTACAGGCGGCCGGCGATCTCCCCGACGAGCTCGGGAATCGCGCCCTCGACCGGGACCTGCACGGCGTACTTCGCGGCGACGGCCTTGATCATGTCGGGCGTGACGGCCTCGGCCAGGGTCAGCTCGGAGGCGACGGCGAGCGCGTGGTCCACCTCGTCGATGACCAACGAGTGGTAGGCGGTATCGCGGAGTTGCTTGCGCGCGAAGGCGATCTGTGCCTCGAGAAGGCGGGTGGCGAGGTCGTCGATCATGGGGTCAGGAGCACCTTTCCGACGGACTCGGGGGAGTTCAGGAGGTCGTGGGCGGCGGCCGCGTCGGTGAGGGGGAGCCGCGCGGAGACGACGGGGCGCACGGCGCCGTCGGTGAGGAGGGGCCAGACCTGTGCGCGGACCGCGGCCACTACCTCGGCCTTGCTGTGCGGCCCGGTCGCGGGGCGACCCCGGAGGTTCGTGGCGCTGACCCGGCCCCGCTTCGCCAGCAGCGCACCGATGTTCAGCATTCCTTCGACGCCGCCCTGCATGCCGATGATCACGAGCCGGCCGTGCGGGGCGAGGGCATCGATGTTGCGGGGCAGGTACTTCGCGCCCATGATGTCGAGGATCACGTCGGCCCGGTCCCGCAGGATCTCTGCGAAATCCTCGTCGTGGTAGTCGATCACGATGTCGGCGCCCAGCTCGCGGCAGCGCTGCGCCTTGTACTCCGATCCGACGGTGACGGCCACCGTCGCGCCGAGGGCCTTGCCGAGCTGGATCGCGTGAGTGCCGATGCCGCTGCCGCCGCCGTGGATCAGGAGCGTCTCGCCGGCGCGCAGGCCGGCCTCGGTGACGACGTTGGAGTGAACGGTGCAGGCGACCTCGGGGAGCGCCGCCGCATCGACGAGCGAGACGGCGGCGGGGACCGGCAGGCACTGGGTGGCGGGCGCGATCGCGTACTCGGCGTAGCCGCCGCCGGCTAGGAGCGCGCACACCTCGTCGCCCACGGCGATGCCTTCGACCTCCGGTCCGACGGCGTCGACGGTGCCGGAGACTTCGAGGCCGAGGATCGGGCTGGCCCCGGGCGGCGGCGGGTAGAGGCCGCGGCGCTGCATGAGGTCGGCGCGGTTGACCGCGGTCGCGGCGACCGCGATCCGTACCTCCCCGGGCCCGGGATCGGGAATCGGGAGGTCGATGAGCCGCAGGTCCTGCGTGGTTTCGTCGACGCCGATCGCCCTCATGGTTCATGGGTAGCACACCGGGCGCGGCCGTCGCGCGGGCTGTGGTGTCGGTCCCGGCTTCGCGAGAATGCGGCAGCGAGGAGCTCCTTGTGCTAGAAGTGAGTGAATATTCTGTTACTTGATCTGTTGGCGTGTTCGGGAGGAGGCCCTGATGGAGCGGGGTGATCCGGTGCTCGACGGCGAGACCGTTCGCCTCGAGCGCGCCTTCCGCACGGCCCCGCGCTAGTCCGTACGACCTGACACCGAAAGAGGACCGCTATGACCGACGCCGTCATCGTCGACATCGTCCGCACCCCGTCCGGCAAGGGCAAGCCCGGAGGCGCCCTGCACCCCGTCCACCCCGTCGACCTGTTCGCGGGCGTCATCTCCGCCCTCGTCGAGCGGAACGACCTCGATCCCGCCCTCGTCGAGGACGTGATCGGCGGGTGTGTCCAGCAGGTGGGGGATCAGGCGCTCAACATCGCGCGGGTCGCCGCGCTCACCGCCGGGCTCCCGATCGAGGTGCCCGGCACCACGATCGATCGGCAGTGCGGATCGTCGCAGCAGGCAGCGCATTTCGCGGCGCAGGGCGTGATCGCCGGCGCGTACGACGTGGTGATCGCCGGCGGCGTCGAGTCCATGAGCCGCGTGCCCATGGGCACCAGCCCCACCGGGGGCGCGCCCTTCGCGCCGCTCGCCGCCCGCTTCCCGAGCCTGCCGCACCAGGGCATCGGCGCCGAGTTGCTCGCCGCGCGAGGCAAGTTCGACCGCGAGGCACTCGACGCGTTCGCCGCCGAATCGCACCGCCGGGCCGCGGCGACGCAGGCCGCCGGCGGCTTCGACCGGGAGATCGTGCCCGTCGCGCTGCCCGACGGTGGAGTGCACGCCGTCGACGAGACCGTGCGCGGCTCGACCACCGCGGAGGGGCTGGGCGGTCTCAAGCCCGCCTTCGCCGATCCTCGGTTCGCGGAGCGGTACCCCGAGATCGACTGGTCGATCACGCCGGGCAACTCGTCGCCGCTCACCGACGGTGCCTCCGCCGCGCTCATCATGAGCGCCGAGAAGGCTGAGGCCCTGGGCCTGGCCCCGCGGGCCCGGTTCCACGCCTTCTCCGTGGTCGGCTCCGACCCCGAGGTGATGCTCAGCGGCCCGATCCCCGCGACGCACAAGGTGCTCGCCCGCGCGGGCCTGCGCGCCGACGACATCGACGCCTTCGAGGTGAACGAGGCCTTCGCCTCGGTGCCGATGGCCTGGGCCGCCGAGTTCGACGTCGACCCCGCGCGCCTGAACCCGCGCGGCGGCGCCATCGCGCTGGGCCACCCGCTCGGCGCGTCGGGCACTCGACTGCTGGCGACGCTGGTCAACCACCTCGAGCAGACCGGCGGCCGCTACGGCCTGCAGACGATGTGCGAGGGCAACGGCATGGCGAACGGCACCGTCATCGAGCGTCTCTGAGCGGTGAGCCCCTGGTGAGTCCGGTATCGTACGGCGCTAGGGAAGCGTGGCAGAGCGGCCGAATGCACTCGCCTTGAAAGCGAGCGTCCTTAACCGGACCGGGGGTTCAAATCCCTCCGCTTCCGCAGGTCAGAGGCGGTTTCTAGGAGCATGACAGTGCTCCTGGGAACCGCCCGATGACCCAGATTGACCCATACGTCTGGGATTGACCCACGGCGTGTCGTGGCCATCGGCTGGCTCTACCTTCGATTTCGGAGTTAAGTGCCGCGCCATGGCCAGAAGACCTGACTACGTCCGCCGCGTTGAGACCGGCGATGGTGTCCGCTACGAGGTGCGTATCCACGCGCAGCGCGCGGACGGCTCCCGGTTCCAGAAGAAGCGTCGGTTCACGACCGTCGAAGACGCTGTGAAGTGGCACAGCTCGATCACCGCCGAGGTGTCCGCAGGCACGCACATCGCTCCCTCTGATCTCACTGTTCGCGTGGCGTGCGAGACGTGGCTGGCGGGCAAGAGGATCAAGCCCACGACGCGCGACGCGTACACCGCCGCACTGGCCCCCGTCATCGAGACGTACGGCGACCAGCTGGTGCAGAAGATCGTGAAGGCTGACGTTGAGGCGCTGGTCGCCGAGCTGTCTGCTGGAACAGGCCCGCGCGGCGCCTGGAAGCGCACCTCGATCAACCCCATGCTGGCGCGGTGGCGCAGCGTGTGGAAAGACCTGCACGCGCAGGGCATCTTGCCGCGCAACGTCGTGGCGCTCGTCGAACCGTTGCGGAAGCCGCACGGCCAGCTGGAGCTCCAGCTCGACGGCGTACTCACCGAGGCCGAGGTCGAGCAGCTCGTCGCCGCGCACGTACCCCGGCCCGAGCCGGAGGGAGCGACCCGTCTCGAGCGCGCGGAACTAACACATGCCGCGCACCGTGAACTGTTCCTGCACCTGGCGCTTCTCGGGCTCCGCCGCGCGGAGGTTTCTGGCTTGCGGTGGAGCGCGATCGACCTCGACGCCGACGCTCCCACGTTGACCGTTGCGGCCACACGGGTGCAGACGCGCGGGGGAGTGGTCGAGCAGGCCGATGCGAAGACCATGAGCTCGGCGCGGACGCTCACCCTGCCTCCGCATCTGCTCCCGATCCTCCGGCGGGTGCGGAAAGAGCAGCGGGAGATGCGCCTGGCGCTGGGGGAGCAGTGGCACGGTCCGGACGACGGGTACGTGGTCGCGCTCGATGACGGACGCCCCGCAGCTCCCGGCACCTTGAACTCCTGGTGGACACGTTCTCTGAAGCACGCTGGACTGCCGCATCGCCGGCTGCACGACGCTCGGCACACCGCCGCGACGCTGCTGCACCTGCGCGGGGCGCCAACCGCGACCGTGGCCGCCTGGCTCGGCCACGCCGACGGAGTCCTGGCCATGCGCACGTACGCGCACACCAGCAAGGACTCTCTCGCGGCGGCGGCGGCGCTCCTCAACATCGGGCCGAACAAGGACGGAGGAGACGCCGTAGAAGGTGGATAGCAAATCTAAGGAACACGGCGTGTCGTGATCGACGCCTTGGACGAAACCCTGAAGCCACGTAGAAAGTCCGCCCATGACGAACCAGCAGATGAACCCCGAGATCGCCCAGGCGATCGCCACACTCCTCGCCGCCGCTCAGGCACCGGCCCCGCAGCCCGACCAGACCCAGCGCAAGGCGCTGTACACCGTCCCGGAGGCCCAGGCGCTGCTCCGGATGAGCAAGGCCTGGGTGTACCGCGAAATCCAGCAGGGACGCCTGCCGGCCGTGCAGCTCGGCAGGCGCCGGATGATTCCCGCCGCTGCGATCGACGCGCTCCTCGCAGGCGCCCCGACGGGGACGGAGGCCGCAGACGCGGTCGTGATGCGGGACCGGTACCTCCGAGACGCTGCTTAGCCGACCCGCACGGTGCCGCATCCGCCCAGGCAGCGGGTGCTGCGCCGCGCGGCGCCGGACCAGCCGCGATCCCACCCCCGCAACGAAGGAGAACAACATGTCCGCTCCCACTGCCGACTACGCCGCACTGCTCGCCACCGGAACCTTCGACGACTTGCTGGACCGCGACGACGAGCGCGTCGCCGTCGAGTCGCTCACCGAGGCGACCGGGGACGCATTCGAGGCCGCCGCGCCTGCCATCACCGCCGCGCTTGCGGAACGCCGGGCCTCCCTCGCCGCTCGGGGCGAGGCGATCGGCTACCTCGGCGTGATCGTGCACCTGCCAGATGGCGGTACCCACGTGCACCCCGGCCAGCGCGTCACGACTGTCGGACCCGACGGACTGCAGCTCGCGGGCGAGGGACAGGGCGACGGTCTGCCGACGACCTACTTCCCCGGCGACTGGACCAGCGTCGAAATCTTCAACCCGACACGCGCCTGACCCGACCCGCACAGTCCGGCACAGCCCCGCGCTGTGCCAGGCCGCGGGGGCCGGAGCTGCCCGAACCCTGAACCTGAACAGCCAACGAAACGGAGACCACCGTGTACTTCACCGTCGACGCCGCTGCCGCCGCAGTCCACGCCGGCGACGTGCACAGCTGGGCCGATGCCAGCTGCCGCCTCGGCCGTAACGATCTGCCGGACCTGCTCCTCCGGATCGCCGGTGACGTGCGCAGGTGGGGCGAGTTCCCCGCTGCTCTCGCCGACGCCTGGTGTGGGCCGGATAGCCCCACCGACGCCCTCCCTGCTGAGGTCTGGATCGACTGGCTGCAGCAGACCGGGTACCTCCTCAACGGCGCATCGGCACCGCGTCCGACGCAGGCGGTGACCGTCTACCGGGGCGGCAGGGATGCACGCCGCATGAGCTGGACGCCCCACCGCGCGACCGCTGAGCTCTTCGCCTCCGGTCTCGGCGGGCGCTTCCCCGCCGGGAAGCTGTGGACCGCGACTGCACCGGCGCAGTCACAGCTCATGACGTTCGACGGTTCCGCGTACCGGGTCGGCGAGGTCGAGCTCGTCGTCGACCCCGCACTGCTCGCCGACGTGCGGGAGGTGCGTTGATGCGCAACGACCGCCGCGCGTTCATGGCGCTCCTCTGCGGATGCACGGCCGTAAGCCTCGCCGGGAACGTCGCATTCGCCGTGGAGATGGCCGACAGTGCGCCGGTAACTATCGCCATCGCGGCGATCGCACCGCTGCTCCTGCCAGTCGGCGTCCACTTCATCCCCAAGGCCGCGCACGTTCGCCACGGAGCCCGCGCGGCCGTCACCGTCGCGGTGCTTGTCGCCGCAATCGCCGCTTCGTCATGAGCTTCGCCAGCCTGGCCGGGCTCGCGCAACGGCACGGCCACGCTGGCTGGATCGGCTACCTGCTGCCGGTCGCGGTCGACGTTCTCGCGGCCGCCGCTGCGTACGCATTGGTCGTCGAACCAGCCACCTCTGCCACCGAGTCCGACCATGTGGCCACCGCGCCGGCCGCAGCGGCCGAACCCGTGCCCACCCCCGGCCAGGCCGACAGCTTCGGCGACGCGACCGTCGACTTCGAACTGCCTCTGACCTGGCCGGACACCGCTTCGGCCACCGCGGCCACCACCCCGGCCGAGCCGGTCGAGGACCCGGCCGCCGCGTTCATGGCGCAGGCCCAGCAGCTGGTCCGCGATGGCGTAGTCCGCGCGGATCCGGCCAATGTGGCCACCGCCCTGGCCGCCCTGGCCAGCGGTGCGAGCCAACGCGCGGCCGCCAGTGAGTCCGGCATCCACCGCACCGGTATCTCGAAGCTCGTAGCGGCGGCCACCGAATCAAGTGATGCAGCCGAGACCGTCTCGGCCGCGTAGAGAAGAAGGAGCAGTGCCATGGCAAAAGTCAGCCGCGAACGCGGCGCCGCAGTCGCAGACGCAGCGCGCGAAATGTTCCTGGCGGAGAACCCGGGCGCGCCGAAGGAGATGGGCATGGCGGTGTGGGGCGAGGCCGCACAACGGGTCGGAGCGGAACTGCGAGCGCCGGTCTACCCCGGGAGGATTACGCGGCGAGGATCTGGCGGACGCCCGTGCCGCCGACGCCGTGCCTGGTCTCCACCTCCCGCGCTTTCCCCGGAGCAGGGGCAGCTCGCAGAGGGCGAAACGAACTGCCGCTGTGGCTGCGGGCTCACGGCCTGCAGCTGCAGCCGGAACTACACGGCGTCGTGCTGCGCTGGGCCCGGCTGACCAGCGGCGACTGGCTCGCGGAGGTCCAGCTCGCGATCCCGACCGGCCACGGCGCCGTGCCGATCACCACGTGGGTGTCGCAGCAGGCGGTGCGGGCGGTGTGACGGTCGATCGCGCCGTCCTCGCTGCATGTCAGCCCCGCCCGCTACGGTCGCGCCCGACAGCAACACCCCACTCACCAGGAGGAACACCCAATGGCTCTCCCCACCCTCACACCCGAGCAGCGCGCCAACGCCCTCGCGAAGGCCGCCGAGGTCCGCGCCGCCCGGGCTGCGATCAAGGCCGACCTGAAGGCCGGCAAGACGACCCTGGCCGCCGTGCTCGGCCGCGCTGACGAGCCGGCCGTCGGCAAGCTCAAGGTCTCCGCACTGCTCGAGGCCCTGCCGAAGGTCGGCAAGGTCCGCGCCGCCGAGATCATGGAGGAGCTGGAGATCGCCGAGAACCGGCGGGTCAGCGGCCTCGGTGACCGGCAGCGGGCGGGACTGCTGGAGCGCTTCGCGGCGTAGGACGCGGGAACAGCAACGGAGCCCGTCACCTCGAGGAAGGTGACGGGCTCCGTCAGCGCTCATACGGTGAGTATCCAACGCGGTCGAGTGCGCTCAAGGGTTGCGGAGACATGCCGCGAGCGGCTGTCCGCCTCGCAGGTGCATGATGCCGTTGTCGGTGGCGGCGGCGGGAAGTGGGGCTGCGCAGACTTTGCCGGTCTTGAGGACCCCGAGTCGGCGGCCCGGGAACTGGTTCGAATACCGGTCGAGACTAGCGATCCCAGCTGACGTGAGCTTGACGTCAACCGTGTTCGCGCCGTCGTGGACAGTGACAGCCGCGATGTCAGTGCCAGGGACAGTGGTGCCGGCGACCAAATACGGTGTGCTGCTGGCGTCGCAGAGGATCCGCAGCGTACCTTCCGGTGAACTCCAGCTTTGCGAGGCCTGGCTAGCGCACCCGCCTGACTTCTTGGCAGTATCCAGGGCTGTCAGCGCCTCGGCGGGAACCTGTGAGAGCGCTTGGCTGCCTGCGAAAGTCGGGTCGATGATCGCGACCAGATCCGTGAATCCTGGTGTCGGAGTTCCCGACGCCACAGAATCCGGGCCACCTGCGGTGGCGCACGCCGCCAGCACACCAGCGGCGAGGAGTAGACCGCCAGTGCGATGGGTAGCGCGACGCAACGCCTGAAGTGTCCGTCTCATCAGCATTCTCCTTTGAGATAGTCAGCGGTTCCGGCGCCCGACCGTTCAAGGTGTACAGCCGGGTCACGAACACCACGTACGTCATGACGAACGCCGGCTCCGTCTGCACGTGGCAACGGCGCGGTCGTCTACCTGCGCTGACGGACAGCTGCAGCAGCCAGTCAGGATAGAAACGGAGCCGCGTCGCCGTGAGGGTGACGGGCTCCGTTCCGGCTGACGGTCTACGCGATCCGACAGCTCTTCGTGAAGTCGGTCAGGAACTTCGCAACCGCGTCGTTCGCCCCACGTTCCTGGAAGTGCGCGTTCCAGTCCGTGCTGCCGCCCAGGATCTGCTGTGCCATCTCCGCGTTGCAGGAATCGCGAGCATCTATCGCGAGTGACGCCGCCTGGACAGAGGTCAGGCTGGGCTGCAGCTGTTGAATCTTCTCCGTGGTCGGGGTCGGCAACGGCTCCGCATTCACGGGGCTCGCCGCGACGGCACCAACGAGCAGGGACATCCCGGCGGCGATCGCAAACTTTTTCACGGTGGCAGACGCTACCTGGTTCACGCTGTCGCTGCTCGCCTACCGCCTACTTCGGGTACGCCCCTCGTCACGGTGTGGGCCGCCGCTCAATGTCGCTGACCCCGTCGCGCGTGAACACCGCCGTGACTAACTGCCCGTGCCCCTCCGCGGTCGGCTTGGTCATCGAGTTCAACCGCCAGCCCGCAGCCTCCAGCTCCCTCATCCGAGGCAGCAACTCCGACATGTGCGGAGCCGCGAGCTCGACCCGCGCGTCCTCAACCTCCGCAGCCAGGTCATGTGACTCGTCAGGACACCACGCCATCGCGTGTGCCCACAACCCGTCCGGCGCAACGTCGTACACTAGTCCGCCGCCGAGGTCCCAGGCCAAGCAGCCGTCGATGACCGTCGCGTTCGCGAACACCACCGGGTCATCGAGCGAAACGAAATCGTGGACGCCGAAGGCGCCCGGCTGAAACACGTGCACGGCGCTGGTCCCGTCGCGGTGCGTGACGCGGACGCGGTGCGGGCCGGTGACCTGCACGGATACCACGTCGCAGTCGCTCAGGTCAGCCGGGTACTCAGTCATCGCGGCGCTCTTCCCGGGCCAGCAGCACGGCCTGCACCGGTTCGCCCACCAACGTGGGCGGCCCGCCTTCCATCGAGATCCAGCCGCGCGGGTCCTCGGCGGCGAGCCGCGCCGCCTCGTCAGGGTGCTCGAACCGGCCGTAGTAATACGGTCTGCCTGCGAGTTCCTGCACCGGAAAGGCGTCGCTGATCGAGGCGATCGGCGAGGGTCCACCCTCGTAGCCCTGCACCAGGACGAGGGTCTGCGGGTCCAACTCCTGCAGGGCCCGGATCAACTCGGCTGCGGTGCGGGGCGGGCGCCGACGCAGGTCCTTCGCCTCGACGGTGAGGACTGCCAGGGTCGCCTCGCCCTCCATGAACTCGACCTCGAACACGCCGCCCTCCGGGTAGACGTGCACGATGGCGCCGAGCGTCCCCGCCGCGATGCCACCAACCTCACGGGTCAGCTCAACGACCTCAAGCTCGTCGAACATGCGGTTCTCCTCTGCTCAACGCGCGTCGCCCGCGGCCGGGGCGGCTGCGGGCGGGCGTTGGCATTGAGGGAGGTGGGGCATGAGGTCACGGTAGCTGGGAGGTGACGTGGGGCGAGGGGTTACTAGGCGAACTTTTCAGAAAGCATCCGACAGAAGTCGGCCCCACGCTGGATCCTCGCGTAGCGCGCGGATGTCCTCCTGAGCTTCGCGGAGCTGAACGTCGACGTCCGACGCTGCATCGCGCAGAATACGCATGGCACTCTCGATCGACTCACGTGTGTCACTGGTCCCCTGCCAGGCCTCCAGGTCAGGTCCGCCGCGAGCGAACAAGTCCAAGGTCCGAAGGGTGCGTGACTCAAAATGGTCTGGGTCTGAGGGAACCGGATAGAGGATCTCGCAGCTGAGCGTGCTCTTGACGCCGCGAAGTTTCACAGACAGCTCGAATACAGTGCGCTCAAGTTTCCGCCCCGCATCGATGTCCGGCGCGTCTTCACCACCAAACCGAGGGAGAGGGCCACGCATGTTGTCAAGCTCCCACCCCAAGCGGCGCGAACAGCCCTGCAACGCGTCCGTGAACTGCCGGATACCCCGCAGGGCCGTGTCCTGCTCGAACGGAGGGTCACCCTTAAGTCGATTTCGATACTGCTGCACTGCACGACGATGACGTTCGTCCTCGGCTGCGTCGTCAACTGGATCAAGTGCAGGGTGCAGTTCGGTGTCCGCCTGAAAAGCGTCGATCACATCTCGAAGCCCCCTCATCAGAGGCGACATTCGCAATTCGGTGACCTCCGCATTGATGTTCACGATTGCCGTTGCGAGGCGCGTGCGCAGATCCGCCTCCGCCGCCCGTTCCAGCGCAGATCGAGTGACTGTGTCTATGACGACGGCCGCGACAGGCACACCGACCAAGAAGCCGAGGGCAGCGGTACCTACGTTCATGCGGAACGGCGGATCCAGCCAGCTGGGCGGACTCAGCCAGCCCCAGACCACGCCGCAGCCGCCGAGGATCATCATCAGGACCAGACTCACCTGTCCTCGATGGGTGTAAGAACGGAACGTGCGCCAGAACCGCAACATGGGTTGCAGGGTATCTGCTCCGGGCGCAACTAATACGAAGTAACGCGTACGAAGCGGAGGTAGACACGGCCGTCTTCCTCCGCAGTGAGACTGCCGCTCACGCCCTCGCCCACCTCAGCCGCGTCACGCAGCATCGCCGACAGACGCGGTCCGTACGATCCGGTACGCCGTCGCACGGCTGATCCCGAACGCCTCTGCCGCAGCCGCGACCGGCTCGCCAGCCTGAACCAGGCGCACGAGCTGCGCGGCCTTCGCATCTGGCAGCGCCTTCGGCCGGCCGTTGCTGAGACCGCGAGCAGCTCGTGCTTCACGTGCAGCGGCCCGTCGCTCCTTGCCGTAGGCGAGCTCGATCCCGCCGACGGCGATGAGGAGGTTCATCATCGCCTCGCCGACTGCGGTTGACGAGTCGAGACCTTCTCGCCGCGCGCGGACGACGATCTCGCGCTCGCGGAGGTCGCGGATCGTGCTCGACATCTCCGGCACGTCGCGGCCCAGTCGGTCGACCGCCGCGACGACGATGGTGTCCCCAGGGCGGGCGTGCTCGAGGAGCGCCGCGAGTTCCGGTCGCGCGGAGCCAGGCGATGCGGACGCCTTCTCGGCGCGGATCCGCTCGGCCGGCACCCCAGCGGCGAGGAGAGCATCGCGCTGCGCGTCGAGCGACTGGTGTTCGGTACTGACACGTGCGTATCCGAGAACGTAAGAATTTGTCATGCCCGCGGTGTATCACAAGTCGTTGACAACCGACTTCCGCGACACGATTTGTGAGACGGCTTCTGAGAACGACCGACCTGGCGGTTCGCGAACCCGAGAACCTCAGCGCGAGGCGGCGTCTCAACTAAAGTTTCGCGACACGTCCTTGGCGACTCCACCCCCGTCGAGAACCCGCAGGAACGCCAGTCTCAGAAGCTGTCTCAGAAGATGCGTCGCAGAATTTGGTTGTCTGCGGCTTCTGATACACCTTCCGCATGAGTGAGCCCTACGTCCTCGGATATGCGCGAGTTTCCACGGAACATCAGTCCCTCGACGCGCAGCGCGACGCTCTCCTCGTCGCAGGGGTGCCGGCGGACCGGATCCGCGCCGAGAAGGCCTCCGCGTCGCCCGGCTCCCCGCCCGGAACTCGCGACGCTCCTTGAGCACGCGCGCCCCGGTGACGTGATCGTGGTCGCCGCTGCGGATCGCCTCGGCCGCGATGTGCCTGAAATGAGCAACACCATCCGTGAGCTCCGGGAAAGGGGGATCACCGTCCGCGCCCTCCGCGAAGGCCTCGACTCCTCCACACCCGTCGGCGAGGCGATGCTGAACCTGCTCATCGCCGTCGGCGGCATCGAACTCGCCTACGGCAAGGAACGCAGAGCCGCGAGCCGCGCCGCTCGTAAGGCGCGCGGCCAGAGCATCGGCCGCCCCAAGGTCTTGACCGAGGCGAAGGCCGCTCAGCTGGTGCGCCTGGTTCAGGCCGGAGAGCCGGTGGCGATGGCGGCCGAGGCGTTTGGGATCAGCCGCGCCTCGGCGTACCGGATCGTGCGGGGAGCCTCGCGCGTGGCGTCGACCTGAAACGCGTCCGTTTACGTCCACCCGCCGAACTTGTTGAGCGCGGGACCCAACTACGTGCCAGCGGTGACGAACCAAGCAACTGCGCGGCGAGGCGGCCACGCCGTCATACTGGCTACGCCCGCAGTGCAGCCAACGCACTGCGCATCTCTTCGAGGGTTGGATTTCCACAAGCTTGGTGGACTGACTCGGCCATCTCAAACGTGAAGTCTTCAGGCGCTTCCCCTAATTGCAGGAAGCCGTATTCAGAGCTTTCGATGGGCGTCCAGTGGATGCCATGAATCAACCGCTCCGGGAACTTCAAGTCGGCCCTCCGCACAGTGTTTAACCATCCAACGGTGGATACAGGGGACAGCGTTTTCAGGCGAGGACGAGGAGGCGGGACCTTGCCGCGAATAAGAGACTCGACCTCTATGTCAGAGACCAGCTGACTTCGCTCCCTGGCGTGCTGTATTTCCCTTTGCTCGATACTTACGGCAAAGGATTCCGTAACAGCCCACGCCTTCCGTGCGATCGAATACCATTGGGTGACCGCCGCGGTGATCCCGTTCGGGTCGGCGATGGCAGAAAGATCGTTCACGGTCGCCTTCCCGTCGCTGTATACGAGGCCGCATTGATAGTCGCCGTGGCATTCCAGGTGAACTATGCCCCTATCGCGATGGGCTCGGAAGTGGTCGAGCAACACCTTTCCCGCGGCCTCGGGAGAGTTAGGCAGCTCCGCGGTTTGGTATCCAGTTTCGGAACCTACGCCTACGAACCACTGAGAACCTGTTGTCACAGCGGACAGAAACGTCGCCAGCTCAACAGCTCGTCGCTCAGGTGTATCAGGCCCATCCTTGACATCGAAACCGATAGTCGGGGATTCCCAATGAATTCTCCATCGCTGGTAGCTCACGAGGCGACTCCCTTTTCTCTTCCTAAGGTAGCAAGAACTGTCACGCCGTCACCCGATTCCCTTCAAAGCGTTCCAAACGTCTGCCGTGATCACTGTAATCCTACCTGCCGCTTCAGGCACTTGCTCTATCACCGCTTTGAGGGCCGCTGCCGTCGCGGGCGAATTGGCAACCCAGTAGATCGGAAACTCCTGAGGGTTCGGAAGCGCATTTACCGCCGCGACCTGACGTTGCACCTCAGAGATTAGCGAATCATATATTCCCTTGATGAACGGCGGAGTACTCGGAGAGTAGACGTCAACGAGAGTGCCGTCAGGCTTTAGCAGTGCGCCGTAGCCGCTGCTGCCATACTTGGCGTCGACGAGCGCCTTCACGAGCCCCTTGATGATTTCGAAGCCGTCGAATTTGACGCCGTTGACTACGTAGGACCACGCGCCGTCGACGCCGGTCACAGCCTCCTGGAAAGGTCGGTTCTGCTTGACGTTTGCACCGCCGGACTCGTTGGTCCACTCCCATCTTCCGGGGCCGCCTCCGGTGCCGGGCTTGGGAGGCGGCTTCGTGGGAGCGGGGGGTTGCTTCTTCGGCTTAGGTGCCTGACCGCCGCCATTGCTGGCGCTGGGTGTGGAGCCTGTGCCGGGCTGTGGTGTGGTGCTGGGGCGTGGTTGTTGGGGGATGACGGGTAGGCCGGTGTCGGGGTCGATGCGGCCGGGTGCGGGGATTTTGCCGGGGTCGGAGGGTGTGGTGGGTTTGGGTGTGATGGGTTGGCGGGGTTGTCCGGGTAGTGATGTGCCTGGGTCGCCGGCCGTAGGGAGTTCGGTTCCGGGGTTTTGTCCTGGTGCGGGCGGGATGATCGGGGGCGTTTGGCGTGGGGGTTTGCCGTCGCCGTTTCCGCCTCCGTCGCCGGGGGCCGTCGGAGTGGTGGGTGCGGTTGTGCTGGGGTTTCCGGTTGCGGGTGGAGCCATCCCGCGTTGGGGTCCGCGAATGAGTCCAGCTATCCCTTCGAGGTACCCCTTGATGTCGAGGTACCCCTTGATGAGGAGGAGACCGATGTAGCCGGGGATCATACTGAGGATATTCTCGAGCCAGTCGAGGAAGGGCCTTATGAGCCGGTCGAAGATCTCCTGCAGAAGTCGGGCGAGGGCCTGGGCCAACGGCCAGAGGAATGAGAAGATGCCGGGGACACCGCCTGGTTCTGGGCGGGTGTCACCGTCAGGCCCGCCGAAGTTGATCGGTACGGTATCGGTGTTTGCCCCGCCAGGGGCCGGTGCGCTGCCGCCAGAGTCGCCGTCGCCGGTACCTTGTCCTGGCGACGTTCCGGGGGTGCTGCCTTGTCCGACGCTCGAGGTTCCGGGGCTGGTCGAGGAAGAAGACCCGTTACCTGGTCCGCTACCGCTTCCCTGCGAGGGGGGCTGCTGCGGCTGGTGGGCTGGTGGCGTGTCCGCGATGTTCGGGGCGTGAAGTTCTGGGGTGGGTGGGGTGGGGTTGATCTGCTCGGAGCTGTAGAACTCGGTGGCGGCCCTAGTCGCGGCGGTGGTGGTGTCGGAGATAGATTCGGACGATAGGCGCGAAGCAGTCGGGCCCGGAGTTATACGCCGTCGGGTTCTTCCGCCTGCGGCGATACCCGTAGCTTCGCCGACGAGGTACGCCCAGGACGGCGGGCCATCCTTGGTCTCGATGTCATTGCTTGCACCGCCGTTGTCGGTGGCATCCGAACGGGGCGCGCCGGGGGCGACGCCATTGGCTCCGGGGGCGCCGGGCATGGGGCATTCGGTTTGCGTCTTGGTGACGGTGACCGTGGTGGGTGAAGGCTGCCCCGGCTGGGTCTGCCCGGGCTGCTGCTGTCCGGTTTGCTGGGGGCCGCCGGGTACGGTGGTCTGCACGGCCGGGTTCTGGTTCTGTTGGCCTTGCCCGTTGCCCTGCGCCGGCTGTCCCTGCTGCTGCCCGCCTTGGCCTGGTTGTTCGTTGCTGGGGATGTTCGGGGCCTGCTGTCCAGGGGTGCCGAACTGCGGAGTCTGGGCCTGGATGCCGGGGCCGTTGTCTCCGCCCTGCGACGGCGAGGTGGCGATGCCCTGCTGATCCTGGCCGCCCTGCTGACCCGGCTGCTGCCCGGGAGCGGTGGCTTGCCCTGTCGGAGGGGCGAAGGTCAGGTCCGGTCCGGTCGGCCCACACGTAGCGGGACCTCCGCCGGGGCACGGCGCCGCCGCAGCAACACCGGTGCCGGCGGTGGTGGCGGCGAAGCCCATCGTCCCGACGGCGACGACGATCGCGGCAACAGCGGCCGCTGCACGCAGCTGATGCGGTGCGGGCGCGGCGGTGATGCCAGCGGCGCGGAGCTTGTCGAGGCCGGCGAAGAGGATCTTGCCGACGATGACCATGACGAGCCAGAAAGTCAGGAACACCACCGGCACCGGCGTGAACCCTGGTGCCTCGATGGAGAACAACACCCCACCGATGAGGCCGGCGAGACCGATGACGGTGAGGAACGCGCCCTGCAGACGCTGCTGCAGCAGCGTCTGGGCCGGTGCCCTCGAACTCGAAGCTGTTCCGGATGTGCCACCGCTGTCGTCCGGCCGCGACGGCGTCACGGAGCGTGCGTGGCGTGGGCTACCGGGTGGCAGCGGCGCGGGCTGGGGTTGCCGCGGGCTGGGGGTGGGCATCAGAACACTCCAAAGTGCAGGGAAGTGGATCGGAGATTCGGCGAAGTGCCGGGTGATGGATGCCAAGGTTCCACACGATCCGGCTTTGTCAAGCTTCGAATCTGACTAAACACGTGTTTCCGCTGGCCAGGGTTGGTTTGTTTAGTGGGGTGACTGAACACGGCACCGCGGTTCGGGGCGTGTTTAGTGGGCCACTAAACATCGCAGATCGCCCACAAATCGCCCATCCTCGCGCGGCGATGCGGCGGTCGCTGGGGCGGCGACCTCGGAAGTGGGGCTGATGGCTCTGTCTCGGCGGGAGTTCATCGCTGACCTCATGCGGTGACGGCGCCGAGGGCGAGGATCATGATGATGAGCGCGATGAAGACGGCGGCGATCATCTGGTGCACCCGCAGCGTGTGTAGGGACGCGGCTTGGGAGGCGGTCCAGAACTCGGTGACGGGGCCGGGTGGGATGTGTGCTGTGGTCGCCGCTCCGAACCGGAACGCCGCTCCTTGCGCCGCGGGATCACCAGGGTCCGGGGCGGGTGCGAGGGAGATGAGAGCGTCGCCGGTCAGGGTCAGGCGCACGTAGTCGTAGAGCCAGGCGCGAGGACGGCTCGCGGTGGCCCAGCGGTGGGCGTCCTGCTCGAGCGCGCTGCGTGCGATCAGCACGGGGCGGGCCTGGTGCACCCAGCTCGATAGGCGCGGCCAGGCTTCGATCAGGCGCAGGTCAGTCAGTCGCACGAGGTCTTGGTTCTCGTTGCTCGGGTCAGGTGCCATAGTCAGGACGCCGACTTCGACTAGGTCGGCCACTATGCGCCCCGCTGCTGCGGGCACCTCTGGAGTGCGGAGGGTGAGGTTGCCGGTCGAGGAGACCGCGACGCAGCTCAGGAGGAGGAGTCGAGCGCCTTCGAGGCGCGCCGGGGCTGAGGTGCTGGTGTCGACTGCCCAAGCCTCTGCGGCGGTCGCGATCTGGGTGAGGACGGGCAGTGCGGGGTCGCGGCCGGTGGCGGTGGTGAACAGGTGCTGCCATTGCTGCACCGTCACCACGTCGTCCCGCACTGCGTCTGGGTTGGTGGCGGTGCGGGTGGTCAGCCACACCAGCATCGGTTCGATGGTCTCGAACTCGGCGGGCAAGTGTCGTCCGGTGCGCCAGTTCGACACGGTCGCCGCGCTGACCCCGACCGCGTCCGCAACGGTTCGCACCGTCGGGGAACCGGCGAGCGTGAACAGCCGGCGCAGCGCGGAAGCGAAGACCGCGGCGTCATCACCGGCCTGTTCGGGGTGCGCAGAGGAGGTCATGAGCGGGCGCCGGTGCGGGCGGCATTCCACACCGCGCTCGCGCCGCCGACGACGAGGTTGCTGGCGAGCATCATCACCAGCACGAAGACCACGAACACCAGCGGCATCGTGAACCGCTCACCCCAGGCGTTCAGGTGGGACACGGCGAACCCGCAGCCGATCAACATCACCAACCCCACCACCAGCCCAACGGCCTTCCGGGCGAGGGCACGCAGCTCCTCGTCGGCCGACGCGCCATCCGGCTCCCCGTCACCAGCAGCCGTTGAGGCCGGTACCGGCAAGGAAGCCGGCGCAGCCGCTTCAGGTGCGGCCGCCGGTCGCTGCACAGGGAGTTGTCGGGTCTCGTCCGCGGACATGGGCCAACCTTTCGGTACGCTTACGACATCACGGCACATCCGGGTGGATTGTCGCCATCCGCCCGAAGCTGACCGTAGCGGATAGTCATCGCCCAGTCGTATCAGGGATTCGATATCGCTCACACGCGCACTGAGCCTGAAGTCCAGGCGAATCGGCTTCTCCGCACCGATGCGCCCGGACCAAATGCACTGGCAGGCAGTGCTCGCCCTAAGAGGTGCCGTCACGCTCCGCGCGGCTGCTGCGGGCGAGGCCCGCGGCGCGGCCGTCGTATCGATGTCCGGGAGTGAGCTGCGTTCGCACAACCGTTATCGATCTGTTATCGACCCGGATTGCAGATCGTGTGTCCATTGTGGTGCTATTGGGGCTGCTGTTACAGATGTGACATTGCTGATTGACTTCACCTGGGGGAACCTGACCATGCACCCTGCAGATCACGCACACTCGTCCCGGCTTCCGCGGACGCTGATCGGTCTGTGCGCCGCCGCGACCATCGCCATCACGGCAGCACCGGCAGGCGCGGTACCGGCACCGGCACCAGCGCCCAAGCCGGCCCCCGCGGCGGCTGCGAAGCCCGCTACCCCGGCGGCGGTGACCCCGCCGCCGGCGCCGCGGATGCGGGTCCCCGTGCCCGGGCAGATCCGCGAGGGTGAGTTCGCCGACACCAGCCGCGAGCTGATCACCCGCGATGGCTGGAAGGTCACCGTCTCCAAGTTCGGGGAGAAGCTCGATTCCGTTCCGCCGCTGAACCGATCACCACAGAGTTTCGAAGGCTTCAGCTCCATAGGCGGTGAGGCGAAGATCGAGGCCGCCTACCCGAACGACCCGAAGCGCAAGCCCAGCAGCAAGATCAAGTCCGCGACGCTGACCACCGGTACACAAATCGGCTGCGCCGTGACCGCCGACAGCCTCACCGTCGGTGGGTCGCTCTCCAACGCCACCACCGCCTCGATCACCCCAACGGTGACCGCGTCCGGCACCGTCACCGGACAGGGGCAGGGCGGCTCCAACGGTGGCTCCGGCGGCGGCAGCGTCTCCGGCACCGGAACAGGCTCATTGTCGGGCACCCTGTCGGACACCGTCACCGAGACCGGAAGCATCTCCGGAGTTCTCAAGCCCGGCACCACCAAGGACATCCCCTACGCCAAGAAGGCCGTCGTCGGCCCCAACGCCCAGGTCATGTCCCGCGACATCCGCATCGCCGTCGACAACTGCATCGGAGGCGTCCAAGTCCGCACCTACGCCACCGTCGCCATCAGCACCGACGCCACCGACGACACACTCACCACCTTCGGCAAGCCGATCTTCCTGACCCGCCCGGAGCAGAACCGCTAAGGAACTTCCTTCAACTGCCGTCGGGCCGCTTGAAAAGATATGTAGCCGCAGGCGAGAGTGGCGGCGGAGCAAACCAATCCGATCCAAAAGGCGTCCCTGTGGTTGTCCGCCCGCATACCTCCGGCGTCGCGAACGTGCACCTGCTGGATCGAGTGCATTCGCGCGCCCGGCGGCTGTGCCGGCCGCCGTACGGGACGCACCCCAGCAGGCGTGTAAACCTCGTCCAGATAAGTTTTCGTTTTGATGTACGCGCAGGTGTCACCTTCCCGCATGAGCATTCCCTCACACGTGACATCCGCGCGCCAGATGCTGACCGCCCACCCAATACCAGCGACACCGACAGCGAAGACCGTCATCACCACCACCAGCGCGAGAACACGCTTCCAGAACGACACCGGACCGTAGAACGACGAATGCATGACCCCAAACTAGCGGGCCGTCTGCACCATCGAATGAGGCCGCCAGCCTCTGACGAGGCTGTCATCGCAGCGGGGTGCGCAGGGCGTCCAGCGTCAAGACTTCCCAGAGCTGCCTTAGCCACGCACGCACTTCATCAACATCGGGCATCGGAGTCTGGCCGGCCGCCGCAATCAGTCCTCCAAGATGAAGCCTCCCCCTAGGCGGGCAGCACTGCCCCATACAGGGGCGTTTTAGAAACCAGCCTGCCCGTGCTCCCAGTGCCCGACAACGAACGCAGGCCGGGAGCCTGCTAGCCGTGCTCTACTTCATGTGTGGTTCATACTGGTAACGCTGACTGTTGATCAAGCGATCCTCAGCGGGGAACAGCAGAAACGAGAGGTCGCCGTGATAACTTGCGTGCCCATCAGCGCTGGTAGCTGCCGGCTGGCAGCCCGTCGTGGTGCCGTGTACCGGTCCGAACAACTGCTCAACGCGGTCGTCGAGGGCGCCGATCTGCTGGATGCGGACCCGTCTGAAGCCCGGCTACTCGATCTTCTGCGCACTTGGCGTGCAGCCATGACCGCAGGCACTGTCCGTAGGCTGGGGGAGTAGCTTTCGCTCACGCCCACAAGCGTCAGTGGCTGCCATCGGAAAACAACGCCAAGTACATCTGTCGTGACCAGCCGCTGTCATTCGCGCTTGGCATAGGACCACCCTTCGATCGACTCCTGCACCTGGATGCACAGGTCTTGCTGCCTGCAGTCGGTCACAACCGAAGCTCCCTCCTCCACTACGTAGAATCGATCCTTGTCGATTCCCGCCGACGTCTGAAAGTGCGCCGCTTCCCCTATGGGGTTGCAGGGCAACGCGGCTGGATTGAGTGCCACGCCGTCGGCGATGACAACGACACCTATGTTCCCGAGCTCGGACGCCGGATTGAGCGCACCGCCGAAAGCCTCGTCCGCGCGGGAGAATAGGTGCTGGAGAGACCCCCTGTTCATTGCCCTCGTGTTCTAGGCGTCATCTTGACCTGTTTCGGCGCGGCTTCTGCTAGAAACATCGTTCCCGCCTCTCATGCGATTGAAGGTGAATCGAAATAGTCGATATGCGCCAATAATGATAGCCAAAGTTGTCATGCACACTAGCGTTGCTGCTGCTGAGATCGCAATAAACTTGATTGCAAGGGCGAAGACTCCGTATAACACCGTCCACGCGGCCACGACACCGCGTATAATGTAACCCAGAAAACGCCTCGAAGGTTCGTCAGAATCAACTTGCTCTTGGGCGAATTCCGGTATGCCTGTAATGAATACGGGAATCGCCAACGCCACCGCGATAAAGATCGCGAGAGGTATTTTCCGCTTGTGCTTTGAGGTGGCGTCAGAGCAGGCGGTTGACACTCTCGCGATCTTCTCCCGCAGGGGCATGGCTACCTACCCTATTCATTCTTCGCAAAAAGACTCATCAAATATGCGGTACCTGCCTTCCATGCGGTATACACACCTTCCATTTACCGCTTCCGCTATCGCGCAGTAGGCTGAAGTAGCCGACACTACACGATCGACCGCAGTGGCAAGACCGCCTGACCGCCGCCGGATGGACAACCTGGAACGACGCCACCACCTGGGTCGCACACCGCCACGCCGGGATCTCCGCCATTGCCAACCGCCTCGGCGCCCCCAAGTCGACATTCACGAAAACTCCAACACTGCTGGACCGCACACCCCGAAACCCTCCGCCACACCAGCGGAGGACCACGACGCCCGCATTCCGGACACGGAACGCCGACCCCATGCCCCGCCTGGCGCCTCTACTTCCCCGACACCGCCTCCCACTACAAGCGGCCCACCCACACCACATGTAGGCCATGGCAACAGACACAAGAAGTACACTTTGGTTAAACTCCAATCCGGAAGCGCAACCTCCACGCAGGTGCAGCTTCCAAAGGGATCGAGGCACAAGTGACGAAGAGTCGGCGCATGCGGACCGCGGCGATTGTCCTCTCGGTCTTTGCCACATTGCTTCTGGTCAAGTGGTACGCAACTCGGGCTGTCTCGGTCGGCGACCTGCCGTCGAGTGGGGTCGTTGTCGACCACACGACGCCGGATCCCTACGTGTACGGCACCGTGATGCAAACTGACCTCGTGAGCGCTTCACCGGAGCAGGCGCGGAAGATGCTCGGCTACCCCGACCTCGGCCCCGGGGTGGAGCCCCAGATCATCGCGCAAGATGCCACGACTGACCTCAACGCACCGCTGATCATCACGGCTATGTGCTGGCAGCCCGAGGGGGCCAAGCAACTGGTCTTCGAGACTGCGAACCCCGCACAGATTTCCGCAGATGACCTGAGTGGGTTGAAGTCAGCAGTATTCCAATACCGACAGGACCACATCAAGGCCGTTACCGGGTGCGACTCACGCTTCGTCGGAATCCCGGTGAAGCATCTGAAGTGACGCCAAGGAGTGTTCCTCCTGGTGTGGCGGAAATCAGCTGTCGGGCGCGACGGCTACCGGATGAGCGGACGGGAACCGAGGAGGGCGCACAACGGACACGATACGGATGCGCTCGAAGCCACGATCCCGCCTTCTCAGCGCCGCGACCGAGTTGCGGCGCACGTGTCGGTGTCCGCCGTTACCCTCCGACCATGGACGAGATGTTCGGCACCCAGCTCCGCATCTTCGTGCGCGACCTGATCGGCGGCGAGCTCGTCGCCTACCCGGCCTCGGAGTGGCTCGGCCAGTACGCCGCGGTGATCAACGGCGCGATCGAGACCTGGCAGCAGAGTTTGGGCGGCACCATCGCGATTACCGGCACCCCGGAGCAGGGACGGGTCACCGTCAACGACGCCGACCGTGTGATCGTGCTCGACGAGCAGTGGTGGGCGGTCGCCGTAGATCGGGACGGAATCCCGATTTCCGAGTCGGCCGGCGATAGGCTGTGACCGTGCAGCGCAGCGGGTTCGAACAACGCTAGCCGTGCCCGATCCGGGTGCGGCGGATGTTGTCACCGAGGAGTTCCCATGCACGCCCTGTCCCGCGTCCTGTTGGTCGCTGAGGCCGACGACGCTGCTGAGATCGTCGTGGTGCTCACCGCGTTCGCCGACATCCCCACTGTCAGATGGTTGCCGTACACCCACGGCGACGGCACCGAAGCGAAGGCGACGACGTCGCGCATCGGTGAGACCACCGTCGACGTTGCGATCGGCCCCCGGGCCCTGCCGGCCACGCTTGAGGTGATGGTGTCGGACCTTCCGAGTGCGCTGGAACGCGTGCTCGGGGTGGGGGTCTCGGCGGCGACGTGGCCCGCAGAGGGCGCCCTGGAGGAAGTTTCTGTTGTCGCGGGCTGGATGCGGATCAGCGCGGTGAGCGAAGCCGCGCTGATCGACCGCCGCGGCGTGTAGACCTGCCGCGGGTGCCTACTGGGGTCTAGGAGGAACTGGGGTGCCGCAGTGCACTGCCGCCGAATTCAGATAGCGACTGTTGCAGGCGAGCCTGACAATGAAGGGCATGCGTTCGCTCATCCAGGAACTCGAACTGATGTCCCCAACTACACGCGCGGACGCCTCGAGACTGCGGGAGTTGCTGCATCCCGAGTTCGTGGAGATCGGTCGCTCCGGCCGGCGGTGGACACGAGATCCGATCATCGAATCGCTCCGGGCCCAACCGCGCGAGCGCGGCCCCGTGGTGGACGAGTGGGACTTCACCGACATCACGGACGAACTAATCCTGGTCACCTACCGCACGGACGACGGCGGCCGGGTCAGCCGGCACTCGTCGCTCTGGGACACAACCGGTCCGACGCCTGTGATGAGGTTCCACCAGGGAACGGTTGTGCCCTGAACACGGCATCACTTACCGTCCGCGAGCGCTCATCTCGCCGAGCCTGCCCGCGACGACACGGCCACTCGCATCCCCAGCTCGCGCAACGCGACTCCGCTGAGCACCAGAACGAAGACCGCGAGGATTGGCAGTTGCGGTCCACCGACGCCGAGGTAGCCGTCCCTGTGCGCGAGCGCCCACAGGATGATCAGCCCACCGGTCATCGTCGCGAGCACCATCCCGACACCTCGCCACAGACGCCGTACGAGCACAGCCTGCACAACGGCCGCGATCAGCGTTACCACGAGGACGGCGAGCCAGAACGTCGTGAGGACGTTCACCTCAGCGAATGGATCCCGCCATCCGCTATCTGCGAACGTGAGCGGCGAATAGGCCGTCCAGCCCGGGTCGGAGGTGACCAGCGTCCAGTAGCGACTCGATCCACCTGGAATGGTCATCCCCAGCTCCGCCATCAAGCGAGCGACGACGAACACCCACCAAGCGGCGTGACCTGTCACCGCTGCGGTTCGCTCAGCTCTCATCGCCCTCATTCCAACGGATCGCTCAACGGGAGGTACGCAGTCCACGTCCCCTCCTCGTCGCGCGGTGGTGGTGTCCATCCCGGAAGCCACTCACCCGCGCGCTCGACGATCTCCTCGCCGCCTGCCCAGAGGTGCAGCTCCACGATGTAGCCGGGCAGCTCGGCGCAGACGCGTGGGAGCAGTTCACGTCCGAGCGCGTTGTACCGCTGGTGGTTCGCCTCACTGTTCCAGCCCGTCTTGTAGTGGAAGTTCCCGTCGAAGATCGATTGCCACTCATCGAGCCGCTCCACCAGGTCATCGCTGAGCCCGAGGCTGTCGGTGCCCAAGTTGCCAGCCTCACCCCACAGCGGTGAGCTGCTGTAGTCACTCATGAGGCGGATCGTGCGCCTCCTCGCGAACCAGTAGTCGCGCACCTCACCGGTCATGAACACTCTCCGTCCTCTGGTAAAGCCGCCGCACACCAACAAGCCAAGACCGAGCGTCGCCAGGACTGTAGCGCTAAAGCCTGGTCGTCATCACGCCGCCGTCGTCTCGTTCCGATGCCAGCGAACTCGCGACTTCGCAGCGGTTGGTCGATGTTCACCAGGCTGGGCTTGGCCGCGAAGACCGCCACCGCGAGCGCAGCTCCCGCGCACGGGATGGACGTCTTCGGGAAGCTGAGCCCGACGGCCCACCCGAGCGCCGCGCACAAAGCGAACGTGATCACGGCAGCCGCCTAACGCGACCGCACGTGGTTCTTGATCGCGCTTACCGTCATGCGGTCAGTGTATGCGGCTCACCCGCGCTCAACCCGCAGTCGCCCTGTCGACGAGGATGTACTTGTGATGTTCATCGGCGTCGACGATGACGGTGATGGTCGAGCCGACCGGCGGTACCTTCCTCGGTTTGAACCACCAGCCGTAGGTCTTGTTGAAGCGCATCTGTTCGTGTGTCGTTGGGTGTGTCGCTCGGAATTCGACTTCCCAGGAGGTTTGCTGGTCCCCGTCGACGTTGCGGGATCTCGATTTCGTCAGCTCGCCCGCCGTCGCGGTCAGTTCCAGCCCTGTCATCGCGAGCTGTACCCGCCGCTGCCGTTCGCGGCGCGACCAGAAGAGAACACCACTCCACAACGCTAGCCACAGCAATGCTCCGCCGACCAGGAGATACGGCAGCCACCGTTCACCCCAGTTGTCGAGAGCGGCTCGCGACGGATCCCCAGGTGAATACCTGACTGTCACCTGCTCTCCTACCGAGCGGTCCTGTGTGGAAGAACCGCGCTCGGTGAACCGGTGCACGTGACCGTCGACCTGATACTCGATCACGCGCTGATGCCTCGTAACTTCACGCCCCGTAGTGGATGAGTCTGTTCGGGCGTGCTCGACACGCGACTCGACATCGACGACGCGGCCCTCGACCGTCCGCGCGGATGCCCAGAACACCGTCTCCTGAATGCTGAACGCCGCAGATCCGACCAACCACACGATTCCCACCACGATGAACAGCCACGCCATCACACCGCCACCCGACTTACGGGCAAGGCGGACAGCCTCCCGACGACCAGGCGACTGCGGCTGCGATTCCATCAGGCACCTCCGTCGAACTCGAGCTGCGCGCTGCGGACGTCGCACCAGTACAAGGTGAACGACGACATCACAACCCCCGCCCGATCCGACACACCGAGCAGCAGGTCAGACGTGATCCGCCCGCCAGTCCATGATCTCGTACACCAACAGGGACTGTAGCGGCCGGGGGCGCTGGCGTGTCCAGCACCGAACCTTCGCAGACGCCACCGGTCACTTCGGGCTCAAGTATGTACGGCATCCCGGGGCTCCTTGTCGCGCTCAACCTCCGCGCGCTGCGCGGGCGCCGACTGCCCTTGCCGTGTGCGCCAGTCGCCGAACACCGCCAGCGACACCGCCCCCAACCCGAACACCGCCAGCACGAATCCCGTCGCCCACCGCGCATACGCCAGCTCCCAGCCCGCGAACCCAAAGGCCGCAACCGGCGCACCGATAAACAACGCCCGCCAGGCAGGTGTCCTCGACGGACGGCCCGACCGGTCCCAGAAGCCGGCACTGACAACCAGTGCTATCCCCGCGACCAGAAGCTGCCCCAGAACCAGCGCGAATACCGCAAGTGAGCCCGCAACAAGAGCGGGCGCCACCCACCGACTGCGACTTCGCACATCCCTCATAACTGATGATCATGAACACAGGACTACGGCCTCCCACCTGACTCCCACTCAACGCGCGGCGCAATACCACGATCCAGACCGTGGCCAGGCCGGTCGGTGCTGACTGTTAGTTGACGACCGCGGTCGGCGCGGTGCGCATCACTGCGGGCTCCGACGTGAACACGGCAATCTCCTCGGCGGCGACCGCACGCCGCGGATCGACCCGCCCTCCGCCCTTGTTGGTGGTCGCCAGCCGCAGTCCGCCACCGGCGCGGGCCAGTACGTCCCGCAGGCTCACATACAAGGTCGCCTGCCGGGTGGCCGGCACATCGTCATTAGTCCCCTCGGTGGCGATTCCCACTGCTGCTCCATCTGAGAGGCGCATCAGCGGGCCGCCACTGTCACCGGGGCGGGACTTGATGTCGGTCAGAATCCGGTTCGGTGTCACTGCGCGTACCACGCCGCATCGCCATCCCGAGCTGATTCCTTGCTGGCACACCCGATCTCCCACCCGTGCATCGCCAACCACGCTCTGTCGCACAGGCCCGCGCGTTGACACTGTCGGAACCGACGGCAGCAAGTCCACCACCGCCCAGTCCGGCGAGGTGTAATCCTTCTCGGCCGGGTTCGATGACTGCGACACCACGCCCACCTGGCGTAGCGCGCCCGCGCGTCCCGGCGTCGGAGCGCCCACCAGCTGCCCCCGGCGGCCACAATGCCCCGCAGTCACAGCAACCCGGCGACCATCAGGCCGCTCCGCCACGAAGCCCACTGTGCACTCACGGGTGCGAACGCGCCCGTCCGCACGCCGCTCCTGCACCACGCCGATCTCCGACCCCGGGCCCACCACCGGCATCGCCACGCGCACCGCCAGGAGACGGTGCGGGAGCCGCCGACGCCGCCCCCGGCACGGCAAGGCCGACCAGTGCAGACGGAACAGCCACCGCGAGGACAGCGGCGCGGGTCAGGGAACGCATCATCTCTTCTCCAGTCATAACGGGGGCCGAAGCGCCGAGGACGCAACGACCGTTCTAATCTCAGCAATCTAGCACTTCAAGAAACCAAATCCAGCAGGTGGTGGGGGTGGTCGTCGACCGCACTAGACACGGCGTGGTCCATTACCCTGCGGTCATGAACCGCGTATCCCGCATCGACGTATCGCTGGTCGTCTTTATCGCCTCCATGGTCGTCGGGGTCTTCGCAGGCAGTGAGGCAACTCGACACGGAGTCTGGGCGTTGATCACCGCCTGCGTCTGCGTGTTTATCGTCGGTACAGCGTTGTTTCGGCTGCTGGGGCAGTGGATCAAGGCTGCGCCCCGATGACCTATCTCGACACGTACCTAACCGAAAGCGGACTCCCCTACCGCCGTGCGACAACAGCGCGAGAGGTCATAGCTGCTGGCATGGGTGATATCCCGCAGGTGCAGGATCAGCAATACCACGCGCTCAGGGACCGCTTGGTCCAGACAATGGCTCCGATACTCCCACGCTCAGCGGAACTATTCGCCGAACACACCTGGGATGCAGCAGTCCTGGCCAACACCAACAATGACAGTTCTGTGACGGGTTACCTCGCCTGCTCCGAGACCGAGTACGACGCGGACTACGCGCGACTGTGGATCGGCGGTCCGCCCAACCTGGCGCCGGCCGTGAGCAGCGAACTTCCGCCCGATCTTCTACGGTTCTCTCGCGAAGTTCACTCGGGATTCCTATGGGACGGAGAGGGCGCTGGTCCACTCGGTACCGACGGCGCGGGCTGGACTTTCCGGGAACGTTGCGGTGGCAGCGCTCCTGACTGGTGGGACGACGCTGCTTTCGGCGACATCGAGTCGTTTCTGGTCGTGATGCCGAGCTACTGGTGGGACAGTGTCTACTGCTCAACGGGTCCACACGACGTCCTCACCCTCATCGACCCACACCTTCCAGATGATCGGGTTCGCCGCGTGGGAACATTTGCCGAGGAAGCAGACTCACTCATATGTCGTGTCATCACGGAGGACGCGGTGAGGTAGCGCGCGCCCCACTCCCAGCGCCACGGAGGTACTTCAGCGCTGGGCATCGGCCAACCTATCCCGATGCCGACGTAGCTGAGGGATGACCCACTCGGCGGTGCCTGCAGGCGGGCAACCGTAGCCGGTCAGCCACCGCTCGGCCGCCGCTACGAGCTGCTCGGCGGTGTCGTTCGCGGAGACTGGAACCCTTTGCGCGACGGCGTGGTCAAGGTCGAGCGGCTCCCCGACCGGGATCCACTGCAGCCAGACCGCGTCAGCGGTCTCCCAGGTGCGCATCCGGCCGCCGGGCATCGGAACCGGCGGCAGAGTGCTGGTGTGCGACTCAGGTGCGGGTTCTCCGCCGAGGTCGGCGCGCATCGTGTACCGCTCCCGCCGCCACGATGCGACCTGCTCGGCCAGGCGTTTGTGCACGACGGTCGCCTGTTTGCGCTGCGCCGCGAGGATCGTGCTCTCGATGTCGAGGTTCGAGGTGCGCGCGGTGACGGTCAACGAGACGGTGCCGCCGCCGGGGACGAGATCGGTCAGGGTGCGAGTGCCGGTCACAGGTTCTCCTCGGTCATCGGATAAATGGCGCGCCAGCGCAGTCCGGTCGCGAGACCATGCGCGAGCACGGGGAGTGCGAGGGCCGGCGGGTACAGGTGCAGCTACTCCGCGCTGAGGAACGCCGCGCTGAGGCCCGCGACCAGGAGCAGCACTACGGAGACCGCGGCGGCGAGGAGGACGGTGCGCTCGGCTGTGGCGGTCACCGGTCGCGCTCCTCGGGTTCTGGTGTGTACCAGGCGAAGGCTTCGTACCCGGCCTGCCGACCCGCGCCGATGTCTGTGACAACGTGACCACGGCCGCTGCTCCATGATCCGCTGAGCTGGACTCTTCCGCCCTCGACGGCCCAGCGGTCGAGTGCTGCGGCGAGGATGCGCGGCCCGGCGATCCTCCAGTCGGCGATCGGATAGGTCGATTCGACCGGCTCTGTTCGGCTGCGGTCGACGAGAACGACGCAGTCGCCGTCGGCACGGGGCCGCTCGTGGTAGCCCAGGACGGTGTCGACCGCCTCTACGAGCTGGTCGAGGCTGCCGCTCACCTGCATCCGCACGTTGAACTGGTCCTCAGGTGCACCGCTACGCATCAGCGACATCACCTTCTGGTGGACCGCGAGCATCTCCTGGTCGATCGCTTCAAGGAGCTGTTGGCGTCGGCGGTAGCGTTCACTATCAGTCACGGAGCGTCACCACCACGGTGTTGCCGTCGGGGTCGGTGAGGCGGCGCGGGATCGGCTCCGGTGCCTGGTCGGCGTTACCGAAGCGGTCGCCGACGGACAGTTCGATCCTGACTCTGCTCGCCGGCCGGTCGCCGCGCGGATACAGCTCGATCAGCAGTCCGTCGACCTGCGCCGAGACATGCTCGGGGCCGGCAGTGTGCTTCTCGCGAGTCCAGGTCACGCCCAGCGCATCCTGGTACCACGCAGCTGATGCGTCGACGTCGTTCACGTAGAGCGCCAGCGTCTGTACCTGCGGCGCGTGTCGCGCAGCCAGTGCTCGCCGGGCCCAGTCGTGTGCTTCGATCACGGCATCGTCGAGTCGTGCTCGCCAGCGTTCGTGCTTCTTAGAGTTCACGGCTGACCGCCTGTTCGATTTCGGCTTCGATCTCCGCGGTGAGCCGCCGGATCCCGAGGCGCACCGCGTGGTGGTTGCTGGCACCGCGTGTTGACGGCGGGATCAGGGTGCGCAGCTGCGCCGAGGCGAGGTCGACGGTCGCCCGGATCAGGTCCAGGTCGATCATCGCGCGGCGCAGGTACATCCACTCCGCGGTATGAGGCTCGGTCTGGGCGAGCGCGGTCGTCGCTGCGGCGCGCAGGCCCTCTTCGGTGTCGATCGGTGCGTCAGGGTCCATGCAGTGGATCTTCTCTTGAGCGGCCCACATTTGCACGGGCGGGCTTGAGGCTCACGCTATTCGGGTGCGGATGTCGGTCCCTGGAGAGAGGATCAGCGGCATGGATGCCGATGATGATCTCGAGACTCGCGCCAGCCTCTACCGCGTCGCTCAGCAGGCGGCGGCGCTGCATCGGCTATTGGCTGCGTTGCCGCCTGGCGCCGCGCGGCGCGTCACCGGCGGCGAGAAGGACACGATCTCCCAGCTGGCCTCCCGCGCGTTGTGGTCCTCCACCGCGGATCTACACCAGCAGGGCAGAAGCGAGTACGCCGCGGAGGTGGTCGCGCGGGCCCACGGCGGCGCAGCGGAGGGCATCACCGAACTGCGCCTGGTCACGAACTCGCTCGACATCAGCGAGCGGTTCTGGCGCGCGATCTACCCCGATGCCGCGGTGCAGCGGGTCGTTGGTGAGCTCTGGATCACGTCGCCGGTCGGACCGGCACTGCTGCTGGTGGAAGCCGTCGCCGCGCATCTGATCACCACCGTGGACATGGAGATCGTCGTGGACGCGGGCGCTGCGGAGCGGTTGAGCGAGGCGGGTTTCGATGTCTCGCACGATGGGCGCTACGTCGTCGATGCGAACGGGACGGATTCGACAGTCCGGATGGAGGTACGCCCGCGATGACCGTCGATGAGCTGCGCGCGCTGCTCGCCGGCCTGCCCGGAGACGTGCCGGTGCTGGTGAGCGGACACGAAGGCGGCTTCGCCACAGTGGCACGCTGGCATTACCGAGGTCCAGGAGCTCGACTGCGGCGCAGATCAGGCGTACCCCGGCCGGTTCGTGACGCCGGCCGACGCCGCCGAGGAGGTCGACAGCCGCGGCGCGGACTGGACGCACATGGTCGGCGGCGAGCCCCCGAAGCTCGTCGGCAATCCGATCACCGCGGTGGTGCTGTCAAGGGAGGGGCGATGAGTGTCGGTCGCGGCTGGCAGCCGCTCGTGGAGGAGCTGCGGCGGGACCTCGCCGCGGTCGGTGCGGAGCTCGGCGTGGTCTACGAGCGGTATGGATTGCTCGCAGCCGATGTCGAGCCGTGGAGCCCTGCCACGCAGGAACTTCTCGACGCGGCGGAGCGGCGCAGCGGCGGGACCTGCGAGGAGTGTGGCCAGCCCGGCCGCGAGGTCACGCTGCCGAGCGGCTGGGTGAAGACGCGCTGCGAGGAGCACGCCGTGGCGGAGCGGGACGACAGCCATTGGGAGGGCATGAGCCGCGGTATCGAGCGCGGCGAGTACACGGTGGTGGGACCGATCGAGCTGGGACCGGCAGCGGCGATCCAGCGGGGCGAGCACGAGGACGAACTCGAGCGGATGAACGAGGAGGGCGAGTCGTGAGTGTCCCGTGGCCGATCACGGCGGTTGAGTCCCGCGGCGGCACCGTGGTGCGCCTGCTCCACGCCGACGGCACGGTGGCGGACCACGACTTCGAGTACCTGCTCGGCGGGGTGGGCGTGTTCGCGCACCTGACCGAGGAGATGATCCCGGAGGCGGCGATCTGCGATGGCGGCACGGTCGGTTGGGAGACGGAGGCCGGCGTCATCGACTTGGCGCCCGCTGCCCTGTACGAACACGCCGTGCTCGGGTTCTGCCCGGGTGGCGTCCGCCGTGGGTGGACGCCGGCGCACACGGTACTGGTGAGTCGGGGCGGGTGAGTCTGTATACACAGCAGGGGAGCCAGTCGATTCGACTGCCTCCCTTGCGTGCGTGTGTGTACGGCCGATCATGCGGCGCGCGCTGCCGCGATGACCCGATCGATCTCGTCGGCCTCAACCAAGGTTCTGCGCCCGAACTTCACGACCACCAGCTCGCCGCGCTGGCGCATCCGGTACAGGTACTCCCGGCTCACGCGGAGGATGTCCGCAGTCTCTTCCATCGTGTACAGCTTCTGCGGCGTGTCAGCCGCGAGGTTCTCGTTCATGCCGCAGATGATCGCTTGGACCGCTGACACCACCAACTGAGACGTCACGACACGCCGAAACAGTGGCGTGCGTGGCGGTCGACTCTGCCACAGTTCTGCCACTATCCCGCCTTGCGGGAACGGTCGGAGCACCCGCGGAATGCACGCCAGGACACTTCAGGGCGATCAGCTACGATCGCATTTACCCAGTTAGCGGTGACTTGAAAGCGAGCGTGGGTGAAACCACCGGGGGGTCAAATCCCTCCGCTTCCGCAGTTCGGAGGGGTTCTACTCGACAGCGATGATCGAGCAGAACCGGATTCGGGTCATGACTCGACAGTAGAACCTGAACCAACCTTCGGGGCAAGGGGTGACTTCTTCGCCCGTCCCCTCGGCCTACCCCGAGCCCGTCCCGCATCCGACCGCTTGCGGGACCGTTTTCGTCGCCCCGATCCGTGCAGGTCGCGAACTCCTGAAACTCGGTCCCTAATGCCCAGCGCCGTCGTTGATGGTTGCTGCCCATGTCGCGGTCTGGGGTGCTGTCGGTGTCGATGGGTTGAGCCTGATGATGCCGATCCGCGCGCTGTATCGGTCCTTGCCGTACGTCACGTCGCAGACCATGCGAGCCCCGATCTGCGCGGGAAGATCGTGCGGGCAGCGGATCGAGTCGAACCGCATGTTGATCGCCTTGTCGAACTCGTTGACGGTCTCAGCTTCGATGACGGCTCGGGTGACGATCTTCGCCCCGCTCGCGTCGGTTGACACGGAGCCTGTCGGATTCTCGATAGTGTCGGGTCCGATTCCGCCGCATCCCGCGAGGATAACCGCAGATGCAGCGATCGCGACGACTCGAAGCGGGCTGTACGGCGTGTTCATGTTGGCGAACATACCTGATGGGGTGGTGCATAGACTCGCGTCATGCTGGACATGCTCGGTACCCGTGAACGCTGCCGCACCGAATTGCCGCCTGAGTCGGAGGATGCGTTCATCTGCGCTTTCGAGTGCACGTGGCGTCGTCGTTGCGCGGAGACGGAACTGGCGATGTTCTGTGGGCACTGTCAGGGCGAGTTGAGGGAACGCCCCCCGCGTGTCGCGGAGAGGCGTTGGAGGCGCATCCCGTGGCGCGGAAGCGGACCTACACGGATAGCCGCTGGCGCAGGGCTGTCCGCGCCGTGCGTCGTGCGCGGTACAGGGCGGTCGAACCTGCGCTCAGGAGTGCTTTGCCCGCGCTGGGGCTGTACCCGCGCACGATGTACGAGGTGGTGGTGGTCTACGACGAGGGGGGCGGACATGAACGACTATCAGCTCGGGGCTTTCCTCAGCGAGCGGGCTGCTTGCGAGGTCGCGCAATACTGGCGGTACTCACGGGGCGACACCGTCGTGATCAACTACTGTCCGATCTTCCGTGATCGCGCGGACTGGGAACGCAACCTGTGAGCGTGGCGCGGCGGAGGAGATGGTTCCGCAGGACGGTGGAAAAGGTTGTCGAGGTCGTGGTCGACTTCGTTGGAGAGGTTCTCACGGCGCTGATCCCGTGAAGCGCACCAGCGGCGAATTCCCATCGCGACCGCCCGTCCACCGCAGCATAGGGTTACCAGCGTGAACGAGTACGTGAGACCGTCGGTGCCTGAGCGGGTGTACCGCGATGAGTAAGGCGCGGTGATCGAGTACGGGGACCGCTGGGGCATCGATTCACCGCCTGATGACAGCTACTCGCGCACCATCAACCTGGACAGGTTCGAACCGCTGCACCTGGTCGCGGACGCGCTCATCGACCACCTGGTGAGCACCTACGAGGTCACCGCCACGCCCGTTGAGATGGACGACACGAACAGGAACTGCTCGACGCTCAAGCCGTCCGTCTCACGCCCGCCGTGGAGAATGCGGCGTCGCTGCTGTTCCGTTTCACGGACTACCCGTCGGTGGAAGTGAATGCGGGGCTCTCTCGGTACGTCGTGTACCCCGACTGCTCGTGCGATGCCTGCGACGAGACGTGAGAGAGCTGCGCCGAGGACATCGAAGATTTGGTGTTCGCGGTGGCGGCGGGCGGGTTCAACGAGGAAGTCAACGTGACTCCGCGCTGGAACATCGCGGGGCGCAAGGGAAGAGTCGGCCACCGGATTGACGACCCCGCCCGAGACGTGTTCCACGCCAGCGCAAACTCCGTCGAGGTCACTGATGAGCTGCGTGCGACCGCCGCGCTCCTCGACGCCCGTCCTGATCGCCGTTGGCAGCCGTGGAGTCGGCGATGAGAGCAGTCGAAGAAGAAGCGTTCACGACATCGCGTCTATGCAGTGCTTCGCATCGACCTGTGGGACGGTGACGAGAGCAGGCCGCTGTCCGAGCTGCGTACGGAGCCACAGCGTTTCGTGACGTCGACCCGAGGCTCGAGCGGCGTCCAGTCGATGGTGCTGTACCCGACTCGGGTGAGCGCATTCAGGCGAAGCCCGATGGTGGGGATCACGGTGGGGAGCTCGTGCGCGAGCCGTCTGCTGCGCGGCCACCACACCCCTGCGATGTGGTGGGGGAGGGACGCCGGGCTGCGCAGCAGCACGCGACCCGGCACGGGGCGGCCGATCGGTACCGGTGGCCGGCGCAGCATGCCCCGCAACTGGGCCGGCGTCGCCCTGTCCCCGCTCACGGATGATCCGTACCGGTGCGACCCGGGCGGGGCGCGCACCGTCGTGGCGAGAGGTTGCCGGCCGTCGTCACGGCAGAACGGCTTCCGGTCCTAGCCGGCACGCCGCGCGGCGGCGCGGGCCAGGGAGCGGTCGCGCATCTCCTCGAACTTCACGGCGGCGGCTTCGAGTTCGTCGAGGAAGGTGGCGAGCTCCTCGCGGGTCTTCTCGCCCTCGGGGCCGAAGTCGGTGCGCTCGAAGATCTTCCACTTGCGCAGGACGGGCATGACGACCTCGTCCTTGTGCTGGCGCAGGTCGTAGATGCCGTGCTTGGCCATGAGGACGCCGTTGCGGCGGAAGTCGGGCATGCCGGCGCCGGGCATCTCGAAGTGCTTGATGGTGTCGGTGATCGAGCGGATGGCCTGGTCGGGGACCAGGTCGAGGCCGGCGGCGGAGATGTTGCGGTAGAAGATCATGTGCAGGTTCTCGTCGGCGGCGATGCGCTGGAGCATCTTGTCGGCGATCGGATCCGCGCAGACCTTGCCGGTGTTGCGGTGGCTCACGCGGGTGGCGAGCTCCTGGAAGGTCACGTACGCCACCGAGTGGAGCATCGTCATCTTCTCTTCGGTGTGCGCCGCCACCTTGCCCTGCGGGTCCCAGCCGTTGGTCATGTGGATCATGCGGGCCTGCTCGAGCTTGACCGGGTCGACGCCGCGGGTGACGACGAGGTAGTCGCGCATGGCGATGCCGTGGCGGTTCTCCTCGGCGGTCCAGCGGCCGACCCAGTGGCCCCAGGCGTCGTCCATGGAGAAGTTGGCGGCGATCTCCCGGTGGTAGGTGGGGAGGTTGTCCTCGGTGAGGAGGTTGGTGATCATGGCGGCCTTGGCCACGTCGTCGAGCCGGCTCTCCTCGGGGTCGTAGTCCGACCCGCCGAGTGCGGCGTAGTTCTTGCCGTCCGACCAGGGGATGTAGTCGTGGGGGTTCCAGTCCTTCGTCATCGAGAGATGGCGGTTGACGTTGTCCTCGGCGACACCGGAGAGCTCCTTCAGAAGCTCCAGCTGGGTCAGCTCTCGGGTGGGAAGGAGACTCGCGCCGGAGCCGTGCGGTGTGGGACTCGGTGCCATCGCTGGCTCCAATCGATGTCGTGCCGCGGCGGCACTCTAGGAACTCAGCGTGGGAACTCAACCGAGATGTCGGGCACCGTCGACGGTCGTCTGGATCCGGTGCTCACACCGACGAGACGTCGGTGTGCTATCTCAACTGTACAGCCGTCGCGCCGCGGCCGTGGGGGACCGCAGGCGTCCATGGCGTCACGTGGCGGAGAGTTCCGTGACTGCGGGCCGGTCGGCGAGACCCATGCGGAGGTGTTCGCTGTGGTACACGGCTTCGTCGAGTAGCTGCGCCACGTGGTTGTCGTAGAGGCTGTAGACGATGCTGCGTCCCTCGCGCACGCCGGTGACCAGGCCGAGGTTGCGGAGGAGCCGGAGCTGGTGGGAGACCGCCGACGGTTCCATCGCCACCGCGGTCGCAAGGTCGCCCACGGCCATCGCCTGCCCGCGCAACTGCGACAGGATCAGGAGCCGGCTCGGCGTCGCGAGCGCCTGCAGCGTGGTCGCGACCCGCTCGGCGGTCGCTGCGTCGAGCGGAGCGACGCCGTCCCCGGTGATCCGATGTCCCATGACCTGGGAGTCTACCGCCCGAGTATTATATGAAGAGCTGTTCAGATATGCTGATATCCGTTCGCGCAGTGACCGCGCGACCGGATTCGAGGGAGCGCAGCATGGACGCCACGACCGTCGCCCGGAGTGACGACACGTCCGCCCGGCTCGAGTCGGCGGGCCGCACGCGGCCCTGGGAATTGTCCGAGATCCGCTGGGCTGCTGCCGCTCTGGCGTTGTTCCTGGTCGCCGTCGCCGCCCAACTCGCCGGCGCCCCGACGTGGACGTGGTGGGCGCTGCATCTCGCCTGCTACGCCGCCGGTGGTTGGGAACCCGCCCTGGAGGGACTACGTGCCCTTCGCGCGAAGACCCTCGACGTCGACCTGCTCATGGTGGTCGCCGCGCTCGGGGCGGCCGCGATCGGCCAGGTCACCGACGGTGCACTGCTCATCGTCATCTTCGCCACGTCGGGCGCGCTCGAGGCGTGGGCGACCGCTCGCACCGAGGATTCGGTGCGCGGGCTGCTCACCCTGGCACCCGATCGTGCCGTGCTCCTGGCCGCCGACGGTTCCGAGCGGACGGTCGCGGCGGAGGATCTCGCGGTGGGGGACGTGATCCGGGCGCGACCCGGCGATCGGATCGCCGCGGACGGCACGGTCATCGACGGTGCCGGCGAGGTCGACCAGGCGACGATCACCGGGGAGCCGCTCCCCGTGGCGAAGGCCGTGGGAGACGAGGTCTTCGCCGGCACCGCCAACGGCACCGGTTCTCTCACGATCCGCGTGGATCGCTCCGCCGCGGACTCGGTGGTCGCCCGGATCGCGGCGATGGTCGCGGAGGCGTCGCGGACCAAGGCGCGCGCTCAGCTGTTCATCGAGAAGGTCGAGCAGCGGTACTCGGTCGGGATGGTCGCCTGCACCCTCGCGGTGTTCGCGCTCCCGCTCGCCCTCGGTGCCGATCTGCGCTCGGCGCTGTTGCGGGCCATGACCTTCATGATCGTCGCCTCGCCGTGCGCCGTCGTGCTCGCCACGATGCCGCCGCTGCTCGCCGCGATCGCCCACGCCGGTCGCCGCGGTGTGCTCATCAAATCCGCTGTGGTGATGGAGAACCTGGCGTCGATCGCCACCGTCGCCTTCGACAAGACCGGGACGATCACCTCCGGCCGGCCGATGTTGTCCGACGTCGAGGCGCTGCCGGGCGGCGGGCACTCCGGCGACGAGGTGCTCGCCCTCGCCGCGGCGGTGGAGCGCCTCAGCGAGCACCCCCTCGCCGCCGCGGTCGCCGGTGCCGCGGCCCGACGCGGACTGCGTGTGCCCCTGGCCACCGACTTCGCCGCGCACCCGGGTAGCGGGGTGACGGGGGTCGTCGATGGCCTCCCGGTGGCGGTGGTCGCCCCGCGGGCAGCGGGCATCCCGCAACACTCGCCGGCCGCGGCGGCGGTCGCCCGCTTCGAATCCCGGGGCGAGACCGCGGTGCTCGTCGTGCGCGACGGTGCTCCCATCGGCGTCCTCGCCCTCACGGACACCGCACGGCCCGACGCCGCGGGAGCCGTCGCCGCGCTCGACCGCGACGGGCTGGGAACCGCCCTCGTGACCGGCGACAATTCGTACGCCGCGGCGCGGGTCGCAGCCGAGGTCGGGATCGGCGACGTGCGCGCGGGCCTGCTGCCGGACGGCAAGACCGCTGCGGTCGCGGACCTGCGCGTCGCCGGCGGTGCCGTCGCGATGGTGGGTGACGGGGTCAACGACGCCCCGGCGCTCGCGTCCGCCGACGCCGGTATCGCGCTGGGCGGAGCGGGATCCGATCTGGCGCTGCGGGCCTCGGACGTCGTGATCGTCCGCGACGACCTCGACGCGGTGCCGGGAATCCTCGCCTTCGCCCGGAAGGCGCACCGCGTGGTGGTGGCGAACCTCGCGATCGCGGCGACGTTCATCGCGGTCCTGGTCGTCTGGGACCTCGTCGGGCACCTTCCGCTGCCCCTCGGCGTGGCCGGGCACGAGGGTTCGACGGTGATCGTCGGGCTCAACGGCCTCCGCCTGCTCCGCCGGGGTGCCTGGCCCGCACGCACGTGAAGTGAGACCATCGACGAATGTCTGCGTCGCCGCCGCCCGAGGTCCCCGCGAACCCCGCCCTCGCTGCGGAGGCGAGGGTCGCGCGGACGGCGGTCACCGTCTTCCCGCTCCTGGTTCTGGTGGCGGGCGTCGTCGGGTACGTCACTCCGAGCACGTTCACGCCCCTGGCGCCGTCGGTGCCGTACCTGCTCGGCGTGATCATGTTCTGCATGGGGCTCACGCTCACCCCGCCGGACCTGGCATCCGTGGCGAAGCGGCGCTGGGCGGTCGTGCTCGGCATCGTCGCGCACTACGTGATCATGCCCGGCGCCGGCTGGGTGATCGCCCACGGACTGCAGCTCGAACCCGAGCTGGCGGTGGGCGTGATCCTGGTCGGCTGCGCACCGTCCGGGACCGCGTCGAACGTCATGGCCTTCCTGGCGAAGGGCGACGTCGCGCTGTCGGTGGCGGTCGCCAGCGTCTCGACGCTCATCGCCCCGATCGTCACGCCGCTGCTGGTGCTCCTGCTGGCCGGCTCCTACTTGCCGATCGACGCCGGTGGCATGGTGCTGGACATCGTCAAAACCGTTCTGCTGCCCGTGATTCTCGGCGTGCTCGCGCGCCGGTTCGCGAAGAGTCTCGTGGCGCGCGCGCTCCCCGTCCTGCCCTGGGCGTCCGCGATCGTCATCGCGGTCATCGTCGCGATCGTGGTGGCGGGCAGTGCGAGCAAGCTCGCAGCAGCCGGCGGCATCGTCTTCCTCGCCGTGGTGTTGCACAACGGCTTCGGACTCGGATTGGGCTATCTCGCAGGCAGGCTCGGGCGTCTCGACGACCGCGCGCGGCGCGCCCTCGCCTTCGAGGTCGGCATGCAGAACTCCGGCCTCGCCGCCACGCTCGCCACAGCCCACTTCTCGCCGCTCGCGGCACTGCCGTCAGCGGTCTTCTCGCTGTGGCACAACGTCTCCGGAGCGATCGTCGCGGCCTGGCTGGCGCGCCGGCCGCTGCCCGAGGAACGGCTCACGCGGGCGTGAGCGGCTCCAGGCACACGACGACCGAGCCGGTCTTGCGCTTCATCGTGTAGGACATCGTGGCACTCGGGTACTCCGCGCAGCCGGCGTCGTCCTCGGTGCCCGACAGCTTCCCGACGATGCGGTACCGGGCACTGCCGTCGGAGCAGTCGACCTTGTCCGACTCGGCGTTGCGCCCCGTGCCCGACATGGTGACGCAGTCGCCGACCACCGCCCCGGCGACGTCGCGCTGCCCGAAGTAGGCCAACGCGCCGGCCGCGGCCACCGGGATCAGCAGTCCGAGCATCGCCAGGCGCTGATACAGGGGCCTGCCCGGGTCCAGGTGCGGGGCGGACTCGGGCTGCGGCTCGGGCAGGCGGCGCAGGCGCACCCAGACGGACAGGTTCCACAGCAGAGTGAGCGGGTTCACCACGACGGAGACCAGGGTGAGCCAGCCCTGCCACAGGCTCTTCGCGGACATGTCGCGCACCGTCGCGATGCCGCACGTGCGGCAGTACGGGCCGGACTGCTTGAGGAAGCGCATAGCGATCAGGAAGCCCTGGTGGCCGCGCACGGTCGCCTCGATGGCCGGCGCGGCGCCGCAGAACCGGCAGGTCAAGCCGGTGTTCGGAGTGGTCATGCGGGTAAGTATCGACAACCGGCATCCGTAATGCAAAATCGTGTGATGGCCGATACAGGATTCGTCGCCGGGTCAACTCGCGCGGTGGCGCCGCACCGCCTCTCGGCTGCCGCAGCGGGGTGAGCAGTACCGCTGGCGGCCGTTGCGCGAGACGTCGGCGAACACCGCTCGGCAGTCCGACGAGGCGCACCGACCCAGCCGGGTCATCCCGCGCGTGGTCAGGTGCAGCGCCGTTCCGGTGAGGATCAGCACGGCGAGCAGGCCGGTCAGTGTCGCGCCGGACTCGCGGTAGTGGATGTGCCACCCCGTGCCCGCGTGGTCGGTCACCCGGGGGTGCGAGGCGTGCTCCGCGAGGAGGTCGTTCAGGCGGGCGACACGAGCGGCGACGTCGTCCGCGTCCACCACAGTGAGCCACGCGGCGATCAGGTCCCGGCAGCCCGCGAAGTCCTCCGGGCGGACCGTCTCGACGAGAATGTCGTGGGCATCGCACCGTCGGACGAGGTCCTCGAGGTCGGCGGGCGGATCGTTCGCCAGGTCGACCGCGAGCAGCACCGGCCCCTCGCCGTAAGGGTTGATATGCACAAGGCCATTACAGCACGATCGTGCGGTGCCCGACATCACCACGACGACACTGCTACTCCTCCTGCTCGCCGCGCTGGCCGCGGGCTGGGTGGACTCCGTGGTGGGCGGCGGCGGCCTCATCCAGTTGCCAGCACTCCTCATCGCCTTCCCGACGGCCGCGCCGATCCACCTGCTCGCGACCAACAAGATGGCGTCCATCGCGGGCACCACGACGAGCAGCATCACCTACTGGCGGCGCGTGCGGCCGGACTGGCGGACCGCCGTCGCGCTCGCGGTGCCGGCCTTCGCCGGCGCCGTCGCGGGCTCGATCATCGCCTCCCACCTCCCGCGGTCGGCGTTCAACCCGATCATCCTGGCCGCGCTCATCGCGGTCTTCGTCTACACGCTGCGCCAGCCGGCACTCGGGGACGAGACGGCGCTGCGGTTCCAGGGGCACCGGCACCTCGCGGCGGCCGGGCTCGCCGGGTTCGCGATCGGGATGTACGACGGTGCCCTCGGCCCCGGGACCGGCTCGTTCCTCGTCTTCGCGATGGTGGGCCTGATGGGCTACGCCTTCCTGGAGGCGTCGGCGAAGGCGAAGGTCGCCAACTTCGCGACCAATCTGGCCTCGCTCGTCGTCTTCCTGCCGCAGGGCGCGGGCTACTGGAAGCTCGGCGTGGCGATGGCCTGCGCCAATGTCGCGGGCGGCTACCTCGGCGCGCGGACCGCAGTCGTGAAGGGCAGCGGCTTCGTCAAAGTGGTCTTCCTCGTCGTGGTCTCGGCGTTCATCTGCAAGCTCGGCTACGACGTGGTGCTGCAGTTCGCGCGCTGAGCGCGCGGCACGGTTCAGGCGTTGATGACGCCGTGCATCACGATCTTCTCGGCGGCGTCGCTGAAGTCGGGTGCGTCGGCACCGTCGGGCGAGCCGCCGATGAGCGTGGTGGAGAGCGTGACCAGGTGCTCGTCGTCCTGCGAGTACATCTCGTTGCGGATCGTGACCATGTCGTACCCGCCGACGCGGCGGTGCTTGTCCACGTGCACATGGATGGTCAGCTCGTGGCCCGCGACCACGGGCCGGTGGTACACCATGCTCTCGTCGGCCTGCATCAACTGGCTGGCGCCGTAGCCGATCACCGAGTCGTCGAAGAGCGGGCGGTTGGAGACGATGCCCGCGACGCTCACGAGCATCGGCGGCGCGACGAGGTCGGCGTAGCCGGCGGCGCGCGCCGCCTCGACGTCGAAGTGCACCGGGGCGGAGAACTGGGACGCGAGCGCGTACTCGCGGATCTTCTCGCGGCCCACGAGATAGGTGTGGCGGTACACGTAGTGGTGGCCGACGGCACGTGCGGTGCGCTCGCTGATCTCGTCGGGGGTCAGCGGAGCGGCGGGCGCGGATTCGTTCGGCATGCCGACCAAACTATCGGCGCGGCCGCGCGCAGGACTTGTCCGAACCTCCAAGAACCCCTGCCCCGCCTTGGTCGCGCGGCGGCCCGGGTGTGGTCGAGTTCACGTCCGGGTGGGCGGTTTGCGTTGCACCCCATGGATCGCCGAAAATAGGGAGGTGAGCGAAGCCGGTGCTGCTGCCCCCGAAGACCCGATCGACCTCGAAGCCTGGCGCACCGCCAACGAACTGTCCGTGCCCTTCTCCGAGGCGCTCGACCTGTGGGCCGACACCGCCCACGCGGCCCTCGTCGAACTCGCCGGCCGGTACGGCTCCTTCATCAGCTACGCCGAACTCGCGGCCCGCGCTCAGGCCGACGCCGGCGTCGCCACCCGGGCGCCGGTCCGCCTGTGGATCAGCGCGCTGCAGCGCCGCGTGACCGACCGTTGCCAGGCCGCGGGGGAGCCGCCGCTGGTCGCGCTCATGGTCGCCCATGACCAGACCGTCGGGGAGGGCTACGCCTACGCCGTCGCCGCTGCCGGACTGCCCGTCCCCGAGAACCTCGACCAGCACGCCGCTGCCGCTCGGTTCGCCTGCTACCTGCACTTCGGGGCGACGGTGCCCGCCGGCGCGGCCCCGCAGCTGACGCCCAAGCTCGAGGAGGCGCGCCGCGCCGCCGCGGCGCGCGCCGCCAAGGTGAAGCCGGCGAAGGCCGCGTCGAACGGGCGCGTCGTCAAGGCCCGCACCCCCGCCGCACCGCGTGCGGCGAAGGCGCCGTCGGCCCGCCCGGCGAAGGCGGCGCCGGCGAAACCCGAGCCCCGTCCTGCGAAGCTCTGCCCGAACTGCTTCACCCAACTCGCCGCCAACGGCGAGTGCGGCTTCTGCTGAATCCTGTATTCCTCGTGCGGCCTTCGCTACACTGAACGCGGGTACACCGGGCCCCGGGGCCTTCGCGCCGCGGTTCGTCTAACGTCCGGTGAAGTCTGTGAACACTCCGTCGGCAATCGCCGATTCCCTTCTGTACGTCCACATCGACAATTGGGAGTATCAGTGCTGCGGCACGACTCCCCGCCTCGGTGTCGAGCTCAGCGGCACGCTGACCGTGTACGAGAGCGCGAGCCCTCGCTATGGAGCCCCGCAGGTCACCGGCTTCGATCCGCGCAGCGGCCTGGTCCGCTTCGGCGCGATCAGCGCGCAGCTCGGCTCTGGTCTGTCCGAGCCCGTTGGCGGCCTGATCCTCGTGCTCAGTTGGCACGAGAACGAGGCGAAGCCGCGTGTGACCGGCACGGTCGAGGCGGTCTTCGAAGAGACGGGACGCTTCCTCCCCGTCGGAGACGACCGGAGCCTGCGCGTCGACCCCGATTCCCGCGAGTTCCACTCCGTCGACGAGGCGACCCGCTGGCCGGAGGAACAGATCGAGGGCGGCGGGGCTGCGACCATCGGGGTCGTGGTCGGGCTGCGCGTCACGGAACTGCGGGTCCCGACGGCCGACGAGATCGAGGCGAGACTTCTGTGGGAGGATCGGGTTCGCCGCACGGTGCGGGCGATCGTGCCTGCGGCGTTGTTCGCCGGCCGCGCTCCGGTGGTCGGCGATCGCCTGCAACTCGATCTTGCGGACCCGGCCGTGAGGGCGTTGGGTGACCACATCGACTCGTCCGCCACGGTGGACGGCGAGATCGCGGAGGTCACGCCGCTTCCCGAAATCCCGGAGGGTGCGGGCTGGTTCGCCCTGACGCCGCTCACTGTGGAGGAGACGGTCAATTACCTGGTCGAACTGGTCCAGGATCCGGAGAATCCGGTGCTCCGCTGAGTTGTGAACGTGAGCGGCGCGAGCCCGGCGACCCGAGCCGGGCTCGTGCCGTCCTGACGCACATCGGGGCGGCACGGCCGGTGCGATCGCAACACATCGGCCGGAGCGTGGCTACGATGGCCGCGGAGGTACGCCGGGACCCCACGGAACCACTCCTGCGGGATCGCCGAACACCCGGTACAGGGTCGTGAATTCTGTTTTGTCGCTGGACGTGTCGCTGCTGTACGTGCACATCTCGAACTGGGAGTACCAGTGCTGCGGCGCGGTGCCCCGTGTCGGCGGCGCGGTGCGCGGATCGCTCACGCTGCACCCGAGCAGGCGACCGGGCTACCCCGCGCCGGCGGTGCTCGACTGGGACCCGAGCTCGGGACTGGTCCGGGTCGGCGACCTGTACGCGCAGCTCGGCTTCTCCGTGACCGACCCCTACCGCACCGACCTCATCGTGAGTCTCGGCTGGCACGATGCCGGACCGGCGCCGACGGTGCTCGGCACCGTCGAGGTGCTGCTCGAGGAGACAGGGACCTATGTGCGCGAACGTACAGGGGAACTCGACATCGACCCGGGCACCGTCGACTACCGCGAGGTGCGCGAGGCCACGATGTGGCCCGAGGACCGGCGTGAGGTGGGCGGGCCCGCCGCCGCGGGGGTGGTGGCCGGGGTCCGGCTCGCGGGGATCGGCGATGCCGCGGACCGCGCGGAGGTGCTGGCCGAGGGCCTGCGCCTCTTCACCGAGACCCCGGCGTGACCCGCGCGGATCAGGCGGCGACCGGCTCGGCCTCGGCCGACCGGGCCCGTGCCCGCGGGATCGCCCAGCACATCGCGGCCGCGGCCACGCAGAGCACGCCCGCGGTGTAGAACGCCGGGTCGTAGCCGCCCGAGGCGTCGCGGATGTATCCGGCGCCGAACGCCGCGACCGCGGCGCCCAGCTGGTGCGAGGCGAAGATCCAGCCGAAGACCACCGGCGTCGATTCGCCGAAGTGCTCGCGGGCCAACGCCATCGTGGGCGGCACCGTCGCCACCCAGTCGAGGCCGTAGAACAGGACGAAAACCAGGATCCCGGGCGCGATGCCGGGGGAGAGCAGGGCCGGCAGCAGCGCCAGCGCGAGGCCGCGGCCGAGGTAGTAGATCACCAGCAGGATCCGCGAGTCGACACGATCGGTGAGCCACCCCGAGGCGATGGTGCCGACCACGTCGAACACCCCGATGACCGCGAGCAACGAGGCGGCGGCGGTCGCGGGCATCCCGTGATCGCCGGCGGCGGGGATGAAGTGCGTCTGCAGCAGGCCGTTGGTCGTCGCGCCGCAGATGGCGAAGCTCGCCGCGAGCAGCCAGAACGCCGGGCGACGTGCGCCCATCGCCAGACCGCCGAAAGCCGCGCGCACCGCGCCCCGGGTCGGCGGAGGCGGCGCCACCACCTCGTCGGCACCGAACGGCGGCAGGCCCAGCTGCGCGGGCCACGACCGCAGAAACAGGCCGGCCACGGGGATCACGGCGACGGCCACGGCGGTCACAACGAGCGTCGCGGTCCGCCAGCCGTGCGCCTCGGACAGCGCTGCGACCACCGGCAGGAAGATCAACTGCCCGGTGGCACTGGCGGCGGTGAGCACACCGGTGACGAGGCCCCTCCGCGCGACGAACCAGCGCATGGCGATCGTCGCGACGAAGGCCGTCGACAGCGAGCCGGTGCCCAGCCCCACGAGCACGCCCCAGAGCAGCACGAGCTGCCAGGCGTCGGTCATGAACACCGCCAGGCCGGTGCCGGCGGCGACCAGGGACAGTGCGCCCATGACCACCGGCCGGACGCCGAGTTTGTCCATGAGCGCCGCGGAGAACGGCGAGGTGAGACCGAACAGCGCCATGTTGACCGACATCGCCGCGCCGATCGTCGCGTGCGACCAGCCGAACTCCATGTGCAGCGGGTCCATCATCACGCCGGGCACGGACCGGAAACCGGCCGCGCCCAGCATCGTCACGAAGGCGACGCCCGCGACGATCCAGGCGTAGTGCGGCGCGCGCAGGCGCCTCAGCGGTGTGGTCACCGGACCAGGTTCGCGGATGGCGGCACGCAGAACCAGTGGCATCGATGACAAGGTATGAAAGAATCATGCCATGCACACCGTGGCCGTCCTGCTGCTGGAACCCATCGTCGGCTTCGACGCCGCGATACCGCCGCTGTGCTTCTCCGAGGCCACCGACGACGCCGACCGACCCCTGTACCGCGTGATCACCTGCGGTATCGACCGGAACCCCGTCCGTGCGACGGGCGGCTACGCGATCACACCCGAGGCCGGTCCCGAGGCCCTCGCCCTGGCCGACACGGTGATCGTGCCGGGCACCAAGATCGCCGGGCCCCGGTTCGACGGGACGCTCCCCGACGACATCCGCGCCGCCCTCGCCACGATCCGCCCCGGCACCCGCATTGTCTCCATCTGCACCGGCGCCTTCGTCCTCGCCGCCGCCGGGCTGCTCGACGGACGGAACGTCACGACGCACTGGAAGTACGGCGCCCAACTGCGCAAGCTCTACCCCGCCGTCGGCCTCGTCGATCACGTCCTGTTCACCGACGACGGCGATGTGCTCACCTCCGCCGGCCTCGCCGCCGGCGTGGACCTGTGCCTGCACCTGATCCGCACCGACCACGGCGCCGCCGTCGCGAACAAGGTCGCCCGGCACTGCGTCGTCCCGCCCGCCCGCGAGGGCACGCAGGCCCAGTTCGTCGACGTCCCCGTGCCCGTCAGCGGGGCCGGCAGCACCGTCGAACCACGGGACTGGGCCACGCGCAACCTCCACGAGAACCTGTCGGTCGAAGCGCTGGCCCGCCGGGCCGGGATGTCGGTGCGCACGTTCAACCGCCGGTTCCGCGAGGAGACCGGGCAGACGCCCGGCGCGTGGATCCTCCGCCGCCGGCTCGACCGCGCCCGCGAACTGCTGGAGACCACCGAGTTGTCCGTCGACGCCGTCGCGCGGGACTCCGGGCTCGGCACCGGCGCCAGCCTGCGTGCCCACCTGCGTCGCGACACCGGAATGACGCCGCTCGGGTACCGCCGCGTGTTCCGGGAGCCCGCGGGCGCCTGAGCGGCGCACCGTCGGGGCCCGGCGGCTGCCGGCCGGGCGCTGGACGCGCCCCGGGAGGCGCCGGGCAAAATGATCGGATGCAGAGTCGGGTAGCGCCGCTCACCGGGCTGCGCGCCGTCGCGGCGGCCGCGGTGTGCCTCACGCACGCCGCCTTCTCGACCGGGCACTACACCGACGACTTCGCCGGGCACCTGTGGGCGCGGTTCGAGATCGGCGTGCCCATCTTCTTCGCGCTCTCGGGCTTCCTGCTGTTCCGGCCATGGGTGCGGGTGCTGCAGGACGGCACCGGACACCAGCCCGACCTGCGGCGCTACGCCTGGCACCGGTTCCGGCGGGTGGTCCCGGCCTACTGGGTCGTCGTGGTCGCCGTCTACGCGCTCGGCCTCGTCCGGCACGAGCCGAACCCGTCCGGCGGCGGGGCCGACGGACTGATCCGGAACCTCACCTTCACCCAGATCTACGGATTCGGGCACCTGCGCGTCGGCCTCACGCAGGCGTGGAGCCTCGCCGTGGAGATGGCCTTCTACCTCGCGCTCCCGCTGATCGGCTGGCTGCTCACCGCCGTGCTGTGCCGGTACCGGTGGCACCCCGCGCGGCTGCTGGCGGGGCTGGCGGCGGTCGCGACGATCACCCCGGTGTGGATCCTGATCGCCCCCGACATCGAGCTCACGGCGCGCATGTGGCCCCCCGCCTACCTGTGGTGGTTCGTCGGGGGCATGGCCCTCACGGCGGCCGCCCCGCTCGTCCGACGGTGGCCGCGGTGGACCACGGCCGCCTGCGTCGTGGTGGCGGCGGGGGGCTTCGTCGTCTCCGCGCTCCCCGCGATCGGCGGTCCGCCCACGATGGTGCCGAAGAGTCCCGTCGAGGCGCTGGTGAAGTCGGCCCTGTACCTGCTGGTCGCGGTCGCCCTGATCGCGCCGCTCGGGCTCGCGCCGGAGTCCCGGTCGCCGTACCACCGGCTGCTCGGGACCCGGCCGATGGTGTGGCTGGGCGGGATCTCGTACGAGTACTTCCTGGTGCACCTCATCGTGATGGACGTGCTGCTCCTCGACGTCTTCGGGTGGCGGCCGTTCACCGGGAGCGTGGCCGTCGCGTTCCTCGCGACCTCGGCCGTCACCGTCCCCCTCGCGTGGGCGCTGCGCGCGGCCCTCCCCTTCGGGGATGATGAGAGGCGCACGGCGAAGCAGAAGGGGGTGACGGATGTCCGCACAGGAGCCTGAGGTGCACATCGAGGCGCCGGTGCGCCGGTGGTGCGATGCGCGCGCCATCCCCATGCCGCGCCGCGAGCTCTCCGACGAGGCCGCCCTGCTCATCGCCGCCGGGCACCTGCAACCCGCCGCCCGCGAGGTGGTGCTCAACCGGTTCGACACCGAGCGCGCCTTCCCCGACATCGGCGGCTACTCGAAGCTGCGCCGGCTCAGCCGCATCGCCGAGCACGAGACGCCCGCGCCGTCGGCCGACGGGCTGCCACCCAACCCGCTGCAGCAGGCCAAGGCGGCCGCCGACGCGGTCCGCGGGGCGGACGCGCGGCGCAAACTGGCCGGCTTCCGGCACGCCTTCACCCTGAACCGCATCTCCTTCGCCGCGGGCGTCCGCGCGGTTCGGCGCGCCCGCAAGGACGCCGTGCACCTCGACCTCGACGAGCGCGACGCGCTGTTCGACGCACTGTGCCTGACGCCGCTGCCGCTCACCCCGTCGGCCGCGGCGGTGGCGGCGCGGACCGTCGCACGGGTGGCCGGGCCCGCTCTGCGGCTCGCCCCGCAGCTCGCGGGGTGGGTCGACGGGCACGGCGCCCCCGACGAGGGGCTGCTCGTCTTCGAGGACCGCTACGACGTGCTGCTGTTCGTCGCCGGCCTCGTCTACGACAAGGTCAGCTACTCCCGCTCGGTGAGCGCCGGCGAATTCGACGAGCAACTCGGCCAGCTGGACCTGCCGACGGACCTGGTGCAGATCTCCGCCGACGTCGTGCAGCTCAAGTCCGTGTGGACGCAGCTGCGGTACGCGCCCGGCCTCGCCGACGGCACCCGCTCGGGCGAGCTCGACAAGGTCTGGGACGAGCTCGTCGATCGCGTCACCGCGCTCACCCGCGTGGGCGACCTCGTGGACGTCGCCGACTCCAAGCGGCCGCGCCGCCTGTCCATCGAATCCATCGACCAGCAGATCCACGAGCTGGTGCAGCGCTCCGGCGAGCGCGAGATCTCCACGCAGAGTGCGCGGCGCGTGGCCGGGCAGATCATGGGCGCGCGCGGCGACCTCCCGCCGGAGCTGTCCGACGGTGCGCGGCGCGCGCTTCCCGGTGCGGCGCCGGCCGGCGGTGCGGCCGACGTGGGCGCCGCCGGAGCGCCGAGGTCATCGGCACGGCCGGATTCGGCACTCCCCGGCGAGGCGCCCAAGGCGTGGAGGCCCGCGCCGGCTCAGCCGCGCGACCAGGACGCCAGGTAGGTCTTCTCCTCGTCGGTGAGGCGCCGCAGGCTGCGCTTCTCGATGTCGACCACCGCCATCTGCGTGGTCGCCAGGATCGCCGCCTTCGACTCGGGCGCCGCGTCCTTCGCGCGGACCTCGTAGCCGATGGTGAAGTCGACGCTGCGGTTGGACGCGATGTACATCCCCACCTGGACCGGCGAATCCTCGTGGTACAGCTGGGCCTTGTACTTGATCGCGACGTCGGCGATGAAGGCGCTCTTGATCAGCGGCGCGTACTTCTCGCCCGCGGACAGGAGCCACTGGATGCGGGCCTCCTCCAGCAGCGTGACCATCCGCGCGTGATTCACGTGGCCCAGGGCGTCCATGTCCGACCAGCGGACGGGAACGTGTGCGGTGAAGGCGAACTCGTGCTTGCCGAGGCTCACCGCAGCCACCCCGTCGCGAAGGCGAGGAAGGCGTCGTTCTCCTCCGGCACGGTGACGGTCACGCGGACGCCCGCACCGTCGAACCCGCGGACCAGGAGGCCGGCCTCGGCGGCGTCGGCGGTGAAGCGCAGCGCGTCGGAGCCGAGGGGGAGCCAGACGAAGTTCGCCTGGGTGTGCGGGACGTCGAATCCGGCCGCCAGCAACGTGTCCCGGACCCGTGCCCGCTCGGCGACGACCGTCTCGGTGCGGGCGAGCAGCTCGTCGTTCGCGTGCAGTGAGGCGATCGCTGCAGCCTGCGCGGGCACGCTCACCGAGAACGGCAGGTGCACCTTCGCGAGCGCGGCGATCAGCTCCGGGTCGGCGATGGCGTACCCCACCCGCAGGCCCGCGAGACCGTAGGCCTTGGAGAAGGTGCGCAGCGCGATCACGTTGCGGTGCCGGGCGATCAGGGCGGCGCCGTCGATGCGCTCGCCGGTCACCTCATTGGCGCGGTGGTACTCGTAGTACGCCTCGTCGAGGGCCACGATCACGTGCGGGGGGACCTTCTGCAGGAACGCCTCGAGGGCCTCCTCGGACACCGTCGTGCCCGTGGGGTTGTTCGGGTTGCAGACGAAGATCAGGCGCGTGCGGTCCGTGATCGCCGCGGCCATGGCGTCGAGATCATGCACGTGATCGGCGGTGAGCGGCACCTGGACCGGGGTCGCGCCGACGACGCGCGTGACGATCGGGTAGGCCTCGAAGCTGCGCCACGCGAAGATCACCTCGTCGCCCGGGCGGCAGGTGACCTGCACCAGGTCCTGGCAGAGGGCGACGGAGCCGCAGCCCGCGTGGAGCTGCTCCTCGGTGGCGCCGGTGAGCTTCGCCAGCTCGGCCTTGAGGGCGACGGCGCCGTTGTCGGGGTAGCGGTTGGCGTTGCGCAGGACCTCCGCGAGAGTCGCGGCGACCGACGGCAGCGGACCGTCGACGATCTCGTTGGAGGCGAGCTTGATCGCTCCGGGCGCGGACTTCCCCGGGACGTACGCGGGGAGGGCGTCGAGGTCGGAGCGGATGCTCAGCGGCGCGGGGTCGGTCGAGTTCTCAATGGCCACCCGGTCAGGGTAGACCGACGGTGCGCCCCGCGGGGCCACCGAGGCCGGTCGTGCGGACCGGCCCCGGTGGCCGTGGGCGATCAGTTGCCGGAGAGCTTGTCCTTGAGGGAGTCGGCGTCGCCCTTGACCTTGTCGGCGAACTCGCCCGCCTTCTCCTTCGCGGCGGCGGTGGCCTGGTCGACCTTCTCGCCAGCGGCGCTGGCGGCCTCCTGGGCGCGGCCCTTGAGCTCCTCGGCCTTGCTCTTCGCGTCGTCTGCGATGCCCATGCGTGATCCTTCCGATACACCCGATGTGTTCCCCCGAGGCGGATCCCCGAGGTCTTGATTGTGCGCCGTGCCGCGCAACTGTGCTGGGTTATCGATTGCGATCGCGACGGACCTGCGGTTTTCAGTGACCGGTGAGCTTGTCCTTGACGGCATCGACGCCCTCCTTGACCTTGTCGGCGGCCTCGGAGATCTTCTCCTTCGCGGCCGCGAGCCCCTGGTCGGCCTGGCCCTCGGCCTTGAGGTCGTCGTTACCGGTGGCCGCGCCCGCGGCCTCCTTGGCACGTCCCTTGAGGTCCTCGGCCTTGTTCTTGGCGTCGTCTGCGATACCCATGGTTACGTCCTCTCGATGGTCGTTCGATCTTCATCTCGGGGGATGTCCCCAAGTCTTCTGTCGCCGCGCCGGTCGTTCACCAGGACCTGGAACCCCACGTCGGGGCCGGTCGCGGCGGCCACCTCGCGGCGGGCGGCGGCCGCCAGGGCGGCGAGTTCGTCGACGGGCGCGTCGGGTGCGACCGACACCGCCACGCGAATGATCGGCGTGCCCTTCTCGACCACGGTCGACGGTCGGGCGCGGCGCACGAGCGTGCTGCGCCGCAGGTCGGCCGCGACGGCGTCCGCGACGCGTCCGAGGTCGACGGTGCCGTCGCCCGGGGTCTGCGCGGTGCGCGAGCCGGCGCTGCGCAGGTGCCGGACGAGCAACCACAGCGCGAGCAGCACCAGGAGCGCGCCGGCGACGCCCGTCACCGCGGGCCACCACGGCTGGTCGGGCAGGCGCACGATGGTCGGGACCGAGACGCGGTCGGCGGCATCGGCGGCGATCCGCTGGCCGAGCCGATCGCCCAGCGCCCAGAGTCCTCCGCCCAGCAGCACCAGCCCGACGAGGCCCGCGACGAGCCGGTCGATGACGCGGGTCGAGCCCTTCATCGGGCCACCTCCTCGGCGTTGCGGCGGTCCGGATCGATCCGCCGGTGGAACCACAGCTCGCCGGACACGGGGGCGTGGCTGCGCCGCCGCGGCTTCACCGCGGCGATGACGAGCACGAGCCCGAGCACGACGGCGCCGACCGAGGCGGGCCAGGCCCACCAGGACCACCGCACGTCGTCGGCGATGCGCGGCACCGCGTCGATCCAGCGACTCCCGGCGACCCAGCCGATCGAGACGGCGGCGTCGCGGACCGCGATCGCGCCGAGCGCGATCACGGCCAGCAGCAGTGGCACCGTCGCGATGCTCGCCCCCGCGGCGCGGCGCGGCGCGTGGCGGCGCAGTGCCCGGTCCGGGGGCGGTGAGTCGGTCTCGGCCACGACACGGTGTGCGAGCGCCGTGCGGGGCTCCGTGCGTTCGTCGTTGATGCGGGTGATGTGCACGTGCACCTCCTCCGGTGCGGCACCCAGGCTGCGGGACAGCTCGTCGTCCACGGCGGACCGCACCGCAGGCACCAGGCGGCCCGCGTCGAGGGGCCACTGCGCGGCGATCTGCACGTCGACCTCGCTCCGGGCGCGGTCGGCGAACCGTACGGCCGGGAACTGACGGGTCGTGAGGCCGCGGGTCCGCTCGGTGCCGGGCACCGAGAGCACGGCGTGCTCGACGAGCTTGCGGCGCACGCGATCGTCGATGACGGTGCGGCCCCGGCCCGCGGCGTCGTCGGGCCGCCCGGCGGCAGGGGTCGCCGGGACGTCCGGGGTCATCGATTCGGTGGTCATGGTCAGCTCCGGTCGCGGCGCCGCAGGGCGGTGAGGTCGATGAGACCGTCGAAGTGGGCGCCCACGGCCATCCCGGCCGCCCCGAGGACGATCGCGAGCAGGAACCCGACCAGGCCCCCGACCACGATGGCGATGGCCACGAGCAGCCCGATCACGCCTCCCCACACGGTGAAGTTTCCTGGCGTCATGCGGTGAACTCCTTCGCTGATGCGGTGTCCGGCCCCTCGGCCACCGCGATATCGGATACGACGACGTCGACGGGCACACCCGCGGCGTCGGAGGCGGCCGCGCGGACCCGGTCCGCGAGGTCGACGAGATCGAGGTCGCGGCGGAACTCGAGCACCACGGAGACCTGCCCGCCGTCGTCATCGAGCCGGACACCGCGGACAGTGCGGCCCGGGAGGTAGGTGGCCGGGGACCCCGGCCCACCGGCGTGCACGCCGACGACCCCGTCGACGGCGGTCACGGCGGCGACCACCCCGTCGACCCGCGCCGCTCGCGCCCCGCTCACTGGACCCGCGACTCCGACGAGGACTCGCCGGTGACATCGTCGTCGTCGGCGAAGTGGACGTCGTGGACCGTCACGTTGACCTCGGTCACCTCGAGGCCGGTCATGGACTCCACGGCGTCGATGACGTTGCTGCGAATGCCCGCGGCCAGGTCGTGGATCGCGACGCCGTACTCGGCGACGATCGCCACGTCGACCGCGGCCTGCCGCTCGCCGACCTCGACGGTGACGCCCTGCGTGAGGTCCGGCGCGCCCGGAAGGGTCTCGCGGATGCGGCCGACCACGCGGGCGGCCTGGCCGCCGAGGTCGTACACCCCGTCGACCTCGCGGGCCGCGATACCGGCGATCTTCGACACGACGACGTCGGCGATGCTGGTGCTGCCGCGACCGACCTGAGTGGACAGAGCGGAGCCCGGCTTGGTGGCCGTCGACTCGTCGGTGGTCGCGGCGGGCTTGGTGGTGGTCGAGGTCATCTCGTTCTCTCCCTTGTGTCGTCTGCTGTACCGGGATCCGTTCCGGCACACTTGGTGAGTCGCCGGCTCGCGAGGATCGGCACGCGATTGTGATCCATCTCACATCAGGAGGGTGGTTGTTCGACTCGGAGCTGCTGCCGTCGCTGTCCGACGAGACCCTGACCCGGCGCGCCCAGCGCGGCGACGCCGCGGCGTTCGACGTGCTCGTGCAGCGGCACGCGCCGGCCCTGCACCGCTTCGTCGCGCGGACGATGCCCGAGCGGAGCGACTGCGACGACATCGTGCAGGAGTCGCTCATCGCGGCCTGGAAGGCGCTCCCGAGCTTCGCCTTCCGGTCGACCCTGCGTACCTGGCTGTTCTCGATCGCCGCCCGCAAGACCGCTGACGTGCTGCGTCGCCGCGCGCCCGTCGTCGACTCGGAGGCCGTCGACGACGCCGTCGCGCGGGAGCCCGGACCCGTCGAGAAGGCCACCGACAGGGACTTCCTCGACGCCCTCGCGCGGGAACTCGGGCGCCTGCCGTACCCGGCCCGCGCCGCGTGGTGGCTCCGCGAGGTCGACGGACTCTCCGTCGCCGAGATCGCAGGTGTGCTGCGGACCACCGAGGGGTCGGTGCGGGGCCACCTCCAGCGGACGCGCCAGCGCCTCGCCGAGGCGCTGGGGGAGTACTGGCCATGAGCGATCCGACGCGGCCCGCGGAGGCGGGGACGTTGTGCAATTCGACACGACGTGGTCACACTGGGGGAGCGATGAGTTTCAGGCGAGTGGAGAGTGGCGGCGCCGAACCGGCGCAGGCCACCGATTGGATAGCCGACGCGACGCGTCGGCTCGCCGGGCTGGCCGCACCCGACGGCGAGGCGCCCGAGATTGACCCGCGCTGGGGTGCCGACGCCATCGACCGGCTGCGCGAGGCGGTCGCCCAGCAGGTCTCCGCACTGCCCCGGCGTTCCCGCCCGATCGCCACGGTGCGGCCCGGGGTCAGCGTCACCGAGCTCGCGTTGTCGAAAGCCGTCACCGCGGCGCTCTCCGATCGCGCGGCCGCCGAGTCCGCCGCGGTCGCCGATGTCGAGCTGGACCTGGCGGACGACGGTCTCAGCGCCGTCCACGTCCACCTCGTCGCCGTCGGCGCGGACGAGCGACCGCACACGTTGCTCGACGGCGGCGAGCACCTCCGAGCGCTGACGGCGGACGTCGTCCGGCGGATGGTCGGCGCCGACGACGTCCGGATCGACCTCACCTGGGGGGACCTCCTTACGCCGGAGCCGATCTAGGCGCCCCCTGCGCGACCCCCGTGTGAACGGAAGATGACCAGCGGTTTTGTGGGTTGCGGAGAGGTTGTGTAATGTAGCTGCTCGGCGGTTGCGCGTGACCCGTAAGGATCGCTCGCGCAGCGCGTCCGATTTGGAGGCGTGCCAGAGCGGCCGAATGGGACTCACTGCTAATGAGTTGTCCGGCCAACACCGGACCGGAGGTTCAAATCCTCTCGCCTCCGCCACGTCGGGCTTCGGTCCGACGAGAATTGAATATGGGTACGCGCCCGTAGCTCAGTGGATAGAGCATCTGACTACGGATCAGAAGGTCAGGGGTTCGAATCCCTTCGGGCGCACAGAAGAAGCGCCGGGTCAAGTTCATCTGACCCGGCGTTTCTGCGTTCCGGCTGCGTTACCGTCGAAGGCGACGACGGGAGCGGGCATGGACGAGCGGGTGGAATCGACGCAGGCGGCGCGGGAGATGCTGGGCGAGCTGTGGGACGGCAACGGCCCGCTGCTGATCCATCAGAGCGGCGGCTGCTGCGACGGTTCGGCGCCGATGATCTTCACCGTCGACGAGTTCCGTGTGGGCGACGCCAACGTGCGGCTCGGCACCGTCGAGCTCGGGGACGGGCGCGACGTCCCGGTCTGGGTGTCCGACGGCGAGGCGCGGGTGTGGGAGAACAGTGTGCTCGTCCTCGACCTCGAGCCCGGCCGCGCCGCGGGCTTCTCGCTCGAGGGCGCCACGGGCAAGCGGTTCGTCTCGCGGGTGCGGATCACGGGCGCCGACGGTGCCGCCTGCCCTGTGCCGCAGTCCTGACTTGCGTTCGAGCGCGCTCGAAGTCCTAGCCTCGACCGTGAGGTCCGCGAACGACGGGCCGCCGGAAGGTGAGCGCCATGCCCGAGCAGTACGACATCGACAGCGCCGAATCGATCGCCCGTCGGGAAGCGGGGCTCGCCGTGCTCGCCGCCATCGACGGCGAGGCCGGCCGGGCCGTCATCGACTCCCTCGGAGAGATCAGTCCCGCCCTCGCGCACCACGTGGCGGCGTGGGGCTTCGGGGACATCTACGCCCGACCGGGCCTCGACCCGCGCAGCCGCCAACTGGTGACGCTGGGCGCCCTCACCGCGCTCGGCGGCACGGAACCACAACTGCGCGTGCACATCAACGCCGCCCTCAATGTCGGGATCACCCGCGACGAGGTCGTCGAGGCGCTCCTGCACACCGTGCCGTACGCGGGTTTCCCGCGCGCGATCAACGCGACGCTGGTCGCCCGGGACGTGTTCGCGGAGCGCGACGACGCCTGACCGTGTCGGCCGGCGGTCCTGCCGTCCGTGCTGGCCGCGCGAAAACCGTTCGCGCAACGCAAGACCGGGTGAAGCGCACCCCATGACCCGGGGTGACGCGGGTAGCGTGAGGCCATGCGGAAGCGACTGAGGCGGGCGCGCGCGGCGCGGCTGCAGCGCGACACTCTGTACGCGGACGTCTCCGAGTGGCAGCCGCCGCTGCCCGAGAAGTACCCCTACCGGTGGGTCGCGATCCGCTCCAACGACGGCACGTACCGCGACCGCCGCTTCGCGGCCAACTGGGACACCGTGCGGCGGATGCTCGACGACGGCCGGCTGGTCGGCGCTATCGTCTACGCCGTGGTCCGCCCGAACTGGGAGGACAGCCTCGCCGTGCACCTGGAGATGCAGGGCGAGGATCGGCCCGACGTGGTGACCATGGCGGACGCCGAATCGTGGGGCGGCCAGATCGTCGGCGACCACTCGAACGCCTTCAACCGATTCACCTGGGGAGCCTCCGACTGGCGCGGTGGCGGCGCCGACCCGCGGCCGACCCGCTGCATCGGCTACCTCAACCCGAACGACATCGACATCTGGCCGACGCTGCCCGAGATGCCGTTCGTCGTCCCCTCCTACGGCGCGCTACCCGACTTCTCCCGGGCGCCGGAACTGGGGCGACGCTTCGCGATCCACCAGTACACCGACGGCAGCGGCTACGGCGGCGGGCTGCCCGAGGGCTACGGCCGCGTGCGGTGCGACATGAACGCCGCCAACGGCCTCGACCCGTGGCAGCTCGGCGATCTGCTGGGCACCACCACGATCCCGGTGGACTGAGTCACTCGTACCCGACGTCCGGGAGTGTCGGCAGCCAGCCGTCGACCCAGGCGCCGGAGTAGACGTGCTCGTCGCCGGTCTTCAGTTCGACCACGTGGCCCGGCAGCTGCGCCGCGACCAGCGGGAGCAGCCTGCGCCCCTCGGCGGCGTGCGCCGCTGCGACGGTGCTCGTCCGCCAGCCGTTGTCCCAATGGAACTCGCGGTCGAACTCGGCCTGCCAGGCGTCGAGCTCGCGCCCGAGCGGCTCGGGGAGGTCGAGGTGCTCGGGTCCGACGCCGCCGTAGGTCGCCCACAGTGGCGGGCCGGAGTAGTCGTTCATCAGCCGGATCCAGCGTTCGGGCGCGACGTCGAACTGCCGCACCTCGGTGCCGGCGGGGAGCGGCGTCTCGCCCGACGGTGACCATCCCGTCGCCCAACCCCCGGCGTAGCCGCGCGCGGCGATCGGCCAGAGGTTGAACTTGATCACGAAGCCAGGCAGCTCGGTGACCAGCGCGTCGAGGATCGCGTGCCACTCCTCCGCATACGGTCCGGGACGAGTGTGAAGTCCGGCATCCGCCCAGGCTACGCGGCTGATTGTGCGAAAGCATCGACATTTGGCAGGGCGGATGGTAGAGAAATGGTATGAGAACTACCATCGACGGGGCGGGCCGGATCGTGGTGCCGAAGGCGATCCGGGACGCGATGGGGCTGGATGCCGGGAGGGCAGTGGACGTGACGTTCGCAGACGGGCGCATCGAGATCGAGATCGCACCGGCCAAGGTGCACATCGACAAAGGGGGGATGTTGCCGGTCATCCGGGCGGAGGAGGACCTGCCACCGTTGACCGACGACATCATCCGTGAGACGCTCGAGGCCACACGACGATGACTTTCCACGCCCTCGATTCGAGTGTGCTGCTTCCGATGCTGATGAATTGGCATCCGGCGCACGACGAGCTCCGTGGTTCGGTCCGTTTGGTTGAGAGCGTTCTGCCGTCCCACGTGCTCCTTGAGGCCTTCTCCGTGCTCACGCGACTACCCGCACCCCACCGGATTTCTCCGGCGGAGGCTTCGGAGACGATCGAGGACTTCGGGTTGCAGGTGATCGGCTTTCCGACCGCTGACATGCGCACGTTCATTGCGCGACTGGGTGCGAAGGGTGTTCGCGGTGGAGCGATCTACGATGCATTCGTCGGTGCCACTGCCGCCCACGCTGACGTTCCGCTGTTGACCCGTGATCGTCGTGCAATTCCGACGTACGAGGCGGTCGGGGCTACGTACCGGACGGTGTGAGGGCGGCACCGTCGGGCAAGAACAGTGGAACCGCCGTACCCGCTCGTACCGGCTCCGCCCGAACCTCGGTGCGTGTCGGCGAAGAATCGACGGCGAGTCGTCGCAGGGCTGCACCGAAGATGGGCGCGCGTGCGTCCGAGGGCTCATCCGCTTGGATCATTCGGCGGCGGGTGCGGGGTATGCGTGGGATGCATGGCTTGCGTGAGCAACACGACCCCACACGCCGCCGGACGCCCGCTGCCCTGCCGGCCGACCGCGCACCGTCGGGCAGGAGCACCCGGACGTGCGAGCGGCGCCGCCCCGAGGGGACGGCGCCGCGAACACCCTCACCAGGGTGTGCAGGCCCGGGCAGGGATCAGAAGAAGCCCTGTGCGCCCGGCGCGTACGACACCAGCAGGTTCTTGGTCTGCTGGTAGTGGTCGAGCATCATCTTGTGGTTCTCACGACCGATGCCCGAGTCCTTGTAGCCGCCGAAGGCCGCGTGCGCCGGGTACTGGTGGTAGGTGTTCGTCCACACGCGGCCGGCCTGGATGTCGCGGCCCGCGCGGTACGCGATGTCGCCGTTGCGCGACCACACGCCGGCGCCGAGGCCGTAGCGGGTGTCGTTGGCGATCTCCATCGCGTTGTCGTAGCCGTCGAACGACGTCACCGCGAGCACCGGGCCGAAGATCTCCTCCTGGAAGATCCGCATGCTGTTGTCGCCCGAGAAGATCGTGGGCTGCATGTAGTAGCCGCCCGACAGGTCACCGCCCAGATCGGCCGCCTCGCCGCCGGTGACCAGCGTCGCGCCCTCGTTCTTGCCGATGTCGACGTACGAGAGGATCTTCTCCAGCTGCTCCTTCGACGCCTGCGCGCCGATCATCGTGTCGGTGTCCAGCGGGTCGCCCTGGATGATCGACTTGGTACGGATCGAGCCGAGCTCGAGGAATTCGTCGAAGATCGGCTTCTCCAGGAGCGCACGCGACGGGCAGGTGCAGACCTCGCCCTGATTGAGCGCGAACATCGTGAAGCCCTCGAGGGCCTTGTCCTGGTAGTCGTCGTTCGCGGCCATGACGTCCTTGAAGAAGACGTTCGGGCTCTTGCCGCCCAGCTCCAGGGTGACGGGGATGAGGTTGTCGGCGGCGTAGCCGGCGATCAGCTTGCCCGTGGTGGTCTCGCCGGTGAAGGCGATCTTCCGGATCCGCTTGCTCGACGCCAGCGGCTTGCCGGCCTCCAGGCCGAAGCCGTTGACGATGTTCACCACGCCCGGGGGCAGCAGGTCGCCGATGAGCGAGAACAGGTACAGCACCGACACCGGGGTCTGCTCGGCCGGCTTGAGCACGATCGCGTTGCCGGCGGCCAGCGCGGGCGCCAGCTTCCACACGGCCATGAGGATCGGGAAGTTCCACGGGATGATCTGGCCGACCACGCCCAGCGGCTCGTGGAAGTGGTACGCGACGGTGTTCTCGTCGATCTCCGACAGGCTGCCCTCCTGCGCGCGCAGGCACGAGGCGAAGTAGCGGAAGTGATCGATCGCGAGGGGAATGTCGGCGTTGAGGGTCTCGCGGACCGGCTTGCCGTTCTCCCAGGACTCGGCCACGGCGATGGCCTCGAGGTTGGCCTCCATCCGGTCGGCGATCTTGTTGAGAATGGTGGCGCGGACCGTCGGGGAGGTCTTGCCCCACGCGGGAGCGGCCGCGTGCGCGGCGTCGAGCGCCAGCTCGATGTCCTCCGCGGTCGACCGGGCCACCTCGCAGAAGGTCTGGCCGGTGACGGGCGACGGGTTCTCGAAGTACTGGCCCTTGACGGGCGCGACCCACTCGCCGCCGATCAGGTTGTCGTAGCGCGACTGGTAGCTCATGAGTGAGCCGGGGGCGCCGGGGCGTGCGTAAACGGTCATGAGGACCTCCAGATGAGTGGCGTGATGTCAGTCACAGTCCACCGTACGCAGTGACCGTTGCAACAACGTTGCAGCCGGTTGCATCCCTGATCAGCCCAGGTCAGATGCCCCGCGCCCGGTCAGACCAGGTCGATCGCGATCGCCGCGAGACGGCCGTCCGCTTCGGCGCGGGCGCGCGCATCGCCGTGCGCCCGCAGCACCCGCCAGCCGTGCTCGTCGTCGCGCGCGTCGGGGAGGTCGAGCCACCGTCGGAGCAGGCCCAGGTCCCGGCTGGCCAGCACCGCCGAGCGGAGGCTGCCCGCCAGCTCGGTGCGGAGCCGTGCGACGCCCGGCGCCGCCGAATTGGGCAACAGCGGCCCGCGGTAGACGGCGAGCGCGTCCGCGACCCGGCCCTCGCGGATCGCGTGCGCCGCGTCGTCGGCGTCCGAGTCCAGCCGGCCCAGCAGCCGGTACGGGCGCGACCCCAACAGGTCGGCGCCGACCGTCTTGCGCAGCCGCGACACCTCCGCACGGACCGTGACGACGTCGAGGTCGCGCTCGTCGAGGAGCAGCGCGAGGTGGTCGGCGGTGAGGCCCTCGGGATGCCGCGCGAGCAGCGCGAGGATGTCGGCGTGCCGCCCGGTGAGCGGCACCTCGCGCCCGTCCTTCTCCAGCACCGGGCGACCGCCCAGCAGGCGGAGCCGGGGCGCCGCGGCCGGGGCGGGCGGGGCCAGCCGGAGGATCGCCAGCTGACCCTCGACCGCCAGCGCGGCGGCGCGCACCAGCGCCAGGGCCTGCGGCGTCGCCACCTCGGGGCCGCCCGTCACGTCGAGCACCCCGATCGGCGTACGGGTCACCGGGTCGTGCACGGGCACGGCGGTGCAGTTCCACCGGTGGGCGCGGCGTGCGAAGTGCTCCGACCCCGCGATCTGCACCTCGGTGTCCAACGCGAGCGCCGTGCCGGGCGCGTTGGTCCCGGCCGCCGTCTCGCTCCAGTTCGCCCCCGGAATGAAATTCATCGCCGCGGCCCGGCGCACGGCGGCACCGTCGCCCTCCACCCACAGCAGCGTGCCGTCGCGGTCGCCCACGGCCACCATCGCACCGGCGGAATCGTCCACGAGCAGGCGGCGGATCACCGGCATCACACCGGAGAGGGGGTGCCGGGCCCGCAGCGCGTCGAGCGCACCGTCGCCCGACGACGGTGCCGCGCCGTCCGGGTTCACGCCCACGGCGCGGCTGCGCTGCCAACTCTCGGCGATGAGGTGCCGCAGCTGGGACGCGCGCAGCGCGGCCTCGTCGACCGCACCGTCGACGAACATGCTGTGCAGCCGCGCGGCCGCACCAGCGGACGCGACGGCGGGGGAACCGGTCACCATCGTGCTGTCGACGATAGCCCGGAACGGGCGGTCACCAGCCCGGATCGCCCACGATCTGCAGGCTCACGTACGACGGCTGCTCGGGGCTGAGCAGCACCGTCTGCTTGCCGAACCGGGTCTTCACCAGGTCGGGGACCGTCGCGAGGTAGCGGGGCACGCTGCCCGCGTACACGTCCACGCGCAGGCGGTGGCCCTCCTCGAGCAGGGCATCGGTGGGCACCACGTCGATGTCGAGTTCGATCGTCTCGCCCGGCACCACCCGCTGCTTCGCCGACCAGGTGAGCGGGTGGAAGGCGCCGAGCAGCTCGCCGTCGAGGTCGTAGCTGCTGCGCGCGGGATCGACGGCCCGGTTCGAGGCCATGAGGGCGCCGCCGGAGAGCACCGTCGACGTGCCGTCGGGCGCCACGTCGTTGACGGTGACCGTCCAGATCGCCTCCTCGCCCTCGCACTGCGTCACCAGGTGGACGTTGATCGAGCCGCTGAGCTGCACCGGCACCGCGGCGGGAGGCGAGGTGAAGGAGATCGCGCCGCGCTCCTGCATCCCGGCGCTCTCCAGCGCCGGGACGGCCTTCGTGAGGCCGGCGAGCACGTGCGTCAGTTCGGGCGAGGCCAGGCCGCGCAGGTCGATCCGCGTGGACGCGGACGCGCGCCGGCGCGAGGGGTAGGTCGCGAGGCCGCCGTCGTACTTCGCGTGCCCGGCCGTGCCCGACGATGCCGGGGTGGCGTAGAGCCGCTGGGTACGGGCCCCGGCGCGGGGAAAGGCCTCGCCGGCGCTCCAGCCGCCGCCCTGCTGCTGCAGCGTGACGGGGCCGTACCGGTCGACGCCGTTGTCGATGCCCTTGAGCCAGCGGTCGTACCAGGCCCGCTCGAGCACGTCGATGCGCGGCGGCGCCTGGGTGCCGCCGAATCCGGCGCCCATGTCGAAATGGAAACCGTCCGTGATCACCATCTGCTTGCGCCCCGCCGGGAGGTTCAGGCGCGAGTACATGCGCGGCGTGCTACGGCCGAAGAGGTCGTGCCAGCCGCCGAACAGGAAGGTCGGGGCCGTGATCGCCTCGATCTTCGCGTTCCGCTCGGTGAAGTACGGGTTGTCGTTCACGCGGGGGTCGCGGCCGGTCAGCACGCCCGTCACCACGGACGAGATCTCCGTCGCGGGGGAGGTCAGGCGGCTGTGCAGCCAGCGGAGGACGTTGCCGTTGACCGTGTCGCGGAGCAGGGTGCGCGGGTTGTACAGCCACTTCAGGGCGTTCACCGCGCCCAGCCACAACGGGATGAACACCGACGGGAGACCGCCCGTGATGTAGATGTCGCGGACGATGTCCTCGCTGCCCTCGATCGCGAAGACCGCGCCCAGCCCCTCCGGCGCGTGCCCCGCGGCCTGCAGCGAATTGATCGCGGAGTACGACCAGCCGCCCATGCCGAGCGTGCCGTCGCACCAGTCCTGCGCGCGCGCCCAGCGCAGCACCTCGATCGAGTCCTGCTGCTCGCGCGCGCCGAGGATCTGCCACACCCCGTGCGAGGTACCGGTGCCCCGGACGTCGACGATCACCTGCACGTAGCCGCTGCGCACCAGGCGCCGGTTGATGCCGAAGCCCTGCAGCAAGCCGCCCGAGAAGTCGACGGTCCCGCCCGTGAGCGTCCGCGAGGCGTTGGTCAGCGCCGGGCCGACGAACGCCGCGTGGGTGGTCTCGTCGATCGCGTCGACCACCATGCGGTTGTACGGGTTGAGGTTGAGGATCGCCGGATAGGGCCGCGTGACGGGCACCCCGTCGAGCTCCGCCGGCCGCACGACGGTGGCCCGCAGGACCACCCCGTCGGACATGCGGATGTCGACGTTGCGGTCGATGTGGACCCGGGGGTACGTGAGCCTGCCGTCGACCGCCTCGCGCCAGGCCAGGGCGTCGGCGCCGCCGGTGGGGTCGCCGAGGGGGAGCGTGTGGTCGACGCGCGGGTGGTGCTCACCGCCCGACGGGGCGGGCAGCGCGGGGCTGCGATCCCAGCGCGGGAAGCGCACGCCGGACAGTCGCGCGTTCGCTCTACCGGATCGGCTGGTCACCATTGCAACCCCTTCCTTCAATCGTCAACTTAGAGCACGGGTGACGTACCTCACAAACCAGAGGTGTCGTTGTTGCAGATCCGATGCAGAACAGTTGCATTCCCGGCGGGTCCCGATCAGCGCGGATTCAGCACTCCACACGCCGTCGGGAGGCCCGATAAGCTCGTTGTCGCAATCGACCGCGCAAGCCCCGGAGGTACTCCATGTCGCTGACCACCACGCTCCTCGATCCCGCGCGCCAGCCGGCCGTCGTCGCCGACTTCGCGTCGGTCGTCGAAGCCGAGGTGAACGACAAGAGCGGACTGTCGGGCACCGTCATCAAGACCGCGTACACCGCGGTCAAGAAGGTCTCGCCGAACGTCATCGAGTCGGCGCTGACCAAGCTCCTCCCCGACTTCGCCGCGGCGCTCGACCCCTTCTGGACCGAGTTCCAGGCGCAGGGCCCCGGCGACTTCGGACAGTTCCTCGCCGCGCGCGGTGACCAGGTGGGCGACGCCCTGCTCGCGGTGACCGACAAGAAGGCCGAGTCCACCAGCCAGCCCGCGCTGCGCAAGGCCTACTCGAGCCTGCGCGGCAAGGCCAAGGAGAACGTCGTGGCGGCGCTGCCCCGCGTCGGCGCGGCCGTCCAGAAGAACGCCGCCTGATCATGGGGAAGGCGCAGCTCCACGGCTCGGACCAGCTGACCACCGCGGTCGCGCACGCGTACAGCGCGACGGTGCCCGCGGGCGACACTCTGCACGTCGCCGGGGTCGCACCCCTCGACCAGGGCGGCACCACCCTGGCGCCCGGCGACGTGCAGGGCCAGGTCCGCGCCGCCGTCGCCAACCTGCGGGTGATCCTGGGGGAGCGCGGCGCCGAGCTGTCCGACGTCGCGCGGCTCACCGTCTTCGTCGCCGAGCACCTCCAGGTGGATCTGCAGGTCGCCGCCGACACCCTGGCCGAGGTCTTCGTCGACCTGCCGCCCGTGTCGATCGTCGGCGTCAGCCGGCTGCGGTACGACGATCAGGTGGTCGAACTCGAGGCCGTCGCCGCGCTGTAGCGGACGACGACGGGTGGGCCCCGTGTGAGCGCCGGCACAGCGGCTCCGCGGGGCGCCCACCGGCCACAGGGGTTCGTTCGCGCCGGAACCGAGGGGTTACCGTAGACGGCGTGAGTACCCCTTCATCCGCAGACGCAGTGGCCACCGTGATCACCGGCGCGAGCTGGCCCAGGATCCTCACCTGGCGGTCCGAGGACGGGAACCTCCTCGAGTCGGTGCGCGTGCAGCTCACGGGCGACCGGATCAAGGCCTACGGCCGCATCATCGCGGCCCCGTCGGCCGACGGCCCCGCCTTCAACGCCTCGTACGACCTGGTCACCGACGACGAGGGCATCACCAAGCGGCTCTCCGTGCACGCCCTCACCGAGGCCGGCGAGGCGCAGGTGACCATCGCCCGCGACGGCGAGAACCACTGGCTCGTCCAGGGCGCGCAGGGCTCCGAGCGCGGCTTCTTCTCCGGCGCACTCAGCGTCGACGTGCTCAAGTCCGCCTTCTTCAACGCCCTCACGATCCGCCGGTTCGACCTGCAGAGTCACCCGGAGGAGATCGACGTGCCGGTCGTGTACGTCGACCTGCCCAGCCTCGCGGTCAAGGAGACCGTCATCAACTACGACGGTGCCGCCGATGGCATCACGGTGATCTCGCCGATCAGCAGCTCGAAGGTGTCCGTGGACGCCGACGGCTTCATCATCGACTACCCGGGCCTGTCGTCCCGCGTCGAGTAGTCAGCCGAGCGCCGTGATCACGCCCCCGGCGTGACCGGCCGCGCGCAGCGCCCGCTGCCACCCCGCCCCGTCGAGCACGGGGAGGAACGGGGTGCGGCGGGCGTTCTCGTACCGCTTGCGCGCGGCGTAGCCGCGCTCGGTGATCGCGCCGACGGTGCCGTGCCCGGCGAGTTCCGCCCGCGCGGCCTGCAGTTCCGCGATGGTGTCGTCGAGGGCGTCGAGCAGGGCCGCGGCGTTCGCCTCGCACATCGCGTTCACCAGCGACGGGGCCGTGCCCGCGACCCGGGTGACGTCGCGGAAGCTGCTCGCCGCGAGCGACAGGGCCAGCTGTTTCGCGGCCGGGTCGAGTTCCGCGGTGATCGCGACGGCCTCCGCGACCACGTGCACCGAGTGCGAGATCCGCGCGACGGCCGCGTCGTGTTCGGCGGAGCCGGCGGGGACGATGACCGCGCCGCAGTCCAGCCCGACGGTCGCGGCCAGGCGCCAGGCCTGCGCGGGCGTCTCGTCGTCGGCGGTGACCACCCAGGTCGCCCCGTCGAACAGTGCGGCGTCGGTGGCCTCCCAGCCGGAGTGGGCCGTCCCGGCCATGGGATGCCCGCCCGCGTAGCGGCCGGTCAGGCCCGCGGCGGCGACGCGACGCGCGACGTCGCCCTTGACGCTCACCGCGTCGGTCAGCCAGGCGTTCGGGGCGTGCTCGGCGACCGCGGCGAGCACGCCGTCGAGCGCGGGGACGGGCACCGCGACGACGATGACGTGACCGTCGGCGTCGGCGCGACGCAGGGTCGCCGCGAGGTCGGAGGAGGCGTCGAAGCCGGCGGCACCGGCGTCGTCGACCGCGGCGACCGAGCGGTTCCAGCCGTAGGCGGGGCGGCCCGCGCGGCCCAGCGCACGGAGGATCGAGCCGCCGATCAGGCCGAGGCCGAGGACGCACACCGGGACGTCGGAATGAGGAGTGGACACTCCGCTAGCGTTTCACAACAGCGTGAAGAAGCCGGATGAGACGTGTCGCGGACGCGCGTTTACGGATACGGTTTCAGGCATGGCCGCAGAGACCTCACCGGAGCGCTACGACGACACCGACGGCTACGCCGTGGCCGTGACCCGCGGGGAGACCACCTGGACGGTGCACCTGCTCGACCCGGGGGCGCTGGGCAGCATCGCCAAGGCCGAGCAGGAGCTCAAGGGGCTGCGCGCGACGGGCGCGGTGTTCGGCCTGCTCAACGTCGACGACGAGTACTTCGTGATCGTCCGGCCCGGCCCGTCGGGCACGCGGCTCCTGCTGTCCGACGCGACCGCCGCCGTCTTCGACGAACTGGCCGTGCAGGCGCTGGAGCGGCTCAACGTCGAGGTGCCGGACATCGACCCCGAGGAGATCGAGGACACCGACCCGTGGCCCGAGGGGGATCTCGGCATCCTCGGCGACCTCGGGCTGGGCGAGCAGGAGCTCAGCGTGCTGCTCGCGGACCCGGACCTCTACCCCGACGAGCAACTGCAGGTGATCGCGGAGCGGCTCCGGTTCGACTCCGAGTTGGGTGCGATCCTCGATTCGCTCGGCTAGTGGCGCTGCTCGACGCCGAGCGCACGGCGATGGGTTTCGCGCTCGAGGCCGCGGGGCTCGCCGGGCCGGAGGACGTGCCCGTCGGTGCCGCGGTCCTCGGCCCCGACGGGGCCGTGCTGGCGCTCGCCGGGAACCGTCGGGAGCAGCTCGGCGACCCGACCGCGCACGCGGAGATCCTCGCGATCCGCGAGGCGGTGACGCGGTTCGGCGACGGCTGGCGGCTCGGCGGCTGCACCCTCGCGGTCACCCTCGAACCGTGCGCCATGTGTGCCGGCGCCCTGGTCGCGGCCCGCATCGGCCACCTCGTCTTCGGCGCCTTCGAGCCCAAGACCGGCGCGGTCGGCTCGGTGTGGGACGTGGTCCGCGACCCCCGCGTGACCCACCGGGTGACGGTGCGCGGCGGCGTCCGGGAGGCCGAGTGCGCCGCCCTGCTCACGGAGTTCTTCGCCCCGCACCGCTCCTGACCTGCCGATTTAACGCTCGGGTCGTCTTCCGGTAAAGTTTCGCGACGGTGGCGTGTCCGAGCGGCCGAAGGTGCAGCACTCGAAATGCTGTGTGCGGTAACCCCGTACCGAGGGTTCAAATCCCTCCGCCACCGCTGAGAGAGACCCTCTCCGACCCCGGTCGGAGGGGGTCTTTCGCGTTTCGGGGCTGCGTGCCCGGCGTGCGGCGCCGCGGGGTGCGCCGCAGCCACCACTCGCAGAAGCCGATCGCGATGAGCCAGCTCGGCCAGGCGACGATCGCCGGCCCCCAGGCGTCCATGAAGGACTCCGGCACGCCGGCGGCGTCGAGCACGAGGAACGCGACCGGGCCCAGGATCCGGTTGATGATGACCGAGTACATCAGCGCCGCGCTGCGCAGCATCCACCGGCGGTGCGCGGCGACGTCGCGCCCGACGATCGCGCGCACGCCGAGCGCCGTGAACAGCAGCATCAGCGAGCCCAGCGTCACGTTGGACGCGGCGTTGACCGGCCCGAACGGCGTCACCGTGCCGATCGCGATGGCCGCGAGCCCGACGGGCAGCGCGCACGCGACGTAGATCCGGCCCGCGATCCAGTGGTACTTCGCGAACCAGCGGCGCCCCAACTGCACCAGCCCGGCGAGCATCGCGACGGACCCGAGCAGGATGTGCCCGACGAGCAGCCCGTAGTACCAGTTCGGCTGGTCGTCGAGCGGGACGCGGCTGCCGCCGGTGAGGTAGGGAGGAAGGGAGTAGGCGAGGAAGACGAGCACCAGCAGGGCGCCCACCAGCAGTTTCTTCATGCGGGGAACGCTAGGGACGGATCCAGCGGCGGCGGATCACCCGCGCGGGTGGACCTGCGTAGTCCGCACGGGTGAGGCACCATGTCCGCGGGGCCTTCGAGGAGGAACGCATGAACGACGACGCTGCCTGGGGCGCCCCCGCCCTCGACCTGCCGCGCTACCTGCACCGCATCGGCCTGCAGGCCCCGCCCGCGCCCGACCTCGCGGGCCTGTCCACGCTGGTGCGGGCGCACGCGCTCACCCTGCCGTGGGAGAACTTCGACGCCGTCCGCGGCATCCCGGGCGAGCTCACGATCGACGCCCTGCAGCGCCGCATGATCGAGGGGCGCCGCGGCTACGGCTGCACGGGTCACGTCCCGCTGCTCGCCGCGGCCCTGCAGCGCACGGGCTTCCGGTTCGGCGCCGCGTCCGGGCGGGTGCTGGTCGACGGTGGCCCGTCCGCGAGCACGCACGCCCTGCTGATCGTCGAGGTCGACGGTGCGCCGCACCTCGCGGAGGTCGGCTTCGGCGCCGTCCCGCTCGCACCGTTGCGGCTGGAGAGCGGCCTGGAGCAGGACGCCGGCGGATGGCGCTACCGGCTCACCGCCGAGGCGGTCGGTTTCGGCGAGGAGTGGCGGCTCGACTTCCTCGACCCGAGCTCGGGGCAGTGGCGGCCGCAGTACCGGTTCGCGCTCGCCGACCGCACGTGGTCGGACCTGCGCATGACGAACTTCTACGTCGCGACCTCGCCGCACTCGCCGTTCCGCGGCCGGCTCATGGCCGTGGTCAACCGGCCCGGCGAGCGGCACGTGCTCACGCGGGACGCGGTGATCAGCACCCGTCCCGACGGGTTCCGGGAGACCGTGCCGTACGTCGCGGCGGACCGTCGGGCGATCCTCGCCGAGAGCTTCGCGATCGACCTGCCCGAGGACGAGGCGGCGGCGCTCGCGGCCGTCAGTGGGAGCTGAAGAAGCCGATCGCCTTGTCGCCGCTGTCGCACCGCGCGAGCATCCCCGGCGTCTGCGGGAACGTGCAGTTCCAGCCGTCGACGGTGACGGGCTTGGCCTGCGCGATCTGCGGCCCGAAGGCGTTGGCGACGCGCATCGCCTCGGCGCAGTCGACCTTCACGGTGCCCAGCGCGTGCACGTACAGGGCTCCGTCGGGGCCGCGGGTCTGCCCGCACATCTCGGCGCGGGTCTCGGCCGCCGTCGCGGTGGCCGACGGTGCGCCCGAGGGGGTGGGGCTCGCGGCGGGATCGGACGAACTGCCGCAGCCCGCGAGGAGCAGGCCGCACACTGTTGCAGTTGCGACGGCTGTGACAGGCGTTGCGAAGTGCTGAAATGCGGTCATGCCCTGCAGGCTACCCGTCGTCCGGTGATGAGCCTCACAAAAGTGCCGGTCAGCGACATTATTGCGGGCGGCAACGATCGGTACACTCGAACACGACCCGCATCGCGCAGCCCGTCGCGCCTCGACGACTCGGAGTGACTCGCATGGCACTGTTCCTGTACCGGCTGGGGAGGTTCGCCTACCTCAATCGTTTCAAAGTCATCGTGGCGTGGCTGCTGATCTTCGCCGGCATGCTCACCGGTGGCGCGGCGCTCAAGGGCGCCACGGTCGACAACTTCTCGCTGCCGGGCCTGCCCTCGGCGAAGGCGACGGACATCGTGTCCGAGAATTTCGGCGACAGCGGCGGCGACCCGTTCACCACCGCCTCGGCGACCATCGTCTTCCACGCCAAGGACGGCAAGCTCACCGATCCGGCGGCCGCGGCGGGCATCGACCGGACCATCGCCGACATCAAGAACCTCACCAAGGACCAGGACGGCCAGAAGGTCTCCGTGGTCCAGGACCCGGAGCTGCTGCACAACCCGACGGGCAAGCTGGACCCGAACGCGCTGACCCCGGAGCAGCGCTCGAAGCTCGAGGCGGCCACGGCGCAGGCCAAGGACATCGCGTCGACCAAGACGCAGGCGCAGAAGGACGCGGACGCGGCGGCCACCTCGTCGGTGAGCCCGGACGGCAAGACCGCGAAGATCACCGTGAACTTCATCGGCAAGGTCACGGACCTGCCGGACACCCTCTCCGAGGACATCACGAAGGCCCGCGAGGCGGGCGAGGCCGCGTCGAACGGCACGCTGCAGGTCGAGGCCGACGGTTCCGCGGCCCGCGGCGCCGAGGACATGGGCATGACCAGCGAGATCATCGGCATGATCGTCGCCGCGATCGTCCTGATCATCACGTTCGCCTCGCTCGTCGCCTGGGGGCTGCCGCTGCTGAACGCGATCATCGCCGTCCCGGTGGCCATCGGCGGCGTCATGATCGCCTCGCACTTCATCGAGCTCGGCACCTTCCCGACGGTCCTGACGTCCATGATCGGCCTGGCCGTCACCATCGACTACGCGCTCTTCATCGTCTCGCGATACCGGCACGAACTCCGGCGCCTCGGCGCCACCACGAAGGAGCAGCGGGCCGAGGCCGCGGGCATCGCCGTGGGCACCGCCGGCACCGCCGTGATCTTCGCCGGCCTGACGGTGATCATCGCCCTCGCCGCGCTCGCCTTCATCGGCATGGACTTCCTCGGCCAGATGGGCGTCGCCGCCGCGTGGGGCGTGTTCATCGCCGTCATCGTGGCGCTGACCCTGCTCCCGGCCCTGCTGGGCCTGTTCGGATCCAAGGTGTTCGCCGGCCGGGTCAAGGGCCTGCACCCGCAGGACACCGACCAGGGCGAGGGCCGCGTCGCCAACGGCCTGCGCTGGGCCAACCTGGTCAAGAAGGTCCCCGTCGTCACCCTCGTCGCGGGCGTCGCCATCCTCGGCATCCTCGCCATCCCGATGAAGGACATGAAGACCGCCCTGCCCGGCTCGGGCATGAGCGAGAAGAGCACGTCGGAGCGCCAGGCCTACGACCTCATCGCCGACGCCTGGGGCAAGGGCGCCAACGGCACCCTCCTCGTCGCGGTCGACGGTGCGGGGGCCCAGCCGAATCAGCGCCTGGGCGCCTACAAGCAGATCGTCGACCAGCTGAACAGCAACCCGGCGATCGCGCCGCTGATCGCGAACGCGCAGCTCGCGCAGCTCGCCGCGGACAACAAGGCCGCCACCATCATGGTGACGCCCAAGTCCGGGCCCAACGACGACGACACCAAGACGCTGGTGACCAAGCTCCGGAACATGGTCAACGGCGACGCCGGGACCAAGGCCCGGCTCGGCGTGGATCTCGGTGTCGCGGGAAACACCGCCATCGAGATGGACATCTCCGAGAAGCTCGGCGATGCGTTGTGGATCTACCTCGGGATCGTGATCGGGCTGGCGTTCCTGCTGCTGCTCCTGGCGTTCCGGTCGATCCTGGTGCCGCTGACCGCGGTCCTCGGCTTCCTGCTGTCGGTGGTCGCCACGTTCGGCGTGACCTCCGCGATCTTCACCGACGGTGCCCTCGGGCTCATCGACAACACGCAGCCGCTGGTCTCGTTCCTGCCGATCTTCCTGATCGGCATCGTCTTCGGCCTCGCGATGGACTACCAGGTGTTCCTCGTCTCCCGCATGCGTGAGGAGTTCGTGCACACCGGCGACGCGACGAAGTCGGTCGTGACGGGTGTGCAGTACGGCGCCCGCGTGGTGACCGCGGCCGCGATCATCATGATCTCGGTCTTCGCCTCGTTCATCCTCAACGAGCAGGTCTTCATCAAGGAGATCGGCTTCGGCCTCGCCGCCGCCGTCCTGCTGGACGCCTTCGTCGTGCGGATGGTGATCATCCCGTCGGTGATGACGCTGCTCGGCAAGTGGGCGTGGTGGCTGCCGAAGTGGCTCGACAAGATCCTGCCGAACGTCGACATCGAGGGCGAGGCCCTCGTGGCGCAGCTCGGACGCGGCGACGCGAACGCGGACACCGCCGGGTTCCCCGCGCCGATCACGGCGGAGATCCCCGTGCCCACTGAGCCGCTCGTCGCCGCCGGCCCGACGGACGTCCACGCGCGCGGCGCCGCCCGGGTGGAGCCCGCAACGGTGAACGGCCACGTCAACGGTGTCGACCGGCCCACGACCGCCCCGACGGCACCGGTGCCGCTCGTGCCGCTCGGCAAGGACGACGAGCACGTGACGGCGCAGGCCCCCGTGTACGCCGACACGGAGCAGGTCGCCGCGGCGGCGGAGACGCCGGCGACGACCGCGCCGGACACCGGCGAGTACCCCGTCGCCCGGCCCGGGACGCCGCACCCGGACCAGACCGTGACCGGGCCGATCCGCGCACGCGACCGGACGCGCGACGAGATCGCGCAGCTGCGCGAGCAGAACAGGGCGATCGCGGCGGAGCTCAGCGCGCTGCGCTCCGACTACCGCTCGATGGCCAGCCGCACGCGGCTGCAGAGCGAGCACATCAGCGACCCCACGCGGTTCGAGATCGAGGGTCGCCTCGAGGGGCCCGACGGTCCGCTCGGCCGCGCCGGCCGGCTGCTCACGCCGCACGGCGAGATGCTGACCCCCGCATTCATCCCCGTCGGTACCAAGGCGACGGTGAAGACGGTGCTGCCTGAGGCGGTCTCGGAGCTGGGTGCGCAGGCGGTTCTGGCGAATGCGTACCACCTGTACCTGCAGCCCGGGCCGGAGATCGTGGAGCAGGCCGGCGGCCTGGGCGCGTTCATGAACTGGGACGGCCCCACGTTCACCGATTCCGGTGGCTTCCAGGTGATGTCGCTCGGCTCCGGCTTCAAGAAGGTCATCGACATGACCGGCGGCGGTGAGGAGTTGCAGGGCGACGACGCGATCGCCGAGGGCAAGGACCGGCTCTCGCGGGTCGATGACGACGGCGTGACCTTCCTCAGCCACCTCGACGGCACGGAGCACCGGTTCACGCCGGAGCGCTCGATGCAGATCCAGCATCAGCTGGGCGCCGACGTGATCTTCGCGTTCGACGAGCTGACCACGCTGCACAACACGCGCGCCTACCAGGTGGAGTCGCTGGAGCGGACCCGCCTGTGGGCCCGGCGCTGCCTGTCGGAGCACAACTGGCTCACCGCGCAGCGGCACGACGCGATCTCCCTCTGGGGTGTGGTGCAGGGCGCGCAGTACGAGGACCTGCGCCGCAAGGCGGCCCGCGACCTGCGGGCGCTCAGCGAGGAGGACCGGCTCGCCGGCGGCCTCGGCTTCGGCGGCTACGGCATCGGCGGCGCGCTGGAGAAGGCGAACCTGTCGACCATCGTGCGCTGGGTGAATCAGGAGCTCGAGGAGGACAAGCCGAAGCACCTGCTGGGCATCTCCGAGCCGGACGACATCTTCGCGGCGGTGGAGCAGGGCATCGACACCTTCGACTGCGTCTCGCCGTCGCGCGTGGCCCGCAACGGCGCGATCTACTCGCTCGACGGCCGGTACAACGTGACCAACTCGCGGTTCAAGACGGACTTCCGGCCGCTGGACCCGGAGACGGAGAACTACACCTCGCAGTACACCCGTGCGTACATCCATCACCTGTTCAAGGCGAAGGAGAGCCTGGCGGCCACGCTGTGCACCATCCATAACGAGCAGTTCATCGTCTCGCTGGTCGCGAAGATCCGGCAGTCGATGCTCGACGGGACGTACTGGGAGTTCAAGGAGGAGTTCCTGGGCCGCTACTACAAGGGCACCCAGCAGCACCTCGCCACGTCCGACTAGCGCGGCGGCCCGGGTCCGGCCGTAGGATTCGGACATGCCCCACGTCGTCGCGCTGCCCGTCTGCGACGGGATGACGATGCTCGAATACGGCACGGTCGTCGAAGCGCTGGGCTTCGCGTGGAACGACCTGCCGTCGCTCGGGTACGACGTGCGCGGCTGCGGCCCGGTCGACGGGGTGCGGACGCTCGGCGGCGCCGTCCTGCACCCGGCGTACGGCCTCGACGAGATCGCGGGCGCCGATACCGTCATCATGACTGCGGTCACGGACCCGCGGACCGACTCGAACCCGGAGTGGCACGAACCGCTGCGCGCGGCCGCGGCGAACGGCGCGCGGATCGTCTCCATCTGCACCGGCGCGTTCGCGCTCGCCGGGGCGGGCCTCCTCGACGGTCGGCGCGCCACCACGCACTGGCGGCACGCGGGCCTGCTGCAGTACCGCTTCCCCCGGGTGCACGTGACGCCCTCGGAGCTGTACATCCAGGACGGGCCGGTGCTCACCGGCGCGGGTTCGGCGGCGGGCCTGGACCTGTGCCTGCATCTGATCCGCAGCGACCACGGCGCGGGCGCCGCGAACGAGGTGGCGCGCCGCCTCGTGGTCGCGCCGCACCGCGACGGCGACCAGTCGCAGTTCGTCAACATCGACACGCTCCGGCCCGATATGGACAAACGCTTCGCCGACTTCCTCCAGGGGCTCGCGCACGGCATCGGCGGCGTCAAGGGGCTCGACGACATGGCGGCCCGCGCGGGCGTCTCGCGCCGGACCCTGCACCGCCGGTTCCGGCAGTACACCGGCGTCGCGCCACTGGAATGGCTGATGCGGCAACGGGTCTACCGCGCGATGCGCCTGCTGGAGACGACCAACGACTCCGTCACGGCGATCACCGGCCGCGCGGGCTTCGACGCGGAGGAGACGCTGCGATACCACTTCAAGCGGCAGACCGGGTTGGCCCCGACGGCCTATCGCGAGCGGTTCCGCGGTAGCGAGGTGGGCCGCAGCGCGGGCCGGCCCGTGGCCGGATCTTGAGGAATTCCGGCACCGCACACCTGGGCGGCGCCGCGCGGCGCGGATAGCGTTCAGGCCATGCGGATTCAGCAGATGAGGAAGGTCTTCGGCGGCACCCGGGCAGCGCCGACGACGAACGCGCGCCCGGGATGGATGCGGGAGTTCGCCTCCGGCATCGCGGCGGGCAACCTCGTCCGCCACGGTGCGGGCGTGCCCGGCTCGCACGGCTCGCGGATCTGCGAGCGGCCCCGTCTCGCGCCGGCGCGGCCCGCGTCAGAGCGGTAGCGTCCAGGGCTCGCGGGGCAGCCGCGCGGGGTCGAAGCCGTCCAGCATCTCCCGTGGCGTGCGCCCGCGCAGCCCCAGGCTCGCAGCGAGTTCGGGTAGTACCACCGCCGGCCCGCCGCGCTGCGCGAGGGTGACGGCACCGTCGCGCTTCGCGAGCCGGGCGCCGGTGGGCCCCAGCACCATCGGCACATGTGCGTACGACGGTGGCGGGTCGCCGACGAGCCGCCCCGCGACGGCCGAGCGCGGTGTGGCGGACAGCAGTGTGCTCAGGTACGCCTGGCGGGGCGCGGAGGAGAGCAGGTCGTCGCCGCGCACCACCTGGTCGACGCCCTGCGCGGCGTCGTCGACCACGACGGCCAGGTTGTAGGCGTACGTCCCGTCGCCGCGGCGCAACACGAAATCGTCCACCGCGCCGGTGTACTCGCCGTGCAGCAGATCCGTCACGGTGAACGACGAGACCGTCGACCGCAGGCGCACCGCCGCCGGCCGCTCCCGCCGCCGGACCTCCCGCTCGGCCTCCGTGAGGTCGCGGCAGGTGCCGGGGTACGCCCCCTCCGGGGCGTGCGGCGCCGACGGGGCCGCGAGGATCTCCCGCCGCGTGCAGTAGCACTCGTAGACGTCGAGCCGGTCCAGCGCCGCCGCGTAGCGGTCGGTGCGCTCGGACTGCCGCACCACGTCGCCGTCCCAGTCGAGGCCCAGTGCGGCGAGGTCGGCGAGCTGGCGGGCCTCGGCTCCGTCGGCCGTGCGGGCGGTATCGAGGTCCTCGATCCGGAGCAGGAAGTCCCGCCCCGTCGAGCGGGCGAAGAGCCACGCGAGGAGCGCGGTGCGCAGGTTCCCGACGTGCAGGTCGCCCGAGGGGCTCGGCGCGTACCGTCCAGCTGTCACCGTCCCAGCTTACGAGCGCACCCGCGCGAGGTTCCCCGCCCACCGCTCCAGGTGCGCGGTCAACTCGGCCGGTTCCACGACGGTGACCTCCGCGTCCAGGACGGCGATCGCCATCGCCGGCCAGTCCAGCGTGTCGGCCTCCATCCGCACGACGGTGCCGCCCGGCACCTCCTCGAGCCGCGCCCAGCGACCGATGAGCGAACGAACGTGCTCGATCGGGGCGGCCACGCGGAACTCGATCCGGTGCGTGGGCGTGCGCTGGCCGACGGACGCCCTGACGTAGGCGGCGGCGTCCTCGGCGGGGAGCTCGCGCGGCCGGAACCGGACGCCGGTGCGCGACGGTCCGCTGATCCGGTCCAGCCGGAAGCTGCGCCAGTCGTGGCGGTGGAGGTCGTAGGCGACGAGGTACCAGCGGCGCCCGAGCGGCACGAGGCGCATCGGTTCGGCGAGCCGGTCGGTGCGCGCACCGTCGGCGGCGGTGTACCCGAACTCGATCCGCTCCTCAGCCCGGCACGCCTCCGCGAGGCCGGTGAGCACGCGGGGGTCGACGGCGGGCCCGCCGGTGAGCGCGGCGGGCTGGGTCACGGCGCCCAGGGCCTCGACGCGCTTGCGCAGTCGGGGAGGCATGACGGCGGCGACCTTGCCGAGCGCGCGCACCGAGGTCTCGGCGATGCCCGCGATCCCGCCCTGCGCCGCGGTCTGCAGCCCGACGGCGATCGCCACCGCCTCCTCGTCGTCGAGGACCAGCGGCGGTAGGGCGGCGCCGGCGGCGAGCTGGTAGCCGCCGTCCACGCCGCGCGTCGCGGAGACGGGGTAGCCGAGGTCGCGCAGGCGCTCGATGTCGCGCCGCAGGGTGCGCACGGACACTTCGAGCCGGTCCGCCAGCTCGGAGCCCGGCCAGTAGCGGTGGGTCTGCAGGAGGGACAGCAGCCGCAGGGTTCGGGAGCTCGTGTTCGCCATGTTTTCCAGTGTGTTCTGCATTAAGGACAGAAACTGACACTAATCGCTCGTAGCCTTTGTGACATGACCGAGACACAGACCCTCTCCGCCGAGCGCAACGACATCCTCAGCCTCCTCGCCGAGCGCCGCCATTTCCTGCGTTTCACCGCGCAGGGTCTGACGGACGAGCAGGCCAACACCCGCAGCACCGTCAGTGAGCTGACGGTCGGCGGCCTCATCAAGCACGTCACCGAGGTGGAGAAGGGCTGGCAGGACTTCGCCCTCGGCAAGCCGCACGCCACGGCCGACATCGACTTCGACAACCCCACCCCGGAACAGATCGCCGCGTTCCAGGACACCTTCCGGCTCACGGACGGCGAGACTCTCGAGGGTGTGCTCGCCGAGCACGAGAAGGTCGCCGCCGCGACCGACGAGTTGGTCCGGACTCTGGATCTCGACGTCGCGTACGAGCTGCCGGAGGCGCCCTGGCAGCCGCCGGGGGTGTTCTGGACCGTCCGCCGCGTATTCCTGCACATCGCCGGAGAGACGGCGCACCACTCCGGCCACGCCGACATCATCCGGGAGAGCATCGACGGCCAGAAGAGCATGGGCTGAGGGTGCGCCCGGGCGGGGCCCCGCGGGTGCGGGGTCCCGCTTACGGCCCCGTCGTCGGTGCTCGGACCTAGGATCGAGGCGTGGACCTCCCCGTGAACCCGCCGCTCGATCCGATGCTCGCCAAGGCCGCGAAGGCGGTGCCCGGCGAGGGCTACTCCCACGAACCGAAGTGGGATGGCTTCCGCGCCCTGATCTTCCGCGACGGTGACGAGGTGTTCATCGGTTCCCGCAGCGGCAAGGATCTCGGCCGCTACTTCCCCGAGGTGGTCGCCGCGGCGCGCGACGAGCTCCCCGAGCGCTGCGTGCTCGACGGGGAGATCGCCGTCGCCGTGCACCGGGAGGGCCGCAAACGCCTCGACTGGGAGTCGCTGTCGGCCCGGATCCACCCCGCGGAGTCACGCATCGCCAAGCTCGCGGAGGAGACCCCGGCGATCTTCATCGGCTTCGACGCCATCGCGATGGCGGACGTCGACCTCACGGGCAGGCCCTTCAGTGCCCGCCGCCAGGTGCTCGTCTCGGCGTACGCCGGCACCGGGACCTGCAAGATCAGCCGGGTCACCACCGACGCGGACGCGGCCGGGGACTGGTTCGAGCGGTTCGAGGGGGCGGGCCTCGACGGGGTGATCTCCAAGCGGGTCGACGGCCACTACCTGCCGGGCAAGCGCGAGATGATCAAGGTCAAGCACGCCCGCACCGCCGAGGCGGTGGTCATCGGCTACCGCCCGCACAAGTCACAGCCCAATGCCGTCGGCTCGGTGCTGCTGGGGCTGTACCAGGACGGGCAGCTCCTGCCGATCGGCGGCATCGGCGCCTTCACCGCCGCCAAGCGCGAGGAGTACTTGCAGCTCCTCGAGCCCATGCGCACCGCCGACTCCGTACAGGGTGAGCCGAACCGCTGGGCCACCCCGGAGAAGACGGGGGAGTGGGTGCCCGTGCGCCCCGAGCTGGTCGTCGAGTTCGACTACGACCAGATGGAGGGCATGCGCCTGCGGCACACCGCCAAGTTCAAGCGCTGGCGCCCCGACCGCGACCCGTCGAGTTGTGGCTACGAGCAGCTCGAGGTCCCCGTCACCTACGACCTCGACGACGTCCTGCAGGAGGGTGAGTGATGGCCAAGGCCCCGGCAGCCGAGGTGATCGTCCCCGGGCCCGACGGTGACCGTCCCGTCCGGGTCTCGAGCCCGGACCGGATCATCTACCCCGCCACCGACCTCACGCCCGAGGTCTCCAAACTCCAGGTGGCGCAGTACTTCGCCGCCGTCGGCGAGCCGCTGCTCGCGGCCATCGGCGATCGCCCCACCGCGCTCGAGCGGTGGCCCGGCGGGGTCCACCCCGGCGGCCGGCTCGCCCAGGGCCCGCAGGACAAGGACGCCGACGGCTTCTACCAGAAGCGGATGATGAAGGGCGCGCCCGAGTACGCGCAGACGGTGCGCATCGCCTTCCCGTCCGGCCGCCCCGCGGACGAGCTGTGCCCCACCGAGATCGCGATCGGAGTGTGGTGCGCGCAGATGGGCACCATCACCTTCCATCCCTGGCCGGTGCGCAGCGCCGATGTGGACCATCCCGACGAGCTGCGGATCGACCTCGATCCGCAGCCGGGCACCGACTTCCGCGACGCCGTGCGCGTCGCCGGGATCGCCCGCGAGCTCGCCGACGACCTCGGCCTGCGGGCGTACTGCAAGACCTCCGGCAACCGGGGCGTGCACGTCTTCATCCGCATCGCGCCGCGGTGGGACTTCGTCGACGTGCGGCACGCCGCGATCGCCTTCGGCCGCGAGCTGGAGAAGCGCGATGAGGGCGTCACCACCGCGTGGTGGAAGGAGGAGCGGGGGACAAGGATCTTCGTGGACTACAACCAGAACAGCCGCGACCGCACCATCGCCTCCGCCTGGTCGCTGCGGGCGGTCCAGGGCGCCACCGTCTCCACCCCGCTCACCTGGGACGCGTTGGCCGAGTTGAAGGACCCGCACGAGCTCAACCTGTTCACCGTGCCCGACCGCCTCGCCGACGGGAATCCGTGGGCCGACATGGACGAGGTCGCCCACGACCTCACGCCGCTGCTGGACCTGTGGGAGCAGCACCCCGTCGAGCTGAACTACCCGCCCGACTACCCCAAGATGCCCGGTGAGCCCCCGCGCGTGCAGCCCAGCAAGAAGGTCGCCGAGCACTGGGACGCCGAGGGCAACCGCATCGCGGACTAGGTGCCATCGCCCCCCGCCGCGCGTGGCGGTGACAGTGGCTTCGGCGCGTACAAGATCTTGACAAGACCTCGTGTCAACATCATGATGACACCATGAAAGTTATCGACGATTCTCGGGTGCTCCGGCGAGCCGGTGGCGATGCCGAATCCGTCCTCGGGCCGGAATCCTTGACCTGGACGCGGTTCGGAGACTGGAGGACGTCCCTGCTGATCGGCTGGGCGGGCACTCTGCAAGTGATGCACCCCGTCATCAGTGCGGCGCTCGTCGAGCACTCGTACTTCCTGGATACCCCCATGAAGCGGCTGCTCCGGTCCGCGGTCCCGATCACCCGGGCCGTCTACGAGGGGCCGGCGGTCGGCAGGTGGATCCGCGACGAACACGCGAACATCCGTGGTCGGTACTCGGCCCACGGCGACGCGACGGCGGACGGAACGGAGTACCACGCGCTGAATCCGGAACCGTTCTTCTGGGCGCACGCCACGTTCTTCATGATGCAGGTCGCCGCGGCCGGCGTGTTCGCGGAACCGCTCACAGCCGACCAGAAGGAGCAGCTGTATCAGGAGTCCAAGACGTGGTACGCGCAGTACGGGATGTCGACGCGGATAGCGCCGGAGACCTTCGATGACTTCATGCGCTACTGGGATCGCACGATCGAGACGGTGCTGACGAGGACCGAGCTGGTCGATCGCGCGGCCGGCTTCTACGCCGGCGAGCCGGGACCGAAACCCGTGGGCGCCGTTCCCGGATGGCTCTGGCGGCTCATCGCACCACCCGTCACGCGCCTGCAGGTGTGGGTCTGCCGCGCGCTGCTTCCGGAGCCGGCGCGCGAAGCGCTGGGGTGGACGTGGACCGCGGCGGACCAGCGGCGGTTCGATCGGTTCGCCCGCGTCGTGCGGTTGGTGTTCGCCGTGCTGCCGCCGGGCCTGCGACTGTCCTGGATCGCCCGGCGCGGATATCGGCGCGCGCGATGCGCGGACGGCGGACACGGTGCGATGGGAGGCGGTCGATGACTCCCTCCAAGTTGTCCCGCGAGTGGCGTGGAGTCGGGCCCGACGAGCGCATCGCGCACCGACGCCAGACGCTCATCGACGCCGGTCTCACGGACATCACGGACCGCGGCGCCGCTGCCGTGTCCATCAGCGGCGTGTGTGCGACGGCGGGATTGACCCAGCGGTACTTCTACGAGAGCTTCCGCAACAAGGACGAGTTCCTCCTGGCGGTCCTCGACACCGTTGTACTGCGTGCCCGCACCGTGATTCTCGAAGCGCTCGAGTCCGCCCCCACCGACGCTGCTCCCGCAGTCGTGCAGCACCTCGTGACCGCGTTCACCGAGTACCTCGACGAGGATCGTCGGCGCCCGAAGCTCATGTTCCTGCAGACCCGCAGTCATCCCGCACTGGCGTTGCGCGGAAACGAACTCGCGCGGGAGTTCATCGAGCCGATATCCCTGGCCTTGAAATCGCCTCTTTTCCATCGACCCGCCAGTGTCGACGTCCCGACGACGGAGATCCAGGTGACCGCCCTGGCGATCTTCGGTGCGATGTCGCAGCTCTACGCCGCGTGGACCGTGGGGTTCTTGGACGTCGATTCGTCGGACCTCGTCGCGCACGTGACGTCGGTCGTCGTCCGGTGCCTGGAGTATCCCGGGGTCGCCACTCACATCGAGGAGCCGTCGTGAACGCTCACCGTTCGTCCGCCCCATCCGTGACCAGTGCGGGGGTGCTCTCGCCCGACACCCTGCTCTGGCAGTACGGATGCGACAGCAGGATGCAGTTGCTCCGCGGCTACACGGGGATCCTGCAGAACATGCTTCCCGCGATCGGAACCGCGCTGGTGGACCACTCGGCGTTCTTCCGGGACCCGTTCGGCCGCCTCGCGCGGTCCACGCCGCAGGTCATCGGGTCGATCTACGCCGACGACGATCGGCTCGCTCATCGCATTCGCGACTATCACCATCACATCAGCGGAATCGATCAGCACGGCCGGCGGTACCACGCTTTGAACCCCGACGTCTTCTGGTGGGCGCACGCCACCTTCGTCGAACGCATCATCCGGACCCAGGACCTGTTCGGAACCCCGTTCACGAATCAGCAGAAGGACCAGATCGTGCAAGAAGGGGCGATCTGGTGGGCGTCGTACGGCCTGAGTGATCGACCGGTCATCCGCGACTACCCGTCGTTCCGGAACTACTGGAACACGATGCTCGACAACGAGCTCGGGCACAACCGGACCACCACGTTCGCCACCAGGACGGTGCGGCAGACCAGAATTCCGGCACCCGGTCCTGTTCCGGAGTTGCTGTGGCGAATCGTCCAGAGCCCCGCGATCGATGCCATGCTCTGGATCACGACGGGCGCGCTCGATCCTCGGTGTCGAGAGATCCTCGACCTGAGCTGGACTGAACGGGATGCGCGGCGCTTCGAGCGGTTCCAGGAGGTCGTCCGCAACGTGCACCCGCTGTTGCCGGTGCGTCTGCGCTACATGGAACCGGGGCGCACCCCGCTGCTCGCGTCGCGCGGCGAAGGGCACCAGAACGTCCCGCGAGGAGGGGCTGATCCCCGCTGACGCCCGCGATCCACGCACGGTTCACGGAGGTCTGGTAAGCACAGGGGCATGCGCTCGAACCGCCGCCTCGCCGTTGCCCTGGTCGCCGTCCTCGCGGGCGGGTCGCTCGCCGCCTGCTCCTCGGGCGGGGGCGAGGACGCCGCGAAGCTCGACCTCAAGACGGGCACGAATTCGCCGCTGACGATCACCGCGGCGCAGCTCGCGGGGCTCGCGCAGGGCGGCGCCGTGGTCGACGTCAAGCCCACCGCGGACGGCACCGTCGAGGCGGCGAAGGGCGGGGCCCTCGTCTTCAAGCCCAAGGCGGGGTTCACCGGTTCGACCCAGCTCAAGGCCGTCGTCTCGCCCGCGGTCTCGCTGTACGCGTCGAACATCCCGCCGCTGGCCACCGTCGGCGGCGTCTCGGTGGACGGGAGTGGCTACGGCTCGGCATGGACGCCGGTCCCCGGCGCGCCCGGCGAGTTCTACGGCCTCACCGACCGCGGCCCCAACGTCGACGGCCCGAACAAGGACGAGAAGGTCGCGGTGACGCCCGACTTCACACCGCAGATCGGTCGGTTCAAGCTCGAGGACGGCGCCGCGGTGCTGCAGAGTGTCATCGTCCTCAAGGGGCGCGACGGCCGCCCGTTCAACGGCCGGAACGACACCGCCGCGCCGACGGGGGAGAAGATGCTCGACCTCGATGGCGCCGAGATCCCGCCCACCGACCACGGCATCGACTCCGAGGGGCTCGTGGCCCTGCCCGACGGCTCGTTCTGGGTCTCGGACGAGTACGGCCCGTTCCTGATCCACTTCGACGCCAACGGCCAGGAGCTCGAGCGTCTCCTCCCGGGCAGGGGGCTGCCCGAGATCCTCAAGAGCCGCACGCCCAACCAGGGCATGGAGGGCCTGACCGTGACGCCCGACGGTAAGCGACTGGTGGGAATCATGCAGTCCGCCTTGAACGTTCCCGGCCTGAGCGGCAACGCCAAGGAGGTGCCGGTCACTCGCATCGTCGCGATCGACCTCGCCACCAAGGCCGTCCAGCAGTACGCCTACCTGCTGGACAACCCGAAGGATACGAAGAAGGCCGTCTCCGAGATCACCGCGATCTCCGACACGGAGTTCCTCGTCGACGAGCGCGACGGGAAGACGGCGCCCAAGGCGAACAAGACGATCTACCGGATCAGTCTCGACGGCGCGACTCCGCTCGGCGAGCAGAACCCCGAGACCATCGCCGGCGTCACCACCACCGCGGAGGCCGAGACAGCGCTCAAGGGGGCCGGGATCACGCCCGTGCGCAAGACCGTCGCCCTCGACCTCAGCGGGCTCGTCGACAAGCTCAACCCCGCCGGGAAGTTCTTCGGTCACGACAAGGTCGAGGGGCTCGCCACGACGGACGGCGGCAAGACCCTGTTCATCGCGAACGACAGCGACTTCGGCCTCGAGGGGATCGCCGGACCGAAGACGCCGTTCCAGCTCAAGGCGAAGACGCTCGCCAACGGTCTGCAGGACAGCCTCGAGGTGCTGAAGGTCGACACCACCAAGCTCGGCGAGCCGACCTCGGAGCGGACGATCACCGTCACCGTCGGATAGGGCGAGCGGGCGCCCGTGGACTCGCGGGGCTCTCGTCCGATCGTGATCGCGTCAACCCCCTAAATTCAGTCTCGACTTATATAAGTGAAGAGTGAAATACTCGATCCGTGCACGCCTTCGACATCCTCGGTGATCCCGTCCGCCGCCACCTGATCGAGCTCCTGGCTCGGGGTGAGCTCTCGGCGGGGGAGTTGAGTGATGACGTGCGTGCGCGTTTCGGCATCAGCCAGCCCGCGGTCTCGCAGCATCTCAAGGTGCTCCGGGAAGCCGGGTTCGTCACCGTCCGGCCGGAGGGGACGCGCCGCCTGTACGCGGTGCAGCCCGAACCCCTGCGGGAGGTCGACGACTGGCTGGTCCCTTTCCGGCACTTCTGGGAGCCCAAGCTGTGGGCCCTGGGAACGGAGATATCGCGCGGCAAGAAGGCGCGCCGAACGGCTACCGAGAAGGACGAACAATGACGTACGACATCGATGATCTCGCTGCGGCCCAGCCCGCGGCGGTCACCCGGCGCGCCGAGGTGCGCGACAGCGGCGAGGGGGACGTGTACGTCTCCGGCTCGCTCAGCCAGACCTACCCCACCGACGTCGCCGACCTGTGGGACGCGGTGACCAGTGCCGAACGCCTGCCGCGCTGGTTCGCGCCCGTCCACGGCGAACTCGCCCTCGGCGGCCGCTTCCAGGTGGAGGGCAACGCCGCCGGCACCGTCCTCGAATGCGACGCCCCGCATCGCTACCTCGTCTCCTGGGAGATCATGGGCGGCACCTCGCAGGTCGAGGTCGTCGTCGAGCCCGACGGTGACGGCGCCCGCCTCACGCTCACCCACTCGGGCGAGAACGTGCGGGACTTCTACGAGCAGTTCGGCCCCGGCGCCACCGGCGTCGGCTGGGACCTCGCCTTCCTCGGCCTCAATGCGCTGCTCACCACCGGGCAGGACCGCCCGGAGGACGCCGAGGCGTTCTTCGGGACGCCGGCGGCCAAGAACCTGGTCGCGGCGTCGGCCAAGGCGTGGGCCGAGGCGGCGATCGCCGCCGGTGTGCCCGCGGATCGGGCCACCGCGCAGGGCGAGCGCACCGCCGCGTTCTTCTCGGGCGAGTAGCCGCTCAGGCTGCGGCGGCCGCCACCACCGGCTCGTCCGCGGCGGGCTCCGCGGGCTCGGGCTTCTGCTCGGTCGCCGTCGGCGCGGTGGTCTTCTCCGTCGCGGTCGCGGCAGGTGCGGCGGTCTCCGCTGTCGTCCGCTCCGCCGAGGTTCCGGGCTCGGCCGGCTGACTCGTATCCGCCGGTCCGCTCGTTCCGACGGCGCCGGACGGCGCGGCCGCAGAGGAGGGATCGGACTGCGGCTCGGTGGTCTTCGGCTCGGAGGCCGTCGCGAGCTGGAGCGCCGGCGCCTGCTCCCGCGTCGTCTGCGGGGCGGAGGGCTCGGTGGTCTTCGGCGAGGTCGGCTCCGCGGCGTCGGTCGCCGCCGGCGCGGTGGGCTTGGGCGCGAGGTACTTCGACGCATCGCCCGTGCCGGTCGCGGCCTGCCCGACACCCTGCACCGCGGCGCCGATCAGGTCGACGCCGAGGCGCAGCGGATCGATCGCGGGGAACAGGCCGAATGGGCTGGCGGCGCCGTAATCGCGCCGGTCGTAACCGGTCTCGATGAGTACCCGGGCCACTGGCGACACCAGATCGACGAACGGCGTCACCAGTCCGGTGGTGCCCGTGGCCTTGCCGAGATCGAGCAGCGGCAGCATGAGCGGCAGGATCTTCGCCGGCAGGGTCACGTAGCGGGTGTCGCCACTCACCTGGCAGTACGTGCCGGCGCTGCAGTTCGCGGTGGCCGCCGCGACGGCGGCACGAACCTCGTCCGGCGTGTATCCGATCGGCGTCGCCGAGGGGGCATCGGTTCCCTTGGGCGCGAGCATCTTCCCGTGCACGTACCAGAACCCGGCGAGGGCGTTGGCGGTCGCCAGCAGGTTGACCGGGTACTTGGGGAAGTCGGTGACACCGTCGTACTGGAACGCGACGTCGGTGGTGTTGACCGGACGGGTCGCGGCGCCGGTGTTCGTCGGCGTGCCGGGACCGAAGGTCACGTCGAGGATCGGGATGTGTCCCAGGAACGAGGGCCGGGTGAAGAGCCCGCCGTTCGGGCGGCTCGCGTTGCCGATGAGGACGAAGGAGACGGTGTCGGGCACGCCGCCGTTCTCGGCGAGTTGCTTCTTCACCGCCGTGACGACGGTGCCGCCCTGGGAGTACCCGAAGATCACGATCGGGGAGTCCGCGTCGGCGGCGGCGTACTGCTCGTTCAGGCTCGTGACGCCGCTCGCGACCGAGTCGTCCCATTTCGCGCCCTGCAGGCCGCCCCAGCCGGACAGCGGGATCGGCCAGAACTCGGCGATGTACGGAACCGGCTGCGCGACGCAGGCGACGTCGCCGCACGCACCCGTCGGCGCGACGTAGTAGCCGACGACGTTCTCCTGATAGTCCGCCACCTTCGACGGATCCTTGGTGCCGGTGCCGGGCACGACCAGCACCGTCGTGGCGGCCCAGGCGACCGCCCCGGCGAAGGCCGTTCCGAGGGTGAGGGCGATCGCTCCCAGCAGGGCGACGAGCGCTGTGACCAGGCGGCGGGGAACAGGTCGGGACGTCGATACGAACTCGGGCATGGTTCGCTCAGCTTTCGGCGGGGAGTCGGCTACGGCCTTCAGCTTCGCACAGTCTGCAGTTGCACAACCCCGGATCGTGGCCGGATCGCACAGAGTTCACCGGACTCTCGCGCGCACGTCACCCGGAGCGGCCCGACGGTGTCGAGAGGAACCGGGCGAAGTCGACCACCGGCGCACCGTCGGGAACGTCGGTGGCGGTCACGATGACCACCGACCGCATCGCCGCGGGATCCGTGAGTCGCACGTGACCGTGGGGGAACGGCGGGTCTCCCGGCGCGGGGCCGGGCACCAGGGCGAGGCCGAGTCCCTGCTGTGCCATCGCGCGCGCCATCGCCATGTCCTCCGTCTCCAGGACGATGCGAGGTTCGAAGCCCGCGCCCCGGAACACTGCGTCGGTCGCGGACCGGGTGCCGAGGCCGGCCCGCGCCAGGATGAAGGCCTCGTCGGCCAGTTCGGCCAGTGATACCTCCGAGCGCGCCGCGAAGGGTGAGTCCGGCGGCGGGACCAGCACGAGCGCCTGATCGAACAGGGGGGTCACGGTGAAGACGTCGGCCGCTGGGGGAGGCGAGACGAGGGCCGCGTCGATCCGGTGTCCCGTCACCGCGTCGAGCAGGTCGTCGGTCGCACCCAACTCGAAGACGAACTGGACGTCGGGATGCGCGCGGCGGTAGCCGGCCACCGACCGCGGCACGAACGAGGCGCCCAGGGTGCGGATGAATCCGAGTCGGATCAACGGGGCCGGCGAGGCTTCGAGATCTGCGCGGTGCAGGCCGAGGGAGATGCTGTCGAGGGCGCTCTCGGCGTAGCGGGCCAACTCGACGGCAGCGGGAGTGGGGGTGATGCCACGGCCCTGGGGCTCGAACAGGCGTAGCCGAAGGCGGTGCTCGAGGCGGTGGATCGAGCGGCTCACGGTGGTGGGAGTCAGGCGTAGTTCGGCGGCCGCGGCGGCGAAGCTCCCGGTGCGGATGACGGTGTGGAACTCGGTGAGGCCGGGCGCGAGCGCGTGCTGCCGTTGCGACATCGACTGCTGCATATTTGCATCATACTGAGGCGAAAGAGGTGGTTTTCCTGCTGATTGGACATGAATACCCTGGAAGGTAGTTAGCCGAGCGACAGAAGAGGGTGGCATGACTCAGGCAGAAGCTCCGACGGTGACCGGATCAACGGTGTCGACGCCGCAGATCCCCGGCCCGCGACGGTCCGCGTCGATCGGCTTCCTGGGCGGCATCTCGGGCGGCCTGCTCGGCGGCGGCACCGGGGTGGTCACCGTCCCCGCCCTGGACCGGCACTCGACGCTCTCACGCCACGTCATTCACGGCACCTCCACGCTCGCCAACGTCTCCGCGGCCGTCGTCGGCTCGATCGTCTACGCCCTGCGCGGCGGTCACGTCGACGTCGTCCCCGGAGTCGGACTCATGATCGGCGGCGTGCTGGGCGCCTACCTGGGCGCGCGCTGGGTGTCGAAGGTCCCCGAGGTGGTGCTCCGCTCGCTCTTCGTACTCGTACTGGTCCTCTCGTCCACGAAGTTCCTCCTGCAGGGCTTCGGGATCGCGGTGGGCTCGTCGACCGGGCTGTTCGAGGGCACGGCGTTGATCATCGCGGTCGCGACGGTGACCGGCCTCGTGGTCGGGGCGTACTCGGCGGCCATGGGCCTCGGGGGCGGTCTCCTCGTGGTGCCGGTGATGGCGGTGCTGTTCGGCGCTGATCTGCACACCGCGGCCGGCACGTCGCTGCTCGTCATGTTGCCGAACGCCGTCGTCGGCGCCGCCACCCACATCCGGCACGGCAGCGCCGATCTGCGGGTGGGCAGGCCGCTCGCACTGGCCGCCCTACCGGGGTCGCTGGTCGGCGTGAGCCTCGCGCTCGCCCTGCCGGAGCGGGGACTCGCGGTGGTGCTGGGGACGTTCATGGCCTTCCTCGCGGTCCGCGAGGTGCTGCGCTGGCGCCGCACGGTGCTGGCCGAGCGCGCCGAGCGTATCGCCTGACCTGCCGGTTCGTGTTCTCGGCTCGTTCCGGGCCGAGGCCGCTCGCGCGCACGACACGAAAGGAGCCCGGTATGTCCTCCGTCAATGATTCGTATGAGAAAGCGACTGGTAGTAGAATTCTCGCCATGACAGGCGGGGAGGCGGAAGCGGCGCCACTGCTGCTCGCCCAGCGCCTCAACTCGCTCTTCGAGCGCGAGGCCAAGGCGGGGCGCCCGCGCACCAACAACGCGGTCGCCGAGCAGCTGCGTGAGCGCAATCCCGGCCTGCGGGTCTCCGGCGGCTACCTCTCCGCGCTCCGCAACGGCGGTCGCGCCAATCCGTCGATCGAACTGCTCCGCGCACTCGCCGCGTATTTCGAGGTCCCCGTCGACCACTTCACCGCGCCCGGTACCGACGACGAGGCCGCGCTCGCCGCGGAACTGGTCATGCGTGAAGCCGGCATCCGCGCCCTGGCGTTGCGCGCCGAGGGGCTCGGCGAGGCCAGTCTGGCCAGCATCGCCGCGATCATCGACAACGCCCGGAAGCTGGAGGGCCTGCCGGTCGCAGGGGAGCAGACGCAGAACCCGACCGACTGATCGTCGGCCGGGCTCGGCGGATTGCTCTGCTGTGCAACCGATCAAGCGGCGGATCTGAGCTCCAGCGCGGCGAAGTGCCGCACGATCTCGGGCCCGGCTTCGCGGATCGAAGCCGCGTGGCCCGCTCCGGTGAGGACGGTGAAGCGAGCTGCCGGCATGGTCCCGGCGAGCAGCCAGGAATCGGCCAGACGCTCGGTGTCGTGCTCGCCGGCGATGAAGAGCGCGGGCGTGAACACTGCTGCGTAGTCATCGATCTCGCGTCCGGCGTCGAGCTCCTGCGAGTCGAAGAATGCGGCCAGTGCCCCCGGCTCGTTGGTGCGCAGTCGCTCACGGGCCGATGAGCTGAGGGGGCGTTCGCGCTGGGCGTCCCAGTGGTCCATGAAGGTGTCCATCGAGCCGCTGTCGAGCGCGGCCCGGGCACCGGGGAAGAACACTCGATCCGCCATCGAGGGCTGCGGGCGGTGCGAACCGCCAATGCACACCATCGATTCCAGGCGATCCGATGCGAGGAAGGGCAGCCGCAACGAGGTGCGGGCACCGAGTGAGAAGCCGACCGTGTGGAACCGGTCGACGCCCAGCTGATCGGCGATGCCGAGCACGTCGTGGGCCATCGTCTCGATCAGGTACTGCTGGGGGTCGACGGGCTTGTCGCTGGCGCCGTGGCCGAGCATGTCGACCTCGATGAGCGGGCGGTCACCGCGCAGCGCATCGACGACCCCGACGGAGTGCCAGACCCGGGCCGACTGGAACGTCCCGTGCAGCAGGAAGACGGGGGTCTGGTCGCCGGTGTGCGCGGCCGCCGGCGTGAAGCGGTAGGAGATCCGGGCGCCGTCGGGACGCCGATAGGTCTCGGTACGGGTATCGACTACGGAATTCTCGTTCATGGCGAGCACCTTGTGGTCGTGGATGTCCCTGTCGCGGGAGAGCGGGAGTGCAACGTCCGGCGGCGTCGGCGGAACGTCTGCCATCCACGGTATCTACTGACAGTAGAATTCGGTAGTGACACGAATCACTTGGGGAGCTTATTTACGGTTCGTTAACGATCGGTACTCCCGCGACACCGAGCGCACCCAGGAGATCTGCTGGTCGAAGGGGAGATCGGGGCGACGCGCGATCTCGCCGAAACCGGACTCCCCCTCGAGTGATGTGCCCGATTCATGGAGTTGTAACACGGCGCCGCGGATCTCCCGAGCGAAGTCGGCGCTCGACTGCGGGTGTGATCGCTCGCCGGAGCCGGGCAGGAACGGGGCCAGGTGGATCAGCCCGTCGTGGATGTCCACCATCATGCGGTAGACGCGGATCTCGGGGTGTGCCGTGCGGAGCCAGGGCGCGGGTGCCGCGCCCCGACTGGAGTTCAGGTCGGTCCACAGCGGAGTGAGCGCGCGGCAGGTGCGCCGCGCCCGGGCCCACCGTCGGGCGTCGATCCAGCGGTGCCGAGCCTCTGGGTAGGCGAACCCGAGACCCAGGAGTGTCGCCGCAACGATCGCCGTTGCCGCGGTGAGGTACTCGAGCATGACGATCGGCGTTCCGTTGGCGCTGGAGAGCGCCTTCGCGGCCTGGTTGGCGGCGAAGGCGAGATCGAGGACGACGCCCACCGAGATGATCGAGACCGCGGTGCGCACCGCCGGCGTCGCTCTCTCGCCCAGGCGGTCGGTATGGAACCGGCAGGCGCCGAGCAGCACCACCAGCCCGAACGACATCGTGCCCGCGTAGGTGAGGATGAGCGCCGTCCCCGTGGCGGTCTCGGCGAACTTCGCGCTGACGGATCCGACGAGGTCCGTGCGCGGTGTGTGCCACCAGAGCGCGATCATCGCGAGGGTACTGGCGAGCGCGGCACCGCCGATGCTGTAGCCGAACGCCCGGGTGACGGAACCGTGCCGCCAAGCGCGGGCGACGAGGATCATCGCCGCGCACCAGACCGGAGAGATGGCGTAGGTGACCAGGAGGGATGCCGAGTCCTCGAAAACCGCGTTCACCCGGCGCACGATCCAGGGGGCGGCGCTGGCGAAGCCCAGGCCCTTGAGCGCGAACGAGGCCGCCAGCCACCGGCGCACTCGCGCCGCGCGCCCCGGGGTGAGACTGGTGGCTGCGATCAGGAGGGCGACGACGGCGCACGCTATCGCCGCTCCGGAGAACAGGACGTCGTTCAGGACGACGACGGCGGGCGGGGGCGGCACGTCGGCCTCATCGCGACAGCAGGTGAGGGGCCAGGGTGGCGATGAACCCGCCGTCATCGGCGAGGCGGCCGCGCCGGCGCCCTCGCTCCGAGCGGACCTGCGCGAACGCCGTCGCGAGCAGCTCCGCCTCGTGTTCGTGTGCCGGATCGGAGTGGGCGCTGCGGAACTGCATCCGATCCTGTGGTCCGGTCGTGACTTCGTCGAGGTGTCCGCAGAGCAGGTGCCCCAGCTCGTGGAAGATCACGTGCTCGGTGAAAAAGGGCGGCAGGCCGGTCGCGTGGACGATGGTGTCCCGGTCGAGCCCGGCGAGCACCGTTCCGGTGATCCCGGTGCCCGTGAGGTCGGTGGCGGTCACGCCGATCGGTCGGTCACGCCGCTCGGCGACGATCTCCACCAGCTCGGATGCGCTCGACCAGGAATCGCCCAGGCCGCGCGCGAGCCTCATCGCGTCGGCGAGGTCGATCACGGTCCACTGCATCACTGTCTCCGGGGCGGGGGCACGGGTGCGGATGCCAGTTAAGTTTAGTGAGCCTTCGGTTCGAGCGCAGCACGAGAAGGTCTTGTGTGAGGGACTGCACGTGACGGCGCGGTCACGCGCCGGCCTGGACGGACACGCGCGAATGGCACGGTGTCCACTGCACTCGGCGGGGAAGGTTCCTCCGGTCCCACCGACGGGGGATCCGTTCCGGTCCGGCGAACGACACAGGGGCGGCTCCCGATGTGCTCGGAAACCGCCCCTGATCTGCGGAGGATAGGGGATTTGAACCCCTGAGGGCTATTAACCCAACCCGCGTTCCAGGCGAGCGCCATAGGCCACTAGGCGAATCCTCCGTCGACCATCGTAGACGAGACGCCCCCGTCGACCCAAACCAGCCCGTACCCGTATAGTGGTCCACGGACTCCGCGCGGCGTCCATCCTGTGAACTCCCCCAGGGCGGGAACGCAGCAAGGGTCAACGGGCTCTGGCGGGTGCGCGGAGTCCCCTTTATGTCCGGGCCCGAAATTCCGCCGGAGGCGCACCCGATGTCCACCTACGTGTCCCTGAGTCAGTCCGAACTCGTCGACGTCCATGCGAAGCTGACGGAGCTGTTCGAGACGCTGAAGGCCCAGGGGCTGAAGCTGGACCTCACGCGCGGCAAGCCGGCTCCCGACCAGCTCGACCTGTCGAATGCGCTGCTCGCGCTGCCCGGTGAGGGCGACTACCGCGCCGCCGACGGAACCGACACCCGCAACTACGGCGGCCTCGCCGGCCTGCCGGAGCTGCGTGCCATCTTCGGTGAGCTGCTGGGGATCCCCGTCGCGAACCTGTACGCGCAGAACAACTCCAGCCTCGAGATCATGCACCGTCTGATCACGCTCGCGTGGATCCACGGCACCGTCGACGGGGAGCGGCCGTGGGGCGTCGAGGAGAAGGTCAAGTTCCTCTGCCCCGCGCCCGGGTACGACCGGCACTTCGCCATCACCCAGGAGTTCGGCATCGAGATGATCGTGGTGCCGCTGAACCCGGACGGCCCCGACATGGCGGTCGTCAAGGACCTCGTGGCGAACGACCCCGCGATCAAGGGCATCTGGGCGGTCCCGAAGTACTCGAACCCGACCGGCTCGGTGTTCTCCGAGGAGATCACCCGTGAACTGGCCTCGATGCCGACCGCCGCGCCCGACTTCCGGATCTTCTGGGACAACGCCTACGCCGTGCACGCCCTCGTGGGCGATGCGCCGTCGGACCCCGACATCCTCGGCCTGGCCGCCGAGGCCGGGCACCCGAACCGGCCGTACGTGCTGGCCAGCACCTCGAAGATCACCTTCGCCGGCGCGGGCGTCAGCTTCTTCGGCGCGTCCACGGAGAACCTCGAGTGGTACGGCAGGTACACCGGCCTGACCTCGATCGGCCCCGACAAGGTCAACCAGCTGCGGCACGCGCGGTTCTTCGGCGACGCCGAGGGCGTGCGCGCGCACATGCGCAAGCACCGCGACCTCATCGCGCCCAAGTTCGCCCGCGTGCTGGAGATCCTGGAGGAGCGCCTCGGCGAGTCGAAGGTCGCGTCGTGGAGCGAGCCGAAGGGCGGCTACTTCATCAGCCTGGACGTGCTCGACGGCACGGCCAAGCGCACCGTCGCGCTGGCCAAGGAGGCTGGCATCGCGCTCACCGCCGCGGGCGCCACCTTCCCGCTCGGGGAGGACCCGCACGACCGCAACATCCGGCTCGCGCCGACCTTCCCGTCCATCGCCGAGCTCGAGACCGCGATGGACGGCGTGGCGACCTGTGTACTCTTGGCTTCTGCTGAAAAGCTGATGTCGCAGCCCGAGTAGGGCGCGCCTGAGCAGGAGGATCGCGCCGGTGGCGGACGAGAACAGCCGGCGGTTCCCCCGGCAGTGGTGGGTGCTGGCCCTGTTCGCGGTGGCCGCGGGCGCGGCCGTGTGGCAGCAGTTCGTGCGGATCCCGTTCTCCACGCCCATGTACGGGCTCTTCCACAATCAGATCGACGCCGAGGTCTACCGCAAGGGCGGCGAGATCGTCGCGCACGGCGGCGACGGCCTGTACGACGGTCCGCTGCTCAACGGCATCCTGCCCTTCACCTACACACCGTTCGCGGGCGTGCTGTTCGTCCCCCTGAGCTGGATGTCCACGGACGTGCTGCGCTGGGTGTGGTCGATCGCGGTGATGCTCGCGCTGCTCGCCTGCATCCTCATCGCGCTGCGGCTCGTCGGCTTCGTGCGCGACGGCCGGGTGTGGTTCGCCGCGATCTGCCTGACGCTGGTCGCGACGGTGCTTGAGCCCGTCCGCACCACCCTCTGGTTCGGCCAGATCAACGTCTTCCTCATGCTCCTCCTGCTGTGGGACCTCGGCCGGCCGGCCGGCGCGCGGTTCAAGGGTTTCAGTATCGGAATCGCGGCCGGGATCAAGCTGACCCCGCTGTTCTTCCTGGCCTACCTCGTGGTCACCCGGCAGTGGCGCGAGGCCCGCACGGCCCTGGTGACCCTGGCCGGCACCGTCGTGATCGGCTTCCTGGTGATTCCGAAGGAGTCGTGGCAGTACTGGTCCGGCACGTTCCTCGACGCGAACCGCGTCGGCGAGCCCAACCAGGTGGGCAACCAGTCGATCAACGGTCTCATCGCCTTCCTCACCAACGCGGAGAAGCCGTCGACGGTCGTCTGGCTGGCGGTCGCCGTCCCGGCTGCGCTGGCGGGCCTCGCCATCGCGGCGTGGGCGTACCGCCGGGGCGTGGTCCTGCTCGCCGTCACCGTCGTGGGGCTCACGGCCTGCGCCGTCTCCCCGTTCTCCTGGGGGCACCACTGGGTGTGGATCGTGCCGCTACTGGTCCTCCTCCTCGCCCTGGCGATGCTGACCGACGATCCGCGCCGGCGGGCGCTCGCGCTGGTCGCGGCGGCAGGGCTCGTCGCCGCGACGTTCATCTGGGTCACCTACTTCCCGACCCTGCAGCCGACCGGCGTCGAGGACGTCCACGACACCTACGCGATCGGCATCTTCCTGCGGCCGATGGACAACCCGGTGCTCAAGGTCCTCGCGAGCGGTGTCTACGTGTGGGTCTTCGTCGCCACCCTCATCGGGTCGGCCTGGTACCTGCGGAGCACGGACGGATCCGTGTCCGCGAGCGCGGAGCCCGCCGCCCGTGCAGCCTGACCGGGTCGACGACGACCGCCGCCTCCTCGCCTACCTCGGCGCCGCCATGATCGCGGGCGGCCAGCCCGTGCACGAGGTGGAGGACGAGCTCAAGAGCGTCGCCACGGCCATGGGGCACCCGCTCGCCCAGATCGGCGCCACGCCCACCGGGCTGACGCTGGGCCTCGAGCCCGGCGCCGCCGCCACCTTCGAGTCGGTCGACGGTCCGCTGCGGCTCGACCAGTCGGCCGTCGTCGCGGATGTCCGGCGGGGCCTCGCCGCTCGCACCCTCTCGGTCGACGAGGCGTTCGCCCGCCTCGGCGCCCTCCGCTCCCTGCCGCACCACTACCCGCAGTGGGTGCAGGACCTCTCGTGGTCCGTGATCGCCGTCGGCATCGCCATGCTGCTGCAGCCGGGATGGCCGAACATCGCCGCCGCCGCGGTCGGCGGCGTCGTCGTGATGCTGCTGGTCAAGCTGGCGGGGCGGGTACGGCTCGCCGCTACGCTGCTCCCCACGATCGCCGCGTTCACGGTGGGCACGGGGGTCTTCGCCGCCGCGCAGGCGGGCTGGCTCGACGGTCCGCTGCGCACCCTCCTCGCGCCGCTCGCCGTTCTCCTCCCGGGCGCGCTCATGGTGACCGGCATGTCGGAGCTGGCCGCCGGCGCGATGGTCGCGGGCAGCGCCCGCCTCACCTTCGGCACGGTGCAGCTGCTGCTGTTCTCGCTCGGCATCCTCGCCGCCACCACGGCACTGGGCGTCGGCCCGGAACTGCTCGTCAACGAGCGGGTGAACCAACTCGGCTGGTGGGGGCCGCCCGTCGGGCTGGCGCTGATCTGCGTCGGGGTGTGCCTCAACGAGGGCGCGTCGATGCGGCTGCTTCCCGCGATCGGCCTCGTCGTGGCCGCCGCGTTCGGCGCGCAGATCGCCGGGCAGCACGTCTCCGGGGCGGTGCTGGGCGGCTTCCTCGGGGCGATCGCCGGCAGTCTCGGCGCCGCATTGGTGGCCGCCGTGCGACCGCAGTTCCCCCGCCTGGTGGTCTTCCTCCCCGCGTTCTGGGTGCTCGTCCCCGGCAGCCTGGGGCTGCTGTCGGTGACGTCGGTGGGCATCGACCCCGAACAGGGCGCGCGCACCGTCGTGGATGTGGCGGCGGTGATCTGCGCGCTCGCGCTCGGCCTCCTGTTCGGTTCGGCGCTGGCGCAGGCGATCGTCGCGCGGGCCGAACGGGTGCGGTAGCGGCGCCCACGAGAAGTTCACCTTCCGACCGATTCATGTTCACATGCGCATGTTTCGCTGCAGCAATGACGAATCTTGGTAGGGGAAGGGCACGGGCGGCGCTGGCCGTCGGTGCGGTGGCGGTCCTCGGCGTGGTCGGCGCCTGCGGGAGCAACGACAGCGGTCCCGGCACGTCCGGTGACACGGCGTCCAAGGTGCAGATCGACCGCCGGGCCGCCGGCGACATCACGACGCACGGCGGGGCGAAGCGCCTCGACGGCGACCAGACGCAGGCGATCGCCGAGTCGATCCAGCGGTCGAAGGCCAAGAACGTGATCCTCGTGATCGGCGACGGCACCGCCAACCAGGAGCTGACGCTCGCCCGGAACTACGAGTGGGGCGCGGGCGGCAAGATCCCCGGCATCGACGAGCTGCCGCTCTCGGGTGACTACACCACCTACGCCCTCGACAAGAACACCAAGAAGCCGGACTACACGACCGATTCCGCGGCGTCCGGATCGGCCTGGGCCACCGGCACCAAGACGTACAACGGTGCCGTCGGCGTCGACGTCAACGGCAAGCCCCAGCGCTCGATCCTGGAGATCGCCAAGGCCGACGGGCGTAAGACGGGCAACGTCACCACCACCGAGCTGCAGGACGCCACCCCGGCCGTGCAGGTCGCGCACGTCGCCCAGCGCAAGTGCTACGGCCCCGTCGCCACCAAGGAGAAGTGCAGCTCCGACGCGCTCGAGAACGGCGGCCTCGGGTCCATCACCGAGCAGCTGATCGCCGCGCGCGCCGACGTCACCCTCGGCGGCGGCTGGAAGACCTTCCAGGAGACCGCGACCGCCGGTGAGTACAACGGCAAGACGCTCGAGGTGCAGGCCAAGGAGCGCGGCTACCGGATCGTCCGTTCGGGCGAGGAGCTCGACGGCGTCACCTCGGCGAACCAGGATCAGCCGCTGCTCGGCGTCTTCGCCGACGGGAACCTGCCGCGCCTGTGGGACAAGGCCACCGCCACCAAGGAGGGCGGCAAGGAGCCCGCGGTCACGTGCTCGCCCAACCCCGCGTTCGGCGCCACCCCGAAGCTCGCGTCGATGACGAAGAAGGCCATCGACCTCCTCAAGGGCGACAAGGGGTTCTTCCTGCAGGTCGAGTCCGGCTCCGTCGACAAGGCGAACCACGACGCCGACCCCTGCGGCCAGATCGGGGAGACCGTCCAGCTGTCGGAGGCCGTCACCGCGGCGCTCGAATTCGCCAAGCAGGACAAGGACACCCTCGTCATCGTGACCGGCGACCACGCGCACACCAGCCAGATCATCGAGGCCGGCACCGTCACCCCCGGCCTGACCCGTGCGCTCAACACGAAGGACGGCGGTGTGCTCACCGTCAACTACGGCACGTCGCTCGATCCGGGCGAGGAGCAGCACACCGGCGGCCAGGTCCGCATCGCCGCGTACGGCCCCGGCGCCGCCAACGTCGTGGGACTGACCGACCAGACCGACCCGTTCTTCTACATCACGGACGTGCTCGGCCTGGACCGCGACAAGAAGTAGACAAGAAGGAGGCGGGTGGCCCTTCGGCATCACGACGTGCGTGGCCTGGACCGCGACGAGAAGGCGCCCCGACACCCCGTCAGCGGCGGCCCGGATTCGTTCCGGGCCGCCGCTCCGGCTTTCCGCCCTTCTCCGCCGACGGTCCGCCCGCTACCGTGGGTGCAGACGCAAACGTCGAGGGGGAGGTCCACATGTATCCGAACGCCGCGCCGCCGGTGCCACGCATCTACCGCGCGCTCGCGCTGATCCAGGCGACCATCGCCGCGCTCACCCTCGTGGGGCTGGTGATCTGGTGGATGGCGACGTATCCGTCGATGAGCGAGGACTACGACGACGACTTCGGTCTCGGCGTGATGATGTTCCTGATGCTCACGCCCACCCTGATCCAGGTGGCCCTGATGTTCGTGCCGCTCATCGGCCTGGCCGTCTTCGTCGCACGCGGTTCCCTGCCGGCCCGGGTCTCCAGCTGCTGCATCTGGGGTGCGCTGATGCTGCTGGGACTCATCGCCGTGCCGGTGCACCCGGCCTACGTCCTGGTGCTGTTCGTCTCGCTCTGCATGCTGTTGGCGCTCGCCTTCGCCGACCGGCTCGGCGGCGGCCGTCGCCAGCCGCCGCCTCCCGGTCCGGTCCCCGCGGGCTTCCCGCCGCCCGCCCCGTGCGCGACGGGGCAGTTCCCGGCGGTCCCGCCGTACCAGACGGGCCAGTTCCCGGCCGTCCCGCCGCACGACTCGGGCCGGTTCCCGGGCCCCTCCATGGACAAGGGGCCCGGCCCCGCGCAGTGAGCGCGGGGGCTCAGGCTCTGCCGGACGAGGTCCGCGCCCGCCGGCTGAGCGAGTCGATCGCCACGGCGAGCAGCAGCACGCCGCCCGTCACCATGAACCGGACCGACGAACCCACGCCGATGATGTTCAGCCCGTTCGAGATCGCCTGCAGCACCAGGATCCCGAGCAGTGCCGAGTAGGCGGAGCCGCGGCCGCCGAACAGCGACGTGCCGCCGATGACCGCGGCGGCGATGGCCGTGAGGTTGGTGTCCGTCGTACCGGTCGACTGGGAGACGCTGGTCAACAGGCCCGCCGCCGCGAGACCGCCGAGCGCCGCGAGCGTGGACGTCAGCGCGAAGACGGACATGTAGATCCCCGTGGCCCGGATACCCGAGCGGCGGGCGGCTTCGACGTTGCCGCCGACCGCGAAGACGTGCCGGCCCCAGGTCGTCCGGCGCAGCGCGAAGTCCATGACGATCACCAGGAACACGAAGAAGACCCACAGGTACGAGAAGCCGCGGTCGATGTTCACGTAGTACGTGAGGTAGCCCAGGCCGATCGCCAACGCCGCCGTCTTGGCCGCGATGAGCGCGGGCGCCGGCGTGCTCAGGCCCGCGCGGGAGCGCGTCCGAGCACCCCACAGCTGGCTGCCGAGGAACACCAGCGAGGCCAGGGCGACGAGGGCGTACGAGGCTGCGCCCGTGACGAACTGGTTCCGTGCGAAGTCGAGCAGGAACGAACCCTGCGGCAGGTTGATCGTTCCGGTGGAGCCCAGGATCCACAGCAGGAGTCCCTGGAACCCCAGGAGCCCGGCGAGCGAGAAGACGAAGGACGGGACGCCGATCCGCGTGAAGAGCAGCCCGTAGAACAGGCCGATCGCGAGGCCACTGCCCAGTGCCGCGAGGATCGCGAGCGGCTCGGAGACACCGTGATTGACCATGAGGACGGCCAGCACCGCGGCGGAGACACCGCTCACCGAGCCGACGGACAGGTCGATCTCCCCGAGCAGCAGCACGAGCACGATACCGAGGGCGATGATGCCCGTCGGCGCCGCGAACTGGGTGATGGACACCAGGTTCCGGGACGAGAGGAAGCTCGGTTCCACCGCGTAGAAGACGATCGAGATGACGATCAGCCCGATGATCACGGGTAGGGTGCCCAGGTCGCCCGACTTGATGCGGGCCGCTTGCGACCGGACGAGCCCGCCGAAGCCCTTGGCGGCGATCAGCCGCTCGTCCGCGAGATCCGCGGCCACGGGGGATGTGGTCGTCGTCGTATCGGTGCCGCTCGTCATTCGGCCGCCTCCTCGGTGCGAGTGGTGCGCTGTGCCCGCGCGGCGACGACGTTGTCGGACGCGCCGGTGATCGCCGCGACGAGCTGTTCGGTCGTGGCCTCGTCCACGCGGAACTCGGCCGCGTTGCGGCCCAGGCGGAGAACGTAGATCCGGTCGGCGACGGCCTGGACGTCGGCCATGTTGTGGCTGATGAGGATGACCCCGAGGCCGTTCGCCCGCAGTCGCTCGATCAGGTTGAGCACCTCGGCGGTCTGGGCGACGCCGAGCGCGGCGGTCGGCTCGTCGAGGAGCACGACCTTGGGGTCGCCGACCAGGCTGCGGGCGATCGCGACGGTCTGCCGCTGGCCGCCCGACAGCGAGGCGACAGGAATCCGGACCGACGGAATCTTCGCGGACAGACTGCGCAGCAGGCGCCACGCCTCGGTCTCCATCGCCACCTCGTCGATCACGCCGAGGTGGTTCTTCTCGTTGCCCAGGAAGAGGTTCGCGACGACGTCGAGGTTGTCGCACAGCGCGAGGTCCTGGAAGACCGTGGCGATGCCGAGCGACTGCGCCGCGGACGGCCCGGCGACGGACACCGTCCGGCCCTCGAGGGTGATGCGGCCCTCGTCGGGCTGGTAGACGCCGGAGATGATCTTGATGATCGTCGACTTGCCGGCGCCGTTGTCGCCGACCAGGGCGACGACTTCGCCGGCCCGGACCTCGAGCGTGACGTCGGTGAGCGCCTGCACGGCGCCGAATCGTTTGTTGATGCCGGACAGGGCGAGGACGGCGGCCGAATCGGCCACCGCCCCCGCGTCCTCCGGCTGCGCGGAGTCGCTCATTACTTGATGCCCGCCCCCTCGCACGCGTCCTTGTACTGCGGGGTGCAGACCTGGTCGGCCGTGTAGAACTTGTCGGCGAGCACCGTGCTCGCGACGTTCGCCTTCGTCACCGCGATGGGGGTGAAGATGTACGACGCGACGTCCTGGTACTTCGTCTGCTTGATCCCCGTGGTCGCGGTCTCGGGGGCGGTCTTGCCGCCCGCCACCGCGACGGCCACCTCCGCCGCCGTGTTCGCCTCGATCGCGATCGGCTTGTACACCGTCATGGACTGCTGGCCGGCGACGATGCGCTGGATGGCGGCGAGTTCGGCGTCCTGGCCGGTGATCGGCGGGAGACCGTTCGCCGGAACGCCCGCGCCGGTCAGGGCGGCGACCACGCCGCCCGCCTGCCCGTCGTTCGCCGCGTACACGCCCTGGATGTCCGCCGGCTTCGTGCGGCTGAGCTGATCGTTCACGAACTGCTGCGCCTTGTCGGGGCTCCAGTCGGGGTTGTCGAATTCGGCGAGGACCTTGATCCCGCTGCCGTCGATGACGCTGTGGGCGCCGGCCTTGAACTGCGCCGCGTTGGGATCGGTCGGCGAACCGTTGAGCATGAGGATGTTGCCCTTACCGCCCAGCGCGTCCACCAGCGCCTTGCCCTGGATCTTGCCGACCTGCTCGTTGTCGAACGACATGTAGTAGTCCGCGCCCTTGATGAACCGGTCGTACGCGATCACCGGGATCTTGGCGTTGCGCGCGGCCGTGACCATGCCGCCGGCGCCGTCGCCGTTGACGGGATCGAGCACGAGCACCTTCGCGCCCGCGGTGATCGCCGCGTCGACCTGCTGGGACTGCTTCGCCTCGTCCTGGTCGGCGTTGTAGTACGACACCTTGCAGCTGCTGCACAGCTCGGCGACCTTCTTCTCGAAGAGCGGCTTGTCGAACGCCTCGTACCGGGTGGTCTTCGATTCGGGTAGGAGGAGCGCGATGGTGGTGCCCGCGCCGGACGCACCGGAGCCGCCGGACCCCTTGTCATCGGAGCTGTTGGCATTGCAGCCGGCCAGAGCGGCCACGCCCAGCGCCGCGGCGAAGCCGCCGGCGAGCGCGCGGCGCGCACGTGAATGAACCGTGTTCACAAGGTCTCCTCAGAGTTCAGGGCGCCCGACTGCGCCGCCGATCGTTCCCCAGCGGAACAGGGATCAGTGTTATACGTCACACGTTTGCGGTCAAGACTTGAACACAAATCCTCGGATGTCTGTTTGATGAAGAAGTCTTGTGTTCGTCGCTTGACGTTTGTTCCTCGCTGCCCGCACAGTGGGGTATGCCACGTTCCGGCGCCGGATCGCCGTGGTCGTCCTCCGGGTCGACCGCGGCCCTGCGTGTGGCCAATGAGCAACGGATCGTGGGCGTCCTCCGCGCGGATCCCGCGTCCCGGCACACCCAGGCGGAGCTGGCACGGGCGACGGGGCTCGCTCCCGCCACCGTCTCGAACATCGTTCGCGACCTGGTGACCGCCGGTCTCGTCGAGGCGGAGGCGGGATCCGGCCGGCGCGGCGGGCGCGTCCGGCTCTCCCGGAGCGTCGGGCTCGTCGCGGGGGTCGACTTCGGGCACTCGCACCTCGCCGTGGCGGTCGGCGACGTCACCGGGGCGATCCTGATCGAGGAGCGCCGTCCGCTCCCGCCGGAGCACGCGCACGACACGTCGCTGCTGCTCGCGCGGGACGTGCTCCGCGCATCGCTGGCCCGGATGCGGGCGGACCCGGAGAACGACGGGGTGCCGCTGCTGCGCATCGGGATGGCCGTCCCGGCGCCCGTGAGCGAGGGGGTGATCCACGATCCGGGGATCCTGCCGGGATGGCACGACGTCGATGCGGTGGCCGCGGCGGAGGCGGCCTTCGACCTCCGTGTCGACGTCGAGAACGACGCCACGCTCGGCGCGCTGGCGGAGCATCGCCGCGGCATCGCACAGGGGCGGCGCAGCTCCGTCTTCGTGAAGGCGTCCTCCGGCGTCGGCGCGGGGATCGTGCTCGACGACCGGATCTACCGGGGCACCAACGGGACGGCGGGCGAGGTGGGACATCTCACCCTCGACGAGCACGGCCCCCCGTGCCGATGCGGCGGACGCGGCTGCCTGGAGGCGTACGCCTCCACGGCGGCGGTGGTCGCGATGCTGGCGGGCAGGCACCCCGGCATCGACTTCGACGGTGCGCTCGAACTCGCTCGCGGGGGCGACGCCGCGGCCCGGCGGGCCGTCGAGGACGCGGGACTGCACCTGGGGTGGGGACTCGCCGGAGTCGCCAACCTCCTGGACCCGGACCTCATCGTGCTCGGCGGAGACATGGCCCGGGCCGGGGACCTGCTGCTGGAATCGACCCGCATGGGCCTGCGCCGGAACGCGCTCAGCGCCGTCGCGCGGACCCCGGTGGCGGTGAGCGCGCTCGGGGAACGCGCCTCGCTGGTCGGCGCCGTCCTCCTCGCCGCCGAGCGGATCGACCTGACGCTCGCCTGAACGGGACCGGTGTCGGACCCTGCCGGTAACCTGGCACCGTGGCTCTCTACCGCAAGTACCGTCCAGCGACGTTCGCCGAGGTCGTGGGGCAGGAGCACGTCACCGAGCCGCTGAGCACGGCGCTCGATTCGGGCCGGGTGAACCACGCCTACCTGTTCTCCGGGCCGCGCGGCTGCGGCAAGACCTCGTCGGCGCGGATCCTGGCCCGTTCGCTCAACTGCGAGCAGGGCCCCACGAGCACGCCGTGCGGCGTCTGCAGTTCGTGCGTGGCGCTCGCCCCCGGCGGCCCCGGCAACCTCGACGTGACGGAGATGGACGCCGCCAGCCACGGCGGTGTCGACGACGCCCGCGAGCTCCGCGACCGCGCCTTCTACGCGCCGGCCGAATCGCGCTACCGCGTCTTCATCGTCGACGAGGCGCACATGGTGACGCCGCAGGGCTTCAACGCACTGCTGAAGATTGTCGAGGAGCCGCCGGAGCACCTCATCTTCATCTTCGCGACCACCGAGCCGGAGAAGGTGCTCACCACCATCCGCTCCCGCACGCACCACTATCCGTTCCGGCTGCTCGCGCCGAACGTGATGCGGCCGCTGCTGGAGAAGATCACCACCGCGGAGAACGTGCCCGTCGAGCCGCAGGTGTACCCGCTCGTCATCCGTGCGGGCGGGGGCTCGCCGCGTGACTCGCTGTCGATCATGGATCAGTTGCTCGCCGGTGCCGGGCCGGAGGGAGTCACCTACCAGCGGGCCCTCGGTCTACTCGGCGTGACCGATACCGCGCTCATCGACGCCGCGGTCGATGCGCTCGCCGCCGCGGACGGCGGGGCACTGTTCGGCGCCGTCGAGAGGGTGATGGAGGCCGGGCACGATCCCCGCCGTTTCGCCACCGACCTGCTGGAGCGCCTGCGCGATCTCATCCTGCTGCACACGGTCCCGGACGCCGCGGACCGCGGCCTCGTGGACGTGCCGCAGGACGTGCTCGAGACCATGCGCGGCGAGGCCGCGAAGCTGGGTCTCGCGACTCTCACCCGGTGCGCCGAGGTCACGCACGCCTCGCTCGCGGAGATGCGCGGCGCCACGTCGCCGCGCCTGCTCCTCGAGGTGATGTGCGCGCGCATGCTGCTTCCCGCCGCCGACGACTCGCAGGCCGCGCTGCTCCAGCGCATCGAGGCGCTCGAGCGCCGTCCCGCCGGCGCCCCCGTCGACGGTGCCGCAGCCGCCCCCACCACTGCGGCGCCCGCGGGCGCCCCCACGGCTCCGCAGTCCGACGGTCCGCCGTCCCGTTTCGTCCGGCCCAGCCAGCGGCAGGCGGAGGCCGCAGCGGCCCCGGAGGCGCACCAGCAGGCCCCGGAGGCGCACGGGCCGGCCCCGCGGTCCGCCGCGCCGGAGAGCGCCCCGCCCGCCGCCGCCCAGCCCGCTCCCGCCGCGCAGGCCGCGCCGGCGCCCGCCGCGGAGCCCGTGCCGCCTGCCGAGCCCGCGCGCCCCGCCGAATCGGAGCCGGTGCTGCACCGGCCGGAGCCCGACCCGGAGCCGGTCGCGCCGGTCGCCGCGCCGGAGCCCGCTCCGCCCGCCCGGGAGGCCGACCGCCCCGCTCCGGAGCCCGAACGCGCGCCCGAGCCCGAGCCGGATCGCCCGCCCGCGCAGGCACCGGCGGCGCAGGCCCCCGCGGCGCACGTACCGTCGGGCCCGTCGGTCGAGGAGGTCCGGACGGCCTGGCCCAAGGTGCTGCGGGCGGTCAAGGACCGCAGCACGGTGACGTTCGCGCTGATGCCGAACGTGCAGGTGCTCGGCCTCGCCGACGGTGTGCTGCATCTCGCGCTGCCGATCCCCGCTCTGCTCAGCAGGTTCAGCGACCAGCAGCACGTGGGCAACCTGCGCGACGCGGTCCGCGAGGTCTTCGGTACGCAGTGGGACGTCGAGGTCGGCGACGGTAGTGGCGCCCGAACCCAGGGCGCGCCCCCGGCGCCGACACAGCAGCAGCGCCCGGCGGCCGAGCCGCGCAAGGCGCCCCCCACGTTCGAGCGGCGCAGCCGCGCCGGTGATCAGCGTCCCGACCCGCGCCCGGCGGGCCGGGAGAACCGCGCACCGTCGCACCACGACGACATTCCGCTCCCGCCCGAGCCGGACCCCGAGCCGGCGCCGGTCGAGGAGGTCTCCGAGGAGGAGATGATCGAGGCGGCGCACCGCGAGGACGCGGCGTCGGGCGGCAGCACGGCTCCTCGTCGGGACCCCGACGAGATCGCGCTGGAGTTGCTCAAGAACGAGCTCGGCGCCCGCCCCATCTGACCGCGATGATCCGATCATGAGGAGGCGGCCGGGGCGTGTCGTTGCCGCGATGGTGATCGCTGCGGCCCTCGCCGGGTGCGGACCGGCGGGCACTGCGCCGCCGGTCCCCGCGGTCAGGGAGGACACAGCGCCGATTCAGAAGCGGGTCACGAACATCGGGGACCGGTTCACCGTCCGCTGGGTGGGTGGGGCCCTCGGCGACGAGCGGGTGCCGGGACCGAACGCCTCGTGGATCGACGCCGTCGTCACCGTCGGGGACGCGGCCGCGGTGTCGGCGCTCCGGGCTGCTCTGGGACCGTCCGGCGTCGAGGCGCGGCCCGCCGTGGCCGCGGCGCTCGGTGACCCGGGGGCGGGAATGACCAGTGCCGGGCTCGACGCCTTCGTGGCGGTCGAACCCGGCACCGTGCGAGCGTTCCTCCAGCCGGAGCGCGGCGTGCTCGTGGTGAAGTACTTCCGGGGCTGATCCGGCTAGGCGTCCCACCAGGGGCGCAGCGGTAGGTCGCCCGCCCCGCCCTTGGCGTCCAGCTTCACCGCGAGCACCTGGTGCAGCTGAACCACGTTGCGCTCGAAGCCCAGTCGGGAGCCGGCCATGTAGAGGCCCCACACGCGGGCGGTGCCCAATCCGACCTCGGCGACGGCCTCGTCCCAGTTGTCGACCAGGTTGCGGCACCATGCGGCGAGCGTGAGGGCGTAGTGCTCGCGGAGATTCTCCTCGTGCCGCACCTCCATCCCGCCGATGTCCTGGATCGCGGCGATCACGCGGCCCGAGCCGGTGAGCTCGCCGTCGGGGAACACGTACCGGTCGATGAACTGGCCGCCCTTGCCCGACAGCTTGTTGTCGTGCCGGGTGATCGTGTGATTGAGCAGCAGCCCACCGGTCTTGAGCTTGTCGCGCAAGGACGTGAAGTACGAGGGGTAGTTGTGCACGCCGATGTGCTCGGTGAGCCCGATTGAGCTGATCGCGTCGAAGTCGCCCTCGGGCACGTCGCGGTAGTCGCTGTAGCGCACCTCGGCGAACTCGCCGAGGCCCTCCGCCTCGATCGCGGCTTGCGCCCATTCCGCCTGTTCCTTGGACAGTGTCGCGCCGATGGCGTGCACCCCGCGGCGGGCGGCGTACCGCACCATGCCGCCCCACCCGCAGCCCACGTCCAGCAGTCGGTCGCCCGGCTTGAGGCGCAGCTTCTCGAAGACCAAGCGGTACTTGTTCTCCTGCGCCTCCTCGAGCGAAGCGCCCGCATCGGGATAGCAGGCGCAGGTGTACGTCATCGACGGTCCGAGAACGAGCTCGTAGAACCGGTTGGAGACGTCGTAGTGGTGGTGGATCGCATCGGCGTCGCGGGAGCGGCTGTGGCGCAGGCCCTCGGCGATCCGCCGCCAGCGCGGCACGGCCTCCTGGGGTGGAGGCGCGATCGGGATCATGTGCTCGGCCCCGACCGATCGTGCGATCTGCGCGATCAGCTTGGGGCCCGGCTTGGCGAACTTCAGGTCGTCGGACAGCGCCCGGAGCGCCTCGTAGGGGTCGCCCGGAGGTGCGCCGGTGAGCTCCAGGTCGCCGGCGATGTAGGCGCGGGCGAGCCCCATGTCGCCGGGTGCCGTTGCGAGGTAGGTGGTTCCGCGCGGGGTGAGCAGGTCGAGGCCGTACGGCGCGTCGTCCGGGCCGGCCGACGATCCGTCGTAGGCCTTCACCCGGATGGCGAGCTTGCCGCCCGCCACCTTCTCGATGATCTCGGCGAGGCTGAGCTTGGGGAGATGCTCAGTGGACCGCGTCAATTCACTGCCTCCTGACTGTCTTGTCGTACAGCCCCAGCAGACGATCCTCCGGGTCGTAGCGGGACTTGTACTTCTCCAAGTGGATTCCGCCGTAGAGCTCGTCGAACTCGGCGCGCTCGTAGAAGGCCTCGGAGTACAGGGACTTGTGTCCACCCAGCTCCGACACCTTCTTCTCGATCAGGCGGTTCGCCCGGCCCTCGATCTGGCCGGGTTGCTTCGGGACCGCGGACCAGAAACCGATGTTCACGTAGGTCTCGCGGGGTTCCAGCGGATACAGCGGCCACGGGCGGTCCGGATCGGCTCCGGGCGGCAGCGGATCGCGCAACCGCAACGGGCACAGCCAGATCGGCTCGATGGGGATCTCGTCCAGGAACCATTCGAGGAATTCGACGGTCTCGTCGATGTGCACCTCGATGTCCTGCACCACGCGCTCGCCGGGCGGCTCGCCCTTGCGCGCGGCCAGCTTGTCGCCGATGTCCCATCGCCGGTCGAGCGCCACCAGTTTCCAATAGAAGCTGCTGCGCAGCAGCTGCTTCGGCCACAGGCGTCGCACCTTCGGGTTCTGTGCGCCGAACGCGCGCGAGCACCAGAACCAGTCCGTGTCCCACCGCCACAGGTAGTCGTGCGTGGTGAGTCTGTCGCGCTGCACACCGTCGGCGTGCTGGATCGAGCGGTAGTAGATCTCCCGGCCGGTGTAGTCGCTCAGCGGTCCGGGCTCGTCGGTCTTGCGGCCGAGGACGAGATACGACTCCGTGGCGGAGAACACGACCCCGTCGAGGTAGTCGACGGGCTCACCGTCGTGGTCGCGGGTGTCGACGATGCGCGACATCGTCTCCTGCAGCTCGTCGAGGGTGTGGAAGCGGATGTGCCGCAGCTCGACGTACCGCGCCACCGGCTCCAGCTCGATGGTGAGCCGGGTCGAGTAGCCCAGCGTGCCGTACGAGTTGGGGAAGCCGAAGAAGAGGTCGGCGTGCGGGCCGCCGGGTGCGGCGGTGACCACCTCGCCGCTGCCGGTGAGGATGTCCATCGACAGCACGGCCTCGTGCGGCAGGCCGGCCCGGAACGAGCTGGATTCGATGCCCATGCCGGTCACCGCGCCGCCGAGGGTGATGGTCTTCAGCTGCGGCACGACCGTCGGGGCGAGACCGAACGGCAGCGTCGCGGCCACGAGGTCCTCGTAGGTGCACATGCCGCCCACGTCCGCCGTGCGGGTCTCGGGGTCGACGGAGACGACCGAGGTGAGCCCCGAGACGTCGAGCCCCGGGGCGTCGGTGGCCGCACGGGCGCGGAACAGGTTCGAGGTCTTCTTGGCCAGGCGGACCCGCGCGTTCGGGGGGATGGCGCGGTAGCTGTCGCGCAGCCTCGCGAGGCCCTCCTGGTAGGCGGCTTCGCCTGCGATCGGGACCGGCGACGGGGTCCGCGCCGGCGTTGCGTTGCGAGCACTCACGATCATCGACGCTATACCCCTCGGGCGCGACGCGCGCGGGTCGTTACCGATTGGTTAGGCTGGCATCGAACCCGTCGGCGGTGCCGACATCCACGCCTCCGACCTCGCCGGAGGCACCGATACTCAGAGGATCGAAGTACGTTGGCCCAGGTAACCGCCACTCAGTCCATCGCCATCGCCGCCGCGCCCGAGAAGGTCCTGGCCGCGATCGCCGACTACACCCGTCGCGCCGAGATTCTGCCTCCGAACTACCGCGAGTACCGCGTCGTGGAGGGCGGGCAGGGCTCCGGCACCGTCGCGGAGTGGGTCCTGCAGGCTACGGAGAAGCGCTCGCGGAACGTGCGGGCCACCGTCACCGTCGACGGCGCCACCGTGACCGAGACCGACGCGAACAGCTCGATGGTCACCACCTACCGCGCCGTCGCCGCGGACAGCGCCGGCGACGCGACCACCGTCACCATCACCACCACGTGGCAGGGCGCCGGCGGCATCGGCGGCTTCTTCGAGAAGACCTTCGCGCCCAAGGGCCTCGGCCGCATCTATCGCGAGCTGCTGACCAACCTCAAGGTGCAGGTGGAGTCCAACGGCTAGGCGGCGCCGGCACCGCGGCGCGCCCGTCGCGCCGCTGCCGCTGCGTGACGGGGTCGACCCGACCCGGCTCGTCATCGCCGAGGAGGAGGCCGGCCGCACTCTCGGTGAGGTTCTCGAGGCCAGGTTCCCCGGCACCGCGGAGTACGTGGCCCGGGAGAGCGCGGCCGGGTGCGTCCTCGGCTCCGACGGTGCGCCGCTCGGGCCCGGATCGGTCCTCGCCGCCAGGCAGGCGGTGTGGATGTACCGCGAGCTGCCGGACGAGATCGACGTGCCGTTCGCGATGCCGGTGCTCTACGAGGACGAGCGGATCGTCGTCGTGGACAAACCGCACTTCCTCGCGACGATGCCGCGCGGGGCCCGGGTCGTGCAGAGCGCCCTGGTGCGCCTGCGTCGCGAACTCGACGAGCCGCAGCTCTCGCCCGCGCACCGGCTCGACCGGCTCACCGCCGGCGTGCTGCTGTTCACCCGCGACCCGGCGGTGCGCGGCGCCTATCAGCAGTTGTTCGCCACCGGCGGGGCGCGCAAGGAGTACGCGGCGCTGGCGCCGGTGGATCCTGGCCTGGAGTTGCCGACGGTCGTGGAGTCGCGCATCGAGAAGACGCCGGGCATCATGCGCGCCTACGAGGTGGCCGGTCCGGTCAACGCGCGCAGCCGCGTCGAGCTGGAGGCCGAGGTGCCCGACGGTCGGGGCGGCATCGTCGGGCGGTACCGACTGCGCCCGGAGACGGGTAAGACGCATCAGCTCCGGCTGCACATGTCCGGGCTGGGGGTGCCGATCCTCGGCGACCCGCTGTACCCGGAGCCGCGGGAGTTCGTGGACGGCGACTTCTCCGACCCGCTGCGCCTGCTGGCGCGCCGGTTGGCCTTCACGGACCCGATCGGCGGAACCGAGCGGGAGTTCGTGAGCTCGCGTGCACTCAGCGCCGGGGAATTCGCAGTGCAGCACGAACCTCCGAAGGCGGATTCGGCTTCGGAGGGCAACTGAGTGCGGAATCTCCGGGTGCTTCCGGCTACCGCGTCGTGGGCGAGCCCAGGTACGCGCTGATGCCGGCGGCGATCGCGTCGGCGAGCCGCTGCTGGCCGTCGGCGGATTCGAGCACCCTCGCCTCGGTCGCGTCGCGGAGGTTGCCCGCCTCGACCAGTACCGACGGCACCGTCGCGAGGTTCAGCCCGGCGAGATCGGAGCGCGGGTAGAGGCCGCCGGAGCCGATGTACGAGGCCGGCGTGAAGCCGCCCGCGACCAGCGCGTCGCGCACCTTCGCGGCGTACGCGGGGCTCGCGGTCTGCTGCGCCGGGTTGAGGGGCGGCGAGGAGAGATTCACGTGAAACCCTCGGTTACCGGGGGCGGAACCGTCGGCGTGGATGCTCACCGCGGCGTCGGCGCCCCAGGAATTCGCGGCGGCCGCGCGGGCGTCGATGCACGACGCGACCGAGGTGTCGTCGTTGCGCGAGAGCATCACCTGCGCGCCCGCGGCGGTCAGCGACTGGTAGAGCTTGTACGCCACGGCGTAGTTGAACGTGTGCTCGGGAACGCCGTTCACGCTGGTCGTCCCGGTGGTCTGGCACGGCTTGGTGCCGCCGCGGCCCGTCGGGACCTGCTTGGTGATCGACGCGTCGTTCGCGCCGTTGTGGCCGGGATCGACGAAGATCTTCTTGCCCGCGAGGGAGCCCGCGCCGAGCGGGGCCGCGTTGTTCACGAGGGCGGGCCCGGCGGGCGATAGGCTGGAGGGTGCGGCCGCGTTCCGCTGCTGTCCGGCGTCACCGATGGTGCAGCCGGAGACGACCAGTGCGGGGAGCACGCCCGCGGCGAGGAGGGCGGAACAGCGGTTCTTCACGAATCGCACTGTACCGCCCCAACCGGCACAGTGGTAACACAAGTAACACGAATCGGACATAGCGGGTCCTTGGACCGGCGTAGGGAGAGAAGCATGCAGCCCGGAGGCTCGATGGAAGACCTGATGGCCCAGGTCGGCGCGATGCAGCAGCAGCTCATGGCGGCCCAGCAGGAACTCGCGGTCACGACGGTCGACGGCGAGGCCGGCGGCGGCCTCGTCAAGGTCACCGGCACCGGCGACGGTCAGGTGAAGTCCGTGACCATCGACCCCAAGGTGGTCGACCCCGAGGACGTCGAGACCCTGCAGGACCTGGTCCTGGGCGCCCTGGCGAACCTCGCGGAGAACACCGCCGCCGTCGCGCAGCAGAAGATGGGTCCGCTGGCCGGCGGGCTGCCCTTCTGACGGTCGGCACGTGTACGAAGGACCCGTTCAGGAGCTGATCGACGAGTTGGCGAAGCTCCCGGGGGTGGGGCCGCGCGGCGCCCAGCGCATCGCCTTCCACCTCCTCGGGGTGCAGCCCACCGACATCGATCGGCTCACGAACGCGCTCACCCGCGTGCGCAACGACGTGCGCTACTGCGAGGTGTGCGGCAACGTCTCCGCGGAGGCGCGCTGCCGGATCTGCTCCGATCCGCGGCGCGACGCCTCCAAGATCTGCGTGGTCGAGGAGGCGAAGGACGTCCAGGCCGTCGAGCGCACGCGCGAGTACCGCGGTCTCTACCACGTCCTCGGGGGCGCACTGAATCCCATCAAGTCCGTCGGCCCGGACAAGCTGAGGATCCGTGAGCTGCTCGTCCGCCTCGGCACATCGGTCGACGGGGTCGACGTCGATGAGGTGATCATCGCGACCGATCCGAACACCGAGGGCGAGGCCACCGCCGCGTTCCTCGTGCGGATGCTCAAGGACTTCCCCGGCCTGACGGTGACCCGCCCCGCCGCGGGCCTGCCGATGGGCGCCGAGCTCGAGTTCGCCGACGAGCTCACTCTCGGCCGCGCGATGAGCGGCCGTCGCTCGCTGGCCGAGCCGCCCCGGGTGCTCGAGGAGTTCCCGCCCGCGGGCGGGTGACGCATGGAGGCACCCGAACTGCTGGCCCGGCTGGGCGGGCCCGAAGGCATCGTCGCTATCGACGGGCCGTCCGGGGCCGGCAAGTCCACGTACGCGCAACACCTCGTCGGCGATCTCCGGGCCGACGGTGCTCGCGTCGCCCTGGTCCGCACGGACCACTACGCCACCTGGGACGATCCGGTCTCGTGGTGGCCGCGTCTCGTCGCCGAGGTGGTCGATCCCCTGGTACGCGGGCGCGACGCCTTCTACCGCCCCCTGGTCTGGCGCGACGGCGTGCCGACCCCGGGGGAGGAGCTGCGCGTCCCGCGGGCCTCGCTCATCGTGATCGAGGGCGTCTCCAGCGCACGCCGCTCGTTCTTCGACCGTCTATCCCTGGGGCTCTGGCTCGACGGTGGCACCGCGGAGCAGCGGCTCGAGCGGGCCGTCGCCCGCGACGGTGAGGAATCGCGGGCCGAGCTCGTGCGGTGGCAGGAGTTCGAGCGCGGGTGGTTCGCGGTCGACGGTACGCGCGAGCGCTGCACCGTCGTCGAACCCCGGGGCGTCGACGCCTAGAACCCGTCGGTGCCGTGTGGCACCGTCGGAGCATGGACGCGCGGACCGGCGAGGACGGCATGAAGGCCGACCTCCAGCACTACCTGGATCAGGCGCGTGACGCGCTGCTGTGGAAACTCGAGGGCCTCCGCGAGTACGACCTGCGGCGCCCGCTCACGCCCACGGGCACCAACCTCCTCGGTCTGGTCAAACACTGCGCGATGGTGGACTCCGGCTACCTCGGTGGCTGCTTCGGCATGCCGTTCACCCATCCGTACCTCCCGGATCCGGAGGCGCCCGACTACGCCCCGGACGACGACCTGTGGGTACGCGCCGACGAGCCGACCGCAGCGATCGTCGACCTGTTCACCCGGTCCCGCGCGCACGCCACGGCGACCCTCGCCGGACTCCCGCTCACGGCGACGGGCTCCGTGCCGTGGTGGGGCGAGCGTGGCAGGTCGGTCACCCTGCACCGGCTGGCGATGCACACCTTCTACGACCTCGACCGGCACGCAGGCCAGGCCGACATCCTCCGCGAGGCGATCGACGGTGCCGCGGGGTTGCAGGCCGGCAACAGCAACCTCCCCGACGGCGTCGATCGGACCGCGCACCGCGCGAAGGTCGAGGCCGCCGCTCGCGCCGCGGAATAGGATCGAGCCATGCGCCTGCGCGACCATCCGACCATCGAGGTCTCCCGGAGACTCGCCTGTCCGCCCGAGGTGGCGTGGCGTCTCGTCACCGACATCACGCTCCCCACGCGGGCGGCGGGGGAATTGCAGCGCGTCGAATGGCTCGACGGCGCGACGGGCGTTGCGGTGGGTGCGCGGTTCCGCGGCCACAACGCGGATCCGGAGATCGGCGAGTGGTTCACCGAGCCCGAGATCACGGAGGTCGAGGACGGCCGGCGGTGGGTCTGGCGGGTCGGCCCCGCCGAGGATCCTCTGGCCACCTGGGGGTTCGAGGTCGAACCCGCCGAGGGCGGCTCGCTGGTCCGGCAGTGGGCGCGCGCGGGAACGGGAACGTCGTCGCTCAGCGAGTACATCGTGCAGCACCCGGAACAGGAGGCGCGGATCATCGACTTCCGCCTCGGCCTCTGGCGCGATTACATGGCGGCCAACCTCGACCTCATCGCCCGCGAGGCGGGCTGACGTGACCGTCGGGTACGCCCTGTTCGAGACCGCCGTCGGGCGGTGCGGGATCGCCTGGGGCGCCGACGGTGCCGTCGCCGCGGTCCAACTGCCGGAGGCCACCGATGCGGAGACCGCCGAACGCGTGGCGGGCGGTGCGCAGGTCGCCGAGCCGCCGGCGGGTGTCGCAGGAGTGGTCGCCGCGATCCAGGCGCTGGTCGACGGAACGAACCTCGACGACGATCTCGCCTGGGTGCCGCTGGACATGCAGGGACTCACCGACTTCCAGCGCGCCGTCTACGACGTCGCGCGCCGGATCCCGCCCGGCTCCACTCGAACCTACGGCGAGATCGCCACGGAGTTGGGCCTTCCCGGCTCCGCCCGCGCCGTCGGTCGGGCGTTGGGCGAGAACCCCTTCCCTCCCGTCGTGCCCTGCCACCGCGTCACCGCGGCGAACGGCCGCACCGGCGGCTTCTCCGCCGGCGGCGGTGTGGAGACCAAGATGCGCCTCCTCGCGACGGAGCAGGCGGTTCTGGGGCTCTGGTGACTACGCCGCGCCCGGTGACACGACCGGCAGCCCTTCCGCTCGTGCGGCATCGAGCAGTCGCTTGTCGTAGCTGACGAACGCACTGACCAGCTCGCGGATGCTCACGGCCGACGCCAGATGAATCGCGTCGAGCGATCGCAGACTCGGTGGTCCGATGTGTTCGGCTCCGGCAACGATCTCCTCAGTCACTGAGGCGCCGTTGATCCAGTTCGCGACATATCTGGCGTGGTCGAAAATCTCGTCGTCGTCGCGGCGCGCAGCCGTGCGCATCAGCTCGATGCGGCCGACGTCGCTGGTCGTCAACGTTTCGTGCGCTTCGGCCTGCTCTGCAACCCAGACCGTGAGCGCGTCCGATTCCTGCTCGGCGATGATGAGTTTGGTCAACGCCGAGGTGTCCATGTAGATCATTCTTCCCGCATCTCCAGCAGGATCTGAGTCAATGACTTTTCACCAGGCTTCAGTGGCCTCCGCATCGCGACGAGCTTCTCGAGATCGAACGGGTGCTTGGCGGGCTTGATCTTGCCCGCCGCGACCAACTCGCGGAACTGACGTTCCTTCTCGTTGACCGGGACCAGCCGGGCGACGAGCCTTCCATGGTTGGTCACCTCGATCTCCTCGCCCGCCTCCACGCGGGCGAGGTACTTCGACGCGTGTTGCCGCAGCTCCCGGACCCCGATCTGCTCCATGCGATCGACGGTAGCACTTGATGTGCTACTCATGCCGCGCCGTTCTTATCGCGATGGGCCCGACGCCGGAGTCGGGTTGGCTGCCTCGATACGCACTTCGGGCTGCTCGACCGGGATGCGGTTACGCCGTGGCGTCGGTGCTCCGCGATTCCGCTTCTTCCGCGCGTCCCGCGGTTGTTTGCTGTGCCTACTGCGGGTGACGGAGGCATGCGTCCTGCGTATGGCCTGCGCATGGCCTGCGTTCCGCAAGTGCCCGCTGAACTGGGCGAACGAAGCCATGCGTCGCACGCATGGCTCCGCGCGGAGAGACACCGCTCCGCGGGCCGGGCCGACCGCGTGCACCCGGACAGCCCCGGCGGTCCTACTTCCGCAGGCGCTCGCGCCGCAACAGCTCGACGTCCGGCAGGTCCAGCGGCTCGAGCGAGCGCCCGGTCGCGCGGGCGAGGAGGTAGTCGGCCAACTCCGGGTTCCGGGCGAGCGCGGGGCCGTGCATGTACGTGCCGAGCACGCTGCCCTGGACGACACCGTCGACCGCGGCACCCGCGCCGTTGCCGGTGCCCCGGACCACGCGCTGCAGCGGCGCGGCGTCCGGGCCGAGAGCCGAACCGCCGCGGTGGTTCTCGAATCCGGTGAGCGGCTGGGTGAGCCCGTCGATCAGCGGCACGCCCTCGATCTCGCCGATCGAGCGGGTCGCCTGAGGGGTGGTGGTGAGGTCGAACAGCGAGATGCCGTCCACGCGCTCGCCCTCGGAGGTCTCGTACCAGTGGCCGAGCACCTGGATCGCGGCGCAGATCGCCAGCACGGGAGCGCCGCGACCGGCGGCCTCCTGCATGCCCGGGTACTGGGTGAGGTGCCGGGTCGCGAGGCGCTGCGCGTAGTCCTCCGCGCCGCCCAGGGTGTAGATGTCGCAGGTCGCGGGCACCGGATCGGCCAGCGTGATCGGCAGGACCTCGGCGTCGATGCCCCGGAGCCGCGCGCGCTGGCGCAGCACGAGGGCGTTGCCGCCGTCGCCGTAGGTGCCCATCACGTCGGGCAGCACGAGCCCGATGACCAGGGTCGATTCGGTGATCCGGGCCTCGGATCCGGAGAAGTCGATCACTGCGCCGCACCTCGCTTCGACAGGGCCGTGTTGAGGTCGCGGAACGCGGTGTAGTTCGCGAGCACCTCCACCCGTCCGGGCGGGCACGAGGCGATCGCGGCCACCGGGTCGGCCACCAGGGAGTGCTCGGCGCCGGCGTAGGTCAGGCGCACCGCCAGGTCGGCGCCGCGCTCGCCCGACGCCACGACCTTGCCGTTCTCGAACCGCTCGAACTGCACGTCCCACAGCCAGGAGAGGTCCTCGCCGTCGGGGACCTGCCCGTTCACGGCGATGACCAGACCCTCGGCAGTGCCGTCGATCATCGACATGGCCTCCTGCCAGCCGGCCGGATTCTTCGCGAGCAGCATCCGCACGGTGTGCTCGCCGACGGTGACGACTCCGTACCGTCCGGCGACCTCGCCGACGGTGCCGACCGCCTCGACCGCGGCGTGCGGATCGGCGCCCATCGCGACGGCCGCCGCCACGGCCTGCGCGGCGTTGCCGCGGTTGGCCCGGCCCGGCAGGCGCAGGGTGAGCGGCGCGACGAAGCCGTCGGGCCCGTGGATGTTCTCGTCGTCCACCCACCAGTCCGGCTCCGGGCGGGAGAAGTCGGTCCCCGTCGAATACCAGTGCGCGCCGTCGCGGACGATGGGCTCGCCCGAGCGCGGGCACGATGTGGAGTCGCTGGTCCAGCCCGCGCCGGCGGCGACCCAGACGACGTTCTTCGCGTCGTAGGCAACCGAGGTCACGAGCACGTCGTCGCAGTTCGCGACCACGGTGAGCTCTGGGTGCGCCTCGACGCCCGCGCGCAGGCGGCGCTCGATGGCGTTGATCTCGCCGACGCGGTCCAGCTGGTCCCGGGACAGGTTCAGCAGTACCAGGGCCTCGGCGTCCGTCGCGTCCAGGACGTGGGGGACGTGCAGCTCGTCGACCTCGAGCGCCGCGAGCGGGGCTTTCAGGTGCGCGGTGAGCGTGGCGACGATGCCGGCGTCCATGTTGGCCCCGTCGGCCTGCGTGGCGACCTCGCGGCCGAGCGTGCCGAGGGCGGCGGCGGTCATCCGGGTCGTGGTGGACTTGCCGTTGGTGCCGGTCACGACCACGGTGCGCTTGCCCGCGGCGAGCCGGGACATGAGGTTCGGCTCGATCTTGAGGGCCACGAGGCCGCCGATCATCGAGCCCTTGCCGCGCCCGGCGCGCTGCGACGCCCAGGCTGCGGATCGGGCGGCGAGCAGCGCCGCGCGGGCGCGGAGGGGGAGTCCGGGCATGCGCTCCAGGATAGGCCACCACGCCCTACCCTGGATTCATGCCCGAACTCCATGAAGATCGGCGCCGCGCTCTCTCCTTCGGTGCGATCGCGCACGACTACGACCGGCTCCGGCCGCGCTACAGCGATGTCACGCTCGACGCGATCGCGGCCGGCGGCACCGCCCTCGACGTCGGTGCAGGGACGGGCATCCTCGCCCGGCAGCTGCGGGACCGCGGGCTGGAGGTGCTCGCCGTGGAGCCCGACGGTGCGATGGCCGCCGTGGCGCGCGCCTCCGGCGTCCCCGCCGAGGTCGCCACCTTCGAGGAGTGGGAGGCGCGCGGCCGCACCTTCGACCTCGTGACCTTCGGTCAGTCGTGGCACTGGGTCGACGCCGACACGGCGGTCCCACGCCTCGCGGGCCTGCTCAACCCCGGCGGCCGCGTCGTGTTGCTCTGGAACAAGCTGCGGCCGACCACGCCGTCGAACGACGACCTGCGGGCCGCGAGCGATGACTACGTCAACGTCGAGGCTGCGGGCGCGGGCACCGCGCACGACCAGATGTACCGGATGGCCGAGCTGCGGGGCCGATTCGAGGCGGCCGGATTCACGGTGAGCGAGCGGGAGGACTCCTGGACCGAGACGCAGGAGCGGGACCGGTGGCTGGACCTGGTCTTCACCTACTCGGGCCACTCAACCCTGCCGGACGACCGCCGGGTCGCGCTGCGCGCCGCGCTCGCCGAGGTCATCGGCGACGGCGACGTCGAGCTCGCGGCCGGCACCACCGCCCTCATCGCCGAGCGGTAGCGGCGTGGGCCTGCGCAGCATCCCCAGCAGGCAGCCGGTGATCACGATCGCCGCGCCCGCGAGCGCGAGCATCGTCGGGTGCTCGCCGAGCACCACCGCGCTCGCGGCGATCCCGACGACCGGCACCAGCAGCGTTGCGGGTGCGACCGTCGACGCGGGGTAGCGGGCCATCAACCCGCCCCACAGCCCGTATCCGACGACGGTGCTGAGGATCGCGATGTACGCGACGCCGAGGAGCGCGAGGCGGCCGTCGGCACCGTCGAGGCTGTGGGCCAGGGCCTTCCAGCCCGTGGTGGGCCCCTCGAACGCGGCGCTGAGCGCCAGCATCGGCAGGGGCGGGATCACGGACATCCACAGGGTGAAGCGGAAGGGCTCCGACGGTGCCGCCAGCCGCTGCCCGATGTTGCCGAACGCCCAGCTGAGGCCGCCGAGCAGGGTGAGGATCACGCCGAGCACACCGACCCCGGCAGCGGCGTCCGCGCGGTCGGCGATGATCAGCCCCATGCCGACGACGGCGATGCCGATCCCCGCGACCTGCCGGACCGTGAGCTTCTCGTGCAGGAGGACGGCGCCGAGGAGCACGGTGAAGGGCGCCGAGGACTGCAGGACCAGCGAGGCCAGGCCGGTGGGCATGCCGATGTGCATAGCCGTGAACAGCAGGCCGAACTGGAAGGTGCCCGAGCCGATGCCGTAGAGCAGCAGCCACTTCGCCGGCCCCTTCGGCGGGCGCACGAAGAGCAGCACCGGGATCGCCAGCACGAGGAACCGGAGTGCGCCCAGGAAGAGCGGCGGGAAGTAGTTGAGGCCGTAGCGGATGGCGAGGAAGTTCAGTCCCCAGAGCACGACGACGGTGAGGGCGACGAGGCGGTGGCGGGGGCTCATGTCCTCCACTTTCCCGTGCCATGAACGGAAGGACAATCGAATACTTCTTGACCGTCCATGTAGCTTGACTACATGGATGTGCACCGTCTCCGGATCCTGCGCGAGCTCGCCGACCGCGGGACGGTCGCGGCGACCGCCCGGGCGATGGACATGACGCCGTCGGCCGTGTCGCAGCAGCTCAAGGTGCTCGCGCGGGAAGCGGGCGTCGACCTGCTCGAGCCCGACGGGCGGCGGGTGCGCCTCACCGACGCCGGGCTGGCGCTGGTGGTGCGCGCGGAATCCGTCCTCGGCGAGTTGGACCGGGCCCGCGCGGAGATGGACCGCTACCGGTCGACGCCGATCGGCGTGGTCAGGCTGACCCTGTTCCCCTCGGCGGCCGAACTGCTGTTGCCCGGCGTCCTGCGCCGCACCGCGGCGGCGGGTGTCCAGGTGGCCGCCGCCGACGCCGACCTGCCGGGCACCGAGCTGCCGGCGATGCTCGCGGACGCCGACGTCGTGGTCGCGCACCGCGACGAGCGCGCGGCGCCGCTGGGCGGCCCGCGCATCGCCTCCCGCGTGCTCATGCGCGAGCCGATCGACGTGGTGGTGCCCGTCGACCACCCGCTCGCCGACGCCGGCCGGGTCGCCGCATCGCAGCTTGCCGACCTGGACTGGATCAGCGTCCGCGACGGCTTCCCCGTCGACGACGTCCTCCGCTCTCTCGCGACGATCACCGGTGTGCAGCCGCGGGTCGTCCAGCGGATCAACGACTTCCACACGATCCAGGCGATGGTCGCGGCCGGCCTCGGGGTGGCGCTCGTCGCGCGCCACGCGGTGACGCATCCCGGCGTGCGCAGCCTGGAGATCGTCGGCGTGCTCGCCGCCCGCATCCTCGAGGTGGCGACGCGGCCCGGGGCCGACCGCCGGCCCGCGATCGCCGCGGTGCTCCGCGCCCTCGACGAGGAGGTCGCCGCAGTGAGTTGACGGTCGGCGCCGATTCATCCCATGATTTCAGTGATGACGTCGCGCCCGAACGACCCCGTCCCCGCCCCGCTCCGAGCCGTCGGCGCCCTGACCTGCGCCGCCGCCCTGGTGACCATGGGCATCTGCCTGCGGTTGATCTTCGGGAGCGCCTCGGCGGTACTCGAGGAGATCCGCGACGCCTACGGCCTGAGTGGCGCCGAGGTCGCCCTGCTCACCACCGGCCCGGTGCTCTGCCTCGGCCTGTTCTCGGCCGCTGCGCCGCGCCTCGCCCGCCGATACACCGCCGTCGTGGTGGCCACCGTCGCCGTCGCCATGATCGCGATCGGAAGCGCGGTCCGGATCGCGCCGAGCTGGGCCGTGCTGCTCGGTGGCACGATGCTCGCGGGCGCGGGGATCGCGCTCGGGAACGTGCTCGGCCCCGTCCTCGTGCGGATCTTCTTCCCGCACCGGATCGGCCTGATGACGGGCCTGTTCACCTCGATGGTCTGCCTCTCCACCGGCTTCGCCTCCGCGCTCACGGTGCCCGGCGCGACGGTGCTCGGCGGCAATTGGCGCGGTTCGCTCGCCCTGTGGGCGATCCCCGCCCTCCTCGCAACCGCGCTGCTGGCCGTGGTCACGGTGCGCTACCTCCGATTCCACCGGGGCGCGGCCGCGGACGACGGTGCCGCCGGCCGCGGCGCCGCCCGCTCGGTGCTGCGCAGCCCCGTCGCCTGGGCCGTCACCGGGTTCATGGGGCTCCAGTCCCTCCAGGCCTACGCCCTCATCGGATGGATCCCCACGATCTACCGCGACCGCGGGCTGTCGGCCGAGACGGGTGGGGCGATGCTCGCGATCGGCGGGCTGCTCAGCGTGGTGACCGCGCTGACGTTCCCGCAGTGGGCCGCGCGACGCCGCGAGCAGCGGATCGTCGCGGTGGTCGCGGTCGGGCTCCAGGCCGTCGGGGTGATCGGAGTCCTCGCCTTCGGCGACGGCCTCGGCGCGTGGATCGCGAACGCCTTCGTCGGATTCGGGCTCGGCGCGATGATCTCGTTCGCCGTGACGATGATGAACCTGCGTGCCGCCACCACCGCCGAGGCGGTCTCGCTGTCGGCGATGTCGCAGACCGTCGGTTACCTGCTCGCCGCGTGGGGCCCGATGCTCATGGGCGTCCTGCACGGTGTGCGGGGCGACTGGACCCTCCCGCTGGTCAGTCTCCTGGTCCTGCTCGTGCCCCTGCTGCTGTGCGGGCTCGTCGCGGGCGCCGACCGCACCGTGTCGCGGCCGCCCTCAGTGCGCGACGGTGTGCAGGCCGGCCGGCAGGAACCGTAGGAGCAGGTCGCGCGCGGCGTCGGAGTCGCGGTCGACGAGGTGGGTCAGCTGGACGCCCTCGTACAGCGCGATCGCGTACCGGGCGAGCGCGGTGGCGTCGGCCGGCCCGACGAAGCGGGCGAGGGCGGCGGCGAGCCGTTCGCGGAGGACGACATCCCGGTCCGTGAGGCGACGAGCGGCGTCGCGATCACGCGCCGCATAGATGGTGAACTCCGTGGACAGCAGCGCCCACCGGCGCTCGTCGGGGTCGTCGTGGGCTGCTGCGCGCGCAGCGCCGGCGATGGCCGCGTCGAGCGAGTCGGCCCCGTCGATCACGGCCGTGATCCGGCCGATCCGGTCCTCGGCGTGCCGGTCGAACAGGGCGAGGAACAGCGCTTCCTTGCCGGAGAAGTTCGAGTAGAAGGCGCCGCGGGAGAGCTCGGCGCGGGCGCAGATCTCGTCCATCGAGGCGGCGTGGAAGCCGCGCTCCGCGAAGACCGCCAGCCCGGCGTCGAGGAACTTCTCGACGGTCCGCGCGCGGGTGCGCTCGCCCTTCGCCACGTTCCACCTCGAATCCGTTGACCGTTCCGGTGCCCCGTGCAAGGATAGCGATAACTAGACCACTCAGTCTATTTATCGAGGAGGCGGCGTGACCGAGGAACGATCGCCGATCGCGGAGTTCGAGCCGGACGCGATCGTCGTCGGTGCGGGACTCGCGGGCCTGGTGGCCGCGTACGAACTGTCACGCGCGGGGCGGCGTGTGCTGATCCTGGACCAGGAGAACCGCAACAACCTCGGCGGACAGGCGTTCTGGAGTCTCGGTGGCCTGTTCCTCGTGGACTCGCCGGAACAGCGCCGTCTCGGTATCAAGGACTCCTTCGAGCTCGCGTGGCAGGACTGGCAGGGCTCGGCGGCCTTCGACCGCGAGGACCAGGATCACTGGCCCCGGCGGTGGGCCCGGGCCTACGTCGAGTTCGCGACCCACCGCAAGCGTGACTACCTGCGGCGGCTCGGCCTCGGGTTCACGCCCGTGGTCGGGTGGGCCGAGCGCGGCGGCGGCGCGGCGGACGCGCACGGCAACTCGGTGCCCCGCTTCCACCTGACCTGGGGGACGGGCCCCGAGGTCGTCCGGGTCTTCCGTGAGCCCGTCGAACGCGCGGAGAAGCGGGGCCTGGTGCGCTTCGCGTTCCGGCACCGTGTCGACGAGCTCATCACCGAGGAGGGCGGTGCCGTCGCCGGAGTCCGGGGAGCCGTCCTCGAACCCACCGACCTCGACCGCGGCGTGGCGAGCCCCCGCGACGTGCGGGGCGAGTTCGAGTTCCGTGCCCCGACGGTGCTCGTCACCTCCGGCGGGATCGGCCACAACTTCGATCTCATGCGCACGTACTGGCCCACCGAACGGCTCGGTCCCTTCCCGAAGCACATGATCGCCGGTGTTCCCGCGCACGTGGACGGCCGCATGCTGGCGATCTCCGAGGCGGCCGGTGCCAGCATCGTGAACCGCGACCGGGTATGGGCCTACACCGAGGGCATCCACAATTGGGATCCGATCTGGCCCGATCACGCCATCCGCATCATTCCCGGACCGTCGTCGCTGTGGTTCGACGCGGACGGCAACCGCTTCGCCGCCCCGAACTTCCCCGGCTTCGATACCAATTCGACGATGAAGGCGATCCTCGACACCGGGTACGACTACTCCTGGTTCGTACTCACCGAGACGATCATCGAGAAGGAGTTCGCGCTCTCCGGCTCGGAGCAGAACCCGGACATCACCGAGAAGGACCTGAAACTCGCTCTGGGGCGGGTGAAATCGAAGGGCGCGCCCGGTCCCGTCGAGGCCTTCAAGCAGCACGGCGAGGACTTCGTCGTCGCCGACACCCTCGAGGAGCTGGTCGCCGGGATGAACCGGATAGGGCGCGGTGGGCACATCGACCTCGAACGCCTGCGCACCCAGATCGAGGCGCGCGACCGCGAGACCGCTAACGCGTTCAGTAAGGACGCGCAGCTCCAGGCGATGCACAACGCGCGGAACTACCTCGGCGACAAGGTGGTGCGCGTCGCGAAGCCCCATCGCATCCTCGACCCCGAGCACGGTCCGCTCATCGCGGTGCGCCTGAACATCCTGTCCCGCAAGACCCTCGGCGGGCTCGAGACCGACCTCTCGGCGCGGGTCCTGGGGGCCGACGGTGCGCCGGTCCCCGGCCTGTACGCCGCGGGCGAGGTCGCGGGGTTCGGCGGTGGCGGGGTGCACGGCTACAACGCGCTGGAGGGCACCTTCCTCGGCGGGTGCATCTTCTCGGGGATGACGGCGGGCCGCGCCGCGGCCGCGGCGACGAGCGATCGACACGGAGGTCCACGGGCATGAGCGCACGTACGGCATTGGTGACCGGAGCCACCTCCGGTATCGGCTACGAGACGGCGAAGCTGCTGGCGCAGAAGGGCTATCGCGTGCTCGGCACCAGTCGCAATCCCGGCGCCGTCGCCGCGGACAAGCGGATCCCCGGCGTCGAGTACCTGGCCCTGGATCTGGCGGACCGCGAGTCGGTGGCCGCGTGCGCAGCGGCCGCCGGCGCTGTCGAGGTCGTGGTGAACAACGCGGGCGAGAGCCAGTCCGGGCCCCTCGAGGAACTCCCCGCCGACGCCGTCGACCGGCTGTTCCAGACCAACGTCTTCGGAGCGGTGCAGTTGACGCAGCGTCTGTTGCCCGCGATGCGGGAGCGGCGCTACGGCCGGGTGGTGATGGTGGGATCGATGCTCGCCAGCTTCCCGCTCGCCTACCGCGGGTCCTACGTGGCGGCAAAGGCCGCGCTGAAGGGATTCGCCTCGGCGGCGCGCCAGGAGCTCTCGCCGTTCGGCGTGTGGGTCTCCACCGTGGAGCCGGGCTCCATCGCCACCGGCATCGGCGAGCGCCGCACGAAGTACGTCGCCGACGATTCCGTGTACCGCGCCGACTTCGACACGATGATCGAGAACCTCGACGCCAACGAGCGGTCGGGCATCACGCCGGCGCAGGTGGCGGAGGTGATCGTGAAGGCGATCGAAGCCGACCGGCCGCGCGAGTTCTACGCGGTGGGAAGCAATGCGCCGCTGGTCTTCCTGCTCAAGCGCCTCGTGCCGGTCGAGGTGGTGTCCGGCATCGTCGCGCGGAAGCACGGGCTCAAGCGGTAGACGTCCCGGGTGATCGGGACATCCGTCCCTGGCGGCAAGCCCAACTACTACATAGCGTCGTAGTTGAACACTCCCGCTGCCCGAGGACTGATGCCCCATGCTCACCGACGCCCACCTCGCCGTCGTCCGCGACTCGCTGCCCGCCGTGGGCGCAGCGATCGACGAGATCACGCCGATCTTCTACCGCCGCCTGTTCGAGGCGCATCCGGACCTGGAACGCGACCTGTTCAACCGGGGCAATCAGGCCGTCGGTGCCCAGCAGAGATCGCTGGCGGCGTCGATCGCGATGTACGCCACCGCCGTCGTCGACGACCGGTTCTCGGCGCGATCGATGCTCGACCGGGTCGCGAACAAGCACGCCTCGCTCGGGGTGGCCCCGGACCAGTACCCGGTGGTGTACGAGCACCTGTTCGCAGCGATCGCGCAGGTGCTCGGCGACGCCGTCACGCCCCCGGTGGCGGAGGCGTGGACGGCGCTGTACTGGGAGCTCGCCGACGAGCTGATCGCGCGGGAGAAGGGGTTGTACTCCGCGGCAGCGGTGACCCCGGACACCGTCTGGCGCACCGTCGTCGTGGCCGAGCGCCGGCAGGAGACCCCGCACACCGTGGCCTTCGTACTCGCCGATCCGCACGGTGTCCCACTGCCGGGATTCCTCCCCGGGCAGTACGTCTCGGTCGCGGTCCGGCTGCCCGACGGTGCGCGCCAGATCCGGCAGTACAGCCTATCCGGCGGGGGTGAGGGGCGGTGGCGGATCGGCGTGCGCCGCGACGGTGAGGTCTCGTCCCATCTGCACGAGTACGCGTTCGAGGGCGCGGAACTGCAGGTATCGCCGCCCTTCGGAGACATCGTGCTCGACAGCGATCCCGACACCCCGCTGGTGCTGGCCTCGGCCGGCATCGGGATCACACCCGTCCTCGGCATGCTCCACCACCTCGCGGAGGAGGGCGGTGCCCGGCGGGTGATCGTGGCTCACGCCGACCGCACGCGCGCGACCCACGCGCACCGGGCCGAGCTGACCGAACTCGTCGGTCGGATTCCGGGGGCCGCCCTGCACACCTGGTACGACGAGGTGCCGGACGGGTACCCGCTGGGCGCGGGGGAGTCCCGCGGACGGATCGACCTGAGGGGCCTCCCCATTCCGCCGGACGCCCACGCCTACCTGTGCGGTCCGCTGCCGTTCATGACCGGCGCGGCCGAACAGCTCGAAGGAGCGGGCCTCCCGCGCGAACGAGTGTGGTTCGAGGCGTTCACGCCGTCCGTGTGATCGCGTTCTGCAGGATCGCCGCGGCCTCGGGGAACCGTTCGGGCTGCGGGCCGGCGTAGGCGAGCCGAAGATGGTTGCCCGTCGGTTCCGCGGGGAACCACTCGTCGCCGGGGCCCACGATCAGCCCGTCGCGCCGGCACCGATCGACGACGGCGCCGAGGTCCACCTCGGCAGGGAGCCGCGCCCACAGCGCGAGGCCGCCCCGCGGCACCGCGTCCACGGCGACCGCGGGCGCGTGCTCGCGCAACGAGCGGACCAGCAGGTCGCGTCGGTCGCCGAGCCGGCGGCCGAGCCGCCGCACGTGCGTGCGCCATGCCGGCGCGGTCACCACGTCGAGGGCGACCGACTGCAGGGCGCCGCTGACGTACATGGCGTCCGCCTGGGTGTCGGCGAGGATCCGGTCCCGCGCCGGGCCGCGCGCGATGACCGCGGCCACCCGGACCGCGGGTGCGACGCTCTTGCTGAGGGAACGGACGTACACCACGTGACCGGCGTCGTCGCGCGTGGCGAGGGGAACCGGCGTCGCGTCGATGCCGAAGTCGTGCGCGTAGTCGTCCTCGATGAGGAAGGCACCGGCTTCACGGACCGCGTCGAGGATCGCGGAGCCGCGGTCGGCGTCCCAGAGCGCCCCTGTCGGGCTCGCGAACGCCGGCTGGGCGTAGAAGGCCCGGGCCCCGGTCTCCTCGAGCACGCGCCGCACGACCTCCGGATCGGGGCCCGACGGTCCGCTCGGGACCGGTACCGGGTGGACCCCGGCCTGCTCCGCAGCGAGGATCGCGCCCCAGTAGGTGGGGGACTCCACCACGAGCGGGCGTCCCGCACCGACGAGCGCGCGGAAGGCGGTGAGCAGCGCGCCCTGACTGCCCGGCGTCACCACCACATCGCGCGCCCCCACGGGGCCGACATCCGCCGGGGTGAGCGTGGCCAGTTCGCCGGCGAACCAGGACCGCAGTTCCGGGAGTCCCGCCACGGGCGGGCGCCCCAGGAGCGCCTCTCCGCGTGAGGCCCGGGCCAGCGCCTGGCGCACCAGTCTTTCCGGTAGCAGCTCGCGCGCGGGATAGCCCGAGTGCAGGCCGATGGCGTCGCCGTCCGACGGGCACAGGGCCGTGGGCGTGGCCGTCGTGCGGCGACCGGAAGCGCCCAGCGCCGCCGTCTGCCAGCCCAGGTCGGCGGGGCGAGCTGAGCGCTCCGCTCGGGTGAAGGTGCCTATGCCGGGGCGCGTTTCGATCTCTCCGAGAGCGGTCAGGCTGCGCAGCGCCTGCTGGACCGTGACCGGGCTGACGCGGTGTTCGGCGACCAGCGCACGGGTCGACGGCAGCTTGGAACCCGGGGGAGCCGCGGCGATCCAGCCTCGCAGGGCTGCCGCCACCCGAGAGCTACTGCTATCGTTGGACATGAAATACAATGATAGCGCTACTCTCCGTCGCCCGGCGGTGATACCGCCCTCGTCGTTCGCGAGGTCCGGCCTGTTCTGGGGCCTGCTCGGGGTCGTCGCCTTCTCGTTCACGGTGCCCCTCACCCGCGTCGCCGTCGGCGACGGCGGGCTCCCGCCCCTGTTCGTCGGCGCCGGCCGTGCCGTCATCGCCGCCCTGCTCGCAGCGACCGCCCTCGTCGTGACCCGACAGGCGCCCCCGCGGGGCCGACAGTGGCTCAGGGTCGCCGTCGTCGCGCTCGGTGTCGTGATCGGCTTCCCCGTCCTCACGTCGTTCGCGCTCACCACCTCGTCGGCGTCCCACGGCGCCGTCGTCATCGCCGTGCTACCGGCGGCGACCGCGGTCGCCGCCGTGTGGCGTTCGGGGGAGCGGCCGCCGTCGGCCTTCTGGTCGGCGGCGGCCGTGGGGGCCGCGTGCGCCGTGGCCTTCGCCGCGCTGCAGGGCGGAGGAGTGGGCGCGCTCGGTCCGTCCGACCTGCTGCTGTTCGGTGCCGTGATCGCTGCCGCGATCGGCTACGCGGAGGGTGGATTGCTCTCGCGGGAACTCGGTGCGTGGCAGACGATCTCCTGGGCGCTCGTCGTGGCCGCGCCGATCATGCTCGCGCTGACCGCGCTCGGGGCCCGCGACGGCATGAGCGGCACCGCTCCCGGCTGGTGGTCCTTCGCGTACCTCGGCGTGGTCAGCATGTTCCTCGGCTTCTTCGCCTGGTACCGCGGTCTCGCGATCGGCCCGATGGCCTCGGTGAGCCAGGTCCAGCTGGCGCAGCCGGTGTTCGGGATCGCCTGGGCGGCAATTCTGCTCGGTGAGCCGATCGGCTGGTCGACGGTGCTCGGCGGCTTCGCCGTCATCGCGGCGGCGGCTCTCGCGGTGCGCACGCGGGCGCGACCCCGACGGGATCATCGGAGCGCCAGCAACTCCTGGACCGTGACGAAGCGGTAGCCGTCCGCACGCAGTCGCTCGATGATCCGTGGCAACGCCTCGCGGTCGGCCCGGCACTCGTCCGCGCAGAAGGGGTGCAGCAGCACGATCGATCCGGGTCGCGTGCGCTCGACGGTGTACCGTTCGATGCCGCCGGCGTCGCCCGCACGGAAGGTATCGGGCTCGACGTCCCAGGTCACCGTCGTCACGCCGCGACGGGAGAGCTCCCACGGTAGGACCAGGAGCTTCTTGCCGTAGGGCGGGCGGAAGGTGATCGGGCCGGTGTACCCGGTGGCCCGGATCAGCGCGTCGGTGCGGTCGAGTTCGGTGCGGACGAAGCCCGGCGTCTCGTTGGTCCCGACCATCCGCCGATGGCTGAACGTGTGGTTGCCCAGTTCATGGCCTTCGGCGACGATGCGCCGTCCGAGCTCGGGCGAGCGTTCGAGCTCGGACCCGAGCGCGTAGAACGTCCCCTTCACGGCGTGGAGCCGGAGCGTGTCCAGCACCTCCCCGGTGGCGTTGGTCGGAGCGTCGTCGAAGGTGAGCGCCACGACGCGCTCCGTGGTGTCCACGCGGTCCACGAGGTCGCCGAAGAGCTGGAACGAACGCGACTTGCTCACCTGCAGGAGGCCGTACAGCACGGCGACCGTGCACAGGAGCACGGCCGCCGTGATGATCAGGCGTCTGCGGACGACCCGCACCCGGACGGTTACGGCGCCCAGGTCCGCGTCGAGGCCTCGCCGACGGCCTCCTCCGCGGCGCGGCGGCTGCCGTTGGCGCGGTTGACCGCGGAGACCACGGCGCGCAGCGAGGCCGTGGTGATCGACGGGGCGATGCCGACGCCCCACACCGTGCGGTCCTCGTCGCCCACGCGGACGATGGCCTCGACGTAGGCCGCGGCCTGCGCGTCGTCACCCGCGGAGAGGGCGTGCTCGCTGTAGTCCAGCACCCGGACCTCGAAGCCGACGGTGCTGATCGCGTCGACGAAGGCGGCGAGCGGGCCGTTGCCCTCGCCCGAGATCTCCTGCTCCTTGCCGTCGACCTTGACCACCGCATCGATGCGGTCGACGCCACCGTCGACCTCGGAGGCGGTCACCTTCTGGCGCATGCGCTCCAGCGGCAGGATCGGGTCGATGTACTCGCCGGCGAAGACGTCCCACATCTCCTTGGGCGTGACCTCGCCACCCTCGCCGTCGGTGATCTTCTGCACCGACTGGCTGAACTCGATCTGCAGGCGACGCGGCAGCTGCAGGCCGTGATCGGCCTTCATGATGTACGCGACGCCGCCCTTGCCGGACTGGCTGTTGACGCGGATCACGGCCTCGTAGTTGCGGCCCACGTCCTTGGGGTCGATCGGCAGGTAGGGCACCTGCCACACGATGTCGTCGACGTCCTTGTCGGCGTCGTCGGCGTCGATCTTCATCTGATCCAGGCCCTTGTTGATCGCGTCCTGGTGGCTGCCGGAGAACGCGGTGTACACCAGGTCGCCGCCGTAGGGGTGCCGCTCGGGGACGGGCAGCTGGTTGCAGTACTCGACGGTGCGCCGGATCTCGTCGATGTCCGAGAAGCTGATCTGCGGATCGATGCCGCGGCTGTACAGGTTCAGCCCCAGCGTCACCAGGCAGACGTTGCCGGTGCGCTCGCCGTTGCCGAACAGGCAGCCCTCGATGCGGTCGGCGCCGGCGAGGTAGCCCAGCTCGGCCGCCGCGACGCCCTCGCCGCGGTCGTTGTGCGGGTGCAGCGACAGGATGACGCTGTCGCGGCGAGCCAGGTTGCGGCTCATCCACTCGATCGAGTCGGCGTACACGTTCGGCGTCGCCATCTCGACGGTGGCGGGCAGGTTCAGGATCATCGGGTTCTCGGGCGTCGGCGCGATGATCTCCGTGACCGCGTCGCAGACCTCCTTGGCGAAGGAGAGCTCGGTGCCGGTGTAGGACTCGGGCGAGTACTCGTAGCGCCAGTTCGTGTCCGGGTACTTCTGCTGCTCCTCGAGTACCTTGTGCGCGGCGTCGGTGGCGATCTTCTTGATCGCCGCCTTGTCCGCGCGGAAGACCACGCGGCGCTGCAGGACCGAGGTCGAGTTGTAGAAGTGCACGATCACGTTCTTCGCGCCCTGGCAGGCCTCGAAGGTGCGCTCGATCAGCTCGTCGCGGCACTGCACCAGCACCTGGATCGTGACGTCGTCCGGGATGGCGCCGTCCTCGATGATCTCGCGGACGAAGTCGTAGTCCGTCTGGCTGGCGGACGGGAAGCCGACCTCGATCTCCTTGTAGCCCATACGGACCAGCAGGTCGAACATGCGGCGCTTGCGGGCCGGGCTCATGGGGTCGATGAGGGCCTGGTTGCCGTCGCGCAGGTCCACGGCACACCACAGGGGCGCGGTGGTCGCCACCTTGTCGGGCCAGGTGCGGTCGGGGAGCGAGATGTGCTCGACCTCGTCGCCGAAGGAGCGGTAACGATGGGCGGGCATGGCGCTTCCGCGCTGCTGGTTCCACGCGGGCTGACCCGGGTTACGGGGGCCGGCGGGAGCGGTGATCTTCGAAACGCCGGAGGTGTAGGAATCGGCTGCAGGGCTCATGGGTCGAGGTTACTTTCTCGGTCTTCCCCCGCGAAGGGCAGGGACGTGGGTCCGGCACGGGCCGGGAGGACTCGACCGGCGCTGCCGTGATCGCACGGCTCCAACCCGCGACGGGGAGCCGGTCTGGATCAGACCCCGCCGCGGCAACCGAGGAGAAGAGCGCGCCACTGCACGACTCGAATGTAGCGCATGTCCGGACGGCGGGGCGCGGGACGGGGGATCGCGGTCCGACGCGGGCGGGCGGGCCGGGCGCCGCACGCCCGAACGGGGTGTGACGTGGAACACGTTCTGTTGACTTCCGGGCGGCGCTCGCCGTCAAGAATGTCGGATCATGAATCCAATTCTGGGTATCGCGGCTTCCGTGCACGGAAAACCTGCAGGATGGCGACCGCTCGGTGAATCTTCTTGAACAGAACCCCTCCGACCTGCGCGGTTCCTGTGACGTTCGCTCGCGGGAATCGTGATTGAAGATGTTGCAATTTCAAGCACGTCGTCCCTACAATTCTGCGATTGCAACCGTCGTGCGTTGCGAGCGTGATGCAGAGGAGAGCTTGGTGGACCACGTGGTGCACTCCCTGACCGGAGCCCAGTACGGAATGTGGCTTGGCCAGCAGATGTCCCCGGACGTCGCGTACACCGTCGCCCAGTACGTCGACATCAGTGGTCCGTTCGACGTCGAGATCATGCGCGCCGCGACGCGCGAGACCAGCGACGAGTTCCTCTCTCCGTACGTCCGCATCGAGGTCGACGAATCCGGCACCCCGGTCCAGTGGGTCGACCGCAGCATCGATGCCGCCGCGCAGGTGATCGACCTCGGGCTCGCGGACCTGCCGGAGGATCAGCGGATCGACGCCGCCGTCGCGTGGATGCGCGCCGAGTACTCGCGCCCCATCGACCTCGCGACCGACGAGCTCATCATCAACCGCCTCATCCGGGTCTCCGACGATCGCTGGCTCTGGTACGCCCGCGCGCACCACGCCGTCCTCGACGGCTACGGCGCCTCGATCCTGCAGCGCCGCGTCGCGGAGCGCTACACCGCCGCGGCGACCGGAGCCGAACTCCCGCCGCTCAAGCCCGCGCCGCTCCCGCCCGAGGGCTTCGTGACCGCCGAGGACAAGTACTTCGCGTCCGCGCGCGCGGACGGTGACGCCGAGTACTGGGCCGGCGTCGTCGCGACCCTCCCCGAGGCCGCGGGCCTGAGCCGGGTGGTCGCGGCACCGTCGAGCCTGAACCTGCGCCGCAACGGCGTTCCCAGTGCCGAGGCCGGGGCCCGGCTGGAGGCGGCGGCCGAGCGCCTGGGCACCAATCGCACGGGGCTGGTGATCGCGGCCTTCGGCGCCTACGTCGCCGCCGTCGCGGGGCGCGAGGAGATCTCGGTGTCCGTTCCCGTCGCCGCCCGCACCACGGCGGCGCTCCGCGGCTCGACCGGAATGACCGCGAACGTGCTGCCCGTGCCGGTGCGCGCGGGTGCGGGCGCCACCGTCTCGGACATCATCGACGGCACCGGCCTCGATCTCCGCAACGGCCTGCGGCACCAGCTCTATCCGGCCGCGCGGATGGAGGCGCCGACGATGCGCGAGGGCGTCGTCGGCTCCACCTTCGGCGACACCATCAACATCATGATGTTCTCCTCGGCGATCACGCTGGGCGAGGCCGCCGGCACCCTCAACCTGCTCACGTCGGGCCCGGCCGAGGACGTGGCGGTCACCGTCTACGAGTCCGAGCAGGGCGCGCTGCGGATCGACATGGAGGCCAATCCGGCGTCGTACACCGTGGCCGACCTGGATGCGCACTTCGAGCGGTTCATGCAGTACCTCGAGCGCTTCGCGGCCGCGCCCGGCGGTACCCCCCTCTCCGCACTCGCCGTCGCGACCGACGCCGAACGCGCCGACTGGAACCGTTTCGCCGGGATCGACGCGGCCCCGGCGGGCGACCCCGCGGTACCGATGCCCGAGCTGCTGCGCCGCACCGCCGCGGCGCACGCCGACCGGGTCGCCGTGGTCGACGGCGACCGCAGCATCACCTACGGTGACCTGGACCAGTACAGCGACCGTCTCGCCCGGTACCTCATGACCATCGGGGCCGCACCCGAACAGCGCGTGGCGCTGCGCATCCCGCGCTCCCTCGAATCCGTGATCGCCGTCTGGGCCGTCGCGAAGACCGGCGCCGCCTTCGTGCCGATCGACCCCAAGCTCCCCGCCGAGCGCGCCGAGCACATCGCCACCGCCGCGGCGCCCGTCGCCACCCTGACGCCCGCGGACCTCGCGCGCGTGTGGGGTCCCGGCGCGAACGCCGGTGCCAGCGACGCGGATTGGCCGACGATCGAGCTCGCCAACCCGGCCTACCTGATCTTCACCTCCGGTTCGACCGGCCGTCCCAAGGGCGTCAGCGTGACCCACGCCGGACTGTCCGGCCTCGCGGCCGAGCTGGTCCGCTCGCACGGCCTGGCCGAGGGCTCGCGCGTGATGCACTTCGTCTCCCCGGGCTTCGACGCTTCCGTCCTCGAACTCCTCATGGCCGTCGACAGCGCCTCGACCCTGGTCGTGGTCCCGCCCGACGTCTACGGCGGCGAGGAACTGGAGGACGTCCTGGCGCAGGGCGGGGTCAACGGCGGGTTCATCACCCCCGCGGCCGTCGCCACCCTCGACCCCGCGAAACTCCCCGCGCTCACCGCGCTCGGCGTCGGTGGCGACACCGTTCCGCAGGCTCTCGTCGACCGGTGGGCCGGCAAGGGGCGCAACCTGGTCAACGTGTACGGGCCCACCGAGACCACGATCGCCGTCACCCTCGGCGCACTCCGGAGCGGCGAACCGGTCCGCCTGGGCGGGCCGATCCCCGGTACCCGGCTCTACGTACTCGACCCCTACCTGCGGCCGGCGCCCGTCGGCGTCGCCGGCGAACTGTACATCTCCGGCCCCGGCATCGCCCGCGGGTACCACGGCAACCCCCTCCTCACCGCGGAACGGTTCGTGGCCAACCCCTTCGAGGACGACGGCGCCCGCATGTACCGGTCGGGCGACCTGGTCCGCTGGGACGCCGACGGCAGGCTCGAGTTCCTCGGCCGCATCGACTCGCAGGTGAAGCTGCGCGGATTCCGTATCGAGCTCGGCGAGATCGACGCCGCTGTGATGCGGGTGCCCGGCACCGAGCGGGCCGTCACGGTCGTGCACGGCGACGACACCGCCACCGCGGAACTCGTCACCTACGTCACCGGCACCGCCGCCGTCGACGCGATCACCGCGAGCATCGCCGCGGAACTCCCGGCCTACATGGTTCCGGCACACATCATCGCGCTCGACGAGTTCCCGCTGACCGTCAACGGCAAGGTCGACCACAAGCAGCTGCCACAGCCCGAGCGGGCGGCCGTCGCCGTGTCCGCCGGCCGCGGCCCGCAGACCGACGCCGAGCGGCTGGTCGCCGAGGCGTTCGCCGAGGTGATCCCCGGCGTGAACAAGGACGACCTCAACGTCACGACCACGCTCTTCGACCTCGGCGGCAACTCGCTCTCGGCGACCCGCATCGCGGCGCGGCTCGGATCCGCGACCGGCACCCGGGTCAGCGTGGCGACGGTCTTCGCCAACCCCACCGTCGAGGGGCTCGCCGCCGCGATCGGCGGCGCACCCGTGCCGGCGGCGGCGATCGCCGCCGCCACCGAGACCGTGGTTGCCGCCGAGCCCGAGCCGGAGTTCGCGGCACCGTCGGACCCCGAGGAGGCGGCCGAGCTGCTTCCCGCCCAGCACCAGATGTGGGTCCGCAACCGCGTGAGTCCCGATGGCTCGTACCACATCCCGGTCGCGCTGCACCTGCGCGGCGACGTCGACGTGTCCGCCATGCGCGTGGCGCTCGGCGACGTCGTGGCCCGGCACACGCCGCTGCGCACCGTCTACCGCAACGGCCCGACCGCCGGCGAACCGGAGGTCCAGGTGCTGCCCGCCGGACCGAACCTCGTGCCGTTCACCGAGCGCACCGTGGCACTCGACGAACTGATGGCCGCCGCCTCCGACTACGCGGGCGAGCCCTTCGATCTCGCCGCCGACGTGCCGATCCGCGCCCGCCTGTACCGCATCGACGAGCGGCACCAGGTGCTCGTGCTCGTGATCCACCACATCGCCGCCGACGGGTGGTCGATGATGCCGCTGGCCGGTGACCTCGCCACCGCCTACGCCTCGCGCACCCACGGGAAGGCGCCGAAGTTCCCGCCGCTCCCGCGCACCTACACCGAGCACGCGCGGTCCTACAAGCACCGCCTGACCGGGGCGCCCCGCCAGGCCCTCGACCGGTTCTGGGCCGACGTCCTCGCCGATCCGCCGGCCGAGTCGGTGCCGCCCGCCGCGGTGCCGCGCTCGGGCGGCGTCGTCTCCGCGGCGCGGTCGATCGGCACCCGCGTCGCGCCCGAGGTGTGGGCCGGCGTGGCGGGCCTGGCCCGGGCCCACACCACCACGCCCTTCATCGTGGTGCACGCGGCACTCGCCGCGGCGATCTCGCGCCTGTCCGGCCAGAGCGACCTGGTGATCGGCACCGCCGTCGCCGGGCGCGGCGAGGCCGAGCTCGACGGCCTCGTCGGCATGTTCGTGAACTCGATCCCGCTGCGCACCCGGACCAGCAACGATCAGACGTTCGCGCAGCACCTCGCCGCCGTGAGCCGCGGTGACCTCGACGCCCTGGACCATTCGGATCTGCCGTTCGAATCGGTGCTCGAACTCGTCGACCCGCCCCGCGCCGCGGGCCGTCACCCGATCTTCCAGGTGATGCTCAACCAGCGTCCCTTCGACACCCAGCACTTCCCGATGGCGGGCGTCGACGTCGAGGTCGTCCCCGTCGACGTGCCGATCGCCCGGTTCGACATCGAGGTCACGCTCGGCGCCGACGGGACCATCGAGCTGCGCTACGCCTCGGAGCTGTACCGCGCGGAGCAGGCGGAGTCGATCCTCGACGCCCTGGTCGCCGTGCTCACCGCGGTCGGCCGCGATCCGCAGACCACCGTCGGCGAACTGCCGATCATGTCGGCGGACCGGCTCGCCGAACTCACCCCGGTGCGCGGCGTGGAGGCCGACTTCCACACCCCGCTGGGGCAACTGATGCGCGAGGCCGCCCGGACCTACTCCAACCGCCCGGCCGTCATCGACGGGCAGCGCGTACTGACCTACCGCGAGCTCTACGCCGATGCCCGGAAGGTCGCCGCGGCCGTCCTCGCCGCCGGCTCGCGCCCCGGCGAGGCGGTGCTCACCGACCTGCCGCGATCCGCGGAGTCCATCACCGCCTTCTGGGGAATCACCCTGGCCGGCGCCGCGGTGGCGCCGGTGGACCCGAAGTACCCGCAGGACCGCCGCGACTACATCGCGAACGATGTGCGCGCCCGAGTCGGCGTGACCGCCACCGGCAGCGGCGTCGAGGGCGTCAACTGGGTCGCGATGGACAACCTGGACGGCGACGGTTACGACCCGCAGATCGTTCCCAACCTGGACGACGCCGCCTACGTCATCTACACGTCCGGCTCCACCGGCCAGCCCAAGGGCACGGTGGTGACGCACCGCGGCCTCGGCAACTTCGCCGAGGAACTGCACGTGCGCCTGCAGACCGGTGCCGATACGCGGGTCCTCGCGTTCGCCTCCACCGCGTTCGACGCGACGGTGCTCGAGCACCTCATGGCGATCCGCGTCGGCGCGCCCCTCGTGGTGGTGCCCCCGGGGACCACCGGCGGCCGTGAGCTGGAGAAGATCGTGGCCGATCACGTTGTGACGCACGGCTTCCTGACCCCGTCCACGCTCGCCACGATCGACCCGGACGCGGTGCCGTCGTGGACGCACGTCCTCGCGGGCGGCGAGGCGCTGGGCCCCGGCCTGGCGAAGAAGTGGAGCGTCGGCCGCCGGCTGCACAACGGCTACGGTCCGACCGAGACCACGATCATGACCGCGATCTCCGACGCGCTGTCCGGTGACGGCCGCGTGCCGATCGGCCCGCCCGTCCGCGGGCAGGAGCTGATGGTGCTGGACGACGAGCTGCGGCCCGTGCCCGTCGGCATGCCGGGCGAGCTGTACGTCGCCGGTCCGCAGCTGGCGCGCGGCTACCACCGCCGCCCGCAGCTCACCGCCTCGCGCTTCGTCGCCAATCCCTACGGCGGGCCCGGTGCTCGGATGTACCGCACGGGCGACGTCGTCCGCTGGACCCGCAGCGACAGCGGGCAGCTCATCGTCGACTTCGTGGGCCGCAACGACTTCCAGGTCAAGATCCGCGGCATCCGCATCGAGCTCGGTGAGATCGACGCGACCATCGACACGATGCCCGGCGTGGACTTCGTCTCCACTCAGGTCCGCCCGGGCCCCGACGGTGCGCCGGCCCTGGTCGCCTACGTCAAGGGCGACGTGGACCCCGCGTCGGTCCGCGCGCACGTGCGGACCCGTCTGCCCGGCTTCATGGTTCCCGCCGCGGTGATGATCATCGCCGCGGTGCCGATGGGCAACACCGGCAAGCTCGACAACGCGGCGCTCCCGGAGCCGTACTTCGGAGGCGCGGGAAACGCCGCCGCCAAGCCCACGACGCCGGGCGAGAGCCGCGTCGTCGAGGCCTTCCGCAAGGTTCTCGGCAGCGAGGCCATCGGCGTCGAGGACGACTTCTTCGACCTCGGCGGCAACTCGCTGTCCGCGAACGAGCTGGTGAGCCTGCTCGGCAACGGGATCGAGGCGCGCACCGTCTTCGACCTGCGCACCCCGGCCGCGATCGCGACCGCCCTGACCGGCGATCCCGACCGGATCTCCAACGAGTCCGCCCTCGAGGACCAGGGCCTGCGGCGCGTGCAGCGCGGCGACCGGATGCCGCTGTCGTCCGCGCAGGAGCGGATGTGGCTGCAGAACAAGATCGACCCGGGGCCGACGTACAACATCGGCGCGGCGTTCCTCGCGAGCCGGCCCGTCGACAAGGCGGTTCTCGACGCCGCCCTGCGCGACGTGCTCGCGCGGCACGAGAGCCTGCGGACCCGCTACCCGTCCTCCGCGGAGGGGCCGTACCAGGAGATCCTGCCCGCCGACGCGCCCGAGGTCCGCGACTTCGCGGCCGAGTTCGGCACCGCCACGTCCAACGTCGCCGGCCAGGAATCGGCGATCGCCGAGTTCGTGGCGCGGCCCTTCGCGCTCAACCGGGACGTGCCGCTGCGCGTGATGACGGCGCCGACCGGCAAGGGCTCGATCCTCGCCATCGCCGTGCACCACATCGCGGCGGACGGTGCCTCCGTGGTGCCGCTGACCCGTGACCTGATGGCCGCCTATCTCGCCCGCAGCACCGGAGCCGCGCCGCAGTGGAGCGAACTCCCGCTGCAGTACGCGGACTACGCGGTGTGGCAGCGCGGCCAGGCGGAGAAGGACGCCGGTGCGGTGGCCTACTTCGCGGAACGTCTCGCGGGCGTGCCCGAGGAGAGCTCCTTCCCGGCCGATGGCCCACGGCCGACGATCGGCTCGACCGACGCCGGCGAGGTCGCCATCGTGCTGCCGAAGGCCGAGCGGGATGCGCTCGCGGACTTCGCCGGCAAGCGCGGCGTCTCCATGTTCATGGTGCTGCACGCCGGCCTCGCGGCGCTGCTGCATCGCGTGAACGGCGCCGAGGACGTGGTCATCGGCACGCCGGTGATCGGGCGGACCGATCGCCGCCTGCGCGACGTCGTGGGCATGTTCGTCAACACCGTGGCCCTGCGCACCACCGTGACCGGCGCCGAGAGCTTCAACGCCCTCGTCGACCGGATCCGCAGCGGCGACCTCGACGACCTGGTCCACGCGACGGCGCCGTTCGAGCGGGTCATCGAGGCGCTGCAGCCGCCGCGCAGCCGGGATCGGCACCCCGTCTTCCAGGTGGTGCTGAGCCACCAGAACCTGGGTGATCCGCTGAGCGTCATCACCTCCGACGGCGGCGGCATGTTCGAACTGGAACCGCTTCCGCTCGCGGCGGCCACCACGACCTTCGACGCGACCTTCGAGGTGCGCGAGGTGGAGGAGGGCCTGCGGTTCAACTTCCGCTACCGCACCGACCTGTACCGCCCGGCGACGGCCGAGGGCATCGTCGGCCGCCTCGCGCGCCTGGTGACGGCGGGCGTGGCCTCGCCCGACACCCCGGTGGCGGACCTCCCGGTCCTGCTGCCCGCGGAACAGGCGCTGTTCCAGCGGGCGTCCACCACGATCGAGCCCCACACGATGGCCGAGATCCTGGCGCGCGCAGTGCGGCAGCGCCCCGGCGCTCCCGCACTGCGCGACGGCGACGTCCACTACACGTACTCCGAGCTGGACTCGGCGGTATCGGCGCTCGCCAACCGCCTCGCGGGCCTGGGCGTGGGCACCGGAACCCGTGTGGCCGTGGCGGTCCCGCGGTCCGCGGCCTCGGTCGTCGCGTTCTGGGCCGTGGCGCGGCTCGGCGCCGTGTACCTGCCGGTCGACCCGAACTACCCGGCCGAACGGATCGAGTACATCCTCGAGGACGCCGACCCCGCGCTGGGCCTGACGGTCCGCGACGCCGCCGACGGCCTGCCGAAGACCGTCGACTGGGTGCCGGTGGACCTGGCGCCCTCGCGTGTTCAGCACCCGCCCGCCGAGGTCGCACCCGTGGGTGTCGACGATCCCGCGTACGTGATCTACACCTCGGGTTCGACGGGCAAGCCCAAGGGCGTCGTCGTGCCGCACCGGGGGCTCGCCGCGATGGCCGACACGCTGGTGCGCCAGCACGCCGTCGGCGCGGGGGCGCGAGTGCTGCACTTCGCCTCGCCCAGCTTCGACGCCTCGATCCTCGAGCTGCTGCTGGCGACCTGGTCCCGCGCCGAACTCGTGATCGCGCCCGTGACCCTGTACGGCGGTGCGCCGCTCGGCGACTTCCTGGCCGAGAACGAGGTGACCCACGCGTTCATCACCCCGGCGGCGCTCGCCACCATCCCCGACCGCGACCTGCCGCTGCTCGAAGCGCTCAGCGTGGGCGGCGACGTGCTGCAGACGGAGCTGGCGCGCCGCTGGTCCAACGGACGGATCCTGATCAACGCCTACGGCCCGACCGAGGTGACGATCGCCGCCACCATGGGCGCCGTCGATCCCGACAACGTGGGCATCGGCAGCGCGGTCACGGACGCGCAGCTGATGATCTGCGACGAGCGGCTGAACCTGGTGGCGCCCGGCACCGTCGGCGAGCTCTACGTCGCGGGTCCCGGTGTGGCGCACGGCTACCTGGACCGGCCGGAGCTCACCGCCTCGCGGTTCGTCGCCAATCCGTACAACGACGCGCAGGGCTACAAGCGCATGTACCGGACGGGCGACCTGGTGCGCTGGCGCGCCTCCGACTCGGGCGAGCCGGTTCTCGAGTTCGTCGGCCGCAGCGACGACCAGCTCAAGGTCCGCGGCTTCCGCGTGGAGCCCGGCGAGGTCGCCTCGGCCGTCGAGAGCCACCCCGACGTCCGGCAGGCCGTCGTGGTCGTCGACCGCGGCGACGGCTCGCTCGAGGCCCAGGCCGCGGCCCGACTGGTCGCCTACTACGTGGCCGAGCGGGCGGTCACCGTCGACGCGCTCCGGGAGTGGGTCGCGGACCGCCTGCCGCGGCACATGGTCCCCGCCGTCTTCCAGGAGATCGACAGCGTGCCGGTGACCGCGCACGGCAAGACGGACCTCAAGGCCCTGCCGCCCGTCGGCGCGCCGGCCAAGGCCGCCGTCGCCCCCGACGACGTCGTCGTCTCGCCGCTCGCCGGCGTCGTGGGCCCCGCGTCGTCGAAGCAGCGGATGGACACGGCCGCCGGCCTGGAGAACGCCGTCGCCGAGATCCTCTCCGACGTGCTCGGCGTGGCCTCGCTCGGCATGGACGACGACTTCTTCGCCGTCGGCGGCACCTCGCTGCAGGCCGCGATCGCCGTCGACCGGCTGCGCGAGCGGTTCAACGCGGAGGACGCCAGCATCCGCTGGTTCTTCGAGGACGCCCGGGTCGGCACGATCGCGGCCCGGATCGCCGGTGCCCCTGCCCCCGTCTCCACCACGGCGGTGATCACCGGCGTGGCCGCGGATTCCGATACGGCCATCACCGACCCGATCCTGCCGCTGCGCGCGGGCAACCCGGGCGTGGAGCCGCTGTACTGCGTGCACCCCGCGGTGGGCCTCGCGTGGAACTACCTCGGCCTGTCCGGCGAGCTGGATCCGAGCATCCCCATCATCGGGTTGCAGGCTCCCGGCATCTCCTACCCGATGCCGCCCGCGGATTCGATCCGCGAGCTCGCGCGCACCTACGTCCGCAACATCCGCACCAGCCGTCCCCACGGCCCGTACAACCTGCTCGGCTGGTCCCTCGGCGGCCTCATCGCGCACGAGATGGCCGTCGAACTGCGGGAACTGGGGGAGAAGGTCAACCTGGCCCTCATGGACGCGTACCCGCTGGGCGACTACCGCGGGCCCCGCGAGGAGATGTCGATCGCGGCGCTGCTGCGCGAGTTCGTCGGACTCGACGTCGACGAGGACGCGGAGCTCACCGCGGCCGACGCCCTCGACCTGCTGGCGACCGCCGGCGGCCCGGCGCGCGAACTCTCGCGCGGCCAGATGGAGCGCCTGCTGGCGAACTACCGGCACAACACGCTGCTCGGCTACTCGCACCGGCCGCGCGAGTACGACGGCGACATGCTGGTCTTCCGCGCGACCGAGCAGACCACGGGCGGCCTCGTGCCGCAGCTGTGGCGGCCGTACGTGACCGGCCTCGTGCAGGTGCACGACATCGAGGCGACGCACAACCAGCTCGGCGCGTCGCCGGCGATCGACGAGGTCGCCCGCACCATGAACGTCTTCCTCACGGGCAACTACACCGCGGTGGTGAAGTCGAAGAGCAAGACGCTCGACGATTCGAAACCGCTGGTGAGCGTGCGCGGCCTGACCCGCAAGTACGGGCGCGGCAAGAAGGCGGTCTTCGCCCTGAACGGCGTGGATCTCGACATCGCACCCGGCAGCGTGCACGCGCTGCTCGGCCCGAACGGCGCCGGTAAGACGACCACGGTGAAGATCATCTCGACGCTCATGAAGCCGTCCGAGGGCTCCGTCAGCATCGACGGTGTCGACGCCCTGGCCGACCCGCGGCGCGCCCGGTCGATCATCGGCCTCTCGGGTCAGTACTCGGCTGTCGACGAGAACCTCACGGGCCGCGAGAACCTCGAGATGTTCGCGCGTCTCTACGGTTTCGACAAGATCTCCGCGCAGGGCCGTGCGAACGAGCTGCTCAAGCAGTTCCGCCTCACCGCGGCCGCGGACCGCGCGTCGGGCACGTACTCCGGCGGTATGCGCCGCCGGCTCGACCTCGCCGGGGCGATCATCGCCCGCCCGCGCCTGGTGGTGCTCGACGAGCCGACCACGGGGCTCGACCCGCGCAGCCGCAAGGACGTCTGGGACGTGATCGCGCGACTGAGCAAGGAGGACGGCATCTCGGTGCTGCTCACCACGCAGTACCTGGACGAGGCGGAGATCCTGGCCGATCTGGTGACGATCATCGACCAGGGCCGCATCATCCGGTCCGGTACCGTGCCCGAGCTGAAATCCGCTGCCGCGGCGGACCTGATCCAGATCGGGCTGCGCGAGCGCGACCGGGTGACCGCCTGGCCGATCCTGGCCCGGCACGCCATCGACGGGACCGCGATCCGAGAGGCCTCCGGGCTCAGCGCGATCCGCGTGGCCGACGGCCAGCGCAAGCTGGTCGCCGTCCTCCACGACCTGCGGGAGGCCGGCGTCCAGGTCGAGTCGGCGATGTTGCGCGAAGCCACCCTGGACGACGTCTTCTTCGCCCTCACCGGCGAGGACGCGAACAAGACCGAGGAGAACAACGCATGACCGCGATCATCTTCCCGCGGGAGCGGGAGCCGTCGCTGAGCGGATTCCTCAGTGACTGCGCGGTGATGACCCGCCGCAACCTGACCACGCTGGTGCGGATCCCGCAGCTACTGCTGGGCGCGACGGTGCAGCCGATCATGTTCGTGCTGCTGTTCAGCTACGTCTTCGGCTCCGCGCTCGGCGGCGAGGTGGGCGGCGATCGCTACCGGGAGTTCCTGCTCGCGGGCATCCTCGTGCAGACGGTGGCGTTCAGCTCGGGGCCGACCGCGATCGGCGTCGCATCCGACATGAAGAACGGCATCATCGACCGGTTCAGCTCCCTGCCCATGTCGCGCCTCGCGGTCATGGTGGGGCGCACCACCTCCGACCTCGTGGTCAATTTGATCAGCGTGGCCGTGATGCTGCTCGTCGGCCTCGCGGTGGGCTGGCGCTTCCGCGGCAGCTGGGTCGACGCGGCCCTGTCGCTGGCGACGCTGTTCCTGTTCGGTTTCGCGATGTCCTGGCTCGGCGCCCTCATCGGCCTGTCCGTCTCGACCCCCGAGTCCGCGCAGGCGCTGTGCATGATCGTCATGTTCCCGATGGCCTTCATCTCGTCGGCGTTCATCGCCTCCGGCGACCTGCCCGGCCCGCTCCGCACCATCGCCTCGTGGAATCCCGTGACCTCCATGGCGCGCTCCTTGCGGGAGGCCTTCGGTAACCCGCTGAGCCCCAAGCCCGTGGTGGACGAGCCCATCAACTGGGCGGCCGAGCACGCGACCGCGTACTCCGCCCTCGTCTCCCTCGCGATGATCGTGATCATCGTGCCACTCGCCGCTCGTGCGTACATGAAGCACTGACGGCCCGAGACCACCCGACTCCGTATCCCTTTGAACAAGGAGAACCGAAATGAACAACCCCTTCGACAACGAGGCCGGCGAGTTCCTCGTGCTGGTGAACGACGAGGGTCAGCATTCGCTGTGGCCCACGTTCCGTGAGGCCCCGCGGGGCTGGACCGTCGCGTTCGGCGAGGGCGGACGCTCCCGCGCGGAGTGCCTCGAGTACATCGAGTCGGCCTGGACGGACATCCGCCCCCTCAGCCTGCGCGCCTGACCTTTCGTTCCACCACCGCGGCCGGTGGGGCCCACGCCCTGCCGGCCCGCGGCGTGCACCCGCCTACATGGCGTGCGGGTACACGCTCACCATGTGGGCGCCGTACCAGCAGGTCACCGTGATGATGCCGACGCAGGTCCAGACCCGCGCCGGCTTCGACGCCCTGGCCAGCGCGATGGCGATGGGGATCAGCAGCACGAAGGCGGGCAGCAGCAGTCGCGGGCGGGACATCATCAGCCCGCCCGAGCCGAGCAGCGAGATCACGACCAGCGCGCCGTACAGCGTGATCGGCCAGGGCATCTTCGAGCGGACCGCGAGCACGATCAGGACGATCGACGCCGCGAGCAGCGCGACGACGGACAGGTCCGCCACGTCCGAGCCGTTGATCAGCGTGTAGTTCACGAACTGCCACGTCTGCACGCCCAGGTCGAAGGTCGTGCCCCAGCCCTCCGTCTGGATCCGGAACCAGCCCGTCAGGCTGCCCGTGTGGTGTGCGACGATCAGCAGGTAGGTCACCCAGCCCAGCGGGGTGAGCAGCACGCAGATCGCGGCCCTGACGCGCTCGGCACCGTCGGACGAGAGGACGGCGATGAGTGCCGCGAGCGCGACCACCCCGATGAGGACCACGGACGTCGGCCTGCAGAAACCGGCCAGGGCCGTGCAGATCCCGGCGAGGATCCACTTGCGTTCCATCACGCCCACCAGTGCCCAGCCGGCCAGAGCGCAGTACAGCGCCTCCGTGTACGCCATGGTGAGCACGATCGACATCGGGGCCGCGGCGAACAGCACCGTCGTGAGGAGTCCGGCGCGTTCGGCCAGGTGGGTGGGCACCTGCGGCATGTGCTCGACGCACAGCCGCCCCAGCCGGTAGGCGGCGACCGCCGCCACGCAGCCCAGGATCACGTTGACCGTGAGCGCGGCGCGGTAGGCGTCGAAGCCGGGCAGCTGCGCGACGGCGCGCACGAGCATGGGGAAGCCGGGGAAGAAGGCGTACGCGGTATCCGCGGTGTGCTCGCCGCGCGCGTCCACGAACCGCCACGGCATGTCGTCGTAGCCGTACGTGGCGAGGCCGATCATCCACTTGCCGTCCCACGCCGTCAGAAGGTCGGCGAGGTTCTGGTTGCGGAGCTGCGCGAACCGCGCGAGCACCGCGAGCCCGATGCCGCGGATCGCGAGGTACAGGACGACCGGCAGCCAGACGTCGCGGGTCCGGTCGAGCAGCGACGACGGTGCCCGCACGGGACCGGGGTCGGCGAGGTCGGGGGCGGTCGGCACGGCTTGCATCGTACCGACGGTGCGGGGCGCGTCGTCCCCCCGCGCGCCGACCGCCGTCACGGCGCGGCGACCCGCGTGATCGTGCAGTTGACCGAGTTGGTGCCGGACTCCGTGAACTCCTGCTCGTTCACGACGATGGTGCAGGTGACGGGACCCGTTCCGGTCACGATCAGGGACATCCGGTCGCCGATCGTCGCGGTGCCCTGCCACTCCCAGGGCAGGGTCGACGCCGTGGGGATGGTGCTGCCCTGGACGCCGACGACGAGAACCGCCCCCGCGCCGCTCCCGGTCGCCGACAGCTTGAGCCGCACCGTCTGGCCGGTGCCCGAACCCGTCGTGGTCTTCGGGGCGGTGGTGAGGAAGCCGTCGGACTCGGTGGCGGGCTCGCTGGGCGGGGAGACGGCGCCCGTCGTCGGGGCGCCCGCCGTGGTCGTGGTGGCGCCCGCGGAGAAGGTGACGGGCGAGGCGGTCGAGCTGTCGTCGCCGCGGAGGCTGAGGCCCAGGGCGACCGCGCCGGCGACGGCGACCACCGCCACGATCGCGACCACGGCGATGATCAGGCCCTTGTTGCCGCCCCCGTTGCCGGGGCCGCCGTTCCCGCCGGCCGGACCGTTCCCGTACGGCGGGGGACCGGCCGGGAAGCCGCCCTGCGGTTGTCCCTGGGGCGCGAATCGCTGCGTCCCCTGCGGCCCGACCGGCTGCCCGCCCGGTGGTACGGAGTAGCCGCCCTGTCGGGGAGCGCCGGGGTGGCCGCCCTGCCAGGGGCCGGGCTGTCCGGAGGGCTGTCCACCGGGCCGGCCGCCCTGCTGCCCGGAGGGTTGCCCGCCGGGGTACTGGCCGCCGTAGGGATTCATGGGGATCTCCTGACGTTCGCGTTCGCATCGATTATCCGCGATGTGGCTGAACGGTGGGTTGCGCACCGCTTGGAACGGTGCCCTCCGAACCCAAGAACCCAGGTCGGTAGGATCGAGGCGCACATCGAAGACCGCAACGGAGAGGTTCCACGTGGCACTCGTCGTCCAGAAGTACGGAGGCAGCTCCGTCTCCTCCGCCGAGCGCATCCGGCGCGTGGCCGAACGGATCGTCGAGACCAAGCGCGCGGGCAACGACGTCGTCGTCGTCGTGTCCGCGATGGGCGATACCACCGATGAGCTGCTCGATCTCGCCAATCAGGTGTGCCCCGCGCCCCCTGCCCGCGAGATGGACATGCTGCTCACCTCGGGCGAGCGGATCTCCAACGCGCTCGTCGCGATGGCCATCCACTCGCTCGGTGCCGAGGCGCAGTCCTTCACGGGCTCGCAGGCCGGCGTCATCACCACGAGCAAGCACGGCGCGGCGAAGATCATCGACGTCACGCCCGGGCGCGTCCAGGCCGCGATCGACGACGGCAAGATCGTCCTCGTCGCCGGTTTCCAGGGCGTCTCGCAGGACACCAAGGACGTCACCACGCTCGGCCGCGGCGGCTCCGACACGACCGCCGTCGCCCTCGCGGCGGCGCTCGAGGCCGACGTCTGCGAGATCTACACCGACGTCGACGGCATCTACACCGCCGACCCGCGCATCGTGCCGAACGCGAAGCACCTGAAGACCGTCTCCTTCGAGGAGATGCTCGAGATGGCCGCGTGCGGCGCCAAGGTGCTCATGCTCCGGTGCGTGGAGTACGCGCGCCGCTACAACGTCCCGGTCCACGTGCGCTCCTCGTACTCGACCAAGCCCGGCACCATCGTCAACGGATCTATGGAGGACATCCCCGTGGAAGAGGCAATTCTCACCGGCGTCGCCCACGACCGCAGCGAGGCGAAGATCACGGTCGTCGGCCTCGAGGACAAGCCGGGCTACGCGGCCCGCGTCTTCCGCGCGATCGCCGACGCCGAGATCAACATCGACATGGTGCTGCAGAACGTGTCCAAGGTGGACACGGGCCGCACCGACATCACCTTCACGCTGCCGCGCGAGCTCGGCCCGCTGGGCGTCGAGAAGCTCGAGGCGCTGCGTAAGGAGATCGGCTTCGACTCGGTCGTGTACGACGATCACGTGGGCAAGGTCTCCCTCGTCGGCGCGGGCATGAAGAGCCACCCCGGCGTCACCGCCACGTTCTGCGAGGCGCTGTCGAAGGCCGGCATCAACATCGAGCTCATCTCCACGTCGGAGATCCGCATCTCGGTCCTCATCCGCGATACCGAGCTCGACGAGGCCGTGAAGGTGTTGCACGACGCCTTCGACCTCGGCTCGGACGAAGAGGCCACCGTCTACGCGGGAACGGGGCGATAGCGCATGGGTGTCAAGGTAGGAGTCGTCGGCGCCACCGGGCAGGTGGGCGCCGTCATGCGGCAGCTGCTGCTGGACCGCGACTTCCCCGCCGACGAGGTGCGGTTCTTCGCGTCCTCGCGGTCCGCCGGGAAGAAGCTGCCCTTCGGTGACCGCGAGATCGTCGTCGAGGACGCCGAGACCGCGGATCCGACGGGGCTCGACATCGCGCTGTTCAGCGCGGGCGCGACGATGTCGCGGGTCCAGGCACCGCGGTTCGCCGCCGCCGGTGTCACCGTGATCGACAACTCGAGCGCCTTCCGCAAGGACCCGGACGTGCCGCTGGTGGTCTCGGAGGTGAACCCGGAGCAGGTCCGCGACCTGAAGAAGGGCATCATCGCCAACCCGAACTGCACCACGATGGCCGCGATGCCGGTGCTCAAGGTGCTGCACGACGAGGCGGGCCTGCAGCGGCTCATCGTCTCCTCGTACCAGGCCGTCTCCGGCTCGGGCCTGGCCGGCGTCGAGGAGCTGGTCTCCCAGGTGCGCGCCGTCGAGCCCGAGGCGGAGAAGCTCGTGCACGACGGCTCGGCCGTGGACTTCCCCGCGCCGAACAAGTACGTCGCGCCGATCGCCTTCAACGTGCTGCCGTTGGCCGGTTCGCTCGTCGACGACGGCTCGGGTGAGACCGACGAGGATCAGAAGCTGCGCAACGAGTCCCGCAAGATCCTCGGCCTGCCGGAGCTGCTGGTGAGCGGCACCTGTGTGCGCGTGCCCGTGCTCACCGGCCACTCGCTGTCGATCAACGCCGAGTTCGCGTCGCCGCTGTCGGTCGCACGGGCGCAGGAGCTGCTCGCGAGCGCTCCGGGCGTGAAGCTGGTCGACGTGCCGACGCCGCTCGCCGCCGCCGGCGCCGACGACTCGCTGGTGGGCCGGATCCGCCAGGATCCGGGCGTGCCCGAGGGCCGCGGCCTCGCGCTGTTCATCAGCGGCGACAACCTGCGCAAGGGTGCGGCGCTGAACACCGTGCAGATCGCGGAGCTGCTCGTCTAGCCACTCGGCTGCACCGACGAACGGAACGAACGGCCCGTGGAGGGGACTCCGCGGGCCGTTCGTCGTTCCCCGGGGTCAGGCGGGCGCCGGGGCGATCCGCCCCGTCACCTCGCCGAGATCGATGCGGCCGCCGCCGGACGCCGGCGCGGAGGCGCGGATGGTGACCAGGTCACCGTCCGCGAGGAAGGTGCGTTCGGAGCCGTCGGCCAGCCGCAGCGGCTCGGCGCCGTTCCAGGTGAGTTCGATGAGCGAGCCGCGCTGGTCGCGGCCGGGTCCCGAGATCGTGCCGGAGGCGAAGAGATCGCCGGTGCGCAACGGGGCGCCGTTCGACGTCATGTGCGCCACCATCTGCGCGGGTGACCAGTACATCTGCGCGTACGGCGGGCGGGAGACCGGTTCGCCGTTGAGGTCCACCGTGAGGCCGATGTCCAGTCCCCAGTCCTCGGCATCGCGCAGGTGCGGGAGCGGTTCCGGCTCCTGCGGGGGCGTCGCGATCCGCGCGGCCTCGAGCGCCTCCAGCGGCACGATCCACGGCGAGACCGAGGTCGCGAAGCTCTTGCCGAGGAAGGGGCCGAGCGGCACGTACTCCCACGCCTGGATGTCGCGCGCCGACCAGTCGTTGACGAGGCACACGCCGAACACGTGATCGGCGAAATCGCTCGTACCCACGGGCTTCCCGGGATCGCTACCCGCGCCGACGACGAAGCCGAGCTCGGCCTCGATGTCCAGCCGCACCGAGGGACCGAACATGGGATCCTCGTCCGACGGTGCCTTCCGCTGTCCGGACGGTCGCACGACGGGCGTGCCCGAGACGACGACGGTGCCCGCCCGGCCGTGGTAGCCGACGGGCAGGTGTCTCCAGTTCGGCAGCAGCGCAGCCGAATCCGGTCGGAACATGCGTCCCAGGTTGGTCGCGTGGTGCTCGCTGGCGTAGAAATCGACGTAGTCGGCGACCGCGAACGGCAGCTGCAGGGCGACATCGGCGAGCGGGTGGAGCGCCGCCGTGCCCGCCGCGGCGCGCGCGGGATCGCTGAGCAGTCCGACGATCTCGGCACGGACCCGCTGCCATTCCCCTCGGCCGCGGGCCAGGAAGCCGTTGAGCGACGGCGCCGCGAAGACGGGGTCGCCGAGCGCGGCCGCGAGGTCGAGCACGTGGTCGCCGACGCGCACGCCGACGCGCGGCGGCCCGTCGGCCGGGCGGAAGACGCCGTAGGGCAGGTTCTCGAGCCCGAAGCCGGATCCGGCGGGCACGGGCGCCCAGGTGGTGGTCACGATCGCGGTCCTTCGGTCGGGGCGGCGGGGGCGAGGCCGAGCGCGGCCGCCTCCGTGGGCGGGGTTGCGGTACTGCAGGATCCGTAGGCGTGGAGGAGCCGCCGGGCCGCTGCGACGGCTTCGCCCGGGAGGCCGCGGGCTTCGGCGGCGAGCGCGGGGCCGTCCGTGCTCGCCAGCACGGCGGCGACCGCCGCGGAGTCGGCCCCGGCGGCGGAGCGGGCGGCGGCGAGCACCAGGTTCAGGAAGCCGTGGTGCGGGAACGCGGTGGCCGGATCACGGTGCCGCACCGCGTGATGCAGACCGGCCGTCGCTTTGACCGGGACGCCCGCGGCGGTCGCCGCCCCGAGCGCCGCGGCGACCTCGCCGGGCTCGGGGAACAGGTCCGCGCGGGCGCCGCCGCACCGGATCTTCAGTCCCGCTGCCCGATCGGCGAGTGCCGCCGCGAGGCGCGGTGTCTCCCCGCGGTCGGTCGCTTCGACGTAGACGGGTACGCCGAAGGCGGTCGCGTCCGCGAGCCGTGCATCCAAATCGGCGGGGGTGCAGGTGATCTCCACCAGCGTGAGCCGAAGGCGCGGATCGGCGGCGACCGTCGCCGCGGCCGCCCGGACGGCCTCGTCGGATACGTCCGCGGAGGCGACGAGGCCCACGGCGATCCGGTCGTCCGAGACCAGGTGGGAGCGCAACTCGTCCACCCGGCCGGCGGGGCAGAGGAACCGGTGCGTGAGGATCGGACCGCCCTCGGTGAGGTCGCGCCGATGCCGGGCGAGCGCCTCGTCCATCGGCAGTGCGGTCGGCGGGAACAGGCCGGCATCGTCGACGAGCGCGGCGAGGAGCGGGCTCACCGCGACCAACTGCGGTAGTAGACGCCGTCGTCCGAGGCGCGGGCCCCTTCGCCCAACTGCAGCGGGGCGAAGGTGTCGACCATGACGGCGAGCTCGTCGAACCGTTCGAGGCCGATGCTGCCCTCCATCGCGCCCGGCTGCGGGCCGTGCGCGTGGCCGCCGGGATGCAGCGAGACCGAGCCGGGGCCGATGCCGGTGCCCTTGCGCGCCTCGTAGTCGCCGGCGACGTAGAACATCACCTCGTCGGAGTCGACGTTCGAGTGGTAGTACGGCACGGGGATCGACAGCGGGTGGTAGTCGACCTTGCGCGGCACGAAGTTACAGATCACGAAGCCCGACCCCTCGAAGACCTGGTGCACGGGCGGGGGCTGGTGCACCCGGCCCGTGATCGGCTCGAAGTCCGCGACGTTGAAGGTGTAGGGGTACAGGCACCCGTCCCACCCGACGACGTCGAACGGGTGCGTCGGCAGCACGTACCGCGTGCCGGTCGCACCCGCGGGGCCGCGGTGCTTGACGAGCAGCTCCACGTCGGTGCCCTCGCGCAGCAGGGGCTCCGACGGGCCGTGCAGGTCCCGCTCGCAGTACGGGGCGTGCTCGAGCAGCTGGCCGTACCGCGACAGGTACCGCTTCGGCGGCGCGATGTGCCCGCCGCCCCCGCCGCACGCCTCGATCGCGTAGGCGCGCACCGTCGTCCCGGCGGAGGGCACCCAGCGGTGCGTGGTGGCGCGGGGGATGAGGACGTAGTCGCCGGCGCGGAAGTCGAGCGCGCCGAAGACGGTCTCGACGACGCCCGAACCGTCCTCGACGAACACGCACTCGTCGCCGATCGCGTTGCGGTACAGCGGCGACGGTGCGCCCGCCACCGCGTAGGAGATCCGCACGTCCGCGTTGCCCAGTACGGGGCGCCGGCCGGTCACGACGTCCGCGGCGCGGGCCGAAGCATCGTCGAACAGGTCGTGCAGGCGCAGGTGCCGGGGCAGGAGAGGAGCGTTGGGGGTCAGGCTCGGGTCGCCCGGCTCCCAGGGCTCCGCCGCGGTGATCGCCGACGGGACTCCGCGGTGATAGAGCAGCGAGGAGTCGGAGGAGAAGCCCTCCTCGCCGACCAGTTCCTCGTAGTACAGCTCGCCGTCCTGGCGCCGGAACTGCGTGTGGCGCTTGGGCGGGATCGTTCCGACGCTGCGGTAGTAGGCCATGGGAGTCCTCCTGGGTCCGGGGTCGCGTCAGAGGTTGCCGCGGCGATCCTGTTCGCGCTCGATGGCCTCGAACAGGGCCTTGAAGTTCCCCTTGCCGAAGCCGAGCGAGCCGTGGCGCTCGATGATCTCGAAGAACACCGTGGGGCGGTCGCCCAGCGGCTTGGTGAAGATCTGCAGCAGGTAGCCGTCCTCGTCGCGGTCGACCAGGATGCCGCGCTTCTGCAGCTCCTCGATCGGGACCCGGACCTGTCCGATGCGGGCGCGGAGCTCGGGGTCGTCGTAGTAGGCGTCGGGAGTGCTGAGGAACTCCACGCCCTCGGCGCGCAGCGCGTCGACGGCGGCGAGGATGTCGTTGGTGGCGACGGCCAGGTGCTGGGCACCCGGGCCGTCGTAGTACTCGAGGTACTCGTCGATCTGCGACTTCTTCGCCGCGATCGCCGGCTCGTTGAGCGGGAACTTCACCCGGTGGTTGCCGTTCGCCACCACCTTGGACATGAGGGCGGAGTAGTCGGTGGCGATGTCGTCGCCGATGAACTCCGCCATGTTCGTGAAGCCCATGACGCGGTTGTAGAAGCCGACCCACTCGTCCATCCGGCCGAGCTCGACGTTCCCGACGATGTGGTCGAGGGCCTGGAAGATGCGCCGGGGGGCACCGTCGCGCTTGCGGAAGGTGCTGGTGGCGGGGACGTAGCCGGGGAGGTACGGCCCGTCGTACCGCGCGCCGTCGACCGTCCGCTGCACCAGCGTGTGCCGGGTCTCGCCGTACGTGGCGATCGCTCCGATGCGCACGGTGCCGTGCTCGTCGGTCACGTCGTGCGGCTCCTCCAGCACGGTCGCGCCCGAGGCCCGGGCGTGGGCGATGCACCGGTCGACGTCGGGCACCTCGAGGGCGATGTCGACGACGCCGTCGCCGTGCCGGGCGTGGTGCCGCACGAGGGGGCTCTCGGGACTCACCGCGCCCTGGACGACGAATCGGATCGACCCCGAGCGCAGCACGTACGCCTTGTGGTCGCGCGCGCCCTGCTCCGGCCCGCGGTACGCGACCAGCTCCATGCCCCACACGGACTGGTAGTAGTGCGCGGCCTGGGTGGCGTTGCCCACGACGAAGACGATCGCGTCCCAGCCGTTGACGGGGAAGACGTCGCGGGTGGCGTCGTAGGAGACGAGACCGACGAGTTGGTGCAGTTGCTCGGCACCGAGGCCGGCGAGCCTCTCCTCGTCGGTCAGGATCTGCTCGAGGGAGGTCTGCACGGGAGCGGTCTTCGTCGTCATGTCGTCTCACCTTCCGGGCCGGATGTAACGTGCGTCACTACCATCGATCAGGCGGGGGAATGCTGACAACAGCGACAGCTCGGTCTGCCCACAATGCCGGAAAGGACCGGCAGATCCGCGAAGTATGTGGTCACATTGTCTAGAAGGAGGGCGGCATGCAGGAATCGGTGGCGTTGGACGACGTCGACTTCGCCCTCCTCGGCTCCCTGCACCGCGACCCGCAGATCGGGGTGCTCGAGACGTCGCGCCGCATCGGGGTCGCCCGCGCGACCGTGCAGGCGCGGCTGAAGAAGCTGGAGACCGCCGGTGTCATCGCGGGCTACCAGCCGCACCTCGACGTCGCGGCGGCCGGCTTCGGGGTGCAGTGCTTCGTCCAGCTCGAGACGGCCCAGGGTGAGCTGAGCGCCGTCGCCGAGGAACTCGCCGCGATCCCGAACGTCCTGGAGGCGTTCGCCACCACCGGCGGGAGCGACGTGCTGTGCCGGGTGGCCGCCGCGTCGCACCAGGGGCTGCAGGAGACCCTGCTGCGGATCGGTCGGTCGCCGCTCGTCGCGCGGTCGATCAGCATCGTCGTGCTCTCGGAGATCGTGCCGTTCCGGGCGCTGCCGCTGCTGCGGACGCTCGGTGGCCGACCGGTGCCGCGGGCCCCGCACTACCGCGACTGAGCGGAGCGGGGCCCATGGCGCGGCCGATGCTCAGATGCGCCGTAGTTCCGGCCACAGCGCCGACCAGGGCGCCCGCGGATGGCAGAGACGGATGTCCACGCCCGTGGACGCGGTGGGGAATCCGATCCGGTGGTCGAACCGCCGGAGCGTGCGCGCCCGGTCGCACATGTCGTCCTGCAACTCGGCGTCGGAGTTGATGACGCGGAGAACGGTCGTCGCGGAATCCGCGGGCTCCCCGAAGAACCCGTACCCACGGCTCGGGCTGTACACCGGCGGTAGGCCCGTCCCGTAGTAGTCCAGTGCGGCCGCCTGCCAATAGGAACTGGCGACGATGGCCTGTGGCCGTTCACCTTCCGGGAGTTCCGCGATCGATTGCTCGACCGCTCGGGTCAGCTCGGGCCACCCGAACTGCCCGTACACCGAGATCTGCATCCCCGCCTCCATCACCGACTTCGGTTCCGCGATCTCCGATTCGGGCGTGAGCGGCAGGCTCACGATGATCGAACCGACCGCGAGGACGGACAGCGGCGCGGTGATCGCGGCGCGGAGTCGTGGCTTCGGCACCGCCTCGAACGCGACGGCACCCGCCGCGATGATGACCGGCAGCATGCCGCCGGGGTAGTACGGCCGGCCCGCGGTGATGATGAAGACGATAACCAGCAGGACGAAGGCCGGAGCGAGGAACCTGTACGGCCGGAAGCGATCTGAACGCAGCAGGGCGTAGAGGCCGTACAACAGGAGCAGGCAGCCGAGCACGCCGGCGGTGAGCAGCATGATCGGGACGAAGGCGATCCGTCCGCCCGCGTACTGGCTCTCCGCGGCGACCTGATCGGTGAGTTGGAGGTACGGCCAGCCGCGCTGCGCCTGCCAGATGAGGGCCGGGATCATGGTGACCACCGTGAACGCGCCACCGAGCCACAGCGCGGGCCGGCGCACCAGATCCCGCGGCCCCCAGATCAGCGATGCCGCGATCGCGCACACCCAGAACACCGGGATCAGCCACTTGACCTGCATGTCGATCGCGGTCACCACCCCCGCGGCGAACAGCAGCCAGTCCTGCCGGGTGCGCACCCAGCGCACGAGGAGCCAGGTGATCGCCACCCACAGCGGGGTGTCGATGGCATTGGTCGCGAGCAGCGAGGACTGCAGCAGCAGGAAGGTCGAGGTGGCGTACGCGCCCGCCGTCAGGGCCTGCGCGAAGCGGCCGCCGCCGAACTCGCGGGCGATCAACGCCGACAGCAGGATCCCCACCAGGGTGATGAGGATCGACGGCAGGCGGAACAGCACCAGGGAATCGCCCGGCAGCGCATCGCCGAGGAGCGCCAGTAACGGCAGGATCGGGCCCTGGTCCGCGTAACTCACGGAGAGGTGATGACCGGCGGCGATGAAGTACAACTCGTCGCCGAACAGGTGGTATCTGCTCGCGCCGAACGCCGCGACGATCGCGCTCAGTGCGAGGACCGGTACGAGGACGACCCACGCGACCGGCTCGGGATCGGTGGCGTCGACGGGATGGGCGGGGGCGGACGTGGTCTCAGTCATCGGTGTCCTCCGACGGTGCGGGGTGTGCGGAGTCGCGCGGCGAGGGCTGCACCGCGGCGAGGAAGGTGCGGACCATCAGTTCCGCGTGGGCGTCGAGGTCCAGGTCCGGGTCACGGGCCGCCCGGCCGGCGGCGCCGTCGATCGCGTCGCGGATCAGGCGCGCCATGATCGTCGCGTCGAAATCGGTGGAGAACTCGCCGGATTCCTGGCCGTCGCGCAGGATCCCGGCGAGCGGCGCGAGCATCTCCTTCTCGCCGTCGCTCGGGCTGAAGGCGGGGGTACCGTCCGGGTTCCGCAGGTTGAGCACCACCTCGACCATGGCGCCCAGGAAGCGGCGCTGCTCCTTGATGTACTCGAGGTTGCTGGCGATGTAGGTGCGCAGGACGTCCGTCGCGGAGTGCTGCTCGGCGAGGCGGGGGCCCATGAACTCCGCGCCGGCTACGAACAGTTGGATCACGACCTGACGCATCAGGTCGTCCTTGCCGTCGAAGTGGTACGAGATGACGCCCTTCGAGATCCCGGCCTGCTGGGCGATGCGGGCCAGGGTGGCGCGGCCGTACCCCTCATCGGCGAGCACCTCGACCGCCGCCGCGATGATCTGGCGGCGGCGCGCCTCCTCGATGAACGACCGCTGGCCGCCCGGTTCGTTTTCTGGCCGCATGGTCAAAAAATAGCACGTGCGGCCAGAACCGTCGACCGTTTCGCCACCGGTCGTCCCCAGCGGGCCGTATTCCGCCTTCGCGTGTCGTGCATTCCCCATGTCCATGGACCTGGGGAGGCGACCGCCCCGCTAGGGGCGGTGCGGCGGTGCGGGGCGGGGCCGCGCGGGTCGGCGGGCGGTGAGACGAAAAACGGGGCCCTCCGTGTGGAGGGCCCCGTTTCCCGGGCTGCAGCAGGTGGCTTATCAGGCCTCGGTGGTGCGCGTCGGCCGCGAACCCAGCTCCTCGTCGAGGCGCAGGAGGCCGGGGCCGTCACCGTCGATCAGCTTGAGGCGACCGACGATCTCGCTGACCGTGGCCTCCTCCTCGACCTGCTCGTTGACGAACCACTGGATGAGGGCCTTGGAGTCGATGTCGTCCGCGGCCGCTCGGTACAGGTCGCGGATCGAGTCCGACACGCGCCGCTCGTGCTCCAGGGCGACGGTGAAGACGTCGAGGACGGTCGACACGTCCACCTTCGGGGCACCGACGGCACCGATCCGCGGGTGGTTGTCGCGGTCCGAGAGGTGATCGATCCACTTGTTGGCGTGGACGATCTCCTCGTCGGCCTGGTGACGCAGCCATGCCGCGATACCGGGCAGATCACGGATCTCCATCTCGATGGCCAGCTGGCGGTAGACCAGCGAGGCCTCGAACTCGAGCGTGATCTGGTCGTTGAACTTCTCTTCGAGGGCATCCGTGAGCTTCATGTAGCCGACTCTAGAACCGTTCCAACTCTCCCGCAACGCAGGCAAGGCGACCCTTTGCGCAGGTCAGGGGCTATTTCTTAGGTTAGCCCTACCCCTCTTAGCCACGCCTATCGCAAGATCGAGGACCACGAAAGCGAGCAGCGAAACGCCGAACACCGGCAGGAACCAGCCCAGGAACGCGATGCCCAGAATCGCCGGAATCGCGTGCGACGGTTCGACCTTCCGGATCGCGCCCCGTGCGGGCGGCTTCGGGAGTCCGCCGCGCTTGGGCCGCCGCTGCCACCACATCAGGTAGCCGCGCACGATCACCGTGACGAGGAGCGCGGCGAACGCAACCAATGCGATCTGGTTGAGCAGACCGAACTGCCAACCCATGTGGGTGTTGATGAGCAGCTCCGTCGCCTTCGCCAGCAGCGGCCACGAGGCGAAGGTGAGCACCGTGATCACCTGGCCCGTGGACGGATCGACGGTGGCGGAGTCGATACCCATCCGCCACGGCTGCCGGGTCTGCGCCACCGTGATCGCCACGGTCGGGTCCTTCGGGATCGACACCTGGACGGCGCCGTCGACGCCGCGCGCCGCGGCCTCGGTGACGGCCCGGTCCAGGGCCGCGATGTTCCGGGCCCGGGTCTGCTCGGCCACCTCCGGCGCCACCGTCGGTGCGGCGGAGGGCATCTGGTGGTCGGCGTGCTCGCCGCCCCCGCCCTGCCCGCCGCCCGGCGTCAGCGACGTCGACAGCGCGGGTTTGGTCCAGCCCAGCTCGGCGCGCACCTGGCCGATGTTCTCGCCCGCGTACTTGGACCAGGTCAGGCCCGTCGCGGAGAAGAACAGCAGCCCGACGAGCAGCCACGTGCCCACGGCGGCGTGCCGGCCCATCCGGCCGCCCCGGCCCTTGGCCCTGCGGTCGTAGGTCAGCATGCGGCGCGGGTTCCCCCGGCGGTGCCGCCACCACAGGTAGAAGCCGCCGAGCGCGACGACCCACAGCCACGACGCCGCGAGCTCGCTGTAGAAGCGGCCGACATCGCCGAGGTGCAGGTCGACGTGGAGCCGGTCGATCCAGAACCGGATCGGCAGGGCCTCGACGGAGCCGTACACCGGCAGTGCGCCTTGGACCTGCGCCGATGCCGGGTCGACGTAGACGGCGAGTTGGCGCCCGTCGGCGGTCAGGGCCGGATCGTCGAACAGCACGCGGGTGGTGACTCCGGGGCCGTCCCCGGTGCGCACCGCCGCCACAGTCAGGTCGGGCCGCGACGCCTGCGCCGCGGCGACCTGCTCGGCGAGCGGCCGCGCCGGACCGTCCGTCCGCGCCTCCAACTGGTCGGCGTAGACGAACTTCTCGACGGTGGGAGCGGCGGCGTACAGACCGCCGCTGATCGCGGCGATGAGCAGGAACGGGCCCACGAGCAGGCCCGCGTAGAAGTGCAGCCGCAGAATCGCGGCGCGCCACCCGGACCGCGGCGAAGAGGCGGACGGCGAAGGATCGGTCGGCGGCGCGTTCTCGGCCGCCGAATCGGTGATGGACATGAGGACACCTCACGAGGGTTGTGCGCGTACGCGCGGGAAGCCCGGGCGGCGACGGCCGATCCGGGCGGAGGACGGAAGGAGTGAGGTGTCAGGCGGGCGGCGCGCGCAGCGCCCCGTGCCGGGCGAGCACCGGGAGGGGGACCGCGCGGAAGCTCCAGATCGGCGCGACGACGGCGCGCGACGGCTCCCGCCACGTCGGGGTGAGGGGCGTGAGTGTCGCCAGCGCGGTGCGCAGCGCGTGCTCGGCACCGGCGATGACGGCACCGGCGACCACGGCGGCCACGAGGTGCGCCGCGGCCATGGCGGGGCTCAGGGCGAGATGGCCCATCGTGAGGCCGAGCGCGAGGTGGCCCGAACCCTGCCCGACGAGCAGCAGTCCGGCGGTGGTCCGCGCGCCGGCCGTGCGCGGCCGTGCGGCGAGGAGGCCGAGCGCTGTGCACACCACGGCCAGCAGGGCGACGGCCGTCATCGGGATCGACGGTGCCGCGGCGACGTCGGGCACGACCGTCGCCGGCATCGTGTGCATCGCGTGCCCGCCCGCGGCGTGCCCGGGCATCGTCGCCATGCCGTGCCCCGCCATGGAGGACATGTCGTGCCCGGGCATCGAACCGCCCGGCATCGAGTGGCCCGGCATCGAACCGCCCGGCATCGAGTGGCCCGCCATCGCGGAACCGCTGCCGCGCATGGCGACCGCGTGCGCCGTCAGGCTCGCGGCGAAGGAGACCGCGCCCACCGCTGCGCCACGGACGGTGGCTTCGGGGCTGGCGGGGCGGAACACAGCGGGAATACTACTCCCTGTAGGGGACGGAACCGCAGGTCAGGAACGGGCCGCGGTGAGGAACGCGCGGATCAGCGTGGAATCCTTCACGCCGGGTGCGGACTCGACACCGCTGGAGACGTCCACACCCGATGGGCCGAAGGCCGCGATCAGGTCGGCCACGTTGCCGGGGCGCAGGCCGCCGGCGAGCAGCCAGTCGACGGTGGGCGGCACCGGCAGGTCCGCGGGGGAGAACGTCGTGCCGGAGCCGGGCACCGTCGCATCGATGAGCAGGCGATCGTCGCTCGTGTGGCCCGCAGCGGTGAACCGGGCGGCGGAGATCGCACGGATGGTGCGGAAGCCGGCCGCGGCGGCGCGCGCGAAGTGGCCGTCGGGCTCGTCGCCGTGCAGCTGGATCGTGCCGACCCCGGCCGCGCGGGCGAGCCGCAGCACCTCGTCGATCGGCTGGCCGCGGAACACGCCGACGGTCTCGACCGCGTCCGGCACGCGCGCGACCAGGGGTGCGGCCTCGTCGGGGGTGATCAGCCGGACGCTGCCCGGGGCGAAGACGAAGCCCACGGCGTCGGCCCCGGCCTCGACCGCGGCGTCCACGGTCTCGGGCGTCCGCAGCCCACACACCTTGACGAACACGGGCCGATATTAGGTCACGGCATCCCGGGGATGGCCCCGGGAGCGCCCGGCGCCGTCGGCACGGCGGCCGGGGGAGCCGTCGGGGCCGGCATCGTGCACGGCGGGAACGTCGGGTTGTAGGGCGGCGTGCACAGCTGCATGACGCAGTTCTTGCCGTTCCAGAAGGGCGTCTGCCCCGGCGGGCACGGCTCGAGCGCGTTCGCGGTCCCGACCGCGATGGGCGAGACGATCGTCATCGAGACCACGCCGAAGGCGGCGAGGCCGGTGGCCAGCGCCCGGCTGCGCAGGGAGCGTCGGTGTGCCATGAGAAACCCCTTCTTCGCGAATTTGAGTTTCAGACTAGCAAGGGGCGCTGCGATCGCACAGCCGGTCAGGGGAGGTCGCCGCCCGCGGCGCGGAGGAAGGCCCCGCTGACGGAGACCGCGGGGGCGGAGCTCTCGCCGGAGACCACGAGCGTCGCGAAGGCGAGGTCGCCGACGATGCCGGCGAACCAGCCGTGCGCGTGGGTGTTGTCGCCGAACTCCGCGGTCCCGGTCTTGCCGCCGAGCCCCTCGATGTCGCGCAGGGCCGTCGCCGTCCCGGACGTCACGGTCTCCCGCATCGCGGTGCGCAGTGCGTCGGCCACGCCCGGATCGATCGGCTGGGGCTGCGCACTCGCGGGGGCCGGCTCGCCGTCGAACAGGGAGGGCCGGACCATGGTGCGGGCGGCGAGCGACGCCTCCACGACGGCCAGGCCGAACGGCGACGCGGTCACCCGGCCCTGGCCGATGGACTCCTCCACCCGCTCGGCGGGCGTGCGGGCGGCGGGGACGGAGCCCGTCACCGTCGTGACCCCCGGGATGGTGAAGTCGACGCCCAGGCCGAACCGCTTGGCCGTGTCCGTGAGGGCGGTGTCGCCGAGCCGGGTGCCCAGGCCCGCCATCGTGGTGTTGCACGACCTCGCGAAGGCGGTGTGCAGGGGCACCGTGCCGAGTGCGAACTCGTCCTCGTTGGGAATCGAGCGGTCGCCGAACGTCGCACGACCGGGGCAGGCGAGCTGCGCATCGGGCGTGGTGACCTTCGCGTCCAGCGCCGCGGCGGTCGTGATGGTCTTGAACGTCGACCCGGGCGCGTAGAGCCCGGTGAGCGCGACGGGGCCCTGCTTGTCCGCGGCCGCGTTCTGCGCCACCGCCAGGATCCCGCCGGTGGACGGGCGGATCGCGACGAGCATCGTCGGGCGCTTCTCCCCGGCGACCGCCGCGGTGGCGGCGCGCTGCAGCCCGCTGTCGAGGGTGCTCCGGACCGGCTGCACGGGCGCCGCCGGGAAGGAGTCGACGAGCCGCAGCGGTCTGCCCTCGCGGTCGACGACGGTGACGGAGGAGCCGGCCGCGGCGTCGACGGTGCTGCGCCACCGCTCCTCGAGGCCCGCGACGACGGGTGAGCGCAGCACCGGCGCGGCCGTGAGGAGGCGTCCCTCCTCGCGGACCGTCACGCCGTCGATCCCGGTGAGCCGGCCCACCTTCTTCGCGTCGGCGGCCCGCAGCGAGATCACGGCCGTCGGCGAGTCCTTGCCCTCCACCGTCTTCCGGAGCCCGGCCGCGGTCACCGTCGGGTCGGCGGCGGCGAGACGGGTGGCCAGGGCGTCGGCGGCGGACGCGGCCTTCGCGGGGTCCAGGTTCACGACGGTGACCGTCTGCCAGGTCATGAACGGCGCGTTCTTCCGGTCCAGGACGGGGGTGCTGTAGGGCTTCTCGTCCGCGTAGAGCAGGCGCGCGCCCTCGGACGTCGCGTCCGGATGCACGATGGTCGGCTCCCAGGTGACCTTTCCGCCGCCCGCGGCGACCTTGGTGGTGAACCGGACGCCGTGGTGACGGGGCAGCGCCCACGACCACGTGAGCGTCCGGTCCTCGCCGTCCTTGCCGGCGGTCACCGTCGGCTTCGCATCGCCCATGCCGTCGAAGGTGGCCTGGAGCGCCTTCGTGGCGGACTCCGGATCGGAGGTGAGGTTGGCGGCGTGGGCGGCATCGCGGCCCGAGAGTGCGGTCGCGAACTTCGTCACCACGTCGTCCTCCGAGCACGCGACGAGGGATCCGGCGAGGGCGGCGGCCACGAGGATCGCCGCACCGCCGCGGGCGGCTCGGGCCGGGGCGGCGCCGGCAGCGGGGCGGGCGGGCCTGATCGAGACGGAGCGCATGCGACCAGTCAACCCGCGCGCCGCGATACCCGCCAAAGAGCGAAACCAGTGTCGACGATAGCGATTCGCTATCAATGCTGGTCGAGCGGTACGCGAAGCGCGTCGACCGCGATGGCCGCCACCGTCCCGATGGCCGCGTCCACCCGCGGCAGGCTCGGATCGTTGCGCGCCGCGTGCGTGAACACCGCCACCGCCACGGGGTGCTCCCCGGGGTAGGTCACGACCGCTACCTCGTTGCGGAGCGCGCCCAGCGTCCCGGTCTTCCCCGCGATCGACGGGGCCGAACCGAAACCCGAGGCGATGCGGTGCCGGAAGACCTGGCCCGCGAGCGCCGACCGGGCGAAGGCGCACTGCTCCGCCGACGCCGCCGTATCGGACCAGACCGCGGCGAGCAGGGCCGTCATGTCGGCGGCGGTGGTCGCGCTGCCGAAGGTCGGGTCGTAGGCGCGCACCGGCCGGGCGAGGTCGTCGTCGGCGAGCGCCGCGAAGGCCTCGGCGACGGTGTGCGTATCCGTCTCCGCCATCATCGCGGCGTGGATCTCCGCGTCGCCGCCCACGATCCGCGTGCCGCGCAGCCCCAGGTCGCGGGCGGCCTCCTGCACGGCGGCCAGGCCCACGAGCCGCATCAGCACCCCCGCCGCGGCGTTGTCCGAGACCGCGACCATCGACCGCAGCAGGTCGCGCACGCTCATCTCGACCGGATCCGACAGCGTGGCGATCCCCGTCGGCCCCGGCGTCGACACCGCGGGGTCCACGGTGATCCGGGCGCGGGGATCGAGTCGGCCGGCATCGACGGCCCGCGCAGCGGCGACCAGCAGGACCACCTTGTAGACGGAGGCGGGCACGACGGCCTGCGCGCCGCGCACCGACAGCGCGGCCGGGTGCCCCACGACGCGAGCGTGCAGCCAGCCGTTGCACCCGGCGTCGGCGAAGACGGCGTCGATCCGCTCGGCGGCGGTCACCGGCCCAGCCGCCACAGCACCGACTCGAGTCGCGCGGCGTCCGGATGGTCGCGGCGGCCGAGGACCTTGACCCGCAACGGGAAATCCGTCGCGGGGCGGCGTGCGGTGCCGTCGGGGACGACGCTCCCCGCGAGGACCGGAGTGAACGCGAGGCCCGCCGCCACGGCCGCGTGCGCGGCGGCCTCGGTCTCGGAGATGAGCACGGTGGAGGTGATGCCCCGCGCCGTGAGCCGGTCCAGGAGAAGGTCCGCCGCGGGCGGATTCGCAGCGCGCGGCGGCAGCGCCACCGCCAGCGCCGACAGGTCGCGCAGGCGCGTCGACCGGAAACCGTCGGGCACCAGGAAGTCCCGCGGCAGCGCGATCACGGGCCCCGACGGTGCGCCGTCCCCCAGCACGGGATGCTCCACCACGGCGACGTCCAGCAGGTCCTCGGCGACGGCCCGCGCCAGCTGGGGTGAAGCCCCGGCCGAGAGGGTGAGCGGCGCACCGTCGCCGCCGGGAGTGAGCGCGGCGGCGCACGCGGCGGCCACCGTCGAACCGAGCGCGTCGCACAGAGCCACCCGCCGCTCCCCGGTGCCCGCGCCCAGGCGCGCCGCCTCGGCGACGAAGCGGTCCGCGTCGCGGACCATGACCCGCGCCCGGGGGAGCAGCTCCCGTCCCGCCGGGGTGAGGTCGGCGCCCCGTCGGCTGCGGTCGATGAGCGTCACCCCCAGGGCCTCCTCGAGCCGGCGCAGGCCCGCCGAGACGGGCGGCTGCGTGATGCCGAGCCGGTCGGCGGCGCGGCCGAAGTGCTGCTCCTCGGCGACCGCGACGAAGAAGCGCAGGTGCCGGATGAGGTCCATGCGCGGAGTCTAGCCAGCCGAATCCGGCACGCGCGGACACGGGAACCAGGACAATCGGCAGCTGTGAGTGATGCCGTGGACGCCGAGATCGCGCAGATCCGGGACGCTCTGACGGCGCGCATGGGCGAGATCACGGTCTCCGTCGTCGCGTCGATCCGGCGCGAGATCCCGTTCTACGCCGACGCGGGCGCGGTCTCCGAGGAGATGGTGACGGCCGCGGTGCGCGACAACCTCAGCTACATGGTGCGGGCGCTCACCGACAGCGCCTTCGACACCGCCCCGGCCGCGGAGACCGGCCGCACCCGCGCCGAGATCGGGGTGCCGCTGGCGGCCATCATGCACGCCTACCGGATCGGTGTGCACCGCGTGTGGCAGGAGGTGCACGCGATCGCGGAGGCGCGGCCCGAGCTGAGCCGGCAGGCGCTGCTCCTCGCGACGCAGCACATGTGGGAGGCGCAGGACCAGTTCGTCGACGCGATGGCCGGCGCGCACCGGGACCGCACCACCGAGCAGGCGCTCGACGACGCCGCCGAACGCGACGCGCTGGCGGAACATCTTCTGCAGGGCCGTATTCCGAGCGACCAGAGCCTGTGGGAGATCGCGACCCTGCTCCGGATCCCCACGACGGGTCCGTACCTCGCGGTGGCGGCCGCGACCACCGAGGTGGGGCGGTCGCCGCTGCCCGGCATCGCCGACCGGCTGCGTGCGATCGACGCCTACTCCGCGTGGAGGCTCCTGCCGGACCAGCAGATCGGCATCGTCCACGCCCCCACGCCGGCGGTGCGCGCCGCGGTGATCGACCTGCTGCGCCGCGTGGCCGTCGCCCGGGTCGGCGTGAGCGCGCCCTTCGGCGACCTGCGCGACACCCCGCAGGGGCTCACCTTCGCGCGCCGCGAGCTGGTCGGGCCGGGCACCGGCGTCTCGGTGTTCGACGGTTCCGTGCTCGGCACCGCCGCGATCGCCGCGCCCGAGACCACCGTCGACCTGGCCCGGGGCGTGCTGCACGGGCTCTACGAACTGCCCGACGAGGATCGCGATCCCCTGTTCGCGACGTTCCGCGCGTGGGTCGCGCACGACGGGAACGTCAAGGACGCCGCCGCCGAGCTGTTCGTGCACCCCAACACCGTGCGGCACCGCCTACGGCGTGTGGAACAGCTGACCGGCCGATCCGTGGGCTCACCGCGGGAGGTGGCGGAGCTGTGCCTCGCCTTCGAGGTCGACGCCCGAGTCCGCCTGCAGGTGGACGCTGGCAAAGCCGGCTAGTCATCACACTGCAATTCCAAGCTGTGGTGATTGTGTTTCGTGACACCTCAGCGGGCGGAAAGGTGTTTGCGTCACCATCGACGCCACAGGGTGTTCCGGGTCACTCTGTAGAGGACGAATCCGACACCCGCCCACGAAGGACCTCCGATGACGAACCTCGCCGAGAACCTCACCGCCGCCGCAGCTTCGCACGCGGACACCGTCGCCCTGAAGTGCGACGATCTCCAGTTCACCTACGCGGAGTTCGACGACGCCGCCGCGCGGTTCGCGACCTACCTCGCGGAGCAGGGCATCGCGCCCGGCGATCGGGTGGGCATCATGCTCCCCAACACCCCGGCCTTCGCCATCGTCTTCTACGGCATCATGCGGCGCGGCGCCATCGCGGTGCCGATGAACCCCCTGCTCAAGGCGGCCGAGGTGGAGTACTACCTGGCGAACACCTCCGCCAAGGCGCTGTTCGCGACGCCGGTCTTCGCCGACGACGCCGAGGCGGGCGCCACGGCCGCGGGCGCGTCCTGCCACTTCGGCGACGACGCGGCCCTCGCGACCCTCCTCGCGAAGTACGAGCCGACCGCGGCGGTCGAGCCCCGCGAACCGTCGGACACGGCGGTCATCCTGCACACCTCCGGCACCACCGGCAAGCCCAAGGGCGCAGAACTGACGCACCAGGGCCTCGGCATGAACTGCGAGATCTCCGGCCGCACCCTGCTGCACCTGAGCAACGACGACGTGGTGATGGGCTGCCTGCCGCTGTTCCACGTCTTCGGCCTGACCTGCGGCCTCAACGCCGCGGTCCGCTTCGCCGCGACGCTCACCCTCATCCCGCGGTTCGACCCGCGCAAGGCGATCGAGGTGATCGGTCGCGATCACGTGACCGTGTTCCTCGGCGTGCCCACCATGTACGCCGCGCTGGTCGCCGCCCTCCAGCCCGGCGACGACGTCTCCTCGCTGCGGGCCTGCGGCTCGGGCGGCGCCGCCCTGCCGTTGCAGGTGATCGCCGACTTCGAGAAGGCCTTCAACGCGATCATCATGGAGGGTTACGGACTCTCCGAGACCTCGCCCGTCGCCTGCTTCAACCACCCGGACAAGCCCCGCAAGCCCGGCACCATCGGCACCCCCATCGAGGGCGTCTCGATGCGGGTGGTCGACGACGCCGGCAACGAGGTCCCGCAGGGCGAGCGCGGCGAGGTGCAGATCAGCGGCCACAACATCATGAAGGGCTACTGGAACCTGCCCGAGGCCACCGCCGCCGCGATCGACGCCGACGGCTGGTTCTCCACCGGGGACATCGGCATCGTCGACGAGGACGGCTACTTCTCGATCGTCGACCGCAAGAAGGAGATGATCATCCGCGGCGGGCTCAACGTCTACCCGCGCGAGCTCGAAGAGGTGCTCTACAGCCACCCCGAGATCGCCGAGGCCGCCGTCGTCGGCATCCCGCACGCCTCCCTCGGTGAGGAGGTGGGGGCGGCCGTCGCGCTCAAGGCCGGCAGCACGCTGACCGCCGAGGCGGTCCGCGACTTCGTCAAGGAGCGCGTCGCCTCGTACAAGTACCCCCGCCACGTCTGGCTGCTGGCCGAGCTGCCCAAGGGGGCCACCGGCAAGGTCCAGAAGCGCGACATCAGCATCCCGTCCGAGTACTCCGCCTAGAACCCGAACCTCCAGAGAGTCGAGGCACTGCCATGACCACCACCGATACCGATCAGACCCCCGAGGACGAGTTCGGCGCCCCGCTCGACATGCTCCTCGTCAACTCGACGAAGTCCTTCGCCTCCCGCATGATGCCGAACGCCGCGTGGGCGCGGATGGCGCAGTCGCTCGCCGGCAAGCCCGTCACCGTCGCCGAACGCGGCGCGGGGCTGGTCAAGGAGCTCGGGCTCATCGCCGCGGGCAAGAGCCAGCGCGCCCCGAAGAAGGGCGACTTCCGCTTCTCCGACCCGGCCTGGAAGGAGAACCCGCTGCTGCGCCGCGTCGAGCAGGCCTACCTCGCCGCCTCGGACACCGCAGACCAGCTCTACGAGGACGCGGACCTGGACTGGAAGGACGCCGAGAAGATGCGGTTCGTCCTCGACAACGCCATCGAGGGACTGTCGCCGACCAACAGCCCCCTGCTCAACCCGCTGGGATGGAAGGCGCTCATCGACACCGGCGGCCTCTCGGCGCTGCGCGGCGCGAAGAACTTCGCCCGCGACATGTCCAGCACGCCCCGCATCCCGTCGATGATCGACCCCGACGCGTACACCGTGGGCGAGACGCTGGCGACCACCAAGGGCACCGTCGTCCTGCGCACCCGGATGTTCGAGCTGATCCACTACGCCCCGCAGACCAAGCAGGTGCGCGAGGTGCCGCTGCTGCTGGTCCCGCCGGTGATCAACAAGTTCTACATCATGGACATCGCGCCGGGCCGCAGCCTGATCGAGTACTACGTCAAGGGCGGCCAGCAGGTCTTCGCGATCTCGTGGCGCAATCCGTCGGCGCGGCACCGGGACTGGGGCTTCGACGAGTACGGCGAGTCCATCGTCAAGGCGCTCGACGCGCTCGAGGTGATCACGGGCGCCGACAAGGCGAACGTCTTCGCCACCTGCTCGGGCGGCATCCTCACGTCGATGATGATCTCGCACCTGTTCGCCACCGGCCACGGCGACCGGATCGCCGGGCTCACGCTCGGTGTCACCGTCCTCGACCAGAGCCACGCGGGCCTCGGCTCCGCGCTGGCCAGCGAGCGCGGCGCCGAGGCGGCCATCCGCAGCTCGGCGAGCAAGGGCTATCTCGACGGTGCCGCCATGGCGGAGATGTTCGCGTGGCTCCGCCCGACGGACCTGGTGTGGCGGTACTGGGTGAACAACTACATCCAGGGGAAGTCGCCGGCGCCGTTCGACGTGCTGTTCTGGAACGCCGACACCACCCGGATGACCGCGAGCCTGCACAAGGACATGGTCATGATGGGCCTGCACAACACCCTGGTGACGCCGGGGGAGCAGATGATGATGGGCACCCCGGTGGACCTGTCGAAGATCGAGTGCGACGCCTACGTGCTGGGCGGCATCTCGGACCACATCTGTCCGTGGCAGGCCACCGAGCGCAGCGCCGCGCTGCTGGGCAGCAAGGACAACACCTACGTGCTGTCGACCGCCGGCCACATCGCCGCGCTGGTGAACCCGCCCGGCAATCCGAAGTCGTCGTTCCGCACCGGTCCGGTGCTGCAGGACCAGACGCCCGAGGAGTGGTTCGAGGCCGCCGAGAAGCAGGCGGGCTCCTGGTGGCCGCACCACCTGGCCTGGCTGGGCGAACGCAGCGGCGCCGAGGTCGACGCGCCCACCCAGCTGGGCGCCCCCGGTTACGAGCCGCTCGCCCCGGCGCCCGGCACCTTCGTGCACGAGAAGTGAGGAACGCATGACCACCACGATCTCCACCCCGCAGGACCTGCTCGGCCTCGTCGGGCGGCCGCTCGGCACCACCGAGTGGATGACCATCGACCAGGACCGGGTCGACCGCTTCGCCGATGCGACGGGCGATCACCAGTGGATCCACGTCGACCCGGAGAAGGCCGCCGCCGGACCGTACGGGCGCACGATCGCCCACGGCTACCTCACGCTCTCGCTGGCGCCGCTGTTCATCGCCGAGGCGCTCGTCGTCGAGAAGGTGCAGGCGGCCGTCAACTACGGCCTCAACAAGGTGCGCTTCCCGGCGCCCGTCCCCGTCGGATCCCGGGTGCGGGCCGCCGTGGAACTGGCCGGGGCGCAGGAGAAGCCGGCGGGGATCGAGGCCGTCATCCGCCTGACCTACGAGGTCGACGGCGCCGAACGCCCGGCCTGCATCGCCGAGACGGTGGTGCTGTACCGATGAGCGACGAGACGACGAGCGACGGGGCGACGGACGTCGAACCGCCCGACGAGCTGATCGCGACCGGCGGCCAGCGCATCCGGGTGCGCTACCGGCCCGGTGTGGGCGTGCCCCTGGTGCTGTGCAACGGGATCGGCGCGAGCCTGGAGGTGCTGGACCCGTTCGTGGCGGCGCTCGATCCGCAACGCCCGGTGCTGCGCTTCGACGTGCCCGGTACCGGCGAGTCGCCCACGTCGATCCTGCCGTACGGCTTCCCGTACCTGGCGTGGGTGCTGGGCCGGGTGCTGGACGAGCTGGACATCGGCGTCGTCGACATCCTGGGGCTGTCGTGGGGCGGCGCGCTGGCGCAGCAGTTCGCCTTCCAGAACCCGATGCGGTGCCGGCGCTTGATCCTCGTGTCCACGGGCACGGGCGCGATCATGGTGCCCGGCGATCCGCGGGTGCTGCGCAAGATGGTCACGCCGCGCCGGTTCCGCGACCCCGAGTACGCGGCGCAGGTCGCCGGCGAGCTGTACGGCGGCACGGTGCGGCAGGACGGCAAGGACATCGCCGAGACCTTCTCGCGCCAGATGCACGCGGGCTCGAAGATGGGCTACCTGCACCAACTGCTCGCCGGCTCGGTGTGGACGTCGATCTTCGCGCTGCCGGTGATCCGGCAGAAGACGCTGCTCGTGTTCGGCGAGGACGACCCGATCATCCCGATGATCAACGGGAGGATCTTCGAGACGCTGCTGCCCCGGGCGACGCTGTACCGCCACGACGGGGGCCACGTCGACCTCGTGACCCGGGCCGACGAGCTGGCCCCCGTGATCGACGAGTTCCTGGGGACGCCCCACCTGGGGAAGCGGCAGTGGCGCGGGCGGGTCGCCGGTCTGCTCACACCCGGCGACTGACCCTGGAATCATTCCAAAGTCGGGCGTACTCTATTTCGCATGAGTGAGGTGGACACCGCCGAGGACCGACTGCGGGGCGTGGGGCTGCGGATCACCGCGCCCCGGGTCGCCGCGCTCGGCTACCTCGACGGTCACCCGCACGCCACGGCCGACGACGTGGCCGAGTACCTGCGCGGCAGGCTCGGCACCGTCGCCACGCAGACCGTCTACGACGTGCTGCGCGTGTGCGCCGAGAAGGGCCTGCTCCGGCGCATCGAGCCCGCGGGCTCCGCGGTCCGGTACGAGGCCCGCGTCGCCGACAATCACCACCACCTGGTGTGCCGGTCGTGCGCGAAGATCGTCGACATCGACTGCGCCGTCGGCGCCGCGCCCTGCCTGACCGCGGACGACGACCACGGCTTCGTCATCGACGAGGCCGAGGTCACCTTCTGGGGCTACTGCCCCGACTGCGCGCCCTGATCCGCTGCCCGGCGGTGGATCGGAGCATCGCCCGGAGGCGGGTTGTGATCGGGACTACTGTCGTAGGGGAACGCCGCCCGGACCGGGCGGGCACCTACGCGAAGGAGCGCCGGATATGAGCTTGGACGTCGTCTACACCATCTCCTCGACCGCCACCGGTGGCGGTCGCGACGGGCACGTGAAGTCGGCCACCGGCCGCATCGACCTGGACACCCGGCCCCCGAAGGAGATGGGCGGCAACGGCGAGGGCACCAACCCGGAGGAGTTGTTCTCCGCCGGCTACGCGGCGTGCTTCCTGGGCGCGATCCGCGCCGTGGGCCGCAACGAGAAGGTCGCCGTCCCGGACGACACCACCGTCGACGTGACCGTCGGTTTCGGCAAGACCGAGTCGGGCTTCGGCATCAACGCCGCGATCAAGGCCACCCTCCCGGGCCTCGCCCAGGCCGACGCGGAGGCCCTCGTCGCCAAGGCGCACCAGCTCTGCCCCTACTCCAACGCGACGCGCGGCAACATCGACGTCGACCTGACCACCGCGGTCTGACCGACCCCTGAGCACGCTGCTGCGGCCCGCCGCCCTGGGGCTCGTCTTCCTGGGCGGCGCGGCCGGCACCCTCGTCCGCGCCGGGGTGGGGCACTGGCTGCCGCACACGCCGTTCGCCTGGGCCACGTTCGCGGTGAACATGGCCGGCGCGTTCCTCCTCGGCGGCATCGCCGAGGCACTCGCCCAGCGGCCCGACGACGAGCGGCACCGCCGCATCCGCCTGCTGCTCGGCACCGGCTTCTGCGGAGGCCTCACCACGTACAGCGCGTTCGCGCTGGACATCCACGACGCGGCCCCGGCCGTCGGCGCGCTGTACGCGGGTGCGACGGTGCTCCTCGGCCTCGTCGCGGCGCTCGCCGGGGCGGCGGTGGTGCGCCGATGATTCTTCTGACCGCGCTGGGCGGGGGCCTCGGGGCCGTCCTGCGCTTCCTGGCCGACGGTGCGCTGCGCGCCCGCCTCTCCTTCTGGGCGACCGCGGCGATCAACGTGTCGGGTTCGTTCGTGCTCGGCCTCCTCGCCGGGGCCGTCGCCGGCGGCGCGCTCGGCGGGACGGCGCTGGCGGTGCTCGGCACCGGCGTGTGCGGCGGCTACACGACCTTCAGCACCGCCACCGTCGAGACCCTGACGCTGCTGCGGGACAAGCGCTACCGGGACGGCGCGGTCTACGGGCTGGTGACGCTCGGCGCGAGTGTCGTCGCGGTGTGGGGCGGCTACGCCCTCGGCGCGCTCTGAGTCACGCGCCGCTGCGCTCGACCGCGTACCGGTACACCGGGCGGGTGAGGACGAGCGAGAGCAGCATCAGGAACATCACGATCACCGCGCCCCACATGGGCAGGCCCGCCAGCGGCGCGCCGTTGTGGTCGACGCCGAAGCGGCTCACCGGATCGGTGTAGTCGCGGGCATTGCCGAGCAGCGCCGACGCGGCGGCGAGCAGGACGCTCACGAACGCCGCGAGGCCGTACAGCGCGGTCGCCCAGCGCTGCCCGAACAGGGCGAACAGCCCCGTGAACGCCATCGCCGCGACGGCCACGAGCCCGGCGATCGCGATGATCAGGATCGTGATGGTGCGCACGCCCAGCGGCGACGCGGGAAAGTTCCCCGGGTAGCCGATTGTGCCGAGCAGCGCCGAACACTGGATGATGGCGGTCACGTACAGGGCGATCGCCCCCGCGCCCGCGGCGAGCGAGACGAGGACCCAGAGCCACATCGCGCCGGGCCGGCTCGGCTTACTCACTACGCGAGCTTCGCCTTGACGGCGGACGAGAGGCGCTTGCCGTCGGCGGCGCCGGCCGCCTTGGCGTTGGCGACCTTCATGACCTGGCCCATCTGGCGCACCGTCGGGGCCTCGCCGAGCTCGGCGGTGACCTCGGCGACCGCGGCGTCGACGAGGTCGTTCAGCTCGTCGTCGCTGAGCTGCTTCGGCAGGTAGCGCGACATGACCTCGGCCTCGGCGCGCTCCTTGGCTGCCAGCTCGTCGCGGCCGTTGGACTCGAAGATCTCGGCGGCCTCGCCGCGCTTCTTCACCTCGCGCGCGACCACCTTGAGGAACTCCTCATCGGTCAGCGCGTGCGCCGTGCCGGAGGTCTCCTCGTTCTGGATCGCCGAGAGCAGCATGCGCAGCGTGCCGGTGACCAGGGTGTCCTTGGCCTTCATCGCCGTCTTGAGGTCGTCGCGGATAGCGGCCTTCACTTCTGACATGTCCACCAAGTTACGCGGTGTGCGAGGGCGCGGCAGCTGAGTATCCTGGGGGAATGGCAGTACATCCTCTTCTCCGTGCCGGAGCCGGCCTGGCGGGCGCGGGCGTCGCGTCCATCGCCTACGCCACCGTCTTCGAGCGCAACGCCTTCACGCTGCGCGAGCACACGCTGCCGATCCTGCCGCCCGGCTCGCCGACGCTGCGGATCCTGCACATCTCGGACCTGCACATGACGCCCGGTCAGCGGCTCAAGCAGGCCTGGGTGCACGAGCTGGCCGCGCTCGAGCCCGACCTCGTGGTGAACACGGGCGACAACCTGTCGCACCCGCGGGCCGTCCCGTCGGTGGTGCAGACGCTCGATCCGCTGCTCGCCCGGCCCGGTCTGTTCGTCTTCGGTTCCAACGACTACTTCGGGCCGACGCCCAAGAATCCGGCCAAGTACTTCGACAAGAACCACGAGCGCAAGCACGGCGAGCCGCTGCCCTGGCAGGATCTGCGGGCCGCGTTCTCCGAGCGCGGCTGGCTGGACGCCACGCACGCGGTGCGGCGCCTGGAGGCGGGCGGCGTCACCATCTCCGTCGCGGGCGTCGACGATCCGCACATCGAGCGGGACCGGTACGAGACGATCGCCGGACGCGCCGACGAGTCCGTCGACCTGCGGCTCGCGCTGACCCATTCGCCGGAGCCGCGCGTGCTCGACCGGTTCGCCGCCGACGGCTACGACCTCGCCCTCGCCGGCCACACGCACGGCGGACAGCTGTGCCTGCCGGTGTACGGCGCACTCATCACCAACTGCGGCCTGGACCGGTCGCGGGTGAAGGGCGCCTCCGCGTGGGGCGCGCACATGAAGCTGCACGTGAGCGCCGGCCTCGGTACGTCGCCGTGGGCGCCGTTCCGCACCTTCTGCCGTCCGGAGGCCTCGCTGCTCACCCTCGTCGGAGCGCCGGTGCGCGACCGGGAGGTCGAGTTGGGGCCCGTTGTCGCGCCGGAGGCAGTACAGGTCTGACCTGCCGATTTCCTGCCCGACGGTGCCTGTAGTAACCTATTGCAGGTTGTTACAGTCACGGGGTGTGGCGCAGCTTGGTAGCGCGCTTCGTTCGGGACGAAGAGGTCGTGGGTTCGAATCCCGCCACCCCGACTCGTTGGTTGAGACGACAGCAGGGCCCCTGATCAGTGGAAACACTGGCCAGGGGCCTTACTTGTTCCCCGACACCGCGAGGCCCGAATCCGGCTCCGTCCGCAGTGCGTCCGCAGTAGATCCGGCCAGAGCCTCCACCGCGGCGTCCAGAGCGTCCGCAACCGCACCCAGATCGTCCGGGAACAGATCCGCGTACGTGTCCAGCGTCAGCGCCGCCGACGCGTGCCCGAGCATCGTCTGAACCGCCTTCACGTTCGCCCCGGCGGAGATCGCCAACGACGCAGCGGTGTGCCGCAGATCGTGCAGCGTCGGCCGCGGCCAGTCCGTCGTCGGCTCCCCGTCCTCGTCGATGCCGCGCAGCTTCTCAACCGCCTTGTTGAACACCCGCGTGCGGAACGTCGCGATCCGCAGCACGCCACCGGCCGGCGCCTGGAACACCAGATCCTCGCGGCCCTTGCCCTCCATCCGTCCGGCCAGCTCCGCGACCAGGAACCGGGGGAACGGCACGGACCGCCGCTCGTGGTTCTTCGGCGTCGACCACGTGAGCTTCCCCGACACCTCCGTGACCGAGCGGGTGACGTTCATCCGCCGCCGGAGCATGTCGAAGTCCTGCACCCGTAGCGCCGCCATCTCGCCGTACCGCAGGCCCGTGTAGGCGAGGAACCGGATTACGTCGCCGTCGCGGTCCATCGCCTCGACGAGCTCGGCGACCTGGCCGTGCGTGAGGTACGCCCGCGCGCTGTGCTTCCGGCGGGGTGCCTTCACCCCCTCGCACGGATTCCGCGGAATCCGCCGATCCTCCACCGCGAGCGCGAGGACCATGCGGAGCACGCCCAGCGCGTTCTCGATCGTCGCCGCCTGCGACCCGCCCGCGGCTAGGTCCGCGACCCACGCCCGCACCGCAGACGTCTGCACGTCGGCGACTGCCTTGCCCGCCCAAGTGTCGCGGACGTGCGTCGACCACGCCGAGGCTCGGGCGGCCAGGGTGGACGCTTTCACGTGCCCTTGAGTGCCGAGCCACTGCTCGTGCATCGCGCCGACGGTCACGGTGCCGGCGCCGGGCGCGACGTACGTCCCCGCCACGATCGTCGACGTCACCTCGTCCAGCCACGCCTGCGCGTCCGTTTTCCGGGTGAACCCGCGAGCGACCTCGCGGCCATCGGCGTCGACGTACCGGGCTCGCCAGCGGCGGCCCTTCCCGTGCTGCGCGGACGGCACGCGCTGCTCGTTTCCGTGCTCGTCACGGACGGTGCGCGTCCACCGATCCTCGACTCCGGCGCGACGGTTACGGCGCTGCGGATGCACCATCGCCGGTCCCGCTCTGGCGCTCGATCGCGGCCGCGACGTCGCGCGCGAACCGGCCCTTGGTGTGGTCGTTCATCCCGTCGATTGCAACCTGCAGACCGACTTCAAACTCGTGAATCGTGACGCCTGGCAGTTCGTAGTCCTTGGCGTAGATCGCCGCACTCATGATCGACTGTATTCGCTCGGTTGCGTCGTCGCGGCCAGCCTCTCGCATCACGCCTGCGAAGTGGATTGCGTCCTGCCCGAGGCTCACAATCGCGTCGACCACTTGGTCCGCCGAGGCGCGGAGTCGCACGCTCAGGAACTTGTCGACGGGCTCAAACGGGCTGAGGAGATCGTCGATACTGACGCCGAGAATCCCTGCAAGAGAACGAGCCTCGGCGAGATATAGCTTCCTCTCGCCTTTCTCAACCTTGTAGGTCGTGACCTGCTGCCACGAGTACCCGCGTTTCGTCATCGCTTCGGCGACCTGCGCCTGGCTCATGCCGACCGCCTCGCGGATCGCGCGGACCCGTTGAGCGATCCGCGCCTCTGTCTCGTCGCGTCCGCCGACGACGGTGGGAGCCGGGTCGGTGGTGCCCCACGGGTTACCTGTCTCATCTGCCACACCCCAACGGTAATCCGTTTCGCTGTTGACGCCATCATGAAATCAGTGTTACACCTATTCGCAGTCGCTCGGCAACACTGATACCGAGTGCCAACCAGAACGGAGCCCCCATGACCACGAACACGAGCGCCCGAGGGTGCTGCTCACCACGAAGCAGCTGGAGGCCAAGTACGGCATAAGCGCGAACACCTGGCGCTACTGGCGGTCGATCGGCACCGGACCGGCGGCGATCGTCCTCGGGAAGCGGAAGGTCCTGTACGACGCGGCGGTCGTCGAGGCCTGGGTGCAGGCCGGCGCCGAGAACGCCGAGACCGGTGGAGGTGCCGCGTGACCCGGCAGCGCCCCGGCGATGCGGGGTACATGCAGCCGCCCAGCGGAGGCTGCGACTACTGCGGTGGCGAGGTCCGCCGCTACCGGCCCGGCCTCGGCTGGGTCTGCCACCGCTGCGTCAGCCAGGCGCGGAAGGACCAGGAGCGGTGACCGCCCGCCGGCCCGGCTACAGCGCTAAGCGCGCCGGCATCCGCGCGCACTACGCCGCCGAGCACGAAGCGGCCATCCTCGCCCAGCACGAGCAAGAGGCGGCCGAGCAGTACGACGAGTTCGTCGACTACCTCGAGCACGACCTCATGGCCGAAGCGGCCGCCGCCCGATCACCACGAGAGGACCACCACGCATGAACGACCAGACCTACGCCGACGAGCTCGCCGCCGCGGCGAAGCGCGCGGGCCTGCTCATCGGCCGCAGGACCATCGCCGGGCACGTCGCCCTGGTGTGGTGCGACCGCCTGGGCGCGGCCTGCCCCGAGCCCGCCGACATGCGGGACCGGCCCCGCCACCGACACCGCGAGATCCGGCGCCTGCCCGCCCGCGTCGCCATCTACTGGATGGACAACTGCCCCGAAGCCGTCGAGGCCGCGAAGCGCAACGGCCTGGCGATGGGCCAGCGCACCGAAGCCGCTCCCGGATCCAGCGGCTCGGTCGTCGGCGACGTCGACCAGGTGATCGGCCAGGCCGAGACGAGCGGTGGTCCGTGGTGAGCACACACCTGTTCCTGCTCGCCGGGTTCTGCGGTGTCCTCGCTGCGGCGGCTGCGGTCGCGGACGGCGATCTCCGGCGCCGACAGCGGTCCGAGAGCCGGCGGCCGCACGCGGGCGACGCGCCGAAGCAGTCATCTAGACGGGCGCAGGACGGCGCGCGTAGACACCAGAGTGCAACCAGACCAGGAGGAGACCACCGTGGCGAACGCGCTGCCTGACCGCTACCGATCGCTCGAGGACCACGCGGACTGCGGCCTCGGCGCCGACGAGTTCGAAGGCGCCCGCCGCTTCACCCGACCGTCCGACCGAACGAACGAGGCCCCGGTGCGAACCGCCAAGCACGCCACCGGGACCTCCGACCAGATCACCCACCAGGAGACCGATCAATGACCAGCGTAGACCAGCAATTCCCACGCGCCACTCGGCGTGGCCACCTCGCGCGGGTGCTCGGCGAGTTCGCCGGCGTGGCGATCCGCACGGCGGAGCCCGGCACCGTCGACGTGCCGCACGACCCCGGCACGCTCGACGCGCTCGGCGTGTGCGCGGCCGAGTACACCGCGGCCGCGCGGGACCTCGCCGCGGTCCTCGGCTGCGAACCTCTCGAAGCGAGCCACCTGCTCGACGCGCTCGCGATCGCGTTCACGACGCTCGAGGCGGCCGAGTGATGGACCACCTGCCTGACCTGTGCTTCGCGGCCGTCCCGCACGTCGAGCGTTCGCGGTTGTTGGTCGTCTCGACGTTCGTCGACGATCCCGCGGGCGAGGTGTTCGTCGCGCTGGCGGACCGCTCGGCCGACCCGCACGATGCGAGCGACCACGTCGTCAGCCTCCGCGCCGCCGATGCTCTCACCGTCGCCGACGGGATCCGCTCCGCCGTCACCGAGGTCACCGCCATCGTCGCCGCCCGCCGCCGGAGGTCAGCATGATCTCCCCGCGAGTCTGCGAGCCCTGGTGCGTCGACGGCACCGGCCACCAGAACGGCGCCGTCGGCCGCAGCGACCAGACGTGCGTCAGCACCTCGACGACGGTGGAGCTGTACCTCGAGGAGCCCGAGCCGCAACGCGACGGCCTGACCTGGTTCGCGCCCCACGTGTCCACGAGCGCGATCGGCCGGTTCAACGAGTACGCCGTCGTGTCGTTGTACCTCGACGTGCTCGACGAGCGGCACGGCGAGATCGACCGCGAGCTCTGCCTGACCGCCGCCGAGGCCCGCCAGCTCGCCGTTGGCCTCACCGTGGCGGCGGACCTGATCGACCACCAGCACACCGAACCTGTTGGAGCGACACCATGATCGACCACCCCGCACGCGTACGACGCGTGCTGGCCGCCCTCGTCGCCGAGGGCGAACCGTTCGTCGCCGACCAGGTGCATGAGCGCGTTCCCCGCACCACGCGGGCGTGGCTCGAGGTGCACCGAACGTTCCTCGGCGGCGTCGTGGTGCACCTGGCTGAGGCCGGACAGATCGAGCACGCAGGCTGGGCCGACTCGCCCCGACGGCCGGGGTACCCAGCACGGGTCTGGCGGCCCGTCGACACCGGCGGCGGGTGATGTGCACGGGGGCGGGCCCCGCCTTTCAGGCGGCCCTCTGCGATCGAGCTGGGTAAGGCACCGCCCCCGCACCGCCGACGGTACGCGCAGCGACCCACGCCGCGCCACGTCAATACATTCCCGCCCGGACCGAACGCGGTAGCCTGTACGGACACGCTGCTGGCTTTGGACCGAGCACCCGCCGAGGTTCCCACGTCCAAACCGCCAGCACACAATTCGCCGCTGGCGCTGGGCCGGGCCTCCCACAGCAGGAGCCCCACATGCCCGCACCCACCACCCTCACGCTGCAGCAGAAGGCCCTGACGCCGCTCCTCGAGAAGCACCTCGTCCGCCCCTGGCCGGACTTCGGAACCGCCGTCGGCGTCGGCTCCGCGTCCGCCGCCCACCGTGCACTCAAGACCCTCGAGGCCGCCGGCCGGATCACCGTCGTGCGCACCGGGCACAGGCTCCTCGCCCCGACGGCGGACATCCTCCAGCTGCTCGGCCTCACCCACGCCGAAGCCGCGAGGATCGTCTACGGCCCCGGCGGTGCACCCGAGGCTGCCGAGGATCCGCGCGACGACGAGGCCGACGACCTCACGGTGGACGGTGCCCTGTGACCGACCACCAGTCCGGCGAACCGCCCGGGAACAGATTCGCCGAGCGGCTGCTGTCCCTCGACGACCTCGGACGCCTCCGCGAGCCGCCGCCCCTGTACCGCGCCGCCGACGGCCGCCCACTGCTCTACCGCGGCACCCTCGCGCAGCTCTCCGGCGGCTACGGCACCTTCAAGTCGTTCATCGCGATCGACGCCGCATGCACAGTCGCATCGGGCCTCGCGACCACCGAACCTGAGGACGTCGTATTCGTCGCCGCGGAGGGCGCCGCCGGGCTGCGTAAGCGGATCCTCGCATGGTGCGACGTCCACGACGTCGAGGCCGCCACCGTGGGCGCGCACCTGCGCGTGCACAACGGTGCGATCCAGCTCGGCAGCCCCGTCGACATGGACCAGGTCAAGGCGCACTGCATCGAGGACCGGCCTGCGCTCCTCATCGTGGACACCCGCGCGAAGTGCTCCATCGGCGTCGAGGAGAACGACTCCACGGCACAAGGGCCGCTCATCCGTGCCGTCGAGGACATCGTCGACAAGACCGGGACCACCGCGCTCGTCATCCACCACACGGGCAAGACAGGGTCGGATCGAGGAACCAACGCCTGGCCATCGGGCGTGTGGTCTCACCTGGTCCTCACCAAGGGCAAGAAGGAGTTCACGGCCAGCATCGAGTGCGAGAAGCACAAGGACGCCCCGAGCGGCTGCAAGCACGACGTGCGGCTCGTCCGGCACCAGCTTCCCGAGACGGCGGTTTCGCCGCGCCGGCACGACGAGCCGACGGCCGACTACGACGAGCGGCGTTGCACGCTCGCGGTCACCGGCACCCCGTCAGTCACGCAGCAGGTCGATCCGGTCAGCGAGGTTGAAGAGCACCTCGACCGCCTCGACGTGCCGCTCGCTCACGGCCGGGATCGTGCGCGTGCGACTCTCGCTGAGCACGACGTTCGGGTCCGCAACGAGGTGTTGACCGCCGCGATCAAGCGCCGCCGTGAACGCGCTGAGGGCGGGATGCGACCTGTCCCCGAGGCTCCGGGACAGGTGCTGTCCCCCAGTCCCGGGGACAGCGCACCCGTGGGCGGGCAATCGCCGCAGGTCGCACCTGTCCCCAGCGACTCCGGGACAGTCGGGGACGGCACCTGTCCCCGTCCCCCTCTCTCTATAGAGAGGGGGACAGGTGGGCCGGGTAGTACCGGAACAGGTGGGGTGGGACAGGTTCGGGAACAGGAAGGTCACGCTGCCGCCGACTCCGACTACCTCGACGAGGCTGCCACGGAATCAGGCATGGCACCGGAGTCCGGTAGGTCTCTGATCGAGGGCAAGAGGTCCTCGGAACCTGAGCCGCAAGGCGAAGGTGGAGAGGTTCTCGCGGCAGCCTGTTCTGGAGTGCGGCAGAGCATCGGACCGCAGGACGACGGGCAGGATCACGAACACGTCGAGCGGGTGCTGGCCGAGCCCGGTATCGAGGCCGCCGCGGGAACCGCTCCGCTGCGCTCCACGAACCCCTTGCCCTCGGGCCCCGCCCAACAGGACTCCGTCAGCGTGCCCGAGATCCCCGCCCGCTCCGCCAGCTCCACCGTCGGCGCCAGCAGCAGGGCCACGGAGCTCGGCATGACCGAGGACGCGTATCGGCACGCTGTGACCTTGGTGACCGGCCGCCTTCACCGGCAGCTCACGGAGGGCGCCGCGAACCGGACCGAGCTCGACAAGAGGCTCAAGGGCAGCAAGTACGGGACCGGCCACGGTGACGAGAAGATCCGCGCTCCACGGCTCCTGGGTGATGCCCTCGAATCGCTTCTGGACCAGGGCACGGTGATCGCGCCTGACGGAACCGGCGTCGGCGCGCGCTACCGCCTCGCCACAGACACCCGGAGGTCCGCGTGATCGACGACGACCCGGTCGCCGAAGAGCTCGCTCAGCATCCGCCCCGCACCGGTCCGTGGTTCCGGTGCCGGCGCGCCCAGATGTTGCGCCTCGTCAGCTTCACCGGCCCCGACCACTGGACGCACCGGCAGATCGCGACCCGGTACGGCGTCACCGTCCAGGTCGTCGCCGACCAGATCCGGCAGGCCCGACGCGAACACGCCGCCAGCCCGGTCGGTTCTAGAACCGACCCCGCGCCCGACGACGAACCGAGGACGCCATGACCGGTGAAATCAGCGACGGTGTAGACGAGGAGGTGACGATCGTGCGACCAGACCAGGTGGACGACCACCTCCGCGCCGTCGAGGCCGCGCGGATGCGACGCGACGGTGCCCAGTGGGCGGACATCGCCGACCAGGTCGGCTACGCGAGCCCTGGCAGCGCACACAGGGCCGTGACTCGGCTCGTGCGGCGCGAATCCGTGGAGTCGGCCGCCGAGTACCGGGAGATCGCCCTCGCCCGGTACGAGTGGCTGTACGGCGAGGCTGTGCGGCGGATCCAGTCCGCCGACTCTCGGGCGCTCGTCGGGTCCGCGCAGATGATCTCGACCGCGCTCAAGGCGCAGGACCGGATCGTCGCGCTGCTCGGTCTCGCCGCGGACGCCGGGCAGCTCGCGCCGACGGTACAGGGCCGCGAGCAAATCGACCGCGACGTCGCTGTGATCCGGGCGCGACTGCAGCAGCTCACCGCGGGCGAGGACACCACCGTCGAGACCATCGACGTCGAAGCCGAGGAGGCATGCAATGACACTGACCACCCGTGACCTCGCCGAGGTAGCCCGGCTCGCGAACCTCACGCTGAGCTGGCTCGTCGACGTCGCCGACACTCCCCCTGTGCGCGTCGCGACCGACCCGGACGCGAAGTTGGCCGCCGCCCGCAGCGAGATCGCTGCGCGGTGGCCCGCCGTCGTGGACATGGCCGGAACAGTCGCCGTGGCCGCGGATCTCGCCGACGCTGAGGTCGATGCCGGCCGCCTCGCCGCCGATCACCCTGCCGTGCTCGCGGTGCAGTCTCAGCGACGCATGTACGCGGTCACGCTCGAGGTGGGCCCGCCCGATGCACCCGCAGTGCCACCTCAGCCCAATCCGGTGGACGACAGCCACCACGCGGTGCGCCGCCTCCTCGACGGTCTGCAGCCGCTCGCCCAGCGCGACGACACCCGCGCGTTCATCGAGGGGGCACGCGCCGCGGCTGACGCCTTGACGGCCGAGACCCGCCGAAGCCACGGTGAGGAGCAGCTGTGATCGAGAACGAGGGCCGCCCGAGCACGAACATGCTGCCCGCTCCGCCAGCCACCACGACGGCGCTGCCCGGCCCGAAGGTGCTCCACATCAAGGCAGCCATGATCGCCGAGGTGGCCCGCGGGATCGCTGCGCGGCTCGACCGCCCGGGCGCCACCTCACTCAGCGCGCAGACCGCGCCTGACCTGGCCCGCGAGATGACCCGACTCGTCCGCTGGGCCGACGAGAGGCACTTCCACACCGGTGTCACCGAGCTCGCCGAGCTGAAAGCCCTGACCTACGACGAAGGGGACTTCATGCGTCGGCATACCGACAACAGCTACGAGGGCATCATCCTGCCCGGCATGGACGAACCCGTCGGACGCGTCCCGTTCGCCACCCAGCTGTACCTGTCTGAGCCCGGGGTCGACTACGAGGGCGGAGAACTCGTGATCGGCCGAAAGGTGCTGCAGCCCGGGATCGGTGACGTAGTGGTCCTCCGCGGCGACGTCCCGCACGAAGTCCGGCCCATCACCAGCGGCACCCGCATCGCCGTCAAGGCACTCGTGCAGGTAGCCACGTACCTCCGCTGGGAGTGGACCCCGCGACTGAGCCGCTACCTCGCGCGTCACCCCAGCTGAGGCCGGGCCACCTTCCGGCAGCGTGTCGCACGATCAACCACGGGGTATGTCGCAGCACCGATCGAATGCGATGCACGAGAAGGGATCATAGGCGCGCGAGGTGACCTTTTTGAGCAGCGGTACATGAGGATCCCAATTCCATGCCAGCCACCGCGAAATGCAGAGGCCAGTGACCGAGGCCGCACCCGCGAGCTTCAGGGCAGCCGCAGCGGACTGGACCGACGTGCCGGTGGTCCACATGTCATCAACCAGCAGTACCCTCTTCCCGTCGATGATGCGACGCACCGGATCAGGCACCGCGAACCGGTCAGCGTTAGCAACTCTCGGAGCATCGTACGAACCCACCCCGATACGGCGCCGAGGGATGCGGCGCTCACCGTTGCTGTCGGGCTCGTCTCCCACCAGCCGCGCTACGGTCGTTGCCACCCTGGCCACCGGATGGTGCCCGACTCGTAGGGTTCGTGAGGGCACGTAAGTCGCGGCAGCCCAATCTAGGCCGTCCTCCGCCTGCCTCATACATCGGTCGTGTATCCATGTGACGATGTTCGTCAGCATGTGGACGTCAGCGACGCTGCGTTCCGGCGGGTTGGTGCTCTTGTACAGACGCATCGTCTGCGCGCTCTGCGAACGTCCGGATGGGCTCCACCCGTCGGTATATGAGAGGAAGTACGTGTGATCGCAGGTCAGCCCGTCGAGCGCGGCCTCCGTGTTTGAGCACGTGCCGCACGTATGGGAAGGGGAGGGCTGTCGGCACACGGTGCAGATTCCTGGTCCGGCAGGTTCGACGTTGTGGAAGTAGGAGATCCGGCTTAGACCGGTCCGAACCGCGTCACGGCCTTCCTCGTTCGGATCTGTCACCACCCACTGCCCGACAGGGTCGACAGCCGTGCGCGCAACGACTGGTCGGCAGCGGCGATCCGCTCCAGCTGCTCGATCGCCTCATGGGCCGTATCGACGACGAACACGTCCGGCCGGCCGGCCAAGTCAAGGCCCCACGTTGTGCCCGTAGCAACGCTGCGGTGCAGCACCAGCCGCCGACCGTGCGCAACGGCCTCGGATGCTTGGTGCTTGGTGCCGGACTTCTCACTGGCCTCCGCGATCACGGTGACCTGAGCGAAGGCACTCATCGTCCGATTTCGTGCGGGGAACGCCCACTTCGCTCCCCGGAATCCCGGCAGGAACTGGGTGAGCACCAGGCCGCGGTCAGCGATGGCCCTCTGCAGCAGGCGGTTGGGAGCCGGATAGGCGACATCGATGCCCGTGCCAATAACTCCGACCACTCGGCCCCCCCACTCCAGAGCCGCAGTCATCGCCGCGGTGTCGACGCCCTCCGCGAGGCCCGACACAACCGTCACGTCATGCTCGACCAGGCCGCGCGCCACCGTGGCGGCAAACTCCAGGGCCGCAGCAGACGCCCTACGTGACCCGACGATCGCCACTGCGGGAGTGTCCTCGGCGAGCGTCCCCTCCGCCATCAGTAGCGACGGGGGACGCCGAGCCGCCCGCACCCGATCCGGGTACTCGGAGTCGAGGACCGTGAGGACCTTCCAGCCGAGATCGGTCCACCTGTCGATGTCGTGCTGGGCGCCGTCACGGTCCGGGTCCGAGCCAGGAACGGACATCAAGGTCGCGCCAACGTGAGCGTCCCACACCGCGTCAGCGGAACCGCAGTCGAGCAGTTCCTCGCCAAGGGTGCTCTGCGTGAGGTTGCCCGGGAGATCCCGCATCAGCGCCACGACAGTCGCGGCGGTCGAGTACTTCACCATTTCCTCCGTTCGCTGTGTGGGGACGGCGGGCTCTATGCGGGTTTCACCCCTGTCTGATGACGGACCTAAGCATACGGCGCGCCGGTGACATCAGCGGCGGCGATCACGACCATACCGACGAGTTCAATGCCCTCATGGACGCCGTCGCGGGGTCCGCACGGCCTATACGAAGCCCAGACCGAACCCACCACACAGACGATCACCATCCGCGTCGTCCGGGCGGTGTAGCTATCCGACCAGCACCCGCCACATGACGATCGCGTTGACAGTCGCGACCATGCCCGCGAACGATGCAGCCCAGTCATACGCCGTGAACGGTGTGCTCTGGTGGTGATGGCAGCGCCGGAACAACCCGGGCCGCGCATTCCTGCAGCGCGTAGCACCGTCTTTCGTCCAAGCCGAGCACTGGTACGTCCAGCCAAGAGCGAGGGCAGCGGGGATCCCGACGGCGACGACACCGAGCCAGAACAGCCACAGGCGGTCCTGGACCGCCGCCGCGAGGACAAGCCAGACGAGCAGATCACCGCCCGCTGCACCACTCGTCGCTCGCGCCGTCCGTGCTGCAGGCGATCGCGGTGTCGTCTGTGCAGCGCGACGACTTGCCCCGCTCGTGCGATTGACGGGCTGCTGCATGAAGGGTGACGCCGCAGGGCGACCGCTTCGCCGCGTGTAGCGGCACACTGTCCCCGGCCTGTGTGTTCCTACTTCGCACCGTCGGTCGTACTGGCACATGGACACCAGCGTGGCACAACTTTCCGCGACACGCCCTCGTGCCGTTCAGTTGGAGTGCACCCATGCTGGACACCGCCCCTGCCCGGTCGCCACGTACAAATAGAGTCCAGAACGGTATTGATTGACAGTCGTCTAGGAACACCATAGAGTCCAACTAGACACCACCAAGCACCACCGCCCGAGAGGCCACCATGACCACCGCGACCGCCACCGGCCAGCGCATCGGATACGTCCGCGTCTCCACCGTGGACCAGAACACCGACCGGCAGCTCGACGGGATCCCTGTGGACCGCATGTTCACCGACAAGGCGAGCGGCAAGACCGCCGACCGGCCCGCGCTGGCCGAGGCCCTGCGATTCGTCCGCGACGGCGACACCCTCGTCGTGCACTCCATGGACCGACTCGCCCGCAACGTCGAGGATCTCCGCCGCATCGTCCGCGAGCTCACCGCGGCCGGCGTGCGCGTCGAGTTCGTCAAGGAGGCGCTGACGTTCACCGGCGACGACTCGCCCATGAGCGAGCTGCTGCTGACGATGCTCGGGGCGGTCGCCGAGTTCGAGCGGTCGTTGATCCTCGAGCGGCAGCGTGAGGGCATCGCGATCGCCAAGGCTGCCGGGAAGTACCGCGGCCGCAAGGCCAAGCTGACCGACGACCAGGCCGCCGAGCTGCGCGCCCGCCTCGCCGCGGGCGAGAGCCCGTCGAAGCTGGCCGCCGACTACGGCATCAGCCGCGCCAGCGTCTACAACTACCGGGCCGCGGCATGACCGGTCGCGATCCCTGGATCACCCTCGAGCAGCAGCGGGCCCGCCGGGACATCCTCGTGGCGATCGCCGAGGCGATGGACCACCACCGCGACGTCCTCGAGATCATGTTCGCGGCCGACGATATCGACGGCGCGGTCGCCGAGCTCCAGGCCCGCTACGGCTGGACCGCGCACCAGGCCGCCGCGGTCACGGACCTGCAGTGGCGGCGCCTACCGAGAGTCGAGCGGGAGCGGATCACGACCGCGCTCGGCGACCTGACCGCCGAGATCGCGCGCGTCGAGGCCGAGCAGCACAACCTCCGGGAGCTGTGACGATGCGCCCTATCGAGCCGGGCGGCACTCTCGACGAGGCGATCCGCCACCTGTACCACCGGATCCTCGCCGCGACCGGCGTCGTCGAGCTGGTCACGGACGAGAGCCTCATCGACGTCGGCGACCCCGCCGACGCGCTGTTCTGGCTCCTCGCCTCCGTCGACAAGGAGGGCCGCCGAGTCCCTGCCGATCTCGCGGACGAGGTCGTCGCGGTCGCGGAGTCGTTGATCGAGCGCGGCGGCCACCTCGACGCGAAGGACGGAGCAACCTTGCGCGACGCCGTCAACGGCCTTCGCGCCATGACCGACGAGGACCTCCTCGAGGCGCTCCTCGCCGCGGGTGCCGGCGTCCTGAGCCCCACCGAGATCGGCATGGTCACCACCGACCGCGATGCCGGCGAGACCCTCGACGCCGTCGAAGGCGCGGTCTACTTCCTCGCGCTCAACGACGTCGCCCTGACTCCGGAGGTCGCCGCCGCGGCGCGGGCCGTCGTCGACGCCGACTTCCCGACGATCCCCGGCGCGAGCGCGATCTACCAGCGCACCGTGAGCCGCCTCAACGAGAACCTCGCGAAGATCATCCCGCGCACCTGAGCCTGACCGTACGGTCGATGCATGACGTTGCTCATTTCCATGCTGGCGAGAGACGAGATCGCCGTCGTGATGGACACGTTCGGGATGGGCGGTGAAGCGGGCCGGCACTACACCAAGTGCTGGGCGCCCGACTCCGGACGCTTCATCGTCGCCGGCACAGGGCTGGCCGACGTTGTCAGCCCGTGGCTCGACCAGGTCGCCGCGATGCCCGCCGCATCCGAGCCGCACGCCGTCGCCGAGATGACCCCCGCCTTCCTCGCGATGCGATCGGCGGACCTACCCGTCGAGGCCGAGGGGCACCACTCGACGGCGTACATCTACTCGTTCTCTGCGGATCGTCACTCCCCACTGCGACAGTCGTTCTCCTCACGTGACTCGTTCGAGCGCAGGGACAACGTCACTGAGGGATTCTGGATCGTTCCGCAGGTGCCGATCCCGCCACAGCTCGTCCACGACGGATTTGAGGGCACTGACCAGCAGTTGCTCGCGCTGGCTCGGTACGTTGCGCTCGAGTGCGACAGGGGCGCGTCGGAGGTCCACATTGCGGGCGATGCGAGGGTCATCCGTATCAACCCACGCGGACTTATGCAGGTGGGCACGATCGGGCGGATCCGCTAGCCAGCCCCGCGCTCGCGCGCACCCGGCAGATTTCCCAGAAGCGGCCGCCCAACGCGGGCGGCTGAGGTGGAATTGCGCGCATGGACCTACCAGTCAACGAGCAAGATCGTCAGGCCCTCGACGCTGCCGCTAAGACGATCGGCCACCAGGTGACGATCGAAGGAGATCTCTACTGGGCGCGACCGCGGGGCGCCATCGCGGGGCACAAGTGCAGGTTTGCCACGTCCAGTCACGACGACATGGTCACCTACCTGCGCGGCCGCGCCAACCGTGGCACCTGGACCCTGGACTTGCAGGATCCCGACGTTGACATCGAGGCCATCGGCGGCACAGCGGTTGCGATAACCGACCGCGCCACCGGCGACCGAGTGGAAGTGTCCGGGGGACTACTGAAGGTGGTTCCTGGTGAGCCCGTGGCGGACTTCTACACCAAGGAGCCCGCTCGCATCGGGCGCTGGTACTGCTAGTCCGCAGCCAGTCCGCAGTAGCCGGAGCGAGCCCCATCCGGCGCCAACGACCACAACGCGCTGACGTGGTAATTTCCGTACGCGCCGTGAAGCGCCAACGCCGCAAACGCCCAGGACGCCGAGTTCGGGACGAAGAGGTCGTGGGTTCGAATCCCGCCACCCCGACTCGTTGGTTGAGACGACAGCAGGGCCCCTGATCAGTGGAAACACTGGCCAGGGGCCTTACTTGTTTCCTTGTCGAATCTGACTGTGAAACCTCCTCGACCAGGCGCGACGACCGTGACACCATCGCGGCATGGCTGATGACCGGGTACAGCTGAGGTCGATCTCGCAGGGGAACCCGCGGGGCGCCGGGCAGGACGATCTGCCGGCGCTGTTGCGCAGGTTCGCCGACACCGTCGAGGCATTGGGCACCATCGAGGTGGAGGACCTTGTTATGCACGACGAGATCACCGAGGACAGGAGCTGGCTCAGCTTCACGCTCTACTACTCCAAGCCGCGCCTTGCGGCGGTGCCCGACGACTGACGCTGCGAACCCAGCGTCGTGGGCGAATCCATCGGTGTCACTTTCGTGAAGACGGTTGACGCATATACCCCTAGGGGGTATAAATTCAAGTACCCTCAGGGGGTACCGGCACGACGGTGGATCCGCCGCGCACGCACACCGAAGGAGCACGTCATGGACCACAGTGCACACGCAGTCGCGCCGTCCCCGCAGGGGCTGCAGACCGCGGAGCAGGGCTACCGCATCACCCCGTCGCTGAATATCCTCGAGGCCGGCCGCACCCGTGTCGAGTTCGCGATCCTCGGCCCCGACGACGCCCCCGTCACCGACTTCGACGTGCAGCACGACCGGAAGCTGCACTTCATCGCCGTCCAACGCGACACCAGCGGCTTCCAGCACGTGCACCCCGTCATGGACGCGGACGGCACCTGGTCGGTCGAACTGGACCTCACCCCGGGCGTCTGGCGCTTCTTCGCCGACATCGTGCCGTCCGCGCTCGGCACCGGCATCGTGCTCGGCGCGGACGTCGCCGTCCCCGGCGATTACCGCCCCCGCGACCTGCTCGAACGCCGCACCGTCTCGACGGTCGACGACTACGTCGTCACGCTCGACGGTGCGCTCCTGCCGGGCGGGGCCGGCGAGCTCCGCGCCCGCGTCACCCGCGGCGGCATCCCGGTCACGGACCTGCAGCCCTACCTCGCCGCCTACGGTCACCTCGTCGCGCTGCGCGCCGGCGACCTCGCCTTCCTGCACGTCCACCCCGAGGGCGACCCGACGGACCCCGCCACCCCCGCCGGTCCGGACATCCGCTTCCACGCCGTGGCCCCGTCGGCGGGCACGTACCGGCTGTTCCTCGACTTCCAGCACGCCGGCACCGTGCGGACCGCGGACTTCACTCTGGTGGCCGGTGAGGCCGCCCCCGCCGCCGCGGACCCCGTCTCCGCCGCCCCGTCGGCCGCCGCCGACGCGGCCGGGCGCGACGAGCCCGCCGCGCACGCCGGGCCGCACAGCGCCCACCACGGCGCGCACCACCACTGACCGCCCGCCGACGCCCTAGGAGACACCGTGGGTCCCTTCGCGCACCGCGACTTCCGGCTGCTGTTCAGCGCGCAGATCGTCGCCCTGCTCGGCACCGGCCTGACCACGGTCGCGCTGGGCCTGCTCGCCTACCAGATCGCGGGTTCCGCGGCCGCCGTCGTGCTCGGCACTGCCCTGACGATCAAGATGGTGCTGTACGTCGTCATCGCCCCGCTGGCCGCGGCGTACGTCGACCGGCTCCCGCGGCGGGCCTTCCTGGTGGCCCTCGACGTCGTGCGAGCGGCCATCGTCCTCGCGCTGCCCTTCGTCACCGAGGTCTGGCAGATCTACGTGCTCATCGGCGCCCTGCAGGCGGCATCGGCGGCCTTCACACCCACCTTCCAGGCCGTCATCCCGGACATCATCACCGACGAGCGCGAGTACACCACGGCGCTGTCCGCGTCGCAGGTCGCGTACACGATGGAGAGCCTCGTCAGCCCGGTCGTCGCCGCACTCGCGCTGCTCCTCATCGACTTCGACGTCCTGTTCGTCGGCACCGCAGTCGGTTTCGTGATCTCCGCGGTCCTCGTCCTCCGGGCGACGGTGCCCGACGCGCGCCGCGCGTCCTCGGGTGGGCCCGCCGAGCGCATCCTCTCGGGCGTCAGGCTCTTCGCCCGCACCCCGAGCCTGCGGGGCGTCTTCGCCGTGAACTTCGCGGTGGCCGCGGCCGGCTCGATCGTGGTGGTCAACACCGTCAACTACGTCCGCGACCGACTGGCCGGCAGTGAATCCCAGGTCGCGTGGATGCTCGCCGCGTCCGGCGGCGGCACCCTGCTCGTGGCGCTGGCCGTCCCGCGTCTGCTGGACCGGTTCACCGAGCGGTCCGTGATGCTCACGGGCGCAGCGCTGCTCACCGCTGCGGCCGCGGGTGCCGTCGCGATGGCCGCCGCCGACACCCCGTCGTGGGCGCTGACCGCGGTGGTCTGGTTCGCGAGCGGCGCCGGCTCGGCGATGGCGATCACGCCCACCGGGAAGGTGCTCCGCGCCGCCGCGGCACCCGGCGATGTGGCCGCCGTCTTCGCCGCGCAGTTCTCCCTCTCGCACCTCGCGTGGCTCGTCGCCTACCCCATCGCGGGCTGGGGTGCGAACCGCTTCGGTCTCGTCCCCGCCTGGGCGCTCCTCGCCGGAATCGCCGCCGCCGGAGCGATCCTCGCGCCGGCCCTGTGGCGTCGCGCGCCGGCGGCGCTCCCGGCGCCCGCCATTGGGGAGGCGACCGTGACGGCACCGTCGGGCACGGCGGACGGTACGCACGAGCCCGAGCCGGCCCTGGTGCCCGGCAGCGCCGCGTGGCGGCACACCGCCGCCGCGGGCGGCACGCTCACCGAATGCCAGTGCACCTGCGGCCAGGCCGCCTGACCGCGTGTCGAGGTCCGGCGCGGCGGCTCGATCGTCATGCGTGCGCGCGACCGAGGACCAGCGGCGACGTCGGGATCGGCACCCACGCGGGCGCCAGCATCCGGTCCTCGACGGTCGTGACGGCGAAGCCGGCCCCGCTGATCAGCCCGACGGCGTCACGGTGCGCGTGGCAGTTCCCGAACAGCCGCGGCCAGACGGTGGCGTCCGCCGCCTTCTGCAACCCCTCCAGCATCCCGCCCCGCGCGGCGACGTGCTCGAGGAAGCGCAGCTCGCCGCCGGGCCGCAGGAAGCCGCGGACCTGGCGTACCGCGCCCTCGGGATCGGGCAGCGAACACAGCACCAGGCTGAACACCACGGCATCGAAAAGCTCGTCGGCGACGTACTCGTCGAGCCGCTCGGGGCGGACCTCGATGCGCGCGTCCGCCGCCGCCGAGGCCTCGGCGCGCAGGGCGTCCTCCGGCTCCAGGGCGACGACCGAGGTCACCTCGGACGGATACAGCGCGAAGTTCGTTCCGGTGCCCGCGCCCACCTCCAGCACGCGACCCGACAGGCCGGCCAGGTTGCGCCGGCGCAGCTCGGTGACCAGCGGCGGCTCGTTGCGCACCAGCCGCGGCCACATCTTCACGAACAACGAATCGCCCATGCTCCATCAGTACCCCATGCCCGCCGCCGCGGTGGCGTTCCGGCGGATGCGGGTGCGCGGCGCCCCGCGCGGCCTGGTAAACCCAATGCAATGACCACCCTGGAAGTGCCCGCGCAGTTCGCCCGCAGCGGCGGCGGGTTCGATTCGCTGCCCGCCGCGGAGGGCCGCTGGGCGCCCGGCACCCTGTCGGGGCCCGCGATCGCGGGCCTGCTCGCGCAGGTCCTCGACACCGAGTTCGGCGAGGGCCTCGTCGGGACGCGCTGGCACTGCGACATGTTCCGCATGGTCCGCTCGGGCCACCTCGACGTGCGGACCCGCCTCGTCCGCTCGGGCCGCCGCATCCGCGTCGCCGAGGCGGAGATCATCCAGAACGACAAGACCGTCGTCCGCGCCGCCGTCACCTTCTACCACCGGGCACCGCAGCCCGACGGTGTCGTCTGGTCCGACCCGCACGTACCCGCCCCTCCGCCGCCCGAGGCACCGCGCTTGGCGATGGCCGGCGGCAGCGGCGACTACGTCTCGTCGGACACCCCGGAACAGTGGGCCACCGCCGAGCGCAAGCGCGTCTGGACCCGCGGCTGGCGCGTCCTCGACGGGGAGGAGACGACGCCCTTCGCCCGCGCCGCGATGGTCTCCGACTGCACCAACCTGGTGACCGGCATGGGCACCGGCGGCGTCGAGACCATCAACGGCGACGTCTCCATGGCCATCGCCCGGGCGCCCCATGGCGACGAGATCGGCCTGGAGGCCGACCAGTTCGTCATCGTCGACGGCATCAGCATCGCCTCGGCGAGCATGTTCGACCGCGACGGCCGGTTCGGCGTCTGCACCGTCACGGGAGTCGCCACCGGCTCCGCCGTCCACGGACCCACCTCGTCATGACCGTCGTCGTCAGCCGGCGGGGACCGGTCACCGTCATCGAGATCGACCGGCCCGGCGTGCGCAACGCCGTCGACCGTGCCACCGCCGAGGCCCTCGCCGACGCCTTCCGCGCGTTCGACGCCGACCCGGACGCGGCTGTCGCCGTCCTGCACGGCAGGGGCGGGACCTTCTGTGCGGGAGCCGATCTCAAGGCGGTCGCTGCCGGCACTCCGAATCGTGTGGAGCCCGACGGAGATGCGCCGATGGGAATCTCGCGCATGCGGCTGAGCAAGCCCGTCATCGCCGCGATCGAGGGGCACGCCGTGGCCGGCGGCCTCGAACTCGCGATCTGGGCGGACCTGCGCGTCGCCGCCGCCGACGCGGTCCTGGGCGTCTTCTGTCGCCGCTGGGGCGTGCCGCTCATCGACGGCGGCACGGTCCGGCTGCCCCGCCTCATCGGGGCGAGCCGTGCGATGGACCTGATCCTCACCGGGCGGCCCGTCGATGCCGCGGAGGCCGAGCGGATCGGCCTGGTCAACCGCGTCGTCGAACCCGGAACGGCGCTGGACGCCGCCGTGGAGCTGGGCCGGCAGCTCGCCGGATTCCCGCAGACGTGCCTGCGCAACGACCGGCTCTCGATGCTCGACGCGGAGACGGAACCCGAGGCCGAGGCGCTCGGCATCGAGTTCCGGTACGGGCTCGGCTCCCTCGCGGACGGTGCCGTCGCCGGCGCCACCCGGTTCTCCGACGGTGCCGGGCGACACGGCGCCTTTCAGGACGAATGACCGGTTTGCGATGACGACGAATCGTCGGGTAACGGACACGCAACGGTCACCTGCAATTCGTCACACCGGCCACAGCCGCCACCTACTGTGCAGATGAACGCCCCGCCCGGGGGCGTGCAGAGAGGGACAATCATGGGGCTCGCCAGTGTTCGGAACGAACTCGACGATCTCACCGCCCAGCTCACGGTCATCGCCGCGTCCATCGGGCGCACCGGCGACGACCTCCAGATCGACGCTCGCAGCCTGCACGAGACCGGCTCGTGCGATGCGGTCAACTCGATCGCCCGCCGCCTCGACGACCAGGGACTCCAGTTGCGCCGCCTGCAGGCGCGCATCACCAGGGTTGTCGACGCGCTCGCCTGATCAGCCCCGGCCGATCCGCATCGCGGCGAGCCACGACCGGAAGTCCGCGTAGGCCGCGGTCAGGTCGTCAGCCGGCCACCCCGGCGGCTGGAGTTCATTCGGCAGCAGGGGATCCCGGTACAGGTGCCGCACGACCGAGACCATCGTCAGGAACCGGGCGCGTCCGTCCCCGCCGGCAGCCGCGACGGCGTCCAGCAGCGCGTGCCCGTGCCGGGACCACTCCGGCAGGTCCCACAGCGTGTGCGCCAGCTCGACGGGGTCGTCCTCCGGCCGCGCGGTGAAGCGCGTGGTCACTCGCGTGACCGACGGCGGGATCGCCCGGTCGAGGTTCGCGGGCCGCATCCACACGCCCTCGCGCAGTTCCGCGAGGCGCAGCCGGGTCATCTCGGTGCGCAGCTCGGCGCGGTCGCCCGCGCTGCGCCCGCTCGTCGTGACGATCGCGGTCTCCCAGGCCCCGTCCCAGGGGAGTGTCGCGGGGGAGTCCGTGCGCGCCTGGCGTCGCGCGAGGCGATCCGACAGGGCGTAGCGTCCGCCGTCGCGGACCAGGTCGCCCGCGGACACCATCCGCGACATCGCCGCGCGCGTCGTGGACTCGGAGACGCCGAACAGGCGCATCGCCGCCACGATCTCGCGCCCCTCCAGCTCCGGTGGGTGCGCGCCCAGTAGCAGGCTCAGCACGGCCGAGCGTGCGGAGACCGTCGTGGTGAGGGGCGTGGACATCGGCTCGACGCTACACCGCGGTGGTGTGATCGCCCGGGTGAGCGGCGGGGCGGGACAGGGTGGCACCGCGGAACTGTGCGGGCCCGACGCGCACACGTTCATTGCATATCTGGTGCGACTGTCACTGATATGCAACACTGAGGAGAACGGCCCGAGCGGGCCGCGCACCGTCGAACGAAGGAGCAGGCGTGCCCACCCACGAAGTGACCAACCAGGTGCCGCCACTGCTGGGTTTCAACACGGCCGAGACCCCGATGATCGACGACGCGCTGCGGCGCGCCCACGTCGACGCCGCGCACATGGACGCGATCCACACGCTCGGCGCGCTCGGCGGCACGGCCGAGGCTCTGGAATGGGGCGATCTCGCCGAGGCGCACCCGCCCGTCCTCAAGACCCACGACCGATACGGCCACCGCATCGACGAGGTGGTCTACGACCCCGCCTATCACCAGCTCATGAAGGTCTCCGTCGAGCACGGCCTGCACGCGGCGCCCTGGGCCGAGACCGACCCCAACGCCCACCTGGTGCGCGCCGCGAAGTTCAGCGTGTGGGGCCACGTCGACGCCGGGCACGGCTGCCCGATCTCCATGACCTACGCGGTGGTGCCCGCGCTGCGCGCCAACGCCGAGCTCGCGGCGCAGTACGAGCCGCTGCTCACCGCGAAGCAGTACGACTTCGGCCTGCGGGCCCCGCTGAGCAAGCGCGGCCTCATCGCCGGCATGTCGATGACGGAGAAGCAGGGCGGCTCCGACGTCCGTGCCAACACCACCCGAGCGATCCCGCAATCCGATGGGACGTACCGCATCACGGGCCACAAGTGGTTCACCTCCGCGCCCATGTCGGACCTCTTCCTCACGCTCGCGCAGACCGAATCGGGCGTCTCGTGCTTCTTCATCCCGCGCGTGCTGCCCGACGGGACGCGCAACGTCTTCGCCCTGCAGCGCCTCAAGGACAAGCTGGGCAACCACTCCAACGCCAGCAGCGAGGTCGAGTACGACGGCACCGTCGGATGGCTCGTGGGCGATGAGGGACGCGGCGTGCGCACCATCGTCGAGATGGTCAACATGACCCGTCTCGACTGCGTGCTCGGCACCGCCACCGGCATGCGGGCCGGCCTCGCGCAGGCCGCGCACCACGCCGCGCACCGCAAGGCCTTCGGCGCCGACCTCATCGACCAGCCACTCATGCGCAACGTGCTGGCCGACCTCGCCGTCGAGGCGGAGGGCGCCACCACCGCCGGCCTGTGGCTCGCGAGCCTCACCGACCGGTCCGTCGCCGGCGACGAGGACGCCTCCGCGCTGCGCCGGATCGCGCTGGCCGTCACCAAGTACCACGTGTGCAAGCGCGGCCCGATCCACGCCGCCGAGGCGCTGGAGTGCCTGGGCGGCAACGGGTACATCGAGGACTCGCGGCTACCGCGCCTGTACCGCGAGGCGCCCCTGCTCTCGGTGTGGGAGGGGTCCGGCAACGTGGCCGCCCTCGACGTGCTGCGCGCGATGGCCCGGGAACCGCAGACCGTCGCGGCCTTCTTCGACGAGCTCGACGCCGCGGCCGGTGCCGACGCCGTGTACGACGAGGCGGTCGCGAAACTCAAGGGCGCGTTCGGTGCGCTCGACCTCACCGATCAGGTCGCGATGCAGTTCGGCGCCCGCCGGCTCGTCGGTGACATGGCAGCCGCGCTGCAGGGCTCGCTGCTCGTGCGCTACGGCCACCCCGCCGTCGCGGACGCCTACACCCGCACCCGCCTCGCCGGCGACCGCGGCGACGTCTTCGGCACCCTCCCGCACGGCGTCGACACCGCCGCGATCCTGGATCGGGTCACCCCGAAGCTCGGCTGATCAGCGGCGCAGGGCCGCGGCGACGTCGGCGGGAAGGATGCCCTCCAGATCCGCCCAGGACAGCGCGAACGGCCAGAAGTCGCCCGCCGCGTGGGCGACCGGGACGTAGAACGTGATCCCCGTCGCCGTCGGCAGCCAATTCGCCAGCGCCGTCGACCCGTTGAGGAACGGGTTCGGCGTCGAGTCGGTGCCCTGCTGCCGGATCAGCTCCTCCACCCGTTCGACCGCCGCCGGGCCGGGCAGGAGCTGGGAGAGCAGGATCGGCTGCGCCGTCGCGGTATCGATCACGACGGTGCCGATCTGGTTGTTCGGGTGCGCGGCGCCTTGTTGGTAGAAGTTCGTGAGCAGGATCCCGGCCACGGCCCCCGCGCCGATGCGGCTCACGCGCGAGCCCTCGCCGTCGGCGAGCTGTCCGAACCTGACGGTGACGCTCCGGTCGGCGGTGCGGAGCCTGCCGATCCGGTCCGCCAGCGACGCGCGCATCGACTCGGTGAAACGCTCGACGACCGCCGCCGACCCGCCCGCGATCGTCGGCACCGGAACGTCGTAGACGGCAGCACCGTCGGAACCGGTACTGCGGACCAGCCCGGGGACGTACCCGTGGGCCGCCGTTGCCGTCGGGCCGACGGGGCCGTAGTCCCGTGCCGAACCCGCGGACGACGGTGTCGCCACCGACGACGCCGCGGACGCGACGGTCGCGCTCGCCGACGGTGCGGGGGCCGGGGACGGATCCCGGCACGCCGCGGAGGTCACCGTCGTTCCCGCGATCAGGGCGGCGACGGCGCACCTGCGGCCGCGCACGGTCAGTTCCCCGGGGGCTCCGGCGCCGGGGTCTCCACCGGGCCGCCGCCCTGGCCGCCCGCGCCGGGGATGGTGAACTGCCCGAAGCCCGGGATCGTGATGGTGGTGCCGCCCGGCCCCGTCTGCACGCCCGGCGTGGACGGGTTCGACGGTGCCGGGGCGATGCCGTTCGACAGGTTCAGCGTGATCGTCGACCCCGGCTGGGTGAAGCCCGAGGGCGACGTCGAGACGACGGTGCCCTTCGCCGCCGAGTTGTTCACCCAGGCGACCGTGGTCTTGAACCCGGCCGCCTCGACGCGGGACTCGGCCGCGGACTGGTTGAGCCCGATGACGTTGGGGATCTTGCCGGGACCGAAGCCGTCCTTGTACTTCGGGTCCACGGGCGGCAGGGACACCGGACCGTAGATCGTCGACACCGGCTTGAGCGCGGTGTACCACGCCGTGGCCGGCTCGTTGCCGCCGTACACGTTGCCGTCGCCGCACGGTCGCAGGGGGCTGGTGCAGATGGGACCGGGGGAGTTGCCGTCGTTGTAGACGTAGCTGGCACCCGCGTACTGGTTGGTGTACGCGAGGAACGCCGAGGAGCGGAAGGTCTCGGTGGTCCCCGTCTTGCCCGACAGCGGCAGCGTCCAGCCCGCGCGTGAGGCCGCGCCCGCCGAGGTGCCCGCGCCGCGGTCGTCCGCGCTCAGCGCGTTCGCGAGGGTGTTCGCGAGGCCCTTGTCGATGACCTGCTCGCACTTCTCCGACTTGTAGGGCACCGGCGTGGTCTCCGGTTTGCCGTCGGCGCCCACCGTCTGGATGCCGTCACTGTTGCGCTTGGGCTGCGTGATCGACTGGATCGGGTTCGCCGGGCACCACACGCCGCCGGAGGCGAGCGTCGCGGCCACGTTGGTCAGCTCGAGCGCGCTCACCGCGGTCGGGCCCAGAGTGAACGACGCGAGGTTCTGCTTCTTGAACATGTCGGCGAGGCTGTCGTTGCCGAAGCCGGAACTGCCGGGCTGGGTGTAGGAGCGCAGGCCGAGCCGCACGGCCATGTCGACCACGGGGGTCACGCCGACCTGCTCGATGAGCTTGACGAACGGGGTGTTCGGCGAGGTGGCGAGCGCCTGCGTCAGCGACATCGAGTACGGGTACGGGCCCGCGTTCTTCACGCAGTAGGAGTCCGACGGACAGCCCGCGTATCCGCCGTGGCCCATGCCCTTGACCTGCACCGTCGACGGGACCGTCACGTTGGTGTCGAGGCCCATGCCCTTCTCCATCGCCGCGGCGACCGTGAAGATCTTGAAGGTGGATCCGGCGCCGTCGCCGACCTGGGCGAAGGGCTCGGGCTGGACGGTCTCCCGCTTCGCCACGTCCAGCCCGTACACGCGCGAGGAGTTCATCGCGACGATGTCGTGCGAGTTCTCGCCGGGCTTGATGACGTTCATGACCTGCGCGACGTTCGACAGGGTGGGGCTGGCCGTGCCGTTGAGCGCGGCCTGCACCGAGTCCTGAACCCGCGGATCCAGCGTGGTGCGGATCGTGTACCCGCCGCGCATCACGGTCTCCTTGGGGATTCCCGCCTCGGAGAGGTACTGCAGGACGTAGTCGCAGAAGTAGCCGCGGTTCGCGACCGCCGAGATGCAGCCGCCGGGCAGCGTGTTGGGGCGCGGGAGCACGCCGAGGGGGGTCCGCTTCGCGGCCTCGTACTCCGCGGCCTTGTCCGGGAAGTTCGCCACGAGCGTGTCCAGCACCGTGTTGCGGCGGGCGAGCACGCCCTGCGGATTGGCGTACGGATTGAGCGACGAACTGGACTGCACCATCCCGGCGAGCATCGCCGACTCCTGGATGTTCAGCTGCGAGGCGCGCTTGCCGAAGTAGGTCTGCGCGGCCACCTCGATGCCGTAGGCGCCGTTGCCGAAGGGCACCAGGTTGAGGTAGCGGGCCAGGATCTGCTCCTTGGCGATGACCTTCGCGCGGGCGTCGTCCACGCCGTGCTCGTCCTTCGCGCGCTCGGTGAGAGTGCGCTCGAGCGTGAGCGCCATCCGGACCTCGCGGAGCTTGCGGGCCGGGGTGGTCTCGACCGCGGCCCGGCGGTCGGCGTCGGACTTCGCGAGCACGAGCAACTGGTAGTTCTTGATGTACTGCTGATCCAGCGTGGACGCGCCCTGCTGCACCTCGCCCGCGGACTGGTTCTTGAGGAAGGCGCGCACGGTGCCCTGGTAGTCCACGCCGTCGTGCTCCATGAAGCGCTTGTCCTCGATCGAGATGATCGCGCGCACCATGTTGGGCGAGATCTGGTCGAAGGGGACCTGCACCCGGCGCTGGTCGTAGAGGTAGGCCATGGGGGCGCCGGTCGTGTCGGTGACCGTCGTGACCTCCGGGACCTGGCCCTCCAGCAGCTCGGAGCTGATGTTGTCGACGGTGTCCGCGGCGCGGTTGGAGATCAGGCCCAGCCCGCCGACGTAGGGGAACAGGACGCCGGCGACCAGCAGTCCGGCCAGCAGGACGCAGCCGGCCAGCTTCGCGATCACTCCGGGTTTCGACACGGTCACCAGGATACGTGCCGACCCGTCCCGGACCCGGTTCCCGACGCGCCGACCAGGCGATCGGTACGGGCGTGCTGGATTTCTTGGACCACTGTTCGACTTACCTCGGCCCTCGACTTGTTTCCGCCGTGTGATTCAGGTAACACTATTGCAGACGATGTGGCGAGCACCTCGATCGGCCCCCCGCACACCCGCCGGGATGGGCTGCCACCGGGGCCGGGCCGCACCACGCGAAAGGGGAGTCAGATGACAAGTGCACGCGTTCTGGTCGACGACGAGGATCGCCTGGTTTGGGTTTCCAAGGCCAAGTGTCGTGACGTCGATCCCGACGAGCTGTTCGTCCGCGGAGCCGCCCAGCGCAAGGTCGCGACCATCTGCCGCCACTGCCCCGTCCAGCTCGAGTGCGGCGCCGACGCGCTCGACAGCCGCGTCGAGTTCGGCGTGTGGGGCGGCATGACCGAGCGGCAGCGCCGCGCCCTCCTCCGCCAGCATCCCGAGGTCACCAGCTGGCGCGCCTTCTTCGAAGCCCAGCGCGAGCGCAAGCGCGTCGCCGCGGGCTGACGTTCCCCGGCTCCCGTCCGGGAGTGCCCAGGGCCTCGTACCGTCCGACGGTGCGAGGCCCTTTCGTTTGTCCAGCTACATGTTTGGGCGGGCCGTTCTGGGCCCGCCCGGGTCTCGCCCCGACCCGGAGCTCGACCCGACCCGGGGTCGGCCCGAACCGGAACTCGGTCCCGGTGGGGCTAGGAGCCGACGATCTGCTCGGCGACCGCCTGCAGCGCCTCGAGGTTCGCCACCTCGAACGGGAGCGAGGGCACGCCGACCACCGGCACCGTCGGGCAGCGGGCGACGAACGTGCCGAGCACCTGCACCTCGCGCGCCGCGATCTCCGCGCGCCACGCGTGCACCCGGAGCAGTTCCTCCGCGGTGCGCTCGGCACCGTCGGGTCCCAGGCGGCCCGCGGCCTCCCGGGCCTGCTCCGCGCCGATCGCGGCGAGTCCCGGGTGGGTGCGATTGACGATGAGGCCGGCCAGCGGCATCGACTCGCCGGCCAGCCGCTCCACGAAGTACGTGGCCTCGCGCAGGGTGTCCTCCTCGGGGGAGGCGACCACCACGAAACGCGTGCTCGGTCGCGCCAGCAGGGCGTAGGTCTGGTTGGCCCGCTCCTGGAACCCGCCGATCAGCGAGTCCATCTGAGCCACGAATCCCGAAGCGTCGGAGAGCATCTGGCTGCCGACGATGGTGGAGACCAGCTTGAGCGCCAGGCCCATCCCGCCCGAGACCATGCGGCCGAAGCCGCGCGTCGGGCCGGCGATGAGCCGCATCAGCCGCGAGTCGAGCATGGAACCGAAGCGCTTCGGCGCATCGAGGAAGTCGAGGGCGTTGCGCGACGGCGGCGTGTCGACCACCACGAGGTCCCAGCGGTCGTCGGCCGTGAGCTGGCCCAGCTTCTCCATCGCCATGTACTCCTGCGTGCCGGAGAACGACGAGGCCACCGTCTGGTAGAAGGGGTTCGCCAGGATCTCCTGCGCACGAGCGGGATCCGCGTTGGACGTGACCATCTCGTCGAACGTCCGCTTCATGTCGAGCATCATCGCGTGCAGCGAGCCACCGCCCGGGACCGAGACCTCCTGCGGCTCGTTCGTCAGGTCCGCGACGCCCAGCGCCTGCGCGAGCCGCCGCGCGGGGTCGATCGTCAACACCACCACGCGCCGCCCGTGCTCCGCGGCCCACAGTGCCATCGCCGCGGCCGTCGTGGTCTTGCCCACGCCGCCGCTGCCGCAGCACACCACCACGCGGGTGCCGGGGTCCAGCAGCTGCGGGCCCAGCTTCAGGTCGATCATCGGACCCCCGCCTCGATCAGTGCCCCGGACAGCTCGTACACGCCGCCCAGGTCGACGCCGCCCGTGAGCAGCGGCAGCTCGAGCCGCCCCGGGGCGTCGATCGCCTCCAGATCGTCCCGGGCCTCGTCCTGCCCGCGGACCGTGCGCGCGAACTGGATGGTCTCGGTGAGCAGGCCCGCCAGATCCGCGTCGGACAGCGGGAGGCCGGCACCGTCGAGCGCCGCCCGGACGGCGGGCCCGTCGATCGTCCCGTCGGCGGCCGCGTCCAGCTCCGCGTCGGACAGGAGCTGCGGCAGCGACCGGTTGACGATCACCGCGCCCACCCTGAGGTCGAGGGCACGCAGCTCCTTCGCGGCCTCGGCCGTCTCCTGGAGCGGGAGGGATTCGAGCAGCGTCACCAGGTGCACGACGGTGTCGGGGGAGTGCAGCAGGCGCACCACCCGGTCGGCCTGGCCCGCGATCGGCCCGGCCTTCGCGATCTCCTTCATCGCCCGCGTGACGTCGAGGAACTTCCCGATGCGGCCCGTCGGCGGGGCGTCGACCACGATCGCGTCGTAGGCGTAGCGACCGTCGCTCGCGCGACGCTGGGTGCACTCCATGATCTTGCCGGTGATCAGGATGTCCTTGAGGCCGGGCGCCAGCGTCGTCGCGAATTCGATCGCGCCGATCGACTTGAGCGCCCGCGCCGCCAGGCCCATGCCGTAGTTGGTCTTGAGGTAGTCGAGGAACGTCGCCTCCACGTCCATCGGCAGCGCGTGCACCGCCCCGCCGCCGTCGGCCGTCGCGATCTTCGTCTCCGTCGGGGGCAGCCGGTCGATCTCGAAGGTCGGGGCGATGCCGCCACGACCCTCCACCTCGATGAGCAGGACCTTCTTGCCGCCGGAGGCGAGGGCCAGCGCGAGCGCCGCGGCCACCGTCGACTTGCCGGTGCCGCCCTTGCCCGATACGAAGTGCAGTCGCGACTCCCGGAGCCCCTCGGGCCAGGCCGTCGCCGCGTCCTGCGCGACCCCGCCGGGGTCCGCCTCACTCACCACCACGTCCGGAGCATATCCATACGTCCGTGCACGGCCGGGCCGTTAACGTGAACCTTCCCCGGCAATGCGACCGAGAACACGTTCTGCGCCGGCGTAGGGATCGCGCCTGTCGCGGCGCGCCCGCGGTGGATAGGGTGATGCCATGAGCGACAAGACCACCTGGGAGTACGCCACCATCCCGCTGCTGACGCACGCCACCAAGCAGATCCTCGACACCTGGGGCTCGGACGGCTGGGAGCTCGTCACCGTGCTCCCCGGCCCCACGGGCGAGCAGCACGTCGCGTACATGAAGCGGGCGACGTCGTGACCGCCTCCGAGCGCCTCGCCGAGCTGGGCATCGTGCTGCCCGAGGTCGTCCCGCCGCTGGCCGCGTACGTCCCGGCCACGCAGGTCGGCGACTTCGTCTACACGTCCGGCCAGCTGCCCATGCGCGACGGCGAGCTGGTGGCGCAGGGCAAGGTGAGCGAGAACCGCGAGGGCATCGTCCACCTCGACGACGCGACGTTCGCGGCCCGGCAGTGCGCGCTGAACGCACTCGCGGCGATCCACGCCCTCGTCGGCATCGACTCGGTCAAGCGCATCGTCAAGGTCACCGGCTACGTGGCCTCCGCGCCGGGATTCTCCAACCAGGCGCAGGTGCTCAACGGCGCGTCGCTGCTGCTCGGCGAGGTGTTCGGCGACGCGGGCGTGCACGTCCGGTCCGCCGTCGGCGTCGCGGAGCTGCCGCTCGGCGCGCCCGTCGAGGTCGAGCTCACGGTCCAGGTATGACGCTCGCGCACCCGGCGCCGGGGAAGCTGCGGCAGGTCACGCCCTACGCGGCGGTGCTGCTCTGCGACAACCCGTCGGTGATGACGCTCGAGGGCACCAACACCTGGATCCTGCGGGCCCCGGGGCGCGAGGAGGCCGTCGTGGTCGACCCCGGCCCCAAGGGGGAGAAGAAGCACCTCAAGCGCGTCGCGAAGGCCGCGGGCACCGTCGCGCTGACCCTGGTGACGCACCGGCACGCCGACCACACCGGCGGACTCAAGCGCTGGGAGGAGCTCACCCGCAGCCCCATCCGCGCCTTCTCCCCGACCTACTGCCTCAACACCGCGACGCCGCTCGCCGGCGGCGAGGTGATCGAGGTCGCCGGACTGCGGATCGAGGTGTTGCACACCCCGGGCCACACCGCCGACTCACTGAGCTTCCTGGTCGACGGTGCCGAGGGCGAGCCCGGCGCGCTCGTCTCGGGCGACACGATCCTCGGCCGCGGCACCACGGTGCTCGACGCCAGCGACGGTACGCTCGCCGACTACCTCGGTTCCCTGGACGCGCTCGCGGCGGTCGCCCCCGGCCGCGTCCTCCTCCCCGGGCACGGCCCCGACCTGCCCGACGCGGGCCCCGTCGTCGCGGCGTACACCGCGCACCGGCAGGACCGGCTGCAGCAGGTCCGCGACGCGCTCGACGACCTCGGGCTGAGCGCCGCCGATGCCAAGCCCATGAAGATCGTCAAGCACGTCTACCGCGACGTGGACAAGAAGGCCTGGCCCGCGGCGCGGCAGTCCGTGAAGGTCCAGTTGCAGTACCTCGCCGATCACGGCTGAGGACCGGCCGTGCCGCTGCAATGGATCGACGCGACGTTCCTGCGGGGCGGCACCAGCAAGGGGCTGTTCTTCCGGGAGACCGACCTGCCCCCGGCCGGACCCGAGCGTGACCGGCTGTTCCTCCGCGCGCTCGGTTCGCCCGACCCGTTCGGGCGCCAGCTCGACGGCATGGGCGGCGGGCTGTCCTCGCTGTCGAAGGTCGTCGTCGTGCGGGAATCCGGCGAGCCCGGGGTCGGGCTGGAGTACACGTTCGGGCAGGCCGCGATCCGCGACGCCGTGATGGACTACTCGGGGAACTGCGGGAACCTGTCGGCGGCCGTGGTGCCGTTCGCCCTCGGCGCGGGGTTGCTCGCCCTCGACGACGGCGACCGCGCCGTCGTCGTGAGCAACACCAACACCGGCAAGCAGATCCGGGTGCGGCTGGCGGTGACCGGCGGCGTCGCCGCCACGGAGGGCCCACTCGCGATCCCCGGTGTCGCCGGGACCGGCGCTCCGATCGAACTCGAGTACCTCGCGCCCGGAGGGGCGCGCACCGGAACGCTGCTGCCCGACGGTGCCGCCCGCTCGGTTCTGCGCGTCGACGGACGCGAGTACCCGGCGACCCTTGTCGACGCCGCGATACCGATGGTCGTCGTCGCGGCGGCCGACCTGCGCGTGACCGGCGCCGAGACACCCGGTGAGCTCGACGCGGACACCGGTCTGCAGGCGCTGCTGGACGGCCTGCGGCGCGCGGGGGCCGTCGCGATGGGACTCGCGGAGCGGCCCGAGGCGGCAGCGCTCGCCGTGCCCAAGATCGCGATCGTCGCGCCGCCGCGGGCGATGTCCACCATCGACGGCGCGGAGGTGCCCGCCGCGGAAGTCGACGTGGTCGTCCGGACGATCTCGATGGGGCAGACGCACCGTGCGATCCCCGGCACCGCCGCCCTCGCGGTCGCCGTCGCCGCGCGCCTGCCCGGTTCGCTGGTCGCGGATGCGGTGGGCGGTCCCGGCGCACCCGGCCCGGATGGGCCGCGGCCCGCTGGCGGAGCGGATCTGCGGATCGGCACCCCGTCGGGTGTGGTCACCGCGCGTGCCGTCGTGACCGCGACCCCGAGCGGACCGCACGCCGAGAGCGCGTCACTCCTGCGCACGGCGCGTCCGCTCATGCGCGGTCAGGTCGCTGTTCCGCGCTTCTGACGCCGGGCAGCCGCACATCGTGCGGAGCGTTCTGCGATGTCGCCGCCGGCCGATCCCGCAGAACGCTGCGAGAGATCTTGCAGTCGCCGGTGCCGCGTGGTGTCAGCGGGCGCGGCGCGCGAGGCGCTCGCTGTCCGTGATGACGACGGACTTGCCCTCGAGGCGGAGCCAGCCGCGGTGCGCGAAGTCGGCCAGGGCCTTGTTCACGGTCTCGCGGGACGCGCCCACGAGCTGCGCGATCTCCTCCTGCGTGAGGTCGTGCGTCACCCGCAGTGCGCCGTTCTCGTGCGTGCCGAAGCGCTGCGCGAGCTGCAGCAGCTGCTTGGCGACGCGGCCGGGGACGTCGGTGAAGATGAGGTCGGCCAGGTTGTTGTTGGTGCGCCGGAGGCGGCGCGCCAACACGCGCAGCAGCTGCTCCGCGATCTCGGGCCGGTCGCGGATCCACGCGCGCAGGGCCTCGCGGTCCATCGTCATCGCGCGGACCTCGGTGATGCAGGTGGCGCTCGACGTGCGGGGGCCCGGGTCGAAGATCGACATCTCACCGAACATGTCCGACGGGCCCATCACCGACAGCAGGTTCTCGCGGCCGTCCGGGGAGCGGCGGCCGAGCTTCACCTTGCCGGACAGGATGATGTACAGCCGGTCGCCGGGCTCGCCCTCGTTGAAGATGACGTGCCCACGGGGGTAGTCGACCTCGTGCAGATCCTTGGTGAGCGTATCGACAGCGCCCGGCTCGACACCCTGAAAAATGCCGGCCCGCGCCAGGACCTCGTCCACGGGGTACCTCGTTCCTTGATCGACGATCCGTCGCAGGCGGAGATCGCCGCGACCTGAAGTGTGAGTTTATGCAGCGTTCCGTGCAGATGTGGGAAATCGCACAGACGACTACTGGAAAGGTTACCCGTTCACATGGCGAAGGGCACGGCGGCGTTCCGCTTGGCGACGGTACGGCGCAGGTGACGGGTCAGCTCGCGCGGCGCTCGGCGCCCCCGTCGAGGTCGAGGCTGTCGACGGCCTTGGGGAGGCCGATCCGCGCCAGAGTCTCGACGTCGGGCGCCTCGTCGTCGCCGGTGGCGGGGGGCGCGACGGGCTCGGCCGTCACGCGCGTCTCGATACGTTCCATGGCCAACGCGAACAGCATCAGCACCACCGGGAACAGCAACCCGAGCAATCCTTGCATGCCGGACAGTAAACACATCCAAGGTCTCGATACGGCAACGAAGCAGCCACGGCACCGTCGTTAGAATCGGTTCCCATGCCCCCGGAGCCGGAGACCCACCTCGGACTGGTGCGCCGTGCCCGGCGGATGAATCGGACACTCGCCACCGCGTTCCCCCACGTGTACTGCGAACTCGACTTCACCGATCCGCTGGAACTGTCGGTCGCCACGATCCTCTCCGCGCAGTGCACCGACGTGCGCGTGAATCAAGTCACACCGGCGTTGTTCGCCCGGTACCGTACGGCCGCCGACTACGCCGGCGCGAACCGCGCCGAGCTCGAGGAGTACATCCGGTCGACGGGCTTCTACCGCAACAAGGCCACGTCGATCATGGGGCTGGGCCAGGCACTCGTGGACCGGTTCGACGGCGAGGTGCCGCGCACCATGAAGGAACTGGTGACACTGCCCGGCTTCGGCCGCAAGACCGCCAACGTGATCCTCGGCAACGCCTTCGACGTCCCCGGCATCACCGTCGACACGCACTTCTCGCGGCTCGTGCACCGCTGGGAGTGGACCGAGGAGAGCGATCCGGTGAAGATCGAGCACGCCGTCGGCGAGCTCATCCCGCGCACGGAGTGGACCCTGCTCAGCCACCGGGTGATCTTCCACGGCCGGCGCGTCTGCCACGCCCGCAAGCCCGCGTGCGGCGTCTGCGTGCTCGCCAAGGACTGCCCCGCGTTCGGTACCGGCCCCGTCGACCCCGCCGAGGCCGCGGACCTGGTCAAGGGCCCCGAGCGCGACCATCTGCTCGAGATCGCCCCGCCGCCGCCCCGGCGGCGCCGGACCCGGCCCGGAGCCGCCCGGTGACCGACCCCGACCGCACCCCCGATCCGGCACGGGAGCCCGCACCCCTGTTGCCCGGCGAACGCAGCCGCGTGCCCGCCGGCGTGCGCTGGCTCATCGTCTGCGCGATCGTCGCCGTCGCGCTCGCCGTGGCGATCTGGCCCCGCGGGAACGACGGTCCCGCATCCCCCACGACGCCGGCGGCGGCGCCGTCGACCAGCGCGAGTCCCGGCCAGCTGGCGGCGTCGCGGGCGAAGGCCGCCCTGCCGCCCTGCCCCGCGGGGATCGGAGCGTCGGCGCTCGCCGGCACGGCCCTGACCTGCCTCGGGGACGGCGCCCCCGTCGACCTGGCCGCTGCGGGGAGCCGGCCCGTCCTGCTCAACATCTGGGCCTGGTGGTGCGGCCCGTGCCGGGTGGAGTTGCCGGTGCTCGCCGACGTCGCGGCCCGCGCCGGCGACCGGCTCACGGTGCTCGGCGTCCACGCCGATCCCAACGCCGTCGCCGGGCTGGACCTGCTGGCCGAGCTCAAGGTCGCGCTCCCGACCGTGCAGGACCCGCAGGGCGTGGTCGCCACCGCCCTCGGCGCGCCGCGCGCCTACCCCGTGACCGTTCTGTTGCGTGCCGATGGCACTGTGGCCGGTGTGCACGCGCAACCCTTCACCTCCGTCGACGACGTGGCCGCCCTGCTGCGGTCCGAGCTCGGGGTGACCCTGTGAGCGCGCCGCGGTGGCTGGATCCGCTGCTCGGCAACCTCGGCGACGTGGCGAGCGAGATCGAGCAGCGCGGCGGGGCGGTCGCCGCGCTGCAGCGGGTCCGCAACCCGCGCCGGGCGTCGGTCCTCATCCTGTTCGACGGTGATCCCGCAGCCACGGGCCCGACGCCTCCCGCCGACGCCACGGTGCTGCTCACGCAGCGCGCCTCGGCCATGCGGCAGCACGCGGGCCAGGTCGCCTTCCCCGGAGGCGCCCGCGACCCCGAGGACGCCGACGACGTGGCCGTCGCGCTCCGCGAGGCCTGGGAGGAGACCGGGCTCGACCCCGAATCCGTCGAGGTGGTGGCCGAGCTGGATCCGATCGAGGTCCCCGTCTCGGGCTTCCGCGTGGTCCCGGTGATCGGCTACGCGGCCCGGCCGTCCGAGGTCCGCGCCGTCGATCCCGCCGAGACCGCGTTGGTCCGGCGCGTGCCGCTGGCGGAGCTCATCGACCCCGCGCACCGGTTCATGGTGCGCAAGTCCTTCTACCGCGGCCCCGCCTTCGCCGCGGGACCGATGCTCGTGTGGGGCTTCACCGGCGGCCTGGTGAACGCCCTGATCGGCGCCGCGGGCTGGGAGCAGCCCTGGGACACCCACGACGTGCGGCCCCTCACCGACGAGGTGCGCGCCGCGGCCGCCCGCGCCCAGACCTGGCAGGAGAGCGCTCGATGACCGGTTCGACCTGGGTCGACGTGATCGTCGTCGTCCTGATGATCCTCGCCGCGATCTCCGGCTACCGGCAGGGCGCGGCCGCCTCCGTGCTCGCGTTCATCGGCGTCGTGCTCGGCGCCGCCGCCGGCGTCCTGCTGGCTCCGCACGTCCTCGGTTCGGTCGACGACGCGAAGGGCCGCCTGCTCCTCGGCGTCGGCCTGCTGGCCGGGCTCGTCATCATCGGTGAGCTCTCCGGCATGGTGCTCGGGCGTGCGGTGCGCAGCTCGATCCGCAGCACCGGCCTGCGCACCGTCGACTCCGGTGTGGGCGCCGTGGTGCAGGTCGGGGCTCTGCTGGTGGCCGCATGGCTGGTCGCGATCCCGCTGACGTCGGCCGCGGCGCCGCAGGTGTCCCGGTCCGTCAACGGCTCCGCTGTGCTGGGAGCGGTCAACGAGTTCGCGAAGGTCGTCGGCGCCGACGGCCTGCCCCAGAAGTTCTCCGCGATCATCGACGACTCCGGGCTGCCGCAGGCGCTGGGCCCGTTCGTCAACACCCCGGTCGTGAGCGTCGAGACCCCCGATCGCGTCGACTTCACGGACCCCGCGGTGCAGCGCGTCCGCTCCTCCGTCGTCCGCATCGACGGCCAGGCCCCGTCGTGCAGCCGCGCGCTGGAGGGCTCCGGCTTCGTCGCGACGCCCGGCCGGGTGGTCACCAACGCGCACGTCGTCGCCGGCACCCGGAGCGTGCAGGTCACCGTCGACGGCACCAAGAAGTACAGCGCGCAGGTCGTCTACTTCGACGCGCAGACCGACGTCGCCGTGCTGAACGTGCCCGGCCTGCAGGCAAAGCCGCTCCGCATCGTCTTCAACGGCGCCAAGCCCGGTGACCCCGGCTTCGTGCTCGGCTACCCGGGCGGTGGCCCGCTCACCCTCTCCTCGTCACGGGTGCGGAGCCAGCAGACCCTCGAGGGCCGCAACATCTACCGGGACGCGCAGGTGCGGCGCGACGTCTACCTGCTCCGCGGGCAGGTCCGCCCCGGCAACTCGGGCGGCCCCGTCTTCGACCGGGACGGCAACGTGGTCGGCGTGATCTTCGGCGTGGCCGTCGACGACGCCGACACCGCCTTCGCGCTCACCGCCAAGCAGGTCGAGCCCGCGCTGCAGGCGGGGACCACCGCCACGGCGGGCGTCTCGACGGGGGCCTGCGTCAACCGCTGACCCGATACCGCGCCCCGCCGGCCCGTCCGCGCGGCACCGTCGGGCGCCGGCGACTCAGGGCAGCAGCCGGGGGCCCGGCAGGCTCGCGAGGAAGTCCACGAGCTGCGGCCCGACGGTGCCGGGCGCCTCCTCGTGCGCGTAGTGTCCGGCGTTCTCGACGACCCGGACGCGGTAGTCGGTGGCCCAGTCGTGGCTGGAGTAGACGGGCTGCGGCAGCACGTAGGGGTCCACGTCGCCGCGGAAGGCGAGTACCGGGATGTGCAGCCGCTGGTTCATGCTGCTGAGGAATCGCGCGCCGTCGGGGCGGAACTGGCTGCGCCAGGCCCAGCGGGCGTACTCGAGGGCGCTGTGCGCGGTGCCGGGGATCTGGATGGCGCTGCGGTAGCGGGGGAGTGCCTCGGCGTAGTCCGCGGTGCGCCGCCACGTAGCGCCGCTGCGCGCGGCGTACACGGCCCCGATCTCGGCGCCGTCGTCGCGCGTGAGGCGGTCCTCGGCGACGCGGGGGAGCTGCGCGAAAGTGATGGGGCCCAGCATCGCCGAGCGTTGCTCCTTGTTGCGCAGTGCAGAACGTTTGAGGGCGATCGGGTGCGGGGAGGAGATGACCGCGATCGCGGAGACCACCCGCGGGTGCAGGGTGGCCGCCGCCCAGCAGCCGAGCCCGCCCTCGCCGTGTCCGACGACGGCCGCCGAGGTGTGGCCGAGCGCGCGGACGAGTCCCGCGACGTCGCCGGAGAGGGTCCAGCCGTCGTAGCCGCGCGGCGGCTTGTCACTGTCGCCGTAGCCGCGCAGATCGAATGCGACGGCCCGGTAGCCCGCGTCGTGCAGCTGCGGCAGGAGGTGCCGCCAGCTCCACCAGAAGCCGCCGAAGCCGTGCAGCAGCACCACGAGCCGCCGGTCCGGATCGGGATCGCTGCCCTCCGGCCGGTACTCGACGGCGTGCAGCCGGATGCCGTTGGCGCGCACGTCGAGGTGCTCCCACGGGCCGGGGAACCGGACGCTCGACGGATCGGGACTGGTCACCGGTGGTGCCTCGGGGTCGTGCCGTCAGCGTCGCTCGACGGTCGACGGTGCGTCCGACGGCTTCCGGAGGGCGGCCGGGGCGGCCTCGCTCTTGAGCATCGACTGCGACTCCTTGAGCGAGGCGATGGTCTTCTGCGGGCCCTTGATGCGCTTGACCTTGAGGTAGCCGAGGAACGCCGCGATCCCGGCCACGAGCAGCATGAGGACGAAGACGATGAGGGACGCGGCCCACATCGGCAGCCACACGTTGAGCAGCCAGGTGAGGAAGAAGAAGAAGAAGAACGACGAGTACAGGGCGACGACGCCCGCGACGGCGAAGAACGCGGAGCCCGTGGCGGCCTTCTTGACGTCCCGCATGGTCTCGGCCTTGGCCAGCTCGACCTCGGCGCGGACCAGCGACGAGACCTGCGCCGATGCGTCCCGCACCAGGCTGCCGATCGTGGGATCGCCCGAGGCGGTCACGTTGGGATCGGTGAGCGGGATCGCCGAGAGCGTCCGCGGGGTCCCGCCGGTGGGTGTGCTGTCCAAGCTCACTGTGGTCCTCCTCTAGTTGGTAGTCATCGTGCCAGAGGTCACCCCCGCGTGTCCGCGCGACCACGACGTGTCGACCTCTTCGGCCGCACGGGGCCCGTTACGCGGCCTGGTGCGCCCTCCCGCGCCGCAGCAGCAACAGCGCGCCGATCACGGACGCCGCGACCGAGGTGAGCAGCACCGCGGCCTTCGCGAGATCGGCCTCGCCCTCGGGTAGCGCGAGCTCGGCCACCAGCAGGCTGACGGTGAAGCCGATCGCGCCGAGCACGCTGAGCGCCAGGATGTCCCGGTTGTCGAGGCCCTCGGGACGCTCGGCGAGCCGCAGCTTGACCGCGACCACGCTGGCCCCGGAGATGCCGATGATCTTGCCGAAGAACAGGCCGATCATGATGCCCAGGGCCAGCTCGTCGGTGAACAGCTCCCGGAAGACCTCGCCGTTGACGGCGACGCCGGAGGCGAAGAACGCGAAGATCGGCACGCACACCAGGGCCGAGATCGGCTGGATCCGGTGCTCGAGCCGCTCGGCGGGCGACTCCTGCTCGCCCGGGTCCGGCTTGACCCGGGTGAGCAGGCCCAGCATGACGCCGGCGATCGTCGCGTGCACGCCGGACTGCAGCATGGCCACCCACACCACGATCGCGATCGGTACGTAGTAGAGGGGCGTGGTGATCCGACGGTGCTGGCCGAACCAGTAGAGCGCGCAGCCGGCGGCCGCGACGGCCAGCCAGCCGATCTTGAGATCGCCGGCGAAGAGCACTGCGATCACGGCGATCGCGATGAGGTCGTCGACCACGGCGAGCCCGAGCAGGAAGACCCGCGCGCCCGACGGCAGCCGCGATCCGATGAGCGAGAGGATGCCCAGCGCGAAGGCGATGTCGGTGGCGATGGGGATGGCCCACGCACTCTCGATGTACGGGTTGTCGCGGGCGATGCCGAAGGCGATGACGGCGGGCACGACGACGCCGCCGACCGCGCACAGCACCGGCAGGGCGGCGCCGCGCACCGTCGACAGCTCGCCGACCACCAACTCACGCTTGAGCTCCAGGCCGGCGACGAAGAAGAAGATCGCGAGCAGGCCGTCCTTGGCCCAGTCCGCGAGCGAGAGCCGCAGGTGGAGGGAGTGGCCGAAGATCGTCCAGTCGTCGCTGCCCACCGTGATCTCGGCGAGGTGGGCGTAGCTCTCGGACCATGGGGAATTGGCCCACAGGAGTGCGATCGCCGCCGCGATGAGAAGGGCTGTGCCGCCGACGGTCTCGGTGCGCAGGAAGCGGATCAACGCCCGTGAGGCCCGGAAGCGGGGCGGTGCGTCGTTCATTCGTCGACGGTACCGCACGTGCCGACGGTGACCCGGGTCACCGCAGGTGGTCGCCGGTGCCCCGCGTAATCTCTGCGCAATGAATCGCAGGCGAATCGTCGTCGCCTCCATGGTGGGCACCACCATCGAGTTCTTCGACTTCTACATCTACGCGACCGCGGCAGTGCTGGTCTTCCCCACCCTGTTCTTCCCGAAGGGCGACGACACCGCGGCGCTGCTCGCCTCGTTCGCGACCTTCGGCCTGGCCTTCGCGGCGCGGCCCCTGGGGTCGATCCTGTTCGGCCACTTCGGCGACCGCGTCGGGCGCAAGGCGACGCTGGTGGGCTCACTGCTCACGATGGGCATCGCGACCTTCCTCATCGGCGTGCTCCCCACGTTCGACCAGGTGGGGTACTGGGCGCCGGCGCTCCTCGCCGTGATGCGCTTCGCGCAGGGGCTCGGCCTGGGTGGCGAGTGGTCGGGCGCCGCCCTGCTGGCGACCGAGACCGCCGCGCCGGGCAAGCGCGCCTGGGCGGCCATGTGGCCGCAGCTGGGCGCGCCCTTCGGCTTCTTCCTCGCCAACGGCACCTTCCTCGTGATCATGCAGCTGATGGACTTCGACTCGAAGACGTCGGGCGCGAACCACGCGTTCATGACATGGGGCTGGCGCATCCCCTTCCTCGCCTCCGCGGTCATGGTGATCGTCGGCCTGTACGTCCGTCTCAAGCTCACCGAGACCCCGGTGTTCGCGAAGGCCGTCGAGGAGGGGAAGAAGGTCAAGGCGCCGCTGGGTGAGGTGCTGCGCACCGCGTGGCGGCCGCTGATCATCGGCACCTTCGTCATGGTCGCCACGTACACGCTGTTCTACCTCGTGACCACGTGGATCGTGTCCTACGGCACCGGCAAGGTGGTCGACAAGTCGGGCGTCAAGCTCGGCATCTCGTACATCGACTTCCTCCAGATGCAGCTCATCGCGGTGCTGTTCTTCGCCGCGTTCGTCGCGGTCTCCGGCTACTTCGCCGATCGCATCGGCCGCCGCAAGGTGCTGATCGTGGTGACGCTCGCGATCATCGCCTACGGCCTGTCGTTCCACTGGATCCTCGACCCGTCGACGACCACGCAGGGCACGATGCTCGCCGTCCTCATCGCGGGCCTCACGCTCATGGGCATGACCTTCGGGCCGATGAGTGCCGTTCTGCCGGAGCTGTTCGCCACCAACGTCCGCTACACGGGCAGCGGCATCTCGTACAACTTCGCGTCGATCCTCGGCGCCGCCATCGCGCCGTTCATCGCCACCTGGCTGGTGAGCGACTACGGCGTCGGCTGGGTGGGCGTCTACCTCGCGCTCGCCGGCGGCGCGACCCTCGTCGCGCTCCTCGTGATGCACGAGACCCGCGACGTGGCGCTCGACGAGGTCTGACCGGCACCGTTCGCGGGCCCGGCGGAAGCACTCGATCCGCCTCGCTCGCACGGCCATCCGGCGACCTCTCGGCGGATTCGGGCCGGAACGCACGACGGTGCCGACCGGATCGGTCGGCACCGTCGTGGCGGTGGGGGATCAGCCCGCGCCGACCAGCGAGCCGGAGTCGGACGACGATCCGCTCGAGTCGGAGCCGGTGGCGCCGGCGCTGCTCGATCCCGCGTCGCCCGACGTGCTCGAACCCGAACCGGTCGAACCCGAATCGGTCGAACCCGAGGTGCTGCCGGAGCCGGTCGAGCCCGAGGCGCTCGAGCCGGAGCTGCTCGAGCCGGAGCCCGTCGCGCCCGAGCCGTTCGACGCGGAACCCGTCGACGGGGCGCTGCTCGCACCCGCGTCGCCCGAGGCGCTCGAGCCGGAGCCGCTCGAACCGGAGCCGCTCGACGCCGTGCCGCCCGTCCCGGACGAGCTCGTGCCCGAGCCGGCCGTGCCCGAGCCGGCCGTGCCCGAGCCGGCCGTGCCCGAGCCGGCCGTGCCCGAGCCGGCCGACGTGCCGGCCGACGGTGCCGGGGCAGCGGTCGCACCGCTGGAGCCGGCGGCGGCCTGCTCGGCGGCGACCTTATCGGCGGCCGCACGCTCTGCAGCACTGCGATCCACCGGGTTCCGTGCGGCCTCGGCCGCGGCCTTGTCGGCGGCGACCTTCGCCTCCGCGGCGCGCGCCGCGGCCTCCCGGGCCTTCGCCTCGGCAGAGCTCAGGTCGCGCGAACCCGCCTCGGCGGCGGTCTTGTCGGCGGTGGCTTTGTCGGTGGCGGCTTTGTCGGCTGCGGCTTGGGCGGCTGCGGCTTGGTCGGTCATGGCTTTGTCGATGGCGGTCTTGTCGGCTGCTGCCTTGTCGGCGGTGGCCTTGGCGGCGTTGGCCTGGTCGGCTGCGGCTTGTGCTGCGGTGGTGGCGTCGGTGGCGGCCTTGGCTGCGGCTGCGGTGGCGGCTGCGGCTTGGTCGGCTGCGGCCTTGGCGGCGGTGGCCTGGTCGGCTGCGGTGGTGGCGGCGGCTGCCTTGTCGGCGGCGGTGGCCTGGCGGGCGTCGGCGGTTTCCTTGGCGGCGGTGGCCTTCTCGGCCGCGGCGGTCTTGTCGGCTGCGGTCTTGTCGGCGGTTTCCTTGGCTGCGGTGGCCTTCTCGGCTGCTGCGGCGGAGGCGTCGGCGGCCTGTTGTGCGGCGGTGGCCTTGTCGGTGGCCGCGGTGGCGGCGTCGGTGGCCTGCTGCTGTGCGGCGGCGGCGTCGGCTGCGGACTTGTCGGCGGTGGCCTGGGCCTGTGCGGATGCCTCGGCTGCGGACTTGTCGGCTGCGGCCTTGGCGGCTGCTGCGGTGGCGGCGTCGGTGGCCTGCTGCTGTGCGGCGGCGGCGTCGGCTGCGGACTTGTCCGCGGTGGCCTGGGCCTGTGCGGAGTCGTTGGCGCGCTGCTGATCGGCGGCGGCCTGGGCGGCTGCTGCCGTGGCGGCGGCTGCGGTGTCGGCGGCCTTCTTGTCGGCGTCGGCGCGTTCGGTCGCTGCGGTGTCGGCGGCGGTCCTGGCGGTGTCGGCGGCGGTCTTGTCCGCGGCTGCCTGGTCGGCTGCGGTCTTGGCGGCGGCCGCGGTGTCGGCGGCGGTCTTGTCGGCTGCTGCGCGGTCGGCGGCGGCCTTGTCCGCTGTTGCCTTGGCCGCTGCCGCCTGGTCGGCGGTGGTCTTTGCGGCGTCGGCGGCTGCCCGGTCGGCTGCCGTGGCGTCGCTGAGGGTCTTGGCGGCGTCGGCGGCGGACTGCTGTGCCGCGGCCTGGTCGGCGGTGGCCTGGTCGGCTGCGGCCTTGGCGGCGGCTGCCTGGTCGGCTGCGGTCTTGGCGGCGGCTGCCTGGTCGGCCGCCCGCTGCGCCGCGTCGGCGGCGGCCTTGTCGGCTGCGGCCTTGTCGGCGGCGGCCTTGTCCGCTGTCGCCTGGTCGGCTGCGGCCTTGTCGGCGGCGGCCTGCGCGGCTTCGCCGGCCTGCTGCTGCGCGGCGGCGGCGTCCGAGCGTGCCTGGTCGGCTGCGGTCTTGGCGGCGGCTGCCTGGTCGGCTGCGGTCTTGGCGGCGGCCGCCTTCTCGGCGGCGACCTTCTGCGCGGCGGCTACCGCGTCGGCGTTGCCGGCGGCGTCGGCCGCGTCCTGGCGGGCCTTGGCTGCCTCGGCCTCTGCCTTGTCGGCTGCGGCCTTGGCGGCGTCGGCGGCCGTCGTCGCTGCGGCTGCCTGCTCGACGGCGGCCTTGGCCGCTGCTGCGGTGTCGGCGGCGGTCTTGTCGGCGGTGGCTTTGTCGGTGGCGGCTTTGTCGGCTGCGGCCCTGTCGGCGGCGGCCTTCGCGGCCGCGGCCGCACTGGCCTCGGCGGCGTCGTCGGCAGCATCGGAGGCCGCGCGGGCGGCGCTCTCCGCGGCGGTCTGCTCCGTGGCGGCGCGGTCAGCGGCCGCGGTGTCCGCTGCCACCTTGTCGGCGGCGGCCTTCGCGGAGGCGTCGGCGGCGCGCTGCGCGGCCGCCGCATCGGTCGCGGCACGATCCGCCGCGTCCTTGTCCGCGGTCGCCTTCTCGGCCGCGGCCCGGGCGTCGGCCGCCTTCGTCGCGGTGTCCTGCGCCGTGGCGTCCGCTGCGGTCTTCGCCGCCGCCGCGTCGGCCGCGGCCTGGTTCGCGGCGGCGAGCGCGGCCGCAGCGTTCTCGGCGGCCGTCCTGTCCGCTGCCGCCTTGTCGGCCGAAGCCTTCGCGATCGCAGCGGTGTCCGCGGCGACCCGATCCGCCGCGGTCCTCTCCGCGGCAGCGCGCTGGGCCTCAGCGGTGGCGGCCTTGGCGGCCTCGGCGGCCGCCGTGTCGGCGGCGGTCGCGTCGGCGGTCTTCGCAGCCGCGTCATCGGCCTTCTGCTGCGCGGCAGCGGCATCGGCCGCCGCCTGGTCGGCCGCCCGGCGGGCCGCCTCGGCAGCCGCCTGGTCGGAGGCCGCCTGGTCGGCGGCGGTCTTCGCCGCGGCATCGGCGTTCGCCCGAGCCGTAGCGGCATCCGCGGCCGCCTTGTCAGCTGCGGCCTTGGCTGCTCCCGCGGCGTCGGCGACGGCCTTCGCGGCCGCGGCCTCCTGGGCCGCGGTCGCCGCGGCCGCGGCAGCGTCCTGCTGCGCCTTCGCGGCGTCAGCCGCTGCCTTGTCGGCGGCGGTCTTCGCCGCGGCCGAGGCCTCCTGGGTGGCCTTGGCGTCCGCGGCCTGCTTCTCGGCGGCGGCCTTCTGCGCGGCTGCGGCGGCGGTCACCGTCTGCCGCTCCAGGGCGACCGCATCGGCGGCGGCCTTGTCGGCTGCCGCCTTGTCGGCCGCGGCCTTGGCGGCGGCGGTGGCGTCGTTCGGGTTCGCGGCGGCTGCGGCTGCCGACTTGTCGGCAACGGCCTTCGCCGCCGCCGCCTTGTCCTTCGCGGCGAGGACAGCGGTGTTGTCGTAGTCCAGCACGCCCACGGCATTGGCCGAGGCGGTGGCGGTCTGCTGCGTGGTGGCCGCCCGATCGGTCGCGGTCTTCAGCGCGGCATCCGCGGTCTGCTTGGAGGTGTTCGCCGTCGCGAGCGCGGTCTGCGCGGCCGTGTCCCGCGTGGCGGCCGAGGTGACCGCGGTGTCGGCGGCGTTCTGCGTCGCCTGCGCGGTGCGCAGCGCGTCCTGCGCGGTGCGGCTGGTCGCCTGCTTCGCGGCGAGATCCTGCTTGGCGGCGTTGAGCGCGCGCTCCTTGTCGCGGAACAACCACTCGAGCAGCCCGCCGATCAGCCCCCGGTTGGCGTCGTACTCCCGCTGCGCCGCGGCAACCGCGCTCTCCGCGGCGGTGACGTCGGCGGCGGCCTTGGTCGCCGCCGCTTGCGCCTGCTGCGTGCTGGTGGCGGCCGCCGCAGCCTGAGTCCTCGCGGTCTGCAGTGCGGCCGCGCTGGCCTGGGCCGCACGCTGCGCGTCGGCCTGTGTCTTCGCGGCGTTCGCCGCAGCGCGGCTGGCGGCGGCCTTGTCCGCGGCGGCGAGGGTCGCGGTCGCCGCGTCCTCCTCGGCCTTGACGGCGGCCGTGTACGTCGCCTGCGCCCGGGCGCTCTCGGTCGCCGCCCGATCGGCCGCCACCTTGTCGGCCGCAGCCTTGTCGGCGGCCGCCTTCGCGGCCTGGTCGGCTGCGGTACGCGCGGCGGTCGTCTCGGCGGCGGCGCGATCGGCCGCGGCCTTATCGGCGGCGGCCTTGTCTGCGGCGGCCTTGGCCGCGTCCGCCGTCGACGTCGCCGCGGCAGCCGCCGCGTCCGCGTCGCGCTGAGTCGACGCCGCAGCGTCGGCGGCCTGCTGAGCGGTGGTGCCGGCGGCCGCCGACCGTCGTGCGGCCTCCTCGGCGGCAGCGGCGGCCTCCGCAGCGGCCCTGGCGGCGGCCGCCTTGTCCGCGGCGTTCTTCTCGGCGTCGGCCTGCGCCGCCTCGGCGGCCGTCCTCGCCTCACCGGCGGCCGCTGCCGCGGCGGTCGCGGCGGCAGCGCGCTCCGCTGCGGCCTTGTCGGCGGCCGCCTTGTCGGCGGCGGCCCGGTCCGCGGCCTCCCGGTCGCGATCGGCGGCCTGCTGCGCCTGCTCGGACTCGGCTGCGGTGGACGCGGTCGCAGCGGCCCGGTCGGCTGCGGTGGCCGCGGCGGCAGACCTGTCCGCAGCGGTGCGCGACGCATCGGCCGCCGCGGCATCCGCAGCGGCCTTCGCGGCCGCCGCGGCGTCGGACTCGGCCGTCTTCGCGGCCGCCTCCGCGGCGGCCTTCTCCGCCGCCGCGGCCCGCTCGGAGCTCGTCGCGGCGGCCTGTGCGGCGGTGGCATCGGCGGCCGCCTGGGCCTCCCGCGACTTCTGCAGCGCCGCGTTCGCGGCGGCCGTGCGCTCCGCCGCCGACGTCGCCGCGGCGGCCCGGTCGGCCGCCGCCTGGGCGGCCCCCTCGGCCGTCGTGCGTGCACTCTCGGCATCGGCCGCCGAGCGATCGGCGGTCGCCTGGTCGGCGGCGGCCTTCTCGGTCGCGGCCTGCTTCGCGGCGGCGGCCGCCTGCGCGGCCTTCTCGGCGTCGACGGCGGACTGGACCGCACTCTGCTGCGCCTCGGAAGCCTTGTCCGCTGTCGCCTTCGCCGCGGCGGCGCTGTCGGTGGCGGTGCGTGCTGCGGTGGCTTGGTCGGCGGCGGCTTGGTCGGCGGCGGCTTGGTCTCGGGTGGCTTGTTCGGCGGCTGCGGTGGCCTGTTGGTGTGCGGCTTGTGCTGCGGTGGCGTTGGCGGCGGCGGTTTCGGCGGCGGTGGTCTTGTCGGCGAGGTCCTTGTCGGCTGCGGTCTTGGCGTTGTCGGCGGTGGTCTTGTCGGCGGCGGCCTTGGCTGCGGCTGCTGCGGTGGCGGTGGCCGTTTCGGTGGCGGTGGTCGCTGCGGCGGCGGCCTGGTCGGCTGCGGTCTTGGCGTCGGCTGCGGCCCGGTCGGCTGTGGTCTTGGCGTCGGCGGCCTGCTGGGCGGCGGTGGTGGCTGCGGTGGCCTTGTCGGTGGCCTGCTGGGCTGCGGTGTTCTTGTTCGCTGCGTCGGTGGTGGCGGCGTCGAGGGCCTGCGCGGTGGCGTCCTTGGTGGCGGCTGCGCGGTCGGCGGCGGCGCGGGTGTCGGCGGCGGTCTTGTCGGCGGCCTGCTGGGCGGCCTGCTTGTCGGCGGCGGTCCGGGCGGCGTCGGTGGCGGCCTGTTCGGCGGCGGTCTGGGCTGCGGCGGACTTCTCGGCGGCGGCGCGGGTGTCGGCGGCGGTCTTGTCGGCGGCCTGCTGGGCGGCCTGCTTGTCGGCCGCGGTCTGGGCGGCGTCGGCCGCGGCCTGCTCGGCGGCGGTCTGGGCTGCGGCGGAGTCGGCGGCGGTGGCCTTGTCGGCGGCTGCCTTCTCGGCGGCGGCCTTGGCCTTGTCCGCGGCTGCGGTCGCGGTGGTCGTCGCGGTGGCGGCGGCGTTCTCGGCGGCGGTCTGGGCTGCGGCGGAGTCGGCGGCGGTGGCCTTGTCGGCGGCTGCCTTCTCGGCGGCGGCGGTGGCCTTGTCGGCGGCGGCGGTGGCGTCGGCGGTGGCCTTGTCGGCGGCGGCGGTCGCGGCGGCCTGTTCGGCGGCGGCCTTGTCTGCTGCCGTCTTGTCGGTGGCGGCCTGTTCGGTGGCGGCGCGGCGCTCGGCCTCGCGCTGTGCGGCGGCGGCGTCCGCTGCGGCCTTCTCCGCGGCGGCCTGTTCGGCGGCCTTGGTGGCGTCGGCGGCGGTCTTGTCCGCTGCGGCCTTGTCGGCGGCGGCCTGTTCGGCGGCCTTGGTGGCGTCGGCGGCGGTCTTGTCCGCTGCGGCCTTGTCGGCGGCGGCCTTGGCGGCGGCGTCGGTGGCCTGGTTCTGGGTCTGCTGTGCTGCGGCGAGGCGGTCGGCTGCGGCCTGGGCGGCGGTGGTGTTCTCCGCTGCGGTCTTGTCGGCGGCGGCCTTGTCGGCGGCTGCCTTCTCCGCGGCCTTGGCGGCCTGGTCGGCGGCGGCGTTGGCGGCGGCGAGCCGCTCAGCCGCCTTCACCGCCTCCGCAGCGGTCGTGCCCTGCGTGGTGCGCGCCTCGTCGACCGCGCGCCGAGCGCGCGCCGCCTCCTCCGCGGCCCACTCGGCGGCGATCCGCGCGCCCAGGGCGCTGGCCCGCGCCCGGGCCGCGTAGTCGATACCGGGAATCCCCAGCGGGGACTGCAGATCGAAGTAGCCACCGATCCCGAAACCGAAGCCGATCCCCGGCCCGAGGCCGATCCCGAAGCCGATCCCGGCGGTGAACCGCAGGCTGCCGTTGGGGCCCTCACCGATGCCCGCGCCGGCACCGAAGCCGAACCCGACGCCCGGGGCGAGCCCCAGGCTCACGCCGGTGCCGACGCCGAAGGGGTACGCGGGCCCGTAGCCGGGCGTGAGGCCGAACCGCACGCCGGGGGTGAACCCGTAGCCGGAGTTGAAGCCGGCACCCAGCCCGGCGCCGGTGCCGAAGCCGAACCCGTCACCCAGCCCGGCGCCGAAGCCGACGCCCGTACCGAAGCCGAGTCCGGGACCGAATCCGATCCCGCCACCGAAACCGACACCGGGCCCGCCCTTCGGTGCCCCGACGCCGACCCACGGGCCGGCCCCGATCCACCCGAAGTCGGCGGCATTGGCGATCACGTAGGCGCCGTTGCTGTTGATCCCCCCGATGGCGAACCCACAGCTGAGGTCCAGCGGCGTGTTCGCGCCCCGCAGGCCCAGCTACACGAGGCGGGTGGGGTAGCACGGCGTCGCGGGTGCACCCGCCGTCGTTGCGGCTGCACGACCGATCCCGGCTCCCGATGGCACCGCAACGGAGAACGGAGCGCTTGACCAACGTGCGTTGTTGATGGAGGCGGCCGACACGTCGCGCGCCGAGGCGCCTGCCGGGGTGGTGTCCTGGGCGTTGGCGGTCCCCAGGGAACCGGAGGTCACCAGCCCGACGACGGTGGTGGTTGCGGCTGCGGCGCGTGCGATCGACATGTGGAGTTCTGTCCTTGCGAAAGAGGGAGGAGCGCCGACGTGGTGGTGCAGCGCCAATTCATCGTGGATGCATCAAAGGTTCAGCGTCCACAATTTGCAATCAATCACGCAGAATCTTCACAGTGTTTTTGAAACGTCAAACCAAGAGTCTGTAAAATCGAAAACACTATCGATGAACCGACTCGAAATCCAGGGTTTGTTCGTTAGCGTCAGGTTGTTATTCACCGACTGTTCAGCCGCGCGACTCCTGCTGCTACCGCGGCCTCCCGGTACGCCGCGGCGAGACTGGCCACCGTCTCATGCGCATTGAGCCCACTCGGGTTGGGCAGAACCCACACCCGCGTCTCCCCGATGATCCGGTCCTGCGGGCCCGGCACCGCCTTCGGCTCGTGGAAGGCCGTGCGGTAGGCGGTGATCCCCAGCACCGCGAGAACCCGCGGCGCGACCCGCAGCACCCGCTCCACGAGGGCCTCGCCGCCCTCCCGGAGCTCGTCGGTGCTGAGTTCGCTCGCCTTCGCCGTGGCGCGCGGCGCGACATTGGTGATGCCGACACCCGCGTCGACCAGCGCGTTCCGGTCCGCGAACGACATCCCGTCCGTCGCATCGATGACGTGGTCCACGATCCCGGCCTCGTACAGCGCGGGGTAGAAGCGGTTACCGGGCCGGGCGAAGTGCGCACCCGTCGCCGCCGTCCACAGGCCCGGGTTGATGCCCGCGAACAGCAGCCGGCAGTCCGGGCCGAGGAGATCAGGCACCGTCGTGTCCGAGTAGGCGAGCAGCTGCTCGCGGGTGAAACCCATGGATACTGCCTACCCGCTCACCCCATGCGTGGTCCACTGAGGGGCATGACCGCCGACGAGCTGCTCGCCCGCGCGGCGATCCACGACGTGGTGCTGCGGTACTGCCGCGGCATCGACCGCCTCGACCTCGACGCCGTCCGGGCCTGCTACCACCCCGGAGCCGTCGATCACCACACCGGTTTCGAGGGGCCCGTCGAGGAGTACGTGCCCTGGGTGCGCGGACAGCTGGAGTCGCTCGGGGGGACGCATCATCAGGTCGGCAACCACCTCTGCGAGACGGCCGGCGACGTCGCCGTCGTCGAGACCTACTGCACCGCGACGCACTGGTCCGCCCCGGGCGCGGAACTCCAGGCGTACCTCACCCTGGGCCTGCGGTACGTGGACCGGTTCGAACGCCGTGCCGGCCGGTGGGCGATCGCCGAGCGCTGGGCGGTGACCGACTGGACGCGGTGGGAGAAGGACCTGACCGGCCCGCTCGGCGTGCCCGAGGCCGGGCCGCCGCCCGCGCGCGGCGGGGCCGATCCAGTGGACGCCCTGCGCGCTCAGGTGCTGGGCCGCGACCGCTCGTAGAGTCGCCGCACCACATCCTCGATGTCGGGCTCCTCGACGGTGAGGTCGCGCACCGTCGCCCGCTCGGCGACCGCGGCGAGTACCCGCGGGAGCGGTGCGTCCAGCTCCAGTCGCTGGCGCAGGCCCCCGCCCTCACTGGCGAGGTGCCGCGCACCGTCGACCTCGAGGTCGGGCGTGGGGCGGTCCAGGTCGAGCACGAGGACCCGAGCGGCGCCGACGGTGCCGACCAGTGCGTCGAGCGTGCCGTCGAAGGCGGTGCGTCCGTGGTCCACGACCAGGATGCGCTCGCAGAGCCGTTCCACGTCACCCATGTCGTGCGTCGTGAGGAGCAGCGTGAGTCCGCGCTCGGCGCGCTCGGCGATGAGGAACTCGCGTAGGCGCTGCTTGCTGAGCACGTCGAGGCCGATGGTGGGCTCGTCGAGGATCAACAGCTCCGGTGAATGCATCAGCGACGCGGCGACCTCGGCGCGCATCCGCTCGCCGAGGCTCAGCTGGCGCACCGGCCGGTCGAGGTAATCGCCCAGTTCGAGCTGCTCCACGAGCCGCCCCGCGCGCTCCCGCGCGACGGCGTCGGGAAGGCGGTGCACGGCGGCCAGGATCTCCAGCGACCTGCCGGTGGGGAGGTCCCACCACAGCTGCGACCGTTGCCCGAAGACGACGCCCACCTTCCGGGCCACGTCGCGGCGCCGGGCCAGCGGATCGAGCCCGACGGTGCGCACCGTCCCCGACGTGGGCACCAGGATGCCCATGAGCATCTTGATCGTGGTGGACTTGCCCGCCCCGTTCGCGCCGATGTAACCGACGGATTCGCCCGGCGCGATTCTCAGATCCAGGTGGTCGACGGCGGTCGTGACGGTCTTGGCACGCCCGTTCCAGCCCCGCTTGACGAAGGTTCGCGTCAGGCCGCGCGTTTCGACGATGTGCTCGGTCATCCGCCCGCTCCCCGGTAGTGCCGCAGTCCCCAGCGCCAGGTCGCCCCCGCCAGGAGCACCACCCACGCCGTCGCGAGCGGCAGTGCCCACGCCACTGCGGGCTGGAAGATCCCGTCGCCGGGCAGGCCCAGGATGTACAGGGCGGGAAGGTATCCGGTGAAGGCGAGTGGGAGGACGAAGCCGAAGGTCACCTTGATCGCTCCCGGCCATACCGACGCGGGTTGCGAGGCCGCGTACCGGCCGCCGTAGACGAACGAGCTGGTGAACTCGGCACCGTTCACGAGTACGAACTGCAGACCCGCGGCGATCACGAAGACGGCCGAGTAGATGATCGGGCCGCAGACCAGCGCCAGGACGAGCATCCCGACGGTGCCGGGCCCCCAGGTGATCGCGTTGTGCGTGAGCGCGTAGCCGAGCGCGAAGATGCTGACGGCGGGCCGGGTCAGGCGGTGGATGCGGATGTCGCTGGTCATGAGCTGCAACAGGATCGGTTGCGGCCGGAGGTAGAAGACGTCGATCGTGCCGGCTCGTACGTACCGGGGCAGCTTGTCGAGGTGCCCGAACAGGATGTCGGCCGTGCAGAACGAGAGGTCGGCCAGCGCGAAGACCAGCAGCACCGCCGAGAACGTGAGGCCGCCGATGACCTTCGCATTGTGGAACAACAGCCAGACCTCGGCGAGCTCGACGAGGCCCAGGAGCATCGCCGCGACCAGATCCATCGCGAGCGACGCGTGGTAGCTCACCTGCGCCTGGACGCGCGACGTCAGTACCGCGCGGTACGGGGCGAGCGGCCCCGGCCGCGCGGTGGAGGCGATGTCGGAGGCGGTGTCAGCCACCCTGCACCTCCAGGCGCCGTCGCCCCGCCGCGGTGAGCAGGGCGCCCACTACGAGCACCGCCGCCGTCCACGCCGCCTGGGCCGCGACGGCGGTCGCACCCGCAGCGGCGTCGATCCGGCCGGAGAGGATGTCGCAGGGCGGCATGAGGATCCACGCGAACGGGGTGAACTCCGCGGCCCGGGCGAGCCACCCGGGGAACAGGCCGACCGGCACGAACATGCCCATGAGGAAGGTGCCCGCCACCACGTAGAACATCTGGATGCCGCGGGTGTCCACGACCCAGAAGCCGAGGACCTGGACGCAGTAGAGCAGCGCCTGCGCCAGCACGATCGACAGCAGGACGCTCACCAGCGCGAGCGGGTACGCGACGGGCTCGCCGGCCCACGCCATCATCGACGTCGCCGCGCCGATGGCCGCGAGCGGCACTGCCCGCGGGATCAGTGAGTACACCGCGCCGCCGAGCACCGTTGCCAGCGTTGCGAACTGGACGTTCACGGGCCGCAGGAAGTCGACTGCGATATCGCCGGTGCGGATCCGCTCGGCGAGGGCCCCGTCGCCGCCGAAGGCGCCGATCGCCGTCAGCATCCCCTGCGAGAGGAAGATGTAGCTGACCATGAGTTCGGGCGTGTACCCGCCGGCGACCCCGCCCGCGCCCGCGAGCGTGGCGAGCAGGATGGCCATCTTGATGAATCCGAAGACGGCGTTGGTGAACACGCCCGCCGCCGCCGCACCGAGATAGGTCGACTGTTGGCGGAAGCCGGCCACCGTCAGGCGGACGTACGGCCGGAGGGCGGTTCGGACAGCGAGGAGGGCGGCACGCCCGGGAACTGCGGCCGCGGTTTGCGACGACACAGCTACCGGACGTTACCGCCCTCGTTCGCGGGACGCGAGGAGTTTCTCAGCTCCGCTGCTTGCGGATGTTCTCGAACACCGTCGGATCCACCAGCGTGGACGTGTCGCCCAACTCCCGGCCCTCGGCGACGTCGCGGAGCAGGCGGCGCATGATCTTGCCGGAGCGCGTCTTCGGCAGCTCGGGCACGATGTTGATCTCGCGGGGCTTGGCGATCGGCGAGATGTCCTTCGAGACCTGCGCCGTCATCTCGGCGACGAGCTTGTCGGGATCGGAGTCGTCGACGCCCTGCCGCAGGATCACGAACGCCGCGATGGCCTGGCCGGTGGTGGTGTCGGAGGCCCCCACGACGGCCGCCTCGGCGACCGCCGGGTGCCCGACGAGCGCCGACTCGACCTCGGCGGTCGAGATGCGGTGGCCCGAGATGTTCATGACGTCGTCGACGCGGCCCAGCACCCAGAGGGCACCGTCCTCGTCGTACCGCGCACCGTCGCCCGCGAAGTACCAGCCCTGATCGGCGTAGCGCGACCAGTACGTGTCCACGAAGCGCTCCGGGTCGCCCCAGATGCCGCGCAGCATCGCCGGCCACGGCTTGTCGAGCACGAGCAGGCCGGATTCGCCGCGGGGCAGGCTGTTCCCGTCGTCGTCGACGATGTTCGCGCTGATGCCGGGCACGGGCTCCATCGCCGAGCCGGGCTTGAGCGAGGTGGTGCCGGGGAGCGGGGCGACCATCGCGGCGCCGGTCTCGGTCTGCCACCAGGTGTCGACGATCGGGGCGGAACCGCCGCCGATGACGTCGCGGTACCAGCGCCAGGCCTCGGGGTTGATGGGCTCACCCACGGAGCCGAGCACGCGGATCGAGCTCAGGTCGTGCGCGTCCGGAATCTCGCGGCCCCACTTCATGAAGGTGCGCACCAGGGTGGGCGCGATGTAGTAGATCGAGACGCCGTACTTCTCGATGACCTCGAAGTGGCGGTGCTCGTTGGGCGAGTTCGGCGTGCCCTCGTAGACGATCTGCGTGGCTCCGTTGGCCAGCGGGCCGTAGACGATGTAGGTGTGCCCGGTGACCCAGCCGATGTCGGCCGTGCACCAGTACACGTCCTTCTCGGGCTTGAGGTCGAAGAGGTAGTAGTGCGTGTACGCCGCCTGCGTGAGGTAGCCACCGGAGCTGTGCACGATGCCCTTCGGCTTGCCGGTGGTGCCGGACGTGTACAGCAGGAAGAGGGGGTGCTCGGCGTCGAAGGGCTCGGGGGTGTGCGCGGGCGATGCGGCACCCACCGACTCGTGCCACCAGACGTCGCGGTCGTGCCAGTCGATGTCGTTCTTGCAGCGCTGGACGACGATGACCTTCTCGACCGACTCCGCCTTCTTACCGTCGACGTCCATGTCGAGCGCCTCGTCGACGTTCGCCTTGAGCGGTGCCGGCTTGCCACGGCGGAACTGCCCGTCGGTGGTGATGACGACCTTGGCCTCGGCGTCGTCCACGCGCGAGCGCAGGGCCGCGGCGGAGAAGCCGCCGAACACCACGGAGTGGGTCAGGCCCAGCCGGGCGCACGCGAGCATCGCGACGATGGCCTCGGGCACCATCGGCATGTAGATGGCGACGCGGTCGCCGGCCTGCAGGCCCAGGGAGCTCAGGTAGTTGGCCGCGCGGCTGACCTCGTCCTTGAGATCGTTGTAGGTGAGGTCGCGGCTGTCGCCGGGCTCACCGATCCAGTGGATCGCGACCCGGTCACCGTTGCCGGCGTCCACGTGGCGATCGACGCAGTTGTACGCGACGTTGAGCTTGCCACCCACGAACCACTTGGCGAACGGCGCCCCGCTCCAGTCCAGCACCTCGCCGAACGGGGTGTCCCAGTGCAGGCGGTTCGCCTGCTCGGCCCAGAAGCCCAGACGGTCCGCATCGGCACGGTCGTACAGGTCGCGGCCCTGCGTGTTGGCCTGAGCTGCGAATTCTGCGGAGGGCGGGTATGCGGCTGTCGCGGAATCAGTCATGGGTCAATCGTAGGGATCCCGCCACGACCCGAACAGAGCTTTCCGGAATCTGGGGCGCGCCGGAGCGGGGTTGCACGGGGTTGCTCCCCGTGCGCGCCGGGCGTCCCCGGGGCGGCGATCCGGGGGCGGATACCTCGGGCGCGGGGTCGACGGGGCGCATTGCCGGGACAGAGTAGTGAGGTGGGCTTAAAGTGCTGTGCACTGAACTGGCCAACTCCGGCGGAGGTAGTAGTGAGAATACGAAGTAAGCGGTGGTCGACGACGCGGGCGATCCTCGCGGCCGCGGTCGCCGCGAGCCTGGCGGTGTCCGGGTGCAGCATGGACGGCGCGAAATCGGCCGATACCAAGGGGCCCGACGCGACCGTCCGGGTGAACTCGACCGAGCCGCAGAGCGGCCTCGTCCCGAGTGACACCAACGAGAAGGGCGGCGGCCAGGTCATCGAGATGCTCTTCGACGGTCTCTACGACTACCGACCCGACGGCACGCCCGAACTCGCCAACGCCGAGTCGGTGGAGACCACTGACAACCAGAACTTCCTGGTCAAGCTCAAGCGGGACTGGACGTTCACCGACGGCACGCCGGTCAAGGCCTCGAACTACGTGCGCGCCTGGAACTTCGGCGCCTCAGGGAAGAACCTGCAGAAGCAGCAGGACTTCTTCGCCCCGATCGAGGGCTTCGACGAGGTCAAGGGCAAGGACTCGCCGGCCACCGAGATGCGGGGCCTGAAGGTGATCGACGACTACACCTTCTCCATTCGGCTCGCGGCCCCGAACATCGATTTCAAGCTGGCACTCGGTTTCTACCCGTTCTCGCCGCTGCCCGACGTCTTCTTCACTGAGGGCAAGGAGAAGTTCGGCCAGAACCCCGTGGGCAACGGCCCGTACAAGCTCAAGCAGTGGCGGCACAACGTCCAGCTGGAGGTCGTGCGCAACCCGGCGTACAAGGGGGCGAAGCCGAAGAACGGCGGCATCACGTTCATCATGTACGAGTCTTACGACGCCGCGTACACGGACATCTTGTCGGGGAACCTCGACCTGCAGGACGAACTGCCCGACAGCGCGCTGGGCTCCTTCCGCAAGACTTTCGGCGATCGCGCCATCACCCGGCCGACCGCACAGACCCAGTCGTTCGTGATCCCGCAGTTCCTCGAGCATTTCGGCCCCGACGAGGAGGGCCGCCTGCGCCGCCAGGCGATCTCCATGTCGATCAACCGGCCGCAGATCATCGAGAAGGTCTTCCGAGGCATGCGCAACCCGTCGGTGGACTTCACCGCGCAGGCGATCCCCGGCTGGCGGGCGGACCTGCCCGGCAACGAGACCGTCAAGTACAACCCGGAGCTCGCGAAGCAGCGCTGGGCCCAGGCGAACGCGATCAAGCCGTGGACCGGCGCGTTCCAGATCGCCTACAACTCGGACGGCGGCCACAAGGTGTGGGTCGACGCGGTGACGAACCAGGTCAAGAACACCCTGGGTATCGAGGCCTCGGGTAAGCCCTACGCCACGTTCAAGCAGATCCGCGACGAGTTGACCAAGAAGACGCTCACCGCCGCGGGCCGCAACGGCTGGCAGGGCGACTACCCGACGCAGCTGAACTTCCTGGTGCCGAACTACGTGACCGGCGGTGGCTCGAACGACGGCGACTACAGCAACCCGCAGTTCGACGCGCTGATCGACCAGGCGGAGAGCACCCTCGATCCGGTCAAGTCCACCGAGTTGGTGAACCGGGCGCAGGAGATCCTGCTCCGCGACCTGCCGATCGTCCCCATGTGGGACTACATCCAGGCCGCCGTGCTCGGTGAGGGCGTCCACGGCGAACTCACCTGGAACGGCCGTCCCGACTACCCGAACATGACGAAGGAGTAGGCGCATGGCGAGATATCTGCTGAGCCGCCTCGGGCAGCTCGTGATCGTCTTCTTCGGGGCGACGCTGCTCATCTACGCGCTCGTCTTCCTCGTGCCCGCCGACCCGATCGCGGCGCTCGGCGGCGACCGCAAGCTGCCGCCGGAGATCGTCGAGGGCCTGCGCGCGCAGTACCACCTCGACCAGCCCTTCCTGGTGCAGTACTGGTACTACATCAAGGGCGTCTTCTCGCTCGACTTCGGCACCTCGTTCTCCGGGCAGCCGGTGTGGGACGTGATGAAGCGGGCCTTCCCGGTCACGGTGAACCTCGCGCTCATCGCACTCGCGGTCGAGACCATCCTGGGCATCTTCTTCGGCGTGATCGCCGGCCTGAAGAAGGGCAAGCTGTTCGACACGTCGATCCTGTTCGTCTCCCTGATCATCATCGCCGTGCCGATCTTCGTGCTCGGCTTCGTCGCGCAGTTCGTCTTCGGCATCAAGCTGGAGTGGTTCCCGGTCACCGTCGGCGGCAACCTGGACTTCTACCACCTGCTGCTGCCGGGCATCGTGCTCGGCCTGGTGTCCTTCGCCTACGTCGTGCGGCTCACCCGATCGCAGGTCTCGCAGAACCTGACCGCCGACTACGTGCGGACCGCGACGGCCAAGGGCCTGCCGCGCTCGCGCGTCGTCCTGGTGCACGTGCTGCGGAACTCGCTGATCCCGGTGGTCACGTTCCTGGGCGCCGACATCGGGGCCCTCATGGGCGGCGCGCTCGTCACCGAGGGCATCTTCAACATCCCCGGCGTGGGCGGCACCATCTACCAGGCGATCATCCGCGGCGAGGCCGCCACCGTGGTCTCCTTCGTGACGGTGCTCATCGTCATCTATCTCATCTGCAACGTGGTGGTCGACCTGCTCTACGCCGCCCTCGACCCGAGGATCCGCTATGCCTGACATTCACACCTATCCCGGACAGGAACGGTTCGTCGCCGCGGCCGACGACGTCGTGGTCGGCGCGATCGACGCCGTCGACCAGGATGCGGAGCCCACGGGCTTCTGGAGGACGGCGTGGTTGCAGTTGAAGGTGCGCCCCCTGTTCTGGGTCTGCATCGCGCTGCTCGCGCTCATCCTGCTCGTGGTTCTGTTCCCCAGCGTCTTCGCCTTCGGCAAGGACCCGCACTACGCGACCCTGGAGCGGTCCATGCTCCCGGTGAGCGGCGAGCACTGGTTCGGTACCGACATGCAGGGCCACGACATCTACGCCCGGACCGTCTACGGCGCACGGGCCTCGGTCATCGTCGGGGTACTCACCACGGCCGCGGTGGTCGTGATCGGCGGACTGCTCGGCGCCACCGCCGGCTTCTTCGGCGGCTGGCTCGACTCGCTCATCGCGCGCCTGTCGGACGTCTTCTTCGGCGTCCCGCTCATGCTCGCCGCCGTCGTGGTCATGCAGATGGTCACCTCGCGCACCGTCTACTCGGTGGTACTCGTCCTCGCGATCTTCAGCTGGCCGCAGATCGCCCGCATCGCGCGGTCGGCGGCCATCTCCATCCGCAACGAGGAATTCATCGACGCCTCGAAGTCCCTGGGCGCCTCCAAGATCCGCACGCTGTTCACCCACGTGATCCCCAACTGCCTCGGGCCCGTCATCGTGGTCGCCACGGTCGCGCTGGGCGTGTTCATCGTCACCGAGGCCACGCTGTCGTACCTCGGCATCGGTCTTCCGGAGAGTTCGATCTCCTGGGGCATGGACATCGCCTCGGGGCAGCCGCGTCTGCGTGAGGGCAGCCCCATCCTGTTCTTCCCCGCGGCCGCGCTGGCGATCACCGTGCTCACGTTCATGATGCTCGGTGACGTGCTGAGCGACGCACTCGATCCGAAGGCGAGGAAGCGCTGATGTCCGATGAGCACAAGCACGGCCTGAGCAAGGTCAAGGACAAGGTCGCTTCGGCGCTCGGCAGGTCACCGTCGCCGCTCCTCGAGATCCGCGACCTGGTCGTGGAATTCGAGGTGCAGGGCAAACCTGTCCCCGCGGTCCGGGGCGCCAACCTCACGGTCTACCCGGGCCAGACGGTGGCGATCGTCGGCGAGTCCGGCTCGGGCAAGTCCACCACGGCCGCGGCCGTGATGGGCCTGCTGCAGGGCACGGGCAGGGTGGCGAGCGGGCAGATCGTCTTCGACGGGCAGGACCTGTCGAAGGCCTCCGAGAAGGACTTCCAGAAGATCCGCGGCAACGGCATCGGCCTGGTCCCGCAGGACCCGAACACGAACCTGAACCCGTTGTGGCGCGTGGGCTATCAGATCCGGGAGACCCTCAAGGCCAACAACGCCGAGGAGGGGGACGCCAAGAAGCGGGCGGTCGCGCTGCTCGCCGAGGCGGGGATGAAGGATCCCGACAAGCGGGTGAACCAGTATCCGCACGAGTTCTCCGGCGGCATGAAGCAGCGTGCGCTCATCGCGATCGGCCTGGCCTGCCGGCCCAAGCTGCTGATCGCGGACGAGCCGACCTCGGCGCTGGACGTCACGGTGCAACGCCAGATCCTGGACCACCTGGACACGCTCACATCGGACCTCGGGACGGCGGTCCTGCTCATCACGCACGACCTGGGACTGGCGGCTGAGCGCGCCAGTCACCTCGTGGTGATGTACAAGGGCCGCGTGGTGGAGTCCGGTCCCGCGCTGGAGATCCTGCAGGATCCGCAGCACGAGTACACCAAGCGGCTCGTGGCCGCCGCGCCGTCGCTGTCGGCGCGCCGGTCGGATATCCCGGCCGCGGCGGCCGCGGTCACGGACGTCATGGAGTCGGAGGCCGGCGGTTCGGAGGCGGCTCTGGAGACCGTCAAGGCGGAGCTCAAGGACTCCGCCGCGACGGGCCCGGCCGAGGTCGTGGTCGCCCGGAACCTGGTGAAGGACTTCCCGATCCGCGGCTCGCTGCCCTTCCAGAGCACCGATTTCCGCGCCGTCGACGACGTCAGCTTCACCATGCTGCGGGGCACGACGACCGCGGTGGTCGGCGAGTCGGGTTCCGGCAAGTCGACGGTCGCTCGCATGGTGCTCGGCCTGCTCGAACCGACCAGCGGCACCGTCGAATTCGATGGTCGCGACGTGACCACGCTGCGCGGTGCGGAGGCGAAGGCGTTCCGGCGGCGGGTGCAGCCCGTCTTCCAGAACCCTTACGGTTCCCTGGACCCGATGTACTCCATCTACCGGGCGATCACCGAACCGCTCGTGGTGCACGGCATCGGCGATAAGGCCTCGCGGGTGGAGCGGGCGAAGGAGCTGCTCGAGATGGTGGCGCTGCCGGCGGACACCATGCACCGGTACCCGAACGAGTTGTCGGGCGGGCAGCGGCAGCGCGTCGCCATTGCGCGCGCTCTGGCGTTGAACCCGGAGGTGATCGTCCTCGACGAGGCGGTCTCGGCGCTCGACGTGCTCGTGCAGGCGCAGATCCTCACCCTCCTCGAGGGGCTGCAGCAGGAGCTGGGCCTGACCTACCTGTTCATCACGCACGATCTGGCGGTGGTCAAGCAGATCGCGCACCAGACGCTGGTGATGGCGGGCGGCAAGGTGATGGAGGCGGGGCCGACCGATCAGGTCTACGACAACCCGTCGTCCGACTACACGCGCAAGCTGATCGACGCCATCCCGGGCGGTTCGATCGAGCTGGCGGGCTGATCCGCGGGGACGCGCGGCGCGCGGGCTAGGGTGGGGTGCGTGACCGACCCGCTGAGCCCGCTCGTCGCCGTCCCCGCCGTCGCTGAGGCGGCCGCCGCCGCGCGGGAGGCGCTCGCCAAGGTGCACCGTCACCCGGCCAACCGCCGCGAGTGGCGGGCGACCGCGACGGAATCGTCGTTGCGGGGAGCCCGCGCCTCCGCGGCCCTCGACGGTGGCGCCGTCGCCCTGAGCCGCGACGAGCTCATCAACGACCCGGTGCTCGCGGGGTCGATGCGCGCGTACCAGGCGATCGACGGTGACCTGCTGGATGCGACCGTGGGAGTGTGGCGGCGCGCACCGTTGCAGGTCCTCGCCCGTCTCCACACCCTGGCCGCCGCGGATCTGGTCGACGGCGACGACACCCGCCTGGGCCGCCCCCGGGCCGGCGCGGGGGAGCGTCTCGGCCTGCTCGCGCAGCTGGTGACCGGAGGCACGCAGGCGCCGGCGCCGGTACTCGCGGCGATCGTGCACGGGGAGTTGCTGTCGCTGCGACCCTTCGAGGTCGCCGACGGCGTGGTCGCGCGCGCGGCCTCGCGTCTGGTGACGGTGGCGTCGGGTCTCGATCCGCACGCGCTCGGCATCCCGGAGACCACGTGGCTGAAGTTCGCCCCGAGCTACGCCGACGCGGCGGACGCGTTCGGGATGGGTGACCCCGACGGTGTGGTCGCCTGGGTCGTGCTGTGTTGCCAGGCGCTCGAAGCCGGCGGCCTGGAGGCGTTGGCCCTCGCGGAGCGCTGACCACCCGGACCAGTCCGGACATGCGCAACGGCGACCCGGCCTGAGCTGAGGAAGGGGCACTCGAAGTGCTTTCCTCAGAACGGGTCCGAATCGCCGTTCGCTAGCACGGATCCCGGTTACCAAGCGTGCGTCAGGGTGGGCTGTATTACGGCCTCGGCGTCATCCGGTGGAGAGATCCACTATCCGCAGATCTTGTGCTGACCACTATTTTCCCCGGTGGCGCAGGCTCACAGCGCTTTCCGCCATAGGTGGCGAGCTCCGCGTGGGTGCCTGGTGTCCGTGCTGGGAGCCTTGACGCTCAGGAACCCTCGACCTTCTCTTCCGGTGGGGGTTTGGCTTTGCGCCGCTCCGTGACTCCTTTCTACCCTGTGAGGGCCGTCACATCAAGGGGTAGTCCGGAAATTTCTCGGATCAGTTGCTACCGGCCGGTATCAACGCTTCTTCCGGTGCAGCACAAGGTAAGTCGCGATACCGGCGGTCGCCGCCACCGCGCCGAGCCCCGCGCTGGCGAGCACCGAATTCCGCGACGGTGTGGGTATCCGATCCCGCAGCGGCGTGGGATTCGAGAAGGACACCACCGGCCAGCCGCGGTCGGCGGCCTCCTTGCGCAGGCCGCGGTCGGGGTTGACCGCGGTGGGGTGCCCGACCGCCGCCAGCATCGGCACGTCCGTGATCGAGTCCGAGTAGGCGAAGCACTGCGCCAGGTCGTACCCGTGCTCGGCGGCGAGCGCCTCCATCGCGACGACCTTGTTCTCGCCGTAGCAGTAGAACTCGACCTCGCCGGCGTACTTGCCGTCCTCGACCTTCATCTTCGAGGCGACCGAGTAGTCGGCGCCCAGCATCTCGGCGATCGGCCGCACCATCTCCTCGCCCGATGCGGAGACGATGACCACGTCGTGCCCGCGCGCGTGATGCCCGGAGATCAACTCCGAGGCCTCCGCGAACACCAGCGGGTTGACCACGTCGTGCAGGGTCTCGCGGACGATGGTCGAGACCTGTTCCACGTTCCAGCCCTCGCACATCTGCGTGAGGTGGTCGCGCATGCGCTCCATCTGGTCGTGATCGGCCGCCGTGAGCATCATGAGGAACTGGGCGTAACTGGACTTGAGGACCGCGCGGCGGTTGAGCAGGCCCTCGTCGAAGAAGGGACGCGAGAAGGCCAGCGCGGACGATTTCGCGATGATCGTCTTGTCCAGGTCGAAGAAGGCGGCGACCCGGCGCACCGGGGCCTCGTCGGGCGCGGTAGGGCTCACGCGGACCAGCCTACCGGTGCCACAGAGCCGCGCACTGCGCAAGAGCCGAGCCGGGATCGCTCCACAGGTTTCTCGAATCGGACATGTTCCTCCACAGGGCGGGGCCGGAGCGGGCGAACCGGACCGATGCCGGGGCGATGCTGTGCCCATGCGAGGAATCGAGATCGGGATGGCGGTGGCCGACGGTGCCCTGGCGGACGACGTGCGCCGGGCCGCCGCCGCTGCCGCGCGGTCGGTCACGGACATCGATCGGGGCAGGCCGCGCGCGTGCTGGGCCTCGGCCGCGGGGGTCGTGCTGGACCTCGCGGCCGCGACGGCGATGGCCGACGCGGCCCGCGCCGGCGGCCTCCCACGGCGCGACGGAGTCGCGATCGTCGCCGCCGAGGCGGGCATGGCGGAGCTGGCGGCGGCCGTCGAGGTGGGTGCGGCGCAGGTCTTCGTCCTGCCGGAACAGGTGCGTGACCTGGCCCGTTTCCTCGCAGCCCGGGAACAGGACGACGGTGCGCGGTCCCGGGTCCTCGCCGTCGTCGGCGGGCACGGGGGAGCGGGTGCCTCCGTGCTGGCGGCGGCCGTCGCGGTGACCGCGCCCGGCCGCGGGATCACCGCGCTCGCGGTCGACGCCGATCCGTGGGGCGGCGGCCTCGACCTGCTGCTCGGGTGCGCCGACATGCCCGGTCTGCGCTGGGGCGATCTCGCACTGCGTGGTGGACACGTACCGTCGGACGCCCTGGTGGCGGCGCTCCCCGGACGGGCGGGAGCCGTCGCCGTGCTGTCCACGGGCGGTACGGGGCCCGGCGGGCGTGACGCCACCGCAGGAGCACCGTCGCCGGACATCCCGGTCGAGGGCCTGCTCGCCGTCATCGACGCGGGGCGTCGCAGCGTGGGGGTCACCGTGGTCGATCTGCCGCGCCGCGACGACCCGGCGACGTCGGCCTGCCTCGAGGTCGCGGACGTCGTGGTCGTCGTGGCGGCGGCGACGGTGCGGGGGTGCGCCGCGGCGCGGACGGTGGTCGACGGGATGAGCGGGCGCGCGCGGCGGATCGGACTCGTGGTGCGCGGGCCGGCTCCCGGTGGGCTCTCGGCGCGGGACGTCGAGCGGGCCGTCGGGGCGCCGCTCCTCGCGTCGATGCGTCCGCAACCGGGCCTGGCCGCCCAACTGGACGACGGCGGACTGCGGCTGCGGCGGGGCACGCCGCTGGCGGTCGCGGCGGGGCGGGTCCTCGACGGTGTGCGGCGGGGTGCGGCATGACTGCACCGGACGGCGACCTCCTGGCCCGGGTGCGAGAGCGGCTGGCCCACACCGCTGCAGTGCTCACGCCGGACGTGATGGCGGCCGCGCTCCGCGCCGAGTGCGGCGGGGTGCTCGGCGATACCGACCTGTTGGACGGTCTCGCCTACCTCGAGACGGAACTCGTCGGTGCGGGGCGGCTCGAGCCGTTGCTCGCCGACCCGGACGTGGCGGACGTCCTGGTCTGCGGGCCGCGGAAGGTCTGGGTGGACCGGGGTGCGGGGCTCGAGCCCGCGGGCGTGGTCTTCGAGGACGACGATGCGGTGCGCCGCCTCGCCGCGCGGCTCGCGCTGGCGGCCGGTCGCCGGCTGGACGACGCGCAGCCGTGGGTGGACGGGCACCTGCCCGCCGGGCCGGGCGGTCGCGCCGGCAGCGGGATCCGGCTGCACGCGGTGCTACCGCCGCTCGCGCACGGCGGGACCTGCATCTCACTGCGCGTGTTGCGGCCTGCGACGCAGACGCTCGACGCGCTCGTCGCGGGCGGCGCGGTACCCGACGAGGTGGCGGGCCTGGTGCGGCGCGTCGTCGCGGCCCGGCTCGCCTTCCTCGTGGTCGGCGGCACCGGCAGCGGCAAGACGACCCTCCTCAACGGACTGCTCGGCGCGGTGGATCCAGCGGAGCGGGTGCTGTGCGTCGAGGACGCGCACGAGCTCGATCCGGTGCACCCGCACGTCGTCTCGCTGTTGGCGCGCGGGGCGAACGTCGAGGGCGTCGGCGAGGTGACGGTGCGCGACCTGGTGCGTCAGGCGCTGCGCATGCGGCCCGACCGGATCGTCGTCGGCGAGGTCCGCGGCGCCGAGGTGGTCGACCTGCTGACGGCGTTGAACACGGGGCACGACGGCGGTGCCGGCACGGTTCACGCCAACTCCCCGCGCGAGGTGCCGGCCCGGTTGGAGGCGCTCGCGGCGCTCGGCGGCCTGGGCCGAGAGGCGTTGCACGCGCAGCTGGCCGCGGCGTTCTTATCTGTACCGGAACTGACGGTGTATCAGACTGTCTCGATCGGTGCGATGCTCCGCCGCTGCATCGTTCGCTACAGAGTTATCTGTAGTGCCTGAGACGGTGCACGGGGCGGGGTGGTGCGGCTGTCGCCCGCTACCCGTGGTCGTCGGGGAGTTCCCACGCTTCCGAGTCCTCGCCCGGTGCGGGATGTTCGCCTCGAGCCTCGTGCACGCACTCCGGTGAGTTTCGGCTTCGTTGACAGTGGATTGCCAGGATTGGGTGGCATTCTTTCGGTGTGTTGACTGATATTGCCAGGATTCCTGCGCATCCCTTGTTCGTTCACGGAGCTGTGGTGCTGGTACCGCTTGCGTCGTTGTTGCTGGTCGTCTGTGCGTGGTCGGGTCGTGCTCGCAGTCGCGCGGGTGTTGTGCTCCCGGCGCTTGCGTTGGCAGCGGTGATCGGGTGCTATTTGGCCAAGGAGTCGGGCGAGCGGTTGGAGAAGGCGCCGGCGATGGCTTCGATGCGCGCGCAGATTGAGGACCACTCGACGCAGGGCACGGTCACGTTCGTTTGGTCCGTCGTCTTGTTCGCTCTTGCAGTGTTGGTGTGGGCCGGTTCGAATTCGTGGGTCGGTCGGAGGGTTCCGGTGATCACCGCTTTTGGTGAGCGGGCAGGCACCGTCATACTGGGGGTATTGTCGGTTCTTGTTGCCATCGGTGGAATCGCCGGGGTAGTTCTTGCGGGGCATTCGGGCGCGACAATGGTTTGGTCAGGCACCTGAAGATTGTCCGCGGCACGCGCCTTAGTGGCCGAGGCCGGTTAGGTGAGGCTTGTGGTTCCGAGGAGTCGGCCGATCGCGTAGGTGATCGCCATGGCGGCCGCGCCGCCGACGAGGAGCCTGATCACCGCTGTGCGTCGGTCCGCTCCGCCGAGTACTGCTGAGGCGTACCCGGTGACGGCGAGACCGACAGCGACGGCGAGCACAATCCAGAGCATGCGGTGCCAGGCGATCAGTGAGGCTGCGATAGGGACGAGGGCGCCGAGGCTGAACGCGACCGCTGACGATAACGCCGCTGCCAGGGGGTTGGTCAGCTCTTCCTGGTCAATCCCCAGTTCAATATCAAGATGGGCTCGCAGGGGGTCAGTCGCTGTGAGTTCTGTCGCGACCTGCCGGGCGGTCGCCTCGCTAAGTCCCTTGGCGGTGTAGAGCCCGACGAGCTCGTCGAACTCCTCTTCAGGCTGCTCCCGTAGTTCCCGTTGCTCTTTCGCGATCCACGCCTTCTCAGTGTCACGCTGCGTGCTCACGGACACGTATTCACCGAGGGCCATCGCTGATGCACCTGCTGATAGACCGGCGACGCCGGCGACGACGATCGCTCCGGGGGTGGCGGCAGTCGCGGCGACGCCGATCACCAGTCCTGCGGTAGACAGCAAGCCGTCGTTCGCTCCGAGGACTCCGGCTCGGAGCCAATTCAGCTTGCTCCCGACCGCGCCGCTGTGCGGCTCACCGTCGTGTCCCGAGGGGGCTGTCGTGGTATCGGCGATTTCGTCATTGTTGGTCACAGCGATCAGGCTAGGCGCTGGTCAGCGGCTAATTCAACGAACGAAAGGCTGCCCTAGCGCAGGTGTGCCAGCGCTTGGTGAGGCAAGCCGACGCTCTGCTCTCTGTACCCTGCGCTACATCCGGACGAGAATAGATCATGCTTCGACTGCGCTAGCTGGATCGCGTGAACAGTGCTGCGGTGGAGAGAATCCGATCGAACCCGGTGACCGTCAGAGGTGATCCGGGATACCGGTGACGGTGTGATCGGCCTGCGCGACAGACTCCAACAACAGCCGCAGCACGTGCCCTCCGGCAAGGCGGTACAGGCGGGCGGTGCCGTCCGCGCGGTTGACCACCACTCCGGCCAGACGCAGCTTCGCCAGGTGCTGACTCGCGGCGCTCGGCGTGCAACCAGCCCTATCCGCAAGGGTGCCGACGCCGAGTTCCTCGTCCCGTAGGGCCCACAGCAGCCGCAGTCGGGTGGGCTCGGCCAGCATCGCCAACATCGAGACTGCGGCATCGACCTGCTCGCCGCTGAGCTGCGCGGGCCGGTGTGCCGAGGCGCTCTGAATGTCGGTGGCCGCGTGACTCATCGCCGCCGCGCCTCCCTCCGCTGTTCGTAGTGATACGTCCGTTTCCAGGTTACACCTGAGCACGTCATACACGCATATATTCGTTAATGCGCGGATATGCGTTAAGGTGTGGGGCATGAGCCTTGCCGCCCCCGCCCTCATCGCCGCCGCTGCGGGTGTAGGTGTCGGGCACGCCGTTATGCCCGATCACTGGGTGCCGCTTTCGGTGATCGCCCGCACGCAGCGATACCCAATGCGGCGGGTGCTGCGGCTGGCCACGCTCGCGGGCGTAGCGCACGTGATCTTCTCGCTGCTGCTAGGTGCGGTGATCATCGCGATCGGGCTGCAGTTCCGGTCCGTGGTGGAGCGCAATGAGAACCTGATTATCGGCGGGCTGTTGATCCTCACCGGCGTTGTATTCGCCGTGATGGAGATCCTCGGCCGGGGGCATACCCACAGCCATGACGAGCACGGTGCCCATAGCCACGCCCACGATCATGACCACGCCCCACACGCGCACGGTGACCACGACCACGACAGCGGCGAGCATCACGGTCAGGTGCACGAGGATTCGGAGCGTGGTCGGGTTTCGCGGTTGCTGGCGTTCGTGATTCCGTTCGGGGCGGCGGCCTCGCCAGATCTGACGATCCTGCCAGTGTTCCTGGCCGCGAGCGGACTCGGCGTCACCACCGCTGTCGGATCGCTGGTGGCGTTCTCGCTGGTGACCGTTGGGACCATCGTCGCGCTGACGATACTCGGCGCGGCTGCCGGGTATCAGCTGCACGGGGCGTGGATCGACAAGGGCGCGAACCTGATCACCGCCGCGGTCCTGCTGCTTATCGGTGTGCTGGTCACGACGGGGACGATCTGAACCTGGCCTGGTATGCACGAACATGGGCTGGACTCGGTCAGCGAGGGTTGCCGGCGCTCGCGGTGCCCTCGAGGAGCTCGCCGGACAGTTCCGCGATGACGCGGCGCAGGTTGCCCAGTTCGTCGATGCCGGCGACCGTCGCGGTGTAGATGCGCCGAACGCGGCCCTCGACGGTCTGCTCCGCCGAGGTCAGCAGGCCGGCGTCTTCGAGCCGTTGCAGCAGCGGGTAGAGGGTGCCCGGTGAGATGCGGTACCCGTGGTGGGCGAGCTCGTCGGCCATCCATGCGCCGTAGACGCCGCCGTCTTCGGCGGCATGGTGCAGGACGTGGACGGGGACGACTCCGCGGAGCAGATCACGTACCAGGTCCATGCCGGTCGACGATACCGAAACCGGGACCGATCAGCGGGGTCTGCAGTTGCCGGCGTGCGTAGTAGACCAGGGCGCCGAGGGTGGATGACCGCGGCCCCGGTCAGCACCGAGGTCAGCGGCAGCGTGAACGCCAGCACGACACAGCCGATCGCGCCCACGATCGGGACCAGCCGAGGGGGGCGGCCCTCAGATTCGCGGAGCGTCCAGGCCGAGGCGTTGGCAATGCAGTAGTAGACCAGCACCCCGAACGAGGAGAAACCGATCGTGCCACGCACGTCCACGGTGGCGGCCAGAACGGCGACGACCACACCGACAGCGATCTCCGCGTGATGCGGCACCCCGAACTTCGGGTGCACCGCCGCCAGAATGGCTATGTCAAGTTGATCTGGCCCCGGTAGGGCGGTTTCATTCGGCCCCACCTGAGTGGGGCCCTGAGCCGCTAGAGTCCGGGGTGTGGATGGGCGGCCGCGGGTGCGCAGTGTGGTTGCGCCGACTGGTTGGGATCGCGAGTCGGTGCGTGCGTATGCCGAGTTCGTGATCGCGCGTGATGATCAGCTCGGTGATCAGGTATCGGTCCGGGTGAAGATTAAAGACGGGGAGCGACTGCCGAACCTGACGACCCGGTGGACCGTGGTTTATGTCACTCACCAGAACCGGGCCTTGCGCCGGCATCTGTCGGTAGTCAAGGACGAACGCCGCGCTTAGCCCGCGGTAGCTGCTGCTTCGGTGTGAGCCAGGCGGTAGCTGTGAGTGCCGGTTTCGATGATGGTGCCGCGGTAGGTGAGCCGGTCGACGATCGCGGCGCAGAGTCGTGGGTCGGTGAAGGTGTCAGTCCAGCCGGAGAAGGACTGGTTGGAAGCGATCGCGACGCTGTTCTTCTCTTCGCGTTCGGTGAGGACTTGGAAGAGCAGTTCGGCGCCGCGGCGATCGAGTTCCATGTAGCCGAGCTCGTCGATGATGAGCAGGTCAACGCGGCCGTAGCGGTTGATGGTCTTCGCGAGCTGCTTCTCGTCAGCGGCCTCGACCAGCTCGTTCACTAGTTTGGTGGCGAGGGTGTAGCGGACTCTAAAGCCTTGCTCGGCGGCAGCGGTTCCCAATCCGATCAGCAGATGGGATTTGCCGGTTCCGGAGTCGCCGATGAGGCAGAGCGGCAGTCCGTGGCGGATCCAGTCGCCGGTGGCGAGCTGGTGGATGGTGGCGGGTTCGATGTCGGGGTTGGCGTCGAAGTCGAAGTCCGCCAGCCACTTCTCCCGCGGGAACCCCGCGGCTTTGACGCGGCGAACAGTGGAGCGGCGGTCCCGGTCGTCGACTTCGGCGAGCAGGAGTTCGGCGAGGAACCCCTGGTAGGACAATTGCTGCTTGGCGGCGGCGGTGAGGTGCTGGTCGATCATCGACCGCACTGTCGGCAGGCGTAGGCGCCGGCAGGCCTGGTCAACGGCGGCGAGGGCGGCTTCTTCGGTGAGGCCGCCCCGGCGGCGCAACGACGGGGCCAGCGCATTCGTCTGGTTCTTATTGGCGGTTGCGGTCATAGCCGGGTGGGCCTTTCAATCGGTGGTGGGTCCAGCGACTCAATCGGTGGTGGGTCCAGCGACGCAGGTAGCGCGTCGGAGGCAGTGCGTCGCCGGTGCTGCGGGAGCAGGCGGTCGTAGGCCGTAACGCTGGGCAGCGGTCGCCGGTCGGGTGGCAGGCCGGCGATCACCGCCGCGGGGTCTGCGAGCCGTCGTTGGGTGAGGCTGACAACTCGTTGCTCGCGTCGTTCGGCATGGCGATCGAGATGACGGCCAGCGTTGGCCCCACCTGTCTGGTCGGCAGCGACCGAGGCGTGCGCGAGCAGGCGGGCTTCGGCGCGGCGAGCCTCAACGGCGACGACCTCGGCGCTCACCGCCCCGACCCGCAATGCAGCATCGATGCCGGCGATCACCGCCGCGGCGGGCAGGCTGCGGTGCAGCAGCAGGACGTCGATCAGCTCGCTGGTGCCGTCGGTGTCGCCGTTGACTCGTCGGGCGGCGGCCCAGAACGCATCATGGCTGGCGGTGAACACCCCGGCAGCGCGGGCCTGCGCCAACGCCGTTGATCCCGGCAGGGCACCGGGTTTGAACTTGAGCACCTCGAGGTAGTGGTCGAGGTCGATCTTCGCGGTGCCGCGGCCGGCGACCCGTGGATGCCGCGCGACCAGGGTCCGGCCGTCGTAGACCAGCAGCTGGGAGGCTTGTAGTGAGACGCGGACTCGGCGGCCGATCAGGTGCGCCGGCACCGAATACTTCACCATCCGAACGGTGATCATCGCCGACCGATCGACCCGTGGTGTGAGGATCAGGCCCGGGTCGAAATCCTCCACCGGCAGCGGCGCGAGCGCTGCTCGGTCGTGCTCGTAGTCCTGGCCGATGGTGCGCAGTCGTCCGTCGATCCGGCGGCCCTCGTCGCGGTCCTCCCAGGCTTTGATCTGCTCGTTGAGCTCATCGAGGGACTCGACCTGCGGCATTGGGGTCAGCCGGTTGCGGCGGAACCATCCGACCTCGCCTTCAACGCCGCCCTTCTCGTGCGCCCCGGCGATGCCGGGCTGGCAGTAGAACGGATCGAATCCGTAGTGCGAGTGAAACAACGTCCACCGCGGGTTCTCCTGTCGCCGCCGGTCTCCGCCCTGCAGGACCGCGACCACCGCCGAGGTGAGATTGTCGTAGCGGATATGCCGGGTCGGGACCCCGCCGAGCTCGCGGAACGCCTCGACGTGCCCTTCGAGGAACGCTTCCTGCCCGCCGGTCGGATAGACCCGGTGAATGGCCTTGCCCGAGTGCGAGAGCCGGTAGACGAACATGTGGCACTTGGTCTTCACCCCGCCCAGGATCACCCAGACCTCGCCGAAGTCGACCTCCGCCTCCGCCCCGGATGCGTGGTCCTGGGCGATGAACACCTCCCGGCGGCGGCCGGCCTCCACCTCGATCTGCGCCCGCCGGACCCGCACGTAGTCCCGCACCGTCGAATACGACAACTCGACCGCATCGTGCTCGATCGCCAGGCGTTCCCGGATCCGCGTCGCGGTGTGCCGCTGCTTACGCGGAGCATCCAGATCCGACCGCAACATCTCATCAATCGCCGCCTTGAACCGGTCCAACCGCGGCGACGACCGCTCCGGCGTCTTCCGCGGCGGCGGCTCCGCCGATGACAACGCCTGCCGCACCGTCCTCCGGTGCACGCCATGCTTGCGAGCCAACGCCCGGATACTCATGCCCTCGACCCGGGCGTCCCGCCGGATCTGCGCGAACAGCTCCACCTTCGATCCCATCATTGGCCACCACCTGCTTCGGCTCGGAAACGATGTTCACGAGCAACCATCAGGTGGGGCCAGATCAAACCGTCGCAACACCACCGGCGAGTCGCAAACGGGGCCAGGTCTAGCCGTCGAGCCGGGGCCTCTTCAAGCTGTCATAGCCACCAGAACTGCAGGGAGGTGGCGATCACGCGCCATCGCCAAGCTGGTCCGGGACACGCCCAGGATCAGCGACAGCAGCGACCCCACGGCGGCGATCGCGCCGCCGACACTGACCAGCGCGACGATCCCCGGAACGCCGGCCACGCGAGCGACGTCGGTCAGCGGCGCCGCCGAGGCCGCCATCTGCTCCGGGCCCAGGACCGCCAGTGCCGTCGCCGCCACCACCGCGTACACGACGAGCGTGATCGCCAACGCGATCGGAATGGCCCGGGGGATGGTGCCGCGCGTACCCGGCGAACGCGAAGAACAGCAGGCCTGCGGCCTGCAGTACCCCGTACACCGACACCGGCGAGGAGATCGCCAGCCGCTCCGCGTGCAGCGCTCCGGACCCCGCCGCCGACACCACGACCGCAGCGAGCACGGCGAGCACCACCGCCACAATCACCCGGGTCAGCAGCGCCGACTTCTGCACCCCGCGGTAGTTGACCGCCGTCAACACCACGACCGCGCCGACCGCTACGGCCAGCGCGTGCTCCGGCCACGCATACGCACCGACCGTCAACGCCATCGCCGCACACGAGGCGGTCTTGCCGACCACGAAGCTCCACCCGGCCAGATACCCCCAGAACGCGCCCAGGCGCTCACGCCCGTACACGTAGGTACCGCCGGACTGCGGGTACCGCGCGGCCAACCGCGCGGACGAGACCGCGTTGCAGTACGCGACCACCGCCGCGACGGCAAGGCCGATCAGCAACGCGGAACCGGCCGCGGACGCCGCGGGCGCCAACGCGGCGAAGATCCCCGCTCCGATCATCGACCCCAAGCCGATGACCACCGCGTCACCGACACCGAGCCTTCGTTGCAGCGCAGCCTGTTCGGACACCGATCCTCCTCTGCTCTCGACCTGCCGACTTCGAGAACGGTAGTCGATATCGAAATCCGATACCAGATCGTTGGTGGCCCGCCGACCTGGTGTTCATGCAGCGTTCACGCTCGGGCGGCAGTTCCAGCAGTCCCGAGCCCGGACGCGGGCGGGGTGTGGACCGCCGGTTTGCGGGCTGGCAGGCTCAGACCATGACCGAGGACCTGACCGATGCTTCACTGGCGCGGATCCGCGCCCGTTTCCTTCCGGGCGCCTATCCGTCGCTCGACATCCGAGCGGGCTGGTACCAGCTGATCATCGACCTCGATCACGAGCTCAGTGCGATCGACCCCGACTATCAGCTGGTGCAGGTCAAGGAGAAGTTCGGCGGCCTGCGCTACTACGTCGAGTTCGAGCCGGACAAGTCCCGGCCCGGCTTCGATGATCTGATTCGGGCGGCCGAGCGGCGATCGGAGCGGATCTGTGAGGAATGCGGCGCGCAGGGTGCGCCCTCGCATCGCGGGAGCTGGGCCAGGACACTGTGCGCCGCCGACGCCGCGGCGAGCGGTTTCGTCCCGGACGCAGCACCGGCCGACTAAACCAGCCCCGGCCGACAAACGAACCTCGCCCCTGGCAGAGGTTTTCAGTTGCCGCGCTCGGCAAGGATTTGGTGCACGGGCACCGTCACCTCGTGATCGGCGAACGTGAGCGTGATGCCGACCTCCCGCACACCGGCGGCCATGAGATGCCGCTGGAGTTCCTCGAGCACCGCGGCGGCGCCATCGGGCTCGATCGGTGATCTTGTCGCGGCTACGGCGCCGTCGAGGGCCTGGACGGCCGCGCGGTACCGGCGGTCGATCAGGCTCATCTCGTCGACGATCGTGTCCACGCGGGTCCGCAGCTGCGGATCGGACAGGATCTGGGTCAACCGGTCGTTGCCGGAGACGAACTGCGCGGGCTTGTCGCTTCTCGCCATAGCCGCCAGTATCCACCCCAGGGACCCGGTTTCGGGAGCGACAGACCTGCGCGCGTCGCGGATCATCAGCCGCGCCAACGAGGACGTCACCGACACCGCAGGCCCCGCGGTGCAGGATCTGAGGTCGGTGACCCGGGACAGGCCCGGGCCGGGTGAGGACTGCACTCGGCTGCTGCAGGAGCCGATCAGCTGCGAGGCCCGGGTGGTCAGTCCGGTGAGAGGTCGTCGATCTCCCCGTGCAGCCGGGCGATGGTGCTCTCGAGCTGCTTGATCCGCCGGGTGAGCTCGGCGATCTTGGCGTCCTTGTGGCGTAGCCGCAGATGCATTCCCGCGATGACCCCGGCGTCAGGATCGGCCGCTCCCTGCGGCGGCCCGGCCACAGCTGAGCCGCCGGCGGGACGATCGGGCGCTCTGGCGGTCCGGCGTTGGCGGTGGATCTTCTCGAGCAGCTTCTCGTGCCGGTAGACGGTGGCGCGGGCCAGACCGGCCCGGCGGGCGACGGCCGCGACGCTGATGGCCTCACCGTCGCGGCGCATCTGCTTGAGCGCCTTCTCGATGCTGCGCCTGGACTCCTCGGATCGGGATGCGGCACTGTCGGCCAGCGCGGTGAGCGAGGCTTCGTTGGCCGTCATGATTCGCCCGCCCGGCCCACCATCTCGCCGCCGTCCTCGCGGGCGTCGTTGATGCCGCGGCGATCGGTATCGATCCCGGGGGCGGCGCGGAGCGCCGATTCGTGGCTTCCGCGGGTCTGGATCTGCAGGATCGGCAGCCGATCGGCGGCGCCGGCGCCGGTCACCGTCGCGGTGTCTGCGGAGCTCGTGCCCGCTGATGCGTCGTCCTCGGCTGCGGTGAGGCGGGCGATGATCTGCTCGAGGGAATGCAGCTCCCGCAGCCGCTGGTGCACCCAGATGTTGTCATCGGTGAGGGTCCGGCCGGTCCGGGCGTGGAACTGCTCGCGGCGGACCTGCAGCAGGGCGGTGGTCGCGGCGTGCTGGGAGCGCAGCTCATCGAGGTGCGAGAGGTCGGTGGCGAAGTGCCCACAGGTCAGGCAGGCGTTGCCCTTGTCGCAGGTCTTCACCGGCGGCAGCAAGCACACACCGTTGGGCAGGATCCGGTCGGTGCGTTTGGACAGCTGCGTCATGTCGTAGATGTCGCTGGGGCTGAGCGCGATATCGATGCCGCTGGCGCCGATCTTCTTGTGCTTGAGGAACTCCGCCTCCGACGTCGCGGCCAGCGTGGCGGCATACCGGAGTGTCATCTCGGGGCTCTTGTGCCCGAGATAGCGCTGCACGACATGCAGTGGTACGCCGTCGTTGAGTAGCTCGGTGGCGCGGGTGTGCCGCAGCCGATGGGTCTGGGTGAACCGTAGGGGCCGACCGGTGCTGTCGGTGAGGCCGTGGATCCGGTCGAGCTTGCTCAGGGCGGTCCGGTAGCTGTTGTAGGGGCGGTGTCGGCGGCCCTGGTGGTGATCGCGCAGCGGCACGAACAGGTACCGCGGCGACCAGTCCGGGTGCTCGGCGGCGAGCCAGGCCCGCTGCTCGGCGATCACGTTGACCACGGCCTGTTCGATCAGGATCGTCGGGATGACGCCGTCGACCTTGGTCTGCTGGTATCGCAGCTTCGCCACGAACACCGCGTCATCGCCACCGGCAGCCCCGTCGGTGGCCCCGCCATTGACCCCGTCGATAACCCTGTCGCTGCCCCGGTCGGTAACCCCGTGGGTAACCCCGTCGCTGGACCTGTTGCCTGTCCTGTCCGGGTGCCCGCTGCTCGTACCAGCGCCGGGCGCGGCGCCGGCGGCGGGTCGCTCGAACCCGGGGATCGGCTCGATCGGGTCGAGGTCGAGCATGAGGATCTCCGAGGCCCGCCGTCCGGTGAGGGCCTGTAACAGCCAGATCCGGGCCGCCTGCGGATCGCCCAGGCCGGCGATGAGCGAGACCGTCCCGTCGGGATGGGTGATGGTTACGTGCCGGCCGCGATCGGCGGCGAGGACATCGAGGTAGCAGAGCATCTGTTGCAGTTCCCCGGTGCTGTACCAGGTCAGTTCCCGGTTCCGCGGCGCGGCGCGGCGGCGGAACGCCGGGCCCCACAGCCGGGTGTGCGCGGGCCCGACCGCGCCCCACCGGGCGATACCGGTGGCAGCGGCGGCCTCGTCAGCGTGGTCGACCATGAAGGTGTAGAACACCTGCGTCTGCGACACAGTCGCCTCGATCGCCGTGCCGGTCAGCCGCCGGTCCGGGCGGGCTGACGCTCCGGGGCTCCGCAGCCACGCCGCGAAATCGGTGAAGACCATCCGCAGCTGGGCCGGATCGTCGGCGAGGACCGGATCGGTCAGGTGCCCGGTGTCGGTGAGGAATCGCCCCAGGTGCCTGGCCGCCATCCTCGAGCGTTCCACCGCCGAGGACCAGCGCAGCAGCTCGGCGGTGATGGACACCCGTAACCAGAACCGCACCCCTTCGCGCAGCCAGACCGGTTCGATACCACCCAGCCGTGCGGCCATGTCGTGGGCGGGTTCGTGCTCACGCTGGGGGATCCGCGGATCAACCCGCAGATCCCAGATGTCGTGCTCCCACCAGCAGCGGTCGGTGCAGCGCACCGACAAGTACAGGTGCAACTGCTCGATCAGGTGCGTGATGCCGCGGCGCGTGTTCACCGGCGGCAGCCGCTTGTTGCGGGCCTGATACGCGAGCAGAGCGTGCCGAAGCAGTACCGAGGAGCTCATGTCGGTGATCGACTCCGGAGCGTGCCCGTGCTCATGGGTGTAGCTCTGGCAGGCCAGGGAGATCGCCTCGCAGCACCAGCGCAGGTAGGCAGGTTCGATCTTGCCGATCTGGTCGGTGGCGCACAGCCACACGAACCACGCGACCTCGCGGCCGAACCGCGGCGGGCAGTCCGCGGGGGTGAAGTCCAGCCGCCGGCCGAGGTACCGCGAATTCTGCCGAAACACCTCCCGGTGCTCGGGCGCGTCGATCTGGTAGATCGGCTCGCGCCACGCCGCCGGCACGAGGGCTGCTTGCGCCTGCCAGGTGAACGCGGTCGCCGCAGCCGGGGACAGTCGTGGAGCCCTCCCGGGTTCAGTCATGGTGCAGCCCTTTCCATCCGGCAACATAGCTGCGCCACTGCGCGATCGAGCGCATCTCGGCGTCCTCGGTGACCCACCCGTACGTCGACAGGGTGGTCTGCACGTCTGCGTGACCGAGACGGCGCATCACCACGTGAGGCGCGACACCGGAGCGCAGCAACGCGGTGGCATGGGTGTGCCGTAACCAGTGTGGCGTCCACCCCGGCTGCAGCACCTGCGCCGCCGAGCGGGGCTCCGTGTGAGCGGGCTCGGCGGCATGGCTGTTGCATCGGCGGGTGATCGACCGGACCGCCGAGTAGACCGTCTCGGGGCGCATCGGCGCGAACCGTGTCCCGTGAGTGAGGTTGACGAACACGAAATGCGTCGTGAAATTGGGCACTTCCAGGTCGGCGCCGTCGTCGATCAGCGCCCACACGTACTCCGAGTACAGCGCGGCCAGGTCGTCGCCGACGTAGATCCGCCGCGGCCCGGTCTTGCTCCGCACTTCGTGGGGGTGGTCCTGGCGGCCGGCGACCTCGACCCAGGGGGTGCCGCCACCGCCGATGTGGAAGTCGTGATGCCGCAACGACAATGCCTCGCCCAGGCGCATACCGGTCTCGGCGAGGACCGCGAACAGCAGTCGGTTCCGCAGCCCGGTACCGCCGCCGGACCAGCTGGTGCCGTCGTGGGTGGCGCAGGCGTTGAGGATCGCGGTGACCTCCCGGGGCAGCAGCACCGGGGTGGCAGCCCGGTTGGGTTGCCGGACCCGGTAGATGGGGTGATCGGCGCTGTGGTGCGGGCCGACGCCGTCGAGGAACCCGACGTATCGGGACCGGCGCCGCCACTGCCCGTGCGAGGTGAACAGCTTCTCGTACGGGCCCAGCAGATGGTGCGCGTCGGCCTGGAACCGGTAGAAGCTGAGCACCGCGGTCGCCCGCAGCTGCACCGTCGCGGTCGACGAGCCGCCGACGACCTCCGGGCCGATCCGCCGGGTCCCCGGCAGATCCCCGGTCCGCAGGAACGTCAGAAACTGCCCGAACAAGGTGGTGGGGAACTCATCCCAGCGGTGCCCGCTGTGATCGAGCACCGTCCACCACAACGCCAGCCCGGCTGCGTACGCGCGGACGGTGTTCGGTGACGCCGCACTCGCCGTGAGGAACCGCAGGTATTCTCGGGCCGGCTTGATCGGCCGATCGAGGTCGTCGACCACGACGTACGTGCCGGGCCGGTCCGAGTATCGCACCCGCTGCACCTTCGCCACCGCCCCGCACCTCCTCGCCCTGGCTCGCCTGGGTCAGGCTCGCCGGGAACGCTGCTGGAACCGGCGGAAGTCGATCACATCGGCCGTACCGTCCCCGGCGCCGCGATCGCCGCCCCGCGAACCGGCGGTCGTGTCGACCGCCGGTGAAGCGGGAGCCGCGGGGGATGTGCTGGTCGACGGCGCGGGGCGTTGCCCGACCAGGAAGTCCCCGAGGATATCGCCCGGGAAGATCAGGTCGTAGGTCGACAGCAGCTGCGCGGACGGCACAGCGAAGCCGAGCTCGACCCACTTGCTCAGCAACCGGGGCCGTTCCACGGCGCGGTCATCCCAGCCCGGTTCAGTCCGGCCCCAGGTCCGCCCGGTATCAGGGTTCACGCGCTGGTAGAGCTGCTTCTGCAAGCTGCGGAACCGATCATCGTCGAGCACACCACCGGTGTGCAGGTGCCGCAGCAGCGCGCCGATCGAGATGCCCCACTTCTGCTTGACCGGCACCAGTGACATCAACGACGGCGTCGGTGAGACCTCTTTGCGGATCTGCGCGAGAGGTGCGAGCAACTCGGACGCGAACCGTGAGGCCTGCTCCTCCTTGTCCTCGGTGACGTCACCGCTCCAATGCAAGCTCAGGTGCCCCAACTCATGCGCGAGCGTCCACCGCGTCCGCTCCCACGACGTCGACTGCCGAACCACGATCAGCGGGCGGGCCTTGAACTCGCCGACCCGCGTCGAGTAGCCCAGGTGCTTTTCCGACGCGGCTCCACCGTCGCCGTCGCGCAGCGTGGCGGCGGCGAGCATCCGCCGCATCACGATCGGCACACCCGCGTGCTCGATGTTGTGGGTGAGGTAGTCGATCGGCTCGTCCCAGGCCACACCGAGCGCTTCACGCACCCGCGCCGCCGCTTCTTCGACAGGCGCCGACGGATCGACCATTGGGATCTTCACCGCGGGCAACTGCCACCGCGAGTGCAGCTCGTCGAGGAACTCCCCGACCATCGACGCGAAGTCCGCCAGGTACTCCTGCTCAGTCTTCGTCGTCGACTGCGGTGCACGGAACAGCAAGTCCGACGCATGAATTCGCATCGGCGGCTCAGTGGTGAAGAACCGGGGCGGGAACCGCAGGATCGTCGTCAACGCCTCCAGCTCCGCCGCGTTGATCTCGCTGGTGATCGACTTCTCCAGACGGGTCAACCGAGCTGCTGACGGCCACCCCAGTTCAGCTGCCAGTGCCTTCGCGGTCATCTTCCGCATGATCCGGGCTTGACGCACCCGGCGTCCGTAAACGTTCACCGTCGCCTTCATTGCTCATCCGATTCGACGCTGCAGGTCCCCGCTGCATACCAGTTTCCCCCTGCTGCGACCGCTACGCAGGCGTGGGCGCGGGATCGGGCCCGTCGTCGTCGCCCGTGCCCTGGATGCGCTTCTCGTAACCCCCGAAGTCCTCCGACGGAGCGCCGCCGACCGGCTTCGGCTTCTCCAGTCCGTAGAACGGCGACTCCGTCGCCGGCGGAAACTCCACCAACGCCAAGATCTCCGCACTGGCAGGACTTTTCAGGCCGCGCACCACAGCCAGGTTGAGCGACTCCAACGTGGTGTGGTCCTTCGTCGACCACAAGGCGAAAATCCCGTCGTGAACAGGCTCCGCCTCGTCGTCGATGCCGGAGGATGACTCGACCCGACCCCAGTTCGTGAACAGATTCATCTGCTTCGGCTGCAAGCTGCCGCTCGCGAGCGCCTTCTCCACCTCGGGCGGAAGTACCACGTCCCGGTCGACCGCCGCCTGCACGTGCCTGAGCAGGAACTTCCGCAGCCGAAACTCGGTGCCCAGGCTCATGAATACCGCGCCGCCACCCTGCCCCCGGTTGCACTGCAGGTTGATCCCCGCCTTGCCGTTGCGCTCCTTCTTCCAGGTGTCGCGCATCGTGTGCCGTACGTCCGCGCAGAACGTCTCGCCGGGCACCTCCGCCGGATCCGCGTGCCGCGCCGCCCACATCTTCCCGACCTCGGTGATCGCCGCCGGCAGATCGAGGCGCACCGTCGCCAACTCGGGGCGATGCTGCTCGACGAACTTCTCGAGCGTCTTCTGAAGCTCCGCATGGAGTGCCATAGCGAAATAATTGCACGGAAACCCTCCACTCGCAAGAGGCTCGCTCACTGCCGTTGTTCACGGTAGATCCGACCACTGACATGCATCTAATGTTACATGTCTAGGACGATAAAAACTAGCTCTGAACTGCATGAATCGTCGTGTCGCTCATCATAATTACGGATAAACGGGGCAGGTGGTCTTCGCGGTGCATCGCTGGCCGTCGGGGCGCCGCGGGCTGCGCAGTATCGGCGTCGTCGACCGCGGCGACGACGGTTACGTGCGGGTGGTCCCGGCCTGGGAACGCGGCGGAGGATTCACCGCGGCGGCGGAACGCGTGCACGGGTTGCTCGCGGAGCGGGGTGCCCCGTGACCGCCGCGATCGTGCTGCTCGCCGCGGCGGCGCTGGTGTGGCCGGGAGGTTCCGCCGCGGCCCGCCTCCGGGCGGAGCGCCCGCCCGCCGCGACGCGGGTAGCGGTGCGCTGGGGGTGGCTGGCCGTCGCGGTGCCCCTGGGCGCGTTGCTCATCGGGCCCGGCCAGGCGTTGGCCGCCGCGCTCGCCGCGGGCACCGTCCGTGATCTGCGGTCGCGCAACCGCGCAGCACGGGAACGGACGTCCCGGCTGTCGGCGATCCTCGCGGGCGTGGACGCCATGGTCGCCGAGATGTCCGTCGGCGCACACCCGGCGGCCGCCTGCACCACCGCCGGTCGCGACGCCGGGGACCCGCACGTCCGGGCCGTCTTCACGGAGATGGCGGGACGGGCGGAACTCGGCGGCGACGTGGCGGCCGGGCTCCGTACGCACGTGGGGGAGAGTGCCGCGTGGTCGCGGATCGCGGCCGCCTGGGACACGGGGACCCGGCACGGCATCGGCATGGGCGAACTGCTGGCCTCCGTCCGTGAGGACCTGCGGGCGCGCGGGCGGTACGAGCGGCGGGCGCATTCGGCGCTGGCGGGAGCGCGGGCCACCGCGCAGGTGCTGGCCGCGCTTCCCGTGCTCGGCGTCGCGATGGGCCAACTCATCGGGGCGGACCCGCTCGGCACGCTCCTCGGGACCGGCGCCGGCGGCGCGCTGCTGGTCGTCGGAACATGCTTGACCTGCGCAGGGCTGCTGTGGTCGCGGGCCATTGCGGACCGGGCCGGGGGGACCGGTCCGGGGGCACCGGCGTGAGCGGCCACGGTCCGCTGGCCGCAGCGCTCGCGCTGCTCGCGGCGGCACTGCTCGTACTCCCGGTGGCGGCGCGTGCGGCGGTGTCCGCCACCGTCTCCGGGGAGGTCGCGCGGCTGCGCGGCGTTTGGCTACCGCGGCGGGCCGCGGCGTCCGACCCGTTCGAGGCCGCCGCGGCCTACGACCTGTTCGCCGTCTGCCTGCGTGCGGGCATGCCCACCGCGGATGCGGCGCGCGCCGTCGCCGTGGGAGCGCCGCCCGCGCTGGCCGAGATCCTCACCCGCGCAGCGGAGATGCTCGCCCTCGGGTCGGACGCGGAGACCGCGTGGCGAACGGAATCGGTCGATCCGCAGGTCGTCGGGCTCACGCGCATGCTTCGACGATCCGCCCGCGCCGGCTCGTCACCGGCCGCAGGGCTGGCGGACCTGGCGCGCACCGAGCGCGCCCAGGCGGAGGATCGCGCCGTGGCTGCGGGCGAACGCGCCGGCGTCGCGGTCGCGGGGCCGCTGGGGCTGTGCTTCCTGCCGGCGTTCGTGTGCTTGGGCATCGTGCCGGTCGTGATGGGACTCGCGGGCAAGGTGCTCGGGGAGGGGCTGCTCTAGTGGCCCGACGGAAGGGGGATGGAATGTGGATTCGACTGCGATGCAGGATGACCGAGCTGTTGCTGGAGGACGACGGCATGAGCACCGTCGAGTACGCGATCGGCACGATCGCCGCCGCGGCCTTCGGTGCCGTTCTCTACGGGGTGGTCACCGGCGACAACATCATCAGCGGCCTGACCGACATCATCGGCAAGGCACTGAGCACCTCCACCGGCTGAAGGGGGAGGCGGGCGCGGTCACCGTCGAGGCCGCGTTCGCCGTCGCCAGCCTGATCACGGTGCTCGTGCTCAGCGTGGGCGCGGTCGTCGGCGTCACCGCTCACGTGCGGTGCGTGGACGCCGCTCGCGAGGCCGCCCGCCTCGCGGCCCGGGGTGACGACGCGCGCGCGGCCCGCGCGGTCGCGCAGGTCGGCCCGCCGGGTGCCACGTCGGCGGTGAGCCGCGACGAGGACACCGTGACGGTGCAGGTCCGCGCCCCGGTGGCGCTGCTGCCGGGGCTCACCGTCTCCGCGACGGCGGTCGCCGCGGCGGAACCGGGTGCCTCGTCGTGACCGGGACGTCCCGTGCGGGGCGGCCGAGCGCGCCGCGCCGCGGGCGTCCGCGGGGCGGGCGGGAGGACGGTGTGGCGACCGTCCTCGCCGCGGTGATGGTCGCTGCGATCGTGGTGGTGGCGGTCATGGTGGTCGACGTCGGCGCCGCCGTCTCCGCCCGCCACCGCGCACAGGCGGCGGCCGATCTCGCGGCCCTCGCCGGTGCCGCGAGCGCGATCGACGCCGAGGAGGCGTGCGCGGCGGCGGAGCGACTGGCGCGGGCCAACGCCGGATCGCTTCGCGCGTGCGGCGTCGACGGCTTCGACGTGACGGTGCGCGTGGGTGTCCCGGTCTCCCTCTCCGTCTTCGGATCCGACGAGGCCGTCGCCGTCGCCCGCGCGGGTCCCGCGTGAACGACCTCAGCCGGCCAGGAACCCCCAGTCGCCGGCCAGGTCCGCCCACGGCCCGCTTGCGGCGATCCGCCCGTCGACCAGCACCACCACCCGATCGGCCCGGGCCAACGCGGCGCGTTTGGACGTCGCGCCGATCACGGTGGCGCGACGCTCGCGCAGCGCCGTCCACAGTTCGATCTCGGTGGTGGCGTCCAACGCGCTGGAGACGTCGTCGGCGAGGAGGAGCTCGGCGTCGGTCGCGAGGGCCCGCGCGAGCGCGAGCCGCTGCACCTGGCCGCCGGACAGTCGCACGCCCCGGTGGCCCACGAGCGCGTCGCGCCCGCCGGCCGCGGCCACATCCGCACCGAGACGGGCGTCGGCGACGGGTCCGTCGAAGGCACGCGGGTGCCCGAGTCGGACGTTGTCGGAGAACGTCCCGGACAGCACCCGCGGCACCTGGGCGATGTGCGCGACCTGCCCCGGGCGCAGGAAGACTTCGGCGTCGGTGACCGGCCGGCCGTTCCACAGGATGTCGCCGCGGTGCGCGACCAGGCCTGCGAGGGCCGCCAGCAGGCTCGACTTGCCGGAGCCGACCTGGCCCACCAGCAGCACCAGCTCCCCGGCCGCCACGCGCAGGTCGACGTGGTCGACGCCGATCGTGCCGTCGTCGTGGACGGCGGTGACGTCGCGCAGGACCAGCTCGGCCAGCGGAGTCCGGGGCGCCTCGGGCGGTGCGGGCGCGGCACCGGTGACCAGGTCGACGCCCGGTGGGACGTCCATGAGGTCGACGCCGCCCGCGAAGCGGCTCGTCTCCGCCTGCCACGCCCGCGTGCCCGGAGCCTCGGTGACCACGCTGCCGGCGACCCGGCCGAACCAGCCGAAGCCGCTCACCGCGTTCGCGACGAGCAGAGCCGTCGACAGCGCCCAGACCCCGCTCGAGTACGCCGCCCAGGCGGCGACCACGCCGGCGCTGACCATCACCACGGGAACGCCCTCCAGGACGGCCTGGACCCGGTGCTCCTTCACGGCCGCGTCGACGCGACCGGAGTCGACGCGGCGCAGGTGCGCGAGAACGGACGGAGTCGCCGCTGCGAGTTTGACCGTTCGCGCCGATTCCAGCGCGGACACCAGCGCACGACCGAACCGGGCGCGCGCACTGGACGCGGCCGCGGCGGACCGCCCGGCGATCGGCCGCCCGGCGCTCGACGCCAGCGCAGACGCGACGAGCACGACGATCAGCACCGCGCCCGCGAGCCACGTACCGCCGAGCACCGCCGTCGCGGCGGCGATCACGATCCCGTTGCCGAAATCCACCCAGCGGTCGGCGTATCGGGCGAAGCGGTCGGCGTCCATCGTCCGGGCGACGACCTCGCCCGCCGGAGTGTTGGACAGCCGGCGCGGCTGCGTCTGGCCACGCAGAACGGTCACCCGGACACGGAGCATGACCTCGATCCACCACCGCGGATAGCGGCGGAAGGCCTCGGCGATCGCCAACGGCGCGACCATCAGCGAGATCACCACACCGAACACCAGCATCCCCGGGCGCTCGCCCGCGCCGACGGCCTCGACGGTCTCGCCCCAGAGCAGTCCGGTCACGGCGCCCTGAGCGCCCGTCAGAGCGGCGAGCAGGAAGAGGACCGCCCCGAGCACGCCCCAGGCGGGCCGCACCAGCAGCGCATGGACGATGCCGCGGGTCAGCGACGGCCCGGTGCCGATCTCTCTGAGTACCGGGGGCGGCCCCGCCCGCCGTCTTCCGCCGACGCCCGTCGCCAGCGGCGCCGCCGGGATCGCCGGTGCCGCGGGCGACGCGGGACCGGGCGCCGGTGCCGAGCCCGGCGATGCGGGCACGGTCTCGGCCCGGCCGGCGGCCAGGAGAGTGGCGAACGGACCCGGAGTCGCGGCCAACGCCGTGCGCGGCCCCTGCTGCACGATCCGCCCGCCGTCGAGCACGGCCACCAGCGGTGCGCGTTCGATGGTCGTCAGCCGGTGGGCGATCAGCACTCCCGTGCGCCCGGCCAGAAGGCGGTCCGATGCGGCGATCACCAGCCTTTCGGTGAGCGGATCCATCCGCGCGGTGGCCTCGTCGAGGATCACCACGTCCACCTCGCGGACCATGAGGCGGCAGAACGCGACGAGCTGCTCCTCACCGGCCGACAGGGTGGTCCCGCCCGGTCCGAGCCGGCTGTGCAGGCCGGCGGGCAGGCCGTCGACCCAGGTGCGCAGTCCCAGCCGATCGATCGCGGCGGCGATCCGCTCCTCGGTGATCGAGGGGTCGAACAGTGCGATGTTGTCCGCCAGCGACCCGATCAGGATCTCGGTCCGTTGGGTCACCACACCGACCCGGGAGCGCAGGCGCTGGAGGTCCATGCAGGTGATGTCCCGTCCGCCGAGGAAGACGGTGCCGGCCGGCGGGTCGACCGCCCGCGAGAGCAGCGACGCGAGGGTCGACTTGCCCGATCCGGTGCGTCCGACGAGGGCGACCGTGGATCCGGCCGGGATCGTGAGATCGATGCCGGCCAGTGCGAACGTGCCTTCCGCGTAGGCGAAATCGAGGCCGCGTATGTCGATCTCGATTCCGGTCACCTCCCCGCCGGACGAGGGAACGTCGTCGCCGCCCTCGGGCTCCGGTGGCGCGGCCAACATGTGGCGGATCCGGAGGATCGCGCCCATCCCGGCCTGCAGGTCCGGGAGCTGCTCCGCCAATTGGGCGACCTGGCCCACGAACAGGGAGGTCACCAGGAAGAGTGTCACCAGGCGGGCGACCGACATGGAGCCGTCGATCGTGAGGGCGACGCCGGCGACCGTGATCGCAGCGAGCAGCGCGTGCAGCAGCACGCCCGCCCGGCGCGCCATCCGCGACTCCACGCTGATGACGGCGTGGAACCGGGTGTGGATCTCGGCCGAGAGGCGGGCGAGCCGCGCGATCACGTGCGCCTGTCCGAGGCTGGTGCGCAGGTCGTTGCGGCCCGCGATGCCCTCCTCGAGGGCCGCGGCCTGGTCGGTCCACGCGATCTCCTCGATCACCTTGCGGCGCGCGATCTCCCCGAGCAGCCGGCGGATCGCGAACCAGGTGACGGCCGCCAGCACCGGGAACAGCACGGCGGCCGGCCACCAGGCGACTGCGGCGACGATCCACATCGGCAGGCTCGACGAGACGGTGCGGAACAGGCTCCACAGCTGCCAGCGGGCCAGGTTCCCGATCTCGTGGGTGTCGTCGTCGACCCGGTCCAGGATCTCGCCGACGGCCTGCTCTGTGAGCGCCCCGAGCGGCTGGTGCATCGCCGCCTGCAGCACGTCGTCCCGGAGCCGGCCCTCGGCGCGGTCGACCACCGTGACCCACACGAGCTTCCCCGCGGACTCGACCACCGCGGCACCGACCAGGCAGAGCGCGAGGGCGCCGATCAGTCCGCCGACGGGGTTCTCGGCCAGCCGTCCGGCGATGACGGTCCCCAGGGTGGTGCCGATCGAGGCCACGCAGACGGCGGCGATCGCGCCGAGGGCCGCGGGGCTGCGGAGCCGTCGCCACGTCACCCGGCGGTCGGGATGGATCGGCGGGGCGGCCGGCAGCGGGACCGGCACGGCGGAAAGGGTCGAACTGGACATCGTGCTTTCACGGTAGAGCGCGCCCGGAGCGGTGTCGCGTGGTTTTCCGGCCGGCCGGACCCGACGCGGCCGGCGGCGGTCGAGGTGCGCGCGGGCTCCCTGAATCCCGTTCGCTCAGTCGCGGATCAGGGCGTCGGCGTAGGCATGGGCGGAGATCCCGTACCGGGGCAGGTGCTCCGCCAGGGCGTGCATCGTGGCGGCGAGGGCCTCGCGCTCGCGCCCGAGGTCCGCGAGCATGAGCGCGCGGAAGACGACGATCGCGTCGTCGAGGCCGTCACCGTGACCGGTGCCGAGCGTCTCGAGCAGCCGCAGTCCCTCTCGCGGCTCGCCGAGATTGCGCAGGGAACTCGCGAGCTGGATCGTCGCCTGGCGCGCGCGGTGGTCGTCGAGGCCGGAATCCAGTGCCGCGCGATAACCCCGCACGGCGAGATCCGGCTGGTCGAGCGCGTCGTGCGCGCCCGCGATCTCGAACAGGCGGACGCCCTCGGGGACGCCGGGGCGCGCGACGGTCCGTTCCATCCGGGCGAGGAACGCCGCGGGTTCCTCGGTCCCCAGGCGTCGCCAGGTCGCCTCGATCTCGTCCTCCCACGCCGTTCGGCCGCCCGTCATGCGATCAACCGTAGTTCCCGGTACCGGCGGACTGCTGCATCCGGGCCGGTACCGGCGCACACTGAACTCATGGCGTACGACGAGGGACTGGCGGACAGGATCCGCGACGCGATCGACGGCCGGCCCGGCGTGGTGGAGAAGCGCATGTTCGGCGGGCTCGCGTTCCTGGTCGACGGGCACATGGCGATCGCCGCGAACAGCAAGGGCGAGGCCATGGTGCACCTGGACCCGGAGACCACCGATGACCTGCTCGGCCCGCACGTGACGCGCACGATCATGCGGGGCAGGGAGATGCGCGGCTGGCTGGACCTCGACTCCGAGGCCACGGCCTCGGACACCGAGCTCGCGGAGTGGGTGCGGCGCACCGTCGACTACGCCCGGTCCCTGTCGCGCACGTGAGTCAGCCCGCGGCCACCGCAGCGAGCACCAGGTCGAGCACGAGCACGGCGCCCTCCTTGTCGAGCGGGTCGTTCCCGTTGCCGCACTTGGGTGATTGCACGCACGACGGGCAGCCGGACGGGCACTCGCAGGCGGCGACCGCGTCCCGCGTCGCGACGAGCCAGGTCGCGATCGACTCGTAGCCCCGCTCGGCGAAACCCGCGCCGCCGGGGTAACCGTCGTAGACGAAGATCGACGGTAGGCCGGTGTCGTCGTGCAGCGCCGTCGACAGGCCGCCGATGTCCCAGCGGTCGCACGAGGCGACGAGCGGCAGCAGGCCGATCGCCGCGTGCTCGGCCGCATGCAACGCGCCCGGCCACCGCTCCGGCACCAGGCCGGCGCCCTCCAGCACCTCCGGGCTGAGCGTGATGAGCGCGGCGCGGGTCGCCAGGGTCGTCTCCGGGAGGTCCAGCTCCACGGCGTCCATCACCTCGCCGCTGCGCAGCGTCCGCAGGTACCCGACCACGCGGCTGGTCACCTGCACCGAGACGAACCGCGCCGTGACGTCGCCCAGCACCTCCGTGGCGTGCACGGCGGTCACGTGCACGTCCAGGTCCTCGCGCGCCGACGTCGTCCACTCCGGCTCCTCCGCGTGCACCAGCGCCAGCCCGTCGTCGAGGTCCAGCTCGTCGACGACGTAGGACTCGCCCTGGTGCACGTGCACCGCGCCCTCGTGCACCGTCGACAACGCCCGGGTGAAGTCGACGGTCCCCAGCAGCCGGCCGGTCGCCTCCTCGACGATGAGGATCTCGCTGCCCGCACCGCCCCGGATGTTCACGCCCGCATGGGGATCGATCCCGGCCGCCGGGAAGTAGCCCGCGGGCCGCTCGCGCAGCAGGCCGTCGGCCACCAGCCGGCCCGCCACGTCCACCGCGCCCAACCTCGCCACCTCCGCACGGGTGAGCGGGATCTCGCTCGCGGCGCACAGCAACTGCGGGCCCAGCACGTACGGGTTCCACGGGTCGGTGATCGTCGCCTCCACCGGCCGTCCGAGCAGGGATTCCGGATGGTGCACCAAGTAGGTGTCCAGCGGATCGTCGCGCGCGATCAACAGGATCAGCGAGCCCTGGCCTCGTCGCCCGCTGCGGCCCGCCTGCTGCCAGAACGAGGCGACGGTGCCGGGGAAGCCCGCCATGAGCACCGCGTCCAGGCCGGCGATGTCCACACCCAGCTCCAACGCGTTCGTCGTGGCCACGCCGAGCAGCGCGCCGTCGTTCAGGCCCTGCTCCAGCCGGCGGCGATCCTCCGCGAGGTAGCCGGCCCGGTAGGCGGCGATCCGCTCGGCCAGTTCGGGCGTCGCCTCCGCGAGCATCCGCCGGGCGGAGAGCGCGACGGTCTCCGCGGACCGTCGGGACCGGACGAAGGCGAGCGTCCGCGCCCCCTCGACCACCAGATCCGCCAGCATCCGCGCCGCTTCGGTGGTGGCGGGGCGCCGTACCGGCGCGCCGTTCTCGCCCTCCAGGTCGGGCAGCAGGGGCGGCTCCCACAGCGCGACGGTCCGCGGCCCGTGCGGCGACGAATCCTCGGTCACGGCAACGCACTCCGCGCCGATGAGGCGCGAGGCGGCGCCGGCCGGGTCGGACGTGGTCGCGGACGCGCAGATCACCGTGGGGGTGCTGCCGTACTTCGCGGCCACCCGCAGCAACCGGCGCAGGACGAGCGCGGTGTGCGAGCCGAAGACACCGCGGTAGTGGTGGCACTCGTCGACCACCACGTACCGCAAGCCGCGCAGGAACCGCGCCCACTTCGCGTGCCGCGGAAGCATTCCCACGTGCAGCATGTCCGGATTGGTGAACACCCAACGGCTGTCGGAGCGCGCCCAGCGGCGCATCTCCTGAGAGGTGTCCCCGTCGTACATGGCGGGGGAGGCATCGGCCGGGCCGTACGCCGTCGTCAGCCGGACCGCCGCCCGGTGCTGGTCGGTGCCGAGTGCCTTCGTCGGTGACAGGTACAGCACCGTGGCCCGCGGATCCTCGGCGAGCGCCGCCAGCACCGGCAGCTGGTAGGCCAGGGACTTGCCGGAGGCGGTCCCCGTCGAGATCACGACGTGCCGGCCCGCGTGCGCGTGCTCCGCCGCCTCGGCCTGGTGTCGCCACGGCTCCCGCACGCCCTCGTCGACGAGGCCCGCGCGCACGCGCGGCGGTACCCAGTCCGGCCAGGGGGCGAATTCCGCTCGGCGTGACGGGATGTCCGCCACATGTGTGAGGCTCTCGGTGCCGGGACCCGCGCCCGCCATGACACGGGCGAGTAGCTCCCTGCCGAAGGTGTTGTGCTCCACCGTGTTCGCCCCCGAATCGACCTGGCGTCCGTGCGGCCGGAGCGGCCCGGAACGACCCGATCGTCCAGTCTAGTCGCGGCGAGAACGGACCGTCGTCCGGTGGGACGGCGGGTTAACGGAAGGCGAAATCGCTCCGCCCGCTGTCGCTCGCCCGGAAATCGTGATTGACTGTATGCGGTCGCAGCTCCCGCCGGGGGTCCGTCAGGGACCATCGGGGGATCGATGTTGCGGGCGTGGTACTGAAGGTTTTTGTGTGCGGTCTCCGCAAACGGCTCCAGAAAGTATGGCGGCCGGAACCGGCCAGGAGCCGCGCCCTATCTCGGGGAACGGTTCCTACACCGGTAGAAAGACAAGTTAGGAAACATCTCAATGGCACAGGGAACTGTGAAGTGGTTCAACGCGGAGAAGGGCTTCGGCTTCATCGCACCGGCCGACGGCTCGGATGACGTGTTCGTCCACTACTCGGAGATCCAGGGCAACGGCTTCCGTACCCTCGAGGAGAACCAGCTCGTGGAGTTCGAGGTCGGCCAGGGCACCAAGGGCCCGCAGGCCACCGGCGTCCGCGCTCTCTAAGAAACCCCGCACCACGCGATAAGAGTTTCTCGCAGCACCCCTCCGCCTTCCCGGTGGAGGGGTGCTGTGCATTTCACGGCGCGATCGACGTGTCGGCCGTGCCGCGACACCTCACGGCCCTCTAGGCTCATCACGTGTCCCAATTGTCACTCTTCTCCGCGGAGCAGACCGAGCCGTCGCCCCGCGACCTCGCGGGCCTGCTCGCGTCGACGGGGCAGATCGTGCAGGTGGGCGGGAGCGCGCGCGTCTCCGTGGTCGTCGCCGACCAGTGGCGCGCCGAGGCCATCGCCGTGATGATCGAGGAGGCCGGCCTGCGGTCGCAGTTCGACACGTCGGAGGAGGGGAACCCCCTGGTCCGGACGCTCGCGACGCCCGAGCTGCAGCCGATGGCCGTCGCCTGGACGCGCGGCGCGATCAAGACGGCACCGTCGACCTGGGTGCCCGGCCCGCGCGCGCTCCGCGCCTGGGCGCTCGCGGGCGGCGACGTCGACGGCGTGCACTACCTGCTCGCGCTCGACCCGCACGCGCCCGAGAGCGCGCCCGTACTCGCCACCGCCCTCATGCGCGCCGGCGTGGCACCCACCCTGGTGGGCACCCGCGGGACGAAACCCGCCCTGCGGGTGTCCGGGCACCGTCGCCTCCTGCGGCTGCGCGAGAGCATCGGCGACCCGCCCGCGCACCCCGACGCGCCCGCCCACTGGCCGCAGCCCTGAGGCGCGGATCGGATCGTCGCTCGACAATCCATGAGGCGTGCAGCGGCCCCTGTATATAAGGTGGGGCCCGAGGTGCGGCAGAATGAGCACCGGAGTGACCGCCTACGTCGGAAGTGACGCAAGGGGTCGAGGTGGTGACGCAGGTGCCACCGGAACAGATCAGGAGGGTCCATGGCGGCACGTGGGAAGGCAGCAGGCGGCGACGGGTTGCAGCGCCTGGTGATCGTGGAGTCCCCCGCCAAGGGCAAGAAGATCGGCGACTTCCTCGGCCCGAACTACACGGTCCGGGCGTCGATGGGCCACATCCGCGACCTCCCGAGCCGCGACAACCCGCTCCCCGAGGCCGACCAGGGCAAGCCCTGGGCCCGCCTCGGCGTCGACGTCGACCACGACTTCGAGGCCCACTACGTCACCTCCGCCAGCAAACGCTCCACCGTCTCCGAGCTGAAGTCCCTGCTCAAGCAGGCCGACGAGCTCTACCTCGCGACGGATGGTGACCGCGAGGGCGAGGCGATCGCATGGCACCTGCAGGAAGTGCTCAAGCCCAAGGTGCCGGTCAAGCGGATGGTCTTCCACGAGATCACCCAGCAGGCCATCCAGGCCGCCGCGCAGGAGCCGCGCGAACTCGACATGAACCTCGTCGACGCGCAGGAGACCCGCCGCATCCTCGACCGCCTCTACGGCTACGAGGTCAGCCCCGTGCTGTGGCGCAAGGTCAACCAGGGCCTCTCCGCCGGCCGCGTCCAGTCCGTGGCGACCCGCATCATCGTCGACCGGGAGCGCGAGCGCATCGCCTTCCGTACCGCCGGGTACTGGGACATCGCCGCCCAGCTCGACGCGGGCGCCGAGGCGACCCCGCGCACCTTCGGCGCGCGCCTCGTGACCGTCGACGGCGACCGCGTCGCCACCGGCCGCGACTTCGACGCCCAGGGGCAGCTCAAGAAGCCCACCGGCATCACCGTGCTCGACGGTGCCCGGGCGAACGCCCTGGTGGCAGGCCTGCAGGGCGCCAGCCTGACGGTCACCTCCGTCGAGGAGAAGCCGTACACCCGCAAGCCCTACGCGCCGTTCATGACCTCGACGCTGCAGCAGGAGGCGAGCCGCAAGCTGCGGTTCAACACCGACCGCACCATGCAGATCGCGCAGCGGCTCTACGAGGGCGGCTACATCACCTACATGCGTACCGACTCGACCACGCTGTCGGAGACCGCCATCGCCGCGGCCCGCGACCAGGCGCGGCAGCTGTACGGCGCCGAGTACGTGCACCCGACCCCGCGGCAGTACACCCGCAAGGTCAAGAACGCGCAGGAGGCGCACGAGGCGATCCGCCCCGCCGGCGAGACCTTCCAGACGCCGGGCGCGCTCGCATCCGTGCTCAACAGCGACGAGTTCCGGCTCTACGAGCTGATCTGGCAGCGCACCGTCGCGTCGCAGATGGCCGACGTCAAGGGCACCACGCTGAGCCTGCGGATCGGCGGCACCGCGTCGTCGGGCGAGAACGTCGAGTTCGCCGCGTCGGGCCGCACCATCACCTTCCCCGGCTTCCTCTCCGCCTACGTCGAGACCGTCGACGACCAGGCCGGCGGCGAGGCCGACGACGCCGAATCGCGGCTCCCGCAGCTCGTCAAGGGCCAGACCGTCACGGCCGCCGAACTGGCCGCCGCCGATCACGTGACCAGCCCGCCCGCGCGCTACACCGAGGCCTCGCTGGTCAAGACCCTCGAAGAGCTGGGCATCGGCCGACCGTCGACCTACGCGTCGATCATCAAGACCATCCAGGACCGCGGCTACGTCGTGAAGAAGGGCAACGCCCTCGTCCCGCAGTGGGTGGCCTTCGCGGTCATCGGGCTGCTCGAGGGCCACTTCGGCGGCCTCGTCGACTACAACTTCACGGCCTCGATGGAGGACGATCTCGACGAGATCGCCGGCGGCCGCGAGGGCCGCGTCGACTGGCTCACCCGGTTCTACTTCGGCGACGGCGGGCCCGACGGCGACGGCGCGGCCGTCTCCGGCGCCGACGGCCCCGGCCCCGACAGCCCCGGCCTCAAGAACCTCGTCGCCGCGAACCTCGACGCCATCGACGCCCGCGCGGTGAACTCGATCCCCCTCTACACCGACCCCGACGGCAACGTCGTGTACGTGCGCGTGGGCCGCTACGGCCCGTACCTGGAGCGCACCGTCGCACCGAAGGACGGCGAGGGGGAACCCCAGGTCCAGCGCGCCAACATCCTGGCGTCGATGACCCCCGACGAACTCACCGAGGAGGTCGCGGAGAAGCTCTTCGCGACCCCGCAGGACGGCCGCCCGCTGGGCATCGACCCGGCCACGGGCCACGAGATCGTCGCCAAGGAGGGCCGCTTCGGCCCGTACGTCACCGAGATCCTCCCCGAGCCGGAGAAGGACCCCGAGGCCGAGGACCTGGACGCCGAGGCCGCGAAGCCCAAGACGCGGAAGAAGAAGGCCGACGCGCCGAAGCCGCGCACCGGCTCGCTGCTCAAGTCCATGGACATCGAGACCGTGACCCTCGAGGACGCGCTCCGACTGCTGTCGCTGCCGCGCGTCGTGGGCGTCGACCCGGAGTCCAAGGAGGAGATCACCGCCCAGAACGGCCGGTACGGGCCGTACCTGAAGAAGGGCACCGACTCCCGCTCGCTGGCCACCGAGGAGCAGATGTTCACGGTGACCCTCGAGGAGGCGCTCAAGCTGTACGCGGAGCCCAAGCGACGGGGCCGCGGCGCGGCCGCCGCGCCGCCGCTGCGCGAACTGGGCAACGACCCGGTCTCGGGCAACGCGATGGTCATCAAGGACGGCCGCTTCGGCCCGTACGTCACCGACGGCGAGACCAACGCCTCGCTGCGCAAGGGCGACGAGGTCGCGACCATCACCGACGAGCGCGCCTCCGAGCTGCTCGCGGACCGTCGCGCGCGGGGACCGGTGAAGAAGAAGGCCACCAAGAAGGCGGCGGCCAAGAAGGCGCCCGCGAAGAAGGCTCCGGCGAAGAAGGCCACGGCCAAGAAGGCGGCGGCGAAGAAGACGACCGCGAAGAAGACGGTCGCGAAGAAGACCACCGCCGCGAAGAAGGCCCCCACGAAGGCCGTCGAGGCGCCCGCGGACGAGACCGTCTGATCAGTCGTCGACGGGGCGCGCCAGCCGCGTGAGCTGGCCGCGCCCTCGCAGCTCGATCGCCTCGCCGAGCACCCACAGGGCCTGCTCGGCGGGCGTCGCGGCCTCGACCGCCCGGCCGGCCGCGAGCAGCGATGACGGCTCCGACTTGGCGATCTCGGTGATGCGGGCGGCCTCGTTCACCGGATCGCCGATCACGGTGTACTCGAACCGCGCCTTCGCGCCGATGTGCCCGGCAACCACCTGGCCCGCCGAGACGCCGATGCCGAAGCCGGTGCCGCCGAGCACGTCGCCGAGCTGGATCCGCATCTCCCGCGCCGCCGCCAGCGCGGCGCCGGCGGCGTCCGGGTGGGGCAGCGGGGCGCCGAAGATGGCCAGCGCCGCGTCGCCCTGGAACTTGTTGACGAAACCGCCGTGCAGGTCGACGAGGTCGACGACCACCTTGAAGAAGTCGTTGAGCAGGTCCACGACGGCCGCGGGCTCCTCGGTGACCGCGATCTTCGTCGATCCCACGAGGTCGACGAACAGCACGCTGACCTCGTTGATCTCGCCTCCCAGGTGGGTTCCGTGTTCGAGAGCCTGCCGCGCGACGTCCTGCCCGACGTACCGGCCGAACATGTCGCGCATCCGCTGCCGCTCGGCCAGGTCGTGCACCATGTCGTTGAAGCCCGCCTGCAGCAGGCCCAGCTCACTGGAGTCGTAGATCTTCACCGACGCCGTGAAGTCGCCGTCGCGGACCTTGCGCTGCGCGCGGAACAGGTCGCGGATCGGATCGCCGATGGACTTCGCGGCGCGGACGGTGCCGAGCAGGCCGGCGGCGAGCGCGACCACCGACAGCAGCAACACCGGGTTGACCAGCGTCGGGGCGTCCGGGTCGATGACGCCCATCTCCTGCGAGACGATGACCATGATGATGCCGACGATCGGCGTCGCGGTGCCGAGCACCCAGCTGAGCAGGATGCGCGTGGTCACCGACAGGCCCGCGGACCCCTGCGGCTCCTGCGCCAGCGCGGCGACCGTGATGGGCCGCAGCACCCGCTCGGTCTGCATGTAGCTGAGCGCGCACGTCGTCGTGGCGCCGAGCAGCACCGTCAGGGCGACGACGACGCGGATGCCGCCCGGCGAGTGGTAGTTGATGACGACGAAGATCGCGCCGCCGATGAGCCAGAAGATCGCCTGCATGAGCGCCATCCGCAGCGGGATGGCGAGGGCGCGGCGGGAGATGGCCGGGTCGTACGGGGCGCTGCGCCGGTGCCAGCGCAGCACGGGGAGCACCAGCCGCAGCCCGATGAGCATGCCGAGCACACTCGCGGCCACCAGGTAGGTGATGAAGACCAGCAGGTTGACGCCGCTGATCTCCTGCAGCTGCACCGACTGCTGCACGGGCAGGGCGAACCGGAGGAAGCCGAAGACGAAGACCGCACCCAGGATGTTCGAGCGCAGGATGTCCAGCGCGAAGATCGGCCAGGGGGTCTTGGCGAGCCACCGCGCCAGTCGCAGTGCGCGACTGAGTCTGCTCTTCGGTGCTGCCACCGCTCCAACTTAGCCTGCGCTCGGCGTCGGACGGGAGGGCTAGGGTGTGGGGGTGAGCTCAGTGTTCGATCGCCTGGTGGGGCAGGAAGCGGTGGTGGCGGGCCTGCGGGCCGCCGCGGCCGCCGCGCGCGAGGTCGTCGCGAGCGGAGGCACGGTCGCCGATCTGGCCGGATCGTCCATGACCCACGCCTGGTTGTTCACGGGTCCGCCCGGCTCGGGGCGGTCCGTCGCGGCCCGGGCGCTCGCCGCCGCCCTGCAGTGCGACGATCCCGAGGAGCCCGGCTGCGGCCGCTGCCGCGCCTGCACGACGGTGCTGGCCGGCACCCACGCCGACGTGCGGTCCATCGCGCCCGACGGCCTCTCCATCGCGGTCAAGCAGATGCGCGAGGTGGTGGCCGACGCGTCGCGCCGGCCGTCCGTCGGGCACTGGCAGATCGTGCTCATCGAGGACGCCGACCGGCTCACCGAGCAGGCGGGCAACGCCCTGCTGAAGATGGTCGAGGAGCCGCCGGCCCAGACGATCGTGCTGCTGTGCGCGCCGACCGTCGACCCGGAGGACATCTCCGTCACGCTGAAGTCCCGGTGCCGGCACGTGCCGCTCGTCACACCCTCGGCGCCCGCGATCGCGGCGGTGCTGGAGCGGGACGGCATCGACGCCGAGCGCGCGGCCTGGGCGGCGGGCGTCTCCGGCGGGCACGTCGGGCGGGCGAAGCGGCTCGCGACCGACCCGGAGGCGCAGAAGCAGCGCAAGCAGGCGCTGGGCCTGGCGCGGGCGGCCACCTCCGAGGGCGTGTACGGCGTCGTCGAGCAACTGCTGCGCGACGCGGAGAGCACGGCCAAGGAGCTCAACGCCGACCTCAACGAGCGCGAGACCGAGGACCTCAAAACGGCGCTCGGGGCCGGCGGCGTGGGCCGCGGCACCGCGGGCGTGATGCGCGGCTCGGCCGGGCAGCTCAAGGACCTGGAGAAGCGGCAGAAGGCGCGCGGCACCCGCGCCGTGCGCGACGCCCTCGACCGCGCCCTCATCGACCTCGCCGCGCTGTTCCGCGACGCGCTCGTGCAGGGCACGGGCGCGCAGGTCACGCTGATGCATCCCGACGAGGCGGAGCAGACCCGCCGGCTCGCCGGCTACGCGCGGCCCGAGGGGCTGCTGCGCTGCGTGGAGTCGGTGCTCGAGTGCCGCGAGGCCATCGACCTCAACGTCAAGCCCGTCGTCGCGCTGGACGCGATGGCCGCGGGCGTCTCCACCGCGCTGCGGGACCACCGCCGCTGACCCGCCGCGCCGCGCGACAGCGGGGACGCCGCAACGCTGCCGATATCCACCACCGCGACCGGTAGCCGGCAGCGCTCACGGGTGCCGGCAGCGTTCGTCAGTTCCCGCGGAGTTGCACCCGTTCGATGGTGGTCTGCCATTTGCCGGAGCTCTGCGACAGCCCGGTGATCCAGACCAGCACGTAGCGCGTCTTCGCAGCATTGCTCGCGGAGAACTCGGTGTCGCCGCTGCGCAGCTCGCCGTCCCAGATCGTCTCGGTCTGATCGAGCGAGCTCACCGAAGCGGACGGCGATGTCCGCACTTCCACCGTCGAACCCGCGCTGGGCGAGGAGATGGTGCCGGACGTGACCGAGGCCTCCCGGTCCAGGGTGATGAGGAAACCGACACCGGACTTGAGCCCGCCGAACTTGGGCCCGCTGAAGTACTGATCGGTGCGCCACGACGGTGAGTCGCCGGTCAGCACGTTCTTGAGGTTCGGCGACGAATCGTTGGTGCCCTGAAAGTTCACGAGCTTGATCGACGACGCGGACAGTGTCGCGCCGCCGCCCGACGACCCACCGCCGATCGACGGTTTCACCAGGTAGACGACGCCGGCGGCCAGTGCGATGAGCACGACGGCGGCGAGTGCGGCGAAGGCCCGGCCCCAGCGGCGGGGCTGCACGGGCGCCGGCGCCGCCGGGGGCTCCTGCCGGGCCGAGGCGGGCAGTTGCTCCGCGCGCGTGGGCGCGGGCTGCGCCGCGGTGTGCGGGCCGGGGTACTCGCCGGTCGGGACGTACTGCCCCGTCGGCGGCCCCGGGTAGGGCGCGGTCCCGGGCCCGGCGTGGGCGCCCGTGTGCTCGCCCGTGTACACGGGCTGCTGGGCGGTGCCGGCCGGGATCGGCTGCTGTGCGGTGCCCGGGATCGACGACGGTGCCTCGCCGCGCAGCCCGGCGACGAACTCGGCGCACGTGGCGTACCGGTCCTCCGGCCGCTTGGCGAGGGCCTTGCGGAAGACCGCGTCGAGGTGCCCGGGCAGCGCGGGATTGCGGGAGGTGATCTTCGGCGCGGGCTGGTTCAGGTGCGCCGCGATGACCGCGGCGGGGGAGTCGCCGGGGAAGGGCGGTTCGCCGGTGAGCAGCTCGAAGACGGTGCAGCCGAGCGAGTAGAGGTCGGCCCGGTTGTCGAGGATCTTGTTGTCGAAGGCCTCGGGCGACATGTACGCCATGGTCCCGACGGTGATCCCGGTCGACGTGACGCCCACCGCGTCGCCCGCGGCCTTGGCGATGCCGAAGTCGGCGAGCTTGACCTGCGGCGCACCGTCGGAGTCGAAGGCCACGAGGATGTTGGCGGGCTTGACGTCGCGGTGGGTGATGTTCGCGCGGCGGTAGGCGTAGTCCAGGGCGGCGCCGGCACCGTCGGCGATGTCGATCGCCAGGGACAGCGGCATCGGGCCGCGCTCGGCGACCATGCGCGCGGTGTCCGGCCCGGCGACGTACTCCATCGTGATCCACAGCCGGCCGTCGACCTCGCCGCGGTCGTACAGGTGGATGATGTTGCGGTGGTTGAGCTGCGCGAGCACGTAGGCCTCGCGGTCGAACCGCGCCTTGTACTGCGGATTGCTGCTGACCGAGGTGTGCAGCAGCTTCAGCGCGTCCTGCCGGGGCAGGCGCGGGTGCTGGACGAGGTACACCTCGCCCATCCCGCCGCCGCCGAGCTTACGGACCACCCGGTAGCCCGCGATCTGCTGCTCGTTCATCCGCTCCCTCAAACGCAACCGCCCGTCGGCCGCACCGAGTCAACGGTAGCGGTAGACGGGCGGGCGCGGCGATCGCCGCAGGTCAGACGGCGACCTTGGCGTGCTTGCTCGAGCTCAGGCGCAGGCCGGATTCCTCGCCGAACGAGAGCTCGCTGGTCAGGCGCTTGGCGTCCTCGAAGTAGCTCATGGACATGCGCCAGTCGTCGGCCTCGCCCTGGCGGGGCAGTTCCTTGAGGGCGCGCTGGACGTAGCCGGCCTCGAAGTCGAGGGCGGGGCGCGTCGCCATGTCGGGATCGGCGACCGCGACGGCGGTGTCCAGGCCCTGTGCGTCCATCGTCGTGATCAGGCGGGTGACGTACTTCCACAGCATCCCGACCTTGAGCGTCCACGACGAGTTCGTGTAGCCGATGGCGAGCGCGGCGTTCGGGACGCCGGAGAGCATCGCGCCGCGGTGGATGACAGCGTTGGGGATGTCCACGTCGCGCCCGTCGACCGACAGGGTGACGCCGCCGAGCAGCTTCAGCTTGAGACCGGTCGCGGTGACGATGATGTCGGCGTCGAGGTGCTCGCCGCTCGCCAGCTCGATGCCGGTCTCGTCGAAGGTGACGATCGTGTCGGTCGCGACGGACGCCTTGCCGGAGCGGATGGCCTTGAACAGGTCACCGTCGGGGACGGCGCACAGGCGCTGGTCCCACGGGTTGTACGGCGGGTTGAAGTGCACGTCCACCGGGTAGCCCTTGGGGAGGCGCTTGGCGTTCTCGTTGCGGATGATCTTGCGCGCGAGGTCCGGGAAGCGCTGCGCGAAGACGTACACGCCGCGCTGCTGCCAGATGAACCGCTTGCGGCTGAGGTCGTGGCCGATCTTGTGGCCGAAGACCTTGTGCAGCGTGTTGGTGATCGGGTCCTGCTTGGGCACCGGCATGATGTACGTCGGCGTGCGCTGGAGCATGGTGACGTGCGCGGCGGGCTTGTCGCTGGTCAGGAGCGACGGGACCAGGGTCACCGCGGTCGCGCCGGAGCCGATGACCACGACCTTCTTGCCGCTGTAGTCCAGGTCCTCGGGCCAGAACTGCGGGTGGATGATCTGACCGGCGAACGTGTCGCGGCCCGGGAACTCGGGCGTGAAGCCCTGCTCGTAGTCGTAGTAGCCGCTGCCGAAGAGCACCCAGTTCGCGGTGAGTGCGATCCGCTCGCCGGCGTGGTCGACCTGCACGGTCCAGCGGCCGTCCTCGCTCGACCAGTCGGCCGAGACCACCCGGTGGTCGTAACGCACCTTGTCGACGAGGTCGTTCTCGACCATCGTCTCCTGCAGGTAGTCGAGGATCTTGTGCGCGTCGGCGATGGAGTCCTTGGACTCCCACGGCTTGAACTCGTAGCCGAACGTGTGCAGGTCGGAGTCGGAGCGGATGCCGGGGTACTTGAACAGGTCCCACGTGCCGCCGAAGGTCGAGCGGCCCTCGAGGATCGCGAAGGACTTTCCGGGCAGCTCGGTGGTGATGTAGTGGCCGGCGCCGATGCCGGAGATGCCGGCACCGATGACGATGATGTCGAGGTGCTCGGGGGTGGTGCTCGTCATGCTTGTCTCTCCTGGTCCGAGGGCTCAGTGATAGAACCGATGACTTACTCTCTCGCTCGGAGGGCCCTCGCGGCCAGCGCAGAATGCACCCGGATGGCGCCCGCTCTGGTGCAGATCGTCACGCGTCCCCGAGCCAGCGCAGCACGTCGAGCGCGACGGCCACGCCGGTGGGATTGTCCGCGAGGGGACGGGGCAGCAGCTCGTCGGCCCTGGTGAGACGGCGGATCACGGTGTTGCGGTGGGTGTACAGGCGCTCCGCGGTGCGGGAGGTGTTGAACTGCTCGTCGACGTACGCGGCGACGGTCTCGCGCGTCTCCTGGTCGGCGGTGAGCAACTCGCCCAGGGTGTCGCGGACGAACTCGTCGGCCTTCCCGGTGTCGCTGGTGACCAGCGAGATCAGGGCGATGTCGTCGTAGCGCGCGACCCGGCGGCGGGTGCGCAGCCGGGCCATGAGGCGCTGCGTCGTGCCGGCGTCGAGGTGGCTGCGCCGGAACCCGTCGAGGTCCTCGCCGGGCCGCCCGATCGCGACACGTACCTCGGGGTGGTCGGCCAGTTCGCGGGCCAGGTCGCCGGAATCGAGCACGACGGTGCCCGGCAGCCACAGCCACAGGGCCGATGCGCTCGCGACGACGGTCAGCGGGCGCGGGGTGCCGGCGCGCCGGGCCAGCGCGTGGGCCGCGGCGTCGAGGTCGCCGACCGCGCCGGTGGTCCAGACGACGGCCGCGGTGTGCGGCCCGGTGAGCCGGTAGCCGAGTTGTTGCTCGGCGCGGGGCCGGGTGATCGGGGCGCCCTCGAGGATCAGCGACACCGCGGCCAGACGGTCCGCGTTCGTCCCGGTGGTCAGTTGCTCGCGTTCGCCGGCCATGCGGAGCGTGATGGCGTCGATGGTGTCGTCGACGTACGTCGACATCGACGCCCACGTGACCGCGAGGAGTTCCCGCAGTTCAGCGGGGTCGTCGGTGAGTTCGAAGCAGACGTTCATCCACAGCGTCCAGGCGGTGTTGAGGCCCTTGCGGTACGTGTCGATGCCGTGCAGGTCCAGGCCCCGTCGGACCAGGTCCCGGGCGACGGCGAGGGCGTCGGCGGAGTCGATGTTGGGCGGCACCCGGCGGCCCGGATGGGCGAGGTTGTGGGTCGCCCAGTGCAGCATGACGGCGGTGTCGGAGTTGCGGACCAGTTCCGCGAGGGTCGGGTCCGCGGCGATCGGGGAGAGGATGATCCCGGTCAGCGTGGCGTCCTGCAGCGCGGTCACCCACTCCTCGGGGGCGTTGCTCGCGAACTCCGCGGCGCGGCGGATCAGCTCCTTCACCCGGTCCGAGGGGTCGGGCCAGCTCTGCTCCGTCGGCGCACCCATGAGTGGAACCCTACTGACCCGAGTGCCGAACTAGGGTGTGCGCGTGACGGGAGAGCGGACGGCGGCCGGCTGGGCGGAGGCGCATCAGGTCCCGCTGTACGTCGCCGGACTGGTTCTCGGGGCGGTCCTCGGGCTCGCCGTCCCGACGGTGGCGGGTCCCGCCGAGGCCGTCATCAACCCGGTGCTCGCGCTCCTGTTGTACGCGACGTTCCTCGGCATCCCGTTCGCGCGGATGGGGGACGCGCTGCGGGACGTGCGCTTCCTCGGCGCCGTGCTGGCGGTGAACTTCGTCGCGGTGCCGGTCGTGGTGTTCGGACTGTCGCGGCTCGTCGCGCACGATCGGGTGCTGCTCGTGGGGGTGCTGTTCGTGCTGCTCACGCCGTGCGTCGACTACGTGATCGTGTTCAGCGGCCTCGCGGGCGGCGCGCGGGACCGGCTGCTCGCCGCCGCGCCGCTGCTCATGCTGGTGCAGATGGTGCTGCTGCCGCTGTACCTGTGGCTGTTCGTCGGGGCCGACGTGGTGCGGACCGTCGAGTACGGGCCGTTCGCGGAGGCGTTCGGGTGGGTGATCGTGGTGCCGCTGCTGCTCGCGGGGGTGACGCAGTGGGCGGCGGCCCGGACCCGATGGGGCGCTGCGCTGGCAGCGGGAGTGGCCGGCGCGATGGTGCCGATCATGGTGCTCACGCTCGCGGTGGTCGTCGCCTCGCAGATCGCGGGCGTGCGCGACCAGCTCGCGTCGCTGCTGCTCACGGTCCCGGTGTACGTGCTGTTCGCGGCGGTGATGACGCCCGTCGGCGCGGCCGCGGGCCGACTCGCCGGCCTGGACGTGCCGAGCCGGCGGAGCGTGGTGTTCAGCGGCGTCACGCGGAACTCGCTGGTGATCCTCCCGCTCGTGCTCGCCCTGCCCTCTGCCTACGCGCTGGCGCCGCTGGTGGTGGTCACCCAGACCCTCGTCGAGCTGGTGGTCATGGTCCTGTTCGTCCGTCTGATCCCGCGCCTGATCCGCTAGTCGCGGTTCGCCCATCGCTATTCTGACGTGATGGATGCGGATTCCGGTCAGCCAAGGGCTCGGCGGGTCACGCCCCTCGGCGTCGTCGGCGCGGTTCTGGCCGTCCTCGTCGCGATCGAGGTATTGGCCTGGCTGTGGGGCCTCACCGCGGGCGCCGAATTCATGTGGCTGCCGGTCACCCTCTTCGTCGGATTCGTACTCATCGTGGCCTGGATCGTCTACCTGGCGGCGTGGGAGAGGCGGCGGAAGCGGTTCTCCTGGCACCTGCTGATCATCCCGGCGATCGGACTGTTCGGTATCGCCGCAGCGGTCACAGGCTTACCGCAGAAGGCCCGTTGGTCGTACGACGAGCCTCGCCTCACAGCCGCCGCCCGTGCGACCCTGGCGGATCCGCGCGCCGAATTCCACGAGTACGGCAAGAGGCGGATCGGCTCGCAGGAGGTGTACGGGACGGACAAGGCCGACGGGGTGGTCACGTTCTCGATCTTCGGCGGCGGCTTCAGTGTCACGACGCTCGAGTACCGGCCGGACGGGAGCGCCCCGGAGTTCGGCGGAGAGGTGCGGGGCGAGAAGCTGTCCGACGACTGGTGGCTCGTCCTCATCGACTGAGCCCAGCGCGGAGCCGAGCTCATACGATCCGACGATGACCGGCACATCCGACAGGTACTTCGCAGCACTCGACGAACTGGTCGGCACGTCGAGGGTCGTCATCGACCGTCCCGCCGGAACCGCGCACCCCCGCGTTCCGCAGGCGATCTATCCCCTCGACTACGGATACCTCGACGGCACGACGGGCGGCGACGGCGACGGCATCGACGTCTTCGTGGGGGTGGAGGAAGGGCTCGGAGTGGTCGGGGTGCTGCTGACCGCCGACGTGGCGAAGCGTGACGTGGAAGTGAAGGTGCTCCTGGACTGCTCCGCGCTCGAGATCGTTGCGGCGCGGGCGTTCGTGTCGGAGGTTCTGGAGATCGGCGGCGTGCTCGTGCGCCGGTCACCGGAACGAGAACAGGCCGGGTGAGAACCCGGCCTGACCTGCATGTGTGGAGCCGCCTGGGGGAATCGAACCCCCGACCTTTTCATTACGAGTGAAGCGCTCTACCGACTGAGCTAAGGCGGCGTGGCCCCGCACGGGTGCAGGACCGAGGACCAAGTGTACTGACCGCCCCGTCGACCACCAAATGCACCGCTCAGCTGATCCGCTTCGCCAGTACCTGCTCCCGCAGGATGTCCGCGTGCCCGAGGTGTTGTGCCAGCTCGCGCAGGACGTGGAGGTAGATCCATCGCACCGGTAGCGGGCCGCGACGGTTTCCGGTCACCACGTCGTCGAGGGTCACCGTCGCCGCGGCGCGTCGGGACGCTGCGCAGGCGAGGCTATGGTCGGCGAGCACGGACGCGACCGTGTCGGTGTCGAGGAGGTCGAAGGACTCGTCCGGTGTCGAGGGAATTCCGATCGCACTGCGCGGGCGCCGGGTGAAGGCCTCGTCGAACCACACCCGTTCGACGAATGCGGCGTGCTTCACCAGGCCCAACAGTGTGGATTTGGAGGGGACGAGCGATGCGCGCGCCTCGTCATCGGTCAGGCCGTCGAGAGTCGCGGCGAGCCGTGCGCGGTGCTCATCGAGAAAGACGTCGAACTGTTCGCGCAGTGTGGCTTCGAGGGCCGCGCGCTCGATCGTCGGCTGGATCATTGCGACCGCTCCTCGGGCTCCGGTGACCACACCCTCTCGGGTGGGGTGCGTGTCGGGGGCGCCGGCGCCGCGACCTGCCGAATCCCCCAGGCGACGGGCCCGATGACGGGGATCAGCCACGCCGCCGCGCTCCACTCCCGTTTCCGTCCGGGCGACAGTGCGGTGGGCCGGATCGACGCCGTCGCGCTGCGCGCGGCGAGGATCCAGACGGCCATCGCGACGAGGAGCGCGGGCAGCCCGATGACCAGGAGGAGCATCAGGAACAGGCCGTCGTTGAGTTCCTTGCACGCGGGAACCTCGGGAAGCCGTGCGCATTCACTCATTCCCGACTCGGCCAGGATCGGCACCGTCGTCATGACCAGATGTTACGGGCCGGGCGCGACGCGCGCGCCCGGCCCGACGGCCCGCCCGGGTGTCGTCGGCCTACTTCGCCGACATCCATGCCGGGATCGCGGGACCGGGCACGTCGAAGGCCTTCGCGATGTCCGCGAGGATGTGGTACGCGCCCTGTACGCTCACGGCGCTCATCCACTCGGCGTCCTTGACCTCCACGGTCTTCGGTTCGAGCGGTGCCCACAGCGGGTTCTGCCGGTAGGTGTTGAGCGAGTCGGTGCCCTTGTCGCCGTTGGTGGTCACGAAGATCTTCGTGCCGTCGGCCGACGGGATGCGTTCGGCGCTGATCTCGGTCATGAACTCGTCGATGTTCTGCGACGCGGGCCGCGCGAGGCCGGCGTCCTGCAGCACGATGCCGGAGAACGACTTCTTCGCGTACAGGCGCGTCGGACCGTCGAGGAAGCGGACCACGGAGATGGTGGTGTCGGGCCCGGCCTTCGCCTTCACCGCGTCACCGACGCGACGGGCCTGCGCCTCGTACTCGCCGAGGCGCTGGTCGGCGAGGGTCTCCTTGCCGAGGGCCTTCGCGAGCAGGCGGATGTTGTCCTTCCACGTCGGGCCGGTGGTCTCGCTGAAGACCGTCGGTGCGATGCCGGAGAGCTGGTCGTACTCCTTGGCGTGCCGCACCTTGGCGCTCACGATGAGGTCGGGCTTGGTCGCGATGATCTTCTCGAGCGACGGTGCCGCCAGCTTGCCCACGCTCTGCGCCTCGGCGCCGTAGTTCGTCGCGGACGCCCCGAGGTAGTCGGGGAGCTTGCTGCCCAGGGTGTTGTACTCGGTGAAGGCGACCACCTTGGTGTCGAGCATGAGCGTCGCGTCGGTGAACGAGGCGTCCAGCGCGGCGACGCGCTGCGGCTGGCCGGGGATGGTCGTGCGACCCATCGCGTGGTCGACGGTCCGCGGGAAGGCGCCGCCGGTGGCGCTGCTGGTCGCCGTGTCCGACGGTGCGCCGCTGCCGCACGCCGTGAGCGCGCCGATCGTGAGCGCGGCGAGCGTCACGCGCGCCAGGGAGAGCTTCATGGGGTTCCGGTTTCCTTCCTCCCCGCGGGCACCGCGAGGATCGCGAGAAGGAAGGTTACGCTGGCCTTACTCGTCGGGCAACGATGATGAGCGCTGGTCAGGGTTTGCAGGTGGCCGTCCCGGTCGCCGCATGGGACGTGCCTTCGCCGGCATGCGGCCGGCGTCGTCGAGCGCGCGGCGCAACAGGAACTCGATCTGCGCGTTGACGCTCCGCAGGTCGTCGGCGGCCCATTTGGCCAGCGCCCGGTACACCTCGGGGTCGATCCGGAGCGGGACCGCCTTGCGGCCCCGCTCCGGTCGCTCGCCCGCGGCGGGGCGCTCGGGGGAGTCGGTCGAGCCCACTAGCTGTACAGGCTCCCCGTGTTCACGACGGGCGTGGTGCGGCTGTCGGAGCACAGCACCACCAGCAGGTTCGAGACCATCGCGGCGCGGCGCTCGTCGTCGAGCTCGACGGTGCCGTTCGCCTCGAGCCGGGTCAGCGCGTTCTCGACGATGGCGACGGCACCCTCGACGATCTTCTCCCGCGCCGCGAGCAGCGCGGAGGCCTGTTGCCGCTGCAGCATCGCCTGCGCGATCTCGGGGGCGTAGGCCAGCGACGAGATGCGGGCCTCGAGGATCTCCAGGCCGGCCAGTTCGACGCGGGCGGCGACCTGCTCGGCCAGCTCCGCGGCGACCTGATCGGTCGATCCGCGCAGCGAGGTCGCTCCGGCGACCGCGTCGTCGGCGTCGTACGGGTGGCTGGTGGTCACGTGTCGGAGAGCGGACTCCGCCTGGGAGACGATGAACTCCTCGTAGTCCTCCACCGCGAAGGTGGCGCGGGCGGTGTCCGCGACCTGCCAGACGATGATCGACGCGATGTTCACGGGGTTGCCGGTCGAGTCGTTGACCTTGAGCTCCGCGGTCTCGAAGTTGTGCACGCGCACCGACAGCCGTTGCCGGCTGGTCAGTGGCAGCACGAGGCCGAGGCCCTGGGTGCGGACGGTGCCAACGTACCGGCCGAAGAGCTGCACGACGAGGGTGTGCCCGGGCGCGACGACCACGACCATGCTGATGAGCAGCAGCGCCGCGATGCCGAGTAGCACGCTCACCACGATCAGCGCGGGCGTCTGCGCCGATATCGACAGCACCACGAGGCCGACGGCCCCGCCGACGAGCGTGAGGAAGCCGAAGAACGCCGCCACCGCGGCACCCGCCCCGGCGTGCCATGCCGACCGCTCCGTGATCGCCACCTGCGTGTCCTCGGGTTGAACGATGCCTGTCATCACCCCTCCTTATTCTGATATCACTTAACTAAGTGATATCAGTTTTTCTTTCGCGATGTCAAGGATGCGTCAGGGACCCGTCAACATCCCTTTCCGGCCGAACGCACGCGCAATAGCGTTCCGAGACATGACCTTCCTGCTGATCGTGACGGGCGTTCTGCTGTTGATGCGCCTGGTCAACGAGCTGTACTACCGGCGCTCCGAGGGGCTTCCGATCGAATCGGCCTGAACCGAAGGCTTGACCTCAACCGGGGTTGATACGCGAGCCTGGACGCATGGCTGACGACCTCGCGCGGGATCCCTCCCGCGACCTTCCGGACATCCTCGGCGACGGCGCGCCCGGCGACGCCACGGCGATCGTGGACTTCGTGGCCGAGGTGCTCGAGGCGCAACGCGCCGGCAGTGTCCCGCGCGTGCGCTCCCTGTTCCGCGACGACGCGGTGTGGACCACCGCCCACGGCCGTCGCCTGCACGGTCGCGCCGCGATCGACGCCTTCCTCGCGCGCACGGTCAGCGGCTCGATGGCGCGCGGCGCCGCCGATTACGTCGTGGAGCGGGTGCTGTTCATCCGTCCGGACGTGGCCGCCGTGAGCGTGCGGGTGCGGCCGCTCGGTCCCGACGGTGCGCCGCATCCCGCGGTCCCGGACGCGGCGCCGCTGTACGTGCTGTCCAAGGACGATGGCGCCTGGCGCATCGCGGCCGCCCAGTCGACGGCCGTCTTCGACGATCCGGCCGCGCAGGAGCGCCGCGCCGGGTAGCGTTCGCCCGGCGTCCGGCGCGGCGCCGCCCGTTTCGGTGTTCCCGCGAAACCGCCCCTCCGCAAAACTGGAACGTGTTACAGTTCTGCCCACGAACCGTGGGCGTCGAGTTGTCCTGCCTGGGCTTTTCCGGTGGCGCCGCGGGAGAGGGGTAGCACCATGGCGACATCACAGCCCGACACCGACGACCGGATCGATGAGGCGGTCGAGACCGGCGCCGCGGCGACCGAGTCCGAGGCGCGGACGCCCGGGGCGTCCGAGACCACGGCGAAGGTCACCACCGCGAAGCCGTCCAGATCCGCCCCGAGCGGGCGGCCCGGGCCGGCGGCGGAGAAGTCCGACGCGGCGGCTCCGCGCGGCATCGTCGTCACCCCGATGATGCTCGGCCTCTCGGGCGTCCTCGTTCTCCTCGCGGTGGCGGCCACGGCCTTCGGTTTCCTCTGGCAGTCGGCCGAGTCCGATCGGGACGCCGCCCTCGATCAGGTGGCCGCCGTCACCGAGACGCAGGAGACGAACGCCCGCGCCGAGGACATCGCGAAGAAGTACGCGATCGGCGCCGCCACCATCGACTACCAGAACCTCGGCGCGTGGCGCACCGCGCTCACCGCCGGCACCACGGACGAGCTCGCGAACCAGCTCCGCGAGGCGTCGACGCAGTTCGAGCAGGTCGTCGTGCCGCTGCAGTGGCAGTCCACCGCGACGCCGCTCGGCACCATCGTCGCGTCCAACAAGGACGGCCTGATCACGCTCAACGTCTTCGTCAACATGATCACCAAGAGCACGCAGCGCCCCGAGGGCATCCCCTCGACGGCCACCTACACGCTGACGATCGACACCAAGCAGGACTGGAAGATCAGCGACGTGCGCGGCATGGACGCCGCCCTCGCCGGCAAGTAACGGCGCACCACGAAACGGCGCGGCCCTCCGGGGCCGCGCCGTTCGTTCGTGCGGGGAGTGCTGATCAGGGCTGGCCGGGGAGCAGCTGCACCATGAGACCCTCGGCGTCCGCCAGCAGGGTCCCGTCCTCCTCGGTGAGCCGCGCGGTCACGAAGGTCTTGCGGCCGTCCACGCGGTCGACCGTGCCCTCGACCACCAGCGGCACGTCGAGCGGTGTCACCTTGCGGTAGTTGACGTGCAGGTACGCGGTGCGGCTGATGGGCCGCTTCGCGGCGAACACCACGTTGCCGAAGTTGTCGTCGAAGATCAGCGGCAGGACGCCGCCGTGGGCGACGCCACCGCCGCCCAGGTGGTAGCGCCGCAGCACGCCGCGAGCGACGACGGACTCCGCGTCGAACTTCTCGACGCGGAAGGGCGGCATCAGCAGGCTGCCGCGTCCGGGCAGCGACATGCTGCGGTTCGCGGGCCCGTTGCCCTCGCGCGCCTGATAGGGCGCGAGCAGTTCGACCAGTTCCGCGGCCCGATCGCGCGCGGCGGCGTACACCTCGTCGGGGGCGTCGATGCTCACCGCGAGGTCCTGCAGCCGCCGCATGTGCTCGACGAACTCGCCGAACGCGGGCGGCGGCGTGGCCTCTTTGAAGCGCGGGATCTCGCTCCGCAGGTCCACCTTGTCCGCATCCGACTCGCTCATCCGTCAGACCTTACTCAGGACCAAACCGCTGGTCGGAACCCCGGTCCCGGCGGTGACCACGGCCCGCTCGGCGCCCGGTACCTGGTTGGCCGCCGTCCCGCGCAGCTGTCGCACGGCCTCGGCGATGCCGTTCATCCCGTGGATGTACGCCTCGCCGAGTTGTCCACCGTGCGGGTTCAGCGGCAGGGCCCCGTCGAGTTCGCAGGTCCCGGCCGCCAGGTACGACGGGGCCTCGCCCCGCCCGCAGAAGCCGAGCTCCTCGAGCTGCATGAGCACGTAGGGGGTGAAATGGTCGTACAGCACGGCCAGGTCCATGTCCGACGGTGCCATTCCCGCCTGGGCCCACAGTTGCCCGCCGACGACGCCCATCTCCGGCAGGCCGGTGAGGCCGTCGCGGTAGTAGCTCGTCATTACGTACTGATCGGGCCCGCTGCCCTGTGCCGCCGCGGCGATCACCGCCGGGGTCCGCCTCAGGTCGCGGGCCCGCTCGGCGCTCGTGATCACCAGCGCCACGCCGCCGTCCGACTCCTGGCAGCAGTCCAGCAGGTGCAGCGGCTCTGCGACGTAGCGCGATGCCTGGTGCTCCTCCAACGTGATCGGCTTGCCGAAGAACCAGGCCTTCGGGTTGGTCGCGGCCCGCGCGCGGTCGAGCACGGCGACGCGGCCGAAGTCCTCGCTGGTGGCGCCGTAATCGTGCATGTAGCGCCGGGCCGCCATCGCGACGGTGGCCGCCGGGGTGGCGATCCCGGCGGGGTAGTGGAAGGCGTTGTCGATGCCGTTCGTGTTCACCTGCTGCGCAGCGGCGTTCGAGACCTGCCCGAAGCGGTGCCCGGACCGTTCGTTGAAGGCGCGGTAGGCCACCACCACGTCGGCGACGCCGGTCGCCACGGCCATGGCCGCCTGCTGCACCGTGGCGGCGGCGGCGCCGCCGCCGAAGTTGATGCGGCTGAAGAACGTCAGCTCGGGGATCCGCAGCTCGCGCGCCACGGCGATCTCCGAGTTGGTGTCCATGGTGAAGGTCACCAGCCCGTTCACGTCCTGCGGCGTGAGCCCGGCGTCGTCCAGTGCGGCACGGACGCACTCGACGGCCAGGCGCAGCTCGCTGCGGCCGGAGTCCTTGGAGAACTCGGTGGCGCCGATGCCGGCGATCGCGGCCCTGCCGCTCAGCCCGCTCATGCCGGCAGCACCACGGTCGCGGTGCCCGAGATGTGGTCGCCCAGGCTGTCCTTCGCCGTCACCGCGATGGTGACGGCGGCACCGTCGACAGCGGTGACCGAGCCCGAGAAGTGCAGGGTGTCGCCGGCGTAGCAGGGTGCGCCGAGTCGGATGGAGATGTTCCGCACGAAGGCCTCCGGGCCCGCCCAGTCGGTCACGTACTTCTGGACCAGGCCGTTGTCGGTGAGGATGTTGACGAAGATGTCCTTGCTGCCGCGCGCGTGGGCCGCGTCGCGGTCGTGGTGCACGTCCTGGAAGTCGCGGGTCGCGATGGCGGTGGTCGCCACGAAGGTGGTGCTCGCGTGGATCGTCATGGGCGGCAGCGCGGTGCCGACGGTGACCGCCGCCGCGCGCAGGGTGGTGGGGTAGCTCATCGGGCCTCCCAGGCGGGCAGGGTCAGGTCGTCGTCATCGCGGAGCGAAGGGGGGTACGTCACCGGGCCTCCCAGGCGGGCAGGGTCAGATCATCATCGACCCGCAGAAACACAGCTCGGACGGGCATCCCGATCTGCACGGTCGCGGGGTCCACGTCGATGAGCTCGCCGAGTACGCGCACGCCCTCGTCGAGTTCCACGAGCGCCACCACGAACGGCAGGCGCTTGCCGGGGACCTTGGGGTGGTGATGCACCACGAAGCTGAAGACGGTGCCGGTGCCGGGGGAGACCACGTAGTCGGGGGTTCGATCGACGTCGCCGCCCGGGTCCATCGGGCCCGGCGGATGGCGGAGCGTCTCGCCCCAGCGTTGGATCCGCAGCTCGCCCGCCTTGGCGCCCTCCCAGTAGAAGGCGGTGTCGCGCGAGATCACCGGCCGCAGTACGCCACCCGCGTAGGCGGAGGCGTCCACGATGCGGCCGCTCGGCCCGGCTTCGGGCACAACGGCTTCGGGGGCATCGGGTGGTTCCGCGGCGGGCGGGCGGAACTTGAGAATGCGGAAGATCATCTCGGCGACCACCTCGTCGCCGACGCGCCACAGCGTGCGGGTGGTGAAGAACCAGCCTTCGCCGAGCCCGGTCTTCTTGGGGCCCACCACGTCCTCGAGCCGCGACGACGCGGTGATCTCCTCGCCGGGCCGCACGTGCCGGTGGTAGGTCTGGTCCGAGTTGGTGGCGACCACGGAGGTGAAGCCGAGTTCGTCGAGGGCGGCGGTCATGAGGCCGAGCGGGTCGTCGTCGGCGCGCTCGCCGTGCAGGCCTCGCATCGACCACACCTGTGCCATCGCGGGCGGCGCCACCGGCCCGCCGAACACCGACTGCTCCGCGAACGCGGCGTCCGAGTACAGCGGGTTGGTGTCGCCGATGGCCTCGGTCCAGTTGTTGATCATGGGTTGGTTCACCGGATCGCGCCCGGCGCGCGGCGCGGACTCGCCGAGCGCGCGGATGCGTTCCGCCGCCGCCAGCACGGCCGCAGTCGTGTCCGCGGTCGTGTCCGGGGCGCTCATCGGGGCACCCGCGGCAGTTGCAGGCCCATGAGTGCGATGAGCTCGCGCTGGATCTCGTTGACGCCGCCGCCGAAGGTGAGCACGAGGTGACGCTTGGCCTGCACGTCGAGCCAGTGCAGCAGCTCCGCCGTGGCGGGATCCGCCGGATCGCCGTGCGTCCCGACCGTCTCCTCGAGCAGCGCGGTGAGGCCCTGGATCCGGTCGGAGCCGAAGACCTTGGTGGCCGAGGCGTCGGCGACGTCGACGGGCCCGCCGGCCTCCGCCGCCGCGACCTGCCAGTTGAGCAGCTCGTTGATGAGCTCCGCCGCGCGCACTCGGGCGAGCGCCTCGGCGACGTCGGGTTCTCCCAGGAGCTCCTGCTCGTGGGCCCAGGCGTCCACCCGGTCGTACAGCGCGCCGATCCGGCCCGACGGGCCGAGCATCACCCGCTCGTGGTTGAGCTGTGTGGTGATGAGCTTCCAGCCCTCGTTCTCCGCGCCGACGAGCATGTCCACCGGCACCCGGACGTCGTTGTAGTAGGTGGCGTTCACGTGGTGCGCGCCGTCGGCGGTGATGATCGGCGTCCAGCTGTAGCCCGGGTCCTTCGTGTCCAGGATGAGGATCGAGATGCCTTTGTGCTTGGGCGCATCGGGGTCGGTGCGGACGGCCATCCACACGTAGTCGGCGTCGTGGCCGCCGGTGGTGAAGATCTTCTGCCCGTTCACCACGTAGTGGTCGCCGTCGCGGACCGCCGTGGTGCGCAGCGAGGCGAGGTCGGTGCCCGCCTCCGGCTCCGTGTAGCCGATCGCGAAATGCACTTCGCCCGAGAGGATCTTCGGCAGGAACGTCGCCTTCTGCTGCTCGGTGCCGAAGGCCTGCAGCGTCGGACCGACGGTCTGCAGCGTCACCGAGGGGAGCTGGACGTCGGCGCGGGCGGCCTCGTTGACGAACAGGTACTGCTCGATCGGCCCGAAGCCCTTCCCGCCGAACTCGGTGGGCCAGCCGACGCCGAGGCGGTCGTCGCGGCCCATGCGCAGCACCACGTCCCGGAAGACGTCCCCGTGGCGCTGCACCAGCATCGCGCTGCGTTCCTCGGGCGTCATGAGGGACGAGAAGTAGTCGCGCAGCTCGGCCTGCAGGGCGCGTTGTGCGGTGGTCAGCGCGAGGAAGCGGCCGTTCTCGTCGGCGCTCGTCGCGTCGTCGCGGTGCGCGGTCGCCAGCGCCCGCACCGTCTGCGGGACGCCGCCGACGAAGCGGGTGAGGTCCTTGATCGTCGAGTAGAACCGGTGCAGCGGGTACGTCGCGTCCACCCCGATGCCGCCGTGCAGGTGATGGCAGGTCCGTACGGCCGACGGCGCCTCCGCGGCCAGCCAGTGCGCCGCGAGCGCGGTCGCCTCGTCGGCGGGGGAGCCGGTGCCGACGCGCCACGCGGCGGAGACCGCGGCCAGGTGCAGCGTGCGGGAGGCGATGTAGACGTCGGCGATCTGCTGTGCCACGGCTTGGAAGGCACCCAGTGGGCGCCCGAACTGCTCGCGCTTACGCAGGTGGTCGACGGTGAGCGCGAGTGCGCCGGCGAGCGCACCGTCGGCGACGGCGGCGGCACCGGTGAGCCCGCACTCCCGGACGAACTGCGCGACGGTCCCGTCGGTCGATCCGCCGAGCACGGCGTCGGCGGGCAGCTCGACGCCCGCGAGGTCGACGGTGCCCTCGGGCGTCCCGGCCGAGGTGGGGCTCGGCACGACGGTGACGCCGGGCGCGGACGCGGGCACCACGAAGACGGCGGCGCCGTCGTCGGTGGCGGCGCTGACCAGCAGATGCGCGGCGTGCTGTGCGTAGCCGACGGCCACCTTCCGGCCGGTGAGGGCCCAGCCGCTCGCGGTGCGCACTGCGCGGGTCGACGGTGCTGCGGGCACGGCGGCCCCGGCCTCTCCGAGTGCACCCACGATCAGGTCGTCGCCGGTCAGGGCGCCGGGGAGCAGCCGCTCGCGCTGCGCGACGGTGCCGTGCGCCGCGACGGGCAGGATGCCCAGCGCGAGTGCGGGGAGCACCGGGGCGCCGATCGCGAGCCGGCCGGCCTCGGTGAGCACCGCGGCGACCTCCTCGGCGCCGAGCCCGGCGCCGCCCAGGCTCTCGGGTGCCGGGAGGCCGAGGAGGTCGGCCCGGGCGAGGTCCGCCCAGGTCGTGCGCCAGGCGTCCCCGGTGTCGGCGCCTCCGCTCTCGCGCGCGGCGGCGTGCCCCAGCACGTCGGCCGCGAGGCCGGCGACGGCCACCTGGTTCTCGTCCGGACGGAAGTCCACGCGCACTCCTGATCTCGATACCGCGTACAAACGGTGAAACGTGTTCTATTTTTAGCAAGTGGAGTGAACGCTCGCAAGCAGTTCGACGAAAGGGTGACCATGCGATTCACGTACGCCGAGGCGATGACGGATCCGTCGTACTACGTCCCGCTCGCGCAGGCTGCGGAGGAGGCCGGCTACCACAGCATGTGCGTCGCCGACAGCATCGCGTATCCCGAGGTCTCCGACTCGAAGTACCCCTACACGCCCGACGGGAGCAGGGAGTTCCTCGACGGCAAGGAATTCGTCGAGACCTTCGTGCTCGCCTCGGCGCTCGCGGCGTCCACGACGACCCTCCGCTTCACCCCGTTCGTGCTCAAGCTGCCGATCCGGCCGCCGGTGCTCGTCGCGAAGCAGGCGGCCTCGCTCGCCTCGATGAGCGGGAACCGCTTCTCGCTCGGCGTCGGGATCAGCCCGTGGCCGGAGGATTTCGAGATCATGGGGGTGCCCTTCGAGCGCCGTGGCAAGCGGATGGACGAGTGCATCGAGATCATCAAGGGGCTCTCGACCGGCGAGTACTTCGAGTACCACGGCGAATTCTTCGACATCCCGTCGATCAAGATCGCCCCGGTGCCCACGGAGCCGCTGCCGATCCTGGTCGGGGGCCACGCCGACGCCGCGCTGCGCCGCGCGGTGCGGTTGTGCGACGGGTGGATGCACGCCGGCGGCGACGGCGAGGAACTCGATCGGATGCTCGCGCGGATCGACGAGCTGCGCGCGGAGCACGACAAGAAGGAGTTCGAGATCCACGTGATCTCGTTGGACGCCTACACGGTCGACGGCATCAAGCGGCTCGAGGACAAGGGCGTCACCGACGTGATCGTCGGCTTCCGGCTGCCCTATCAGGTGGGCCCGGACACCGAGCCGTTGCAGCCGAAGATCGACCACTTGCGCCGCTACGCCGATTCCGTCATCAGCAAGTTCTAGGAGGCTTCCGATGAAAGACGATCACCCCGCCGTCCTGGCGGGCCGCGCCTCACAGGCCGCCGCGAGCGGCCGCCGTAAGAACGAGTGGCTCGATCTGTTCGCCGCCGACGGCGTGGTCGAGGACCCCGTCGGCCCCTCGGGCTTCGATCCCGAGGGCAAGGGGCATCACGGCCGGGAGGAGATCGCGGCGTTCTACGACAAGACGATCGGCGTTGCGGAATCCCTGGAGTTCCTGTTCGACGACGGCTTCGCCTGCGGTGACGAGGTGGCGTTCACCGGGCTCATCCGCACCGTGATCGGCGGGCACGTCATCGACGCGGAGGGCGTGTTCACCTACAAGGTCGACGACGCGGGGAAGATCGTGGCGCTGCGCGCCTTCTGGGAGGTCGATCGCGCCATGGCCACCGCCCGCCCTGTCGACTCCTGAGCACGATGCCGGCCGCGCCCCGGTATCCGGCGCTGGGCTCAGCGTGCGGTGAACACCGCGTCCGCGAGCACGGGGGCGGAGCGCTCCACCGACTCCGCGGTCACCAGGTGCCGATCGCCGTCGCGCCAGATCCGCACGCGCAGTGTCTCGCCCGGGAGCATGATCCCCGCGAACTTCGCCGACCACGAGCCCACCGCGGAGGCGTCGCCGTCGAGCACCGCATCGGTCACGGACTTGGCGACGATCCCGTAGGTGCACAGCCCGTGCAGGATCGGCGCGTAGAAGCCGGCGGCCCGGGCGAACGCGGGATCCGAGTGCAGCGGGTTGCGGTCGCCGCACAGCCGGTAGAGCAGCGCCTGCTGGGGCAGGGTCGGCACGTCGACGGTGACATCGGCGTCCCGGGCCGGTAGCTCGATCCGCTCCGACGGTCCGCGCTCGCCGCCGAATCCGCCTTCGCCGCGCGCGAAGATGGACGACCGGGCGGTCCACAGCGGTTCGCCGGCCCCGTCGACGACCTCGGTCTCCTGCCAGATGACGGCCGCCTTGCCCTTGTCGTGCACGTCGCTGATCCGGGTCCGCGCGGTGGCGGTGCCGGACGCCGGCAGGGGGCGGTGCGCCGTGACCGACTGGCTGCCGTGCACCACTTTGGCGAGGTCGATCTCGACGCCGGGGAACGAGACCTTCGGCGGCTCGGTGGCGTGGAAGTTCTGCGCCACCGTGGCGAAGGTCGGCAGCACGACGGTGTCCTGCTCCGTGGCGTACCGCAGCTCGCGGGCGGCGAGCGGGTCGGCGCCCGCGCCCAGGGCCAGCTGGTAGAGCAGCACGTCCGAGGTGCTCCAGGAGAATTCGGCGGCGCCGAGCTCGGCACCGATCGCGACCGACGGGTCGATGGGCATGGATCTCCCTAGGCGGTAGGTCTGGTGGGGCTATTCGTAGGTGATGTGCACGGTCTGCGTGCGGCGCATCGATTGGCAGGCCAGGATGAGCCCGTCGTCGAGGTCCTCCTGGTCGAGCACCTCGTTGTGGGCGAGCTCGACCTTCCCGTCGACGAGGCGGCAGGCGCAGGCGCTGCACGCGCCCTCGCGGCACGAGTAGGGCGCGTCGATGCCGGCTTCGAGCATCACGTCGAGCAGCTTCTTCTCGGCGGGCCAGGCGAGTTCGGTCGTCGTGCCGTCCAGCTCGACGGTGACGGTACCCCCGTCGTCCGCGGGCGCGCGGGTATCGGCGGTGGGCTCGGGGAGGTCCTCCGCCTCGGCGATCGCGGCCTTCTCCTCCGCCTCCTCCTGCGCGGCCTCCACCTCGAACGGGTTGCGCGGCAGGGAGCGGAACTTCTCGATGTGCACCTCGCGACGGCCCTTCCCGAGCGAGGTCATGGCCTCGGAGACCGCGTCCATGAACGGCCCCGGGCCGCAGACGAAGACCTCGCGGGAGGTGTAGGGCGCGGCGAGCGCGGCGAGGTTCGCGGCGCTGGGCAGGCCCTGCACCGATTCGAGCCAGTGCACCACGACGAGCCGCTCCGGGTACGTCCGGGTCAGCTCGGCGAGCGCGGAGGCGAAGATGACCGACTGCGCATCCCGGTTGGCGTAGATCAGCGCGACGGACCCGGTGCCGGTCTCGAGCACCGAGCGCAGGATCGAGAGGATGGGCGTGATGCCGCTGCCGCCGGCGAACAGCAGCATGTCGACGTCGACCGACTTCGGTGTGAAGATGCCCGCGGGCACCAGCACGTCGATCTCCATGCCGGGGGTGGCGTTGTCGCACAGCCAGTTCGATGCGTATCCGTCCGCGGTGCGTTTGACGGCCACCCGCAGCGGGCCGCCGTCGTGCGGCGCACTGCACAGCGAGTAGCACCGTGCCACCGAGCCGGTCTGCTCGCTCGGCACGCGCAGCGTGAGGAACTGCCCCGGCTTGTAGGTGAACGTCTCCGCCAGCTCGGGGGGCACCTCGAACTCGATGGAGTGCGCGTCGTGCGTCTCCGCGACCACCTTGGCGACGAGTAGGCGGTGGATGCTCACGTGGTCAGATTCTCCTGGTCGGTGTCCGGCGGGGTGGCGTCCGTCGGGACGGGCACCTCGCCGAGTTTGGCGGCGCGCGTGATCGATTCCATGAGCCGCGGGCAGGTGGGTCGCAGGGCGGACCCGGCACCGTCGGCGGCGAAGACCGCGCACTCGCGCGCGGAACCGCACCACTGGATCGACGTCTGCTCCCGGCTGTTCTTGCGGACCTGCACCGCGACGCCGCAGGTGCCGCAGCTGTGCGGGGTGAATCCGTCGGTCAGGAAGCCCTCGCGGTCGGTCACCGTCGACGGCACCGTGACCGGCTCGCCGAACATCGTCACCGTGGGGGACATGGGCTCAGGCCTTCGCCGTCTCGTCGGAGGAGGCCTGCGCGGACGCCTTCTCGGATTCCTGGCGCGCGATGTTCTCCGCCACCTCGGCCTCCCAGGCCTCGACGGCGTGGGTGGTGTCGATCTCGAATTCGAAGCGCTGCGTCATGTCCTCGGTGACGTCGGCGCTGTCGACGTAGAACTGCTCGTACCAGCGGCGGAGCTGGTAGACGGGCCCGTCCTCCTCGCACAGGAGGGGGTTGTCGATGCGGGTCTTGTTCTTCCAGATCTCGACGTCCTGCAGGAAGCCGAGGCCGACGTTCTTGGCGAACTTGCCGGCCAGGTAGTCCGACTTCTCGTCATCGAAGCCGGGCAGCTTCTTGACCTTCACGCCGTACATGAGCTTGAACGAGTGCTGATCGATCGGGTAGTGGCAGTTGATCAGGACGTTCTCGATCTGGAAACCCTTGTAGTCGTTGTGCAGGTAGTTGATCATGTACGACGGCCCGAAGTAGTGCGCCTCGGACTTGAGCAGCACGTCGTCGCCGCCGGAGAGCCCGATGTCGGTGACGTCGTTGCGGCCCTTGGTATCCAGGTACTGCGACGCGATGTGCCCGTCGAAGACGTTCTTGAAGTACGTGGGCAGGCCGTAGTGGATGTAGAAGAAGTGCGGCATGTCGACCACGTTGTCGACGATCTCCCGGCAGTTGCTGCCCTCGATGACGATCTCGTTCCACACCCAGTTCGACCACTCGGGCCCGTCGACGTCACCGTCGATCCTCGGGATGGCGAGTTCCTCCGGGGGCTTGGAGCCCTCCACGTCGTGCCAGACGAAGAGCTGGTCGTTCTCGATCATCGTGGGCCAGGTCCGGGTGCGGGCGCGCAGCGGCACGCGCTTGGCGTACGGGATGGCCTTGCACTTGCCGTCGCCGCCCCAGCGCCAGTCGTGGAACGGGCAGGCGATCTCGTTGCCCTTGACCGTGCCCTGCGTGAGGTCTCCCCCCATGTGGCGGCAGTAGCCGTCGAGGACGTTGACCTTCCCGTCCTCGCCCGCGAAGACCACGAGCTTGGTGCCGAAGGCCTGGACGGCGTGGGGCTCGCCGTCGGCGAAGTCCTTCAGCAGGCCCAGGCAGTGCCATCCCCGGGCGTACCGGGTGGGGGCGGTGCCGCTGTCGATGAGGCGGGCTGCCGTCTCGGTGTTGGTGCTCATGCGATCTCCTCTTCCGCGCGGGCGGGGGCTGCCGCCGCGGGGGCTGATTCCTTGCCGGCCATGTCCTCGACCGCGAGGTAGGCGAAGACCATGGCGGGGCCGATGGTGGCGCCGGGCCCCGCGTACGTGTGGCCCATGACGGGCGAGCTGGTGTTGCCGGCGGCGTACAGGCCGTCGATGACGGTGCCGTCGGCGCGCTGGACCCGGCCCGCGACATCGGTGCGCAGGCCGCCCTTCGTACCGAGATCGCCGGGGACCATACGGGCAGCGTAGAACGGCCCGGTGGTCAATTCCGCGAGACTGGGATTCGGCTTGTTCCGCGGATCGCCGTAGTAGGCGTCGTAGGCGCTCTCGCCGCGGTGGAAGTCCTCGTCCCGCCCGGCACGGGCGAAGCCGTTGAACTTCTCGACGGTGGCGGTCAGGGCCTCCGCGGGAACGTTCATCTTCTCGGCCAGTTCCGCCAGGCTGTTCGCGCGGACCATGTTGCCCGATTCGAACCAGCGCTTGGGCAGCGGCTGGCGCGGCGGTTGGCCGGCGAACATGTACCGGTTCCGGTAGCGCTGATCGAAGACCAGCCAGCACGGGACGTTCTCGCCCGGTCCCTCACCCTGGCCGTACTCGCCGCCGTACATGGCGTGCACCGCCTCGACGTAGGGCGCGGACTCGTTGACGAAGCGCTCGCCGGCGGTGTTCACCATGACGCTGCCCGGGAGCGAGCGCTCGGACAGCGCGAACCACGCCATCTTCGGGAGCTGGATGGAGGGGCCCCACCACGCGTCGTCCATGAACTCGAGGGCGCCGCCGACGGCTGCGCCCGCGCGGATCGCGTCTCCGGTGTTGGCGGGCACACCGTTGGTCCACTCGGTGCCGATGGGCTGGCGCTGGTACTGGGCCCGCATCTCCGCGCTGGACTCGAAGCCGCCGGCGGCGAGGATCACGCCACGCCGAGCGGTGAGTCGCAGCTGCTCGCCCTCCCGCTCCACGGTGACCCCGGTGATCCGGCCGTCCTCCTCGGTGAGCCCGACGAGCGACGTGTTCAGCCACAGCGGGACGTTCGCGCGCTGCAGTCCGACGCGGAGCGCGGCGATGAGCGCCTGGCCGCGGCCGAGCAGGTGCTTGCCGCGCGCCTTGGCGGCGTAGAAGCGGCCACCGACGCGCAGCGCGCGCACGATGCCCTTCGGGTGGCGCATGATCAGGTTGAGCCACTTGAAGTCGGCCTGCGTGACCACCAGGTTCATGGGGGCCTTGGTGTAGTCGGGTTCGAGGTTCTTCAGCTCCTCGCCCAGCTGGTTGCCGTCGAACGGCTTCGGCTCACACGAGCGGCCGTGCGCGCGGCCGCCCGGCGCCTCCGGGTAGTAGTCGGAGTAGCCCGGCACCCAGGTCAGCTCCAGCGGGCTCATCCGGTGCACCATCGAGATGACCTCGGGGCCGCGGTCGATGTAGGTGTCGATCCGCTCGGCGGGGACCACGTCGCCGATGATGGCGTGCAAGTACCTGCGGGCCTCGTCGGGAGTGTCCTTGATGCCGGCCTTCACGAGCGCTTCGTTGCCGGGGACCCAGACGCCGCCGCCGGAGCGGGCCGTGGACCCGCCGTAGTGCGCCGCCTTCTCCACGACCAGGACGCTGAGTCCGGCGTCCGCAGCCTTGAGCGCGGCGGTCATGCCCGCCGCACCGCTCCCCACCACGATCACGTCGTACTCGGTGGTCTCCGCCGTCATGGACTCTCCTCGCTGATGAAACAAGTTCTCTAGCCTCACCTGCGCCGATGGGCAGCAGGTACGCGCTACAAGTGCAGCATAGACTAGAACAGGTTCCACTTGCCAGGGTTCGGCTGTGATCGGCCGCGGCGCCCGTGCGGCGGCGCGGCCGGTGCGTGCGATCCTCAGGCGGTCAGCAGGGGATGGTGATCCGCTCGTAGGTACCGGTGCTCGGGCGGAAGACCCACTTCGACTGCGGGGTGCACCGCGGCTTCGCGGGGGCGGTCGTCGTGGTCCGTGGCGCGGTGCGTGCGGGCGTGGTCGTGGGGGCGGCCGGCGCGACCGTGGTCGTCGTCGTCGGCGGCGGCGGTGCGGTGCTCGGCGACACGGGGGCGCTCGTGGGGTCGGAGCTCGAGGGCGCCGGGGGCGAGGTGGTGCTGATCGGCGTGGTCTCGGTCGACGGGATCGAACCCGACGGTGCCATCACGGGCTCCGGGTCGGTGGACGGTCCGCTGCACATGCTCACGGTCACCGCGATGGCGGCCACGCACAGCGCGGTCGCGGCGGCGATGGCGAGCACGCGGCCGGTGAAGCCGCCGATGCGCGTGGAACTCGAGGGGGTCGCCCGGTGGGTCATGCCGCGCCTCCGTTCCGGTCGGTCGCGGGCGCGGCTGACGGTGTCGCAGTCATGCGTCCATCTTCGCAGCCGGGTGTGCCGCCGGGGAAGGCGGTGGGATTCGAGTGTGGTTGCCGCACACCGAGTTCGCTGTCACAGCAATCCTGCACGGGGGTGAATCGACGGAGGGGCGGTGACGGCGTCGATACGCTGGTCGAGCCCTCGCTCCTCGCGCGGTCACTGCAAAACGAACACCTATCCGGTTGCGGCGGAGATGCCCGCTCGCCGACCGAAGAAGCTGCCGTCGCCGAGGCTCGTGCCGCTCGCGTACCCGCCCGCGCAGACCCCGGACGTGCACCGGCCCGCCGCGAAGAGGCCCGGGATCGGAGTGCCATCGACGTGCAGGACCCGGGAATCGACGTCCGTGCGCAACCCGCCCAGGGTGAATCCCGCGGTGAAACCGCGCATGTCCCACGCGGCGACGGGGCCGTCCAGTGGGCGCACCCATTGCGCCTTCTTGTGCAGCAGGGGATCGGTGCGGTGCGCGGCGTGCCGGTTGTAGGTCTCGACGGTGCCCGTCAGCGACCCGTCCGGCAGGCCCATGTCGGATTCGAGCTCCGCCACGGTCTCCGCGGCCCAGGTCGGCGGCTGCCGGAAGTAGGGCGTCGACGTCTTGGTCGCCAGGGCCTCCTCGTGCGCCGCCATGTCCATGACCAGGAAGGCGGTGTTCTCCTGCTGGATCAGCACCGCCTGCCCGATCCGCCCGCCGTAGGTGTCCTCGGCGATGAACCGCTGGCCGCGACCGTTGACCAGGATTCCGCGGGCCAGCATCTGTGGATCGCCGAAGAAGGCGACCTCGGTGGCGTCCATGTGCGCCAGCGCCGCGCCCGCGGCCTGCGCCATGAGGATCCCGGCCCCGTCGTGCTCCTCGATCGCGGCGGCCGGCCGGCCGATCAGGCGGGGCGCGTAGGCCTCGATCATCGCCGTGTTGTACGCGAAACTGCCGGTCGCGAGAACCACCCCGCGGCGGGCGCGCACGTGGAGATCGGTGCCGAACCGTCGGGCGACGAGGCCCTCGACCCGGCCGTCGGGGTCGGTGACCAGCGCTCGCGCGCGGATGTCGTACTCGGCGCGTACGCCGAGGGCCTCAGCGGTCTCGACCAGGGGTTTCATCAGCATGTAGCCGGCTCCGCGCACGCCGGTCCGCTTGTCCGCCATCTGGGGGACGTGGCCGCGGGGTGCCGGGGTGGCGAGCGAGGAGAACGGCGCGGCGTTCTCTCCGCCGGAGTAGCCGAGCCCCTCGTCGTGGGGCACCTCCCACCCCGGCTCGCCCCAGAACTCCTCCTTGAAGACCACGCCGCAGCCGGTCAGCCAGTCGTAGTGCTCGGTGCTGCCGTGTGCGTAGGCGTGGATCTTGGCCGCGTCGACACCCGGTCCGAGTGCGGCGGTCAGGAAGGTCTCCATGTTCTCCGCGCTGTCCTCGAAGCCGAGAGCGCGCTGGAGCGGAGTCCCGCCCCCGAGATAGATCCATCCGCCGGAGAGGGCGGCGGCGCCGCCCCATCCGCCGGCGCGGTCCAGGACCAGGACGTCGGCGCCTGTGCGGGCCGCCTCGATCGCGGCGCACACCCCCGCGATGCCGTATCCGGCGATGACCACGTCGGCCTCGATGTTCCAGTTCGGGACGTCGGCGACGGGCACGGGGCGACGGCTCTCGCGCATGGTTCTCCTCGGGCTTCTCGTAACCGGTTGCATCAGGAAGATATGCGGATCCTGACCTTTGATGTAGCGTTTCGCGTCAGAAAATGAGAACGTGTTCTAGTATCGATCCAGCGACGGACTCCGGTGTTCGTCAGAGGGTCTTCAGGAGGCGAGGAAAGATGAGCGATCAGAGCGTCGACGCGGTGCTGGCTGAGGTGGCGGACCTACTGCCCACCCTCCGGGACCGGGCGCAGGAGACCGAGGATGCGCGCCGGATCCCGGCCGAATCCATCAAGGCGCTGCAGAAGAGCGGATTCTTCCGCCTGTTGCAGCCCAAGCGCTACGGGGGCTTCGAGGCCGATCCGGTGGACTTCTACACCGCCGTCAAGATGCTGGCCGGTGCCTGCGGCTCCACGGGGTGGGTCGCCTCGATCCTCGGCATCCACCCGTGGAACGTCGCCCTGTTCGACGACCGTGCTCAGCAGGAGGTGTGGGGCGAGGACCAGGACACGCTCATCTCCTCCTCCTACGCCCCGATGGGCAAGTCGGAGATCGTCGAGGGCGGCTACCGCCTCTCCGGCAAGTGGAGCTTCTCCTCCGGCTGCGACCACGGCACCTGGGCGCTGCTCGGCGGCCCCGCCTTCAAGGACGGCAAGCCCGTCGACTTCCTGACCTACCTCGTGCCGATCAGCGACTACACGATCAACGACGTGTGGCGCACCGTCGGCCTCCGCGGCACCGGCAGTAACGACATCGTGGTCGACGACGTCTTCGTCCCCGAGCACCGCGCGCTCAGCTTCCAGCTGGTGAGCAAGTGCAAGGGGCCCGGTCAGGAGGTCAACACCAGCCCGCTCTACAAGCTGCCGTTCGGTTCGGTGCACCCGTCCACGATCACCGCCCCGATCATCGGGATGGCGCAGGGCGCGTACGACGCCCACGTGGAGCACCAGCGCAAGCGTGTGCGCGCCGCCTACGCCGGCGAGTCCGCGAAGGAGGACCCGTTCGCCATGGTCCGCGTCGCCGAGGCCGGCAGCGAGATCGATGCAGCCTGGCTTCAGCTGATCTCGAACATCAACGAGGAGTACGCGCTCGTGCAGGCCGGCGAGAAGATCCCGTTCAATCTGCGCCTCAAGGTCCGCCGCGACCAGGTGCGCGGCACGGAGCGGGCGATCTTCGCCGTGGACCGCATGTTCGAGAACTCGGGCGGCCGTGCGCTGGCGGAGGGCACGCCGATCCAGCGGTTCTGGCGCGACGCGCACGCGGGCCGCGTGCACGCCGCGAACGACCCCGAGCGCGCCTACAAGATGTTCGGCACCGGCGAGTTCGGTCTGCCCGTGATGGACGGGATGGTCTAGCCGTGACAGACGTCGACTCGGCTCCCGGCCGTGCTCCGCACTCGGGCGACGTCCTCAAGGAGGGGAAGTTCGCCACCACCGCAGCGGGGCTCACGCTGCACTACCACGAGGCGGGCGAGGAGAACCGGGCCAACGGCACGGTAGTGCTGCTGCACGGCAGCGGCCCGGGCGTCTCCTCGTGGAGCAACTTCGGGCGCAACATCCCGGTGCTGGCCCAGCGCTTCCACGTACTCGCCGTCGACCAGCCGGGCTTCGGCCGGTCGGACAAGCCCACCGAGCACCCGCAGTACTTCGTGCACAGCGCGACCGCGCTCGCGGGGCTGCTCGATACCCTCGGGATCACCGAACGCGTGCACCTGGTGGGTAATTCGCTCGGCGGTGGTACCTCGGTGCGGTTCGCCCTGGACTTCCCGGAGCGGGCGGGGCGGCTCGTCCTCATGGGGCCGGGTGGCCTCAGCGTGAACACCTTCGCGCCCGATCCCACGGAGGGGCTGCGCACGCTGCAGAAGTTCTACGCCGCGCCGAGCAAGGAGCGGCTCGAGGACTTCCTGCGGATCATGGTCTTCGACCAGAAGATGATCACGCCCGAACTCGTCGAGGAGCGCTTCGAGCTCGCCCTCGATCCGGACGCGATCGCGGCGTTCAAGGCGATGGGCAAGTCCTTCGCCTCCGCGGACTACGAGAAGGGCATGCTCTGGCGCGACGCCTACAAGCTGCGCCAGCCCGTGCTCATGATCTGGGGCCGGGAGGACCGGGTCAACCCGCTCGACGGGGCCCTCCTCGCGCTCAAGCAGATCCCGCGGGCGCAGCTGCACGTCTTCGGGCAGTGCGGCCACTGGGCGCAGCTGGAGAAGTTCGACGAGTTCAACCGGCTCACGGCCGATTTCCTGGCCGGCTGAAAGGAAGTAGCACGTACATGGCGATCAAGGCGCTCGGGTACATGCGCATCGAGGCCACCGACATGGCGGCCTGGCGCGAGTACGGCCTCAAGGTGCTCGGGATGATGGAGGGCACGGGTAACGACCCCGATTCCCTCTACCTGCGCATGGACGACTTCGCTGCCCGTCTGGTGATCGTGCCGGGGGAGAAGGACCGGCTCCTGGTCTCCGGCTGGGAGGTCACCGACGCCCTCGGGCTGCAGGAGCTCCGGGACACCCTCACGGCGGCGGGCGTCGCCTTCGAGGAGGGCACCACGGAGGAGAAGGCCGAGCGCCGCGTCGAGGGGCTGATCCGCTTCCGTGACCCGTCGGGGAACACGCTCGAGGCCTTCCACGGCGCGCAGTACCTGGGGCGCCGGTTCGTCAGCCCCTACGGGCACCGGTTCGTCACGGGCGAACAGGGCCTCGGGCACGTCGTACTCACCTGCACGGACGATGCTGCGGCGCAGGAGTTCTACCAGGGAGTGCTCGGCTTCCGGCTCCGCGACTCGATGCGCCTGCCCCCGCAGATGGTGGGGCGTCCCGCGGACGGCGACCCGGCGTGGCTCCGCTTCTACGGCTGCAACCCGCGTCACCACGCGCTCGCCTTCCTGCCGCTGCCGAATCCGACCGGGATCGTCCACCTCATGGTCGAGGTGGAGAACTCCGACGACGTGGGGCTGTGCCTCGACCGCGCGAACCGCAAGAAGGTCAAGATGTCCGCGACGCTCGGCAGGCACATCAACGACAAGATGCTCTCGTTCTACATGAAGACCCCCGGCGGCTTCGACATCGAATTCGGCTGCGAGGGACTCGAAGTCGACAACGACGATTGGATCGCGCGGGAATCCACCGCGGTCAGCCTCTGGGGTCACGACTTCTCCATCGGCTTCAAGGAGCAGTGATGACCACGCAGTCGGCGCCCGCGCCCATCGAACCGCTCGACTACCGCACCGCGATGGGCCACTTCTGCACCGGCGTCACGGTGATCACGGCCGCGGACGAGGGGGGCCCAGCAGGGTTCGCCTGCCAGTCGTTCTCGGCGCTGTCGCTCGATCCGCCGCTGGTCCTGTTCTGCCCGATGAAGACCTCGGGGGCGTGGCGCACCATCGAGCGTTCCGGACGGTTCGCCGTCAACGTGCTCGGCGAGGGCCAGCAGGACGTCAGCTCCGTCTTCGGCTCCCGCCATCCCGACAAGTTCGGGGCGGTCGACTGGAAGCCCTCGCGCAGCGGGTCTCCACTGCTCGATGGCGCGCTCAGCTGGATCGACTGCGCCGTGGAGACGGTGCACGACGGCGGCGACCACCACATCGTGATCGGCAGGGTGCTCGAGCTCAGTGCGCCGAACGCCGGGCGTCCCCTCCTCTTCTACAAGGGGCGCTACACCCAGACGGTGACCGACCCGGGCGAGGCCATCCCGCGCGCCCTCTCGCTCGACGCGTTCCTCACGTGGCCCGTCGGCGACGACTGGATGTAGCTCGTCACGTCGTCAGGCCGTGCCGCTGCGCCTGCCGCATCGCCAGTCCACACGGATCCGTCACGGAGGCCGGCGCCGCGGACGACGGCGATACCGTGCAGTCCGGGACCGTCGGGTCGCGCACTCCCGCGGTGTCCGCCCGGCCGACGGCGACCACGCTCTGGAACGCACCGTCGCGCAGCCGCGAGAACTCGACCGACCAGCCTCCGCCGGAGGCGTACGACGCGACCAGGCCCGAACCCGCATCCCAGAACTCGGTGCCGTACAACGTTCCGCGCGGGACGACGGAGTCGCCTGACAGGCTCCACACCGCCCATGTGGAGTTCTGCCCGTGCGCACCCGAGGACGTGGTCGAGACGAGGACGTCGGGAGCGCTCCCGCCCAGGAGGCGCCGGAGGAGGAGTGCACCCGATCCGGAATAGCCGTCGACGGGAACCTCGAACGTCTGTGTCGCCGCCCCAGCGTGCTCCACTGTGACGGTCACCTGCTTGTCGTGCTGACGTTTCGTCACCCTGTAGCCGGTGTCTTCGGCGACGCAGTCCTGGTTGCTGCTGCCCCGGTACTGGCGGGGGCATTCGAGTGTCACGGCGGGCCGTGGTGACGAAGAGGCCGCCGGCGCGGGGGATTCGAGCTGTGGGCCACAGCCGGCGACTGCCAGTACGGCGATGCCGATCGTCGTAGGTCGTCGCCATCTCGAACGATGGGTGTGCCACACGGAAGAAACGATACGCCGCGTCGGCTCGCGGCCGCCGGTCCGGGCATTCCGCCCACCGGCGCCGCCGGTCCTGGTAGTCACGAAGGGACGCAGCCGATACGAGGAGATGACATGACGGACCGGATCACCGCGCTGGACCTACCGGCGGGCGAGCTGAGCGAGGGGACGCGGAAGTACTTCGACATCTGCCGCGAGAAGCTGGGCATGGTGCCGAACGTCCTGCAGTCGCTCGCCTTCGACGAGGTCAAGCTGCGCGCGTTCAGCGACACGTACAACGACCTCATGCTCGGTGACTCGGGGCTGAGCAAGCTCGAGCGCGAGATGATCGCCGTGGTCGTCTCATCGGTGAACAAGTGCTTCTACTGCCTCACCGCGCACGGCGCGGCGGTGCGGGAGCTGTCCGGCGACCCGGTGCTCGGCGAGATGTTGGTGATGAACTTCCGCGCCGCCGAGCTGCCGCCGAAGCAACGGATCATGCTCGAGTTCGCGGAGAAGCTCACGGAGGCACCGTCGAAGATCGACGAGCCGGACCGGCAGCGGTTGCGCGACGCGGGCTTCGCCGATCGGGACGTCTACGACATCGCCAACACCGCGGCCTTCTTCAACATGACCAATCGGCTCGCCTCGGCGATCGACATGCGGCCCAACCCGGAGTACCACTCCGCCGCACGGTGACTCTGCCTCAGCCGGCGGGCAGCTCCGCCGTGAAGTAGCCGATGCTGGCGGAGAGGACCTCCGCGTCCGCGGGGACCGTGTCCTCGACGCCGTAGCCGCGCCCCAGCTCCACGGGGTTCCCGGCACGCTCGACGCGCCATCCGTGCGCGGTCAGGAACTCGGCCGGGTCCGCGCGATCCTCGTCGGCCACGAACAGCGAGGTCACGTCGAAGTCACCGAGCGGATTCCCGGGCTGCGAGTACTTCTCGGTGATCGCGCGGAAGCCGGCGAGGTCGAGGGGGCCGTTCTGTCCCTCGACGGCGACGCGACTGCCCGGGGCCGAGTGCTCCACGATCCGTTCGAAGAGCAGAGACTGCGCAGCAGCGGGGAGGTAGGGGAGCAGCCCCTCGACCAGCCACGCCGTAGGGGCGGCACCGTCGAACCCGGACGCCCGCAGCGCGACCGGCCAGTCGTCCCGCAGGTCGACGGGGACGTGCCGCAGACCGGCGACGGGCGTCGCGCCGCGGGCCGCGAGGGCGTCCTCCTTGAACGCCAGCACCTGGGGCTGGTCGAGCTCGTACACGACGGTGGCGGCGGGCAGGTCGAGGCGGTAGGCCCGGGAGTCCAGCCCGGCAGCCAGGATGACGACCTGACGCACACCCGCGTCGACGGCGCGGAGAACGAACTCGTCGAAGAACCGGGTGCGCACACCGAGGTGGCGGGTCGCCGCCATGGGATTGCCGGCACCGTCGCCGGCGTCAGCCAGGGCGATCGCGCGGGGGTCGCCCGCGGCCTCGAGGAAGACCCGCGCGTACGGATCGTGGGCGAGCGCGTCGGGCCGCTCGTTCTCCACGGCCCGCGCCGCGGCGACCAGCAGCGCGGTGAAGCCCACGCTGGTCGTGATCGTCCAGGTATCGCCGTCCGTGCGCGTGCTGTCCGTCATCCGCGTTCCCTTCGCAAGTAGTTCGCCTACGAAAGTACCGTGCCGGAGGACGCCCGGCAAGAACATGTTTCAGGAGTGGATGAGCTCGCGGCGGGCCAGGTGGTGCGCCGGATCGCCGAACAGCTGCGACGACGAGTGCGCGCGCTTGAAATACAGGTGTGCGTCGTGCTCCCACGTGATGCCGATGCCGCCGTGCAGCTGGATCATCTCCGCCGCGACGGTACTGAACGCCTCCGAGCAGTAGGCCTTCGCGGTCGCGACGGCGAGAGCGGCGGCGCCGTCACCGCGGTCGAGTGCGTCACCCGCCGCGAGCGCGGCGGAGCGGGCCGACTCCACCAGGACGAACATGTCGGCCATCCGATGCTTGAGCGCCTGGAACGAGCCGATCGGCCGCCCGAACTGCACCCGGCTGCCCGTGTACTGCACGGTCACCGCGAGGGCCTGTGCCGCCGCACCGGCCTGCTCGGCGGCGAGGACTGCGCACGCGACGTCGAGAGCGCGCTCGAGTGCGGCGGCGGCACCGTCCCGGACGAGCCGGGCGGGTGCACCGTCGACGACGACCTCGGCCAACCGCCGCGTCGGATCCATCGACGGGGTGTGCCGGCGGGTCGCCGCGGCGCCGTCGATGAGGTACAGCTCGTCGCCGGCCACGACCAGGACGTCGTCCGCGAGGTCGCCGTCGAGGACGAAACGCGCCGTGCCGGAGAGCCGCCCGTCGACCACGGTGACGGGCCGGTCCGCGAAGTCGGTGCCGGCGAAGGCGACCGCCGCGATCCGCGCGCCGCTCGCGAGGCCGGCCAGCAGCTCCGCCTCGTCCGTCTGCGCGAGGAGGGTCGTCGCGAGCACCGCGGAGCCGAGGAGGGGCGACGGGACGAGGTGCCGCCCGAGCTCCTCGGCGACGACCTGCAGCGCGCGGACCCCTGCGCCCACGCCGTCGTGCTCCTCCGGGACGGCGAGCGCCGCCACCCCGACCTGCTCGCACAGCACGGACCACAGGCCGCGGTCGAAGCCGTCGGGCGCGTCGATCGCGGCGCGGAGCGCGGCCGGCGACCACCGCCGGTCGACGACGCTGCGGACGGCGCCCGCCAGATCGTCCAGTTCCGAGGTCATCGCGCCGCCTTCCGGATCGCGCCGAGCACCGTCGCGCGGTGCTCGGCCTGGGTTCCCCAGGCCGACTGCAGTGCCCGGACCTTGGTGATCCACAGTCCCAGGTCGTACTCCGCGGTGTAGCCGATCGCGCCGTGGACCTGGAGTGCCGTCCGCGCCGCCAGGTAGGCCGCGTCGGCGGCGGCGACCCGCGCCGCCGCGACGTCGCGCGCGGGATCGAGATCGACGCCGCGCGAGGCGCTCCCGGACAGGGCCACTGCCGCGCCGCTCAGCAGCGGCGCCGCCAGTTCCAGTCGCGTCGCCACGTCGGCGAGGAGGTGCTTGATCGCCTGGTACTCGCCGATCGCCCTCCCGTACTGGGCGCGGGCTTTCGCGTACTCGACGGTGTCGTCGAGCAGGCGCCGCCCTGCGCCGAGCAGCTGCGCCGCCACCGCGAACGCCCCGGCCATCTCCGCCGATTGAACACCGTTCACGGCAGCGCGACCTGGGCTTTCTGTGTCAGGAACAGTGTTCAATTCCGTGGCGAAGAGGCGGCGGGTCCGGTCGACCGAGCCCAGAGGGGCGGTCGACGGTGCGGGCACCTCCGCGATCGCCCCACCCGGGTTGACCACGAAGCGGAGGTCCGCGACGTCGGCGTCGAGCAGGTACGGCGTGCGGGGCGGCAGCGCGACGGTGCCGATCGCCCCCTCCGCGAGCGCTCGGAGGCGCTCGCCGTCGCCGAGTAGTGCGGGCAGCACCGCGATCGACTCCACGACGGGGCCGGGCACGCCGTGATAGCCCAGGGCCTGCAGGGCGACGGCGAGGTCCATCGCGTCGCCGCCGACGCCGCCGTGCTCCTCGGCGATCGCGAGGCCGGTCACGCCGAGATCGGCGAGCGCCGCCCAGATCTTCCGTCCGGGGCCGCTCTCACCCTCGGCCCAGGCGCGCGCCGCGGCCACCACGCCGGCTCCCGAGAGCAGGTCGTCGAGCGACTCCGCGAAGGCCTCGTTCTCCTGCGACGGTGCGAATCTCATCGGGCTCCCCGGGGTAGGCCGAGGAGTCGCTCGGCGATGGTGTTGCGCTGGATCTGGTCGGTGCCGCCGTAGATGGGGCCCGCCAGGGAGAACAGGTATCCGGCCGGCCAGCGGCCCGCATCGGGCGCGCAGTCGCCGGTGAGCTCGGCCCGCGGTCCGAGCAGGTCGAGGGCGGTCTCGTGCAGCTCCACGTCGAGATGGCTCCAGAACAGCTTGTTCACACTGGATTCCGGCCCGAGCTCGCCGCCGTCCTGCAGGCGGGTGACGGTGCCGAACGTGTACAGCTGGTACGCGCGGGCACCGATCCAGGCGTCGGCGACGCGCTGCGCCGCGGCGCTCGTGGTATCGCCGTCCTCGCGCTCCCACAGGTCGACGAGGGCGTCGGCGGCCGAGAGGAACCTGCCGGGGCTGCGGAGTGAGAGCCCCCGCTCGTTGTTAGCGGTCGTCATGGCGACGCGCCAGCCCTGCCCGGGTTGGCCGATCACGTCGGCGTCGGGCACGAAGACGTCGTCGAGGAAGATCTCGGCGAAGCCCGGCTCGCCGTCGAGCTGAGGGATCGGGCGCACGGTGACACCGGGTGCGCGCAGGTCGAACATGAGGTAGGTCAGGCCGCGGTGCCGCTCCGATCCGGGTTCGCTGCGGAACAGACCGAAGGCGCCGTCGGCGAAGGCCGCCCGGGAGCTCCACGTCTTCTGGCCGGAGAGCCTCCAGCCGCCCTCGACGCGGCTCGCGGTCGAACGGAGCGAGGCGATGTCGCTGCCCGCCTCCGGCTCCGACCAGGCCTGTGCCCACACCTTCTCCGAGCGGGCCATCGCGGGCAGGATCCGTGCGCGCTGCTCGTCGGTGCCGTGGCTGAACAACGTGGGCGCCAGCATGAACAGGCCGTTCTGGTTCACCCGCAGCGGCGCACCCGCGGCGTAGTACTCCTCCTCGAAGACGACCCACTGCAGCAGCGTCGCGTCGCGGCCGCCGTACTCCGCGGGCCAGGAGACCGCGGCGAGGCCTGCGTCGGCCAGCTTCGCCTCCCAGTCACGGTGTGCGGCGAAGCCCTCGGCGGTGTCGAAGGAGGGGAGGGGCGAAGCGGGCACGTGAGCGGCCAGCCAGGCGCGCACCTCGTCGCGGAACGCGACCGTCGCGTCGTCGAACTCGAGGTCCACTACTCGGCCTTCCGTGCGGCGTCGTCGGTCGCGCTGCGCGCCCCGGACGCCATCGATTTGGCGCTCTGGCCGCCGAGGGAGTCGCCGCCCGAGACCTCGGCGTTGTGCGCGTGCGCGAAGTGGTGGAGGCCGAACACCGAGTCCATGCCCGCACGCATCCCCATGAGGTCCTCGCACTGGTTGACCGCCTTCTTGGTCAGCGCCAGTCCGAAGCTCGGCATGTCCGCGATGCGCTCGGCCAGAGCGAGGGTCTCCTCCTCGAGTTCGGCGCGCGGCACGACGCGGTTGACCATGCCCCACTCCTTGGCCTGGTGCGCCGAGAAGCGGTCGCCCGTGAACAAGAACTCCTTGGCGGCCCGCGGTCCCATGACCCAGGGGTGTGCGAAGTACTCGACGCCGGGAATGCCCATGCGCACCACGGGATCCGAGAAGAACGCGTCGTCCGAGGCCACGATGAGGTCGCAGGACCACGCCAGCATCAGTGCGCCGGCGATGCAGGCGCCCTGCACCGAAGCGATCACGGGCTTGGGGATCTCCCGCCATCGGCGGCACATCCCGAGGTACACCTCGGACTCGCGGGCGAAGCGCTGGTCGCCACCCTCCCTGCCGACGTGGTCCCACCACAGGACCGCCGTGTTCTCGAAGTGCTGATCCACGTCACGGCCCGGCGTCCCGATGTCGTGGCCGGCGGAGAAGTGCTTCCCGTTGCCCGCCAGCACGATCACCTTGACCGCCGGATCCTCGACCGCGCGCACGAAGGCCGCGTCGAGGGCGTAGGTCATGGCCGAGTTCTGCGCGTTGCGGTACTCGGGCCGGTTCATCGTCACGACGGCGACGGGGCCGCGGAGCTCGTAGGTCACCACCTCCTGCTCGTCGGCGGTGGGGGGCGTGTTCTCGGTCATCGCTTCTCTCCTGCTGCAGGGTCGGGCTCGCCGCGCAGGACGCGCTTGAGCACCTTTCCGGTCGCGTTGCGCGGTAGCTCGCTCACGAACTCCACGCTCCGGGGGACTTTGAAGTTGGCCAGGAACTCCCGGCAGTGGTCGATCACGGCGGTCTCGGTCAGCGTGCGTCCCGCGGTGAGCACGACGAAGGCCTTGCCGACCTCGCCGAGGCGGGGTTCGGGCACACCGACGACGGCGCTCTCCGCGACGCCCGGGATCCGCGCGATCACCTGCTCGATCTCCGCCGGGTAGACGTTGAAGCCGCCGTTGGTGAACATGTCCTTGATGCGGTCGGTGATCTTCAGATTCCCCGCGTCGTCCATCGAACCGGCGTCGCCGGTGTGGAACCAGCCGTCGGCGTCGAACGCCTTCGCCGTCGCCTCGGGATCCTCGAAGTACTCGGTGATCACGTTGGGGCCGCGCACCAGGATCTCGCCGTCGTCCGCGATCCGAACCTCCATGTCGCGCACGGCCCGGCCGGACGTCGTGGCGATCACCTCGGGGTCGTCGTCCGCGCGGCACATGGTGACGACGGGGGCCTCGGAGAGCCCGTAGGCGGTGAGCACCCGGTCGTAGCGCAGCTCGTCACGCATGCGCTCGATCAGCACGACGGGGATCGTGGCCGCGCCGGTGGTCGCGGCGCGCAGGCTCGAGAGGTCGTACTGCTCGCGGTCGGGGTGGTCGAGCATCATCTGGTGCACGGTGGGCACACCGGGCAGTACCGAGATCCGTTCCCGTTGGATGAGTTCGAAGGCCCGCACCACGTCGAAGGTCTGCGCCGGATAGATCGCCGCGCCGCACTGGAGTGCGGCCAGGATCCCGGCTTTGAAGCCGAAGATGTGGAAGAAGGGGCTCAGGATCAGGTAGCGGTCGGCGTCCGTGACGCCGACCAGCTCGGCCCAGTTCGCGGCGTTCGCCAGGGTCTGGGCGTGGGTGCTCATCGCGCCCTTGCTGCGGCCCGACGTGCCGGAGGTGAAGAAGATGTCCGACGGGTCGTCGGGCGTCACCGCGGCGGCGGCACCGTCGAGCTCGGCATCCGTGATCCGCGCGCCGCGCGCGGGCACCCCGTGCCATTCGGGGAGCCGGAGGACGCTCACGATGTCGCCGGGCAGGCCGCCCGCGGTCTCGACGACGAGTTCCAGTCGGTCGACACCGAGGAACGGGCCGGCCACCACGAAGGCCCGGGCGCGGGTCCGCACGAGCAGATCGACGATCTCGGGGCCGGTGTACCGGGTGTTCACCGGGACCAGGACGGCACCGATGTAGGCGGCGCCGAGCGCGGCCTCGATCCACTCGTGGCCGTTCGGCGCGCAGACGGCGACGCGGTCGCCCCGTCGGATCCCTTCCGCGAGCAGCGTCCGCGCGACGTCGCGGGCGCGACCGTGCAGATCGGCGTAACTGATCCGCAGGTCGCCGTCGACCACGGCGGCGTGCTCGCCGAACCGGTCCGCGGCGTCGCGCAGAGCCGCTGCGATGGTGCGTGACATGCGCAAACCCTTCTGCCTAGCAAGTGCTTGGTAGAACACGTTACAGTGCGAGTCGAGTCTGTGTAACCTGATTCCACCAAGCAATTGCTTGGTGGAATGGCGAAGGGAGTGCCGTGGCCACGGCGAGCGGTGAGACGGACGCGGAATTCCGGGCGCGGATCCGCGACTGGCTCGCGACCAACCTGTCCGGCGAGTTCGCCGCGCTCCGCGGCGCGGGAGGCCCGGGACGTGAACACGAGTACTTCGACGAGCGCGTCGCATGGGAGCGCCACCTGGCCGCCGCCGGGCTGAACTGCATCGGCTGGCCGACCGAGAACGGCGGCGGCGGAGCGTCGCTCGCGCAGCAGGTGATCTTCCACGAGGAGTACGCCCGCGCCGGTGCCCCCGCGAAGGTCTCACACCTCGGGCAGGAGCTGCTCGGCCCCACGCTCATCGCCTTCGGCACCGACGAGCAGAAGGCCCGTTTCCTGCCCGCGATCCGCGATGTCCGCGAGCTGTGGTGCCAGGGGTACTCCGAGCCCGGCGCCGGCTCCGACCTGGCGAACGTCAGCACCACCGCGCGCCTCGAGGGCGGCGAGTGGGTGATCTCCGGGCAGAAGGTCTGGACTTCGCTCGCGCACGTCGCCGACTGGTGCTTCGTGGTCGCCCGCACCGAGCCCGGTTCCGCCCGGCACAGGGGACTGTCGTACCTGCTCGTCCCGATGGACCAGCCGGGTGTCGAGGTACGGCCGATCGTGCAGCTCACCGGCACGTCGGAATTCAACGAGGTCTTCTTCGACGGTGCCCGCACCGCCGCCGCCAACGTGGTCGGCGCTCCGGGCGAGGGTTGGCGCGTCGCCATGGGGACGCTCGCCTTCGAGCGCGGCGTCGCCACCCTCGGCCAGCAGATCGGCTTCCGGCGCGAGCTGCAGGCGCTCACCGATCTCGCCCTCGACAACGGTGCCGCCGCCCGCCCCGAGGTCGCCGACGCCCTCCGCCGCGCGTGGACCGAGCTCGACGTCATGCGGGCGCACGCCCTCCGGACCCTCGGCTCCGCCGAGACCGGCACCGCCGAGGTCGCGAAGTTGCTGTGGGCCAACTGGCACCGCAGGCTCGGCGAGCTCGCGATGACGGTGCGCGGCACCGACGGCCTGCTCGCCGACCCCGAGCTCGACGACTGGCAGCGTCTCTACCTGTTCACCCGGGCCGACACGATCTACGGCGGCTCCAACGAGATCCAGCGCAACATCATCGCCGAGCGTGTGCTCGGCCTGCCGAGAGAGGCCCGCCCATGAGCGCCATTCCCGCACCTCCGTACCCGCAGGGCCGCAACCTGCTCGAGGGCAAGGTCGTCGTCGTCACCGCGGCGGCCGGCACCGGTATCGGCTCCGCGACCGCCCGGCGCTGCCTGGAGGAGGGCGGCAGTGTCGTCATCTCCGACTGGCACGAGCGCCGCCTGGGGGAGAAGCGCGATGAGCTCGCCGCGGAGTTCGGTGACCGCGTGCACGCGATCACCTGTGACGTCACCGTCGAGGACCAGGTCCAGGGACTGCTCGACGGTGCCGCGGAGCGGTACGGCCGGATCGACGTGCTGGTCAACAACGCCGGGCTCGGCGGCAGCGTCGCCGTGCAGGACATGACCGACGAGCAGTGGTCCCGGGTGCTGGACGTGACCCTCACGGGCACCTTCCGCGCCACCCGCGCTGCCATCAACCGGTTCATCGCCCAGGGCGGGGGCGGCGTCATCGTCAACAACGCCTCCGTGATCGGCTGGCGAGCGCAGGCCGAGCAGGCGCACTACGCCGCCGCCAAGGCCGGCGTCATGGCGCTCACCCGCTGCTCGGCCGTCGATGCGGCGCCGCACGGCGTGCGGATCAACGCCGTCTCGCCGAGCATCGCGATGCACGCCTTCCTCGCCAAGGTCACCTCCGACGAGCTGCTCGACGAGCTCTCGCGCCGCGAGGTCTTCGGGCGTGCCGCCGAACCCTGGGAGGTCGCGAACGTGATCGTCTTCCTGGCCTCCGAGTACAGTTCGTACATGACCGGCGAGGTGGTCTCGGTGAGCAGTCAGCATGCGTAGTCAGTGTCCGCCCGACGTGCCCTTCGCGGTGGTCTCGGTGAGCAGTCGAGATGCCTAAGCCGGATCCCTCCGCGCGTCGCGCCGAAGTGCTGTCGCTGAGCGCGAAGCTGTTCGCCGAGAACGGCTACCGCGCGACGACGGTGCGCGACATCGCCGACGCCGCGGGCATCCTGTCGGGCAGCCTGTACCACCACTTCGATTCCAAGGAGTCGATGCTCGACGAGATCCTGCGGGACTTCCTCGACCGCCTCTTCGGCGAGTACCGCACCGTCCTCGCCGCCGTGGACGCGCCGCGGGAGCAACTGCGCGGCTGCGTCATCGCCTCGTTCGCCGCGATCGACGCCAACCCCGACGCCGTCGCGATCTACCAGGCCGAGGCCCGCGGACTCGCCCAGCAGGAGCGCTTCGCCTACATCGCGGACTTCCTGCAGGAGTTCCGTTCCATGTGGCGCGGCATCATCAGCCGTGGCATCGAAACCGGCGACTTCCGGCAGGACCTCGACGTCGATGTCACCTACCGATTCCTCCGTGACACCGTCTGGGTCGCCGTCCGCTGGTACCGACCCGGCGGGCAACTGTCCGTGGACACGGTGGCCGATCAGTACCTCACGATCCTCGAGCACGGGATCGCCAGCCCCGAGAAGGAGCAGTCATGACCGATCTCGCCCCCGGCGCCTACATCCTCGACGCGGTGCGTACCCCGTCCGGCAAGCGCGGCGGCGCGCTGTCGACGGTGCACTCCGCCGACCTCGGCGCGCACGTCCTGCGCGCCTCGGTCCTGCGGTCCGGCGTCGATCCGGATCTCGTCGACGACGTGATCATGGGGTGCTGCGACACGATCGGGCCGCAGTCCGGCAACATCGCCCGCACGTCCTGGCTGGCGGCCGGCCTGCCGGACCAGGTACCCGGCGTCACCGTCGATCGGCAGTGCGGATCGAGCCAGCAGGCCGTCCACTTCGCTGCCCAGGCAGTCCTCTCCGGGACGGCCGACGCCGTGGTCGCCGCCGGGGTGCAGAACATGAGCGCGATCCCGATCAGCGCGGCGATGCTCGCCGGCCGGGAGTACGGGTTCGACGATCCGTTCTCCGGCTCGGTCGGCTGGCGCGAACGGTACGGCGACGTCGAGGTCTCCCAGTTCACCAGCGCCGACATGATCGCCACGAAATGGGGCGTCTCCCGGGCACGGATGGAGGAGTTCGCGCTCGCCAGCCACGAGCGGGCGCTGGCTGCGATCGACGCCGGCCGGTTCGAGGCCGAGATCGCGCCGGTCGAGGACTTCGCGATCGACGAGACTCCGCGGCGGGGGACGTCTCTGGAGAAGATGGCGGGTCTCGCCCCGCTCGCCGAGGGCTCCGCGATCACCGCCGCCGTCGCCAGCCAGATCGCCGACGGCGCGGCCGCGGTCATGGTGGCATCGGCGGATTTCGTGCGGCGTCACGGGCTACGGCCCCGGGCCCGGATCCATCACATCTCGGTACGCGCCGCGGACCCGGTATGGATGCTCACCGGTCCGATCCCCGCGACGAAGTACGCACTGGAGAAGACGGGGCTCTCCGTGGCCGACATCGACCTCTTCGAGTGCAACGAGGCCTTCGCGTCCGTGCCGCTGGCGTGGATGGACGAACTGGGCATCCCGCACGAGAAGGTGAACGTCAACGGCGGCGGCATCGCGCTCGGGCATCCGCTCGGTGCCACGGGCGCCAAGCTGATGACCACGCTGCTGCACGAACTGGAGCGGCGCGGCGGCCGGTACGGCCTGCAGACGATGTGCGAGGGCGGTGGAACCGCCAACGTCACCATCATCGAACGGGTCTAGCGGAGGACGTACCCGAAACCGCGCACACTGTGCACGTGGCGCCACGACGGGGTATCGATCTTCCCGCGCAGGCGCTGGACCGCGTTGTCGACGATGCGCGACTTGCCGTGGAAGCCGTGTCCCCAGGCGAGCGCGAGCAACGACTCGCGGGATTGCGGGACTCCTCGACGCTCGGCGAGCGCCAGGAGCAGTCGGAACTCCGTGGCGGTGAGGGGGATCGACTCGCCGTCGCGCGTCACGGACTGGCGGCGGGCGTCGATGCGCAGGCCGCTGGGTTCGACGACGATCTCCGAGCCGGGAGACGCGTGTGCGCCGCAATCGGCCGAGCACCCCGTGCCGGCGGGCCGGGTCCGCCGCAGGATCGCCCGGAGCCGGGCGTCGATCTCTCGTGCGGAGACGGGGAGGGTCACCACGTCGTCGGCGCCCACGGCGAGATCGGTGATCGTGTCGACCTCGTCGCGCCTCGACGTCAGGACCAGCAGCGGGGCGCCGGTGGCACGCCGGACCTCGCGGCAGGTGTCGGTGCCGGCCGCGCCGTCGGAGGCGACGATCACGGCATCCGCGGCGGCGAGCGCGGGAATCGGCGGCGCGGAGGGCGACGACTCCGTGATCAGGTGCCCGAGTGCGCGGAGGGCGTCCCCGACGCGGCGGGTCTGACTCCCGGGCGAGGGTGCCAGGTACACGATCTGCACCGGAAACCTCCTCGATGATGAGTGCGAGATAGCAAAATGACTATACCCACGATCCGTATACGGTACGGCATGCAACATGGTCCTGTGATCGACGCGTCCATCATGTCTCTCACGGCCGAAGATCGTACCCGCGAGGGAAGTGAATCGAAATTCTTGTAAGGATTGTGAAAGATCCCAGCAAGAACGCGTATCGATACCTCTCAGCTCCGGGTGACGAGATCATGAAGTTTGTCGCAGAATTGTCGCGAAGGCGGCTCGTGGGTCGCAAGTGTGGCCTTTGACCAAGATTCGTCTTGGTGAATCAGGCGCCCGCGTGTTTCTGTTGGGCCAACTCGATCGAGTAAGACATGAAGGAGTCGAACAGTGCGACGTATCAGCGTCATTGCAGCGGGCGCGGTCATGGCGACCGCGATGATGTCGACGGCGGTCGTCGGCCAGGCGGCCGCGCAGATCACCCCGCAGAACCCGTCCGGCCCGGTGAAGGGTGCGACCCAGAACCTGAGCTCGCCGGAGGGACTGCGCGCGAAGATCACCCTCAAGGACCTCAAGGCGAAGTTGTTCCCGCCGCTCGCGGGCGACAACAAGTCGCGCCTCGCGTACGTCGACGGCAAGGCCGAGTCCACCGTTCTCGCGGTCGGCGGCGGCGCAGACTCCGCCTCGGTCGAGGTCGGGTACGTCGTGGCGTGCGGGGTGAAGGACGGTGGCTTCGAGTCCTGGATCGGGAGCAACCAGACGATCGGCGCCGCCGGTGCACTCGCGGGCAGCATCCCCGCCGCGGGCGCGGCACTCGTCGGCGTCGGCGGATCCCTGGGCCTGACGCAGAACCAGGTCATCAAGACGGCGCCGGGCGCCATCGTCTACCTCCCCGTCGGTACCAAGGAGATCTCGAAGCCGAAGGCGGGGGAGACCTTCGGCGTGCGGTTCGGTGAGAAGCGCGTGAGCATCGAGGGCTGCATCGGCAGCGTCGACGCGGTCGCCTACGCGACCCTGAAGGTGTCGTCGCGGACGTTCGACGATTCCAAGACCGTCTACAGCGAGGTCATGCGTTTCGCGTGATGACGGGGCCGGGCCGGCTGCGGTGGTCCTCCGCAGAATCCGCCGCCGGCCCGGGTTCCTTCGTCCCCGGCCGCACCATCGCGGCCGGGGACGAGGTCATGCTCGGAGGCGGGCGAGTTCGTCGAGCCGCGCCTCGGCTTCGGTGACGATCCGCTGGATCAGATCGGCTACCGTCGGGAGGTCGTCGATGATCCCGGCGACCTGACCCGACGCGAGGACACCCGCATCGGTGTTGCCCTCGACGAGTCCGGCCCGGAGCAGCATCGGCGTGTTCGCCGACATCATGAGCTGGCTCCACGTGCGGTCGCCGCCCTTCTTCATGGCGAGGCCCTCGGTCACGAGCCCCTTCCACGAGACTCCCGTGAGGGCCTGGAAGCGCACGGTGTTCACCGCCGCGTGCGCCAGTGTCGCGACACCGTGGGAGCGTTCGAGTGCGTCCACCAGCGCGGTGCGCAGCACCCGGTGCGGCATTCCGTCGACCTTGGTCGTGACCACCGTGTCACCGAGACCGCGGTGCAGGTACTCCGCTTTCACGGACTCGGGTACCCGGCTGTCGCGGGTGAGGAGGAAGCGGGTGCCCATCGCGACGCCCGCGGCGCCGTAGGCGAGCGCGGCCGCGAGACCGCGGCCGTCGAAGAAGCCGCCCGCGGCGATCACGGGGATGTCCACCGCGTCGAGCACGGACGGCAGCAGCAATGTGGTGGCGACGCCGCCCGTGTGGCCGCCGCCCTCGCCGCCCTGCACCACCACTGCGTCGGCGCCCCAGGAGGCGACCTTCTCCGCGTGCCGCGCGGCGCCGACCGAGGGGATCACCACCAACCCGGCGTCCTTGAGCTTCGCGATCATGTCCGGCTTCGGGGCGAGTGCGAAGGAGGCCACCTTGACGCCCTCGCGGATCAGCAGATCCACGCGCTGCTGCGCGTCCTCCGCGTCGGCCCGGAGATTCACTCCGAAGGGCTTGTCCGTTCGCTCCTTGGTCTTGCGGATCGCGGCCTCGAGCTCGGAATAGGTCATGGTCGCGGACGCGAGGATCCCCAGCCCACCGGCGTTCGCGGTGGCGGCGGTCAGGTGGGCGCCGGACACCCATCCCATGCCCGTCTGCACGACGGGGTGCTCGACCCCGACCAGCTCGGTGAAGCGCGTCCGCAGGGTCATGCGGGAACCTCCTTACTGCGCAGGTTCTTCGGATCGATGACGGTGCGGATCACGTCGAGCTCCTCCGCGGTGGGGACCCGGGTCTCGGGCACGCCGCCGGTGCCGAGGTCGAATCCGGTGGCCTCGCGCACCTGCGCCTCCGAAACGCCCGGGTGCACCGAGAGCAGCGTCATCGTCCCGTCGTCGGCGAAGCCCAGCACGGCGAGATCGGTGACCACGCGGTGGATGTCGTGGAAGCGCGACGCGGACGGACCCGCCGCCCGGGCGCGGTCGTATCCGACGCCACTGACGACGTCGACGGACTCCACGAAGACCCGCGTCGAGTGCTTCGGGATCCAGTACGAGGTGCGGTTGTTCACGGTGTTGCCGGGACCGCCGCGCACGCCCAGCAGCTGGCGCGACGGTGCGCGGTGCTCGCCGATGGCGGAGATGTTCTGGTTGCCGTACCGATCGATCTGGCTGGCGCCCATGATGACGTGCCGCTTGCCGTTCGGGACGACGACGTCGAGCACCTTCTTGAAGGGCTGCCAGCCCTCGATGCCCGCGGACGGGTTCGCCGCGTCGGCGACGAGGTAGGCCTCGCCGTCGGAGAGCAGCAGGTCGGGCGCGAACGTGAGCCGGGCGAGGCGGCCGCCCAGCGACGGGATCAGGCCCATGGGGCTGGCGGTGATCTCGCCGTCGCCGCGGAACAGGTCGGCGATCGCGGTCACGCAGACCTCGGCGCGGGTGATGTCGGTCATTTCGCCTCCTGGGCAGCGGATTCGGAGGCCCAGGCCGCGACCTGGGACTGGTAGTGCGCCTCGTCGCCGGAGAGGAACCGCTGCTCGAACTCAGCCCAGGCGGCGGGATCCTTGGCGCTCGCGGCGTAGTGTCGCTGGAACTTCTCGTCACGTCCGTAGTCGGGGACGGCGGTGGTGAAGTGGGCGCCGTTCGGCGTCTCCACCACGCCGGTGACGGCGCTGCGGTTGAGGAGCAAGGACTGGACGGGGCCGCCGGCCACCAACTCCTCGGTCGGCACTATCCGCTCGCACGAGACGTAGCAGCGATCGGCGGCGAGGGCGAAGTCGTCGTCGAAGTACGGGTCGGGGCCCAGGTATTGAGCGTTGCCGCGCGCGTCGGCGCGGTTCATGTGCACGAGGGCGGCGTCGAGTCGCAGTGCGGGCACGGCGACCAGCGTCTCGCCGTCGGCGTACGGCGAGGCCACCGTTCGCAGGTCCGGGTTGACGTCCATCACCGACGAGCCGAGGCCCGCGCGGATGGGGAGGAAGGGGAGGCGCTGCACCGCCGCCTTGAGCCCCGCGGCGAACATGCCCTCGTCCCACTCGGCGACTTCGATCGCACCGGACTGCCGGGCGCGCGCGAAGTTCGGGTCGATGGGCACGGTGTCGAGGGTGACGAAGCCGAACACGAGCTTCCGGATCCTTCCCGCCGCCGCGAGCAGGCCCACGTCGGGCCCGCCGTACGACACCACGGTGAGATCCTTCAGGTCGGAGCGCAGGATGGCGCGCACCAGGGCCATCGGCTTGCGCCGCGAACCCCACCCGCCGATCCCCAGCGTCATGCCGTCCTCGAGCTCGGCGACCACCTGCTCGGCGGTCATGGTCTTGTCGGTCATGCGTTCTCCTGTGCTGCGTCGTCGGATACGGGCCGCCCGCTCGCGGCACCGGACGCCTCGCCGACGGTGCGGCCGGTCGCGACGAATTCCCGCCGGTGCTCGTCCGAGTAGCCGGCGAGGTTGAGTTCGAAGGTGAAGCCCTGCTCGAACCGGTAGCTGGTGTGGACGTTCACCGGATCGATCCCGTTGATCGCCTCCTTGGCCTTGCGGATCACCCGGGTGTCCTTGGCCGCGATGGCCCGCGCCACCTCCAGTGCGGCGTCATCGAGCGCGGCGCGCGGCACGACGCGGTACACGGAGCCGAAGTGATGCAGCTGCTGGGCGGTCACGGTCCCGGCCGTGAAGTAGAGCGTGCGCATGAGGTGCTGCGGCACGAGCCGGGCCAGGTGGGTGGCGGCGCCGAGGGCCCCGCGGTCCACCTCGGGGAGACCGAACGTGGCGTCGTCGGAGGCCACCACCACGTCCGCGTTGCCGACGAGTCCGATACCGCCGCCCAGGCAGAAGCCGTTCACCGCCACGATGACGGGCACCGCGCAGTCGTAGACGGCGGAGAAGGCCGCGGCGCAGCCCGCGTTCGCGCCGATCAGCGCGCCGTAGCCGTCGCCGGCGGCCTGTGCCGCGTCGATCTCCTTGATGTCGACGCCGGCGTTGAACCCGCGGCCCGCTGCGCGCACCACGACGACGTGGCACGACGGATCGCGGCCGGCCTCGGTGATGGCGGTCGCGAGGTCGAACCAGCCCTGCACGGTGAGGGCGTTCACGGGGGGTGCGTCGACGGTGATCGTGTGGATCCCGGGCTCGTCGACGGTGGTCGTGATCGGTGAAGGCACACCGACTCCTTCGAGGTAGACAGGTAGAACGTGATCTAAACCTAGCAATTGCTTGGTACGCTACCACCGAAGCCCGGTCGGCCGGAATGGGAAGTGGTGAATCGTGTGACGAACGCACCTGCGGGGCGCGGTCTAGGACTCGAGGGCGCGGTGGTACTGGTCACCGGCGGCGTCCGGGGGATCGGAGCGGGCATCGCCCGCGTCTTCCTCCGGCAGGGCGCCACGGTGGTGGTGTGCGCCCGGCGAGAGCCCGAGAGCCCGGTCGCGATCGGCGGCGGTGCTGACGGAGTCGACGGTGCCGTCGCCGAGTTCGTGGCCGCCGACGTCCGCGAGCCCGAGCAGGTGGAGGCGTTGATCGCCGGCATCGTCGAGCGCCACGGCCGGCTCGACGTGCTCGTCAACAATGCCGGTGGCGCCCCCTACTCGGATGCGGCGACCGCCTCACCGCGGTTCCACGAGAAGGTCGTCGGGCTCAACCTGCTCGCCCCGCTCCTGGTGGCGCAGAAGGCGAACGCGATCATGCAGTCGGCCGGTGGCGGTGCGATCGTCAACATCTCGAGCGTGAGCGCCACGCGACCCTCGCCCGGGACCGCCGCCTACGGTGCGGCGAAGGCCGGGCTCGACTCGCTCACCACGAGTCTCGCGGTCGAGTGGGCGCCCGCGGTGCGGGTCAACGCGCTCGACGTCGGCATGGTGCGCACGGAGGCTGCGGAGCAGCACTACGGGGACGATGCCGGGATCGCCGCGATCGGTGCGACCGTGCCGCTCGGCCGGCTCGCGGACCCCGAGGAGGTGGGGGCGTGCGCCGCCTTCCTCGCCTCACCGCTCGCGTCCTACGTCACCGGCGCGACCCTGCTCGTGCACGGCGGCGGTGAACGCCCCGCCTTCCTGGCCGCGGCGAACGCCGAGCGCGACGCGCAGTAGACCGAACCACGAACGAGGAGAAGAACAATGACAGGAATCGTCGACGGCCGCGTCGTCATCGTCACCGGCGCGGGGCGCGGCATCGGCCGCGCCCATGCGCTCGCCTACGCCGCGGAGGGTGCGGCTGTGGTGGTCAACGACTACGGCGTCGGGCTGGACGGCGCGGACGCCTCGTCGGGCCCCGCTCAGCAGGTCGTGGACGAGATCCGCGCCGCGGGTGGACAGGCGATCGCGAACGCCTCCGACGTCGCCGATTGGGACGGCGCGCAGGCACTGGTGCGCAGCGCGATCGACGAGTTCGGCCGGCTGGACGTGCTCGTGAACAACGCGGGCTTCCTGCGCGACCGGATGCTGGTGAACATGTCGGAGGCGGAGTGGGACGCGGTGACCCGCGTGCATCTCAAGGGGCACTTCGCCATGCTGCGCCACGCCGCGGGCTATTGGCGCGACGAGTCCAAGGCCGGGCGGCAGCCCGAGGCCCGGGTGATCAACACGAGTTCCGGCGCGGGTCTCCTGGGCAGCGTCGGCCAGGGCAACTACGCCGCCGCCAAGGCGGGCATCGCCGAGATGACGATCCAGGCCGCCGCCGAGATGGGGCGCTACGGCATCACGGTGAACGCGATCGCGCCCGCGGCCCGGACCCGCATGACGGAAGTGACCTTCGCCGACGACATGGCCGCGCCCGAGGACGGTTTCGATGCGATGGCGCCCGAGAACATCTCGCCGCTGGTGGTGTGGCTCGGCAGCGTCGAGTCCGCCGACGTGACGGGCCGCGTCTTCGAGGTCGAGGGCGGCAAGGTCTCCGTGGCGCAGGGCTGGCGGCACGGCCCGCAGCGGGACAAGGGCGCGCGGTGGGCCCCGTCGGAGTTGGGTGAGGTGGTGCGGGGCCTGATCGCGGAGGCGCCGGTGCCGGAGCCCGTGTACGGCGCGTGATCGAAGGAGACGACGATGCCGGCCGCACGGGGAGGGGATCTCCGTGCGGCCGGCCGCGTCTCGGCGAGGGGAGGTGCCGAGTCTGTGGGTCAGGCGCGGGCGCCGAGGCGCCCGGACTCGGCGAAGAAGCGCACCAGTTCGGTGGCGGTCGTCGCCATCGACCGCGGGGCGTAGCCGAGTTCGTTGCGCGCCTTGCTGATGTCGACCAGGGGTGACGCGAACAGCGGCCCGAGCGCGGCCTTCGAGAGCACGTCGGAGCCGAGCCGGGCGTTGATGGGTTCGAGCACCGGCATGATCGCGGCGAGCGCACCGATCGGCACCGCCACCCGCGGCCCCGACTTGCCCGCTGCCTGCGCGGAGAGCCGCATGGCGTCGATGATCGGCGCGAACTCGCCGCCGAGGAGGTAGTTCTCACCCGTGCGGCCCTTCTCGGCCGCGAGCATCACTCCCGTCGCCACGTCGCGGACATCGACCAGGTCGAAGCCGGCCTTGGAGACGAAGGCGGGCATCCGGCCGCGGGCCGCGGTGTGCGCGAGCCGGTTCAGGCGCGAGAGCGCGGCCCCGTGGTCAGCAGGGCCCCACACGCCGGTGGGATTGCAGATGGTGGCGTCCAGCCCGTCGTCGACGACCTTGCGCAGCTCCTGTTCGCCCGCCCACTTGGAGCGGTCGTAGACGGGGATCTCCGGCCGCACCGACCGGGGCGCGGTCTCGTCGATGACGTCGACGAGGTCCTGGTCGAAGGCGTGGATCGAGCTCAGGTGCACCATCTTCCGAACGCCCGCGGCCAGGGCGGCGCGCGCGACGACGCGAACACCCTCCGTGTTGAGCCGCCACGCGGCTTCGTCCTGCATCCGGAGCGTGATCATGGCGACCAGGTGGTAGACCACTTCGACGTCCTCGAGTGCGGAACGCATCTCGGCGGGCTCGAGCACGCTCGCCCGCACCCAGCGCACGCCCGCGGGCGCGTGCGGGGAGGCGGTGCGGTCGATGGCGACCACCTCGTGCCCCTGCTCGACGAGTTGTTGCAGGAGGTTCCCGCCGACGAATCCGGCCGCGCCGGTGACTGCTACCCGCATCGGCTCAGATCCGCTCGATGATCGTGCCGGTGGCCATCGCGCCGCCGCAACACATCGCGATCAGCGCGGTCGACGCGTCGCGACGCTCCAGCTCGTGCAGCGCGGTGGTGATGAGGCGCGCGCCGGTGGAGCCGACCGGGTGGCCGAGCGCGATCGCGCCGCCGTTGACGTTGACCTTGTCCGGATCGGGGCCGATCACCTGCTGCCAAGACAGCACGACGGAGGCGAAGGCCTCGTTGACCTCGAACAGGTCGATATCGCTCAGCGAGCGACCGGAACGCTCGAGGACGCGCTCGGTGGCGCGGATCGGACCGTCCAGGTGGTAGTAGGGCTCGCCGCCGACGAGGGCCTGCGAGACGATCCGCGCCCGCGGGGTCAGTCCGAGCGCGGCGGCGCGGTCGGAGTCCATGAGCAGGACGGCGGCGGCACCGTCGGACACCTGCGAGGAGGTCCCGGCCGTGTGCCGACCCCCGTCGAGCATGGGCTTGAGTTTGGCGAGCCCCTCCGCCGTGCTCTCGCGCGGGCCCTGGTCGCGCGAGACCTCGATCGTCTCGCCCGTCGGTGCGCCGTCGGCCATGGCGGGCGCCTTGAGCGGCACGACCTCGCGGTCGAAGCGTCCCTCCGCCCAGGCCTGGAGGGCCTTGCGCTGCGAGGCGAGTCCGAACGCGTCGATGTCCTCCCGGGTGAGGCCGCGGCGCTCCGCGATCCGTTCGGCGGCGAGGAACTGATTGGGCATGTCGATCGTCCACGACGGCGGCCGGGAGTTGCCGAGACCCTCCGGCCGGTTCGCGCCCAGTGGGATGCGGCTCATGGACTCGACGCCGCACGAGATCCCGACGTCGATCGCGTCGGTGGCGATGAGGCCGGCGATGAGGCCCGTGGCCTGCTGCGCGGACCCGCACTGAGCGTCGATGGTGGTGGCGCCGGTCAGCTCGGGCAGGCCCGCGTTCAGCCAAGCGGTGCGCGTGATGTTGCCGGCCTGCTCGCCGGCCTGCGTGACGTTGCCGCCGATGACCTGCTCGACGTGGTCGGGATCGACGCCCGCGTGATCGAGGAGCGCGGTGACGGTGCCGCCGAGGAGTTCGGCGGGGTGCAGTCCGCTCAGCCAGCCACCTCGCTTGCCGATGGGGCTGCGGACGGCGTCGACGATGACGGGGATGCCCATATCGATCGTTCCTCACATTTCTCGGCTCCTCCCGACTGGGTAGAGCACGTTCTTGATTGTGGCGCCGATCTCCGGCTCTGTCGAGCCTCCTGTGGTGGCACCGTGGCTGGTTCGTCCCTGTGTAACTGCTGTGCTGCCAGCGTCCTCCGCAATCTAGCTCACGAGCGGACCGTCTGTGCTTCAATGAGTAGAACATGTTTCAGATACGCCTGGCCAGAGACCGGGTGGAGACGCTTGAGGAGGCGGCGTGAGCGTGCACTTCCCCGCGGGGTTCGATTTCACCAGCCCCGACCTGTGGTCGGAGCGGCGGCCCGAGGCCGAATTCGCCGAGCTGCGGCGATCGGCGCCGGTGTGGTGGCAGGACATCCCGCCCGGCACCACCGGGTTCGACGACGGCGGCTTCTGGGTGGTGTCCAAGCTGGAGGACATCAAGGCCATCTCCCGGAACCCGAAGCAGTACTCGAACTGGGAGAACGGCGCCATCGTCCGGTTCGGACCGGAGATCGAGCGCGAGCAGATCGACATGCAGCGCATGCTGCTGCTCAACATGGACCCGCCGCAGCACACCAAGACGCGGCGCATCATCTCGCGCGGTTTCACGCCGAAGGCAGTGCAGTCCCTGCACGACGCGCTGGCGGAGCGCGCGGAACAGATCGTGCACGAGGCCCGCAAGACCGGCGGCGGCGACTTCGTCGAGCAGGTCGCCTCCGAGCTGCCCCTGCAGGCGATCGCCGAGTTGCTCGGCGTGCCCCAGCAGGACCGCAAGAAGCTGTTCGACTGGTCCAACTCGATGATGGCCTACGACGATCCGGAGTTCGAGGGGAACTACCTCGAGGCGATGACGGAGTTCACGGGGTACTCGTGGAACCTCGCGGAGGAGCGGCGGAAGTGTCCGATGGACGACATCGTGACCTCGCTGATCCAGGCGGACATCGACGGCGAGTCGCTCGGCAGCGACGAGTTCGCCTTCTTCGTCCTGCTGCTCGCGGTGGCCGGCAACGAGACCACCCGTAACGCGATCAGCCACGGCATGAAGGCCTTCGTCGACTACCCCGAGCAGTGGGAGATCTACAAGGAGCAGCGCCCGCGCACCGCACCCGACGAGATCGTGCGGTGGGCGACGCCGGTGTCGGTGTTCCAGCGGACCGCGCTCGAGGACGTCCAGCTCGGCGAGCAGACGATCAAGAAGGGGCAGCGCGTCGCGCTGTTCTACGCGTCGGCGAACTTCGATGAGGACGCTTTCGAGGATCCGTACACCTTCAACATCCTTCGCGACCCGAACCCGCACGTCGGGTTCGGCGGATCGGGCACCCATCACTGTGTGGGCGCGAATCTCGCCCGGCTCGAGATGGACCTGATGTTCAAGGCCATCGCCGACGTCATGCCGAACCTGCGCGAGCTGGAGCCCCCGCAGCGACTCCGCTCCGGCTGGCTCAACGGCATCAAGCACTGGAAGGTCGCGTACGAATAGGCGGATCTCCCGGGGATTTCGCATTCTGCTGCCCTCCGAAGCCGAATCAGGCTTCGGAGGGCATTTCATTGCGGATCTCCCGAAAACGGATCGCCCCGGCCGCCGTGTGCGGACTACTCTGGCGCCGGTGAGCACACCCGAATCCCATGAGGAAGGGGTCGCCGGTCCCGCCGTCGGCCCCGTGCCGGACCGCGCCGTGGTGCGCTGATCCGCTGGTCCGAGTCGGCCGTGGCGACCGGAGACGACGCCCTCGTTTCCCTCGTCCCAGGAGTCCTCCGTGCCTCGGCTCGTCCTGTTCCTCGCCCTCGCCGTCTTCGCGATGGGTACCTCCGAATTCATGCTCGCCGGCGTGCTGCCGACACTCGCCGCCGATCTCGCGGTCTCCCCGTCCGCCGCGGGTTCCCTCGTCTCCGCGTTCGCGGTCGGGATGGTCGTCGGCGCCCCCGCCATGGCCGCCCTCGCCCGACGGTGGCCGCCGCGCGCGGCCCTGCTCGGTTTCCTGGCACTCTTCGCCGCGGCGCACATCGTCGGCGCCGCGGCCACTGCGCTGCCGTTCCTGCTCGGAACGCGTGTGGTGGCGGCGTTCGCCAACGCGGGCTTCCTCGCGGTGGCGTTCACGGTGGCGGCAGCCGCCGTAGGACCAGAGCGACGGGCGCGGGCGCTATCGGTGTTGCTCGCGGGGACCACGGTCGCCATGGTCGCGGGCGTCCCCGCAGGCGCGGTCGTGGGCGCCGCCGCGGGGTGGCGGATCCTGTTCTGGGCGATCGCGGCGTTGTGCGTGCCGCCCTTCCTCGCGATCCTCACCGCGGGACCGGGCGCTGCCGGGGCCGGTGACCCGCGGCCCGCACTCCGCGCCGAGCTCGTCGCGCTGTGCGGCGGTCGGACGGCGACGCTGCTCGTCCTCACCGCACTGGTGAACGCGGGCACGTTCGGGGCCCTCACCTACCTCGCGGTGCCCGTGGCGGAGGTGCTCTCGGCGGCGTGGGTCCCGCTCGTCCTCATGCTCTTCGGGGCGGGCGCGTGCCTCGGAGTTGCGCTCGTCGGCCGCATCGGCGATGCCCGCGCATGGACGCTCCTCGCTCTCGGCGGTCCGCTCCTGGCAGGAGCATGGGCGGCGCTCGCGACCGGGTCCGGAAGCCCCGTGATCCTGCTGGCGGTCGTGCCCCTGGCGAGCGCGTTCGCCTTCGCCGTCGGTGGGTCTCTGATCGCCCTCGCGATCGGGGCCGCCGCCCACGACGCTCCCACCATGGCAGGCTCCTACGCCACGGCCGCGCTGAACGTCGGTGCGGCCGCGGGACCGGTCGGTGCGGGCGTGGCGCTCGACCACGTGGGCGGGTTCATGGGACCCGCGGGTTTCGCGGCGGTGGTCGTGGTTGTGGCGATACCCGGCGCGGTGATCGTCGGCCGGGCGATCGGGTGCGCGCGGCGATCTCGCGGATGCGCCGATCCCGCACCCATCCGATCCGTCGCGCTCGAGGAATGACGGTGCCAGGGCGTCAGGCAGGCTTGTCCGCGCCCACCAGCCACATCGAGAAGTACTGCGAGCCGCCGCCGTAGGCGTGGCCGAGGGCCGTGCGGGCACCGTCGACCTGGTAGTCCCCGGCCCGCCCCATGACCTGCTTCGCGGCCTCGGCGAACCGGATCATCCCGGACGCTCCGATGGGGTTGGACGAGAGCACGCCACCCGACGGATTCACGGGCAGTTCGCCACCGATCTCGGTGCCCCCGGACTCGGTGAGCTTCCAGCCCTGGCCCTCGGGGACGAACCCCAGGTTCTCCAGCCACATGGGCTCGAACCAGGAGAAGGGTACGTAGATCTCGGCGGCGTCGACCTCGCGCAGCGGATCGGTGATGCCGGCGTCGCGCCACAGCGCGGCGGCGGCGTCCTGGCCCGCGCGCGGGCTGACGTGCTCACGGCCGGCGTACGCGAGGGGCTCGGTGCGCATGGCGGTGGCGAGGACCCAGCCGACACGGTTGCCGGTCGCGGCCTCCGACGCCGCGGCGGCCTCCTCGTCGCCGAGCACGATCGCGCAGGCACCGTCGGACGAGGGGCACGTCTCGTCGAACCGGATGGGGTCCCAGAGCATCTGGGACGCCTGCACGGACTCGAGCGTGATGTCGGGCTGGTGCAGATGCGCGAACGGATTGCGCGCACCGTTGCGGCGGTCCTTCACCGCGACCATCGCACCGACGTGCGTGGGCGCGCCGGAGCGCCGGATGTAGGAGCGCACGTGCGGCGCGAAGTAGCCGCCGGCGCCGGCGCCGACGGGCACCGTGAACGGGACCGGGATCGATAGCGCCCACATGGCGTTCGACTCCGACTGCTTCTCCCAGGCGACGGTGAGCACCCTCCGGTGCACGCCCGATTTGACCAGGGCGGCGGCGACCGCGGCGGTGGAGCCGCCCACGGAGCCCGCGGTGTGCACGCGCAGCAGCGGCTTTCCGACCGCGCCGAGCGCATCCGCCAGGAACAGCTCCGGCATCATGACGCCCTCGAACATGTCGGGCGCCTTGCCGATCACGATGGCGTCGATGTCGGCCATCGTGGTACCCGCATCGACCAGCGCGGCGTCCACCGCCTCGCGGATCATGCCGGCCATCGAGACGTCGGTGCGCTTGGCGCGGTGCCGGGTCTGGCCCGTTCCCAGTACGGCGGTGGGCTTACCCATCACTTGGCCTCCATCACGGCGATCAGGTTCTGCTGCAGGGCGTGCCCGCCGGTGGCGTGGGCGAGGGCGCGCTCCGCGTCGCCGTCCCACACCGCACGGGCGGCCTCGCCGATCCGGGCGAGCCCGGCGGAGAACATCGGGTTCCCCACCAGCGCACCGCCGGACGGGTTGATCCGCACGTCGTCGCCGAGCCCGATGGCGTTCCGCAGGATCAGCTCCTGGTGCGTGAACGGGGCGTGCAACTCGGCGAGCTGCACGCCGTCCGCGCCGGCGGCGCGCGCCGCAGCGGTGGTCGACGGCGACCGGGTGAGGTCGCGCGAGCCCAGCGCGGGGGAGTCGATCCGGTGCTCGAGGCCGGTGATGAACGCCGGGTTCTCCCGGATCTCGCGGGCGCGCTCGGCGGAGGCGAGGATCGCGACCGCGGCACCGTCGGTGACGGGCGCGATGTCGTGCCGGCGCAGCGGGTCCGCCCACAGCGGCTCGGCCAGGAGCGTGTCCGCGTCGACGGTGCGCGAGACCTGCGCCGCCGGATTCGCGGTCGCGTCGGAGAGGCTGCGCGCGGCGACCGCGGCCATGTCGGCCTCGGTCCACGCGCCGGAGTCGATGCCCGCGCGGGCCTGCAGCGCGGCCACGGACACCGAGTCGGGCCACAGCGGAGCGACGGTGTACGGGTCGAGCTGCATGGTCAGCGTGCGGCGCAGGACGCCCGCGGAGGACTTGCCGAAGCCGTAGACGAGGGCGGTGTCGATCTCGCCGGTGCGGATCTTCACCCACGCCTCGTACAGCGCCCACGCGGCGTCCATCTCCACGTGCGACTCGTTGATCGGCGGCACGGCGCCGATGGAGTCGATCGCGGCGATGAACGAGAAGGCGCGCCCCGCCAGGTAGTCCGACGATCCGGAGCACCAGAAGCCGATGTCGGACTTGGTGAGGCCGGTCTGGGCGAAGACGTCGGCGAACAGCGGGATCAGCATCTCCACGCCGTTGGTGGTGGTCTCGGCCGCGCGCAACCACGGGGTGGCGGCGTAGCCGACGACGGCGACGGAGCCGTCCGGATCAGTGCAGGTACGTGTGCTCACAGGTGCTTCTCGTAACTGGAGTAGGGGGCGTCGGGCTCGCCGGTCGGTTCGAAATGCGAGATGTTGCCGGGACTCTCGGTCCACTCCTCGCGCGGCCTCCACACGGCCCGCACCCGCATGCCCATCCGCACCTCGGACGGATCGCAGCCGAGGACGAGGTGGAGGAACGGGATGTCGGCACCGTCGATCAGGACGTACGCGGCGACGTACGGGGGCTTGATCCGCTGACCCTGGAACGGGACGTTCACCACGCAGAACGTGGTGACGACGCCGGTGTCCGGGAGGTCGACCTCCTCCGTGGTGGGGATACCGTCGATCGGGCAGGCATTGCGGGGCGGGACGTAGACGTTGCCGCAGGTCCCGCACCGCTGGCCGAGCAGGCGGCCCTCGGCCAGGGCCCGCAGGTACCGGGTCTCCGGTACGGAGGCCGAGTGCTCGAGCCGCAGGGCGACCGGGGTGGTGAGGATCTCGATGGGCGGACCCGACGGTGCGGCGAACTCGGGGACGCCGTCGCCCTCACCCGGGACGAAGTACGCGATGTCGCCGATCGCGCCGGTGGTCTCCGTGGCCCACTGCGCGTGGACCCGCATCCCGGTCGTGATGCCCTCGGGGCCGGCGACGTCGACGGCGTGCAGAAGTGCGGTGTCGGCACCGTCGAGGCGGATCAGGGCGTAGGCGAAGGGCCGATCGAAGGGCTGCCCGTCGACGGGGTGCGCGTTCCAGCTCCAGCTGGTCACCGTCCCGGTGTCGGAGACCGGGACGATCTCGGTGAGGGCGGCGGTGGTGTCCGGATCGAATTCCAGCGGAGGGACGTGCACCCGCCCGGCCGAGTCCCGGGTGCCGACGATGCGGCGGTCGCGGAGGTTCGTCATGAACGCGCCCAGGACCGGTCCGAGCGACCGGGTGTAGTCGAAGGACAGATGCATCGGCGCCGAGAGGGTCTGCGGTTCTGCGGTCACCCGACGAGTGAAACATGTTCTAACTTTTTGGCGCAAGGGTATCCCGGAAAAGGTATTCAGCCCTTACCGTGGAGAAAGTTCGCACCGCGTTCCGCGCCGGTGTTCCGTCACGATTCACGAGGTGTTCCATGGACGATCTGCATCGCGAGCCGCTCGCCGGCGACATCCTGCTCGGCTCCCTCGCCGCCTACCCGGACCGCGTCGCCGTGCACGTCACGGGCCCCGACGGTGATTCCGCGCTGACCTACGCGCAGGTGCGCGACGAGGTCAGCCGCTACGCGCAGGCCTACGCGTCCGTCGGCCTGGGGGTGGGCAGTCCGGTCGCGATGCTGTCGGGCAACCGGCACGAGGTGCTGATCGCCCAGTCCGCCAACCTCATCACCGGTGTGCGTTTCGCTGCGCTGCACCCGATGGGCTCGCTGGACGATCACGTCTACGTCATGGAGGACGCGGGCATCGAGACCCTCATCTACGACCCGCGCCTGTACGAGGAGCGCGCTGCGGACCTGCGAGAGCGGGTCCCGGGCCTGAAGACGCTCCTATCGCTGGGGCCCACGGGAACCGGGACCGACCTGACCGCCGTCGCGGCCGTGTTCGAACCGGGGCCGCTCACGGCGCACACCGCCGATCCGTCGTCGACCGCGAGCCTCGCTTACACCGGCGGCACCACCGGCAAGAGCAAGGGCATCATGCTCAGCTACTCCGGCGGCGCGGCGCTGTTGCGCATCCAGCGCACGGAATGGGAATGGCCGGAGGAGATCCGGTTCCTGGTGTGCGCACCGCTCAGCCACGCGGGCGGCGCCTTCTGGAACCCGACGTCGATGGCCGGCGGGTCCATGGTCGTGCTGCCCCGGTTCGAGCCGGAGGCCGTGCTGGCGGCGATCGAGAAGTACCGGATCACCGCGACGATGCTGGTGCCCACCATGATCTACGCGCTTCTCGACCACCCGAAGTTCGACGACTACGACCTCTCCAGCCTGGAGACCGTCTTCTACGGCGCGTCCGCGATCTCGCCCACTCGGCTGACGGAGGCGATCGAGCGCATCGGACCGGTGTTCTTCCAGTTCTACGGCCAGGCCGAGTGCCCCATGACCATCTCCGTGCTCCGCCGAGGCGACCACGACCCGTCGAGGCCGGAGCGGCTGGCGAGCTGCGGCAAGCCCGTCCCGTGGGTGAACGTCGCCCTGCTCGACGACGCCGGCAGCCCCGTCGAACCCGGCGCGCCGGGAGAGATCTGTGTGCGCGGGCCGCTGGTGATGCAGGGCTACCTGAACAAGCCGGAGCAGACCGCCGAGGCCACGGCGCACGGCTGGCTGCACACGGGCGACGTGGGGCGGTTCGACGACGAGGGCTACCTCTACATCGTCGACCGGAAGAAGGACATGGTGGTCACGGGCGGCTTCAACGTCTTCCCGCGCGAGGTCGAGGACGTGATCTCGACGCACCCGTCCGTCGCGTCCGTGGCCGTGATCGGCGTACCCGACGAGAAGTGGGGCGAGGCGGTCAAGGCCGTCGTGGTGCCGCGCGCCGGTGCGACGGTCGACGTCGAGGAGCTGCGCGACCTGGTCCGCGACCGGAAGGGCGCCGTCTACACCCCGAAGACCGTCGATCTCGTCGAGTCCATCCCCGTCAGCCCCCTCGGCAAGCCGGACAAGAAGGCCCTCCGCGCCCAGTACGCCTAGTCGTCCCGATTGAACACCGTTTCTGTTCGGAGAAACCGCAGGTCGGGGCGAACAGAAACGGTGTTCAATTGCAGGGTCAGCGGCCCTCGAAGACGGGGGTGCGTTTCTCGGCGAAGGCGCGCGGGCCCTCCTTGGCGTCGCGGGAGAGGAAGACGGGCAGGCCCTCCTTCGCGTCGATGGCGAAGGCCTCCTCCTCGTGCATGCCCTCGGTGGCGCGCATGGTGCGCAGCATCGCCTGGACGGCGAGGGGGCCGTTCGCGTTGATCAGCTCGGCCAGCTCCAGGGCCTTGGCCAGCGCGTCGCCGTCGGGCACGACGTGCCCGATCAGCCCGTACTCCTTGGCCTCGGCGGCCGTGATGTGCCGACCGGTGAGCAGCAGGTCGGCAGCCACGGTGTAGGGGATCTGGCGCGGCAGCCGGACGGCGGAGCCGCCCATCGGATACAGGCTCCACTTCGCCTCGGAGACGCCGAATCTCGCGCTCTCGCCCGCGACGCGGATATCGGTGCCCTGCAGGATCTCGGTTCCGCCGGCGATCGCGGCACCCTCGACGGCGGCGATGAGCGGCTTGCCGGGGCGGCGGCCCTTGATGAGGCCGGGGATCCTGGCCGGGTCGAAGGCGCTGCCCTCCTTCATCGCCTCGCCCGGGTTGGACTTCGCCATGTTCTTCAGGTCCGCGCCGGCGCAGAAGGCGCCGCCCGCGCCGGTGAGCACCGCGCTGCGGATCTCGGGGTCGGCGTCGATGCGATCCCAGGCGTCGCTGAGGATCTGCAGCATCTCGCCGGTGAGGGCGTTCTTGCGCTCCGGCCGGTTCATGGTGATGAGCAGCGTGTGGCCGCGCTGCTCGACGAGGGCGTGCGGGGCGTCTGTCATGCCGGATGCTCCTTCGGTCGTGCCCTTCCTCCGAGCGAGGATCGGCAAATGCGGGAATCCGCTTCCGAGAAACAGTAACAGGTTCTAGTTTGGAGGAAAGAACTCTTCAGGAGGTTTCATGCGCACACCCCTGTGCGAGGACCTGGGCATCCAGTACCCGGTCATCGCCTTCACCCCGTCGGAACACGTGGCCGCGGCGGTCTCCCGGGCCGGCGGCCTCGGCGTGCTCGGTTGCGTCCGGTTCAACGACCCCGGCGAGCTCGACGCCGTCCTCGACTGGATGGACGCCAACACCGACGGCCGGCCCTACGGCGTGGACGTCGTCATGCCGAACAAGGTGCCCACCGAGGGCACCGCGGGCGACCTCACGCAGCTCATCCCCGAGGAGCACCGGGCGTTCGTCGAGCGGACCCTCCGGGAACTCGGGGTGCCGGAGCTGCCCGACGGCGCCGAGGGCGCGGGCGTGCTCGGCTGGCTGCACTCGGTGGCCCGCTCGCACGTCGACGTCGCGCTGGGACACCGGATCGCATTGATCGCCAACGCTCTCGGCTCGCCGCCGAAGGACGTCATCGACGCCGCGCACGAGCACGGCGTCAAGGTCGCCGCGCTCGCCGGCCGCGCCAAGCACGCCCGCTCCCACGTCGACAACGGCGTCGACATCGTCATCGCGCAGGGCTACGAGGCCGGTGGTCACACCGGCGAGATCGGGTCGATGGTGCTCCTGCCGGAGATCGTGGACGAGGTGGGCGACGATGCGACCGTCGTCGCCGCGGGCGGCATCGGTTCCGGCCGGCAGATCGCCGCGGCGCTGACCCTCGGCGCCGAGGGGGTGTGGATGGGGTCGTACTGGCTCACCACCACCGAGTACCTCGAGACGCACACGAAATCGCAGACCATGCAGGACGCGCTGGTCGCCGCGACGAGCGCCGACACCGTGCGCACCCGCATCTTCTCCGGCAAGCCCGCCCGCCTGCTCAAGACCCGGTGGACGGAGGCCTGGGAGCAGCCCGGCGCACCGTCGGCCCTGCCCATGCCCCTGCAGAACCTGCTGGTGGGGGAGGCGCACAGCCGGATCCACGCCTCGGGTGATCCCTCCGTCGTCGCGATGCCGGTCGGCCAGATCGTGGGCCGGATGAACGCGGTCCGGCCCGTCGCGGAGATCATGGCCGAGCTGGTCGGCGAGTTCGAGGATGCCGTCGACCGCCTGAACCTGGCACGCTGACCCCATGGGAACCAACCAGCGCGGCCAGATCCAGATGACCGAGGCGGAGATCGCGGACTTCCTCGAGCGCAGCCGCACCGCCACCATCGCCACCCTCGGTGCGAGCGGAGCGCCGCACCTCGTCGCCATGTGGTACGCCGTCATCGACGGCGACCTGTGGATCGAGACCAAGGCCAAATCGCAGAAGGTCGTGAACCTGCGCCGTAACCCGGTGATGAGCGCCTCGATCGAGGCCGGGCACTCGTACGACCAGCTGCGTGGCGTCACCATAGAGGGCACCGCCGAGATCGTCGAGGACGAGGCGACGGTCCGCGCGGTCTGCGAGCAGGTCTACGAGCGCTACTTCGGGCCGTACTCCGACGAGCTCAAGCCCGCCATCGACGAGATGATGAAGAAGCGGGTCGCCGTGCGGCTGCGCGGCGACCGCGTGCGCTCCTGGGATCACCGCAAGCTCGGGATGCCCGAGCTGCCGGTCGGCGGAAGCACCGCCGCGTACCTGTAGGGGGCGGACGATGCCCGGATCACCTGCGCGGAACGACGACGCCGCGGGCTTCGTCGAGATCAGCCCCTGTGTCGGGGGGCTCGTACGTACCTGGTCGGGCGACGGCGCCTCGCGCCTCTGGTCGGTGCCCGACGACAGCTGGCTCCGCGAGGTCCAGGCGACGGGCCGGATCGGCCGCGTCTCGCGGAGGGAGGGCCGGTACCGCGAAGCCGCGCGGCTGTCCGAGGCCGACGGTGCGCTGCTCGTCCGGCCCCGCGTCCCGCTCCGCGCCGAGGACGGGAGCCTGACGATGGAGGCGCAGTCCGTCGCCCTCGCGCCGGAGAAGCGGGCCTCCCGCTCGACCTTCGAGGACTTCCGGGAGGTGCTGACCCGGGCCGTCGAGCACTGTGCCGCGACCGACGAGTACCTCGTCGTCGAGCGGGGTGCGCGGGACGCGCAGCGCGAGCCCTTCTGCCTGTTCGCGGTGCTTCCCGCCGGCGCCGAGCCCGGTGTCTTCGTCACCGTGGTCGAGACCGCGCCGCCACCGCGGGAGTCCGATCTCTGGGCCCCCTACGTCGACGAGTGGGACCGGACCGCCACGATCAGCGCGCCGTCGAACCCCGAGACCGTGGCGACCGCCCCGACCGTGATGATCGAGGCGATCAGCCGGTGGGACGCCGATCCCTGGGACCTCGCCTTCACTTTCGGTCGACGGTGATGCTCAGCCCCGGGCCGCCTCGGCCAGCGCGCGCAGTGATGACTCCTCGCGGACGCCGCTGAACAGGACCGTCGTGACGGGGGATTCCCGCCACAGCGCGAGGCGCTCGGTGATCCGGTCGATCGGGCCGAGCAGGGCGATGGAGTCGGCGAGCTCATCCGGGACGGCGGCGATGGCGCCCGCGCGGTCGCCCGCGAGGAACTTCTCCTGGACTTCGACCGCGGCGTCGGCGAAGCCGAGCCGGCCGATGAGGTCCAGGTGGAAGTTCGTCGACTTGTGGCCCATCCCGCCGATGTAGAAGGCCAGCGGGACCTTCGCCTGCGTGAGCGCGGCGTCGAGGTCGTCGGAGACGATCACCGACACGGTCGCGGCGATCTCGAAGTCCGGGGAACGACCCGCGAGGGAGTCGCCGAAGACCGACTCGACCTGCTGCGGATCGACGAACAGCGGCAGCCAGCCGTCGGCGATCTCCGTCGACAGCGCGACGTTCTTCGGCCCCTCCGCGCCGAGGAAGATCGGGATCCGCGGCCGCACGGGCAGGGCGATGGACTTGAGCGGCTTGCCGAGGCCCGTCCCCCCGGGCAGCGGCAGCGGGTAGTGCGGGCCGGCGCTGGTGACCGGCTCCTCCCGGGCGATCACCTGCCGCACGATGTCGACGTACTCGCGCGTCCGGGCGAGCGGCTTGGCGAACGGGTTCCCGTACCAGCCCTCGGCGACCTGTGGCCCGGAGGCGCCCAGGCCGAGCACCATGCGGCCGCCGGAGAGGCCGTCGATCGTGAGGGCGTGCATGGCGGTCGCCGTGGGGGTGCGCGCGGGGATCTGCGCCACGGCGGTGCCCAGTTTGATCCGCTTGGTGCGGGATCCGTACCAGGCCAACGTCGAGAAGGCGTCGGAGCCGTAGGCCTCGGCGGTGAAGACGTAGTCGTAGCCGAGGTCGTCGGCGGCGATCACCGCCGCGGTGTGGTCCTCCGGCCCACGGGTCCAGTAGCCGAGGTTGATGCCCAGATTGAGATCGTTGACCATGACCCGAATCTAGAACAAGTTCTAGAGTTTGGGTTACAGTTCGGTATGGCTTCGCCCACGCAGATCGACAGCACCCTGCCCGCGCGCGTCACCGACGAGCTGATCGAGCGCCTCACCGCGCTGGTGGTGGCCGACGGCACCCGCGAACCGTTCACCATGACCGAGGTCTTCACCGGCGCGGCCATCGGCACCCTCCCGCAGTCCACGCCGAGCGACGTGGTCGCGGCCTTCGCCACCGCGCGGGAGGCGCAGCGACAGTGGGCGCAGCGGCCCCTCGAGGAGCGTCTCGCCGTGTTCCGGCGCCTGCACGAGCTGATCCTCGAGAACAACGAGCTGCTCGTCGACCTCATCCAGAGCGGCACCGGGAAGAACCGGCGGATGGCGTTCGAGGAGTCCTGCGACGTCCCGATGGTGATCAGTCACTACCTCAAGTCCGCACCCAAGCTGCTCCGCTCGCGCCGCCGCGGCGGCCCGGTCCCCGTGGTGAGCAACTCCGTGGAGCTGCACCGCCCCAAGGGCGTCATCGGCGTCATCGCGCCGTGGAACTTCCCGTTCGCGATGGCCCTGTCGGACGCGATCCCCGCCCTCATCGCCGGCAACGGCGTGGTCCTCAAGCCCGACAACAAGACCGCGCTCGCCGCGCTGTACGGCGTCGAGCTGCTGCGCCGCGCCGGCGCACCGGACGGGCTGTTCCAGGTGGTCTGCGGGCAGGGGCCGGACGTCGGCCCCGCGCTGATCGACGAGTCGGACTTCGTGATGTTCACGGGTTCCAGCGCCACGGGTGTCACGGTCGGCGAGCGGGCCGGCCGCAACCTCATCGGTTGCAGTCTCGAACTGGGCGGGAAGAACCCGATGATCGTCCTCGATGACGTCGATCTCGATGAGGCCGTCCCGTCGGCGATCTTCGCGGTCTTCGCCAACGCCGGTCAGGCCTGCATGCACATCGAGCGGATGTACGTCCACGAGAAGATCTACGACGAGTTCTCCCGCCGGTTCGTCGCCGCCGCCGGCGCGCTCAAGCTGGGCGCGACCTACGACTTCGAGCCGGACATGGGCTCGCTCGCCTCGCCCGACCAGCTGCGCCGCGTCGCCGCCCACGTCGAGGACGCGCGGGCCAAGGGCGCCACGGTGCTGTGCGGCGGCCGTGAGCGCACCGACATCGGGCCGGCGTTCTACGCGCCGACGATCCTCACCGATGTCACTCCGGACATGCACCTCGCCTCCGCCGAGACCTTCGGTCCCGTGGTCTCCCTGTTCCGCTACGCGAGCGACGACGAGGCGATCCGCCTCGCCAACGACACCCGCTACGGACTCAACGCCAGCGTGTGGGGCAAGGACCTGCGCCGCGCGGCGCGGATCGGCGCACAGCTGGAGGCGGGCAACGTCAACATCAACGACGGCTTCGCCGCGTCCTTCGCGAGCAAGGGCACCCCGTCGGGCGGGTGGAAGGCCTCGGGCGTGGGCGTGCGCCACGGCGACGCGGGCCTCCTGAAGTACACCGACACCACCAACCTCGCGACCCTCAAGCAGCAGGTGTACAACCCGCGCCCGGGGCAGACCTACGAGCAGTACACCCGGCAGACGAAGCAGGTGCTGCGCTGGATGCGCAAGCTGCGCATCCGCTGATCCCGTCACCGCGAGGGCGGGCCGGCGGCCCGCCCGCGACTACGCTGGCCGGGTGCACGACGGCAGCGCCCCCGACGATGCGGCGATGATCGGCGTCCTCGGACCGGTCGTCGCCGGCGGTCGGCCCGTGCCCGGGGTGCGGGCCCGGCGGCTCCTCGTCACGCTGGTCCTCGCCGACGGCCGGCCCGTGAGCGCCGACCGCCTCGTCGACGACGTGTGGGGCGATGCCCCGCCGAAATCGCCGCACGCGGCGCTGCACACACAGGTATCGCGCGTGCGCGCCGTCGTGCGCCCCGCCCGGCTCGAGGCCGTGGCCGGCGGGTACCGCCTCGAGGCGGAGTCCGATCTCGCCCGTGCCGAGGCGGCGCTGCGCGACGGGAGCGGGGCGGCGGAGGCGCTGCGCCTGTGGCGCGGCATCCCCGGCGACGACCTCGACGACGGCGGCCCGGCGGCCGAACTCGCGCGCCGCGCCGCCGATGCGCTCCACCGACTCGAGGCCCGCGTGGCCGCGGAGGCGCTGGCGGCGGGCGACGTCGACACGGCGCGCGCGATCGCCGAGCGGCGCATCGCCGCGGATCCGCTCGACGAGCCGGCCCGCGTTCTGCTCATGCGCGCCCTCGCCGGCGCCGGGCGGACCGCCGAGGCCCTCGCCGCATACGCGGACCTGCGCCGCGTCTCGATCACCGAGCTGGGCGCCGAACCGGGCGATGAGGCCGCCCGGCTCCATCGCGAGCTGCTGGCGGGCGCCGCCCCCGTTCCCGCCGGTCCGACGACGGCACCGGCACCGCGCGCCGCGGCGGTGGGCCTCCCGGCCGAGGTCACGCCGCTCGTCGGCCGGGCCGACCAGGTCGCCGAGCTGGTGCGGGCGGTGGACGAGGCGCGCGTCGTCACCGTGCTGGGACCGGGCGGCGTGGGGAAGACGCGGATCGCGGAGGCCGTCGGTGCCGCGGTCGCGGACGCCGGAACCGCGGTCTACTACGTGCCCCTCGCCGCGGTCCGATCGGGCGGGGGCGTCCTGCCGGCCGTCTCGCGCGTGCTGGGGTTGGCGGAGTCGGACCTCGGCCCCGACGGCATGCCGCGCAGGTCCGTCCGCGACCTGGGCGCGCGCGTGTTGGAGGCGCTCGGGCGCCGTCGATGCCTCGTCGTCCTCGACAACTGCGAGCAGGTCATCGACGCGTGCGCCGATGTGGTGACCGACCTCGTGTCGGGCGCCCCGGGCGTCACGGTGCTCGCGACCAGCCGCTCGCCCCTGCAGATCCGCGCGGAACGGGTTCATCCGCTGCCCGTCCTGGCGACCGCCGGCGCGGACTCCGCTGCGGTGGAGTTGTTCGCGCAGCGCGCCCGCGCAGTCCGGCCCGACGTGGCGCTGCCCGAGGACGCCGTCGCCGAGCTCTGCCGCCGCCTCGACGGACTGCCGCTCGCGATCGAGCTGGCCGCCGCCCGGGTGCGCACGTTGAGCGTGGAGGAGATCACCGATCGGCTCGCGCAGCGGTTCGCGCTACTGCGGTCGGCCGACCGTTCCGCGCCCGACCGGCACCGCACCCTGTACGCGGTGATCGCGTGGAGCTGGGACCTGTTGGAGCCCGACGCCCAGTGGACCCTGCGCAGGCTGTGCCGGTTCCCCGCGGGCTTCGACACCGAGGCCGCGAGCGCGGTCACGGGCCTCGACACCATCGCGCTCGACGACGCACTGATCTCGCTGGCGAACCAGTCCCTGCTGCACGTCGCGGAGAGCGGCGGTCGCACGCGCTACCGGATGTTGGAGACGGTCCGCGAGTTCGGCGAGGAACGCCTCGCCGAGGCCCCGGTCGCCGCCGACGGCACGACCGAGGGTGCCGCCGTCGACCGTGCGATGGCGTCGTGGGCGGCGACGCTCGCGGCCGGGATGTGGAGCGAGTACCGGTCCGTCGGCGGTCACGGGGTGATCGCCCGGCTCGCCGACGACCTCGAGAACCTCGCCTTCGTGCTGCGCGGCGCCGTCGACGACCTGGCCGGTGGTGAGCGCGCCGCGGCCCGGACGGTGATCCGGGTGTTCCCGCTGCTCGCCGGCCTGTGGTCGATGCGGAGCCTGCACGCGCAGGTGCAGGAGCTCGGAATCCGGATCGTGTACGCGCTCCCCGACCCGCGGGAGGCGCTCGCCGCAGGGCTGTCCGACGAGGACCGGGAACTGTGGCAGGCGACGGTGCTCGCGGCGTGTGCGGCACCCGGCGCGAATCCGAAAGCGCGGCACGTCGTCCGGGGCCGGACGATGATCCGGCGGCTGCACCGGCCCGAGCGGGCGCTCCTGGATCCGGCCGAGTACTTCAGTTCGGCCTTCCTGCAGCATTCGGTGTACGGCCTCCTGCGCCTGGTTCTTGCCGGTGTGGCGTCGCCCGTGGACGACGTGCGGCTGCACGCCCTCGCGGCCCGGATGAATCTGCGGGAGAACAGCGGCGATCTGACCGGGGCGCTGGAGGACTCCGTCGAGATCGCGGCGATCGGCGGACACGGCGACGCCTGGACGGAGGCGATGCTCGCCATGAGTACCGCGAGCATCTACGGCCAGCAGGCGCGCTGGTCGGAGGCGGAGCAGCGGTACCGCACCGCGGTGGAGAAGTTGGCGTCGATCGGTGCCGACGAGGATGCCAAGCAGGCCACGGCGTACCTCGTTGCGAGCCTGTGCTCGCTCGGCCGGATCGACGAGGCGGAGGCCCTGCACCGGCCCCTGCAGGACGGCTGGTCGCCATCGGATCCCGATCCGGACGGCGGGCCGGAGGCGGTGGCCGCCATGATGATCGGCGCGGCCGAGCTGGCGCGCCTGCGGGGTGCACCGGACGCGGCCCTCTACCGACGGGCGGGCGAGCTCCTCGTGCGCCGGATCCCCAACGGCAGCAGGGACCCCGGCGGGGAGATGCTGGTCGCGATCGCGCTGCTCGGTGTCGTGGCGTGTGGCGCGCCGGAGACCGGCAGGACGCTCGTCGACGCGCTGATCGCGGGTGACGAGGCGATGTTCGGAGTCACGGGCTACTGGGACCTGCCCCAGGCCGCGACCATGGCGCTCGCCGTCGGGGCGTATCTGGTCGCTACGGATCCGGCGTCCGAGGCGGCACCGATCCTGGTGGGCCTCGCCCGCAGGCTCGGTGCGCGCCAGGACTATCCGGTGATGCACGCGGCGATGCAGCGGCTGCAGGTGCCACCGGACGGGGTGCCGGCGCAGGCCTGGCGGGCAGAGGTGGATCGCATCGCCGCGCTGTCCCGGTCGCGTGCGGTGCGCCTCCTTCGCGACACGACCGCCGCGCTGCGCCGGAGGGCGTAGCGCGGCGGCCGTGGCCGACGGCGGGTCAGCGGGCGGTGCGGATGTAGGCGCGCACCGCGAGCGGCGCGAAGACCGCGATGATCACGAGCGCGCCGACGAGGCTCCACGTCACGTGCACCCCGGCGTGGCCGGAGTTGCAGAGCTCGCGGATCGCGGACACCAGGTGGCTGATCGGGTTCACGTTCACGAAGGCCTGCAACCACCCCGGCATGGTGTCGACCGGGACGAAGGCGTTGGACAGGAAGGTGAGCGGGAACATGATCATCATCGACACGCCCTGTACCGAGGTGGCCTTCTGCATGAGGCAGCCCATGAGCGCGAAGATCCAGGAGACGGCGAAGCTGCAGAACAGGATCAGTGCTGTGGAGGCGAGCACGCCGAGCGGGTCGGGCCGCCAGCCCATCGCGATGCCCACGACGAAGGTGATGACGGTGGCGATGAGGTAGCGCACGACGTCGGCGAGCAGCGCGCCGGCGAGCGGGCTGATCCGGGCGATCGGCAGCGACCGGAAACGGTCGAAGACACCTTTGTTCATGTCCTCGCGGAGCTGGGTTCCGGTGACGATCGACGCGACGATCACGGTCTGCACGAGGATGCCGGGAATGATGACCGGCAGATAGCTGTGGACGTCGCCGCTGATCGCGCCGCCGAAGATGTACGCGAACATCAGGGTGAACACGACGGGCTGCAGAACGACGTCGAAGAGCTGCTCGGGGTTGTGCCGGATCTTGAGCACGCCGCGCCAGCCCATCGTGAAGGACTGCCGGATCGTCTCGGCGAGACCGATGTGGTTGGGGGCGGCCCGGTCCGGCGTGCGGCCGGGGGTGCGGGTGAGCGTGGTGGTCATGACGCCTCCTGGGCGGGATCGGTGGGGGTCGCGCCGTCGGAGCCGGCGTCCGGGCGACCGGTGAGGGTGAGGAAGACCTCGTCGAGGCTCGGCTTGGAGACGGTGATCTCCTCGACGGCGACACCCTGCTCGCGCAGGGCGATGAGCAGGTCGGGCACCAGATCCGGCCGGTGCAGCGGGGCGGTGACACGGGCCGCCTCGGGGCTGAGCGCGGCCGGCTCGGCCAGGATCCGCTCGACGGTGCGCGCGACGGCGGGAGCATCCGCGCGGTCGGCCGGGGTGAGCTGCAGCGTCGAACTGCCGACCGAGGCCTTGAGCTCGTCGGCGGTGCCGTCGGCGATGACGAGCCCGTGGTCGATCACGGCGATCCGATCGGCCAACTGGTCCGCCTCGTCGAGGTACTGCGTGGTGAGCAGCACCGTCGACCCCTGGGCCACGAGGTCGCGGATGGTGTCCCACATCTGCGAACGGGTGCGCGGGTCGAGGCCGGTCGTCGGCTCGTCGAGGAACAGCAGCGGTGGGGTGTCGATAAGGCTGGCGGCGAGGTCGAGCCGCCGCCGCATGCCGCCGGAGAACTCCTTGAGGGGCCGGTTCGCGGCGTCCTCCAGACCGAACGCTCCGAGCAGTTCCTCGGCCCGCGACCGGGAGGCGGCGCGGCTCCTGCCGAGCAGCCGGCCGAAGAGCACGAGGTTCTGCCGGGCGGTGAGGTCCTCGTCGACCGAGGCGTACTGCCCCGTCACGCCGATGAGCGAGCGCACGGTGGTGGACTCGGCCACGACGTCGTGGCCGAAGACACGGGCGCTGCCCGCATCCGGCCGCAGCAGGGTCGCGAGCATGCTGATGGTGGTCGTCTTGCCCGCGCCGTTGGGGCCGAGAACGCCGTAGACGGTGCCCGTGGGCACCTGGAGGTCGACGCCATTGACCGCGCGGGTCGCACCGAAGTGCTTGACCAGGCCGCGGGCGTCGATCGCGAGGTCGGTGGGGGAGGACGGGCTCTGGCCGGTCCTCATCTGTGTGATCGTCATGGGCATCACGATGCATCGCGTCGCTGTCGTGGGGCTGTCGTGCCGCTGACGCGGACTGTCGTGCGCCGCCGCCCCGCATGTCAGGGGTGTGCGCCACAATGACGGAGTGCTGTTCGCCGAGGTCGTCGCCGTGTCCGCCGAGGTCGCGGGCACCCGCTCGCGTACCGCGAAGATCACCGCGCTCGCCGCCGTGATCCGCGCCGCGGGGCCCGGGGACGTGCGCCCCGTCGTGGCGTGGCTGTCGGGTGAGCTCCTGCAGGGGCGCCTCGGCGCGGGATGGCGCACCGTCGCGCGGACCGTCGACTCGCTCGCGCCCGCGGCGGAGCCGGCCCTGACGGTCGAGGAGGTCACGGCCGCGCTGGACGAGCTGGCCGGGACGTCGGGCGCGGGGTCCGTCGCCCGACGGGACGCCGTCCTCACCGGTCTGTTCGGGCGCGCGACGGCGGCGGAGCAGCGGTTCCTCGTCGGGCTCATCACCGGTGAGCTGCGGCAGGGTGCTCTCGCGGGCGTGGTGACCGATGCCGTGGCGCGCGCCGCGGAGGTGCCGCTCGAGACGGTGCGCCGCGCGGCCATGCTGTCCGGCTCGCTGCCGGATACGGCCGCCGCGGCCCTGCGCGGCGGCGCCGAGGAACTCGCGGGGTTCGGCCTCGAGGTGCTGCGCGGGGTCTCGCCGATGCTCGCCTCGCCGGCGGAGGACGTCGCGTCCGCCCTGGCCGACCTGGGATCGGAGGTGAGCGTCGAGTTCAAGCTGGACGGCGCCCGGATCCAGGTGCACCGGCTCGGCGACGAGGTGCGCGTCTACACCCGTACGCTCCGCGACATCACCGATGCGGTGCCCGAGATCGTCGCGCTGGCCAGGGACTTGCCGTGCCGGTCCGTCGTGCTCGACGGGGAGTCCCTCGCCCTGACCGACGCCGGCCGGCCGCGGCCCTTCCAGGAGACGATGAGCAGGTTCGGGTCGGCGGAGTCCGGTGAGACGGTACTGCGTCCCTACTTCTTCGACTGTCTCCATCTCGACGGCCGTGACCTGCTGGACGAGCCGCTGTCGGTCCGGCTCGACGCGCTGCGGGCAGTGGCCGGGGAGCTGCGCATCCCCGCGCTGACCCGGCCCACCCCGGACGAAGCCGCAGCCCACTACGAGGCCGCCCTCGCCGCGGGACACGAGGGCGTCATGGTCAAGGCGCTCGCCTCGTCCTACGCCGCGGGGCGCCGGGGCCGCGCATGGCAGAAGGTCAAGCAGACGCACACGCTCGACCTGGTGGTGCTGGGTGCCGAGTGGGGATACGGCCGCCGCACCGGCATGCTCTCCAACCTGCACCTCGGCGCGCGGGACCCGGACGGTGGAGATCCGATCATGGTGGGCAAGACCTTCAAGGGGCTGACCGACGCCCTGCTCCGCTGGCAGACGGAGGAGTTCCCGCACCATGAGCGCGCTCGTGACGCGCACACGGTGTACCTGCGGCCCGAGATCGTGGTCGAGATCGAGCTCGACGGGGTGCAGGTCTCGCGCCGGTACCCCGGTGGGGTCGCGCTGCGCTTCGCCCGTGTGCTGCGGTACCGCCCGGACAAGAACGCCGCCGATGCGGACACGATCGGCGCCGTGCGGGCGCTACTGCCCGGGTAGCGGTGCGGTGGCGTCGATCCCGTCGGCGATGAGTGCGCGGCGGAGCACCTTGAACGACGGGGTCCGGGGCAGCTCGTCCACGACCCGCCAGCGGCGCGGGTACTGCCGCGGCCCCAGATCGGGTTGTGCGCGGAGGAACGCGGCGAGGGCGTCGGGAGTGAGTTCCGCGCCGGGCACGACCACGACCGCCGCCGCCACCTGATCGCCGATCCGGTCCGGGAGCCCGTACACGGCGGCATCCGCGACAGCGGGATGGCGCAGCAACGCGCGCTCGATCGGTGCGACGCCCAGATTCTCGCCGCCCACCCGCAGCCAGTCGCCGGTGCGGCCGGCGAAGTGGACGTACCCCGCCTCGTCGACGTACGCCAGATCGCCCGTGCGGTAGACGCCGCCGTCCGAGCGCGCGGCGTCCGCGGCGGGATCGTTGTAGTAGCCCGAGAAGCCGCCGGTGCCGGCGGTGTTCACCAGCTCGCCGATCGCCTCGTCCGGGTTGAGGAGCGTCCCGTCCGGGGCCGTCTCCGCGCGGGGGCATTCGGTCGAGGTGCCGGGCCGCCACACGGCGACTCCGTCGGGCAGTGGCCCCAGTGCGTCGGGCGGAGTGTCCGGCGTACGGGCGATGGCGACGCCGTTCTCCGAGGAGCCGTAGCCGTCCTGGACGTGGCAGCCGAAGCGCCGGGCGAAGGCGGCGATGTCCTCGGCGCGGCCCTCGTTGCCGTAGAGCACGCGCAGCGGGTTGTCGGCGTCGTCGGGGCGTTCCTCGGTGGCGAGGATGTAGGACAGGGGTGTGCCCACGTAGTTCGCGTAGGTGGCGCCGTACCGCCGGACGTCGCCGAGGAAGCCGGAGGCCGAGAATCGTTCGGCGAGGGCGATGGTCGCGCCGGCCGCGAGCGCCACCGCCCAGCCGGCGAGCAGCGCGTTGGAGTGGAACAGGGGCATCGCGATGTAGGCGGTGTCGTCGCCGCTCAGGCCGAACCGCTGCGCCAGCATGATTCCGGCGCCGGTGAACTTGCCGTGCGTGGCCCGCACGGCCTTCGGCTCGCCGCTGGTTCCGGAGGTGAAGACGAGAGCGAGCAGGGTCTCGGGTGTGACGTCGGCGGTCGGCAGCGGCGCGCCCGCGTGCGCGCCGAGGAGCGCGGCCCACTGCGGACCGTCGAGGTCGAGGACCGGGACGCCGAGGTCGAGCCCGTCGAGCAGCGCCGCGTGCCGGCCCTGGGTGAGGACGACAGCGCAGTCGGCGAGCGCGACGTCGCGCGCGAGCGCGTCGCCGCGGCGGGTGGGGTTGAGCCCCACGACGACCGCGCCCGACAGCGCCGCGGCGCCGAGCAGGAGGGAGAACTCGGGGACGTTGTCCGCGAGGACCCCGACGTGCCGGGGCGCAGCTCCGCCACCGTTGCCGCCTCCGGCGGCGTCGGGCAGAAGCTCCCGCAGGACGGCGGCGCGGACCGAGGACTCGGTGACGTGCTCCGCCCAGCTCCACGTTCGGTCGCCGGCCCGCAGGCCCGCGCCGGGGTCGTCGGCGCGGGCGCGGAGCAGGTCGGCGACCGTCGGAAGCGACTGCGAGAGTGCGCCGCTCATCTCAGGCGCCGAGGAACCGCGCGCACATCTCGCCGATCATGTACGACGGGGCGTTCGTGTTGCCGCCCGTGATCGACGGCATGATCGAGGCGTCCGCGACGCGGAGGCCCTCGACGCCGACGACCTTGAGCTCCGGGTCGACGACGGCCCGCTCGTCGACCCCCATCCGGCAGGTGCCCACCGGGTGGTACACCGAGTGCACCCGGTTCGGGAGCTCGCGGCGCAGCGCCGTCTCGTCCATGAGCGAGGCGCCGGGGGTGAACTCCTCGCTCACCTTGCCGCGCACCGACGGGTGCTGCATCACCTCGCGGATCATGCCGATGCCCTCCATCAGCACCTCGGTGTCCTGCGGGTCGCTGAGGTAGCCCGGATCGATCGACGGCTGCTCCAACGGGTTCGCGGAGTTCAGACGCAGCTCGCCCCGGCTCTGGGGGTAGATCAGCGTGGGCAGGATGGTCAGGCCGGGCCGGGGATCGACCATGTGGAGCTTGTCGGCGTCCTGATTGGGCACCGGGTAGTTCCAGGGGAGGCAGTGGATCTGCAGGTCCGGGATGTCCTTGGCGTACGACGTGCGGACGAACGCCGCCGCGTCGAAGACGGTGCGTGCCATCCACGTCGTGCCGGGCCGGCGGACCTCGGCCGCCAGGCCCTTCGCGAAGTACGCCGGGGTGCCCTTGTTCACCGCGTCCTTCATGAGGAACGTCATCGGGACGAAGAGGTGATCGTGCAGGTTCTGGCCGACGGGCAGGTCGGCGACGACGTCGATGCCCTTCTCGCGCAGGTGCGCCGCGGGCCCGACGCCCGAGAGCATGAGGATCTGCGGCGTGCCGATGACACCGGCCGAGACGATGACCTCCTGCTTCGCGCGGATGGTGGTGACCGAGTTCCCGTCGAGCACCTCGACGCCCGTGGCGCGGCCGTTCTCGATGACGACGCGCTTGACGTGGGCGTTCACGTGGACGCGCAGGTTGGGGCGAGCCTCGCGGAGGTAGCCCTGCGCGGAGCTGTAGCGGGTGCCCCCGGCCGCGCTCTGCTGGAAGATGCTGACGCCTTCCTGCGACGGGCCGTTGTAGTCGTCGATGATCGGGGTGTCCAGGGTGCCGGACAGGGCGTCCATGTAGGACGTGGTGGCCTCGGTGAGGTCACGCTGTCGGGTCACCTCGATGGGGCCGCCCGAGCCGCGCAGCTCGCTGCCGCCGCCCTCCCAGTTCTCGAGTCGCTTGAAGGCGGGCAGCACACCCTCGTAGTCCCAGCCGGTGGCGCCCTCCGCGGCCCACGAGTCGTAGTTGGCGCGGTTGCCGCGGACGAAGAGCATGCCGTTGATGGAACTCGAGCCGCCGAGGATCTTGCCCCGGGTCATGGGGATCCTGCGGTCGTTGGCGAACTTCTGCGGCACGGAGTACTGCTTCCACGCGACGCGCGCCTTCATCTGCGGCACGGTGTGCACCATCGTGATCATGCCGGGAACCTGCGTCATGCGGGTGTTGTCGGCCTTGCCCGCTTCGAGCAGCGCGACGGTGGCCCCCGTGTCGGCGAGCCGGCCCGCCACCACGGACCCCGCACTGCCCGAACCGATCACGACGTAATCGACGGCCTCGTCGGGCGACAGCGGGGTCGTCGCGGTCTTGTACAGCTTGCGGATCATGCGGGGTTCCTTCCGGCGAGGGTCGCGCCGAGGGCGCGGAGATGGGCCGTCGCGCCGCCGAGCGCGAACTCCGCGCGCTTGGCCGCCACGAAATAGCGGTGGGTGGGATGATCGGTGTCGATGCCGACGCCGCCGTGCACGTGGACGGCGGTGTGCGCCACACGGTGTCCGGCGTCGGCGGCCCAGAACTTGGCGGTGGCGATCTCGGCGGCCGCGTCGAGGCCCTCGGCTTCGCGCCAGGCCGCCTCCAGCACGGTGAGTCGGATGGCTTCGACGTCGATGTAGGCGTCGGCGAGGCGCTGCCGAACCGCCTGGAAGCTTCCGATCTGCTTCCCGAACTGCTCGCGGGTGCGAGCGTAGTCGGCGGTCAGTTCGAGGGCGCGCTCCGTGATTCCCGCCTGGAGGGCGCACCAACCGATGGTCGCGAGCCGCCTGGCGCGGGCCGGTGCGTCGTCGCCGGCGAGCCGGGCCTCGCGGGGGAGCGGTGCTGCCGCGGCCTCGACGAGCGCGGCGTCGGAGCCGTTCACGACGTGTTGGCGGGTGATGGTGAGGCCCTGTGCGTCCCGCGGCAGGAGGAACAGCGCGGGGCCTTCCGGGGTGCTCGCCTCGATCAGCACGGTGTCGGCGAACGCGGCCGAGGAGACCGCGGTCTGGGCGCCGTTCAGACGCCATCCGTCGGCGGAGTTCTTCGCGGTGAAGCCGCTGTGCTCGTCGCCGAGGACGACGGCGACCGTGTCGTCCCCCCGCAGCACCGGCACCAGCCACCGTTCGATCTGCTCCGGGGTTCCGTACTCGGCGATGGTCTCGGCTCCGACGAGGACGGTGTCGAGGTACGGGGCGGGGGCGACGGCGCGGCCGAGCTCGGTCAGCACTGCTGCGTGCGCGGTGACCCCGAGGCCGCCGCCGCCGACCGACTCGGGAAGCGCGGCGTCGAGCACGCCGGATCGGGCGAGCGTCCTCCAGAGGTCACGGTGGAACCCCGAATCGCCCGGTCGTGGGTTCTTCTCGGACCAGTCGGCGGCGATGCGCCGGGTGAGGGCGGCGAGGTCGCGCTGCGCCTCGGGAACGGTGAAGTCCATGGATGCCTCCTTCGCCTCAGCGGCTCACGGGCAGGTGCAGTCCCGCACCCGCGATGAGGTCGCGTTGGATCTCGTTGGTGCCGCCACCGAACGTCAGGATGAGCGAGCTGCGGTGCAGCCGCTCGATCCTGCCCCGCAGCAGCGTGCCCGGTGAGTTCGCGCGGACGATGCCGGCGCTGCCGAGGACCTCCATCAGCAGCCGGTAGCCCTCGGTCGCGTACTCCGTGCCGAAGACCTTGGTGGCGGAGGCGTCGGCGGGACCGAGTTCACTGTGATCGGCGGCCCAGGCGATCTTCCAGTTCCGCAGCTTGAGGTACTGGGCGTGGGCGTACACGCGGGCGAGGTGGGTCCGTACCCACTCGGCGTCGATGACGCGCGTGCCGTCGGCCAGCTTGGTGTTCTGCGCCCAGTGCCGCACCTGTCGTTCGGAGTCGAGCAGGGGTGCCGCGGAGGTGAGGGCCACGCGCTCGTGGTTGAGCTGGTTGGTGATGAGCTTCCATCCACCGTTCAGCTCGCCGACGACCGAGGTGGCCGGCACGCGCACGTCCTGGTAGTAGGTGGCGGAGGTGCCGGGCCCGGCGACGGTGTGCACCTTGGTCCACGAGAAGCCCTCGGCGGTGGTGGGAACCACGAGGATCGAGACGCCACGGTGGCGCTGGGCCTCCGGGTCGGTCCGCGCGGCGAGCCAGATGTAGTCCGCGTACTCGATGAGCGAGGTCCACATCTTCTGGCCGTTGATCACGAAGTCGTCGCCGTCGCGGACGGCACGGGTCCGCAGCGCGGCGAGATCGGTACCGGCCTCCGGCTCGGAGTAGCCGATGGAGAAGTGGGTCTCGCCCGCCGCGATGCCCGGCAACAGTTCGGCCTTCTGTTCCTCCGTGCCGCCGGCCATGATCGCGGGGCCGACGGTGTTGACGGTGAGGAAGGGCACGGGGACGCCGGCGATGGCGGCCTCGTCGGTGAAGATCAACTGGTCGAGCATCGGGCGCGCCTGGCCGCCGAACTCCTGGGGCCAGCCGATGGCGAGCCAGCCGTCCTTGCCGAGGGTGCGGGTGATCTCCTTGTACACCTCGCCGTCGCCGTACTCGCCGCCCGGCCCGAGCAGTGCCTCCCGGCGCTCGGGCGTCATCAGCTTCGCGAAGTACGCGCGCAGCTCGGCGCGCAGCTCCTGCTGTTCCGGCGCATAGTCGATCCGCATGGCGCTACTGTAGAACAAGTTCTAGAAAAGTGGGACGGAACCGCGCTCTCGGCACTATTTTCGTTCTGAGAGGGGCACGTGCCCCATGGTGAACACGTTCTCGAAATCGAAGGGTTGCACATGACGCAGGGACAGCTGGCGAGCCTGGACGGCAAGGTCGCGATCGTGACCGGTGCGGGCGCCGGACTGGGCCGCGCCGAGGCGCTCGCGCTCGCCCGGAGCGGCGCCGCCGTCGTGGTCGGCGATGTGGCGCCCGCGGCCGAGGAGGTCGTCGAGCGGATCCGGGCGGACGGGGGCCGGGCCGAGCTGGTGCTGGGCGACTCGGGTGACCGGGAGACGGCCGACGCGCTGGTGGCTGCGGCGGAGCGCTTGGGCGGGCTGCACGTCGTGGTGAACAACGCCGGCTTCTGCCGGGACAAGATGATCTTCTCGATGTCCGACGAGGAGTTCGATTCGGTCGTCCGGGTGCATCTGCGCGGGCACTTCCTCCTGTCGCGCAACGCCTCGGCCTATTGGCGCGATGCGGCGAAGGCCTCGGGAAGCGACGTCTACGGACGCGTGGTCAACACGTCGTCCGAGGCCTTCCTCTTCGGCTCGGTGGGGCAACCCAACTACGCCGCCGCGAAGGCGGGTATCGCCGCGCTGACCATCGCCACCGCTCGCGGCCTCGGCCGGTACGGGGTGCGCGCCAACGCCATCTGCCCGCGGGCCCGGACCGCCATGACGGAGGGCGTCTTCGGTGACGCCCCCGACGGTGCGGTCGACCCGCTGTCCGTCGATCACGTCGCCCGCTTCGTGCGGTTCCTCGCCGGACCGGAGGCGGAGAGGATCAACGGCCAGGTGTTCGTGGTCCACGGTGGGATGGTCGCCCTCATGGCGCCGCCGAGCCTCGAGAGGCGATTCGACGCCGACGGAGGGCAGTGGGACGAGGCGGACCTCGCGGCCGCCGTGGGCGGTTACTTCGCGGACCGCGACGACCGCATGTTCGTCGCAGCACAGCTGGAAGGCTAGGAGGTCTCATGGCACGACTGCAGGGGAAGAGGGCACTCGTCACAGGCGCCGCCCGGGGTCAGGGCGCCGCCGTCGCGCGACGGTTCGTCGCGGAAGGTGCGCAGGTGCTGCTGGCGGACGTGCTCGACGACCAGGGCGAGGCGCTCGCCGCGGAGCTCGGTGACGCCGCGGCGTACCGGCACCTCGACGTCACGAGCGAGGACGACTGGGCGGGCGCGATCGGCGAGGTGACCGAGCGTTTCGGTGGACTCGACATCCTGGTCAACAACGCGGGCGTGCTGTTCTTCTCGGCGCTCGAACAGACGGCCCTCGCCGACTACGAGCGGGTGATCCGGATCAACCAGTTCGGGTGCTTCCTCGGCATGCGGGCCGCCGTGGAGCCGATGAGGGCCGCGGGCGGCGGGGCCATCGTCAACACGTCCTCCGTCGAGGGCCTGGGCGGCATGCCCTACCTCACCGCCTACACCGCCAGTAAGTTCGCGATCCGCGGCATGACCAAGTCGGCGGCGATGGAGCTGGGGCAGTACGGCATCCGCGTCAACTCGGTGCACCCGGGCATGATCGACACCGCGATGGTGGCGGACGCCTTGGGCGGCAACGAGCCACCCACCGACTGGCTCAAGCAGCGTCTCCCGATCGGGCGACAGGGGAGCGCCGACGAGATCGCCGCGCTGGTGCTCTTCGTGGCCTCCGATGAGGCGAGCTACAGCACGGGTGCCGAGTTCGTGGCCGACGGCGGCGCCACCGCGACGCACGCGCTGAAGTTGTAGATGCCCGGCACGGAAGCGATCCGGCGCGTGGTGGAGGCCTCGCCCGCCGCCGTCGCCGCGCACGACAGGGCCGCGTGGACCGCGCTGTTCGCCCCCGACGGTGCGGTCCACGACCCCGTGGGCCCACCGCCGCAGACGAACCCCGCGGCGATCGCGCGGTTCTACGACATGTTCATCGCGCCCAATCGGATCGTCTTCGACGTGGAGCACGATCTCATCGTCCAGGGCGAGGGCGTCGGCCTCATGATCCGCGACCTCACGGTGCACACGACGATGAGCACCGGCGTGACGCTGCACATCCCGATGCACCTGCGGTACACGGTCGCCGACGGTCCGGACGGCCCGGCGATCACCGGCCTGTACGCGCACTGGGAGCTGCGGGGGATGATCGCCGCCCTCCTGCTCTCCGGGCCACGGGGCCTTGCCGCGGGGGCGCTCCTCGGACCTCGGTTGTTCCGCACCCTGGGGCCCCGGGCCGCGCTGGGGTTCCTCGGCGGCGTCCGCGGCGTCGGCGGGCGGGGCCGCCGACGCGCCGCGGAATTGCTGCACCTGCGCGGTCTCCAGGTGGGCAAGGTCCTCGCCGCGGGGCGGACCGTGACCACCACCGTCTACGACGGTGACCGCCGCGGCCTCGCCGTCGTCGACTTCAGCGGTCCCGGGGAGCCGCGCCTGGCCCTGCACCTGTAGCGCTCTCGGCGTTCAGGAGCGGGCGGAGCCGGAGCACGGGACCGCGGCTGGAGGCCGGAGGTGTACGCGGCACGGTCGTGATCGAGGTGGGCTCGACCTAATCGCGCGATCCGGCGACGCGCGACAGCGTGAGTGCCGCGGCGCGGACGGCGGGACCGACACGCTCCGGGCGCATGCGGGCGCTCCAGCCCGCCACCGAGATCGCGGCGACGGGGGCGCCGTCGGCGTCGAGAATGGGGCAGGCCACGCAGACGGTGCCGGTGCCGGACTCCTCACGCTCGTACGCCACGCCCTCGTCGCGGACCCGCTGCAGCTGCCGGCGCAGGATCGCGGGCGAGGTGATGGTGCGGGTGCTCAGCCGCGGCAGGCCCGTGGCGATCACGCCGTCGACCACGGCGGCGTCGGAGAACGCGAGGATCGCCTTGCCGACGCCCGTCGCGTGCGCCGGCATGCGGCCTCCCACCCGCGACGGTAGATCCGGCGCGTCGGGCCCGGGCAGGACCTCGAAGTAGACGACCTCGGTGCCCTCGAGGCGTGCGAGGTGGACCGTGTTGCGGGTGGCGGACCGCAGATCCGCGAGCACCGGCCGCGCCGCGTCCACGAGATCGCGGTGGCCCGTGGCGAGCTGACCGATCTCGAACAGGCGCAGGCCCAATCGCAGGCCGCTCCCGGCCCGCTCGAGGAGCCCGGCAGCCACGAGATGGCCGGTGAGACGGTGCACCGTCGACTTGGGCAGGTCCGTGCGCCGCGCCAGTTCGGACACCCCGAGGCCGCCGTCGCCGGGCCGATACGCCGACAGCAGGGCGGAGATGCGGTCGACGGTCGCCCCGTCGTTCCGCTCAGCGGGACACATGCAGCCAGTGTGCCAGGCCCGGGCACCGCCGGGCGGTGATCAGCGAACGATCGGCCCGACGAACCGGACGAGGAGATCGTGTTCGTACGCGGCGCTCGCGCCGGGATGCGCCAGGAGGCCGACGATCACGCGCACGACCCAGTCGAAGACCTGCGGGTCGGCGAGCGCCGGGAGGTCGGCCGCGACGCGCGACCGCGACGCCGCCGCTGAGAGCGCGCCGGCGTTCTCGGCGAGGACCGGACCCACGGCGAAGTCCTCCGAGGCGAACCAGGCGAGCAGCTCCGGCCGGTCCCGCACGTACGCCACGGCCGCCTCGATCACGGCGACGAGCCGCTCGGGGGCGGATCCGGGGGGAGCCTCGGTCGATGCGAGGTGGTCGAGGGCCCTGGACATCTCGCGCAGTACGTACGCGGACCGCAGCACGTCGCGGTTGGCGAAGTACCGGTAGAGCGTCGCCCGGGAGCAGCCCGCGGCCCGCGCGATGTCGTCCATGCCCACCGCCGCGACGCCGTGCTCGGCGAACAGGCCGGACGCCGCGTCGAGGATGCGCTCCGCCGCCCCGGACCGGGCGGCCTCGGACCAGGTGCTCCTCGCTGCGGACGTCATGACGATCATGGTACGGAGATCGGCACCGTCGTCGGGCGGCGCACGTACGCGCCCGGCGCCCAACGCACCCCGTCGAGGTCGACGGCGAACTCCGGGATGCGGGCGAGCAGTTCCTCGATCGCGACCCTGGACTGCATCCGCCCGGCGGCGGCGCCCAGGCAGTGGTGCGCCCCCTGCGCGAAGGTGAGGATGTTGCGCGGATTCCGCGTGACATCGAGGTCGTCGGCGTCGTCGCCGAAGACGCTCTCGTCGCGGTTCGCCGAGCCGTACAGCAGGAGCACGCGGCGGTCGGCGGGGATCGTGGTTCCGTCCACGTCCACGGGGCGGGTGGTGGTGCGCCCGAGCCCCTGCACCGGCGAGGTGAGGCGGAGGAACTCCTCGACGGCGCCGGGGATCAGCGCCGGATCGGCGGCGAGGAGCCGCCGCTGGTCGGGGTGCCGGTGCAGGAGCTGGACGGCGCCGCCGAGCAGGCCCGTGGTGGTGTCGTTGCCGCCGGCCACCATCGTGAACGTGAACCCGAGGATCGAGACGACGCCCGCGGGGTCTCCATCCGCACCCACGCCGGCGGCGACCAGGTGGGAGACCACGTCGTCCTCGGGCTTGGTGCGCCGTCGCTCGATGAGCGCCGCGAAGTAGGCCATCAGATCGCCGACCGCGTCGGCGGCGGTGTCGACGATCGAGGAGAGGTCACCGCCACCGGAGTTCGCGGCGACGATGCTCTCGGTCCAGCCGTCGAACCGGCCGCGATCCGCCGCCGGGACGCCGAGATAGTGCGCGACCACCATGGACGGGAGCGGCTTGAACAGTTCCTCCACGATGTCCCCGCCGCCCCGTGCGCGCAGGCGCTCGATGCGCTCCACGACGAAGGTGCGGACGTCGGGTTCGATCGCGGCGACCTGCCGCGGGGTGAAACCGCGCGCGACCAGGCGCCGGAAGGCCGTGTGCACGGGCGGGTCCTGCATCACCATCGGCGGGTCGTCCTGGAGGCCGATCTTCTCGAGTTCGCCGTAGTGCAAGGTGAGCCCCTGCGCGGAGGAGAAGGCGCCCGGCTCGCGCAATGCGTGCCACACGTCGGCGTGCCGGGGCAGGACGTAGTACTCGAGTTCCTCCCCGTCGAGCGGTTCGGCCCGGTGGACGGCGCCGGCCGCGCGGAGGGAGCGGTAGAGGGGGAACGGATCGTCCCAGGTCTCGGCGGAGCGGGGAACGAAGACGGGTGCGGGCATATCGTCCTCCGAACGAGACAAAATGCGATCAATGTCTCGAACGTAAGTCGATAGACAGATATTGTCAACAGGCGGGCTGAAATGATGAGCGTTCCGCTGAGCGGGACATGAGCGTGGACGTGGGTGCTCGGCGGCCGGACGATGTCGGCATGACGGAGAAAGTGACTGCGGCCATCGTCGGGCCCGGCAACATCGGCACCGACCTGTTGGCCAAACTGCGACGGAGCGAGCACGTGGACGTGCGGTACATGGTGGGCGTCGATCCGGAGTCGGACGGCCTGAGGCGCGCCGCCGAGCTCGGGCTCGAGACCTCGGCCGAGGGAGTGGACTGGCTGCTCGCGCGGCCCGAGCCGCCGCAGCTCGTCTTCGAGGCGACGTCGGCGAAGGCGCACCGCGCCAACGCTCCCCGGTACGCGGAGGCGGGCATCGTCGCCGTCGACCTCACCCCCGCGGCCGTCGGCCCGCTGGCGTGCCCGGTGGTGAACCTCGAGTCCCAGCTGGACGCCCCCAACGTCAACATGATCACGTGCGGCGGACAGGCGACGATCCCGATCGTGCACGCCGTCAGCCGGGTCACGCCCGTGAGCTACGCGGAGATCGTCGCGTCGGTGTCGTCGCGGTCCGCCGGACCGGGCACCCGCGCCAACATCGACGAGTTCACCCAGACCACCGCGCGCGCGATCGAGGAGGTGGGCGGTGCGGCCAAGGGCAAGGCGATCATCATCATCAACCCGGTCGAGCCGCCGATGATCATGCGCGACACGGTGTTCTGCGCCATCGACCCCGAGGCCGACCGTGAAGCGATCACCGCCTCGATCGAGCAGATGGTCGCCGATGTCCAGGTGTACGTTCCGGGCTACACGCTCAAGGCCCCGCCGCAGTACGACGAGCCCCGGCCCGGCTGGGAGGGCAAGGCCCGCGTCGCCGTCTTCCTGGAGGTCGCCGGCAACGGCGACTACCTGCCCACCTACGCGGGCAATCTCGACATCATGACCGCCGCCGCCGCACGGGCCGGCGAGCTGCTCGCGCAGCGGATCCTGGACGGAGTCAACGCATGACCGGCATCAACGGCGACCTCTGGAGCGACCCGAACCGGGACGTGCGCATCGTCGACACGTCACTGCGCGACGGCAGCCACGCGATGGCGCACCAGTTCACCGAGCAGAACGTGCGCGACACCGTGCGGGCCCTCGACGACGCGGGGGTCTCCCTCATCGAGGTCACCCACGGGGACGGCTTGGGTGGCAGCACCTTCAACTACGGCTTCTCCCTGGTCGACGAGCGCAAGCTCATCGCCGCCGCGGTCGACGAGGCGCAGCAGGCGAAGATCGCCGTGCTCATGCTCCCGGGGCTCGGCACCGTCGAGGACATCCGGGTGGCGGCCGACCTCGGGGCCGGCGCGCTGCGCATCGCGACCCACTGCACCGAGGCGGACGTCTCGATCCAGCACTTCGGTGCCGCACGGGAACTGGGACTGGAGACCGTCGGCTTCCTCATGCTCTCGCACATGTCCACGCCCGAGGCGCTGGCGAAGCAGGCGCGGATCATGGCGGACGCCGGGTGCCAGTGCGTGTACGTCGTGGACTCGGCGGGCGCACTCATCCTGGAGGACGCCGGCGAGCGCGTCGCCGCTCTGGTCGCGGAGCTCGGCGAGGATGCGCAGGTGGGTTACCACGGGCACCAGAACCTCAGCTTCGGGGTCGCCAACTCCGTTCTGGCGTACCGTGCCGGCGCGAAGCAGATCGACGGTTCGCTGCTCGCCCTGGGCGCGGGTGCCGGGAACTCGCCCACGGAGATCCTGTCCGCGGCCTTCGAGCGACTCGGCATCCGTACTGGCACCGACAAGGACGCGCTGATGGCCGCCGCGGAGGATGTGGTGAAGCCGTACATCACCCGGCTGCCGGTGATGGACCGCAGCTCGATCGTGCAGGGATACGCGGGCGTGTACTCCAGCTTCCTGCTGCACGCGGAGCGCGCGGCCGAACGCTACGGGGTTCCGGCGCACGAGATCCTCTACGAGTGCGGTCGCCGCGGTTACGTGGGCGGCCAGGAGGACATGATCATCGCCATCGCCGTGGAGATGTCGGAGGCGCAGAAGGTCTGACGACAGCGTCGGCCCGTACCGTCACCTGCGGGTTTCGGTGCGGGCCGACGTCGTCGGGCGGGCGGGAGTGGAGTCACTCCTCGATGCGGATGGCCTGCGTCGGGCACTGGCTGACCGCGTACTCGATGTCCTCGCGGTCGGCGTCGGTCAGGCCCTCGTCGGTGGCCTCCGCGAAGCCCTGGTCGTTGACCTCGAAGACGTCCGGGCGGATGCCCTCGCACACGCCGAAGCCGGTGCACGCGTCGCCGATGATGATCTTCATGTTCTTCTCCGTTCGGTTCGGTCAGGGGGCGAGGACCGCCGTCACGGAACCCAGGGGGCCCATGTCGGCGACGACGATGTCTCCGGCGCGCACCGGCTCGGCGCGCGTCATCGACCCGGGCAGCACGACGTGGCCGGGTTCGAGCACGGTGCCGAGCGGGCCGACCGTGTTCGCGAGCCAGACGAGGGCGTTGATCGGCGAACCGAGGACGGCGCCGCCCGCCCCCGTGCCCACCTGCTCCCCGCTGATCCGGAACGTGCAGCCCACGGTGCGCAGGTCGACGTCCGTCAGGCGTGTGGGCCGGCTGCCCAGGATCACGCCGCCCGACGACGCGTTGTCGGCCACGGTGTCGACGATCGAGATGTTCCAGTCCTTGATCCGCGAGTCGACCACCTCGAGCGCGGGGACCACGAAGTCGACGGCGCGGATCGCGTCCGCCACCGTGACCCCCGGGCCGCGGAGCTCACGGCCGAGGACGAAGGCGATCTCCGGCTCGATCCTGGGCTGCATCCACGACGAGGTGTCGATCGGCATCTGTTCGACGTGGAACATCGACGCCGTCAGGTGACCGAAATCGGGCTCGAAGACGTTCATCTGGCGCTGCATCGCCGGTGAGGCGAGCCCCACCTTGTGGCCCTTGACGGCATCGCCCGAGGCCTCCCAGCGACGCACCTGCTCCTGCTGGATCCGGTAGGCGTCGGTGATCGTGGCGTCGGGGTACATGCCGATGATCGGGTCGATCGGCGCACACGCGGCGTACGCGCCGAGCAGCGCGTCGGCGGCGGCGGAGACAGCGGAATCGTCCATGCTCGAATACTAGAACAGGTTTCAGTCGAGCGGTGCGGAACGACTCAGGAGCGGGGCAGCCCGAGGAGCTGTTCCGCGGCGACGTTCCGCAGGATCTGCGATGTGCCGCCCGCGATCGACAGGCAGCGGGACAGCAGGAACTCGTACCGCGGATCGGCCGGATCCTCCGGGCCGGCGACGGCACCGTCGGGCCCGAGGCGGCGCAGGCAGGCCTCCGCGACGGCCTGACGGTGCTGGACGCCCACGAGTTTGCGCACGCTGGACCCCGCGCCCGGATCCTGCCCGCCGACGCTCGCGATGACGGCGCGCAGGTCGAGGAGGGTGCAGGAGGCCGCCTCGGCGATCAACCCGCCGAGGGCAGGCAGATCGGGCTCCGGCCCGGGGTCGGCGAGGAGGGCTTCCAGGCGCGCGCCCAGGCCCGAGCCGCTCATCGCCACCCGCTCGTTGGCGAGGGTGGTGCGAGCCAGGCGCCAGCCGCCGTTCACCTCACCCACGACGCAGTCGTCCGGTACGAAGACGTCCTCGAGGAAGACCTCGTTGAACCGCACGTCGCCGGTGATCTCCCGGAGCGGGCGGACGTCGATGCCGTCGGAGAGCATGTCGACGAGGAAGTAGGTGATGCCCTTGTGCTTCGGCGCATCCGGGTCGGTGCGGGCGAGGCAGATGGCCCAGTCGGCCTCGTGCGCGAGCGAGGTCCACACCTTCTGGCCGGTCAGCGACCAGCCGCCCTCGACTCGCGTGGCCCGGGTCCGCAACGACGCCAGGTCGGAGCCCGCCTCGGGCTCGCTGAAGAGCTGGCACCAGCTGATCTCGCCGAGCAGGGTGGGCCAGACGAAGCGTTCGGCCTGTTCCGGCGTGCCGTGCTCCAGGATCGTCGGGGCGGCCCACGCGCCGATCACCAGCGTCGGACGCTCGACGCCCGCCGCCTCCAGCGCGCCGTCGAGGACCAGTTGTTCGGCGGGGCCGGCGCCGCGTCCGTACGGCGCGTCCCAGTGCGGCACCAGCAGTCCCGATTCGGCGAGCGCGCGGCGCTGCTCGCCGGGGCGCAACGCCGCGATCCGCTCGGCCTCCGCGGCGGCGGCTCCGTGGTCCCCCTCCACGTGGAAGTCCAATCCGCGGCGCACGCCGCGGAGTGCGAGCTCCGCCGCGCGCGTGCGCCATCCGGGGGTGTCCCCGAGCAGCATCCGCAGTGCCGTCGCGCGCCGCAGGTACAGATGCGCGTCGTGTTCGAACGTGAACCCGATACCGCCCAGCACCTGGATCGCGTCCTTGGCGTTCTCCACGGCGGCGTCGAGCGCGCCCGCCGCGGCGACCGCGGCCGCCAGGTGGTGCTCCGCGCCGGAGCCGATGGACCGGGCCGCGTCCCACGCCAGCGCCGCGGACTGCTCGGCGCGGCACAGCATGTCGGCCACGATCTGCTTGATCGCCTGGAAGGAACCGATGGGCTTTCCGAATTGCACCCGCACCTTCGAGTACTCCGCGGCGGTGCGCAGACTCCACGCGGCCACGCCGGCGGCCTCCGCGGCGGCGAAGGCCGCGAGGGCGGCACGGGCGTCGTCGGCGGTCAGTCCCGGGACCTCGGTCGCCGCCTCGAACTCCGGTGCGTCCAAGTGGATCCGGGCGAGGGGGCGCGAGATGTCCAGGCCGGGAAGCGGTTCGACGGTGACGCCCGGATGATCCGGCGGGAGGAGGTGCCAGCCGCCGGCGGGGGACTCGATCAGGAGGTGGGACCGCGGGGTCGCGTCGGGGGCGAGGGAGCCGTCGCCGTCGACCACGAGAGCGGCCCGCGCCTCTCCGGCCGCGAGCTCCGCACGCAGGGCGCCGAGCCGGTCGGTGCCGCCGAGGTGGCGCTCGAGGAGGACGCCGACGGCGATCGTGCCGCTGATGGGGCCGGGAGCCAGCACGGATGTCGCCGCCTCGACGGCGGCCGCGGCGTCGTCCGCGGTACCGCCGAACCCGCCGAGGTCCTCGCTGAGAGTGATGCCGAAGACTCCGATGTCCGCCAGCCCCCGCCACGCCTTCTCGACCGCGCCGGGGTCGCCGGAGCGGACCGCTTCGACGGGGTGCGCTCGGTCCGCCCAGTCGCGGATCGACTCGGCGAGAGCGGTCTGGACATCGGTGATCGCGAGGGCCACGGTTCTCCTTCGGCCCGCGTCAGCGGGGCTGCGCGGGGCTGCTGGACGGTGCGGTGCGGCCGGACGGGGCCGCGGGTTTCGAGCTCGTCGACGGTGTGCCCGAGGGCTTCGCGCCGGAGGGCTTCGCCGAGGACGGGCTCGCGGGACGGGTGTCCGAGGGCGCCATTCGCAGGGTGACGGCGCCCGAGCGACCGCGCACCGAGGCCAGGGCCGTGTCGAGCAACTGTCCACCGTTGATGGTGGAGAGCGGCTCGGCGATCGCGCGGACCGACGGGAGCATCAACTGGGACAGGTACTGCACGCTCGGAGCCGCACCGTCCTCGAAGCCCTGGATGACCTTGAACAGCTCGAGCATGCCGTCCTTGATCACGTTCGGGTAGTCGCCCTGACTGATGTACGAGACGGAGTGCGGCGCCATCTCGCCGTAGCCCTTGCCGAAGGTGCGCAGCGGCTGGTCGAGGCTGAGCAGCAGCGCGCCCACGTCGCCGGCACGTGGCGTGATCGAGTTGAACGACTGGAGCAGGTCCTTGATGTCGGGCAGTTGGCGCAGGATCGACGTGGCGGTGAGCACGGCGCCCGCGTCGATGGTCGGTACCGTCTGCTCACCATCGGGGAGCGCGTCGTCGGCGCGCGCCAGCAGGCGCTGGACCGTCGCGGGGTCGAGCTGCTTCATCAGGCGTGACAGCGAGGCCGACAGCGCCCCGACGGTGGAGTCGGCGGTGTCCACGACGCCCTCGAGGTGCGCCCCGTCGGGCACGGCGGGACCGTCGCCCTGAGCGATGGTCAGGTAGGTCTCGCCCAATCCGGAGAGGTTCTGCACCCGGACCTTGGCGCCGGAGGTGATGCGGGTGTCCTTCGCGTAGCGGACCTCCACCTCGACACGGTCGGCGTCGACGGTCAGCCCGCGCACCGTGCCGACCTCGACGCCGCGGTCGAGGACCCGGGATCCCTCCTGAAGGCCGTTGGCGTCGGTGAGACGGATGTACGCGGTGCGGTCGCCCGACGGCGAGAACCACTGCACACCCTGGTTGCCCAGGAGGAGGACGGAGACCACGACCAGCGCGACGAGGCCGAGGGTCGAGGCGATACCGGAGCGCGTCATCGGGCCTGTCCGATCAGTCGCAGCACCTTGAGCGCGCCGGGCGAGACGTCCTGACCCGCGGTGTTCGTCACCGAGTCGATCTTGACCACCGGCTTCTGCAGGAACGGGACGAGGTTCTTGTTCACCAGGATCGAGCCGCCGTGGATCGCCGAGCCCAGCGAGACCATGTCGGCGGTGAGCAACTCGAACAGGTCGGACGACGAGTTCATCAGCGGGATCAGCCAGGAGCCCTGCTGGAGCATGCCGCCCACGGCGGGGAGCAGCACGCCGATGTTCGACATGAGCTTGCCCTGGTTGGACCAGTACTTCATGTGGTACGGCGAGAGGGTGTCCTTGAAGTTCTTCTCCTGCTTGGCGATCCGGTCGGCCATCTCGCTCGCGGAGTCGAGCAGCCGGTTCACCTCGGTGGTGTTGGCGCCGATGCCCGTCACGTCGCGGTTGAGTTGCGCGGAGAGCAGGTCGAACTGCGGGCGATCCTTCGGCAGAGCGGTGTTCAGTCGGGTGATCGTCTTGCTGACGTCCTGGACCGAGCCGCTGCCGAAGTAGTCGGCGAGGATGGTGAGCGTGCTCTCCACGGACCGGGGCGGGCTGGTCTGGCTCAGCGGCAGGACCGCACCGGCGCGCAGCGGCGCCGCCTCGCCGGTGGACTTCTCCGGCGCCTCCAGGCGGACGTACGCCTCCCCGAGGAGCGTGTCCTGGAGCACCGAGGCGTGGATGTCCGAGGGGAGCGAAACCGTCTTGTCCACGCGAACCGTGACCGTCGCCGCGTCCTCGCCGAGGTCGACGGCCTTCACCCGGCCGACGGTCAGGCCACCGAGCGAGATCCGTGCGCCGATGGGCAGGTTGAGCACGTCGGCGAACTGGAGTCGCAGCTCGTACTGGTCGCCGTCGCTCAGCGGGTTGCGCATGTCCATGTTCGCCGGGCTGACGCCGCAGCCGGCGAGCACGACGGCGGCACCGACGACGATCGCGGCGGACACGCGGCGCGGGAGCCAGCGCACTGCGCTGCGGGTGCGGGACATCAGCGGCCTCCCTGGAACGGCAGTTGGGCGAGGTCGACGGTGGCGGTCTGCGCCTGACCGGCGACCACCGAGCAGGCGCCCGGTGCCTGCGCATTGATCTGCGCGCACAGGGCGTTCGGGTCGCGCGTGGCGACGGTGGTGACGGGCACGCCCGCCACCGTCGCGGGGGCCTCGTCGCCGCGGGGGAGGTACGGCGCGATCTGCGATCCGAACACCGGCAGCATGCGGGCGAGCGCCTCGTTGGACTTCACGCCCGTCGCGGCGAGCTTGACCGCGTCCGCCGCCATCGTGCCGCCGGGGCGGAGGATGTGGCCGTAGCGGCGCATCATGTCGTCGCCGACGAGGAAGAACACGGGCAGGGTCTGGAAGATCTCGGACACCGCCGGGAAGGTCACCTTGCCGTACTGGTCGAGGACGTTCCCGACGTGCTGCAGGGTGAGCAGGAGCTCGCCCCACTGCTGGTCCATGCTCTGCATCAGCGGCCGGACGTTGCTCACCACGGTGGTCACGTCGCCGAGGAAGCCCGCCGGATCGCTCAGCAGGGTGGACAGATTCGTCAGTGAACGCGCCGCCTGCGGCGGCACGGACGGACCGACCTCGGTGTCGAGCCGGGTCAGCAGCTTCCCGAGGTCGGCCGAGGCGCCGCCCTCGGTGACCGAGTCGACGAGGCGGGTCGCCGCGGACGTCGTCTCGGAGATCGACTTCGGGGTCGCCGAGTTCTCCCGGGAGATGCACGTGCCGGGTTTCAGTGTCGCCCCCGAGGAGTAGTTCCCCACGAGCTCGAGAGAGCGGTCCGCGAGGATCGACGTCGACCGGGTCACCGCCTTCACCGTGGCGGGCAGCGTGCGGCCGGAGACGTCGAAGGTGACCTTCACGCCGTCGCCGGACGGCTCGACGGTCCGGACGGAGCCGATCTTCACACCCATCTGGGTCACGTCGTTGTCGGGGTACAGGCCGATCCCGTCCGCGAGGTACGCGCACTGGGTGCTGGACGCGGCGGCGGCCGTGCCGACCGTGGAGGGGACGAGCGGCGCCGTGAGCACGGCGACCGCGGCGAGCAGGGAGATCCTCGCGGGGCGCATCAGCAGCTCACCGTCGCCGTCGGGAAGCAGAGGCGGCTCGCGAGCACCGTGTCGGGCGACATCGGCTTCCCCTGCTTCTCCAGGCTCGCCTGCATGGTGTCGATCGCCTTCTGCAGCTCGCCGATCATGGCGGGGATCGTCACGTCGGTCGTCTTCAACGCGGTCTCCATCTTCGCGAAGGCATCGCCGAGGGTGTCGCGGTACTTCCAGTACAGATCGAGGAAGGGCTTGATCTTGCCGAACATCCCGGCGAGCCCCTGGTATGCGATGCCGAAGTTGGCGGCGGTCTGGTCCAGCGTGACGATCGCCAGCGACGCCTTGTGGATCATGTTCATGATCGTCTCGCGCTGCTCGGCGAAGCCCGTCGCGTACTGGGTGCTGATGTTGATGATGCGGCCGATCTGGTCGCGCTGCTCCGTGAGCTGGCCGACCAGGGAGTTCACTCCCTCGACGATGTTGTCGACGGAGCCGGGGTTCGAGTCGAGGCCCGTGCTCAGCGCCTTGATCGACGACGCGAGCTGCGTGCGGTCGACGGGTTCGAGCTTCTCCGGAGTGTCCTGCAGCAGGTCGCCGATGCTGTACGGCAGGCTCACCCGGTTCCGGGGGATCGGCTTGTCGCCCAGGGCAGCCCGGCCCGCGGAGGTGACCGCCACGTAGAAGCCGCCGGCGACGGTGAGCATGCGCACGGCGACGGAGGTCTGGTCCCCGACGAAGACCGAATCGTCGATGCGCGCGGTCACCTGCACGTCGTCCTTGCGGAGGTCGACGGCGGAGACGGAGCCGATGCGCACGCCCGAGGCGCGCACCTCCACGCCGGGTTTGATGAGCGCCGCGTCCTGGGTGACGAAGGTCAGCTCCTTCTGGCCCGGCGGGCGCAGATACACGAAAGCCAGTGCGGCCGTGATGAGCAGCGCGACCGCGACGGCGATCGCACCGAGCTTGGTGCTGCGATTGACGAGTCCGCGCCAGGGCGGACGTCCGGTGAAGATCATTTCAGGCACACCGTCACATTCGTACCGCCGGTCAGCACGGTCACCTTGTTCGGAAGCTGCGCCGCGCCCTTCGAGCAGGGCGTGGGCGGGGCGCCGAGGAGTGCCGCGACACCGGTGAACAGGCCGGGAAGCTTGCCCATCGCCTGCACCGCGGCACCCGGGTCCTGGAAGGCGGTGCGCATCAACTTCTCCACATCGAGGTCCTTGGACAGGCCGAGTGCGGTGAGCACCCGGTTGGTCGCGGCACCGAAACCGGGGCCGTAGGTGGCGGTGCGCCGGAACTCGTCGAGGTTCTCGAGCACCTTCGTCAGCAGCAGGTCGAAGTTGAGGATGAACTCCACGACCTGCGGCGAGTAGTCGTTGATCATGTTGGCGACGCGGGTGACGTTGTCGATCAGCGTCTTGATGACGGTCTGCCGGTCGGCCAGGTTCGCCGTGATTCGGTCGATCGCGCCGAACGTCTGCGCCGCCGTCGTGTCGTCGCCCTGCAACAGCCCCAGCAGATTCCGGGTCAGCTCGTTGACGTCCTCCGGGCTGAGTGTGCGCAGCACCGGCGCGAGGCCGTTGAACAGGGTGGTGATGTCGAACGACGGGGTGGTGCGCGACATCGGGATCGACGTGGTGGGCGTGCCGCCGGACGAGCTCCCGGGTTGGATCTCGATGAACCGCTCGCCGGTCAGGTTCCGGTACTTGACCGCGAGCCGGGTGGTCGACGTGACCGGGTGATCCTTCTGCGCGGAGAATCCGACGACGGCCTCGTTGCCGTTCCCGTCCGCGGTGCCGCGCACGTCCACGGCCGTGACCTTCCCGATGAGCACGCCACGCAGCCGCACGTCGCTACCGACTCGCAGACCGGAGGCGTCGGACAGGTGCGCCTCGTAGTCGCGGGTCTCCCCGCCGGCCGGGTTGCGCAGCGCCGCGAAGATGCCCAGCGCTATGACCAGGGTGATGACCAGGGCGATGGCCAGCGTGATGGTGGCCCGGGTGTTGGTGGCGCGCATGTCATCGGCCCCCTTCCAGGACCGAGGCGGCGCCGGGGAGTCGGTCGGCGACGACGTTCATACGCAGTGCGGTGCCCTCCGGGACGGTGATGAAGGCGTTGTTGACGCCGGTGATCAGGGGGACGATCTGGCGCGGGACGCTCACGGTGCGCATCACCTTGGTGGTGCTGTCCATGATGACCCGGAGCATGACGGTGCCCGGGGTGAACTCGGCCTCGTGCGAGCCGAACATGTCGGCGAGCGGGGTGAAGAAACCGGTGCCCAGCAGCGTCGTCGTCTTGTCGATCTTGTCGTAGTTGTTGACGGTGTAGTCGAGCGTTCCCGCAGCCTCTCCGCCCCGCATCTGCGGGACGAACCAGCCCTCGAAGGCCCCCTCGACCAGGCCCGGCGCACCGTCGAGCGTGGAGCGCACGGTGCGCAGCGTGGTCCCGATCGGCACCTTCACCGAGCGCGCGTTCTGCTGCTCGACGGAGAACGCCACCTGCAGCAGGGGCGTGATCGCCTGGGTGTACTCGGTCGCCTTCTTGGTCACCTCGATGAGCTTCGGCGTGATGACGCCCGAGACGGACACCGCGCTGCGGGTGAGCAGGTCGGAGATCGTGTCGTTGCTCGAGCGGGGGCGCAGCGTGCTGCCCGATCGCAGGTCGGCGCCACCCCGGCCGGGTACCAGCGCCATTTCGGTGACGCCGAAGTAGTTGCCGGGCTGGTACCGGACGGACAGGGCGTCGGTGAGGCCGCGGAGGCTGCCGCGGTCCAGCTTGATCGCCACGCGCGCCTGGCCCGCGCGGGGGATGACGACGGACTCGACCTCGCCGACGGGCACGCCCCGCAGGGTGACCCGGGTTCCGGCCTTCACCCCGGGACCGACGTCGGCGGACTCGACGGTGAGCGCCAGCCGCGGATCCGAGGCGGGGATGCGGGAGGAGATGACGCCGGCGAGGACCGCGATGAGGATCACGGCGATCGTCGCGATGCCGACCGTGAAGAAGACGCGTTGTTGGCGACCGGGTGTGCCACCGAGCAGTTCGTACATCGGTCCCCCTCAGCCCTTGAAGATGATCGTGGGGGCAATGCCCCAGAACATGATGGTCAGGATGAAGTCGAGCGTGAGCACGGAGACGAGGCTGGCGCGCACCGCCCGCCCGCTGGCGAGACCCACGCCCTCCGGGCCGCCCTTGGCGAAGTACCCGTAGTAGCAGTGGATGATCGTCACGGCGGCGCAGAAGACCACGGCCTTGAGTGTCGACAGCGCGATGTCGCCGGGGCTGAGGAACTGCTCGAAGTAGTGGTTGTACGTACCGAGCGCCTGCCCGTGGAAGACGACGACGATCAGCTTGCAGGTGAGGAAGGCGAGCAGCAGCGTGAGCAGGTACGCCGGGATCACCACGACGATGCCGGCGATGAGCCGGGTGCTGACCACGTAGGGGATCGACCGGATGCCGAGGGCCTCCACGGCGTCGATCTCCTCCGCGATCCGCATGGAACCGATCTGCGCCGTCATGCGGCAGCCGGCCTGCGCGGCGAAGCCGATCCCGGCCGAGATCGGGATCATCTCGCGGATGTTCGCGAGGCCGCCGATCACGCCGGTGAGCGGGCCGAAACCGATGAGGTTGAGGCCCGCGTACGCCTCGATGGCGACCGCCGCGCCGCTCGCCGCGCCGAGGATGACCATCATGACCACCACGCCACCGTCGACCACGACGGACCCGCGACCCCACGCGAGCTGCTTGAGCACCCGGGAGGTCTCGCCGCGGTACTTCATGAGCGCGACCGGCACGAGGTAGATGGACTGCGCGACGAAGACGACGGCCTCGCCGATCCGCGCGATCAGGCTCGCGGGCTTCGAGTCGAGCGCCGAGGTCTTCTTCGGCTGCGCCGGCGCGGGCGGGTTCGTGGTGGTCATCAGGCCACCTGACTCGGGAAGAACATCGTCTGCAGCTGGGTGAGACCGAGGAAGGCCAGGAAGATCAGGGTGATCGACAGGACGACCGACGAGTTCACGCCGTCGGCGACGCCGCGCGGGCCGCCGGAGGCCTCGAGGCCGCGGAGGCCGGCGACGAGACCGACGATCATCGCGCCCGTCTCGGCCTTGAGCACGGCGAAGGCCAGGTCCGACGGTGCCGAGAAGGCGCCGAAGGAGGACCAGAATCCGCCGGAGCTGAGCCCGAACTGCCACACCGAGACCGTGAGCGCGACGACCATCGCCACGGCGACGATCGCGACGAGCAGCATCGGCGCGATGATCATGAGCGCCAGCATGCGGGGCGCGATGAGGCGCGCGATCGGGTCGACGCCCATGACCTGCATGGCCTGCAATTCCTCCCGGACCGTGCGGGAGCCGAGGTCGGCGGCGATGGCCGAGGCGCAGACGCCGCCCAGGAGCACGCCCGTGGCGAGCGGGGCGCCCTGCCGGATGATGCCGATGCCCGACGCGGCACCGACCAGGGAGTTCGCGCCGACCGTGTCGACGAGGGCACCGACCTGGACCGACACGACCGCGCCGAACGGGATCGCCACCAGCACCGCCGGGAGCGTGGTGACCCGCAGCAGCGTGACGGACTGGGTGACCATCTCGCCGACCGCGAAGTTCCGCTTCAGGACACCGCGGACCGTCCACGCGATGATCTCGCCGGCGAGCACCACCGAACGTCCGATCGTGGACAGGCTCTTCGTGAAGATCGCGGCCAACCGGTACAACCGGTACAGCGCCGCGGCCCTCACGCCCGGCCTCCGAATACCACCATCGGATGTCCTCTCCTCATTTTCGAGAGGAGCGTATCAACTGCCGGGGCAAAACTAGTACGTGTTTCAGTTTTTGCTCGGCTGACCCGATGTGACCTGCGGTGTTGCTAGTCCTTGATGAGGAGATCGACGGCCACGGAGAGCCGTTTCTGGACCTCGGCGGCCGATGCGCGATGGGTGACCCAGGCGACCAGGTTCGCCATCCACACATCGGCGATCAGATGGAACGTATCGCGCTGGCGCTCGTCGGGATCCTCGACGCCCAGCGCGTGGGCGAACATGCCCTCGAGGAGGCGGCCGACCCGCTCCACCTCGGCCGCCGCCGTCGCATCGGCGAACATGAAGGCGCGCACCATCGCCTCGGTGAGCAGCGGGGCGCGCTGCAGGGCCTCGGTATTGCGGTCGAGCACGAACATCAGGCGTTCCGCCGGGGTGTCACCCGGCACCTGGACCTTCCCGATCCGCTCACCCGCGCGCTCGAACTGGCTGACCAGCCCCGCCACGAGCAGGTGCACCTTCGACGGGAAGTAGCGGTACAGGGTTCCCAGCGCCACGTCGGCCTTCTTCGCCACCGCGCGCATCTGGACCGCGTCGTAGCCGCCCTTGCGGGCCAGCGCCAGCGTGGCGTCGATGATGCGCTTGCGCCGCTCGCGCTGACCCGCGGTGTCGAGGTCCTCCCGCGACGACGCGGGAGCGGTGGCGGTGGCGGCGGGGGTGCCTTCGGGCGGCATGGGTGGTCACCTCGGAATCTCTTCGGCCGCCGGCGGGTGTCCGGACGGTCGGCTCACATGTTGATGTCGCGACAATTGAAACAGGTTTTCGTGCCGGACCTGTGCTTTCCGCTCCGGTTCGGTTGAAGATCACACGATCGGCGCTCGTCAGGGCGTGGCTTCACGGCGCGCGTAGGCGGCCTCGACGCCCGCCTTGCCCGGCTCCCACCAGGCCCGGTTGTCGCGGTACCAGGCGACCGTGGCCCGCAGGCCGGCGTCCAGGTCGGCGTGCGCGGGTGCCCAGCCCAACTCGCGCCGCAGCTTGCTCGAGTCGATGGCGTAGCGCAGGTCGTGGCCGGGCCGGTCCGGGACGGTGTCGAAGGCGTCGGCGGGACGGCCCATCACCTCGAGCAGGGTGCGGAGCACATCGCGGTTCGACCGCTCGCCGTCGGCTCCGATCAGGTAGGTCTCGCCGATCGTGCCCCGGTCGAGGATCGCCCACACGGCGTCGTTGTGGTCGTCGACGTGGATCCAGTCCCGGACGTTGGTGCCCGCCCCGTAGAGCTTCGGCCGCTCACCCGCGAGAATGTTCGTGATCTGCCGCGGGATGAACTTCTCCACGTGCTGGTACGGGCCGTAGTTGTTGGAGCAGTTGGAGATCGTGGCCCGCACGCCGAAGCTGCGGACCCACGCCCGCACCAGGTGATCGGACGAGGCCTTGGACGCCGAGTACGGGCTCGACGGCCGGTACGGTGTGTCCTCGGTGAACCGCTCGGGGGAGTCCAACGGCAGGTCCCCGAAGACCTCGTCGGTCGAGATGTGGTGCAGCCGGACGTCGTGCCGGCGCACCGCGTCGAGGAGCACGGCGGTGCCGCGGATGTTGGTGTCCAGGAACGGCCACGGGTCGCTGAGTGAGTTGTCGTTGTGCGTGTCCGCGGCGAAGTTCACCACCGAGTCCGCGCCCGCGACCACCTCGTCGACCACCGACGGGTCGGCGATCGAGCCCTTGACGAAGTCGATCCGCTCGCGCAGGTCGTCGAGCGAGGACTCGTTCGCGGCGTAGGTCAACGCGTCGAGCACGGTGATCCGCACGTCCGGGCGGGTCGCGACGGTGCGCCGGACGAAGTTCGCGCCGATGAAGCCGGCGCCGCCGGTGACCACGATGTGCATGGGATCAGGTTAGTGGGGTTGCAAGGGCGCGTCGAACCAGCGCAGGAGCCGCAGCGGCGATGCGGCCTCCCTCTCGGCGAGTGCGGACCACGCGCGGGCGGCGAGAGCCCGTGCGTGCACGCCGATCCAGTCCGGCGGCAACAACTGCGGCGGCAGCAGCGGATCGGGCTCGTGCGCGCGGGTGAACTCGGCCACGAGGGCGACCGTCAGTGCGAGCCGCTCGGCGTGCTCCGCCTCCGCGGTCCGGTCGAGCGCCCGCGTCGCCAGATCCGCGAGCCGACGGTGTCCGTCGGCCAGTTCGTCGAGGGGCCACAGCCGGGCCGCGGCGGCGGCGCCGCGCGCGCCGCCGACGTCGAGGTCGGTGCAGCTGAGGGTGGTCAGGTAGGCGTCGGCGCCCGTCGTGCGGGCGGTGACTCGCAGTGAGTCCTCCCACGCGTGCGCGGACGCGTACAGGCCGCCCTGCACGGGCGCGCCGCCGAGCGCGACGATGGCGTCGCGGAGCGCGCCGCGCGCCTCCCGCTGCGCCTCGGGCACCGCGAATCCCGCGAGGTGCCACACCCCGTCCCAGGGCGCCTCGCCGCGGTCCTGCGCGTACATCAGCCGGACGTGCGCGCGGTCGGGTTCGATGCCCGCGCGGGTCGCGTCGGTCGCGGTGAGGACCGCGCCCCGGCCCCGCCCGTCGACGGTGAACCGGCCCTCCGTCACGAGCCGCTTGATGGCGAGGCGCACCTGCTGATCGCCCATGCCGAGGGCCTCGGCGACCGCGTACAGTTCGCCGGCATCGATCGTCGCGTCCTCGCGGAGCATGGCCTCGATCAGCGAGCGCGTGGAGATCAGTCCGTCAGCCATCCGGCCTCCTCCTCGATGATCACGCGCGTGCCCGGAAACGCTACCGCGAGGTCCGCGAACAGCCGCGGACCGTCGAGCAGGGCGTCGGGCGGGTGCACGCCGGGCCTGCGGACCGCTGGGAGCTGCGCCGTCGCGAGCGCCGCGGGGACGCCGGTGACGGCGGCCATGTCGTGCAGCAGCGCACCGTCGGTCTCGAGGCGCGCGCAGACCCGGACGGGCCGCCCGTCGACGGTGCCGTCCGCCGCGGCGAAGAAGGCCGGTAGATCCCCCGGGCCGGGCCGGATGAACGCACCCGGCACGGACCGGAGCGCCCGCCACCGGGACGGCGGATCGAGGAGGGCGGCGGCATCGTCGGGCGTGAGTCGATCGGCGTCGATGTCGCGACGGAGAACGTCGAGGTACGCGACGGTGCCGGGCCGAAGCAGCATGAGGCAGGCCGATTCCCCCGACGGTGCCGCCGTCCGGTGCAGGGTGACCGGCTCGGGATGACCGACGGTCCAGCCGGTCCCGCGTCGTCCGCCGGGGAGTCGCAGGGCGACGGGGCGTAGCGGGGCCCGGCGCACGACGGCGCCTCCCGCGACCTCCGCCACCTCGCCGCTGCACTGGTGCATCCAATGCACGCCCGCGGCACCGGCCATCGCCGTGTCCGCTGCGGTGCGCGGCGCCGTCGTGTCGACGGACCACGCGGTGTGGAGGTCGCGCAGCCGGTGCAGCCGTGCGGCCGCGGCACTCGCGAGCAGCGTGCTCAGCCCCGGGCTGGCACCGGCGCCGATCACGGCGCAGACGCCGGCCGCGCGGGCGGCACCGTCGAGCTCGAGCAGCTCCAGGGTCGGCTCCCAGTCGTCGCAGATGTCGACGTAGTCGGTGCCGGTGTCGATCGCCGCGCGGAGGACGGCGGTGCCGAACCGGTAGAAGGGCCCGACGGTGGTGAGCACCGTGTCGACGTCGGCGAGCGCGGCGCGCAGGCCGGCGGCGTTGGTGACGTCGACCCGCTGGGCCGTGGCACAGGGCAGCGCGGCGGCGACCGCCACGGCCGCGTCCGGGTCGCGGTCCGCGACGATCAGCGAGTCGACTCCGTGCAACCCCGCCAGGGTGCGGGCGGCGCGGGCGCCCATCGCGCCCGCGCCGAGGACGGCGACCCTCATCGCGCGGCCCGCTGTCGCGACGCGAAGTCGGTGAGCGCGTCGAGGTAGCCGGGCGCGTAGATGTCGCGTGGTGCCAGAACGGCCTGGGCGATCACCCACGGATCCTCGCTGCGGTACTCGATGTCGTCGCGGGTGAGGCTGTGCGTGGCGCCGGGGAAGGTGCGCTCGGTGAGCAGCCCGGGCCGCACCCTCTCCGCGTAGACGCGCGCCGTTTCGGCGGTGTCCACGTTGCGGTCGGCGCCGCCGAGGAGCAGCAGGGTGGGCACGGCGATGCGCGCGAGGTCGGGCGTGACGTCGGCGCGGAAGTTGCGCAGGACGAAGCCGTATCGATCCGCGGTCATCGGCGTGGTGTCGACCTTCGCCGCGAGGTACTCGGGATAGGTCGCACCCCGCTCGAGCAGGGCGACGTTCTCGGCGCGCGCGTCGAGGGCGGCCCGCTTCTCCTGCTCGGGGGCGCCTCGAAGCCCGGCGAGGGTGTGGTACTCGCCCTGGCGGAGCCAGTTGATCGCGGCACCGACGAGCACGAGGAAGCGAAGATCCGGGCGGCGCGCCGCCAGGGGAGGAAGGACCCAGCCGCCCTGGCTCACGCCCCACGCGCCCATGCGCCCGGTGTCGATCTCGGAGCGGGTGCGGGCCCAGTCGAGGGCTGCGGCGACTTCGGCACCACGGTCGGCGAGTGACTGGTCCAGCCAGTTCCCCGGCGATCCTCCGACGCCCGCCTTGTTCCACGACAGGGTGGCGAACCCGGCCCTCGCGAACGCCTCCCAGAGGGGGAGGTAGGCGTCGTCGCGGCTGGCGTTCGCCGGTCCGTCGCCGTGCACGAAGACGATCAGCCCGTGTCGGCCGGGCCTGCCCTTCGGGGTGGTCAGTACCCCGTCGAGGCGGCCGCCGGTGTGTGCGTCCGCCGCGGTCCCGCCCGCCGCGACAGCGTCGGTGACGGGGATGCTCACCGGCCGCTGATCGAAGGCGAAGGTGTTCGCCACCGCGATACGGACGCCGACAGGCACCGCCAGAGCGACGACGAGTGCGAGGGCCGCGAAAGCCCAGGTCTTCTTTCCCATGAAACTATCGTATCAAGGACGACCGTAGCTAAATAGATAGTTTTGGGATCCGATAGAGTCGGGCCATGCGAGGGATCATCCTGGCCGGCGGCACGGGCAGCAGGCTTCACCCGATCACCGTCGGCGTCAGTAAGCAGCTGCTCCCCGTCTACGACAAGCCGATGATCTACTACCCGCTCTCCACGTTGATGCTCGCCGGCATCCGGGAGGTGTTGGTGGTCACGACGCCGGGTGACGCCGATCAGTTCCGGCGGCTCCTCGGCGACGGCGCGCAGTTCGGCCTGCGGATCGAGTACGTCGTCCAGCCCCGCCCCGAGGGCCTGGCGCAGGCCTTCGTTCTCGGCGCCGACTTCATCGGCGACGAGACGGTCTCGCTGATCCTGGGCGACAACATCTTCTACGGCCCCGGCCTCGGCACGCAGCTGCGCCGGTTCGACGGGGTCGACGGCGGCGCGGTCTTCGCGTACCGGGTCGCCGACCCGCGCGCCTACGGGGTCATCGAGTTCGACGGTGCCGGCCGCGCCATCGGGTTCGAGGAGAAGCCGGAGCAGCCCCGGTCGCCGTACGCGGTACCCGGCCTGTACTTCTACGACCCCTCGGTGGTCGAGGTCGCCCGGAATCTGAAGCCCTCGGCGCGCGGCGAACTCGAGATCACCGACGTCAACCGGCACTACCTCGCCGCGGGACGGTTGACCGTCGAGGTGCTGCCGCGCGGTACCGCCTGGCTCGACACCGGGACCTTCGACGCCCTCGCCGATGCCACCGGCTACGTCCGCGCCGTGGAGCAGCGGCAGGGCACCAAGATCGGAGCACCCGAGGAGGTGGCGTGGCGGTGCGGCTTCATCGACGACGCGCAACTGCGCGAGCACGCCGACCGGCTCCACAAGTCGGGCTACGGCGCCTACCTGCACGGACTGCTGGAGGAGGGGCGATGAACGTCGTGCCGCTGCCCATCGCCGGCGCCTTCGTCCTGGACCCGGTCGTGCGCCCGGACGCGCGCGGCGAGTTCTTCGAGTTGTTCAAGGGCTCCGCGTTCCGCGAGGCGACCGGGCACGAGCTCGTCGTCGCGCAGACCAACGTCTCGGTGAACCGGATGGGCGCCGTGCGCGGCATCCACTACGCCGATGTACCGCCGGGGCAGGCGAAACTGGTCGCCTGCCTGCACGGCGCGGTGCTCGACGTGATCGTGGACCTGCGCGTCGGTTCGCCGACCTTCGGCGCGGTCGAGACGGTCCGACTGGACGATGCGACGCGGCGCACCGTCTATCTCGCGGAGGGGCTGGGACACGGGTTCTGCGCACTGACCGAGGGCGCCGTCGTGGCCTATCACGTCTCCTCCGAGTACAACCCGTCCGCCGAGCACGGCGTGGACCCGCTGGATCCGGAGCTGGCGATCGCGTGGCCCGATGCGGCGCCGCCGATCCTCTCCGAGAAGGACACGGCCGCACCGTCACTGGCGGAGGCGCTCGCCGCCGGGGCCCTGCCCGTGTGGCAGGCGCCGTGAAGCCCCGCCACGTCTGAGAGCGATCCGTCACCCCGTTCGGTTCTCAGCGGCCCGTCCCCGGAGCAGGGAGCGTTCGGCTTCGTTCCGGGTGCGGCGCGCGGCCTCGTCGAACTGCTCCGCCGCTTCGGTGGGGCGCCCCGCCCGCTCCAGGAGGTCGCCGCGGACGCTCGGCACGAGGGGCGCATCTCCGAGCGCGACCGGGTCGACGGCGTCGAGCACCGTCAGGCCCGCCTCGGGGCCGAACGCCCGGCCGTGCGCCACAGCGCGATTGACCTCCACGACCGGGCCGGGTGCGGCCTGGGCCAGCGCGTCGTACAGGCGGGCGATCCGCGTCCAGTCGGTATCGGCCGGCGTCGCCGCGCGGGCGTGCTGCGCGGCGATCGCGGCCTGCAGGTAGTACCGGCCCACGGGAACACCGCGGGCCGCGAGCTCGTCGGCGCGGCGGAGCGCGGCCAGGCCCCGTCGGATGAGGAGCCGGTCCCACAGGGCGCGGTCCTGGTCGTCGAGGAGGACGGGCGCCCCGCCGGCGTCCGTGCGGGCGTCGATGCGGGAGCCCTGGAGCTCGACGAGCGCCTGCAGGCCGTGGACCTCGGGTTCGTCGGGCGCGAGCTCGGCGAGCATGCGGGCCAGCCGGATGCCCTCCCGTGCCAGGTCCGGCCGCATCCAATCATCGCCCGCGGCGGCGGAGTAGCCCTCGGTGAAGATCAGGTAGATCACGGCCATCACGTCGTCGAGGCGGCGCGTGCGCTCCTCGCCGATGGGGAGCTCGAATTCGGCCCGGGCGGTCGTGAGCGTCTTCTTGGCGCGGGAGATGCGTTGGCCCATGGTCTTCTCGGGGACCAGGAAGCCGCGGGCGATCTCGCCGGTGGTGAGGCCGCCGACCACGCGCAGCGTGAGGGCCGCCCGTGACTCGGGCGTGAGCGCCGGGTGGCAGGACAGGAAGATCAGGCGCAGCGCATCGTCTTCGATGAAGTCGACCTGCGCATCGAGGTCGGGCATACCGTCGTCCTCCCGCAGGCCGCGACCGATCTCCTCGGTCTTGCGGCGCAGGGTTTCCGCGCGGCGGATCGCGTCGACGCCGCGGCGCTTCGCGGTGGTCATGAGCCACGCGGCCGGGTTGTTCGGGACACCCGTCTCCGGCCACTGCTCCAGCGCGGCGACCAGCGCGTCCTGCGCGAGATCCTCCGCGAGCTGGATGCTGCGGGTCATGCGGGTGAGCGCGCCGACGAGGCGCGTGGATTCGGCCCGCCACGTGGCGGTGATCGCTTCGGCTGAATTCGACCCGCTCGCGTCGTTCCCGGCGTCGGCGGTGGTCCCGGCTGGCACGTCGACCAGCGTAGGCGGGACCACCGCCGGTGCGTCAGTCGTCCGCCAGGGTGGGCGGCTCGTCGGCGATCTGCCGGAGCGTGGAGACCATGTTCAGCTCGGGCCAGTGGGTGGCGTGCAGCTGCGCGAACTCCTCCGATGCGGCGATCGCCTCCTCGAGGGTGTCGTACTGCAGCAGCGACCAGCCGCCGACGATCTCCTTCGACTCCGCGTAGGGGCCGTCGACCCGCGTGATCTCGCCCTTGCGGACGACGAAGTTGACGGCGTCCTCCGAGCCGTACAGGCCGCCGCCGTCGAGGAAGTGGCCCTTCGCGGCCTGTTCCCCGATGTAGACGTCCATGGCGTCGAAGAGGGCCTTGGGCGGCGCGCCGACCTCGGGGCCCTCCGCCATCCGCACGAATCCCATGAAACGAGGCATATCGATCAGTCCTTCTTCTGTGGTGGTGAGCGTGTCTCGTACAGGCGTCGAACGGGACGACCCCGTTTCGACATCGTCCCCACAGAAAGTTTCCGCCGCCCCGCGGTCGGACGTCAGCGGAACCGGTCAGAGAGCGGTGAGCACCGGCAGCGGCGGCAGCGCCGTCTCGTACAGCCACGTGCGCCACAGGTTGCGCAGCGGCTCCGGGCTGTACTTCGCCGCGAGCGTGATGAGATCCTCGGTCGTCACCGACTGGTGCGCGAACTCGGCGGTCCACTCGTGGAGCATCGAGAAGAACGCGGGGTCGCCGAGAGCCACCCGGACGGCGTGCACCGTGAGCGCGCCGCGCTTGTAGACGCGGTCGTCGAACATCAGGTCCGGCCCCGGATCGCCGACCACGATGTCGGTCGGCGAGGCCGCCAGCTTCGCGTAGTAGCGGGCGGCCATCTGCTGCGTCGTCGCCTCGCCGCACTCCTGCGCCCACAGCCACTCGGAGTAGCACGCGAAGCCCTCGTGCAGCCAGATGTCCTTCCACCGGGTCAGCGTCAGTGAGTTGCCGAACCACTGGTGCGCCAGCTCGTGGGCGACGAGGCGCTCGGCGTGCCGCGTCCCGTCGCAGTGGTTCGCCCCGAAGATCGAGACGGTCTGCGCCTCGACGGGGATCTCCAGGGTGTCGTCGGTGACGACGACGGTGTATTCGGGGAAGGGATACGGGCCGAACCAGCGGGTGAAGGCGCGCATGATCCGCTCCTGGTTGCCGAAGCTGCGCTGGAAGTCGGAGGTGAGGCGCGCGGGCACGGCGGCGCGGATCGGCACCGGCTTGTCCGCGACCTTGAGCAGGTCGTAGCTGCCGATCTGGATGGTCGCGAGGTAGGAGGCCATCGGCGCGGCCTGCTCGTAGACCCAGGTGGTGTGCGCGGCCGAGACCTTGCGGGAGACGAGCTTGCCGTTGGACACCACCCGGTACGGCGAGTCGGTGGTGATGGCGATGCGGTACGACGCCTTGGAGGCCGGATGGTCGTCGCAGGGGAACCACGACGGTGCGCCGCTCGGCTGCGAGGCGACGATGACGCCCTCGGACAGCTCCTCCCAGCCGACCTCGCCCCAGGTGGACCGGATCGGCTTCGGCGTGCCCGCGTACCGGATCGAGATGGTCATCGCCGCGCCGGCGGGAACCTCGTGGGCGAGGGTCAGCTCGAGCTTGCCTCCGCGCTGCGTGTAGCGCTGCGGGCGGCGGCCGTTGATCGTGATCTTGGACGCGGTCAGCGCGTCGGAGAGGTCGATAGCGAACCGCTTGAGCGGCTCGTTCGTCGTCGCCGTGATCTCGGCCTTGCCGTCGAGGCGGTTGCTCTCGACCTTGTACGTCAATTCGAGGTCGTACCGCGAGACCCGGTAGCCGGGGTTGCCGTGGCGGGGGATGTACGGGTCCACCGCGCGGGCGTGCTGCGGATTCGGTGCGGCGACGAGTTTCGGCTTTGCCGATTTGCGCACCACGGATCCACTTCCTTCTCGCTCGGGGGTCGGGGGATTACCTTACCGGTTTCCGCAGCGTCACCGTGGGTACGCCGCCGTGCGGCGCGGGCTCGGGCTCGGAGACGACGTAGCCCGCCCGCTCGTACGTCCGGATGTTGCGGGCGCTGCCCGCACCCGTGAACATGATGAACTCCTCCGTCGCCGGCGGGGCGAGGGACTCCATGAGAGTGATCAGCTCGGTGCCGAGTCCGCGACCGGCCAGGTCGGGCGCCACCATCACGCGGCCGATGTGCCACCGGTGGTTCGGCTCCGCCCGGCCGCGCACCGCGCCGATCAGCCGACCGTCGAGCCGCATGACGAACGTCGCCCACTGCGTCGCCCATTGCAGGATGTCCTCGTGCGTCTCGGTGAGCGGCGGGATCTCCAGGCTGTCGTTCGCGATCGCCTCCTGCACCCAGCAGCACCGTTGCAGGACGAGCAGTTCCGCCACGTCGCTCGGCTGGAACGGGGTGATCTCGAGCCCGTCGCTCACGGGGGACCTTTCGTCGGGGGTGTCGGTGCCCACCCTAGTCGGCGGGGCCGGCACCGTCGTTCTCGCCGCGGAGCGCGGCCATGACCGCGTCCAGGGCGGCCTGCGGTGGCGCGTCGAGCCGGCGGGCGGCGGCGACGTACCGCGCCGCCGCCTCTCGCAGCGCCCCCGCGTCGAAGGTTGACGCCGCGTCCGGCGACGGCAGCGCGATCACGCGGGTGCCGCCGCCGCGTCTGCTTTCGATGAGGCCGGTGGCTTCCAGCTCCCGATACGCGTGCGCCGCAGTGCCGACCGCGATGCCCAGGTCACGGGCGAGCTGTCGAAGCGGTGGCAGCTTGGCGCCGACCGGCAGCGCACCCGATGCGATGTGTCCCGTGATCTGCCGTCGGATCTGCTCGAACGCCGGGGTCGGGTCGGATTCGTCGACGCCGATGCGGGGTGCCGTCACTGTGCAGTGGCCTCGTCGTCGGAGTCCTCCCTTGTATCGGCGGATCGGGCCGCAGCTGCAGTGAGGGCGCGGGGCACCGGCGGTCGGGCGAAGACGACCAGTACGACGACGATGCCGAGCATCAGTAGGGCACTGATGCCGTCGGTGATGTGCGGGATGGTGGTCGAGTTCAACCACAGGGGCCACCCGTCGACCGCTTCGCCGCCGGCGCGCGTGTGATCGACGTAGGCCATCGCCGCGTCTCGGGGAATCTCGAGGCCGTCGATGATCACGTAGGTCGCCGGAATGTAGAGCAGGCACAAGGCGCGGACGGATGTGCCGCTGCGCCCCCAGCTGTCGCTGCCCGTGATCGGGTCGATATCGGGCCGGCGAGTGGCGGAGAGGATCACCCAGAGGACGAATACGGCCGCGATGAGGAACGTGCCGTATGCGATCCACATCCCCGACGGGTCCACCGAGTACTCGTGCGTGGGCGGATTGCTCGCACTGCGCAGGGTGCGATCGGCGGCGATCGGAGAACCCAGGATCAAGGGCGTGAGCGCGGCGATCGCGAAGACCGAGCCGAACGCGATCAGCAGCCAGCGCGGGAACAGTTCGCGGACGCCCCGCGGCGCGAGCGTGGCTACGCGCGGCCCCGACGGGCGGGTTGTCTTCTCGGTGAGCAACATCGCCAATAGCGGGAACAGGAAGATGCCGGGCCACCAGAGCAGACCGAGGACCAGACTCACGGGACGATAGGTCGGGGAGGGATTGGTCGGATCGAGGGCCGTGGCGATGATCCCGTAGATCGCCCCCACGACGGCGGCCGCAACAGGGACGAGGAAGGCGACCTTCAGCCGGGAGCGCATCGTCGCCCGGTAGGCGCGGTAACTCTCCGACTGCGGTGCCGAGTCGTCCGGTGTCAGGGTGCGGGTGATGACGTAGGTGACGGCCACGAGCGTCGCGACGACCGTGAGGCCGACGAACGGAATTATCGGCATCCGAACTCCTTGTGTCAGTGGACTGGCACAAGACTAGAACGCAGCTGCGTTTGTGTCAATCGACTGGTTCAAGTGGCTGGAAGGTGCGTCGGAGTCACGAAGCGATCGCGCGAGTCCGGCCGTCGTGGGTAGGGGCGCGCTGCAGATTTCGCCGGTCGCTACTGGAATCTCCTGGCGCTACGAGGATGCGCGTAGCGCCAGGAGATTCGGACCGCGAGGGGAGATTTCCGGGGCGAGCGGCGCGGGGGCGGAAGGCGCCGTCGGGCACGGACCGCGCGGCTAATCGCGCTTGCGCTTGCCCTCGTTGAAGACCCACGGCGAGATCGGGTTGCCCTGCCACTTGGTGTTCGCGGGCACCGAATCGCCGCGCATGACGAGGGACGCCGGGCCGACGGTGGCACCGTCGCCCACGGACGACGCGGGGAGCGCGACGCAGTGCGGGCCCAGCGTGGCGCCCTTGCCGAGCACCACGGTGTCCATCGCCATGATCCGGTCGTGGAAGAGGTGCGTCTGGACGACGCAGCCGCGGGAGACGGTGGCGGCGTCGCCGAGGGTCACCAGGTCGGCCTCGGGGAGCCAGTAGGTCTCGCACCAGACGCCGCGGCCGATCTTCGCGCCCAGCATCCGCAGCCACAGGTTGAGGATCGGCGTGCCGGTGGCGGCGTGCGCGAACCACGGCGCCGCGACGCACTCGACGAAAGCGTCGGACAGCTCGTTGCGCCAGACGAAGCTCGACCACAGGGGGTGCTCCTCGCGGCCGATCCGGCCGACCACCAGCCACTTCGCGGCCGCGGCGACGCAGCAGGCGATCGCGCCGGCCACGAGCAGCGTGACGCCGGACAGCAGGGCGGCGAGCCACCAGCCCACGTTGATCACGAAGTAGTTGAGTGCGACGAGCGTCGCCAGGCCCAGGCCGAAGCTGACGAAGACCGCCAGCAGGCGCGCCGTCTCGACCGAGCCGCGCGCGACGCGCAGCGCGAACGACGGGTTGTAGGTGAACGTCGAATCGGTGTTGCCGGCGGTGCGGCGCAGGCGGACCGGGGGAGAGCCGAGCCACGAGCTGCCGCTCTTCGCCTTCGACGGGGTGGCGCTCAGCACGGCCACGAGGCCGTCCTTCGGGACGCGACGGCCCGGCCCCGTCATCCCCGAGTTGCCGAGGAAGGCGCGCTTGCCGATCTTGGCCTCGTCGATGCGCATCCAGCCGCCGCCGAGTTCGTAACTACCGACCATGGTGTCGTCGGCGAGGAACGAGCCGTCGCCGATCGTCGTGAACTTCGGGATCACCATCGCCGTGGAGATCTCGGCGTCCTTGCCCACCTTGGTACCCAGCATGCGGAACCAGATCGGCGTCAGCAGCGACGCGTACAGGGGGAACAGGAAGGTGCGCGCGGCGTCCATGAGACGCTCGGTCGCCCACACCTGCCAGCCGACGCGGCTGCGCACCGCGTGGTACCCGGGCTTGAGCCCGACCGCGAGCAGGCGCACCGCGATGAGCGTGAGGAGCGCGTACACGGTGAGCGAGACGATCACGGCGATGGGCAGCGCCGGAAGGGCGTGCAGCGCCGCCTCTTCGAGGTTCGAATCGTCGCGCACGATCCAGCCGAGGAGGGCCAGGCCGGCCCCGATCGCGACCATCGGGAGGCCAGCGAGGAGCACGGAGCTGACGCCGTAGATCCACACCCAGTACGGCTTGCGCGGCGGCCGGTCCGCGGGCCAGGGGTGCTCGGCCTTGCCGATCTTCTCCGCCGGAGAGCCGGCCCAGTGCTGCTTCGCCTTGACCTTGCCGAAGACCGCGGAGCCCGGTCCGATCTCGGCGCGGCGGCCGATCTTCGCGCCGGGGAGGAGCGTGGAGCGCGCCCCGATCGAGGCCTCCTCGCCGACGCTGATCGCGCCTATGTGCAGCTCGTCGCCGTCGAGGTAGTGGCCCGCCAGATCGACCTCGGGCTCGACGGACGCGTGGTCGCCGAGCTCGAGCATGCCCGTCACCGGCGGCAGGGCGTGCAGGTCGACACCGCGGCCGATGGTGGCGCCGAGGGCGCGCGCGTAGTAGATCATCCACGGTGCGCCGGAGAGGTTCTCGGCGCCGGACGCCGCGGTGAACCGCTCGGCGATCCACAGCCGCAGGTGCTCGGGGCCGCCGCGCCGGTAGACGCCGGGCTTGAGCCCGCCGAGCAACAGGCGGCACGCGATCACCGAGAGGGCCATGCGCCCGATGGGTGTGATGAAGACCAGGAACAGCGCGAGCACGACCCACCAGCTGAGCGTGGGCAGCAGCGTCGATCCCGTGGCCCAGGCGAAGACGTTGTTGGCGATCGCCATCCACGTGAGCCACTGCAGGCCCGTGAGGGTGGTGAGCGGCACCGACAGCAGGATCTGCGCGATCCCCGTCGACCGCGGCGTCGGCCGCACCTCGCGCGGCTCGGCAACCTCCGCGGGCCGCAGCGAGTCCAGGTACGCGGCGAGCGAGCCGAGCCGCGGGTGGTCGTACAGGTCTGCGACCGTGACCGACGGGTACTGCTCGCGCAGCGCCGTGACCAGCTGGGCCGCGCTGAGCGATCCGCCGCCCTCGGCGAAGAAGTCGGCGTCCTCGCTGGTGATCGACGCGCCGAGGATTCCCGACCAGCGCTCCGCGACCCACGCCGCGGTACCCACGAGATCGCCGGTATCGGTCTCGTCGGCGCCGGGGAGGGGCCAGGGCAGCGCGTTCCGGTCGACCTTGCCCGACGTGCGCGTCGGCAGCTCGTCCATGAGCGCGAGGCGCGGGACCAGCGCGGCCGGAAGCTGTTCGGCGAGCAGCTCGCGGGCGGCCTTCAGGTCGAAGGCGGGATCCGTCGAGGCGAGGTAGCCGACGAGCATCGACGTTCCCGCCGAGTTCTTCCGCACCGCCGCGGCCGCGGCGGACACGCCCGGCAGGTTCTGCAGCGCGTTGTCGACCTCGCCGAGCTCGATGCGCCTGCCGCCGACCTTGACCTGGTCGTCGGCGCGCCCCTCGAACAGCAGGCCCTCGGGTTCGAGCCGCACGAGATCGCCCGAGCGGTAGGCGCGCTCCCAGCCGAGAGTGTCCATGGGCGCGTACTTCTCGGCGTCCTTGGCCGGATCGAGGTAGCGGGCCAGGCCGACGCCGCCGATCACCAGCTCGCCGGACTGGCCGACGGCCACCGGCAGCGATGTGGCCGGGTCCACGACCGCGAGGTCCCAGCCCTGCAACGGCAGGCCGATCCGGACGGGGCCCTTACCGTCCAGCGGTGCGGCGCACGCCACGACGGTGGCCTCGGTGGGGCCGTAAGTGTTCCACACCTCGCGGCCGTCCACGGCGAGCCGCTGCGCCAGTTCGGGCGGGCAGGCCTCGCCGCCGAAGATGAGCAGCCGCACGGCTTCCAGGGCCTCGGCGGGCCACATGGCGGCGAGGGTCGGCACCGTCGACACCACGGAGATGTCGCGCGAGACGAGCCAGGGCCCGAGGTCCATTCCGGACCGCACCAGCGACCGCGGCGCGGGTACGAGGCAGGCGCCGTGACGCCACGCGAGCCACATCTCCTCGCAGGACGCGTCGAACGCGACGGACAGCCCGGCCAGCACGCGGTCGCCGGGCCGCAACGGCTCGTCCTGCAGGAACAGGCGCGCCTCGGCATCGACGAAGGCCGCCGAGTTGCGGTGCGTGACGGCCACGCCCTTCGGGGTGCCGGTGGATCCCGAGGTGAAGATGATCCAGGAGTCGTCGTAGGGCACGGGCAGCCGGTTGCCGGGCTCCACGGTGCCGGCCTCGATCGCGGCCGCCCGCTCCTTGGTCGACGGTGCGCGCCACAGCCCGTCGCCGGTGAAGATCGCCGCGGCGTGCGCCTCGCCGAAGACGAGGTCGGCGCGCTCCTGCGGGTCGTCGGCGTCGACCGGGACGTACGCCGCGCCGGCGGCGAGCGTCGAGAGGATCGCGACGTACAGCGAGCGGTGCCCCGACGGCATGCGGATGCCCACGCGGTCACCGGCCTGCACGCCGCTGCGGCCGAGGAAGTCTGCGCCCTCGAGCACCTCCTCCCACAGCTCGGAGTAGGTGAGGACGACGTCGCCGTCGTCGATGGCGGGCACCTCGGGGAAGGCGTCCACGGTCGCCCGGAGGATGTCGATCAGGGTCCGCGGCTCGGGTGCCGAGGCGGACAGCAGGTACTGCGGGGGGATCGCGTTCGGGACCACGGTGGCCGACTTCCTCCGGTTATGCAGACGGGCACGACAGAGAACACAGAACTTCGCGTTGATTGTGTCAGGTCACAGGAATGCCGCAGCACGGACCGGCGGGGCTAAGCTGGAGACATAGATTACTGGCCAGTAACAAGGAGTGCTCGACATGGCCGTCATCGCCCATCGCGGCCGCAGTGTGCGTGCCCTGATCGTGCTGTGGTTCGTCCGGATCGTGATGAAGACGGTGTTCCGCGTCTTCCCCATGAGTGACCGGACGCTCCCGGTCCTCCGCGCCGCGGAGCCCTATCTGAGCCGCGTGCCCCAGTCGGTGCGCGGCGTCCGGATCGAGAAGATCACGCTCGGCGGCGTGCCCACCGAGCGGATCGTTCCCGACGGTGACGCGGACCCGCACCCTCGTGCCGCCCTCGTCTATTACCACGGCGGCGCGTTCATCGGCTGCAACCTGGACACCCACCGTCGGATCGCGGTGCTGCTCGCCCGCGGCCTGCGCGTGCCCGTCTACAACGTCGAGTACCGGCAGTACCCGGACGGCGGCGTCGGGACGTCGGTCGCCGACGGCTTCGCCGCCTACCGCGAGCTGCTGGACTCGGGCGAGTTCGACCGGATCCTGGTGGCGGGCGACTCCGCCGGTGGTTTCGTGTGCGCCAAGGTGATCCAGTACGCGGCCGAGGCCGGCGTCCAGGGGCCGACGGCCTTCGCCGGCTTCTCCCCGTTCCTCGACATCAGCGCCGAGCTGCCGCGCACCTCGCGGCACGACGCGATGCTCCCGCTCGGCAAGATCCGCAAACTGCGCCGGGTGCTGGGTCGCGGCCCGGAGGACCTGCGCGGCCCCGAGAACATGACCACCGATGCCACCGCCCGGTACTTCCCGCCGAGCATCCTGTTCGCGGCGAGCCGCGAGGCGCTCGAGCTGGACTCGCTGGAACTGCACGCGGCGCTCGACCGCGCCGGCATCGAGAACGAGGTGCACGTCTACGACGGCCAGGTCCACGCCTTCGTCGTGAGCGCGGGCCTCACACCGGAGTCGTGGGCGGCGTACAAGACCGCGGTCGCCTTCCTCTCCGATCACCTCACCGAGGCCGAGGAGTCGCGCAGCGAAGCGGCCTGACACTCCCGAAATATCGTCAATCGATCATTGCTCATCGTAAACTCGTCGCATGGCTGGTCGATGGACTGTCCGAGGGCCGGCAGCGGCGCTCGCCATGCTGTTCATGGTTCTCGGGATCGGCGTTGTGGCACCGGGCGTGAGCGGCATCGCCTCCGCGTGCTCGTGCGCGGCCCTGGAGGTCCCGAAGGACCTCGTCGTGATCCACGGAGTGGTCGAGAAACAGCTGGTGGGCGCGCGCACCGTCGACATCCAGGTCAAGGTCACGTCGATGTACGGCGCGCCGGCGGAGAAGGTGACCGTCATCCGCGCCGAGTCGGGCAGCAGCTCGTCGTGCGGCAGCGAGTTCCGCGACGGACAGACGGTCCGCCTGGTCGTCGAACGCGGTGGCCCACGGTGGGAATACGCGACGTGCGCGAACGCGGTCCTCGGCCGCGCTGATGCGCCCGACGTGACCGGCTCGCCGCCCGGTCCGGGAGCGGAGGAACACCGCCTGCCCGGACCGCCGATGTCGTGGTTCTACTCGGGGCTCACGTTCGAGGGACTCGCCATCGGTGTGGCGGTGCTCGCGATCGCCGTCATCACGAGCGTGGTGTGGCGCCGCCGCCGCGCCTGATCCGCCTTCAGCGGCGGCGATCGATCTCCGCGACGACGGCGCTCTGCCCGCGCGCGACGGCGTGCTCGCGCGCCGTGACGCCCTGCCGGTCCGCGAGGTCGCGCCGGGCGCCGGCGTCGAGGACGAGGCGGACCGTCTCCACGTGGTTCGCGTCGCCGTTGCCCAGGATCACCGCCTCCAACAGGCACGTCCAGCCCGAATCGTTGACGTGATCCACGTCCACCCCGGCCGCGATCAGCAGCTTCACGTTCTCGACGTGCCCGTGCTCGCACGCCGGGATCAGCGCGGTGCCGCGGTACCGGTTGAGGCTGCGCACGTCTGCTCCGTGCCGCAGGGTCGAGGCCAGGATCTCGGTCATGCCCTCGGCGCCGGCGTAGAGGTAGGCCGAGTCCTGGATGTCGTCCTTGGCGTTCGGATCCGCGCCCGCGTCCAGCAGCGCCAGCGCGATCTGCGTGTGGCCGGCCTTCGTCGCCGCCACGACCGCCGTCCGGGCGCGGGTGATGCGGACCTCCAGGTCCGCGCCGTCGGCGATGGCGGAGCGGGTCGCCGCGAGGTCACCACCGGTCACGGCGCGCACCAGGGCGCGGGTCGCCTCCGGGTTCGGGGTGGGGCGCACCGTCGATGACGGTGCCGCGACCGGGCTCGACGGGGCCGCCGGCGCGCTCGAGGGCGCCGGTGGGAGGCGCTCGACCGAGCATCCGGCGAGCAGCACGGCGGCGCCGATCGCGGCGAGGCGCCTCATGCGTCGACGCCCGCGGCGCGGGCGTGCAGCGCGCGGAGCTCGTCCGCGAGGGACGGCTCCGGGCCGGCGACGGGCACCCCCGGCGCGACGGCGTTGATCGGCAGCGGCGTCACCGGGGACGGGGCGAGTCCCCACGCGGCGTGCCAGGCGACGAGCTGCTCCGTGCTCCCCGCGTAGGCGATGCGGCCCAGTCCGACCCAGGCGTGCGCGGCGCTGCACATCGCGCAGTGCTCGCCCGACGTGTAGGTCAGCGCGGCGGCGCGTTGCGCCGGTGTCAGGTGCTCCGCCGCCCAGCGGGCGATCTCGAACTCGGGGTGCCGCGTCGCATCGCCGCCCGAGACCCGATTGCGGTCCTCGAAGACGATCACGCCCTCGTGGACGAGTAGTGAGCCGAAGGGTTCGTCGCCCTCGTCGAGGGCGGCGCGGGCGAGGTCGACGCAGCGGCGGAGGTACGGAAGGTCGGCGGTGGTGGGCGCGGAGACGATCATCGTTCGACCGTAGCCCGCCGTCCCGGACTTGACCCTCCCCTCGGGGGGAGACCCCATACTCGACCCGTGACCACACCGGGCCTCATGTCGATCGGGATGTTCTCCCGCGCAACCCTGCTCTCCGTCAAGCAGCTGCGCCGCTACCACGAGCAGGGCGTGCTGGTGCCCGCCGCGATCGATCCCGCGACGGGATACCGCCACTACGACGCGGCGCAGGTGCACGACGCCGCGGTGCTCACCCGGCTGCGCGACCTCGATGTGCCGCTCGCGGCGGTGGCCCGCGTACTCGAGGCGCGCGACCCCGACGTGACCCGCGAGATCCTCGCGGAGCACGAGGCGACGCTGCGCGAGCGTCGCGCCGGCCTGGAGCGGGCCATCGTCGCACTGCAGGACGCGACCGCCCCCGTCGCGCACACCCCGACCCACCTGCGCGAGTTCGAGGCGGTCGACGCGTTGGAGATCGTCGGCACGGTCGAGCACGCGCGGCTCGCCGAGTTCCTCGACGCCGCCTACGACGAGTTGGAGGCGTGCGCGGCCGCCGCGGGCCTGACGGTGACGGGGCCCTCCCTCGCCGAGTACCCGGCACAGGTCGCCGAGGTCGAGCAGGTCGCGGCGTTGATCCCGGTCTCCGGTCCGGGCGCGGCGACGGGGCGGGTGCGCAACCGGCGGCTGGGCCGAGCGCTGTGCGCCGTCGCCGTCCACCACGGCGCGTACGAGCGGTTCGACGAGACCTACGGCCAGCTCGGTGCCTGGGTCGCGCGCAATGCGACCGACGCGCGCGGCTCGATCATCGAGCGCTACCTCGTGGACCCCTGCGCCGCCGCGGACCCCGCGGACCTGCGCACCGAGATCTGGTGGCCCGTCCAGGCCGCCGCGACGAAGGAGAGCTGACATGGCCCTGACCCTGCAGATGATCAACCTCGATTGCGCCGACGTCGCCGGACAGGCCGCGTTCTGGTCGCAGGCGCTCGGCGTCCCCGTCGACGAGAACGACGGCAACGCCTTCATGCGCACCGTCGGCTACGGCAGCCCCGCGCTGCCGCGGATGATGTTCCTCGCGGTCCCCGAGGGGAAGACCGTGAAGAATCGCATGCACCTGGATCTGGTGGCCGACGACCGCGCCGCCGAGGTCGCGCGCCTGGTCTCACTGGGCGCCACCGCCGTGCGGGAGCACGACGAGTGGGGCTTCCAGTGGACCGTGCTGCAGGACCCGGAGGGCAACGAGTTCTGCGTCGCGGCCGCCGCGGGACATTGAGGCGGGCCGATCAGGCCGCCTGGTCGGCGAACTGGGTGCGGTAGAGCTCCGCGTACCGGCCGCCGCGTGCGAGAAGCGTCTCGTGCGTGCCGCGCTCGACGATGCGGCCGGCCTCCAGCACCAGGATCTGGTCCGCGGCGCGGATCGTCGACAGCCGGTGCGCGATCACCAGGGAGGTGCGATCCGCCAGCGCCTCGCCGAGCGCGGCCTGCACCGCGGCCTCGGACGTCGAGTCCAGGTGCGCCGTCGCCTCGTCGAGGATCACGACCGACGGCTGCGCGAGCAGCAGTCGCGCGATCGTGAGGCGCTGGCGCTCGCCGCCCGAGAGCCGGTAGCCGCGCTCGCCGACGACGGTGTCCAGACCGTCCGGGAGGTGCTCGACGAGATCCTCGAGGCGAGCTCGGCGCAGGGCGTCGCGGATCTCGTCGTCGGTCGCGTCCGGATTCGCGAGCAGCAGGTTCGCCCGGATGGTGTCGTGGAACAGGTGGCCGTCCTGCGTCACCAGGCCGACGGCGGAATGCAGGCTCCGGGCGGTGATGTCGCGCAGGTCGACGCCGTTCAGGGTGATCGAGCCCGCGTCCGGGTCGTACAGCCGCGTGGCGAGCTGCGCGATCGTCGACTTCCCGGCGCCCGAGCTGCCGACCAGTGCGACCATCGAGCCGGGCGCCGCCGTGAACTCGATGCCGTGCAGCACCGTCTCGCCGCCGCGGGTGTCGAGCTGCGCGACCTCCTCCAGCGAGGCGAGGGAGACCTTCTCGGCGGACGGGTAGGCGAAGTCGACACCGTCGAAGCGCAGCTCCGTCGGGCCCTTGGCGATGGTGCGCGCGTCCGGGGTATCGCGCACCATCGGCTCCAGGTCGAGCACCTCGAAGACCCGCTCGAACGAGACCAGGGCCGTCATGACCTCGACCCGGGCGTTGGCGAGCGCGGTGAGCGGCACGTACAGGCGGGTGAGCAGCAGCGCGAGGGCGACGACCGCGCCGGCCTGCAGGTCGCCGCGGATCGCGTAGAAGCCCCCGAGGCCGTAGACCAGGGCCAGTGCGAGCGAGCTGACCAGCGTCAGCATGGTCACGAAGGTCATGCGGGCCATCGCCGTGCGGACGCCGATGTCGCGGACCGCCCCTGCGCGCCAGGCGAACTCGTGCGACTCGATCTCCGGTCGGCCGTACAGCTTGACCAGCGTGGCGCCGGGAGCGGAGAAGCGTTCGGTCATCTGGTCGCTCATGGAGGCGTTGTGCCGGGCCGCGCGGCGCGACATCGCGGCGATCTTCCGGCCCATGCTGCGCGACGGGATGATGAAGACCGGCAGCAGCACCAGCGCGAGCAGCGTGATCTGCCATGAGATGCTGAGCATGACACCCAGCGTGAGCGCCAGGGTGACCACGTTGGTCACGACACCGGCGAGGGTGTCGGAGAAGGCGCGTTGCGCGCCGAGCACGTCGTTGTTGAGGCGGCTGACCAGCGCTCCGGTGCGGGTGCGCGTGAAGAAGGCCACCGGCATCGTCTGGACGTGGTCGAAGACCGCGGTGCGGAGCTGGTAGATGAGGCCCTCGCCGATGCGCGACGAGAACCATCGCGAGAGCAGGTCCACACCGGCGCCGACGATCGCGATGAGGGCGATGAGCAACGCCAATCGGACGACGGTGCTCGTGGGGCCACCGCCGACGATCCGGTCCACCACCTTGCCCGCGAGCAGCGGCGTGGCGACCGCGAGCAGCGCCGAGAAGACGGAGAGCAGGAGGAACGCGGTCAGGCGCCCGCGGTGCGGGCGGACGAAGGGACCCATCCGACGCAGCGTCTCGCTCGGGCGGCGCGACGGTGCGTCCAGCGACCGGTTGGTCTGATACAGCGTGCTCCACGCGACCGATTCCATGCTCATGCATACAAGGCTAGGACCTCAAGTTACGTTGATGTCCAGTCCGTTCGCCGTGGGCGAATACGCACTCGCGCCAGGGTGTCGATCCGGGGGAGACTGCACCGATGAAGAGCCTCGTGTGGGACCAGCACGCCTGCCTGCCGCTCACCGTCGGAACCGACGTCGCTCCGCTGCTGCGGTTCGCCTCGTCCTCGCCGACCTACGTCTCGGTCAACGCCGGGTACCGGCCGCAGTCGTTCGCCGACTCCGCGGCCCTGCTCGGCTCCTTCCGCTCGTCGATCGACGCGTGTGCCGGCCTCCGCACGGTCGGCACCGTCGACGAACTGCGGGCCGCGGGGGCCGCGGGTGAGATCGCGGTCGCCTTCGATCTCGAGGACGCGGCTCCCCTCGACGGCGACCTCGACAACGTGGCTCGGCTCGCGGACCTGGGAGTGCGCACCGTCGCGCCGACCTACAACTCCGCGAACCGGGCCGGTTCGGGCTGCCTCGATGCGGCCGATGCGGGCCTGACCCGATGGGGGCGGGACCTGGTGGCGTGCCTGAACGCGTCGGGCGTGGTTCCCGACGGTTCGCACTGCGGTCGCCGGGCCGGGCTGGACATCGCAGCCGCGACGTCCGGCCCGATGGTGTACAGCCACTCCTGCATGGCGGCCGTCTGGGAGCATCCTCGCAACATCACCGACGACCAGGCGCGGGCGTGCGCCGAGACGGGTGGCGTCGTGGGCATCACGGGCGTGGGGATCTTCCTCGGGCCGAACACCCCGACGCTCGAGGCGATGGCACGACACCTGGAGTACGCGGTGGAACTCATCGGCATCGAGCACGTCGGCGTCAGCACGGACCACTCCTTCGATTCCGAGGACTTCCTCGCCGAGCTCGCCGCCAACCCCGACGTCTTCGACGAGTCGTACACGCGGTGGGGCCCGATCCGGTGGATGCCTCCGGAGGACGTCATCCGCCTCGGTGCCCACCTGGCGGGGAGGGGCTGGTCGCCGTCGGACATCGAGGCCGTGACGGGTGGCAACTTCCTGCGGGTCGCGGAGCGGTCCTGGGCGCGCCGATGACTCCGCCCGCTTGACAACCCTCGATCTTTACTTGAGTCTCATTAGTAACAACAGTCACGTCAGCCCCACGGTGCGTGGCCGACGACGAAGGAGACCCGAGGATGCCCGTGTGGATCGACGGCGGCCCGAGGCGGTCGCGGCGCAGCCGCGCCCTCCGCGCCGCACTCGTCGCGACGGTGCCCGTCCTGGCGATCGGTGGTGTCCTGGCGGGGACGGGCGCCCTGCCGGAGACGATGCTCGTCGACGCCCCGGGCGACGTCGCTCCCGGTGCCGCCGGTGGGCACGGCCGCGGCATGAGCCAGCTCGGCGCGCTCACGTACGCGAAGCAGGGGTGGGACGCCCAGCGGATCCTCGCCTACTACTACCCGGGCACCACGCTCGGCACCGTCCACACGGGGCTCCCCGTCACCGTGCGCCTCAGTGAGCGCAACCGGGTCGACGTGCTCGCCCCGGCCGGCGCGCTCGTCGGCGGCAAGCAGGTCGCGCCGGGCCAGGCGGTCAGTATCGACGGGACCACCGCGACGATCCGGCAGGGCTGCGGGGGACAGGTGCTCGGCACCGTCGAGGCGCCGGACAGCACCGTCGGGCCGCTGACGGCCGACCAGGGCGTCCCCAAGGACCAGGTGCTGCGTTTCTGCAGCGACAACGCCGGCTACCGGGGCAAGCTCGTCGCCCGCGGCGGCAATGTGCTCAACGTGGTGGGCATCGAGGACTACGTGCGCAGTGTGGTCCCCGTGGAGAACTCACCCGGCTGGGCCGATCAGGGTGGCGTCGCCGCGCTCCAGGCGCAGGCGATCGCGGCGCGCTCCTACGTGTTGGTCCGCGGCGCGGAACGCGGCGAGACGTTCGACGACACCCAGGCGTCGCAGGTGTACGGCGGCGTCGACAAGGAGGACCCGCGGACCGACGCCGTCATCGTCAGCACCTACGGACTGGTGATGGCCAAGGACGGCCGCGTCTTCGAGACCGAGTACGGCGCCTCCCGGGCCGACGATCCCGCCTCGCCGTAGGCGTCGAAACCCGCGACGGCCGCTGAAGTCCCAGGTCGCCCCGCGCGCTGACGGTGCCCGATGGGACGCAGTAGTGTGAGTCACATGGCGAAGTTGCAGCTGGGGTACAAGGCATCGGCGGAGCAGTTCGGGCCCCGCGAGTTGGTGGAGATCGCGGTCGCGGCGGAGGCCGCGGGCATGGATTCGGTCGCGGTGAGCGACCACTTCCAGCCGTGGCGCGTCAACGGCGGCCACGCCCCGTTCTCCCTCGCCTGGATGGCGGCCGTCGGCGAGCGGACCGAGCGCGTGAAGATCGGCACCTCGGTCATGACGCCCACCTTCCGCTACAACCCCGCCGTGATCGCCCAGGCCTTCGCGACCATGGCCTGCATGTACCCCGACCGCATCTTCCTCGGTGCCGGCACCGGAGAGGCGCTCAACGAGTACGCCACCGGTTTCCAGGGCGAGTGGCCCGAGTTCAAGGAGCGCTTCGCCCGGCTCCGCGAATCCGTGCGGCTCATGCGCGAGCTCTGGTCCGGCGAGATCACCAACTTCGAGGGCGACTACTACCACACCAAGGACGCCGTCCTCTTCGACATCCCGGAGAAGCCGGTGCCCGTGTACATCGCCGCGGGCGGCCCCGTCGTGGCGAAGTACGCGGGGCGCGTGGGCGACGGCATGATCTGCACCTCCGGCAAGGGCATGGAGCTCTACACCGACAAGCTGATCCCCGCCGCGCAGGAGGGCTCCGGCCTCGCGGGCCGCGACTTCGACGCGCTCGACAAGATGATCGAGATCAAGATCAGCTACGACCCGGATCCCGAGCTGGCGCTGGAGAACACGCGCTTCTGGGCACCTCTGTCGCTCACCGCGGAACAGAAGCACTCGGTGAACTCGAGTGCCGAGATGGAGCGCCTCGCCGACGAGCTGCCCATCGAGCAGGTCGCCAAGCGCTGGATCGTCGCCTCCGATCCCGATGAGGCCGTCGCCGCCGTGAAGCAGTACGTCGACGCGGGCCTCAACCACCTCGTGTTCCACGCGCCCGGCCACGATCAGCGCCGGTTCCTGGACAACTTCCAGCGCGATCTCGAGCCCCGCCTGCGTGCGCTCGGCTGAGCCGCAGCTGCGATAGTAAAGCCCATGGCCGCGGATCGAGCACCGAAGACGACCAGCATCTACATCGCCTCCCCCGAGGGGGACACCGGCAAGTCCACCATCGCGCTGGGCGCGATGAACCTCCTCACGTCCACGGGCTGGACGATCGGCGTGTTCCGGCCGATTCCACGCTCGACGGGGGAGCAGCGCGACTACATCCTGGAACTGCTCATCGAGCAGGCCACCGCCGATCTCGACTACGAGGACTGCGTCGGTGTCAGCTACGAGCAGGTCCACGAGGATCCGGACGCCGCGATCGCCGAGATCGTGAGCCGGTTCCACGCCGTCGCCGACAAGTGCGACTTCGTGCTGGTGCTGGGCTCGGACTACACCGACGTGACCACGCCGACGGAGCTGTCCTTCAACGCCCGCATCGCCGCGAACCTCGGCTCGTCGATCCTGCTGGCGGTGAAGGCGCTCGACCGGACCCCCGAACAGGTGGTCGCGGTCGCCGAGCAGTCGATGGCGGAGATCCGGGCCAACCACGCCCACACGGCGTCGATCATCGCGAACCGGTGTGCGCCGCAGCAGCTCGACGCGGTGTGCGAGGCGCTCAAGGCCGACACCGGCCTGCCCGTCTGGGTGCTGCCGGAGGAGCCGGTGCTCACCGCGCCCACGATGGGCGAGCTCATGGAGGCCATGGACGGCAAGCTGCTCTGGGGCGACCCGGAGCTGCTCTCCCGCGAGGCGATGTCCGTGCTCGTGGCGGGGATGACGGCCGAGCACAGCCTCGAGCGGATCACCGAGGGCGTGGCCGTGATCGCCGCGGGCGACCGATCCGAGGTCCTGCTCGCCATGGTCACCGCGCACCGCGCCAACGGCTTCCCGTCGCTGGCCGGGATCATCCTCAACGGCGGGTACATGCCGCACCCGATGACCGCGGCGCTGGTCGACGGCCTCAAGCCCAACGTGCCGATCATCGCCGTCGAGCACGGGACGTACGAGACGGCGCGGCTCGCGGCGAAGACCCGCGGCCGCGTCGGCCCCGGCTCGGAGCGCAAGGTGGATCTCGCGATCGCGCTCACCGAGAAGTACGTCGTCTCGGACGCGCTGCTGGAGGCCCTGCAGGTCTCCAACCCGGGCGTCGTGACCCCGCAGATGTTCGAGTACAACCTCATCGCCCGGGCCCGCGCCGACCGCAAGCGGATCGTGCTGCCCGAGGGCGGCGACGACCGGATCCTCCGCGCCGCCGGGCGCCTGCTGCAGCGCGAGGTCGCCGACCTGACCATCCTCGGCCAGGAGTCGCGCGTGCGGGCCCGCGCCGCGGAGCTGGGTGTCGACCTCGGGAACACCGACGTGATCGACCCCAAACGCGCGACCGATCTCGTCGACAAATTCGCCCAGGCCTACTACGAGCTGCGCAAGCACAAGGGCATGACGCTCGAGCGCGCCGCCGAAGCCGTGGTCGACGTCAGCTACTTCGGCACGATGATGGTGCACCTCGGCATGGCCGACGGCATGGTCTCCGGCGCGGCGCACACCACCGCGCACACCATCCGGCCGTCCTTCGAGATCATCAAGACCAAGCCCGGGGTCTCGACGGTGTCGTCGATCTTCCTGATGTGCCTGGCGGACAAGGTGCTCGCCTACGGCGACTGCGCGGTGGTGCCCGACCCGTCCGAGACGCAGCTGGCCGACATCGCGATCTCCTCGGCGCAGACCGCGGCCCAGTTCGGGATCGATCCGCGCGTCGCGATGCTCTCCTACTCGACCGGCGAATCCGGCACCGGCGCCGATGTCGACAAGGTGCGGGCCGCCACCGCGCTCGTCCGCGAGCGCGCACCGGAGCTGTTGGTGGAGGGGCCGATCCAGTACGACGCGGCCGTCGATCCCGGCGTCGCCGCGTCGAAGATGCCCGATTCCGCGGTCGCCGGCAAGGCCACGGTGCTGGTCTTCCCCGACCTCAACACGGGCAACAACACCTACAAGGCCGTGCAGCGGTCCGCCGGCGCCGTCGCCATCGGACCGGTGCTGCAGGGTCTCAACGCGCCGATCAACGACCTCTCGCGCGGCGCGCTGGTCGAGGACATCGTCAACACCGTCGCCATCACCGCGATCCAGGCCCAGGCCTTCGCGGCGGAGCGCACGGCGGGGGAGGGGCGGGCATGAGCGGCGTCGCGGGCACCGTCCTGGTCCTCAATTCCGGCTCGTCGTCGCTGAAGTACCAACTGCTGCACCCGGAGACGGGGGAGGTGGTGCACGGCGGCATCGTCGAGCGGATCGGCGAGACCGAGGTGCCGGACCACAAGGCCGCGTTGCGGCAGGTCTTCGAGGAGTTCGCCGGCCGGGGGCTCGATCTCACCGACGGTGCCGGCACCCCCGCCGGTATCGCCGCGGTCGGTCATCGGGTCGTGCACGGCGGGCGCTCCTTCCACTCGCCGACGCTCATCGACGATCACGTTCTCGCGGAGATCCGCCGGCTCAGTTCGCTGGCGCCGCTGCACAACCCGGCGAACGCGCAGGGCATCGAAGTGGCGCGGGAGCTGCTGCCCGGGGTGAAGCAGGTCGCGGTCTTCGACACCGCCTTCTTCTTCGACCTCCCGCCCGCCGCAGCCACCTACGCGATCGACAGGGAACTCGCCACCGAACACGCGTTGCGCCGCTACGGCTTCCACGGCACATCGCACGAGTACGTCTCGCAGCAGGCCGCGGCGTTCCTCGGCCGGCCCACGTCCGAGGTGAACCAGATCGTGCTGCACCTGGGCAACGGCGCCTCCGCCTCCGCGGTCCGCGGCGGCCGCGCCGTCGACACGTCGATGGGCCTCACGCCGCTCGAGGGCCTCGTGATGGGTACCCGCAGCGGCGACGTCGATCCGGGGCTCGTGCTGCACCTCGGGCGCTCGCTCGGCATGAGCATCGACGAGATCGACGACCTGCTCAACCGTCGGTCGGGCCTCAAGGGCATCGCCGGCGAGAACGACTTCCGCGCCCTGAGCGCGCTCATCGAGCAGGGCGACGAGCACGCCAAGCTCGCCTACGACGTGTACATCCACCGCCTCCGCCGGTACATCGGCGCCTACCTCGTCGATCTCGGCGGGGCCGATGCGATCACCTTCACCGCCGGCGTCGGGGAGAACGCCGCGCAGGTCCGCGCCGACGCCCTCGCCGGTCTGGAGAGATTCGGCATCGTCGTCGATCCCGCGCGCAACGCGGGCCGCGTCACCGAGCCCACGCGGATCTCGCCGGACGGAGCACCCGTGGCCGTGCTCGTCGTCCCGACCAACGAGGAGCTCGCGATCGCCCGCGAGGCAGCGGCACTCTGATGCCCCTCGGGCGCGTGGCGGGGATCGAGGGCGACGGGGCCGACTACGGCTCCCCACTCCTCGGTACCCGCACGGAGGGCGCCCGGCAGCGCAGGACCCGCACCGTCGCGCTGATCGCGGTCAGTTCGTCCGCCGCGACGCTGCTCGGCGGCGGCTTCGCGGCGATGCTCATCGTGGTCGGCATCCCCGAGCCCTCCGTGCAGCGGCCCGAGCTGTACACCGTCAACACCGTGGCCGTGCCGTCGTACATCGCGGCGGGCCTGATCGTGGGGCACCTCTACACCTTCTGGCTGGTGTACCGCTCGCTGCGGTGGACCGGCGGCGACGATCCGCCGACGCAGCAGGAGGCCGCCGACGCCCTGGCCCTGCCGCGCCGCCTCTACTGGTTCGAGATGCTCGCGTGGCTCTGCGCCGCGATCCTGTTCGGGTGGCTGTACGGCCGCGTCGACATGGATCTCGTGCCCAAGGTGTCGCTCGTCGTGCTCGGTGCCGGGCTGATGACCTCGGGCGTGGTGCGGGTGCTCACCGAGTTCAGCATGCGGCCCGTCACCGCGATCGCGCTGCGCGTCACCCGGCCGGAGCCGCGGCACCAGAGCCTGCAGGGACGTTCGCTGCGGCTGTGGATCCTGGGGTCGGGGCTGCCCTTCCTCGGCGTCATCACGGTGGCGCTGTTCGCGCTGTTCGAACCCGCCGCCACGGTGCGCGGCATCGCGATCAGCATGTGCGCCCTCGCCGCCGGAGGATTCTTCTCCGGGATGGTCTTCAACCTGCTCTCGTCCTCGCGGGTCTCCGCTCCCGTGAAGAGCGTGACCACCGGCATGCGGCGGGTGTCGGAGGGCCGCTACGACACCGAGGTCGTGGTCTACGACGGGACCTCATTGGGCGACCTGCAGTCCGGGTTCAACGCGATGGCCGCGGGCCTGCGCGAACGGGAACGCGTGCGCGACCTCTACGCCCGGCAGGTCGGCGAACAGGTCGCCCGCGCCACCATCGAGAGCGAGCCCGAGCTGGGTGGCGTCGAGCAGACCGTCGCCGTGATCTTCATCGACCTCGTCGGCTCCACGGCCCTCGCCGCGGAGCGGCCCGCCGCCGAGGTCGTCCAGATCCTCAACCGGTTCTGCGGCGTCGTCGTCGCGGAGGTGAACAGCCGCGGCGGCCTGGTCAACAAGTTCGAGGGCGACGCGGTGCTCGCGATCTTCGGCGCGCCCGCCCCGCTGACCGATCCGGCGGGCGCCGCGCTCTCGGCTGCGCGCGCCATGATGCGGCGCCTCGCCCGCGAGGTGCCCGAGATCCGCGCGGGCTGCGGCGTCACCCACGGCGTCGTCGTCGCCGGCTACGTCGGCGCAGCCGACAGGTTCGAGTACACGGTGATCGGCGATCCGGTCAACGAGGCCGCCCGCCTCTCGACCTACGCCAAGGCGGATCCGACGGTGCCCTGGGCCTCGGCCCCGGCGGTCGAGACCGCCGACCCGGCGGAGTGCACGCGCTGGCGGCCCGGCCCCATCGACGTGCTGCGCGGCCGCACCCAGGAGACCCGGATGTACGTCGCGAAGCGCTGAGCGGGTCAGCCGAAGGTGGGGAGCCGCGGCGGCAGTTGTTGGAGCACCCACTCGATGGTCACCGGGTTCGGCATCGACATCGCGTTGCCGATCGTCTTGTCGATGGTCGTGACCCGGTGTTCGCGGCTCACCGCGAGTGAGCGGAACGCGGTGTCCTCAGCGACCTTCGTGCCGTAGTCCAGGTAGACCAGGGCGTCGAGGTTCAGTACGTCCACGCGCTCCGCCGGGATCTCGGCGAAGAACGTGCCGGCGGGGATCAGCGACGAGACGGTCTCGGGCAGCGTGAAGCCGAGCATGGTGAGCACCTGGCCGCGGCCGTCGCTGGTGGCGTACGCGTAGAAGCCCCCATCGGACTTGGGCAGGACGGTGGCCGCCGTCTTCCCCCGGTACTGCGGGTGCTGCTCCTGCGTGCGGCGGATCGTCGCCTGCGTCTTGGTGACCAGGGCATCGCCCTGCGCCGCGCGGCCGATACCGCCGGCGATCGCGCGGACCTGGTCCTCCCACGGCACGCCCCACGCGGTGAACTGTGCGGGCCGCCGGATCACGGGCGCGATCGCCTCGAGGCGCGAGAAGGTGGCGTCATCGAAACCCGAGTTCACGGCGACGATGACGTCGGGCTTCGACGCGGCTAGCGTCTCGACGGCCTTGGTGTCCATCGCGGTGCCGGTGCCGAGCAGCATCTGCGGGTTCTTCCCCTGTAGCAGGGGCTTCGCCCATTCGCCCACGGGTTCCTTGGCGTCCTGCGCCCAGGGTGCGACGATCACCGGGACCACGCCGAGCGCGAGCAGGGTGTCGACGTCGCCGAGCCCGAGCGAGGCGACGCGCTGCGGCGACCGCGGGGCGTCACCGCCGGGACGCGAGTCGGACGCGGAGCCGCACGCCGCGAGGGTGATCGAGAGCAGCACGGCGAACACCGCCGAGACCAGACGCATACCGCCCCTTCCCTAGAATGAAGGGAAGCCTATCATTACGGTCGTGACCCTTTCTGCGACTGAGGAGGCCCCGACCGGGGGCACTCCGTCCGCGCGTCCGGGGCCGGCCTCCGGCGCCTCCCGGCGCAGGCGCCGCCTGGTCGGGCTGGTCCTGCTGCTCGCGCTGCTGGTGGTGACGGTGATCGCCTCGCTCGCGATCGGCTCCCGCAGCCTCGCGCCCTCGCTGGTGTGGGACGGCCTGTGGCACGACTACACCACCGGGCCGAATCCAGCGGATCCCGAGCTGAACCAGGCCGCGATCATCATCCAGACGCTGCGCGTGCCGCGCACCCTGCTGGCGCTCATCGCAGGCGCGGCGCTGGCGTTGGCGGGTGCGCTGATCCAGGGCCACACCCGCAACCCCGTCGCCGATCCCGGCTTCCTCGGCCTCACCCAGGGCGCGGCGTTCGCCGTGGTCTGCGCGACCTTCGTCGGCGGCCTCACCCAGCCGATCCAGTACGTCTGGTTCGCCTTCCTCGGCACCGCCCTCACTGCGATCCTCGTGTTCGGCCTCTCCAGCCTGGGGCGCGGCGTCGGCTCGCCGCTGACGCTGGTGCTCGCGGGCATGGGCGTGGCGATGTTCCTCAGCTCGACGACCTCCGCGATCGCGCTCAGCGACAACGCCTCGCTCGAGACCCTCCGGTTCTGGAACGCCGGCGCCGTCGTCGGCCGCGGCTTCGACGTCATCGCCGTCGTGGCACCGTTCATCGCCGCCGGAGTGGTCCTCGCGCTCGCCAACGGCCCGGCGGTGAACCTGCTCAACATGGGCGACGACGTCGCCAAGGGGCTGGGCCTCAACATCAACCTCGCGCGGACCGTCGGCATCACGGCGGTCACGCTGCTCGTGGGCGCCGCCACCGCCGCCTGCGGCAGCATCTCCTTCCTCGGACTCATGGTGCCGCACATCGTGCGCTACTTCACCGGCCCCGACTACCGCTGGCTGCTGCCGTATTCGGCGCTGATGGGCGCCTGGCTGCTGCTGGCCGCCGACATCGTGGGCCGTGTGGTCGCGCGACCCGGAGAGCTCGAGGTCGGCATCGTCGTGGCGCTGTTCGGCGCGCCCTTCTTCGTGGCACTCGTCTGGTGGCGGAAGGCGGTCAAGGTATGAGCACCACCCTCGAGCCGGTCGACGAACGCAAGCCGCCGATCCGGCCCGGCCTGCGGTTCGGGAACGTCGTCTCCTTCGTGTGGCGGCCCTGGCCCGTCGCCGTGACGGTGCTCCTCGCCCTCGTGGCCTTCGTGGCCTTCTGCGCCAGCATCCGCCTCGGCGCCTTCCCGATGACCTTCGGCGAGGTCCTGCAGGCGCTGGTCGGCACCGGCGACCAGACCACGCACTTCATCGTCATGGAGCTGCGCATGCCGCGCGCCCTCGTCGGGCTCGTGGTCGGTGCCGCGCTGGGCATGTCGGGCGCCATCGTTCAGTCGATCGCCCGCAACCCGCTGGCCAGCCCCGACATCCTCGGCGTGACCGCCGGTGCGGGCGTGGCCGCCGTCTTCCTCGTCACCTCGACCGGCACCCTCGCGGCCACGCTCAACAACGGCGTCGGGCTCCCCGTGGTCGCTGTGACCGGAGGCCTCCTCACGGGTGGGCTGGTATACCTCCTCGCCGTCCGCGGCGGGGTCGACGGTATGCGGCTGATCCTGGTCGGCATCGCCATCACCTTCCTCATGCGGGCCCTCGTCGACTGGATGTTGGTGCGCGCCGACATCCGCGACGTGGCGCGCGCGCAGACCTGGCTCGTCGGCTCGTTGGAGAGTCGCGACTGGTCGGACGTGTGGACCGCGCTCGGCCTCGCCGTTCCCGCTGCGCTGCTCGCGTTGGCCGCGGCGTTCCCGCTGCGCGCCGTGCAGCTCGGCGACGACGTGGCGCTCGGCCTGGGCGTGCGGCTCGGCCGCAACCGCGCGGTGCTGCTCATCGCCTCGGTCCTGCTCGCCTCCGCCGGCGTCGCCGCCGCCGGGCCGATCGGCTTCATCGCCTTCGTCTCGCCCCAGCTCGCGATGCGGCTGACCCGGCTCCCCACGCCGCCGCTGATCCCGTCGGCGCTCATGGGCGCGGCGCTGCTCTCCTGCGCCGACCTCGCCGCCCGCACGATGTTCTCCGTCGCGCTGCCGGTGGGCATCATCACCGCCGCCGTGGGCGGGCCGTTCCTCGTCTATCTCCTCGTCCGCCAGAACCTCAAGGGGGCCAAGTGACCACAACAGACACCGCGACGACGGCACCGTCGCGCCTCGGCGCCCGCAACGTCACCTCCGGCTACGGGCAGGTCGCGGTCCTCGACGGCCTGGACCTGGACATCCCGACCGGGGTGGTCACCACCATCATCGGGCCCAACGGGTGCGGCAAGTCGACGCTGCTGCGGACCCTCGCCCGGCTGATCAAGCCCTCGTCGGGGCACGTCGTCCTCGACGGCGCCGACATCGCCACGCTCAAGTCGAAGCAGATCGCCACGACGATGGGCCTGCTCCCGCAGAGCCCCCTCGCCCCCGAGGGGCTGACGGTGGGCGACCTCGTGGCCCGCGGCCGGCACCCGCACCAGTCGTGGCTGCGGCAGTGGAGCTCCGACGACGCCGAGGTCGTCGACGCCGCGCTCGAACAGACCGGGGTCCGCGATCTCGCGGACCGCACCGTCGACTCGCTCTCCGGCGGCCAGCGCCAGCGCGTGTGGATCTCGATGACCCTCGCGCAGGGCACCGACCTGCTGCTTCTCGACGAGCCGACGACCTACCTCGACCTCTCGCATGCGCTCGACGTACTCGACCTCGTCGACGAGCTCAGCAGCCAGGGGCGGACCGTCGTCATGGTGCTGCACGACCTGAACCTCGCGATCCGGTACAGCGACCACATCATCGCGATGAAGGACGGCGCGGTGGTCGCCCAGGGGGCGCCCGCGGACGTCATCAGCGAGGAGATGCTGCGCGAGACCTTCGGCCTGCACTCCCGGGTGATCGACGATCCGGTCGCGCCCGGACGCCCCTGCATCATCCCGATCGGCACCCGCCGCACGGGCGACGCCGCTCCGTAGCAGGACGTGCGGCACCGTCGGCCAGCGGTCCCTAGCGGGGCGTGCTGCGCCACCGCGTGTCGTGCATTCCCCATGTCCGTGGACGTAGGGAGGTGGCCGCCCCGCTAGGGAGCACCACGAGCGCAGCGAGGCCTCAGAAAAGGGTGCGGGGGCGGATCGCGTTCGCGAGATCGACCAGCGCGTGCCGCTGCCGTTTGCGTTCGGCGAGCGCGGCGATGTCGCGCAGCGACTTCTCCGTGGCCTTGCGCAGTCCGCGCTCGGTGAGGGCGTGATCGAGCAGCGTGCGGGTGCCGTCCAGCCGGCCGTGCTGGTTGCGGTGCTGCACCCAGCCGAGCGCCACGCCGAGGACCAGGGCGCGTAGCTGCAGCCGGCGGAATTCGGACTTGGGCAGGGTGCGCACGCGCCGTGCCGCCTCGTGCAGCTGCGCCTCCGTGACCTCGGCCAGGTCACGGCCGTGCACCAGCGCGACCACCGACGAGCAGAGTGCGTTGTGGTAGTGCCGGCTCGTCGACGGGACCTGGTCGAGGATCTCGACGGTGCCCACGATGTCGCCCGCCGCGCGCCGCATCCGGGCGGCGCCGAAGGCCGCCGAGATGATGCCGCGGTCGGTGCGCCACACGTTCTCGTACCGGCACCGTGCCCGTTCCAGCCACCCCTCGGGATCGGATTCGCCGGAGACGTAGCAGAATTCGGCGGCGACGGCGGCAGCCAGCTTGGGTGCCGCCTCGCCGGGGGCCTGGTCGGTCACCGTCTCGAAGTAGTCGTAGGCGGCGGCGTAATCGCCCTGCATGAGCGCGGTCTCGGCGCGGTACCAGGTGACCTGCCAGCGGTGCGGCTCGCGGGAGGCGAGCGAATCGAGCAGCGTGGTGGCGGCGTCCACCTCGCCGAGCTCCAGGTGCGCGCGGGCCTCCGCGAGGTCGATCTCGACGGTGCCGGCCATCGCCTCGCGCAGCTCGGCCAGCGAGTCCAGGATCTGCGTGGGGTCGCTGCGCATCGTCAGCGCGAGCACCCCCGCGGCCGGATCGGACGGATTGGCGATCGGAATCGGCAGCGCCGCCAGGACTTCCGGTGCGCGCAGCCGGTCGTCGTGCACCTCCGGGTCGGGATCGACGGCGCGCAGCATCAGCTCCACGCCGAAGGTCGAGCGCTGCGGGGTGAAGACCACCGAGAGCCCGGGGCGCGGCTCTCCGGACTTGGTGGACAGGCACTCCCGCAGCACGCCGAGCAACTGATCGGTCAGTTCCGCCGCCGAGGAGAAGCGCTCCTCCGGCTCCTCCGCCGTGGCCTTCACCAGCAGCCGGTACAGCGAGTTGTACTTCGCGAGGGTGTCGTCCTCGGTGGGCGAGGGCAGACCGTCGACGTACCGGCCCTTCTCCATCGGCACGTTGGCGACCAGGACCGCCAGCGTGCGGCCGACCGTGTACACGTCCGAGGCCACCGACGGTCCGGTCTTGGCGATCTCCGGCGCCTGGAATCCCGGTGTGCCGTAGATGTATCCGTACCCCGCGAGCGGGGCGACGGCGCCCAGGTCGATGAGCTTGACGTCCTCCTCGCTGATCATGATGTTGTCGGGCTTGAGGTCGTTGTAGGCCAGGCCCAGGCTGTGCAGGTACCCGAGTGCCGGGAGCACCTCGAGGATGTACGCGATCGCCTGCTCGACCTCCACCTTGGCGCCGGCGTCACCGTCCTCGGCGGCCTCGGCCAGGATGTCCTTGACCGTCTTGCCCGGCACGTACTCCATCACGATGTATCCGATCTGGGTACCGTCCGGGTCGGGGTGCTCGACGAAATTGTAGATCTTGACGATCGACGGGTGCGTCATCTCGGCGAGGAACCGTCGTTCCGAGACGGCGACAGCCTGCGCCTGCGCGTCGCCCGAGTTGAGCAGGCCCTTGAGCACGACGGGGCGGTCGACGACGTTGAGGTCCGTGGCCAGGTAGATCCAGCCCATCCCGCCGTGCGCGATCGCGCCCTTGATCTCGTACTGGTCGGCGACGATGTCGCCCGGCTTGAGCGCAGGCTCGAACGAGAACCGGGCGCCGCAGTGCGGGCACGTGCCGATCAGTTGCCCGGGCTCACCGTCGTGGGCGCGGCCGACGGGCTTGCGGCAGTTCCAGCAGTACCGCTTGCCCTCCGCGATGATCGGGTTGGTCCGGATCGCCTCGGACGGGTCGACCTCGGTGATCCGGGGGATCTCCACGAGGCCGCCGCCCACGCGGCGGCGCGCGGCGACGCGGGTGGTGCTCACGCTGCGCACCGGCCCGTTGCCGAACCGCGGAGTCGCTTCGGTCGCGACGGCGGGGGCGGGTGGCGGTACGGCCGTGACCTGCGTCCCGACCGGCGGCGGCTCGGTGTCGTCGAACAGGTCCACCATGGGCGCGCCGACGGTGCCCTGCTCCTCCTCGTCATCGTCGAACGTGACGACCTGGGCCTGCGTGTGCTCGGATTCGTCGACGTCGTCAGTCATCGTGCATCACCCCTCGTACCTCGCCGCCGGTGCCGACCAGACCTGCCCGAGCGACGGGGCGAACCACTGGTTGTACAGGCGCATCCACGTCCCGTCGAAGGCCATCCGCAGGAGCACCCCATTGATGAAACGCACGAGGTCGGTCCGGTTCTTCCCGACGCCGACCGCGTAGTACTCGAGCCCCATCGACGGCCCCGTGATGGTGAGGTTCGGGTCCTGGTCCTCCAGCCCCGCGAGGATGGCGTCGTCGGTGGAGATCGCGTCCACCTGCGACTGCTGCAGCATCACCAGGCAGTCCGACCAGGAGTCCGCGGCCACGACGGTGGCGCTCGGGACCAGTCGTCGTACCCGGTCGAGCGACGTGGTGCCGCGCACCTCGCACACCCGGCGGCTGGACAGATCGCCGACGGTGTTGATCGGGGCGCCCCGCGGGGCGAGGATGCGCTGCTGCGCGATGAAGTAGGTTGCCGAGAAGGCCACCGACTTCGCGCGGTCGCACGTGGCGGACATGGTCTTGACCACCACGTCGACGGTGCCCTCCTCGAGCGCCTTCTGCCGCTCCGCGGTGGAGAGGATGCGGAAGTGGATGCGGTCCGGATCGCCGAAGATGGCGGCGGCGATCTGGTGCGCGATGTCGGCGTCGAACCCCTTGATCTCCCCGGTGATGGGGTCTCGGAAGGAGAGCAGGTTCGAGCCGATGTCGATGCCGACGACGAGGCGGCCGCGGTCCTGGATGTCGGCCATCGTCGTGCCCGGCACCATCTGTCCCGGCGCGGGCAGGCCCGACGGCGAGGGCGTCGCGGTGCACATCGACACCTCGGGGGGAATCGGGGTGTCCGCCGGGACGACGGCACCGGACCCCGGGACCGGCTGGTTGACCGCGGTGACGGCGTCGCCGGGCGCCTCGGGCGCCGAGACGACGCAGGCCGTCGACGCCAGCGCGATGGTCATCGCGAGGGCGATCCCACTCAGTGCGCGGCGCATCATCGGTACTCCCTGACCCGCGGGTAGAAGCCCGCCGCGATCCCGGCGGCCGCGAGCACGCACAGGACGAACGCCCCCGGGCCGGAGAAGGCGATCGCGAAGCGGGCGGTGTTCACATTGTCGCGATAGAGCGTGCGGGCCCGGTCGATGGCCGCGGTGAGGTGCCCGTCGAGCGAACGGTAGGCGACCGCGGCCGATCCGGGGTCGGTGCCGATCGCCAGTCGCGTCGCGCCGAGGTAGTCGCCCGTCGCCTCGCGCGCGGCGATCTGCTGGTGCGCGGTGACCCAGCGCTGCGCGTCGGCTCGCGCCGCCTCGACCGCGGCGGCGATCTGGGGATCGGAGTCGCCGACCGACTTCAGGTCCTCCTCCGCGGCCTGCAGGGTCTCGGCGAAGGCCGAGGTGGGCACGCCGCGGCCGGCGCCGCGCTGCACCAGACCCATCGTCTCCATGGAGCGGGCCTTCTGCGTCAGGGTGCGGGCCTGGGAGAGCGCGTCGACCGCCGCGGTGCCGCGTTGCTCGGCGCGCAGCGAGTAGGTCGACGAGGTGAGGCCGGCGACCACCACCCAGGTCATCGCGATGGTGAGCGCCGCTGCCGCCACGACCAGGCCGCGGTTCACCCGGCGCTGCGTGCGCCGCGCGAGGTACTGGTGCGTGAGCAGGACCGACGCCAGCGCGATGCCGAGCACGCCGTAGATCGCCCACGGCGGCGACGCGAACTGGTCGTGCGTGCGGCGAAGGTTCTCGGTCTCCTCGCGGTAGAAGCTCTCCGCCGCCGGCAGCAGGGTGTCCTGCATCAGCGTGGACGCGGTCGCGAGGTACGCGGCGGCCACCGAGTTGTCGAGCCGGTTGTTGGTACGTGCCGTCTCCACCAGCCCGGTGTAGACGGGCAGGTTCATCGCGAGCGTGTCGAGGTTGTCGTGGGCGCGGCCGTCGTCGGCCGGCAGGCTCGTCGCCGAGGTGATGAGCGCCTTCCCCGCCGTGGCGAGGGCGACGCTGTAACTGCTCTGGATCTCGTCCGAGGGGAGGCCGCCGGCGACGAACGCGGCGTTGGCCGATTCGTTGGCCGCGGAGAGGGAGCTGTAGAGCACCTGCGCCGCGTGCGCGCGGGGCTCGTAGTCGGCGAGGTTCTGTTGCAGCACCTCGGTCCGCGACAGTTGCGCCGCGGAGGTGAACCAGCCGGCGAACAGGCACATCGTGATGAGCACGATCGCCATCGAGACGAGCTTGCCGGGGCTGGAGGTGAAGAACTCACGGAGCTCCGCGAAAACCGAGGATTCGGGGAAGGATCGGAGGCGCAGGGACGACAGCTGCCGGTTCTTCGACGCCTGGGCTGTCACGTCCACTCCTTCCCTGAGTTCCGCCCTTCGGCCGGGGTCGGTCCACTGCGGACATCGTGCCTTCGACCCTATCGCGCGGCCCCCTCCCACAGCCGGGATGACGCGCAGAGACGTCTCCCCGAGTGGCCCGTCGTTCGGCTACGGTGGGTGCCATGTTGGGTGACGGGAACGGCTGGGTCCGCGACCCGGACGGTTCCCGGTTCTGGGGCCGGTTCGGTGCCGCGGGTCTGTTGGCTCTGTCGCCGGACGAGAGCCGCGTGTTACTCCAGCACCGGGCGTGGTGGAGCCACCAGGGCGGGACGTGGGCGCTGCCCGGCGGGGCGCGCGATTCGCACGAATCCGCCGCCGACGCGGCGCTGCGCGAGGCGTTCGAGGAGACGGGGCTCCCGCCCACGTCGCTCGAGGTGATCTCGGAGGTGGTCACCGCCCGCTCTCAGGTCGGCTGGACCTACACGACGGTGCTCGCCCGCCTCGTCGAGCCGCGCGAACTGGTGCCGAACGAGGAGTCCACGGCGCTCGAGTGGGTGCACCTCGGTGCCGTCTCGGACCGCAAGCTGCACCCCGCCTTCGCCGCCGCCTGGCCGGAGCTGCAGGTCCAGGTGCGCGCCCTCGCGGACGACTAGCTCCGCTCCCCGCGCTGCCGCTCCGCTCCCCGCGCTCCCTAGCGGGGCGGACACCTCCCCATGTCCATGGACACGGGGAATGCACGACACGCGAGGGTGCTGAACGTCCCGCTAGGGAGGGCCACGGCTCAGCCGGCGGTGAGGGCGGACGCGAGGGCGCGGGCGGCGGCTTCGGGGTCGGCGGCGGCGGTGATGGCGCGGACCACGACGATCGCGTCCGCACCGGCGGCGGTCACCTCGGGCACCCGGGGCAGGTCGATGCCGCCGATGGCGAACCACTTCCGGGCGGGCGCCGCCGCGGCGGTCTCGCGGACCAACGGCAGCCCCGGCGCGGGGCGGCCCGGCTTCGTGGGGGTGGGCCAGCACGGCCCGGTGCAGAAGTAGTCGACGCCCTCCTCCGCGGCGGCCGCGCGGGCCTGGGCACCGTCGTGCGTGGAGCGACCGATCACCACGTCCGGCCCCACGATCTCCCGGGCCACCGGCACCGGCAGATCGTCCTGGCCGAGGTGCAGGACGTCGGCGCGGGCGGCGTACGCGATGTCGGCGCGGTCGTTCACCGCGACCAGGGCGCCGTGCGCGTGTGCGATCTCCCGCAGCTGCGCGACGAGCTCGATCTCCTGCGCCGCCTCGAGCGCCCCGAACTCGCGCTCGCCGGCCGAGCCCTTGTCGCGCAACTGCACGATGTCGACGCCGCCCCGCAGTGCGGCGGCCACGAACTCGGCGAGGTCACCGCGCTCGCGTCGGGCGTCGGTGCACAGGTACAGGGAGGCGGAGGCGAGCCGCTCGCGGGGGGAGATCATGGCCACAGCGTAGGCCCGGCGGAGTAGGCTGGGGCACGTACACACACGGGAGCTCCCGCCGCGGGGCTGAGAGTGGGGCACGTCGCGCCCCTGACCGTCAGACCTGATCCGGGTAATGCCGGCGAAGGAAGGATTTCGGCGTGAAGAAGACTGTGACCGTCGTGGGCGGAGGCACCGTCGGCCTCACCGTCGCCTGGACCCTGGCACGGCGCGGAAGCACCGTCACCGTCGTCGATCCGCAGCCCGGATCAGGTGCCTCCTGGGTGGCCGGCGGCATGATCGCCCCCTACTCCGAGGCCTGGCCCGGCGAGGACGAACTGTACCGGCTCGGTGTCGAATCCCTCGGCCTGTGGGAGGGATTCGCGCGCGACCTCCAGCCCTTCGCCGACGGTCCGCTGATCACCGCCCGCGGTACCGTCCACCTCGCGGTCGACGACGGCGACGCCGCCGACGTGGAGACGATCGCCGCCGCGGTCGGTGATGCCGCGGTCTTCGGCCCACTGCGTCCGTCGGCGGCGGCACGGGCGGTTCCCGGTGCGGCGCCGCGGATCCGGGCGGCCGCATCGGCTCCCACGGAGATCGCCGTCGACAACCGGCGCGTGCACGGGGCGCTCCGCGCGGCCTGCATCACCGAGGGGGTGACCTTCCGGGCGGAGGCGGTGGACGGCCCCGCCGGCCTCGACGACCTCCCCGGCGACGCTGTGATCGTCTGCGCCGGAGCGAATTCCGGCGCCCTTGCGCCGGGCCTCGGCGTGCGGCCCGTCAAGGGGGAGGTGGTGCGGCTGCGGCGCGGCGCGACGTGCCTGCCGCCGCCCGAGGTGACGGTCCGTGCCCGCGTGCGGGGGCGGCAGGTGTACGTGGTGCCCCGTTCCGACGGGGTGGTCGTGGGGGCGACGCAGTACGAGAACGACCACGACCTCGGCGTGCGGATCGGCCCCGTGGTGGAGCTGCTGGACGACGCGTTCACGGTGCTGCCGTTCCTGCGCGAGTACGAGTTCGCCGAGGTCACCGCAGGCCTGCGGCCCACCACGGCGAGCAACGTGCCGGTGATCGCCCCGCTCGGCGGCCGGGTCTACGCGGCCACGGGCCACGGACGCAACGGGCTGCTGCTCGCCCCGGTGACGGGCGCGCGAGCGGCCGATATGGTTCTTCAGCAGGAGGTGCAGGCATGGAGCTGACGGTGAACGGCGACGACCGGCAGGTGCACGACGGGACGTCGGCGCACTCGCTGCTCGAACAACTCGGGCTCCCCGACAAGGGCGTGGCGATCGCCGTGAACGGCGCCGTCCACCCGCGCTCGCGGTGGGACGAGGCGCTGCCCGCCTACGCCGACGTCGAGGTCCTCACGGCGGTCCAGGGTGGCTGAACGGACCGATCCCCTGGTCATCGCGGGCCGCGAGTTCGGCTCGCGGCTCATCACGGGCACGGGCGGCAGCGCCAACCTCGAGCATCTGCGCGCGGCGCTCGTCGCCTCGGGCACCGAGCTGACCACGGTCTCGCTGCGCCGCACCAGCCTCGCGGAGGGCGGCGGCGTGCTCGGGACGATCCGCGAGCTGGGGATCATGCCGCTGCCGAACACGGCGGGCTGCCTCGGTGCCGCGGAGGCGGTGCTCACCGCCCGGCTCGCCCGCGAGGCGCTGCACACCGACTGGGTGAAGCTCGAGGTGATCGGCGACGAGCGGACCCTGCTGCCCGACGCCGTGGCCCTCGTGGAGGCCGCCGAAGAGCTGGTCGCCGACGGGTTCACGGTGCTGCCGTACACCAACGACGATCCGATCCTCGCGCGGCGGCTCGCCGATGTGGGATGCGCGGCCGTGATGCCCGCCGGCTCGCCCATCGGCACCGGACTCGGCATCCTCAACCCGCACAACATCGAGATGATCGTGGCGCAGAGCCCGGTGCCCGTGATCCTCGATGCCGGGATCGGAACGGCGAGCGACGCCGCGCTCGCGATGGAACTCGGCTGCGACGCCGTGCTTCTCGCGTCGGCCGTCACCCGCGCCGCCGATCCGGAGGCGATGGCGACCGCGATGCGGCTCGCGGTGGAGGCGGGCCGGCTCGCCCGGGGCGCCGGGCGGATCCCGCAGCGTCAGTGGGCCGTCGCCTCGTCCCCGATGGACGGCCGGATGGCCGGGACGACGGGCGGCCGTGGCGGGGCGTGATCCCGCCGCGCGTGCCCCCGGCGGGCGCGACGCGGCGTCGGCGGCACCGTCGGGACGGATCCGGCGCGGCGCGCAGATCGGCGGCGTCGCCGTGCGCCATGCCGCCCGGACGGCGGGAACCCTGGCCGCGTCGCGGTTCCGCGACGAGCAGGCCGACCGGGACGCCCGCGATGCGACGATCCTCGCCCTCGCGGACGACCTCGTGACGGTGCTCGGAGGCATGCGCGGGGCCGCCATGAAGCTGGGGCAGCTGCTGGCGGTCATCGACATCGGCATCACGGACACCTCGGCCCGGGCGGCCTTCGCGGATCGCCTGCAACCCCTGTTCCAGGCGGCGCCGCGGTGGACCGATGCCGCCATGATGAAGCTGCTCGACCAGGAGCTGGGGGAGCGCCGCAGCCGCATCACCGCGCTCGAGGGGCCCATCGCCGCGGCGTCGATCGGCCAGGTCTACCGCGGTGTCCTCGACGACGGTCGCGCCGTCGCGGTGAAGGTGCAGTATCCGCGGGTCGACGCCATGGTCCGGGCCGACCTCAAGAACATGCGGCTGCTCCTCAAGGTGCTGGGCAAGTACATCCCCGCCACGAACGCCGCCGCCCTGTCCGAGGAGATCGCCCGGCAGGTCCTCGCCGAGGTGGACTTCGTCGCCGAGCTGACCAACCACCGCTACTTCGCCGACCTCTTCGCCGGGCATCCGGGTATCGTCGTGCCGCAGCCCGTCGACGAGCTGTGTACCGGCCGGGTACTGGTCACGGAATTCGTCGACGGGGAGCCGTTCACGGCGGCCACCACCCTGGACCAGGAGAAACGGGATCGTATCGGCGAGGCGATCTACCGCTTCTACTGCGGCGAGATGTACCGCACGGGCCGCTTCTGCGCGGATCCGCACCCCGGAAACGTGCTGATCCTGCCGGACGGCCGCGCGGGGTTCGTCGACTTCGGGATGACCGTGCACCTGACCGACGCGGAGCACGCCTTCGAACGCGAGCTGTTCACGGCGCTGCTGCGTGGCCGAACCGACCGGGTGCACGCGCTCGCGGTCCGGGCCGGGTTCATCGGCCGCCCCGACCTGATGGGCGCCGAGGACCTGGCCGAGTACATCGACAACGTCGTCGGCTGGCACCTGCACGACGGCGACGTGACCATCACCCCGGAGACGGCGCGGCGGGCGATGGTCGCCGCGGCTCTCCCGGCGGGCGGCTTCTACGACAAGTTCGAGGGGCAGATGCTGCAGGCCGAGCACGCCCTCGGCCGGCGCACGGACATGTCGACGGTCGCGCTGCTCGGCGAACTCCACGCGACCGCGCCGTGGCGGGCGATCGCGTGCGAGATACTCGGCCTCGGCGGCCCCGCGACGGCGTTGGGCGTTGAGATCGCAGAGTGGCGTGAGCTGCATGGAGGGGATGCGGGATAGAATCTTCAACCATGTCGGTACCGGAGTCGGGCGTCGCGGAGGCCCCCAGGCCGCGCCGCGGCCGGCCGCCCTCGGTCGGCCTCGCGGAGCGCCGTCGCGAGGAGTTGACGGACGCCGCGTTCGCGGTGTTCGCGGAGCAGGGCTACGAGCAGGCTTCCGTCGCCGATATCGCCCGTCGCGCAGGCATGGGGCAGGGCACGCTCTACCGGTACGTCGAGGGCAAACGCGAACTCCTCGACCTCGTCTTCGACCGCTGCGTCGACGAGCTGATGACGGCGATCCAGCCCGACCGGGTCGTCGAGGTGACCGCGAGCGCGGACCTCCAGACGGCGGAGAACATGGTCGAGGAGGTGGCCGCGCGCCTGTTCGACCTCATCGACTCGCGGCCCGACATCCTCAAAGTCGTGATGGTGCAGTCCGGCACCGTCGACGAGGAGCTCCGGTTCCGCATTCAGGGCCTGTACCAGACCTTCGACTCGATGATGGGGCGCGCGCTCGGACACGCCCGCGACCGCGGCTGGATCGTGACCCGCACGGAGGCCCCCGAGAAGGAGACCGTGCAGCTGGGGCGCCTGCTCCCCGCGCTCGGTGTACCGGGCCTGGTGATGGCGCTGACCGGGGGCGACGATCCCGAACGGCGCCGCGCCTACGTCCGCGCCGCCGTCCGGATGTCGGCCAGCGGTGTCCTGTCCGACGATGCCCGGACCGCTCTGCCGGCCCTCGCGCCCTCGCACGACGCGGCGCCCTCGCCCGCGTCCCCGCCGTCGCCGGGCGCCGGCCGTTCCGCCGAGCTGCTCGACGCGGCGATCGCCGAATTCGTGGAGAACGGGTACGCCGCGGTCGGGGTGCGCGAGATCACCGAACGCGCCGGCGTCAGTCACGGCACGTTCTACAACTACTTCGACAGCAAGCGGCACATGCTGTCCGTCCTCATCGAGCGGAACCGGGAGGTGCTGCTCCGCCGGCTCGACGCGGTGGTCGCCGCGCTGCCCGAGGAGGTCACGGTGGAGGGGCTGCAGGCCGCGGTCCTGGGCCTGAACCTCGATGTCCTGCTGGACATCGCCGAGCGCCTGGACGAGTTCCGGTTCCTCGCGCTCGAGGTCCCGGGGGTCGACGTCGAGGCGTTCGACACCTATCTGGGCCTGTACCGCGAGGCCACGGACCGGCTCGGGGCGGTCCTCGGCCGCGCCCGCGCGGCCGGCCTGCTGCACGAGAGTCTCGGCACCGGCGACATCGCGGAGGTCTGGCTGGGGTACATGCTCGGCACCGTCGCCGCGATGGTCAACGACGTCGACGTGACGAGCCCCGCCGAGAGCGCTCGCGTGGTGACGAATCTGCTTCTCGGCGGGGCCCGGACGCGCTGACCGGTCAGACGGCGGCGAGATCCTCGCCGGGCCGTGCCTCGTCCGCGTCGGCCGGGGAGGACTCGACGATGTCGTGGTCCTTCGTCTCGACCATCAGGTAGCAGCAGACGACGCTCACCGCGGACAGGGCGGCGAGCATGACGCCCACCCACAGCACGCGACCGTCGGCGACCAGGCGTGCCGCGAGCAGCGGCGGGACGGCGCCGCCGAAGATGCCCGCGAGGTTGTAGCCCAGGCCCGCGCCGGTGTAGCGGTAGCGCTCGTGGAACAGCTCGGGCAGCGCGGCGCCCGCGGGGCCGTAGGCGATGCCGAAGATGACCAGCGTGCCGATCAGGCCGAGCGCGTACATGGGCAGTGACCTGGTGTCGAGGATCGGGAACAGCACGAGGGCCCACACCACGGCCAGTGCACACGACGCCATGATGACCTTGCGGCGGCCGATCCGGTCGGAGTACACCGCCGAGGCGGCGATCGAGACGCCGAAGAAGACGGCGGCGATCATGCCCATGGTGAGGACGGTGCTGCGCTCGAAGCCCAGGTTCTTGGTGGCGTAGTTCGTGAGGAACGCGGTGCCCATGTAGAACAGCGAGAACAGGCTGGCCAGGGCGCCGCCGGCGATGAGGATCTCCTTCCACTGGAAGCGGATCGCGTCGAGGAAGGGCAGCTTGGTGCGGTGGATCTCGGCCATCGCGCGCTTGCGGACCGCGGTGAAGACCGGCGTCTCCTCGACCGACAGCCGCACCCACAGGCCGACGAGTACCAGCAGCGCCGACATCAGGAAGGGGATGCGCCAGCCGATGGTCATGAACGCGCTGTCGGCGTTCTTGGTGTCGCCGGCGACCAGGGTGAACAGCAGGAAGGTGCCGCTCGAGAGGAAGAACGCGAAGGCGGGGCCGAGCTGCGGGAACATCGCGTACAGACCGCGCTTGCCCTTCGGCGCGTACTCGGCGGTCAGCAACGTGGCCCCCGCCCACTCGCCTCCGACGGCGAAGCCCTGCAGGAAGCGCATGGCGACGAGCAGGACGGGCGCCAGTGTGCCGATGCCGTTCGGGAAGAGCCCGAAGACGCCGGTCTCGCTGCCCGGGAGCAGGCCGATCGCGACGGTGGCCGCGCCCATGATGAGCAGTGTCCACACCAGGGTGCGCTTGCGCCCGATGCGATCACCGAAGTGCCCGAACAGGATCGCGCCGACAGGACGCGCGAAGAAGGCCACCGCGAACGTGGCGAAGGACGCCAGCGTCGCGACCGCGGGCGACATGTCGGAGAAGAAGATGGTGGGGAAGACCAGGGCGGCGGCGGTGCCGTAGATGAAGAAGTCGTAGAACTCGATCGTGGTGCCGATCGAACTGGCCATCGCCACCCGGCGGAGCCGGGCTTTCGGGACGGCGGGGAGGTCGGGTGCGCTCACGTGTGCTCCTCGGGTCGGTGGACCTCAGGAACGGTAGTGATGACGGTCACACCGCCGGTACCCCCGAAAGGGGGTACGCGTTCGACGGTGCGCGTCCTTACGGCAGGAGGCCGAGGCTGCGGGCGCGGGTGACGGCCTCGAATCGCGTCCGGGTGCCGAGCTTCTGCCCGGCGCTGCGCAGGTACGCCTTGACGGTCTCGGTGCTGATCGACAGGCGCTGCGCGACTTCCGCGTTCGTGCATCCGAGGGCGACGTGGGCGAGCGCGTCCAGCTCACGGGCGGTGAGGGGGCGCTCGGGCTGCGCGGCCGGTTCGGTGGGGCGCCCGACGTCGGTGATGCGGCCGCACGCCGCCTCCAGGCGGGAGCGGACGGCACCGTCGGTGATCTCTCCGGCGAGGGCGCGGAGCTCGGAGAAGACCTCGCGCAGAAGTTCTCGGTCGACGCCGCCGAGGGCGGACCGCTCCGCGGCCGCGGCCTCGGCGAACTGCATCCGTCGTTCCACCTCGTCGCGCACGCGGAGCTCGTACGCGAGGTCGCGGACGGTCTGCGCCACGGCGCCGAGGATGCTGTCGCCGAAGGTGGACTCGCGGCGGTCCGCGGCGTAGAAGACCGCGCGCACGATGCCGTTCACGGCGAGCGGCACGGCGACCATCGAGCGCAGCCCCTCGGCCTGCACGTGCGCGTGATAGTGCTGGGTGATGCCCGCGGTCCCGTAGTCGGCCACGGCGGTGGGGCGGCCGGTGCGCAGGACGTGCCCGCCGAGGCCCGCGCCGCGCGCGACCGGCAGTCCGCTCAGGGCCGGGGTGCGCAGGCCGACGCCGCCGTTGAGCACCACGTGATCGTCATCCACGAGGCCCACGAAGGCGACTGGAAGTTCTGTGCGCGTACGAATGGTGCGGAGGGCGGACCGGGTGGCGTCGGCGTCGATCGTGCTGGCGGTCATCGGTCTCTCCGGGCGGTCGCGGCGGGTGATTCATCATCGCATGACCGATTCGCGGCTGTGATGGAAACCACAGCCGAGGCGCCGGTCCGCTGGACCGCGCCTTCACGTCAGCAGGTGCCCGCGGGGCCCATGGCTCGCCCCCTCCGCGGAGTCCGGTTCGGGCCGAGTCCATGCCGTGACACGCTCGCGGCGGGGCCGCCCGAGAATTGCTAGCGTGAATCCATGATCGAAGTCGCGGGCTTGACCAAGACCTACGGGGCCGTGCAGGCGGTGAACAACCTGTCGTTCGCGGTGCGGCCCGGTCGGGTCACCGGGTTCCTGGGGCCGAACGGCGCGGGCAAGTCCACGACGATGCGCTGCATCCTCGGGCTCGACCGCCCCACCGCCGGGCGCGCGACGATCGGCGGCAGCGAGTACCGCACCATCGACCGGCCGATGACGAAGGTCGGCGCCCTGCTCGACGCGAAGTGGGTGCATCCCAACCGGACCGCGCGCGACCACCTGCGGTGGCTCGCGGTGGCCAGCGGCATCCCGGTCGGTCGTGCCGACGAGTGCCTGGCCGCGGTGGGCCTCACGGACGCGGCCCGGAAGAAGGCCGGCGGATTCTCCCTCGGTATGGCACAGCGTCTCGGCATCGCCGGCGCACTCCTCGGGGACCCGGGCGTGCTGCTCTTCGACGAGCCCGTGAACGGCCTCGACCCCGAGGGCATCGTCTGGGTGCGCACCTTCATGAAATCGTTGGCGGCGCAGGGCCGCACCGTCTTCGTCTCGAGTCACCTGCTCGCGGAGATGGCGCTCACCGCGGACGACGTGGTGATCGTCGGCCGGGGGCACCTCGTGTGGAACGGCACGATGGCCGATTTCATCGCGCAGAACTCCGAGCACACGGTGCGGGTGCGCAGCCCCCGCGACCGTGAGCTCGCCCAGGCGCTCACGTCGCGCGGTCTCGCGGTCGACGCCGCGGCGGAGGCCGCGCCGGGTGGTGGCGGACGCACGGTCCTGACGGTGCGCGGCGCCACGAGCGACGCGGTCGGCGAGATCGCCGCCGCGGAGGGGCTGCCGCTGGCCGAGCTCGCCCCGCAGAGCAGCTCGCTGGAACAGGTGTTCATGCGGCTCACGGGCGGTGCGGTGGAGTACCGCGGGACGGGAGGCATCGGATGATCGTGCGCGCCGTGCAGGCCGAGTTCGTCAAGATCGCGACGGTCCGCGCCACCAAGTGGCTGCTGATCGGATCGTGCGCGGCGGCGCTGGCGATCACCGTGATCGTGGCGCTGGTCATCCGCAACATCGGCGAGACCGTCGAGGACATCGGGGTCGTCGCACTCGCGCCGCTCTCCGGATTCTTCGTCCTGCCGGGCATCGCCATCACCTTCGCCGCCGTCATCGGCGTGCTGTCCGTGACCACCGAGATCCGCTACAACACGCTGCGGTCCACCTTCCTCGCCGTGCCGAACCGGTGGGTGGCGCTGCTGGCCAAGACCTTCGTGGTGGCCGTGGTGTGCGCGGTGACCTACGCCCTGGCGATGGTCGTGGCGGTCCTGCTGTTCGGGTTGATCGTGGACGGTTCGCCCGGCGAGGTGCTCAGTTCGGGCGCGGCCTCCTTCCTCGCCTTCCCCGTGGGGACGGCCTTCGCGGCGGTCCTCGGGGTCGCCGTGGGCTGCGCGCTGCGCAACGGCGCGGGCGCCGTCACGCTGCTCCTGGGCTACCTGTTCGTCGTGGACAACGTGATCACGACGATTCCGCAGACCCGCGACGCGGGCCCCTACCTGCCGTTGTCGAACCTGCAGAACTTCATGGGCGTCCTCTTCGACGAGAGCTTCCCGTGGGGTCCGCCGGTGTCCTTCGTGTACCTCGTCCTGGTGGTCGGCGCCCTCTGGGCCGGGGGCGTCGCACTCGTCGCGCGACGTGATGCATGACTCACTCGATCATCGTGTCGCCGCAGGTCACACCGTGTATGTAAGCAACGCGTGAACGTTCGTCGTCGTCCCTTCACCGCGGTCGTTCGCAGTGCTACACACAAGGGGTGACCGTCGACAGCGCCGCCCCGCCGACCGCCCCGGACGTGCCTGCGAGTGACCCCGCGCCGGGGCTCGTCCGGCGTACCCTCGGGCGGCGCGGGGTGCGGTACCTCGCGGTCCTGGTCGCGGCGTGGGTGCTGGCGGAGGCGTTGTCGCGCGGGGGCGTCCCCGCCCCGGCGCTGCTGGGCGCACTGCTCCTGGGCGGCGCCCTACGGCTCGCGATCGGGCGGGAGGTCGCGGTCCCGGCGGAGGTCGGCCGGTGGACGCAGGCCTTCATCGGAGTGATGCTCGGCGGCTACCTCAACCTCGAGGCGATGCGCGCCGTCGGGCCGGTGTTGACGCCGTTCCTGGTGATCTCGGTCCTCACGGTCGTCCTGTCGGTCGCGGCGGCGTGGGTACTGAGCCGCTGGGTGTCCGGCCTCGACCAGCGCACGGCCACCCTCGGCATCATGGCCGGCGGGTCGTCGGCGGTGGTGACCCTGTGCGACGAACTCGGTGCGCGTAAGGACGTGGTGGGCGTGATGCAGTACTCGCGGGTGCTGTTGGTCAGCCTCACGGCGCCGTTCGTGATGGTCGGCCTCGCCGGCGGGACGACGGCGTCCGCGCAGTCCTGGTCGTTCGATCTGCAGATCGTCGGGCGCGGCGACCAGGTGGCGGGCCTGTCCACCGCCATCGTCTTCGCGCTCGCCGGGATGTGGCTCGGCCGGAAGCTGCACCTGCCCGGTGGCGGGCTCATCGGGCCGATGCTCGTGGCGGCGGTGATCGGCGGCGCCGAACTCACTCGCGGTTTCGCGCCGCAGGGCGCCTTCAAGGAGCTGCTGCTCATCGTCGTCGGGCTGGAGGTCGGGCTGATGTTCGACCGCCGGCTGCTGCGCCGGCTGGCCCACCTGCTGCCCGCGATCGCGGGTGGCATCGTGGTGCTGTGCGGCGTGGTCGCGCTGCTGGCGGGCGTCGCCGCGCGGCTCACGGGGGTGTCGATGGCGGATGCGTACCTCGCCACCACGCCGGGCGGCATCAACGCCGTGGTGGCCAGCGCGGCGGGGAGCGCCGAGGCGGACATGGCGCTCATCGCGACCGTCCAGAGCCTGCGGCTCATCATCGTGGTGCTCGCGCTGCCGCTCGTGGTGGCGGCGATGAACCGCTGGGCGGGGCTCAGGGGTGCTCGCGCAGCCGCCACGACGCGTTGACGGGGCCGTGGCCCGCGCCCACCGGGTACGCCGCAGCGAGTGACCGGGTGACCCACTCCTTGCCGAAGGCCACCGCCTCGGGGACCGCGTAGCCGTGCGCCAGTGCGCAGGTGACGGCCGCGCCCAGAGTGTCGCCTGCGCCGTGGTCGTGCCGGGTGCCGAGCCGCGGGGCCTCGAACTCGAGGAATTCGGCACCGTCGTACAGCACGTCCGTGCTGGTGGAGGCCGTGCGGAGGTGCCCGCCCTTGACCAGCGCCCAGCGCGGGCCGAGGGCGTGGAGGGCGCGCGCGGCATCGCGCTGCGTGGCGTCGTCGACCACGTCGATGCCGGTGATCAGCCGCACCTCGTCGAGGTTGGGGGTCACCAGGTGCGCGAGCGGGAACAGGCGGCGCAGCAGGGTCCCCAGAGCCTCCGGAGAGAGCAGCGGGTCTCCGTGCTGTGAGGCGCACACGGGGTCGACCAGGAACGGGATGGTGGCGCCGATACCCAGCTCCTCGGCGGTGTCGGCGATCGCATCGATGATCCGTGCCGTGGCGAGCATGCCGGTCTTGGCCGCCCCGATCCCGATGTCCTCCACCACGGCGCGGATCTGGCCCGCGACCGTCTCCGGCGGGATCGGATGGAATCCCGTGACGCCCAGGCTGTTCTGCACGGTGACCGCGGTGACCGCGCTCGTGCCGTGCACCCCGGCGAGGGCGAAGGTGCGCAGGTCCGACTGCAGTCCCGCGGCGCCGCCCGAATCGGACCCGGCGATGGTCATGACCCGCACGGGGGTCTCGCCGGTATCGGGCAGGGGAAGGAACCGCATGGGCCGAGGATACCGCCGGGCGGGCCCCGCTCAGCCGTCCTGTGCCACGGCCCAGAGCGGGTTGACGGGGCCGTGGCCCGCGCCGAGCGGGTACGCCCAGCGCAGCCCCTGGGTGACCCAGGCCTTGCCGAACTCGACCGCCGCCGGCATCGTCGCGCCGTGGGCGAGGGCCGCCGTCGTCGCCGCCGCGAGGGTGTCGCCGGCGCCGTGATCGTGCCCCGTCGGGACGCGGGGAGTCGTGAACTCGACGGATGCGGTGCCGTCCGTGAGCAGGTCGGGGCTCTCGGGGTTACCGCGCAGGTGACCGCCCTTCACCAACGCCCACTGCGCGCCGAGCGCGAGGAGCGCCTCCGCCGCCGCGCGTTGCGTGGCCTCGTCGATCACCTCGATGCCGGTGATCAGCCGTACCTCGTCGAGGTTGGGGGTGACCAGCGTGGCGCGGGGGATGAGCACCGTGCGCAGCGCATCCAGCGCCTCGGTCGCGAGCAGTGGATCGCCGTGCATCGACGCGGCCACCGGGTCGACCACGAGGGGAGTCGCGCGGCCGTTGCCGATGCCTTCGGCGTCCGCCGCGGCGGCCACGGCCTCGATGATCTCGGTGGACGCCAGCATGCCGGTCTTCGCGGCCTCGACGCCGATGTCACCCGCGACGGAACGGATCTGCGCACCGACGATCGCCGGATCGACACCGCGGAAGTCCTGCACGCCCACGCTGTTCTGCACCGTCACCGCGGTGATCGCGACGCAGGCGTGCAGTCCGAGCACGGCGAACGTCCGCATGTCGGCCTGGATGCCCGCGCCGCCACCGGAATCCGATCCGGCGATCGTGAGCACGCGGCGCGGCGCGGTGCCCTGCGGGGCGGTCGGCAGGCGCGACGGTGCGCCGACCGTCACCGTCGTCCGGTCGGTCGCGCCGGTCGTCATGCCCGGGAGGGTTCCAGTGGGATGTACACGCGCCCACCGGCGTCGGCGAACTCCTGCGATTTCGCCGCCATGTCCGCCGCCAGCTTGGCGTCGATGTCCTCCTGCGTCACCAGGTTGTGCTCCTCCGCGTACGCGCGCACGTCGGCGCTGATCCGCATGGAGCAGAACTTCGGGCCGCACATCGAGCAGAAGTGCGCGGTCTTGGCGGGCTCGGCGGGCAGCGTCTCGTCGTGGAACTCGCGTGCGGTGTCCGGGTCCAGCGACAGGTTGAACTGGTCCACCCAGCGGAACTCGAAGCGCGCCTTGGACAGTTCGTCGTCGCGAGCCTGGGCCCCGGGGTGCCCCTTCGCCAGGTCGGCGGCGTGCGCCGCGATCTTGTACGTGATGACACCGGTCTTCACGTCGTCGCGGTTGGGCAGCCCCAGGTGCTCCTTCGGCGTGACGTAGCACAGCATCGCCGTGCCCGCCTGCGCGATGATCGCCGCGCCGATCGCGGAGGTGATGTGGTCGTAGGCCGGCGCGATATCGGTGGCGAGCGGGCCGAGCGTGTAGAACGGCGCCTCCTCGCACAGCTCCTCCTCGAGCCGCACGTTCTCCACGATCTTGTGCATCGGGACGTGTCCCGGTCCCTCGATCATCACCTGCACGCCATGGGACTTCGCGACCTTCGTCAGTTCCCCCAGGGTGCGCAGCTCGGCGAACTGGGCCTCGTCGTTGGCGTCCGCGATGGAGCCGGGGCGCAGGCCGTCGCCGAGGGAGAAGGTCACGTCGTACTCGCGGAGAATCTCGCACAGCTCACTGAAATGCGTGTACAGGAAGGACTCCTCGTGGTGCGCGAGGCACCACGCCGCCATGATCGAGCCGCCGCGGCTGACGATGCCGGTGACCCGGTTCGCGGCGAGCGGGACGTAGCGCAGCAGCACGCCCGCGTGCACGGTCATGTAGTCCACGCCCTGCTCGCACTGCTCGATCACGGTGTCCCGGAAGATCTCCCAGGTGAGCTTGGTCGGGTCGCCCTTGACCTTCTCCAGCGCCTGGTAGATCGGGACGGTGCCCACGGGGACCGGCGCGTTGCGCATGATCCACTCGCGGGTCTCGTGGATGTCCTTGCCGGTAGAGAGGTCCATGATGGTGTCGCCGCCCCAGCGGGTGGCCCACACCATCTTCTCGACCTCCTCGGCGATGGAACTGGTCACGGCCGAGTTGCCGATGTTCGCGTTGATCTTCACGGCGAAGGCCTTGCCGATGATGGCGGGCTCCAGCTCGGGGTGCTTGCGGTTGGCGGGGATCACCGCGCGGCCGGCGGCCACCTCCTCGCGGACCCTCTCCGGGTCGAAGCCCTCGCGGGCGGCGACGAAGCGCATCTCGTCGGTGATGATTCCCGCACGGGCCCAGGCGAGTTGGGTGCTCGCCCCGTCGACCGGAGCGGGCTTGTTCCAGGCGTCGCGGGTCTTGGGCAGGCCCTCGGAAAGGTCGTGCAGCTGGTCCTCGGACGTGTACTGGGTGTACGGACCGGAGGTGTCGTAGACGTCGTGGTGATCGCCGTTGGTGAGCGCGATGCGCCGGAACGGCACGCGGAGATCGGCACCGCCGTCGGCGCCGGGGAGGGTGCGGTACTGCTTCTGCGAGCCCTCGATCGGGCCGACGGTGACGGTGGAGACGGGGGTGGATGATGAAACGGACATGCGGGACTCCTCTTCCCTACGCCGGCATTACCCGGACAGGTTCGTACGGTCGACGCCCGCTCTAGACGTCCTCTCAGCTCACTGCGGTGAGCTCCCGTGTGGTGTGCGCTTCCGAGCGTAGCGCACCTGCCGAGGAGTCTCAGGCGATCCGTACGCCCCGGGGCAGGTCTGCGGCGGGAACCCGCAGCCGGCGGGCCGCGAACGCCAGCCCGATCCCACCCAGCGCCAGGTTCGCCAGCAGACCCCAGTACCAGGTGCGGCCCACGTTCCGGGTCGTGTCCCAGTCGTCGTACCGGGAGGATGGGTACCGATTCGCGTACTTCTCGGAGCACGTCCGGTCCTGGTCGGGATTCGGGCCGGTGCGGGTGTCCGACACGACGTCAGCGAGTTCGCCGAGCGCGGTCTCGTCGGGTTCGGCGCCGGTGTAGTCGGCGTAGCGGCGGGGCATGCCGCCCGGCGGCCTGCCCGGCTCGGACTGCGAAGCGGCATCCGCGAAGACCACCGCGGGGTTCGGTGCCAGGATCCACCAGATGCGTTCGGTGTGCGTGACCTCGACCTGCTCGCGTACCTCGGTGCACCGGCCGGTGCTGTCGGAGTCGTTGTACTCGAACCTGGTCTGGATCGCGCTCTGCTGGGAGACCGTCGCCGGAACCAGCATCGCGGTGATGAGCGGAAGCCCGATCAACAGGAACAGCATCGCCAACTGAGTGACGGCGGCGGAACCGATGGGTCTCGACAACAGGGCTGAGAAGCCCAGGCCGATACCGCAGTAGCTGAGGAACAGCAGCGCCACCACGACGACACCGAGGACCGACGCCCATACCGGATACGGGGCCTCGACCATCGCCCAGATGACGTAGGGCGTTGCGACCAGAAGGAGCGCGCAGGAGGCGATCCACGCGCCGAGCAGCTTGCCCACGGCGATCTGCGCCCCGCTCGCGGGCGTGGCCTGGACGACGGCGAGAGTCGCGTCCTTGCGGTCGCCGTTGATGGAGGTCGCCGTCATCGTCGGGGAGATCACCAAACCGAGGAAGCCGACGAAGCCGAGGACGATGAAGTAGAGGTTCTCGGACCAACCGTCGTAGGCCCAGTCCTTTCGCTCCGGGCTCATCGCGAACGCGAACCACAGCGAGCCGAAGACCACGGCCGAGACGACGAGGAAGAACGCGCCGAGAAGGACCCGCCAGCGGGTGGCGCGGGTGCGCTGTCGCAGTTCCAGCCCGGTGATCACTCCGACGGTGCGCCACCACTGTGTGAAGCCGTTCATGTGCGATCAGCCTCCAGTGCGAAGTACGAGTCCTCGAGGGCGTTGGTCGCGCGGGCGAACTCCACGACCTCGGCACCGTCGGCGATGCGCTGCGCGAGGTGCGCGGCGGCGTCATTCTCGGATGCGAAGGTGAGATACGTTCCGCCGCTCGGCGGTTCGCCGAGCAGCCGGATCCGCCACCGGGTCACCGTGGATTCCGGCGGTGCCTCGGTGCGGCCCCGTGCCATCATCACCACGTCGTCGACCATCTCGCCGAGCTCGGACAGGATGTGCGAGGAGACCAGGACGGCGACACCGCTGTCGGCGAGCGCGCGCAGCGAGTCGCGCAGCTCGAACCGCGAGCGCGGGTCCATGCCGGAGGCGGGCTCGTCGAGCAACAGGATCGGCGGGTGGTGCACCATCGCGCGGGCGAAGCCGAGCCGCTGCTTCTGTCCGCGCGAGAGCACCTGGGCGGGGCGGTCGGCGAACTCCGTCAGGTGCACGCGCGCCAGCAGGTCCTTCGCTCGGGTGCGGGCCTCGCCCGACGGGACGCCGTACAGCTTCGCGAAGGTGGTCAGGATCTCCGTGGGGGTCAATGAATCCCAGGTACCGAAGACGTCGGGCATCCAGCCGACCCGGGTGCGCAGTGCCTCGGGCGCGACGGGCGCGCCGTCGAGCTCGAGGACACCGCTCGACGGTCGGAGCAGGCCCGCGAGCATGAGCAGCAGCGTCGTCTTGCCCGCCCCGTTCGGTCCGACCAGGCCGGTGATGCGGCCAGGAGTCAGCGCGAGCGTCGCGTCCGCGACGGCGAGGTGCTGTTTGAAGGTCCGCGTGAGACCGCGGGCGACCAGCGTCATGCGATCCACAGTAGCCGCGTTTCGATATTCATGATCGAGAAATGTGACGGATGTGAAAACACCGGTCGCGAGTGCGCCGACTTGTCGGTGTTCCGGCGTACGGTGGAGTGATCCGCATCACATGGAGGTGTTCATGGCTGACAAGGTCGAGGTTCCCCCGCCCACGCTGGAACTGGGGGAGCCGTTGCGTCTCTTCGACAATCCGGTGCGCGACCGGTACGAACTCTGGGCCGGTGACGAGCTCATCGGGGTGGAGGGCTACGAGGTCACCGAGCACGGTGACGTGATCCTGCTGCACACGGTGGTGATGGAGAAGTTCGGCAAGCAGGGGTTCGCCCGTGCCCTCGTCTCCGGAGTCCTGGATGATCTGCGGTCCCGCGGCCGGCGCGTGATCCCCGTGTGCACCTACGTGCGCTCCTTCCTCACCCGCTTCCCGCAGTACCAGGACGTCGTCACCTCCGCGGCGCACACCTAGGCTCCGGGGCCGCCCGGGGCGCGCAGCGCCCGGACGTACCGCGCGCGGGCCACGCGCTGCGCGACGAGGAGCGCCGGGAAGGCCGTGCGCCAGAAGCCTCGCGGTGCGGCTCGGGTGAGCGAGCGGATCGTGAGGAGCGCGACATCGCCGTCCCGGTGCACGACGAAGGCCTCCTCGCCGCGCACGGGATGTCCGGGCAGTGCACGGTACGAGAACCCGGCGCGGTCGTGCGTGTCGACGACGTCGACAACCTGGACGGGCTCCCGCACCGAGAGGCCCGCGACCCGCGCGGTCACCGTGAGTCGTTGACCGGGCTCGACGGGACCGTCGGTGGAGACCGTGAACCCGCTTCGCGTCTTCACGGCCCACCGCAGGACGTCGTGCGCCGCGCGGGTGAAGTCCGCATCGCCGCGACCGATCGGGACGGTGATCTCGGAACGGCGGTACCCGGCCGGGCTCGGGCCCCACTGCGGGGAGGACGGCGCGGTCATCGCGGCTCGACCCAGTAGTGGTAGCCGTGATGCCGGGCGAAGCCCGCCGCCCCGTACACCGCCCGCGCCGCAGCGTTCTCGTGGGTGACCTCGAGGAAGACCCGGCGCGCGCCCGCGTCGGCCGCGCGCGAGCGGAGGGCGCCGAGGAGGCGGGTCGCGAGTCCTCGCCGCCGGTGCTCCGGTGCGACGGTCATCGAGCTGATACCGCCCCACGCGGTGCCCGCGGCGTCGGCGGCGATCGCGAGGCGCGCGGCGGCGACGGGGGTACCGTCCGGCCCGTCGAGCGCGGCGAACAGCGCGACCCCGTCGACCGAGGTCACGAGCGGCGCCGCGGTGCCGGTGAGCGCGAGCCAGTCGGCGTCGGGGTCGGTGGCGAAACGCACGCCCGGATCGGCGCCGCCGCTACCGGCCGGTGCGGTGAGAACGTCGGTCGGCTGGTCGACGGGAGCGAGGCCGGCGGAGCCCGGCAGCACCCGCTCGGAGAGCATGAGGCGCAGCGGCAGGTCGCGGGCGGCGTACCAGGCGCGCACCCCGTCGAGCCGGTCGAGCGCGGCGTCCGGGTGCAGCGGGGCGGCGGCGTTCGCCCGATGCCCGGGCAGGCCAGGGGCGGCGCGGCACAGCCAGCCGTCGATCCACTCCCGCTCGACCGACCACCACGACCGGGCCCGCGCCAGGTCCAGCGACCGGATCTCGCTCGCGCGGACGGGGCGCGGCGGCACCGTCTTCGCCCGGACGATCTCGGCGCGCGCGATCACGTGCTCCGCGCCGTCCCGGTCGGCACGGACGAGCAGCGGGTCGCCGTCGGACAGCAGGGTCCCGATCACGTCCGCGGCCTGCCCGGACGGCAGCAGCCGCCGGACCACCACCCGGTCGCCGACGGCGGGCACGTCAGTGCCCGAAGGGGTCTTCGACGGTGCCGGGCACCCAGGTCAGGCCCGGCACGTTCCAGCCCTGCTTCTTGATGAACTTCTTCGCCTGCCGGGCGTAGCGGCCCGTGAGGACGTCCGTGTAGAGGAAGCCGTCGAGGTGTCCGGTCTCGTGCTGCAGCATCCGCGCGAAGAAGCCCGTGCCCTCGATCTCCACCTTCTCGCCGTTGCGGTCGGTGCCGACGACCTTCGCCCAGTCGGCGCGCCCCGTCGGGAAGGACTCGCCGGGAACGGAGAGGCAGCCCTCCCAGTCGTCGTCCGGATCCGGCATGGTCTCGGGGATCTCCGAGGTGGTGAGGACGGGATTGATCACCTCGCCGCGGCGCCGTTCGCGGGTCTCCTCGTCGGGGCAGTCGTAGACGAACAGCCGCAGGTCGCGGCCCACCTGGTTGCCGGCGAGGCCCACTCCGTTGGCGACGTCCATGGTCTCGTACATGTCGTCGAGGAGCGTCACGATCTCGGCCGACGGCCTGCCGTCCGCGTCCAGCTCGACGGGCGTCGTGGGGGTGTGCAGCACGGGGTCGCCGACGATGACGATGGGGAGAACGGACATGCCGTACACGGTAGTCGGGGGCGGTGCGGGCCGCACCGGCGCACCGGGCGCGGAAGGGGCGCGAGCTGCGCGACACGCGCCCGTAGCCCCGTGGCACCGCCGCCGGCCGTGGTTAGATTGAAGCGAACTACAGAAGTGTTATTTCGAATGCGAGGGGAACGCATGGAGGGCGCCGGTGCGGCCGCGCAGAAGACGGACCGAACTGATGCGCAGCCCGTCGACGAACGCGGCGAGGACGGCCTGACCAGGCGCGAGCACGACATTCTGGCCTTCGAGCGCCAGTGGTGGAAGTACGCCGGCGCCAAGGAGGACGCGATCAAGGAGCTCTTCGGGCTCTCCGCGACCCGGTACTACCAGGTGCTCAACGCCCTGGTCGACACGCCCGAGGCGTTGGCCGCGGACCCCATGCTCGTCAAGCGTCTGCGCCGCGTGCGGGCCAGCCGGCAGCGGGCCCGCGCCGCCCGCAAGCTCGGCTTCGAGATCACGTGATCCGATACAGTCGGGTGTCGTGAGCACTCAGAACACCCGCGCCGTCCCGATCCGGACCATCATCATGATCCTGATCTCGGCCGCGATCATCCTCGCGGCCATCGGGGTCCACGGGCTCGTGACCCGCAACGACGATCCCCAGGCGGCGCTCAACGCGCAGGAGGCCAAGATCAAGGCCGCGGCGACCGAGACGGCGCAGCCCGCCGCCGACAAGCCGGCGGTGTGCCTGATCTCCGTCGCCAAGGCGCCGGTCGCCGAGACGCGGGACAAGCTCAAGAAGGCCGGGTTCACCGTGCAGGGCGAGGCCGCCGCGGCCTGGCCGAACCGGCCCGCCGCGCCGCGCGCCACCACCGTGTACTTCGACGACGGTGGCGAGGACGCCGCGAAGACGGTCTCCACCGCGCTTCCGGGCTCCGGCACCGCCGCTCGCCCCGCCGGGCTCGAGGCGTGCGAGGGCGTGCTCGCCGTCGCCGTCGTGAAAAAGTAGCCGGCGACAGGCGGAGCGGGGACCTGTCCCTCGCCGCGAGAGCGGCCCCGATATGATTTCGGGCAACACCAGCCCCAGGGCGGCCCTGCCCCGGTAGCCGTCCCATAAGGAGTCATCGATGACGAAGCGTCAGTTCCTCGCCCCGATCGCGATCCTTCCGGTGGCGGCCCTCGCCCTGACGGGCTGCACCCCGGACGAGAAGAGCTCGGACACGCCCGGCACGACGCCCGCGGTCGTCACCGGCGCGACGGTGCCCGGTCAGGGCCCGGTCCGCAGCCTGGACCCGAGCGCGCACGGTGAGGAGGCCAAGCCGGGCGAGAGCGCACCGTCGGCCGGCACCGCGGAGGCCTCGCTCGTCAAGCCCGACGGCAGCAGCGCCGGCAAGGCCACCTTCTCCGAGAAGGACGGCGTCGTGGTGATCGACGTCCGCGTCACCGGGCTCCCCGCGGGCTTCCACGGCATGCACATCCACGAGGTGGGCAAGTGCGAGCCGAACTCGGTGGCCAAGAACGGCGCGCCCGGCTCGGCGACCAACTTCGGCTCCGCCGGCGGCCACTGGCAGAAGCCCGGCGCCTCCGGCCACCCGATGACCGGCGACCTCGTCTCGATCTACGTGAACGCCAACGGGACCGGTCAGACCGTGACCAGCACCGGCGCCTTCACCCTCGCCGACATCAAGAAGAACACCGACGGCAACGCGCTCATGATCCACGCGGGCCCCGACAACTTCGGCAACATCCCGTCGGCGCGCTACGCCAACATCGTTCCGGGCCAGCCCGTGCCGGACGAGACGACCCTCAGCACCGGCGACGCCGGCGGGCGCATCGCCTGCGGCGTGATCAAGGTCGGTTAGTCATCGAGCCCGTCGCCTTCGAGGCGTCGCAGCGGCCGACGATCGGTGTCGAGTGGGAATTCGCCCTCGTCGACCGGGAGACCGCGGACCTGGTGAGTCGCGCCGGGGAGCTGTTCGACGGCATCCGCGCCGGCCACCCGGACCTCGCACCGCAGGTGCACTCCGAGATGCTGCGCAACACCGTCGAGGTCGTGACGGGCGTCTGTGACAACGCCGCGGAGGCGATGGGCGATCTGGCGACGGTGATCCGCGCGGTGCGCGCGGCGGCCGACCCGATGGGCGTGGACCTGTTCGGGGCCGGCACGCATCCGTTCGCGCAGTGGAACGCGCAGCAGCTGACCGAGAATCCGCGTTACGACGAGCTGATCGCGCGCACCCAGTGGTGGGGCCGGCAGATGCTCATCTGGGGCGTGCACGTGCACGTCGGCGTGAACCACCGCGACAAGGTGCTGCCGATCATCTCGGCGCTGCTCAACCACTACCCGCACCTGCTGGCGCTCTCGGCCAGCTCCCCGATGTGGGGCGGCCACGACACCGGCTACGCCAGCACCCGCGCGATGATGTTCCAGCAGCTCCCCACCGCGGGCCTGCCCTTCCAGTTCGAGCGGTGGAGCGAGTTCGAGCGCTTCGTGCACGACCAGAAGACCACCGGGATCATCGACCACCTCAACGAGATCCGCTGGGACATCCGACCCGCCTGCCACCTCGGCACCATCGAGGTGCGGATCTGCGACGGCATGTCCTCGTTCGCGGAGCTCGAAGCGGTCGTCGCCCTGATCCACTGCCTCGTCGTGTGGCTCGACTCCCGGCTGGACGCGGGGGAGACCCTGCCGACGCTGCCGCCGTGGCACGTGCAGGAGAACAAGTGGCGCGCCGCCCGGTACGGCCTGGACGCCATCATCATCCAGGACGCCGACAACAACGAGCGCCTGGTCACCGAGGACCTCGACGACCTGCTGGAGCAGCTCGCGCCCATCGCCCGCCGGCTCGGCTGCTCCCGCGAACTGGAGGCCGTCGCCGCGATCCCGCGCCACGGGGCCTCGTATCAGCGGCAGCGCGCCGTGGCCGCGGGGGTGTGCAGCCCCGACGCCTACCGCGACGTCGTGCGGTCGGTCACCGGCGAACTCGTGCTGCCGTAGCGCCTCGCGGAGGCGCGCACCCATGGCCGCATGCGCCTTTGTTAACGAAAATGATTGTCGTTAACTTGGTCGCGTGCTCACCACCCCGCTCGGCCGTCGCGCCGGCGCCTCCCCGCTCGTCCTCGCCGGAGCCCTCGCGGCGGCGCTCGTCGTGTCGATGGCCGTCGCGGTGTCCCAGGGCGCGGCGACGGTGCCGCTCGGCGACGTCCGTCGCCTCCTCTGGGCGGCGCTGACCGGCGGAACCCTCGCCCGCGAGGACGCGTCCACCTATTCGATCCTGTGGGACCTCCGCGTTCCCCGCGTCCTGCTCGCCGCCCTCGTCGGTGCCGGCCTGGCGATCGCCGGCGTCGCCTGCCAGGCCCTCGTCCGCAATCCGCTCGCCGACCCCTTCATCCTCGGGATCTCCAGCGGCGCGTCCGTCGGCGCGAGCCTCGTCGTCACGACCGGGTTCGCCGCGGGGCTCGGGCTCGCGGGCACCGCCGGGGCGGCCTTCGCGACGGCCGTGCTCGCCTCCCTGCTCGTCTACCTGCTCAGCCGCACGCCCGACGGTGCGCTCAGTCCCGTCCGGCTGGTGCTCACGGGCGTGGTGCTCGCCTTCGCTTTCCAGGGGCTCGCCGGCGCCGTCGTGTTCTTCGACCCCGTCGGCGACGCTGCGCGGTCCGTGATGTTCTGGCTGTTGGGCGGACTCGGCGGGGCGCAGTGGTCGGTGCTGCCCCTGGTTGCCGCGACGGTCGCGCTGTGCGGCGCGATCATCGGGCGCCTCGCGGGGGTCCTCGACGTCCTCGCACAGGGCGACGAGGCGGCCGCGTCGCTCGGGCTCGACCCGCACCGCGCCCGGCGGGTGCTGTTCCTCGTCATCGTGGCCATGACCTCGGTGCTCGTGGCGACGGCGGGCACCGTCGGCTTCGTCGGCCTCGTGGTCCCGCACGCGGTGCGGATGATCGTCGGCCCGGCGCACCGGGCGGTGCTCCTGGTCGCGCCGGTCGTCGGCGCGCTGCTGCTGGTCTGGGTGGACCTGCTGAGCCGGCTGGTGGTGGCGCCGCGGGAGCTACCGCTGGGCATCGTCACGGCGCTCGTCGGCGTGCCCGTCTTCATCGCCCTGCTGCGGCGCCGCGGGGGTCTGCTGGGCGGTGGCGTGTGAGGGTCGAGCTCGATCGCGTCACCGTCGACCTCGGCGGCTCCCGGGTGCTCCACGAGGTCTCGCTCGACATCGCGGCGGGCGAGCACATCGGGCTCATCGGGCCCAACGGCAGCGGCAAGTCGACCCTCCTGCGCTGCCTCTACCGCGCCATCGCTCCGACCTCAGGAGTCGTGCGCGTCGGCGGCGAGGAACTCGGCGCCCTCCGCCGGCGCGAGGGCGCGCGCCGGATCGCCGCCGTCACCCAGAGCGAGACCGGGCACCTGGGCTTCACCGCGAGCGAGACCGTCATGCTCGGCCGGTTCGCACACGGCGACGCGGGCGATGCCGCGGCGGCACGGGTCTGCGAGGCGGCGCTCGCCGCGGTCGGCGCCACCCACCTCCGCGACCGCAGCGTGCTCGGGCTCTCGGGCGGCGAACGGCAGCGCGTCCTCATCGCCCGCGCCCTCGCGCAGGACACTCCCGTCCTCCTGCTCGACGAGCCACTCAACCACCTCGACGTGCGGCATCAACTGGACCTGCTGCGGCTGCTCCGCGCCACCACGAAGACGACCGTCACGGCGATCCACGATATCGACCTCGCCGCGCAGAGCTGCGAGCGCCTGGTGCTGCTCGACCGCGGGCGAGTGGTCGCGGCCGGGACCCCGGCCGCGGTCCTCACACCCGATCGGATCGCGGACGTCTACGGCGTGCGGCCCGTGATCACCGCGGACGGCGCAGCACCGCCGCGCATCCGCTTCGACCTGTAACACCCCACCGATCGAAAGGATCGACCCCGATGCCTCCCCGTTCCCTGCTCGCCGCGACCGTCGCGGCGAGCACGCTGCTCGCCGGCACCGCCTGCGGTGCGCGGCCCGCAGAATCCACGACGGACCTCGTCGACGTCACCAACTGCGGTGTGCACCAGCAGTACCGGTCGCCGACCGCCGCGGTGCCGTACGACGTCTCGGCGATCGAGAAGATGTTCGCGCTCGGGCTCACCGACCGCATCAAGGGCATCGTCCTGCCGAAGACCGTGCACGGTGTGATCGCGAAGTCCCCGTACCGCGACGAGTACGCGAAGGTGCCGATCCTCAGCGACGGCGTCCTGACCCAGGAACCGCTCGTAGCCGCCAAGGCGGACTGGGTGTTCGCGGGCTGGCAGGCGGGCTTCAGCCCCGCCCGCGGGGTCACGCCGGAATCGCTGGGGAAGCTGCGGATCGACAGCTACATGCAGGAGGAGACCTGCTACAACTACGGCGACAAGCCCGCCGCGCGCGCAGCGAACCCGTTGGCCGACACCTACACCGATCTCACCAACCTGGGCGCGATCTTCCGCGTCCAGGACCGCGCGACGAAGCTGGTCGACGACCTGCGCGCCCGCGAACGCGCGTTGCAGGAGCGCGCCGACCGCAAGACGGTGCGGCCGTCCGTCTTCGTCTACGACTCGGGGACCGCGGAGCCGTACACCGCGGGCCGCCGCGCCGCGGCCGACCAGGTGGTCTCCCTGGCGGGCGGGCGCTCCGTGACGCACGACGTGGACGGCCGGTGGACCTCCGTCGGCTGGGAGTCCGTGGTGCAGGCGCAACCGCAGGTGATCGTGATCGTCGACTACGACAAGCAGCCCGCGCAGCAGAAGATCGACTACCTCCGGCAGTCGTCGCCGATCAAGGACGCGCCGGCCGTGCGCGAGAACCGCATCCGGGTCGTGGACTACGCCGAGCTGGTGGCGGGGCCGCGCAACCTCGACGCGGCCGCGGGTCTCGCGGACTACCTGGAGCAGAGCGGGGCGGCCCGATGAGCGCGCCCGGTTCCGTCGCCGATGCGCTGGACCTGGCCAGGGAGGCCGCCGGGGACGAGATCGCGCGCAGCGTCTTCTTCGTCGCGCACGGCACCCGTCTCGCCGGCAGCGACCAGCGCTACCGCAACCGCTACGTCCTCGTCCGCGTCGGGGACTCCTTCGGCGCGTGCGCCTTCGAGGAGGGCGAGCTCGACCCCACGGTCGCGGACCTCTCCGGTGAGCCGCTCGCGGCGTTGCTCGACGCACCGGCGCAGCCGCTGCGGATCGCCGCGGCGGACGCCGCCCTCGCCGCAGCGGCCCCGCACCGCGACGACCCGCGCGCCGAGCTCCGGACGCTGCCGACCGGCACCCCCGACGCCCGGGCGATCGCCCGCGACGCCGCGGTGGCGGAGCTGCTCGCCGTCGCGCCCGGCGCGCGCGTCGCACTGATCGGCGTGGTGAATCCGCTGGTGGCCGCGATCCGCGAGCGCGGCGGAGTGCCGCTGCTCGCGGACCGGAACCTGCAGCGCACGCACTGGGGCGACCCGGTCGCGGACGACCACCGCGCCGTCCTCGCCGAGGCGGACGCCGTGCTCGCGACGGGGATGACGCTGGGCAACGGCAGCTTCGACGAGATCGTCGCGACCTGCCGGGAGCGCGACGTGCCGCTGGCGGTGTACGCGCAGAGCGGTGCCGCCGTCGCCCGCGCCTTCCTCGGCGCGGGCCTGAGCGCCCTCTCGGCCGAGCACTTCCCGTTCTCGCAGTTCTCCGCCGACGCGTCCCCGATGTACCTGTACCGGGGTGCCGCGTGAGCGCGGCCGCGGACCGCCCGCTCCCCGATCGGGTACTCGTCCGCGCGATCTGGCCGCTGCTCGCCGCCGCCGCGCTGGGTCTCGTCCCGTTCACGGTGATGGCGAACTTCCTCGTCGCCATCGCCGCCGACGCGCACGCCGGCGTCGACCTCATCGGCGGACTCCGCGGCCTCGGCGGGGTCGCCGCGCTCCTCGTCGGCGTCGCGGCGGCGCCCCTGCTGGACCGGCTGCCCCGGTCATCGGTCGCCGCGCTGGCGCTGGTCGTCCTCGCCGTGGGCTGCGGCCTCGCGCTCCAGGGCAGCACCGTCGCCTGGGTCGCCTTCTGCCTGTTGATCGGTGCGGGCACCGCCGTCCTCAACCCCGCGGTGGCCGCCATGGCCGCCGACCGGTTCGACTCGCCGTCGGCATCCGCCCGCGCCGCGACCCTGGTCTCCTCCACCATGACGCTGACCGCGGTCCTCGCGGCACCGGTGCTCGCGCTGCCCGCCGTGCTGTGGGGTTGGCGCGCCGACATGGCCGGCACCACGGCGGTGCTGCTCGTGGTCGCGCTGCTGATCGCCCGGCGCCGCGACCCGCGCGGCGGCGACACCTCGGTGAGCTACCTGCAGGCGTTCCGCACCGTCCGGTCCCTACCCGGCGCACTCGACGTCCTGACCGTCTCGCTCCTGCGCACGCTGGCCTTCATGGGCTCCCTCGCCTACATCGCCGCAGCCTTCGGTCAGCGCTTCGGGATCGGCACCGGCTGGTTCTCACTGGTCTGGGCCACGTCCGGCCTCGCCTTCTTCCTCGGGAACTTCCTGGGCGGCAGGGTAATGCAGGACCGCGGCGCCGACCGGCTGCTCGGCGTGACGACGGCCGCGATCCTCGTCGCCGCCGCGGCGATGGCGGCGCTCTACACCGCGCCCCACGTCGCCGTCGCCTGGCTCATGGTGGCACTGGTCTCGGCGTCGCACGCCGTCATCGCGGCCGCGGTGACCACGACGCTGGTGCGGGCGGCGGGGCCGGTGCGCGGCACCGTCCTGTCCCTGAACGGCGCGGCGCAGAGCGTCGGCGTGTTCGCCGGCGCCGCCCTCGCCGGCGCCGCCCTCGCGCTCGCCGGCTGGGCCGGCGTCGGCATCGCCCTCGGCGTCGCCACCGCGCTGGCGGTCGTCTTCGCCCGGCGCGCGCTGCGCGGGGCCCGCGCGACGGCGGGCGTCGAATGACAGCGGCACACATCGGTTCCCGCGGCCGCGGCGTCGGGCGGAGCAGCGGCCACCACGGCGAACTCCTGCAGGGCCGGTTCCGCTGCCGCGTCGCGGGCGAATGCCCCGGCCTCGTGACCGTGCCGATCGGCACCGTCGGGTCCGTGGCGGTGTTCACCCCGGACGCGTCCGGCGCCGTCCGCGCACGGTCCACCGTCGGCGCACACGATCTCGTCAAGGCGCGCCGCGCCGCCGCGGCGACGCTGGCGCACCTCCGCGCCCACGGCGTGCTCGGGTACACCGGCGGCGAGCTCCGCGTGACGCGGACGGCGGCCGTCGGCCTGGGACTGGGATCCTCGACCGCGGACGTGCTCGCGGCGGTCCGCGCGGTCGCGGACTGCGCCGATGCCGAGCTCGATGCCGGCACGGTCGCGCGACTCGCCGTCGCCGCCGAAGGGGCCTCCGACCCGCTGTGGGCCGATCGCCCGATCCTGTTCGCGCACCGGCACGGCCACGTCATCGAGGAGCTCGGGGAGGCCCTGCCCCCGATGCACCTGGTGCGATGCGTGCTCGGCGGGCCGGTCGAGACCCTCGCGCTGCGGCCCACGGGCACCGGTGACGTGGCGGAGTACGAGGTGCTGCGCGCACTGCTGCGCCGCGCCGTCGCCGCCGGTGATGCGGCGGGCGTCGCCGCAGTGGCGACCCGCAGCGCCGTGCTCAACCAGAGCCGCCACTACAAGCCGGGCCTCGAGCGCCTCATCGCCGCGGCCGAGCACGGGGGAGCGCTCGGGGTGCAGGTGGCGCACTCCGGGAACGTCGCGGGCCTGCTGTTCGAGCGCGGGCACCCGCGGGAACGGCTGCGCCGCGCCTGTTCCCGCGTGCGGGCCGAGGGCTTCCGCGTCGCGGAGGACCCGATCGCGATCGGTCGCGCCGCATGAGGACCCACGGGCACATCGCCGAGGTGTTGAGCCGTCCCGCCCTCCTCCGCGGCGGCGAACACCGGTACCTGCTGCGATTCGAGTCGATGAAGGTCGCCTCGGCGAGGGCCGCCCTCCGCGCCGCACTCGACGCGGGCCGGGTCCGGCCCGGCGGCACCGTCATCGACTCCTCGTCGGGCATCTACGCGTACGCGCTCGCGCTGGCCTGCCACGAGGCGGGCGTCCGCTGCCGCATCATCGGATCGACGACGATCGACGAGGGACTGCGGCTCCAACTCCTCGCCCTCGGCGTGCACCTCGAGCAGATGCCGCCGTCGGCCTCGCTGAAGCTCGACCAGGACCGCCGCGTCCGGCGCATCACCGAACTGCTCGCGCAGGACCCGTCGTTGCACTGGATGAGGCAGTACCACGACCCCGTGCACTACCTCGGGTACCGGGACATCGCCCGCGACACGGCGACCGAGCTCGCGGCCCACGGGGCCGCGGCGGTGCGGCTCGTGGCGCCCGTCGGGTCGGGCGTCTCCAGCGGTGCACTGCGGCTCGGCTTCGAGGAGGCCGGCCTGGCCGTGGAACTGGTCGGCGTACAGCCGTTCGGCAGTGTCACGTTCGGCGCGGAGCACGTCGAGGACCCCGCCATGCTCATCGCCGGGATCGGCTCCTCGATTCCGTTCGACAACGTGCGTCACGGACTCTACGACGTGATCCACTGGGTGTCCTTCGACGTCGCCCGGGCCGGTACCCACCGGCTGCTCCGCGAGCACGCGCTGTTCGCCGGTCTCTCCTCCGGGGCCGGGCACGTCGCCGCCGACTACGAACAGGACCACGGCGCACCGGTCGACGCCACCGTGCAGGTGCTGCCGGACACGGGCCACCGCTACCTGCACGCCCTGGCCGAGCACTCCGATGCGGCCGGACCGGAGCGGCCGAGACTCGTCGACGATCCGTCGGAGGTCGCTGTGCCGTGGTCGCGGATGCGGTGGGCCGGCCGCCCCGGTACGTGACCCGCGGGTCGCTAGTCGCGGTTGCCGGTCTCCATCTGGTCCGGGTCGATGGTGCTGTCGCGCAGCCGCTGCTCCTGGTAGGCCACCCGACCGACCCGGTGCGCGACGGCGGGCGCCGTGATCATGGTGAACAGCCCGGCCAGCACCAGCATCCACACGTCGACCGAATCGGTCATCCGCACGATCGCGCCGGCCAGCAGCAGGAGCATCCCCAGGGTCTGCGGCTTGGTGGCCGCGTGCATGCGGGTCAGCGTGTCCGGGAACCGGATGATGCCGATCGCCGCGGTCACGGCGAAGACGGCGCCCGTGAGGAACAGGATCGAGGAGACGACGTCGACGATCATCGGAGACCCCCGTTCCGCGGCGCGATGTCCGGCGTCTCGTCGGGCGGCGAGGGGGCCGTCCCCGCATCGTCGGGCACCCGGAACCGGACCACCGAGACCGAGCCCACGAAACCGATGAGCGAGAGCGCGACGATCCCGGGGATGACCGACGAGTTGCGGCTGTACGCGGCCCACACCGCGAGGCCGCCGACGGCGATCGCGACGAGCGCGTCCACCGCGACCACCCGGTCGAGAGTGTTCGGGCCGCGCAGCAGCCGATAGGCGGTGAGGAAGGCGGCGGCCATGAGGATCACGCCGGTGATGACGAAGACGACGGTCACGGCTTCCCCTCTCCCTCGGTGCTCTGCGCCCTGCGGTAGGCGATCTCGGGCGCGGCCATCCGGCGCGCGTCGCCCGCCAGGCCACGGGCACCGGGCGCGACGTGGTGGTACTCGTCGTCATCGATGCCGTGCATCGGGCTGGCGTGCCACTCGTTGTCGCGCTCGAACGCGTCGATGAACAGCCGCTCGAGGCGCGCGGTGCTGCGGTAGAACTGCCGCACGGCCTTCTCGCTGCTGACGTCGACGACGTGCACGTAGAGCAGCCGCCGCTTGGTGTCGATCTCCAGCACCATCGTGCCCGGGATGAGGTTCATCATGTCGACCAGCAGGGTGAGCACCAGGTCGGACTTGATCGAGACCTTCGCCCGCAGTACCGCGCTGAGCGGCATCGCGCCGGGCCGGATCGCGAGCCACGCCACCTCGATCGACGACCGGAACATCTCCACGATGAAGACGGCGATCAGCTTGAGCAGCGAGCCCAGGTGCACGCGGCCCTCCACCGGGACGGGCGGCAGCGGGAGCAGCAGCAGGATCGCGAGCCCCACGATCAGGCCGCCCGCGATGTTGCCCCAGGTCACGCTGCCCCACAGCATGACCCACACGGCATCGAGCCAGACCAGCTGGGCGAGCTTGACCGCCACCGCGCGGCCGTCCCGCAGGTCGGGCAGGATCCGGGTCACGAGTCGCTTAGCCATGCGCGCCTCCCTGCCGGTTCTGAGGGCCGACGGTGACGGGGGCACCGTCGGGCGGTTGCAGGCGGGAGACGGCCTCCGGGCCGAGCACGGCCTCGATGTAGTCCTCCCGGCCGAGGAGTTGCTCGGCGGCGCGGTCGGTCACGGTGAACATCGGTCCCGCGAAGATCGCGATGAGCAGGCCCACGCCGAGCAGGCCCGCCGTCGGGGCGACCATGCTCATCGGCATCCGGCCCGGGTCCTCGCGGTCGGCGAACTCGATGACGTCGGCGTCGTCGAGCAGGGCCTCCGGGTGCGCGACGGCCAGCTGCCCCTCCGGGGCGTCGGAGCGGGGGCGCCAGAACGCCTTCGTCCACACGCGGATCACCGCGTACAGGGTCAGCAGGCTGGTGATCACGCTGCCCGCCACCAGCACCCACGCCAGCACCGAGCCCTGCCGCACACCGGCCTCGATGAGCCCGACCTTGCCGACGAAGCCCGAGAACGGGGGAATGCCACCGAGATTCAGCGCCGGCAGGAAGAACAGGATCGCCAGTACCGGGCTGGCCGCGGCGAGCCCGCCGAGCCGGCGCAGCGAGGCCGCGCCCGCCTGCCGTTCGATGAGGCCCACCACGAGGAACAGCGTGGTCTGCACGAGGATGTGGTGCACCACGTAGTAGATCGTCGAACTCAGGCCCAGCGGGGTGGAGAGCGCGATGCCGAAGATCATGTAGCCGATGTGGCTGACCAGCGTGAACGAGAGCAGACGTTTGATGTCCGTCTGCGCGATCGCGCCCAGGATGCCCACGATCATCGTGAGCAGGCCCGCGATCATGAGCACGTCGTCGAGCGCGCCGCCCGGGAAGAGCAGCGTGTGCGCACGGATGATCGCGTACACACCGACCTTGGTCAGCAAGCCGGCGAAGACCGCGGTGACCGGGGCGGGCGCCGTCGGATAGGAGTCCGGCAACCACGTCGACAGCGGGAACACCGCCGCCTTGATGCCGAACGCCACCAGCAGCACCGCGAACAGCGTCGTCCGCGTGCCGGCCGGGAGGTCCTGCAGCTTGATCGCCATGTCCGCGAGGTTCAGCGTGCCCGTCGCGAAGTAGGCGTAGGCGATGCCCAGCAGGAAGATCACCGACGAGACCATCGAGACCATGACGTACGAGACGCCGGCGCGGATCCGGTCGGCGCTGCCGCCCACCGTCAGGAGCACGAAGGACGCGGCGAGCAGCATCTCGAAGGAGACGAACAGATTGAACAGGTCGCCCGCGAGGAAGGCGTTGCACACGCCGGCCGCCAGGATCAGGTACGTGGGGTAGAAGATCGAGACCGGCTGGTGCTCGTCGCCGTCGCGGATGCCCTGCCCCACCGAGTACACGAGGACGCCGAGCAACACGATCGCCGAGACCAGGACCATGAGCGCCGCCAGCTGGTCGGCGACGAGGGTGATGCCGAGCGGGCCGCCCCCGCCGTCGCGGTCGCCCCAGCCGCCCACGTGCAGCGCGACGGTGCCGTGCCGGTCCGTGTAGTACAGCATCAGCGCGGCCACCGCGACGATCGCCACGAGGGAGATCAGCGAGATCAGGCGCTGCAGCCGGGGATGCCGGCCCATCACCATCGTGATCGCGGCGGCGACGATCGGCAGCACCGTCGGCAGTGGGATCAGGGCGAGCATCGTCGATTCGCTCATCATCGCTCGCCCTCCTGCTCCACGGGCGGCAGTTGCTTCTCGCGCGGCACGCTGGGCAGCGGCAGCGCGCCGGTGTCCACGACGTCGACGCGGGCCTGCGCCAGCTCCTCGGGGGTGAGCAGCTCGCCGTCGGGCCCGTAGGCGTCGCCCAGGGCCGACGGTGCGCCCGTGATCGGGTCGTCCGAGGCGTCGTAGTCGGGATCGTCGGCGGCGATGTCGGCGTCGCGCTCGAGGACCTTCGTGTCCTCGGGGTCGTCGTCGACCTCGTCGTCGGTGTTGATCGTGAACGAGCGGTAGGCCAGGGCGAGGATGAACGCCGCCATGCCCATCGTGATGACGATCGCGGTGAGGATCATGGCCTGCGCCAGCGGATCCGCGTCGGTGAGGCGCCCCTCCGAGAAGTACCCGACGATGGGCGGATTGCCGGGCGGGGACGACAGCGCGAGCAGCAGCAGGTTCACCGCGTTGCCGAACAGGATGATGCCCATCAGCATGCGGGTGAGGCTGCGGTCGAGCAGCAGGTACACGCCGGTGGCGACCATGACGGCGATCGCGGCGAAGAGACCGATGTCGACGATCATCGTGCGCCACCCCCCGACTGGACGGGCAGGGGCGAGGTCATGTCGGCGGGGGATCCCTCCAGGTCGAGGCGCGCTCCGAGACTGCGCAGGACGTCGAGGACCAGGCCCACGACGATGAGGTACACGCCGGCGTCGAAGATCAGCGCTGTCACCACCTTGACGTCACCGAAGACCGGCAGGGTGAACTCGAAGGCGACCGATGACATGGCCGGGGCGCCCGCCAGCAGCGAGACGATGGTGCCGCCCGCCGCGAGCAGCAGGCCCGTGCCCAGGATGCGGCCCGCGTCGAGCGGCAGGGCCTCGCCGATCTCGTAGCGACCGCCCGCGAGGTAGCGCAGCACCAGCGCGAGGCCTGCCGTCAGGCCACCGGCGAAGCCGCCGCCCGGCGCGTTGTGCCCGGCGAAGAAGAAGTAGACCGAGACCACCATGATCGTGGGGAAGGCCATGCGGGAGGTGATCTCCAGGACCAGCGAGCGGTGCCGGGGATCGCGGAGCGCGCTGCCCCGCAGCCACGTGGTGCCGGGCGCCGCGGCGGCCGCGGCGGCGGCCTCCGGGCTGACCCGCGGCGCCGAGCCGAACCGGCGGTTCCGGAAGACCAGCGAGGCGACGCCCGTCGCCGCCACCAGGAGCACCGAGATCTCGCCGAACGTATCCCAGGCGCGGATGTCGACCAGGATCACGTTCACCGTGTTGTGGCCGTACCCGAACTTGTAAGCCTGCTCCGGCAGCCGGTCCGCGACGGGCGCGGCCACCCGGGCGGCGCGCGCCGCGATCGCCACCACGACGACCATCGCCGCCACCGCGATGCCGAGCAGCGCACGCGCCACCCGCGTCGGGCGGCTGCCCGTGATGGGCGCCTCGGCGGGCAGCTTGCGCAGCACCAGCACGAACACGACGAGGGTCAGCGTCTCGACGAGGAACTGGGTCAGCGCGAGGTCGGGCGCCCCGTAGATCGCGAAGATCACGCCCGTGCCGTAGCCGGTCACGCCGACGACGAGCACCGTCGCCAGGCGGTTCCGCAGCACGACCGCGGTGAACGCGGCGGCGCACATCAGCACCGAGATCGACAGGAACAGCGGCGAGGCGTCCACCCGCAGTTCGGGCCGCGCACGGGTGCCGAAGGCGAGGACCAGGACCGGCAGCAGCACCAGCGTCAGCAGGATCGTGCCCTGCGTGAGCGGCAGCGAACCGCGCTGCGTGCTCTGCGTCATGCGCAGCGACAGCACGTCGGCGCCGCGCAGCGTGGCGTCGTAGAGGCGGTCCGCGTTGCCGAGCAGCACGCTGTTGCGCCGCCGGAGCCGCGAGAAGGGGCTGTGCGGCTGGACGATGACGACGCCCGTCGCGATGATCAGCACGGTCAGCAGCAGCGGCAGCGTGAAGCCGTGCCACAGCGCGAGATGGTACGGATCCTCGGCGGGCGGGAAGGACCGGTCGGGGTACTCGGCGAGCACGTGATCGAGCCACGGCGAGAAGATCCCGTCGATCAGGCTGAGCACGGCGAGCAACGCGGGCCCGGCCAGGAACAGCGGGCTGATCCCGTGCATGTTCTCGACGGCGCTGGTCGGCTTGGCCTGCCCTTTGCGGCCGAAGGCGCCCCAGAGGAAGCGGATGCTGTACGCCACCGTCAGGGCGGAACCCGCGCACAGGCCCACCAGCAGGAGCACGGGGACCGGCGACGGCAGCGACGCGTGCAGCACCGTCTCGAGCGCCGCCTCCTTGCCGACGAAGCCGTACAGCGGCGGGATGCCCGCCATCGACGCCGCGGCCAGCGCCGCGATCACGGCCAGCACCTTCTGCCGGTCGCCGAGGCGGGCCAGGCGCCGGATGTCGCGCGTACCGGTGGCGTGATCGATGATGCCGACCACCATGAACAGCGTCGCCTTGAACAGGGCGTGCGCGGTGAGCATCGTCATGCCCGCGAGCGCGACGTTCCGTTCGCCGGTACCGACGAGCACCATGAGCATGCCGAGCTGGCTCACGGTGCCGAAGGCGAGGATCAGCTTGAGATCGAACTCCCGCAGGGCACGCCAGCCGGCCAGGATCATGGTGAGGATGCCCAGGCCGAGCACGATCACGCGCCACGACGTGAGGTGCGCGAAGGCGGGGGCGAGCAGCGCCACGAGGAAGACGCCGGCCTTGACCATGGCGGCCGCGTGCAGGTAGCCCGAGACCGGGGTCGGGGCGGCCATCGCCCCGGGGAGCCAGAAGTGGAAGGGCACGATCGCCGACTTGCTGATCGCGCCGATGAGGATGAGCACGACGCCCACCTCGACACCGATCGAGATCGTCGACGGGTCGCCGACGGCGCGGGCGATGACCTCGGAGAAGAGGTAGGTGCCGTAGTGCTCGCCCAGCTCGATGATGCCGACCAGCATCGCGAGCCCGCCGAGCGTGGTGACGAGCAGCGCCTGCGTGGCGGCGCGGCGGCTCGTGGCGCGTTCGGCGTAGTAGCCGACGAGCAGGAAGCTCAGCACCGAGGTGAGCTCCCAGAAGACGTACATGACCAGCATGTTGTCGCTGACCACCAGACCGAACATGACGGCCATGAAGGCGACGAGTTCGGCCGCGAAGGTGGGGAGCTTGCGGGTGTTCGAGACGCCGGTGAAATAGCCGGCGCAGTACACGAGGATGACCGCGCCGATACCGAGCACGAGCACGGACATGACCGCCGCGAGCGGCGTCAGCCGCAGATCCACGTTCATGTTCAGCGCCGGGATCCACTGCAGGGACTCCGTGCGGTCGGGCTCGCCGGAGACGGGCCAGACGGTGATGATCCAGACCAGGGCCGCGGCGGGAGCCAGGGCGAGTGCCAGGAATCCGCGCGCGCCGAAACGGCCGACCACGATCGGTGCGGCTAAGGTCGCCAGTGACAAACAGACAAGGATGACAAGCAAGGGCACTCCGTCCTTCATGAGCGGGGTGTCGTTCTTTTCGAATTCTACCGGTAGGCATGTGGGGAGCTGCATGGACCAGTTGACGGATCGTCCGATCACTTCGGCTACGCGGGGTGCGCGTCTGGCGCGGGGCGCGTTCGGCGCCCTCGCGGCGGCGGGGCTGCTCCTCGGCGCCGCGGGCTGCGGCGACGACGCCAAGGACACTCCGGCGGCCACCGTCACCCTGCCCGCATCGTTCCCCGAGGCCGACGTGCCGATCGTCGACGGCAACCTCATCGACGCGGGGGAGCGGCAGCAGGGCGGTGTCACCGTCTACAACGTGACCGTGCAGGCCGGCGACGGCGGATTCGACACCGCGAAGCGCAAGCTCACCGACGCCGGTTACATCGCGCTCGGCGCCGGGGCGGGCGCCCCGGACAACGCGACCCAGTCCGCGCAGTTCTCCGGCCGGGGCTACGTGGTCACCGTGAGCTCCGTCCAGGCGGGCGCCGTGCCCAACGCCGTCTTCTACGCGGTCAGCAAGGTGTAGCGCGTTCACAAACCTGCTCGAAATTCGATCGCGGCGAAGTATTTCTGTCCTGACCTCGCTGAACGACGGTTTCGGACGGCGCTCCTCCACAGATGTGGGTACCTAACGTGTTCTGTCCACAGGGCAGACCCGGGTCGGGATGATCAGGGCGGGACGACCGGCACGATCGGCCCATGAACACCCACGATCTGATCGCCGAGCTCGCCGCGGCCAACGGCGGCGTCGTCTCCCGCCGACAGCTGGTCAGGGCCGGCGTGGACGCCGCCGAGGTCGACGAACTGCGCCGGCACGCGGCGCTCGGGGTGATCCGTCGCGGCTGGTACGAGACACCCGGCGCCGACGCGACGGTGGTCGCGGCCGTGCGGGCCGGCGCGACGGTCGCGTGCGTCTCGGCGCTCAAGCATCGGCCGGGGGTATGGATACCGCCGCACCAGAGGCGCCTGCACACCCGATGGTCCCGGTATCGGGACGCACCGAGGTTCGATCGTCAGTGCCGCGCCCACCGCGCGCTGGCGACACCGATCACCGCGGTCGACGCACTGCCCGAGGCGCTGATCTGCGCGGCCAACTGTCTCGACCCGGACATGTTCGTCGCCGTCGCGGACTCCGTGCTCCGGCTGACCCCGACCGTCGACCTCGCCGACATCCGGCGGTGGTTCGCCGGCGCACCGGTGCGGACGCTGCGACTGCTGGACCAGCTGGATCCGGCGGCGGAATCGGGGACTGAATCGGTCGTCCGGTGCCGGCTGCGCCGCGCGCACATCGGGGTGCGGACCCAGGTGGTGATACCCGGCGTGGGCAGGGTGGACCTGCTCGTCGGAGACAGGCTCATCATCGAGTGCGACAGCGACCGTCATCACAACGGCGCGCGGCGGAAGGCGGACTGCAGGCGCGACCGCACCTCGACGGTCGGCAACTACCGAGTGCTCCGGATCGACTACGACGAGGTGATGGACGATCAGGAATGGGCCGCGTTTCTCCAGGAAGTCCTCGCCCTGGTCCGCAAGGGACGGCATCGCGGCACCACTGACTTCTGAAACCGCGCTTGATTTCGCTCGCGATCGAAATACTTCGCCCAGGCCGCGCAGGAGCGCGGTTTCGGAACGGCCTACGTCGCGCGACGGTCCGCGTACGCCTGCAGGTCCGCCACCTGCGCCGGGTCCAGCGACGGCCGCACGGCCTGCCGCGCCGCCTCGACATCGGCCGCGGTGACGGTGGCCGCGTCCAGGTCGCGCCGCATCGCCGTGAGGGCGGCCTCGCGCAGCAGCGCGCTGCAATCCGCCGCCGAGTACCCGTCCAGCTGCTCCGCCAGCGCCGGGAGGTTCACGTCGTCGGCCAGCGGGATCGACCGCGAGCTGGTCTTCAGTATCTCCGCGCGGGCCTCGGCGTCCGGCGGCGGCACGAAGATCAGCCGCTCCAGCCGGCCGGGTCGCAGCAGCGCGGGATCGACGAGGTCGGGGCGGTTCGTCGCGCCCAGGACCACCACGTCGCGCAGGGGTTCGGCGCCGTCGAGCTCGGTGAGCAGCGCGGCGACCACCTTGTCGCCGACCCCCGAGTCCGACGACTGACCGCGGCGCGGCGCGAGGGCGTCCACCTCGTCGAGGAAGATCAACGACGGTGCACTGCCGCGGGCCCGGGCGAACAGGTCGCGGACGGCCTTCTCCGATTCGCCGACCCACTTGTTCATCAGCTCCGCGCCCTTGACCGCGTGCACCGACAGCTGCCCCGACGCGGCGAGTGCGCGCACCACGAAGGTCTTGCCGCAGCCGGGCGGACCGTAGAGCAGCACGCCGCGCGGCGGCTCCACGCCGAGTCGCGCGAAGGTGTCCGGGTGACGCAGCGGCCACAGCACCGTCTCGGTGAGGGCCTGCTTGGTCTCGACCATGTCGCCCACGTCGTCGAGCGTGATCGAGCCGACCGAGACCTCCTCGGTCGCCGACCGGGACACCGGCCGGATCACGCCGAGCGCGCCCAGCAGATCGGGCTGGGTGATGGCGATCCGCTCGTCGGTGCCGACCACCCGCGCCGCGGCCCGCAGCGCGCCCTCCCGGCACAGCGCGGCGAGGTCCGCCGCCACGAAGCCCGGCGCGCGCAGCGCGACCTCGTGCAGGTCCAGGTCCGCCGTCGGCGCCTCCCGCAGGAGCAGTTCCAGCAGCTGCTCGCGCTGCTTCGCGTCCGGCAGGTCGACGGTGACCGTCCGCTCCGCGAGGTCGGGCTCGCGCAGCCGTGAGTCCAGCTCGCCCGGGGCGGAGGTGGTCGCGAGGAGCGCGACGCGCGGCGTGGCGACCGCGCGGCGCAGTTCGTCGAGGATCATCGTCGAGACGGGTTCGCGGGTCGCGGGCAGCAGCGCCTCCACGTCGCGCACCAGCAGCGCGGCGCCGGGGCCCGGCCGGTCGGGATCACCGGCCGCACCGGCTGCCGCCTCACGCACGCGGCTCACCGCGCCGCGCACCCGCTCCAGCCGGGCCTGCGGCTCCAGCGCGCCGGTCAGCGCACCGTCGAGCTCGACGAGCGGCCGCGGCGCCACGACGGACCGCGCGACCGTGGCCTTGCCGCCGCCGGTGGGCCCGGTGATGAGGACGCCGAGGCGGGCGGGCGCGCCCAGCTTCTCGAGCAGTTCCGGCTCGTCGAGCGCCAGGGACAGCCACTCGGTGAGGCGGCGGACCGCGCCGTCGGCGCCGACCAGGTCCGCGACGGGGCGCACCGGCGGCGTCTCGACCTCGGGCACCTCCTCGGTGAAGGTCACGACCGCAGCGCCCGGAGAGGTGGTCGGCGCGGCGGGGACCGCGGCACCGTCGTCGTCGGCCCACAGGACCGCGGAGTTCGGCTGCACCGAGACCGGCCCGGGCGACGGATCGACCGAGACCACGGTGAGCAGCTCGTTGGTCCAGGTGACCCCGACGAGCCGCGAGAGCTGCGCCGTCGCGTCCGCGGTCGACGTGCCGGGCCCCAGGTCGCGCGGCAACAGCGAGACGCTGTCGCCGGGCATCATCACCTTGCCGAGCAATGCCTGCCGCAGGGCGGCACCGTCGAGGGCGTTGCGGGTCAGGGCGCTGCCGCGCAGCAGCACCCGCTTCGCGCCGTAGACGGTGGCGGGCGAGATCACGACGGTCGCGTCCTCCCGCAGCCCGCAGTTCGTGATGGTCAGCTCGTCCAGGAGGGCCACGCCGGGCGCGGATCCGGCGGGCGCGGCGGCGACGACGGCGGCCGTGCGGCGCGCGCCGAGCAGCTCGATGCCGTCCCACTCGCGCAGGCCGAGCGCCGCGAGGGCCTCGGGGTGGATCCGGACGATGCCCCGTCGCGCCTCGAGGGCCGAGGTCTGCAGGCGGACGGTGAGCGAGAGGTTCGACACCCGCCCCACACTAGTTCGCCCCGCCGCACCACGACGGGGCGCGACGGGACCGGGTCAGTCCTCCCGGGTCGGGCGGCGCAGCCCGAGGCGGGCGGCGGTGCGCCGGCCACCCCGGCCGGCGGTCGCGGCGCGACGGTGCGGCCGCACCGGGCGGCGCTGCTCGCGGCGCATCGCGCGACGTTCCGCGGGCTTGCGGTCCCAGGCCTCGGGCCGGGCGACGACCCACCGCTTGGACCGCCACGCGAACGGGATGTGCAACAGGTAGAGCGCGATCACCAGCAGCAGCGCGATGTACGGGTAGGTCAGGATCAGCGCCGCCAGGCCCGCGACGGCGACCAGCACCCCCGCGGCCTTCGCGGGCTGCACCGTCATCGTCTTGAAGCTGGACGTCGGGATCCGGGAGACGGTCAGCGCGGCGACGAACAGCGTCCACGCCGCGACCATCGGGGTGCTGACCCACCAGCCGTCGCCCCATTCCTGCTGGGCGGCGAGCGGCGCGAGGACCAGCATGGCGCCGGCGGGCGCGGGCACGCCGACGAAGAAGTCCTTCGTGTACGCGGGGGCCGTCGGGTCGGCGGCGAGGGTGTTGAACCGGGCCAGCCGCAGCACCATCGCCACCACGTACAGCAGCGCGACGATCCACCCCGCCGGCGAGCCGGGGAAGCACACGAAGTACAGGATCAGCGCCGGCGTGACACCGAAGTTGATGGCGTCGGCCAGGGAGTCCAGCTCGGCGCCGATCCGGGTGGAGGCGCCCAGCAGCCGCGCCACGCGGCCGTCGAGGCCGTCGAGGATAGCGGCGATCACGACCAGCATGATCGCCAGGTCGACCTTGCCGTCCGCAGCGAACCGCACGCCCGTCAGACCCGCGCAGAGCGCGGCCACCGTCAGCATGGACGGCAGGATCATGACGCCGACGGGGCGGTGGGGTGCGCTGGGGGACTCGGTCACGGCAGGCGCGCGATCACGGTCTCGGCGGCCACCGCGCGCTGGCCGCTGTAGACGGTCAGCTCGGTGCCGGCGGGGAAGTAGGTGTCGACGCGGGAGCCGAACCGGATGATGCCGTAGGTCTCGCCCAGTTCGAGGGTGTCGCCGGGCGCGCAGTCGGTGCGGATGCGCCGCGCCACGAGGCCGGCGATCTGCACCACACCCACCGGACCGTGCTCGGTGGCGAGGCGGACCGCGGTGCGCTCGTTGCGGTCGCTGGCCTCGGGGAGGTCGGCGGGCAGGAACGCACCGTCGGTGTGCACCACGGAGTCGACGACGCCGGCCAGCGGCGCGCGCTGGACGTGCGCGTCGAACACCGACAGGAAGATCGACACCCGGGGAAGCGGCGCATCGCCGAGGCCCAGCTCGCGGGGCGGCACGTGCTGGTCCACGAGGGTCACCTCGCCGTCCGCGGGGGCCACCGCGACGCCCTCGGCGGTGGGCGTCACGCGGGCCGGGTGCCGGAAGAAGCCGGCGCACGCGGCCGCCGTGATCAGGGCGGGCACCCGGATCCAGCTCTTGCGGTAGCCCACCGCGGCCACCCCGAGGGAGCCCGCGATGAACGGGACCCCGGCGGGGTGCAGCGGCGGGACGGTGTGCCGGATCAGCTCCGTGATGTGCTCGATGCCGGTGGAGTGCTCGGTCAGATGCCCGTCGACCGGCGTGCGAGGTCGGCGCGCCACCTGACGTCCTCTCTGTTCGCGTTCATGTCGGGGGACATTCTGTCACCCGACGGTGCGATCACTTGCGTCCGGTGACGAGCTTCACTGCCCCGATGAGCACGCAGGCGCCGACGAGCGCGGTGAGGAAGGTGAGGATCCACCCGAAGGTGCCGGTCTGGACGTCGAACAGGCGCAGCACGTATCCGCCGAGCCAGCCGCCGATCACGCCGGCCAGCACGTTCTTGATGATGCCCATGTCCTTGTCGGTGCCCATGATCTTGCTGGCGATCCAGCCCGCGAGGCCGCCGATGATGATCCAGGCGAACCAGCCGGGGCTGAAATTGGCCGATGCGAGCATGACGGTGTCTGCGTTCTGCGCGACCATGAATGTCTCCTCGTTAGTCGTTCAGGAGAATAAGTTCCACCGGGGTCCCCGCGGCCAGATGCTCGACCTCGGCGGGGACGTCCAGCAGGCAATTCGCCTGTGAAAGCCATCGTAGGTAGTGCGAACCCGGCCCGCCGAGAACCGAGACCGAATCGGTACCGTCGGCGTTCCGCGTCAGGAGTCCACGCAGGTACTGGCGTTTCCCGGGGATCGAGTCGACGGGCTCGGCGAGCCGCGCGGCGCGTCGCGAGCGGTCCGGCAGCCCCATCGCCGCGCGCAGCGCGGGCCGCAGGAAGACCTCGAACGAGACGAGTGCGCTCACCGGGTTGCCCGGGAACGTCACGAAGGGGACCCGCGCACCGTCGTCGAATCCGACGGTGCCGCAGCCCTGTGGCATGCCCGGCTGCATCGCGACCTTGACGAACGCGACGCCGCGGGACGCCAGCGCGTCCTTGACCACCTCGAACGCCCCGGCGCTGACCCCGCCGCTGGTGACCACGAGGTCGACGTCGCCCGCGCCGAGCCGCTCCGCGAGGCGCCCGAGCAGCTCGTCCGGGTGGTCGGCGACGAACCGCAGCACCTCGGCGGTGGCCCCGGCCTCGCGGATCGCGCTCGCGAGCATCGGGGCGTTGGACTCGTAGATCTGCCCGGGGCGCAGCGGCGTGCCCGGTTCCACCAGCTCGGAGCCGGTGGACAGGACGGCGACGTGCAGCGGGGCGCAGACGCGGACCGTCGGATAGCCGAGCGCCGCCAGCAGCCCGACGGTGCCCGGCCCGATCCGCTCGCCGCCGCGCAGCGCGACCTCGCCGGCCGCGATGTCGCTGCCCGCGGCGCGGAAGAACCGGCCCGGTTCGGGCGTCTCGTCGATGCGGACCCGCTCGACCCCGCCGTCGGTCCGCTCGACCGGGACGATGGCGTCGGCACCGTCGGGCACGGGGGCGCCGGTCATGATGCGGCACGCGGCCCCGGGCGGGAGCGCGGGCACGTCGGTGCGGCCGGCGGGCACGTCGAACGCGACGGGCAGCACGGCGCCCGCGACGGCCTCGGCGGCGCGCACCGCGTAGCCGTCCATCGCGGAGTTGGTGAACGGCGGCAGCGAGATCGGCGCGACGACGTCACGCGCGACGGTCAGGCCGGCGGCCTGCTCCGGAGCCAGATCGACGATGCGTCGGCGCGGGATCAGCGCGGCGACGGCGGCGCGGTGCTCGTCGACGGACCGCATCACGCGGAGCCCAGGCGGGTGAGCAACAGCGCCTCGGCGAGCGCGGTGCGCCGCAGCTCGGCGGGGTCGACGGACTCGTTGGGCGCGTGGATGCGGCACTGCGGCTCCTCGACGCCGAGCAGCGCGATCTCGGCGTTCGGCGCGGCCCTGCGCAGCTGCGTGCACAGCGGAATGGAGCCGCCCTGGCCGCTGAAGGCGACCTCGGCCCCGTCGTACGCCTCGACGAGGGCCTCCTGCAGCACCCGGTAGGCGGGGCCGGTGGTCTCGGCGGCGAAGGGCTCGCCGACGGACTCGACGACGGCGTGGACGTGCGCGCCCCAGGGGGCGTGGCGGGTCAGGTGCGCGACGAGGAGCTCGCCGGCGTGGCGCGGATCGGTGCCCGGCGGGACGCGCAGGTTGAGCAGGGCCGCGGCGCGGGGCTGGATGGCCGCGGCGGCGGTGGCCGTCGCGGGGGCGTCGATTCCGATGACGGTGACCGCGGGGCGTGCCCACAGCTGGTCGGCGATGGTGCCGGAGCCGAGGATGGCGGCGTCGTCGTGGATGGCGGCGTCGGCGGCGAACTGCGCCGGCTCGTAGGGCTCGCCCGCCCACCGCGCGGAGCTGTCGAGCCCGTCGATCGTCGTGTTGCCGAAGCCGTCGCGCAGGGTGGCGAGCAGCGCGATGAGGGCGGCGATGGCGTCGGGCGCGGCGCCGCCGAAGGCGCCGGAATGCAGGTCGGACGTGCCGGTGCTGAGCTCGACGCGCACGCTCGCGACGCCCCGCAGCGACGTGGTCAGCGTGGGCCGGCCGACGGCGACGTTGCCGGTGTCGCCGATGACGATGAGGTCGGCCCGCGCGAGCTCGGGACGCTCGGCGACGAGGTCCTCGAGGCCCGCGCCGCCGCCCTCCTCCGAGCCCTCGATGATGATCCGCACGCCGACCGGGAAGGAGCCGTCCGCACCGCGGACCGCCCGCAGCGCGGTCAGGTGCGCGACGAGGTTGCCCTTGCAGTCGGCGGCCCCGCGGCCGTACCAGCGCTCGACGCCGTCGGGGCCGGGCCGGGGGGTGAGCGTGAACGGATCGGAGTCCCAGGCCTCGCGCGGGCCGGGCGGCTGCACGTCGTGGTGGCTGTAGAGCAGCACCGTCGGCGCGCCGTCGGGGGCGGGCGTGTGCCCGACGACCGCGATCGACCCGTCGGACGTGGTGATCTGCTCGATGTTCTCGATGCCGGCTGCGGCGAACGCCTGCGCCACCCACGCCGCGGACGCCGTGTTGGGCTCGGCGCCGAATTCGGGGGAGTCGTGCACGGACGGGTGCGCCACCAGCTCCGCCAGGTCCGACCTGGCCTTGTCCATCAGGTTCTCGACGGTGTCCTGCAGGCTGCGCTCGGTCATCGGCTCACCCTAGCGCGGCTTAAGTGCGTGCCCAGCGGGTCGTGGTTCACTTGTGTGAACTCTTGGAGGAGGAATCCATGCTGCGTAAGTCGCTGTGCGCGGTGGGCGGCGCCCTGCTGCTCGTGGGGTGTTCGACGACGGTGCCGGGCTCGCCGGAGGCCGATCCGTCGGGCGTGCCGAGGCCGGACACCGGCTCGTACGCGACCGCCCCTCGGCAGGTCGCCCCGATGACGGAGAAGTCCCAGGTCGCGGCGGAGGGCTTCCGAATGATGGAGATCATTCCGCTCGCGACGGAGGTCGACGGTGCCCTCCGCTACGGCCGTTCGCCCAAGGTCGGGCAGATGCTGGACGTCAGTAAGTCCCTGTACGGCGAGGGGGTCGGAACGGCGCTCGCCGGCCACGAGGTGGCCGCCACCACGTCGGCGTGGGACAAGGTGCCGGGATCGGACGCCTCGACGTCGGGGACCAACCTGCTCATGGGCCTGTTCCGGTTCAAGGACGAGGCGGCGGCGCGATCCGCCGTCGCCGCGCCGTCGGTCCTCGCCGAGGACAAGGACAGCAGCGGCTCGACGCCGACGCCGAAGGCACCGGTCGCCGTCCCCGGGTATCCGGGCGCGAAGGCGTACACGAAGTCCTACGCGGACACGAAGGCGACGGTCGCGCTCCTGGTGAGCGGGCGCTTCGTCCTCTCCGCGTACACCACGGGGCCCGTCGATCACATCAAGAAGTTCTTCGACCTGCAGCTCCCCGCGCTCAAGGCCTTCACCCCGACGCCCGTGGACAAGTTCTCCACGCTCACGCGCGATCACGACGGCCTGTTGCAGTACACGCTCGCGGAGGAACGCCCCACCATCTACCAGGCGACCTTCACGGCGCGGGCGATCTTGAACGCGCAGACCGACATCGCCGGTGCTGCGAAGGATTTCGCCGACGCCGGTGTCGATTACGTCGCCAATGCGGGGAACACGGTCTCTCGCGCCCGGGACGCGGCGGGCGCCGCGCTCCTCGCCGAGCGGTCGATCGCCGGTACGAAGGCCCTGCGGGCGGGCACCGAGGCCGCGGTTCGCGGTGTGCCCGGTGGGCGCTGCCTCACGTATCCGACCTACAAGGGGTCGAAGGACTCCCGGACGTATTGTGTGGCGCCCGTCGGGCGGTACCTGGCCGAGGTGACCGACAGCCAGGAAGGTCGGGCCAAGCAGGCGATCGGCGCCTCGTATCTGATTCTGCAGCAGGCGAAATGAGGATGGTCATGAGGAAGTCTCTGGTGGCGCTCGCGGCGGCGTCCGTGCTCCTGGCGGGATGCTCGTCGACGGTGGCGGGCACTCCCGTCGCCGATCCGTCGGGCGTGCCGAAGCCGGAGACCGGCTCGTTCGCGACCACGCCCCGGACCATCGGTCCGACGAGCCAGGGCGACGGGGAGGCGCTCGAGGGCTACCGGATGGCGGAGGTCGTGCCCTACATCCACGAGATCGACCCGTCGATGCATTTCCGCGGCGACGTGACCACCGGCTCGCGGGAATCGATCCAGCTCGGCGTGAAGAACCTGTTCGGACAGGCGGTCGCCGACGCGGTGGGCGCGAAGCCCGAGGTCTGGGTCGCGGTGGGGGCGGGCGACACCCAGCAGGGTACGAAGTACGACCCGAAGAAGAGGCAGCGGGGCTCGAAGGTCGCCGTCCTGCGGATGGCGAACGCGGGCGATGCGGCAGCGACCGTCGGCCCGGCGCTGCGTGCCGCCGACAAGGACTCCTCCGGAAAGGCGGGGCGGCCCAAGGTGGAGACGAGGATCCCGGGCTACGACGGTGCCGTCGCCTACACGGTCGACTACGAGACCGCGGGTCGGCCGACGATCGCCTTTCTCGCGTACAAGCAGTACGTGATCGGCGTGTACGGCGACTTCACCGTCGAGCAGATCCGAACCTATTTCGACCGGCAGACCAAGGCGCTCGATGGTTTCCGGCCGACGCCACTGGACAAGGTGAGCACGCTGCAGCGCGACGCCGAGGGGGTCGCGCGGCTGACCCTCGCACCGGAGAAGGGTGAGGGCGGGTTCGCGCTGCCCGCGCGGTCCGCGGTGCTGCGGCAGACCGACGTCTCCCGCTCGGTGAAGACCTTCGCCGATGCCGGCGTCGACGTGGTCGGCAGCGGCGGCAACACCGTCTACCGGGCCAAGGACGCGCAGGGTGCGCAGCACGTGATGAGCGAGTTCAGCGACGAGACCCGCAAGGCCTTCCCCGCCTTCGAGGAGGAGAAGGTCACGGGCGCGCCGGGCGCGACGTGCCTGACCTTCCCCGTCTACGAGGGAGCCACGTCGAAGCTCACCTGGTGCTCGGTCGCCGTCGGCCGGTACGTCGCGGAGGTCGTCACCTCGCAGCGGCAGAAGGCGGTCCAGGGCATCGGAGCGGCCTACCTGATCCTCAAGAACAACGGCTGACTCCGCAGACGACGAAGGGGCGCACCCGGCGGGTGCGCCCCTTGACGTGTCGGGAGGCTACTTCGACTCGGCCTCTGTCTTGATGTGCGAGAGGGTCTGCTTCATGCCGACCAGCAGGCCGCGCTCGAAGTCCTCGTTGCCACCGAGGAGTGCACCCACGAGCACGCTGCTCACGGCGGTGGTCTTGCCGCCGGCCGCCTCGCGGCGCTCGACGACGGTGGTCTTGTCGCCGTCGGGCACCAGGGTGAAGCTCCACACGGTGTGGTTCTCCGCGACGCGGAACGCGATGCGCTCGTTCGGCGTGAACTCGGTGACCTGGGTGTTGGTGGGCCAGACCTTCCAGCCCTGACGGTTGATGTTCAGCATGCGGGTGCCCTGCTTGATCGGGCCGCCGAACACGAACACCTTCTTGCACTGTGGGCTGCGACGGCCCATCGCCTCGAGGTCGGACACGACCGACCAGACCTTCTCCACGGGCGCGTCGATCACGACGCTCGACTCCAGAACGGGGGTTGCCATGACCGGATCCTACCCAGGGGTAGGAAAGGTTCGTGCAGCCAGCGGCGAACGACCTTGCACTCGCCCCTGCCGAGTGCTAGAAACGACTTAGCACTCGGATTACGTGAGTGCTAGGTCGAAGAGGTGAGACCGGGCCCTGTGCGCAACCCGCGCAGGTGACACGCCGGGTCGTCCGTCGCGGGCATCGAATCGACCTAGAAGACGTGTCCAAAGTACGGGCCGAACCGGCCCCTATCTGGAGGAATCACTTCGCAATGGCCAAGATCATCGCGTTCGACGAAGAGGCCCGCCGCGGCCTCGAGCGGGGCCTGAACGCCCTCGCCGACGCCGTCAAGGTGACGCTCGGCCCCAAGGGCCGCAACGTCGTGCTGGAGAAGAAGTGGGGCGCCCCCACGATCACCAACGACGGTGTTTCCATCGCCAAGGAGATCGAGCTCGAGGATCCCTACGAGAAGATCGGCGCCGAGCTCGTCAAGGAGGTCGCCAAGAAGACCGACGACGTCGCGGGCGACGGCACCACCACCGCCACCGTTCTGGCCCAGGCGCTCGTGCGCGAGGGCCTGCGCAACGTGGCCGCGGGTGCGAACCCGCTGGGCCTCAAGCGGGGCATCGAGAAGGCCGTCGACGCCGTCTCCGAGCACCTGCTGAAGGCCGCCAAGGAGGTCGAGACCAAGGAGCAGATCGCTGCTACCGCGGGCATCTCGGCCGGCGACCCCGCCATCGGTGAGCTCATCGCCGAGGCCATGGACAAGGTCGGCAAGGAAGGCGTCATCACCGTCGAGGAGAGCAACACCTTCGGTCTCCAGCTGGAGCTCACCGAGGGCATGCGCTTCGACAAGGGCTTCATCTCGGGCTACTTCGCCACCGACGCCGAGCGTCAGGAGGCCGTGCTCGAGGACGCGTACGTGCTGCTCGTCTCGGGCAAGATCTCGACCGTCAAGGACCTGCTGCCGCTGCTGGAGAAGGTCATCCAGGCCGGCAAGCCGCTCGCGATCATCGCCGAGGACGTCGAGGGCGAGGCCCTGTCGACGCTCATCGTCAACAAGATCCGCGGCACCTTCAAGTCGGTCGCCATCAAGGCCCCCGGCTTCGGCGACCGCCGCAAGGCGATGCTGCAGGACATGGCGATCCTCACCGGCGGCCAGGTCATCTCCGAGGAGATCGGTCTGTCGCTCGACACCGCCGGCCTCGAGGTCCTGGGCCAGGCGCGCCAGGTCGTCGTGACCAAGGACGAGACCACCATCGTCGACGGTGCCGGCTCCAAGGAGCAGATCGAGGGCCGCGTCTCGCAGATCCGCGCCGAGATCGAGAACAGCGACTCGGACTACGACCGGGAGAAGCTGCAGGAGCGCCTCGCGAAGCTGGCCGGCGGCGTCGCCGTCATCAAGGCCGGTGCCGCGACCGAGGTCGAGCTCAAGGAGCGCAAGCACCGCATCGAGGACGCCGTCCGCAACGCCAAGGCCGCCGTCGAGGAGGGCATCGTCGCCGGTGGTGGCGCTGCTCTCGCGCAGTCGGGTGCCGTCTTCGAGAGCCTGGCTCTCGAGGGCGACGAGGCCACCGGCGCGAACATCGTCAAGGTCGCGCTCGACGCCCCGGTCAAGCAGATCGCCGTCAACGCCGGCCTCGAGCCCGGCGTCGTCGCCGAGAAGGTCCGCAACTCGCCCGCCGGCACCGGCCTCAACGCCGCCACCGGTGTGTACGAGGACCTGCTGGCCGCCGGCATCAACGACCCGGTGAAGGTCACCCGCTCGGCGCTGCAGAACGCAGCCTCGATCGCGGCCCTGTTCCTCACCACCGAGGCCGTCGTCGCCGACAAGCCGGAGAAGGCCGGTGCCCCGGTCGATCCGACCGGCGGCATGGGCGGCATGGACTTCTAAGTCCTGCCACTCGGCTAGGGAACGCAGGGCCCGGCATCGTCGTTGTGACGGTGCCGGGCCCTTCCCGTTTTCGAAAGTCGGGTTCTGCGGGGGTATCGCCGCCGAAATATCGCCGCGGTGGCCCGAGAACCCGACTTTCGAAAAGGCCTTCGTCGCCGCAGCTACGAGGAGCGGGCGACTCGGGTGACAAGGGCGGCCAGGGTGCGTTCCGACGCGGTGCCCTCCTGCGCCTGATAGGCGACGATCAGCTGCCCCGGGGCGGCGGCGACCTCCAGCGTGGACCACTCGAGTTCCACCACGCCCAACTCCGGGTGCGCGATCACCTTGCTGCCGTTCGTCTTCGCCTGCACTTCTCCGTCGCCCCATAGTCTGGCGAAGTGTTCACTCCGCACCGAGAGTTCGCCGACGAGCGCCATCAGTCGAGGATTCGACGGGTTCGGACCGGACAGCGCTCGCAGATTGCCGACGGACTCCCGGGTCACCGTCTCGTAATCGAGGAAGACCTCTCTCGACCGCGGGTCGAGGAACAGCGAGCGCACCATGTTGTCGCCGACGCGGAGACCGATGCCGCGGTGCAACTCCTCGCCCGCCGCATTGGTGCCGATCAGGTCCAGCAGCGAGTTGGTCACGATGGTCGGGTTCGGCCAGGAGTCGAGCAGGCGGCGTACGACACCCGACATCTCATCGACCACCTCGCCGCCCCGGCCGTCGGGGAGTTCGGCCAGCTGCGCCAGGTGAGCGGCACCGTCGGCGTCGAGCTGAAGGACCTCGGCGAGCGCGGCGACCACCGCCGGCGAGGGCCTCCGATCGCGCCCGCGCTCGAGGCGTACGAGGTACTCGACGCTGATCCCCGCCTGTGCGGCGACCTCCTCGCGACGCAGACCGGGAGTGCGGCGCACGCCCATGGTGCGCAACCCCAGCGTCGCCGGGTCGACGCGCGCACGCCGCGCACGCAGGAAGTCGCCGAGCAGGTTCTCGTCCACCGGCCTCACGCTACCCATTCGGCCGGTTCCAGCCAGGTAGCGCGACTACCCCGCAGCCGCACGGCCTGTCACGCCCGGCGAGGCCGGGGCACGGTCACGGACATGACCTCTTTGACTGATCGCACTGCACTCATCACCGGAGCCGGCAGCGGTATCGGCGCCGCTACAGCCGCGGCCCTGGCCGCGGCGGGCGCGCGAACCGCGCTGATCGGCCGACGCCCCGACCGCCTCGCCGACCTGGCCGCCGCGACCGGCGCGGCGTACGCCGCTACCGATGTCACCGACCGTGCGAGCTTCGGTGCCGCGGTGGCGGATCTCCGTGAACGCGTCGGAAGGTTCGACCTCGTCGTCGCCAATGCCGGCACGATGTTGCCCGCAGCCTTCGACACCGCGGACGCCGGCGACTGGGATCGGATGGTGGCGACGAACATCACCGGCTTGCTCACCACGGCCCGAGCGACGATCAATGACCTCATCGCCGCCGCCGAGGCCGGGCCGGCAGACCTCGTCCTCATCGGATCCATCGGCGCGCACATCGTGCTACCGGGGTACTCGGTCTACAACGCGACGAAGGCGGCGGTGGCGCACCTGACGCGCCATCTGCGGGAGGAGTTCGGCCCCCGCGGCGTTCGCGTCCGGCTCATCGAGCCCGGCATGGTCGAGTCCGAGCTCGGCGCTGGCGTCACCGATCCGGATGCCGCCGCGGCACTACGGCAGTACGCCGTCGAAAACCCGCCGATCCCCGCGTCCGCGATCGGCGACGCGGTGGTCTGGGGTGCGGCTCTGCCCGCCGGGGTCAACGTCGCGTCGATGATCGTGCTGCCGACGGTGCAGGGCTGAGCGCGAGCGGTAGTGAGGGGCCGGTAAGGCCGGTGCCGCGACCGAGGTCGAGCTCAAGGAGCGCGAGCACCGCATCGAGGACGCCGTCCGCAACGCCAAGGCCACCGGCGCGAACATCGTCAAGGTCGCGCTCGACGCCCCGGTCAAGCAGATCGCCGTCAACGCCGGCCTCGAGCCCGGCGTCGTCGCCGAGAAGGTCCGCAACTCGCCCGCCGGCACCGGCCTCAACGCCGCCACCGGTGTGTACGAGGACCTGCTGGCCGCCGGCATCAACGACCCGGTGAAGGTCACCCGCTCGGCGCTGCAGAACGCAGCCTCGATCGCGGCCCTGTTCCTCGCCAACGAGGCCGTCGTCGCCGACAAGCCGGAGAAGGCCGGTGCCCCGGTCGATCCGACCGGCGGCATCGGCGGCATGGACTTCTGAGTCCTCCTTCCCGTTCCGAAACCGGCCTGCTGCTGGGCCATGACGAAATGGTCACCGCGTCACTCACTTGGAGGCCGGTTTCGGAATGCGCACGGGTCGCGTAACGGACCTCGGCGGTGCATCGATACTCCGGGCACGAACGACTGCACTGAAGCCGCCGGTGCGACCCGCACACGGACGGAGGCAGAGCATGAATCGGAACGCAGTGGTAGCACGGGCCGCGATCGCGGCCGCCGTAGTGGCGCTCGGCGCCGGGGCGGTCACCGCCGCCCCGGCAGCGGCGAGCGAGGTCACCGAGCACGGGTTCGTCGGAGGTCCCTCCTGCGACCCTGCGACGACGACCGCCACGGTGATCGCGGAGACCGCCGACGAGAAGTTCGTGATCTGCCGGCAGAACGGGGTCTTCCCACCCGACGATCACATGATCACAGCGCTCAACGTCAAACCCCTGCCCTTCCGGTACGACGACGTGAAGTACGGGCCACAGACCTACGTGGTCGACGTGTACGGCAAGAAGTTGTTCGTGGGCCGCGGCTACAGCGAGTTGCACGACGAGCGAGGGAAGATGATCTGGCACAAGCCGACTACGGAGTACCGGTTCGAAATCTGAACGGATCAGTCCGTGCCGGGCTGGAACGCATCGCGGCGGACGGAGGCGAGGAACTCCGTCCGCATGGACTCGACCGCGGCGTCCCGCGCGGCCATGGCCCCGTGACCCGGTACCGCGGTCGCCGTTGCAGGCGGGCGGCCAGCGGCATCCGGAGATGCCGGCGAGTCGCCGCGGAGCGGAGGACCGGGAGCAGAGGCGCACCGTCGGGTTGGCAGAATCTACGGCAGGCACCGTCAGTGAAGAAGAGAAAGGCGACGACGTGACCGCAGAGACCCTCCAGTTCCAGGCCGAGACCGATCAGCTGCTGTCGCTGATGATCCACTCCGTGTACTCGGAAAAGGACGTCTTCCTGCGCGAGCTGATCTCCAACGCCTCCGATGCGCTCGACAAGTTGCGGCTGGAGGCGTATCAGGACAAGGACCTGGACGCCGACGCGTCCGACCTGCACATCGAGCTGCGCACCGACCCCGAGGCCCGCACGCTGACGATCGCCGACAACGGCATCGGCATGAGCCGCGCGGACGTCGTCGACCTCATCGGCACCCTCGCCAAGTCCGGCACCGGCGAGCTCAAGCGCAAGCTGGAGGCGGCGAAGCAGGCCAAGGAGCAGGGCGCCTCCGCGGAACTCATCGGCCAGTTCGGCATCGGTTTCTACTCGGCGTTCATGGTCGCCGACCGCGTGACCCTGGTGACCCGCAAGGCGGGCGAGGACACCGCCACGCGCTGGGAGTCCGAGGGCCACGGCACGTACACCGTCACCGACCTCACCGGCGACGACGTCCCCGCACAGCACGGCACGACGATCACACTCCACCTGCGCGCCGCCGACGGCGACGAGAGCCTGCACGACTACACGTCCGAGCACGTGCTGCGCTCGGTCGTGCGGCGCTACAGCGACTTCATCGCCTTCCCCATCCGCCTGATTCCCGCCCAGGCCGCCGATTCCGGCGATGCCGAGGACGACGGCGCCGAGGCGAAGGAGCCCGAGACCCTGAACTCCATGCAGGCGCTGTGGGCGCGGCCGAAGGAGGAGGTCTCCGACGAGGAGTACGCCGACTTCTACCGTCACGTGAGCCACGCCTTCGACGAGCCGCTGGAGACGATCTCCGTCCGCGCGGAGGGCACGTTCGAGTACCAGGCGCTGCTGTTCATCCCGACGATGCCGCCGTTCGACATGTTCTACCGCAACACCAAGTCGGGCCCCGCGCTGTACGTCAAGCGCGTCTTCATCATGGATCATTGCGAGGCGCTGCTGCCCCCGTACCTCCGGTTCGTCGCGGGCGTCGTCGACGCGCAGGACCTGTCGCTCAACGTCTCCCGCGAGATCCTGCAGAACGACCGGCATCTGGTGATGATCCGCAAGCGCCTCGTCAAGCGGGTCCTGCAGACGGTCGCGGCGCTGCGCGAGAACGAACGGGAGAAGTACGACACCTTCTGGTCCGCCTTCGGTGCGGTCTTCAAGGAGGGCCTGCTCGACGATCAGGAGAACCGCGAAACCCTGCTCAAGGCATCGTCGTTCGAGTCGACGTTCAGCGAGACCGGCACCACCGGTCTCGCGGAGTACGTCGCCCGCATGCCCGAGGGGCAGGACGTGATCTACTACGCGACCGGCGATTCCCGGGCACGGTTGGAGGCCTCGCCGCACCTGGAGGCGTTCACCGCCAAGGGCTTCGAGGTCCTGCTGCTCACCGACCAGGTCGATGAGCTGTGGACGCCGGGCGCCGAGTTCGACGGTAAGCGGTTCGTCTCCGTGGCGAAGGGCGAGGCCGACCTCGGTGACGAAACGCCGGAGGTGGAGGGCTTCGAGCCGCTCACCGACTGGCTCGCGGAGGTGCTCTCCGACGACGTCGCGGGCGTTCGTCTGACGTCGCGCCTCACGACGTCGGCCGCCTGCCTGGTCGGCGGCGAGTTCGACCTCACGCCGCAGTTGGAGCAGATGTACCGGGCCAGCGGCCAGGAGGTGCCGCGCACGCGGCGCACGCTGGAGCTGAATCCGGAGAACGACCTCGTGAAGTCCCTCCGTGACCGCGTCGCCGCCGCGGAGGCGCCGGCCGAGGACGCGGAGCTCAAGGACGCCGCCGAGATCCTCTACGGCACCGCCCTGCTCGCGGAGGGCGGTGCCGTCGCCGACCCCGCCGCCTTCGCCGCCGTCCTCGCCCGCCAGCTGGGCCGCTCCCTGGGCTGATCCGCAGGGCACGCCGCCGCGCCACGTCCCCGTCGGGCGCGGCGGCGTTCAGCGCGCGGTAAGCGCCGCGAAAGGGCTACGCGTCACCGTGTTCTCATCGCAGTTCTCATCGCACCGAACGGTGCCGAGGGCGAAGGAGTGGATGTGGCGTTGTCAGCAGTGCCTGCGCAGGGATGGATCCGCCTGATCTGCATGCCGGGTGACTCGGCGAACGCGTTCATCAAGTACGAGACATACGTGACCGTGAACGCCTTCGTCGACAGCGTCGCCCGGATGTCGAACTGGGGCGAGAGCATCCTTCCCGTCACGCCGGGCGACCGCGTGCTCAGCGTGCAGTTGGGTGCCTACAGCGCCTTCGGGGGCAGCCCGGGCAGTGCGGTGTTCAACACGCAGTTCGGCACCGCGAGCATCCCGCTCCGGGTGGCTCCGGGCCAGACCGTCACCGTCTTCTACGCCGCGCCGAATGGTACCGGCACGCCGGGCCGGTTCAGCTTCACTCCGCCGCCTCCGCCGCCGGTCAACGGCTTCAAAGTCGCGCAGATCGTGATTCTGGCGGTCTGTTTGGGTCTCCTGCTCCTCATCGTGGGCTTCTGCCTTCTGCTTCTCGTGGGTTCCTAGTCGGCCTGCTCGCCCCGGAATCGGCGTACCGTCGCAGACATGGACGCAGACGTTGCACGGGACCTGCTCACCGACTCGTTCGCCCGGATCCGCGAGCACGCGGAGGACGTCACCGGGGGCCTCGACCCGGACATCGCGAATCGACGGATCGTGCCGGACGCCAACACGATCGCGTGGCTGGTCTGGCACAGTGCGCGGGTGATCGACGCGCAGCTCGCGCCGATCGCCGGCGTCGAGGAGGTCTGGACCGCGAACGACTGGTACGGCCGCTTCGGCCTCGACCTGCCGCCGGAGTCCACCGGATACGGGCACAGCCGGGCCGATGCGGCGAAGGTGCACGGCAGCGATGCGCTGCTGATCGGCTACTTCCGCGATGTCGACGCGATGGCGACCCGCTACCTCGCGACCGTCACCCCGGACGAGCTCGCCCGGGTGATCGACGAGGCGTGGGACCCGCCGGTCACCGTCGCCGTGCGGCTGGTCAGCATCGTCGACGACTGCGCCCAGCACCTCGGCGCCGCCGCCTATCTCAAGGGTGCGCTGCAGGGCTGACGCCGAAGGCGCGCACCGAGTGCAGCGCGAGCTCGACGTAGACGCGCCGCTCGTCGAGCGAATGCCCGATCACCTGCTCGACCTGCCGGATCCGGTAGCGCACGGTGTTGGGGTGCAGCAGCAGGGCCGCGCCCGCTGCGCGCGCATCGCACCCCGCTCCGAGGTAGGCGAGCGCCGTCTCGCGGAGCCGCGCGGCGGTCGCGGTGTCGTCGGCCAGCGCGCCCAGCTCACGTTCCACCAGCGTCGACGGCGCCTCGGGTCCGGCGATGCCGTGGGCCAGGCAGGCGAGCTCGACGTCCCGGTAGGCCACGCAGGCCCGGCCGGTTCGCCGCGCGACGATCAGTGCGGCCGCGGACTCCTCGTGGCTCCGCCGGAAGCCGTCGACGCCGGGATGCGCGGTCCCGAGCGCGCAGCGCACCGTCGGAGGAAGGTCGAGCCCGTCGGGGACGGCCGATCCCGTGCTCCAGCAGCGCAGCGACCGTGTCCCGATGCGTTGTGCCAGGCGGTGTTCGCCCCGCACCGCCCGGTGCACGGCTCCGGCGGCGCGTTCGAGGAGCCGCTGGACGTCGGCGTCGGCGACGGCCTCGTCGACCCACAGCGTGTATGCGGTGTGTACCGGAGCGACGGGGTAGTTCAGCGCGGTGGTCGCCTCAGCCGGGTCGACCTCCTGGCCCGCGAGCACCGCGTCGACGGTCGCGGTCTGCCGGGCCAGGGCGCCGCGCTGCCACTGCTCCCGCTCGGCGACGAAGGTACCGATCATCTGCTCGATGGAGGCGTCGAGCCACTGCGTGGTGCGCGGCCAGAAGTGCAGGAGCACCTCCGAGCGCACCTCCGCATCGGGGATCTCCGCCGTGGCGGTCGCGGTGAACAGCCGCCACGCCGCGCTCTGCCCCACGCGGTACACCGCGAGGAGCACGCGGAGCTCGAGGCCGCGGCGCGCCATCGTCCGGGCGAGGTCGTGCGTCTCCTCGCCGGGGCGCACCGTGACGGTGTCGCGCGTGGCGTTGCCGAGCACGCCGCGCCAGTGGGCGCGGGTGCTCGCATCCAATTCGGCGCGCAGCAGCGGCTCGTCCATCTCCGGCAGTGCCGCGACGATCGCGTCGTCGACCTCGGCCACCATCGCGTCCAGGGCCTGCTCGTTCTCCGCCGCCCGTGCGAACTCCGTCAGCCACGCCCGGGCCGGCGCCGTCAGCCCCGACACCACGGCACCCCTTGTTCCATCGGACAAACGTCGGCGAGAACCTTGCACATGGCACCAAGAATATGACCTACATCACAGCCAGTATTGGAACTCCCGAACAAACCTCCGGAGATCAGGAGTACCGAGATGGCCTTCGCCTTCGACCCCCGTCCGCGCGCCGCACTCACCGCCCTCGTCGACACGTTCGTCGCGTCCGTGCCCCGCGACGACGATCCGTCCGGCTTCTGGGCGGTCAAGGGCAGCGACCTGATGGTCGACGCCGCCGTGGAGGAGTACCTGCTCGGTCACATGTCCGACGAGCAGCTCGCGGGCCTGGCCGGTCTGCTCGGCGCCGCCGACGCCGCGGGCGTCACGGACGGGACCCAGGAGGCGCGCGAGGCGATCGTCGCCGGGCTGGCTGCGTCGGGCGACGAGGCGGCCCTGGCGCTCAGCAGCCTGTGCCAGCTCGCCACGATGATCGCGTACGGCCTCATGGACGAGCAGGGCCGCAACCCGCTGTGGGCGGGCATGGGCTACCCCGGGCCGGTGTCGGCGCCGCCCGCGTCACCCAAGACCCTCGCCACGATCACCCCCGCGGGCGGGACCCTCACCGCCGATGTCGTGATCGTCGGCAGTGGCAGCGGCGGCGGTGTGTCCGCCGCGCTCCTCGCGGAGGCGGGCAAGAAGGTCATCGTGGTCGAGGGCGGGAGTTACCGCAACGAAGCGGATTTCGTGCAGAACGAGCTGTTCGCCTATCAGACGCTGTTCCTGCGCGGCGGCTTCTTCCCCTCCTCGGACGGAATGGTCATGCTCGCAGCGGGCGGCACCGTCGGCGGCGGTAGCACCGTGAACTGGTCCAACTCGCTGAAGACGCCCGAGACCGTCCGCAAGGAGTGGGCCGCCGCGGGCCTGCACGACGCCCTCGGCCCCGAGTTCGACGAGCACCTGGACGCGATCTTCGCCCGGATGGGCTGCAACCAGGACGTGGCGCTCCAGAACGGACCGCACGAGCGGCTGTCCGACGGTGCCGCCGGGCTCGGCTACACCTACACCAAGGTGGACCTCAACGTGAACCCCGACCGGTTCGACCCGGTCCGCAGCGCCTACAGCGGTATGGGGGACCAGACGGGCGCGAAGAACGGCACCCTGCGCACCTTCCTGCAGGACGCCTCGGACGCGGGCGCGCGACTGCTGCCGAACACCCGCGTGCAGCGGATCACCACCGAGGGTGGCGCCGCCACGGGCGTCGAGGCGACGTACACCGACCCGGAGACCGGCGCCCGGACCGCGGTGCGGATCGACGCCCCCACCGTCGTCGTGTCCGCCGGCAGCCTGGAATCGCCCGCCCTGCTGCTCCGTTCGGGCATCGGCGGCCCGGCTGTCGGAAGAACGCTGCGCTTGCATCCCGCCACGCTGGTCAGCGGCGTCTACGACGAGCCGCAGGACCCGTGGCACGGCCCCGCCATGGCGGGCGTGATGACCGAGTTCGCCGACGCCGATGCGGGCTACGGGTTCCTCGTGGAGTGCGTGCAGCACCTGCCGGGCCTGTTCACGAGCATCGTGCCGTGGCTGGGTGGCGCCGCGCACAAGGAGCTCGCCGCGCAGTACCGCAACCGCGCCGACTGGGTGGTGCTGGTCAAGGACCGCGGCGTCGGCTCGGTGACGATCGACGAGAACGGCGAGGCCGTGCACGCGTACCCGTTCGACGACGAGCTGGATCGCAGGCACTTCCGCGAGGGCATCGCCGCCTCGATCCGGATGCAGGAGGCCGCCGGGGCGCGACGGATCTACGTGGCGGGGCAGCGCTTCGCGCCGTGGAACCGCGGGGACGACCTGGAGGCGTACATCGCGCAGGTGAACGAGATCCCGATCGGCCCCGGCGGCACCCCGGTGTTCAGCGCCCACCAGATGTGCAGCGCCCCGCTCGGCGCGGATCCCGCCACCTCGGTGGCCGGTCCCTCGGGCGAGCTGCACGACACCCGCGGCGTGTGGATCGCGGACGCCAGCGGCATGCCCACCTGCTCCGGCGTCAACCCCATGATCACCACCATGGCGTTGGCGCGCCGCACCGCGACCAACCTCCTGGCCGCCGGCGCCTGACCCGTGTACCGAACCGGCCCTCAGCTCGTCCTCGGCGGAGATACTTCCGCGGGACCGAGCTGAGGGTCGGTTTCTGTGGTGACTCGGTCAGAGGTCGGCGACCTGCGGCAGCACCTCGGCGCCGATCCACTCGACGTGGTCGAGGTCGCTCTGGTCGAGCACCTGCAGGTACACCCGCGAGGCCCCGGCCTCGGCGAAGGTGCCGAGCTTGTCGACGATCTCTCCGGCGGATCCGGCGAGTCCGTTCTCGCGCAGCTCGGGCAGCTGGCGGCCGATGGTCGCGGCCCGTCGCGCGACGGTCGCGTCGTCGAGCCCGCCGCACACGACCTGCGCGGCCGACTTGACGATCGACTGCGGGTCGCGGCCCGCGGCGACGGCCGCGGCGTCGATCCGGCCCCAGACCGCGGCGGCCTCCTCCACCGGAACGAAGGGCGTGTTGTACTCGTCGGCGAATCGCGCGGCGAGGGCGGCGCTGCGCTTCTTGCCGGCACCGCCCAGCACGATGGGCACGTGCTTCTGCGTCGGCTTGGGCAGCGCGGGGGAGTCGATCAGGGAGAAGTGCTCGCCGCGGAAGGTGTAGGTGCCCTGAGCCTCCCACAGTCCGGTGACGATCTCGAGGGTCTCCTCGAAGCGGGCGAAGCGCTCCTTCACGTCGGGGAACGGGATGGCGTAGGCGGCGTGCTCCTCCTCGAACCAGCCGGCGCCCAGCCCGAGTTCCACGCGCCCGCCCGACATCTCGTCGACCTGCGCGACCGAGATGGCGAGCGGGCCGGGGAACCGGAACGTCGCGGACGTGACCAGCGTGCCGAGGCGGATGGTGGAGGTCTCGCGGCCGATCGCGCCGAGCGTGATCCACGAGTCCGTGGGGCCGGGCGCCCCGTCGACGTTCATCGCCACGTAGTGGTCCGACCGGAAGAAGGCCCCGAATCCGGCGGCCTCCGCGGTCCGTGCGACGGCGAGCTGGTCGGCGTAGGTGGCTCCCTGCTGGGGTTCGACGAAGATGCGTAGCTCCATGGAAGACCACTGTGCCACTAGAGCCGGGGACGTGTGCGATCGAAGGGGGCCTGCACGAATCGGATGCCGCCGCGGCGTTCCAGGGCCCGCCGCTGGTACCGCGCGTCGAGCCGGTGCCCGTCGACGGTGCCGGCCACCCGCAGGCCCTCGGGCACCGTCGTGACCTGCAGCTCGACGGGTGCCGCACCCGCACCCCGGCGCACCGTGAACGTGTCGCCCTCGGCCCGCAGGCCCCAGGCGGTGACGGCGCCGTCGGGGGTCTGCGTGACGAGGCTGTCCTGCGCCGAGCCCTTCGCCGGACGGTCCGCGGTGCCGCGCAGCGTGATCGCGATCGACGTCCAGACGGGGCCCGCGCCGCCGGTGGCGAGGGCGGGCGCACCGTCGATCGTGAGCGTCGTGGCCCGCCAGACCCCGTCGCGCGGGTCACGCGGGGTGTTCATGGTGTCGACCCGCGCCAGGTTTCCGGCGACGGTGGCGGCGATCAGGACCACGGCGAGGACGGCGGCGGCCACCGTTCCGGTGCGCCGCGCGGTCGACGGCGCGGCGGGCAGCACGGCGCGCAGGAGCTCCCGGCGGTGCGGGAACACCAGCACCACGGCGATCACGAGGAGTTCGGCGGCGAGCAGCTTCACCGGGACGTCGTAGAACAGGTTGAGCAGCACGATCTGCGTCAGCGCGACGACGGACAGCAGGGCGCCGGCGAGGCGGGTGCGGGGCGCGATCAGCAGCAGTCCGGCGGTGAGTTCGATCGCGCCGGTGACCACGGTGTACGGCGTGGATGCGGCCATGTAGCCCCAGAGCAGCGAGAAGGGCTCGGTGTCGCCGATGGCTCGCAGCTGGTGGGCGGGCAGGTTCATGTGTCCCATCTGCGCGGGGACCACCTTCGCCAGCCCGTAGAGCAGCATCGCGACCGCCAGCACGGCGCACGCGATCACGCGCAGCACCCGGGCGGCGCGGTCCACGCCCGCCGCGCCGCGTTCGCCGGCCCGGACGGCGAGCGCGCCCCACAGCAGGCCGCCGGCCGCGCCGAGGACGAGCGTGCCGGCGTGGAACTGCCACGCCCACGCGAGGTCGCTGCCCGTCGCGACGTCGACGGGCGCCGGTTCGGTGCCCGTGACCAGTGCACCGACGGTGCCGACGGCCCGCCACCCGGGCGTGAACACCGCCGCCGCCGAGATCGCGGCGAAGACCTGGGACAGCAGCACCGCAGCCGTGAACAGGATCAGGACGAGGCCGGTGACGGCGAGTGCGACGGTGCGCGAGACCGTGCGGGCCGGGGAGGGGATGTCTGCGCGGTTCATGGCACTACCGTACCGATGAATATTTGGTTACCCTAACCTCATGTTCGACCGGGGTGGGGTGCCGAACCCGCGCTTCCATATGTTTTGATAAGCCTGTCCTAATTGTTATGAGAAAGGGCTACTTCATGGCCAAGCACGTGCGATACCTCATCGCCCTCCTGTGCGCCGTCGGGCTGGTCGCCGGGTGTGGTGGCGGCTCGACCGATTCCGGCACCGAGGCGTCCGCGACGCGCACCGTCAGCACGGTGAAGGGCGACGTGACCATTCCGGTCAAGCCGAAGCGCGTCGTGCTGCTGAACTACAACCTCGCCGGCTACCTGTACGACCTCGGCCTGCCCGTGGTCTCGATGGTCACCGAGTACACCGATCGTGACCCCGCCAAGGCTCAGCCCTTCGACGCGTGGAAGGACGACTTCACCAAGGCGGGAACGAAGTTCATGCACTGGCCGGCCGGCGGCTACAACATCGAGGCGATCGCGGCGGAGAAGCCCGACCTCATCGTCGGCGGCGGGCTCGGGTTCCCGTTCAAGCAGACCGGCGACGCGTACGACCGGCTCAAGGCGATCGCCCCGACGCTCGTGGTCGACAACAAGCTGGAGAGCTGGAACCAGCAGTTCGAGTTCCTGGCCAAGGCGTTCGACCAGCCGCAGGTGTACCAGGACGCCGTGAAGAAGTACGACGAGCGGGTCGCGCAGGTGAAGGCGAACATCACGCCGCCGCCCGGACCCGTGGCCTTCCTCTCGATGACCGCGCAGGGCAAGGCCTACGGCCTGATCGAGAACCGCGGCGTCCCCGCCGAGTTCGCCAAGCTGGGCATCGAGCCCGCCCCGATCTTCGCGAGCGGCAAGTTCAAGCCGTACACCGCCGGCGGTGACTCCTACGAGATCACGCCGGAGCAGCTGCCCAGCACGGTCACGCAGCCGTCGGTCTTCATCGTCGGCTTCAGCGGGCAGACCTTCGACGCGAATTCGCTGCGCTCGCAGCCCGTCTACGCGTCGCTTCCGGCCTTCACCGCGAACCGGGCGTTCGACCTGCCCTACTGGGTGCAGCGCCCCGACTTCGACAAGGCCATCGCCACGCTCGACGTCGTGGAGAAGATGTTCAAGAAGTAGTCACTCACACCACGACAGCCGCGGCCCGGATCACTCCGGCCGCGGCTGTCGTCGTCGAAGTCCGTGCGGGGCGCGCACCGTCGCGCGCCCCGCGCGGCGTCAGTCCGGCAGGACCTGGACCATCGCCTCCTGCGTCACCGTGGCGACGAGCTCGCCATCGGCGTAGAAGTGCCCGGTCGTGAGGCCCCGACCGCCGCGCGCGACGGGGGAGTCCACGACCAACAGGTGGAACGCGTCGAACCGGGTGTGCCGGTGGAACCACAGCGACTGGTTCAGCGTCGCGGCGCCGACCCGGTCGTAGCCCCAGGACAAGCCGTGCCGGGCGATGATCGGGTCCTGCACCGTCAGATCGGAGGCCCAGGCCAGCGCGGCGTCGTGCAGGACCTGATCGTCCGGCAGGGTGCCGTCGGTGCGCATCCACACCCTGCCCCGGCTCTCGGCGTCCTCGGACCCCCGCCGCACCCACACCGGGTCCGAGGCGAACCGCATGTCGATCGGGTGCGACGCCTCCACGAGGGCGCGCAACCGCGCCTCGTGTCCGGCGAAGCGCTCCGCCATCGTGGGCAGGGCATGCGGATCGCCCGCCTCGGGGGCGGTGTCGGCGTGCTCCAGCGGGGCGGGCGCGTCCGCCTGGTAGGCGAGCGTCATGACCGCGAGGATCCGCCCGCCCTGTTCGACGGTGACCTGCCGGTTCGCCGCTGTCCGGCCGTCCCGCAGGCGCGCCACCCGGTAGGTGAGATCCTCGGTGACCGTGCCGAGTTCGACGAAATGGGTGTGCGCGGCGTGCAGCGGCAGGGCCGCGCCGGTCTCGGGCAGCGTCGCGCCCGCGGCCACGATCGCCTGCGCCAGGATCTGGCCGCCGAAGGTGTGCACGCCGACCTTCGCCGGGTGACGCCCGGCGAACACGTCCGGGTTCTCCGTCCCGGCGAGCCGCAGGATGTCGAGGAACTGCTCGAAGTCGCTGCCCGACGGGGCCTCCCGGGCCGCGGACACCACCGCGCGCGCCGCGATCCCGGCGATCGAGCGGCCCTCCAGGACGTCCCGGGCGCTGAGCTCGACGCCGCGGCGCCGTGCCCGGGAGACCACCTGCAGGGAGACCAGCGAGTCGCCGCCCAGCTCCGTGAAGTCGTCCGACAGGCGCACCTCCTCGCCGAGCAGCTCCCGGAACACCGCCAGCACCACCTCCTCCGCCGTGGTGGCCGGCGCGCGGTCGTCGCCGGCATCGGCGCGGGCGGCGGGCGCCGGCAGAGCCTCCCGGTCCAGTTTCCCCGTGGGGCCCAGGGGGAGCCGGTCCAGCACGACGTACGCGGCCGGCACCATGTGCGCGGGCAGTTCCGCGCCGAGCGCGCTCCGGATCGCCTCCGGATCGGGCTGCGCACCGTCGTTGCGCACGAGGTAGCCGACGAGCCGGTCGTCGCGCACCAGCACGGCCGCGGCGCGCACGCCGGGCTGCCGCGCCAGAGCGGTCTCGATCTCGCCCAGCTCGATGCGCAGGCCGCGGATCTTCACCTGGTGGTCGGCGCGCCCGTGGAACGAGAGCGTGCCGTCCTCCCGCCACGCGACCAGGTCGCCCGTGCGGTACATCCGGGAACCGGGCTCCCCGAAGGGATTCGCCACGAAGGTCGCTGCCGTGAGGTCGGGCCGGTGCAGGTAGCCCTGGGCGAGCGAGTCGCCCGCGAGGTACAGCTCGCCGAGCACGCCCGTGCCCACCGGATTGAGGCCCTCGTCGAGCACGTAGCAGGGCAGATTCGGGTCGGGCCGGCCGATCGGCAACGGGCCCGGGTCGTCGGGCTCGTACCGCCAGGTGACGGCGTTGATCGTCGCCTCCGTCGGGCCGTAGCAGTTGAACAGCGCGCGCCGGCCCCGGCCCCAGTGGTCCGCGAGCTCCGGGTCGAGCCGCTCGGCACCCACCATGAACACGACCGACGGGTCCACCTCGGCGTGGTCGGGCATCGCCGCGAGGAACGAGGGCAGCAGGTTGATCACCGAGACCCGGTGGCGCTCGATGTACTCCAGCAGCTCGTCGCCGGGGACGCGCACCGCGTCCGGCGCGACCACGGAGGTCGCGCCCGCCATGAGCGGCCCCAGGACCTGGAGCACCGAGATGTCGAAACTGGGCGAACCCGTCTGCAGCACACGTTCGTCGGGCCGGAAGCCCAGGACCTCCACCACGAAGGCCATGAGGTCGGGCAGGCCGCGGTGGCTCACCGCGACGCCCTTCGGCCGGCCGGTCGTGCCCGAGGTGTAGATGATGTAGGCCAGCGCGTCCGGGGTGAGGCTCGCCCGCGCGTGCACGGGGTCGGTGGCGTCGCCCGCGGTGTCCCACGGGTCCACGGCGCGCACCGGCATCGTGTCGGGCACGGAGGCGGTGGCCGATTCGGGGACGTCGCCGCAGGTCAGCACTGCCGACGGTGCCGCGTCCTCGAGCAGGAACCGCAGGCGCGCCGCGGGGTACGACGGGTCGAGCGGCAGGTACACCGCGCCCGCCTTGAGGACGCCGAAGACCGCGACGTACCAGGGCAGACCGCGCTCGGCGAAGACCGCCACCACGTCCTGCTGTCGCACCCCGTCGGCGAGGAGACGATGCGCGAGGCGGTTCGCGGCCTCGTCGAGCTCCCGGTAGGTCAGCTGACGGTCCCCGCACACGACGGCGGGGTGGCCGGGGGACGCGGCCACGTGCGCGCCGAACTCCTCGAGCAGCGGCCCGTACCGCCCGCGCAGGGGCACGTCGCCCAGGGCCAGCATCGCCGCCCGCTCCTCGGCGGGCAGGGTGCCGATGGCGCCGACCGGGGTGTCGGGCGCCGCGACGACGGCGCGCAGCACCGCGGTGAGCCACCGTCCGTACGCCCGAACGGTCCGCTCGGAGAGCACGTCCGTGCGGTACCCCAGGCCCAGCGTCAGACGCTCGCCGGGCAGGACCACCACGGTGAGCGGGTAGTGCGTGGCGTCGGTGATGTCGACCCCGGTGAGGTCGAGCCCGGGCTCGATCGGCTGCACGTGCCGGTCGGAGAGCGGGAAGTTCTCCGTGACCACCATGGTGTCGAAGAGCTCGCCCAGTCCGGCGGCGCGGGTGATCTCGACCAGGCCGAGGTGATGGTGGTCGGAGAGGGCCAGCGCGCGGCGGTGCACGTCCGCCAGGACCTCGCCCACGGGTTGCCCGGGCGTTGCCCGGACCCGGACCGCGATGGTCTCGCCGAGCTGGCCCACCATCGTTCCCACATCGGGCACCTCCACCGGGCGGCCGGAGACGGGGCAGCCGAAGACCACGTCGCGGCGCCCCGTGAGGCGGCCCAGCAGCAGGCCCCACGCGGTGTGCAGCACGCTCGTCAGGGTGACTCCGCGGGCGCGCGCCAGCTCCGCGAGACCGTGCGTCAGGTCGTCGTCGAGCTCCACCAGGATGCGCTCGGGCGCGGCATCGGCGGCGCCGGAACCGGTGGGCGCCAGCAGCGTCGGCGCCTCCAGGCCGGCCAGCTCCTCCCCCCACGCCGCACGTGCGGCGGGGACGTCGCGGCCGGCGCGCCACCGGTAGTACCCGTCGAGCGGCGCGGAGGCCGGCGCGACGGGGCCGCCGCCCAGTTCGGCGTAGATCGCGAGCAGCGTGCGGCCGGCGATCGGCATGGACCAGCCGTCGAGCAGCGAGTGATGGTTGGTCAGCGCCAGGCGATGCGCGTCGGTCCCGGTGCGGCACAGGAGGAACCGGATGAGCGGTGCCGTCGACGGATCGAACCGGCGCGCCTGCTCGGCCGCGGCGATCTCCGTGAACGCCGCCGCCGGATCGGCGCGGTCCGTGAGGTCGACGTAGGTGAAGTCCGGGCGGACCGACAGCGGGACCACCTGCACCACGTCCGACGACGCGGTGTAACCGAGCCGCGTGCGCAACGACGGCACCCGGCGCAGCAGTTCCGCGGCGGCCGCAGCCATCCGCTCCGGGTCCACCGGCCCGTCGAGGTGGGTGGCGGCCTGGACGACGTAGACGTCCGGTTCGCCGTCGGCCAGCAACTGCGACTGGTACGCCAGACCCACCTGCAGCGCCGTGGCCGGGAGAACGTCGGCGATCGGCCCGTCCCGTTCCAACAGGTCGATGTCGGCCTGGTCGAGCGTCACGAGCGGCAGGTCCGACGGGGTGAGGCCGCCACCGTCGGGCCCGATCCGCTCGGCGTGCGCGGCGAGCGCGGCCAGGGCCTCGGACCAGCACTCCTGCAGTTCGACCACTGCGGCGGCGTCCAGGACACCGCTCGCGGCGGTCCACTCGACGGTGAGCCCGTCGGCGCCGTCGAAACAGTTGATCGCGAGGACCTGCTCGAGCGCCTTGGCGGCGGGGTCGAGCACGGCGAAGGGGGTGTCGCCGGGAAGCCGCCAGCCGTCGTCGGGAGTGGCGAACCGGCCGAGGTAGTTGAACACCACGTCGGGTGCCGCGCCCAGCGGACCGGCCTCGGGATCGAGATGCCGGAGCACGCCGTAGCCGATACCGCGACCGGGCACCCCGCGCCGGGCCTCCTTCACGGCGCGGACGAGCCGCCCGGCCGCGCCGCCGCCCGCGAGGGCGTCGTCGAGTTCGTCGTCCTCGACCGGGACGGGCAGGCCGACCGGGTGTTCCACGGTGAACCAGCCGACGGTCCGCGCCAGGTCGGCGGCCGGCAGCACCTGCTCGCGCCCGTGGCCTTCGACGGTGACCGTAGCGGTGGACCGCGGTGCGCAGCCGGCGCGGCGGCGCCGCAGGCGCAGGGCCAGGGCGAGCGCCGCGAGTAGGATCTCCTCCGCGTTGGCGCGGTAGGCGCGTGCGAGCCGCTCGGTGACGGCGAGCGCGACGGGCGCCTCCGTGCGCGTGTACGTGACGGCGGCGGTGGCGACCCGGTCCGCCGCGGGATCGAGCAAACGATCGCCGAGCCGCTCCGCGTCGGCGAGCGCGGCGCGCCAGTGGTCGAGTTCGCCACGGTACGTGCCGTTCTCGCCCTGCTCGGCGAGCGCGAGGGCGTGCGCGCGCCAGGGAGTCGCCTCCGCGCGCAGCGCCGGTGCTCGACCCGCGGCCACGTCCCGGTGCGCCTGCGGCAGGTCCTGGAGGAGCACGCGCCAGGAGACGCCGTCCACGGCGAGATGATGGATCACCAGGACCAGCCGGTCCGGGGAGCCGGCCTCGCGGCCGGGGCCGCGCACGATCCGGCCGCGGAGCACGACACCGGTCGCGGGGTCGAGCTCGGCGGCCAGCGCGGCCGCCGTCTCCTCGACGGTACCGGCCCCCGCGGAGACCTCCAGCGGCGGCGCGGCGGCCTCGACGGTGAGCGTCGCGGGTCCCGAGAGGCGCAGCCGCAGTGCGGGATGCGCGGAGACGACCGCCTCCAGGGCGGCGCGCACGGTCTCGGCCGTGGCACCGGCCGGCAACTCGGGCGCGATCCACTGGGCGTAGCCGGCGATGTCCCGCGCGGCCGGATCGGGGCCCAGCAGAGCGGCGACGATCGGCGGCGCGGGGAACGCGCCCTCGGCGGCGACGGCGGGCCCCACCTCCTGCGCGACGGTCTCAGTGGCGCCGGCCGCCAGCGTGGCGAAGCTGCTGCCGGAGAGGAAGTCCCGGGGTCGCACGTCGAGGCCGGCCGCCCGCAGCTCGCTGCACACCGTGATCGCGCTGATGCTGTCGCCGCCCAGACCGAAGAAGTCGTCGTCGACGCTCACCTCCGGGACGTCGAAGGCGGCCGCGACGACCGCGCACAGCAGGCGCTCGCGATCGGTCCGCGGGGCGCGGCCGCCGGACTGCACGGCGGGTGCGGGAAGGGCGGCCCGGTCGAGCTTGCCGTTGATCGTCACCGGCAGCTCGTCCAGTACGACCACGGCCGACGGCACCATGTGGTCGGGCACGACCGCGCCCAGCGCGGACCGGACGCCGTCCGCCGTCACCGCGCCGGTCACATAGCCCACCAGGCGGTCCCGACCGCCGTCCGTGCGCACCACCGCGGCGGCGCTCGTCACGCCGGCGACGGCGGCCAGCGCGGTCTCGACCTCGGCCAGTTCGATCCGGTAGCCGCGGATCTTCACCTGGCCGTCCCCGCGGCCCAGGTACTCGTAACCGCCGCCCGCCGGGCCGCCCAGCCAGCGCACCCGGTCACCGGTGCGGTACATGCGCGAGCCGGGCTCGCCGAACGGGTCCGCGACGAACCGCTCGGCGGTCGCAGCCGGCAGATTCAGGTAGCCGCGCGCCAGGTGCGGCCCGGCGAGGTAGAGCTCACCGACCTCGCCGTCCCGGACCGGTTGCAGCGCACCGTCGAGCGCGTAGGCGGCGGTGCCGGGGACGGCCCGGCCGATCACGGGCGTCTCGCCGGCGACCACGGCGGCGGTGGCGTCGACGGCGGCCTCGGTGGGGCCGTATACGTTCACCGCGGGCACGCCGGTGTCCGCGATACGGCGCCACAGCGCGGGGCCGGTCGCCTCGCCGCCCAGGATGAGCAGAGCGGGGCGGTGCTCGCCGTCGAGGAGTCCGCCGTCGATGAGCGGTGCCGCCATCGACGGGGTGGTGTCGACCACGTCGATGCGGTCGGTGCGGTACGCGGCCAGCAGGGCGTCGGCGTCCCGCGCGGTCTCCGTCGAGTACAGGTGCAGCGCATGGCCGCTCAGCAGCCACAGCAGCTGGTCGAGGGAGGCGTCGAAGGAGAAGGAATAGGTGTGCGCACAGCGCAGGCGGCGCCCGGCGTCGCGGCCCGTCGCCAGGTCGGCCAGCGTCGCGCGGTGATGCCGCAGCAGGCTCGTGAGCCCGCCGACGCGCCCGGCGACGCCCTTCGGGCGGCCGGTGGAACCGGAGGTGTGGATGACGTACGCGAGGTGATCCGGATGCCGGGGCGCGGCGAGCTCGGACGCCGCCAGCGGCGAACCGGACAGGCCCGCCAGGCGGGCGCGGGCCTCCGGACCGTCGAGTCGAATCGCCGGGACCCCCTCGGGCGAAACGGAACCCGTGGCGGTCAGGGCAAGGACGGGGCGCGAGTCCGCGACCAGCTCGGTGTGCCGGGCGACGGGGTGAGCGGGGTCGAGGTACTGGTACGCGGCGCCCGCGTCCAGGACCGCGAGGATCGCGACCACCAGGTCGACGCCGCGGGGCAGCGCGAGGGCCACCACGTCGTCGGCGCCCGCACCCTCGGCCCGGAGCAGCCGGGCCGTGCGGTGCACGCGATCGGTGAGCTCGCCGAAGGTGATGCGCTCGGTGCCGTGCACCAGCGCCAGGGCCGCGGGATCCCGCCGGGCCTGGGCGTCGAGGGCGGCGGGCACGTCCTGCGCGGCGTGCGCGGATGCGGGGGTGCGCGAGCGGTCGATCAGCGCCGTGCGCACGGACGCGGGAAGCAGCTCCACCTCGCCGACCGCGGGCGCGGCCGGGGACGAGAGCTCGGTGACGAGCGTGACAACGGCATCGAGCCGGCCCTGCACCTGCTCGCGCGTCACCGCGCGCGCGTCCACCTCGAATCCGAGGAGCAGGCCGTCACCGCCCTGCTGAACCGGCCCGCTCGCTCCGCTCCCGGCGCCGGTCTGATCCGGCCCGCTCGCTCCGCTCCCGGCGCCGGTCTGATTCGGCCCGCTCGCTCCGCTCCCGGCGCCGGACACGGGGATCACGCTGAGCCCGTAGTCCTCCGGCGGACCGCCCGCGACGTTGCGCATGGTGCCGGCGGCTCCGGCGTAGTCGAGCGTGAGGTCGAAGGCCTTGAGGTTGATGCCGCGCCCGTGCAGGAGCGCACCGACGTTCGGGGCGCCCAGGTCGCGCGGCAGGTCCTCGCCGCGGTAGCGCTGGTGGGCGCGCATGCGCCGCATGGTCTCGGCGACCCGGGCGCTGAGATCCGCGAGGCGGTCGTCGCCGTGCACCCGCAGGCGCAGTGGCAGCACGTTCACCGCCATGGCGGGGGTGCGGAGCGCGACCCCGCCGCTGCGGCACATGAGCGGCATCGCGAAGACCACGTCGGACTCGCCCAGCGTGCGGTGCAGGAAAGCGGCGTAACAGGCGATGAGGGCCTCGCCCCAGGTGGTGCCCGATTCGCCGGCGACCCGGCGCAGGGCGTCGAAGACCTCCGGCGGCAGCTCCGTCCGGGCGGCGTGCACCTCGCCCGCGGGGCCGTCGACGCCGGGGCGATCCGGCAGCTCGGGCAGGGGCGTCAGCTCGTCGCGCCAGTAGGCGCGGTCCGCCTCGTGGCGCTCGCTCGCGCGGTACTCCTGATCGGCGGCCACGAACTCGGCGAACGATCCGAACGGGGACTTCGGCGGCTCGGCGCCGGCGACGAGGGCGGTGTAGTGCGCCGCGACGCGACGCGAGAGCATCGCGGCCGAGTAGCCGTCGAAGACCAGGTGGTGGCCGAGCTGCGTGTACCAGACCTCGGTGTCGGACAGGCGCAGGATGCGGAAGGCGAAGAGGGCCCGGTCGGTCATCCCGGCACAGGCCGCCGCCAGCCGGGCGCGCTCGGCGACGACCGCCGCCTCGGCCGCGGCCTGCGGGTCCGGCTCGTCCCGCAGGTCGACGACGTCCGGCGCGGGGACGGCACCGTCGTCGATCCACTGCCGTGGGCCGTCCGGCGTCTCCACCACCCGTAGCCGCAGGCTGCCCGCCTCGGCGACGGTGCGCGTGATCGCCGCCCGCAGCGCGTCGACGTTCACGGGAGCGTCGCCGGCGATCTCCAGCACGTCGCCCACCACGTAGTACGGTGAATCCGGTTCCAGCCGTTGCGCGTTCCAGATCCCGTGCTGCGCCGCGGTCAGCGGGAGCAGGTCCGGTGCATCGGTGCCGGACGATGCCGGGGAAGGGGCGGCCTCTGCGAGGGTCACGTCGGGGGCTCCTGGGCGGTGTGTCGGCTAACGGGGGAGGTCGGCGCGCTGCGGACGGAGGTCGGTCCACGCGGCCTCGATGTGCCCTCGGCACTCCTCGCGCGAGGCCGGGCCGAACTCGACCGTCCAGCCGGCGGGCACGTCGGCGAAGCGGGGCCACAGCGAACGCTGCTGCAGCGCGTTGCGCAGAACGAGGAAGCCGGCGTCCGGCTCGTCGAACGGGTTCATCCGCGGGCCACGAGCCGCTGCCAGTGCGCGAGCTCCGGCTGCTCCGCGAGATCGGGGAACTCCAGCTCGGCGGCGCCCGCATCGCGCCACCGCTGGATGAGCGTCATCACCCGCACCGAGTCCAGGCCCAGGTCGAAGAGGTTGTCGTCGTCCGCGATGGATTCAGCGGGCACCTGCAGCAACTCGGCGACATCGGCGCGCACGCGGTGTGCGGTCAGCGGGGAGGTGGACATATCGGAAACCGTCTCCTTGGGGTAATCTGCGGTGCGGTCAGGTAGGTAAGCCTACACTTTGCTTGTGGGTGTCTCGCGTGCCGGACCACGCCGCTGTCCGTTCGCCGCGGAGCGGGTTCGACCCGTGACGCGGCCCGACCGTCCGGAGTGACTCATGAAGTGGAACGATTTCGTCCTGACCCTGACCGCGACCTCGCAGGTCGCCGAGAACCTGTTGCGCCTCGAATTCGAAGTCGGTGACGGCAGCGCCGCGGGATACGTTCCGATCACGCCCGGCGACGAGTCCATCGCCTTCTACTTCTCGCCCGACGGCACCGAGCTGAGTGCCCGTCCGTCGGACGATCCCGGCGCGCTCGGCGGCTGGGAGATCGCCGATCCCGAGCGCAGCCTCGGTCACCGCAACTACTCCGTGCGCGCGTACGACCCGGCGACCCGCCGCATGCTGATCGACGTGGCCGAGCACGGGCACGGGCCCGCGATCGACTGGTTCCGTGCCGCCCGCCCCGGCTGGCGACTGCTCGCCGCCGGCCCCCGATCCTGGTACGAGCCCGCCGCGGACGCCGCGCGGCACGTGCTCGCGGGCGACCTCGCGGCGCTGCCCGCGCTCGCCCGGATCCTGGAGGAGACCCCGGCCGGTGTGGACGTCACCGTCATCGCCGAGGTCCTCGACCGCACCGAGATCGCCTATCTCCCCGACCGTCCCGGAACCGAGATCATCGAGCTGATCGGCACCGGCAACGGCGCCGCGCCGAGCCGCCTGCCGGAGGTGCTGCGCACCGTCGACCTGCCGACCGACGGCTACCTGTGGCTGGCCGGAGAGGCGGCGGACACCCGCGCCGCCAAGAAGCACGTGCGCGCTCTCGGATGGGCCCGCGACCGCGCCGACATCGTCGGGTACTGGCGCCACGACGCCGAGGCGTGGACCAAGCGGTTCGAGGCGGCGGGGGAGGAGCGGCTGCGCGCCGTCTTCGCCGACGCCCTCGCCGCGGGCAAGTCCCGCGACGAGGCGACCGACCTTTACGAACAGGCCCTCGAGGCCGCGGGGTTGTAGGGCTGTGGCGCCGCCGGACGGAGCCGCCCGGCGGCGCTGTGCGGGGTCAGCCCGCGTTCTTCGCGGCCGCCGAGAGCGCCGGCACGTAACGATCCAGCAGCCACAGCAGGTCGAGCACGTTGGGCGAGCTCACGGCGTAGACGAGCGGCGGATCCGTGAGGGGCACGTAGGCCCTCCGCTGCACGGCCTTCAGGCTCGCGAACGACGGGTTGCCCTCGGTCGCACCGCGCTTCGCCGGATCCAGGTACCACGAGGTGAGCACGTCGGCGTTGTACTTCGGTACGTTCTCCCAGCTCACCGGCGCAGCGAACTTGCCGGGCGGGGTCGCCTCGCGCAGCGACGCCAGCTCGGGCAGCACCGTGAATCCGAAGCTCTGCAGCAGCTGCACGCGCGGATCGGTGTCGAAGTAGAAGTTCAGGCCGTCGGAGGTGGTGCCGCTGGCCGCCGCGACCGTCTTCCCGGCGAACTCCGGATGCGCGCCCTTCACGTCGGCGATCCGCTTGTCGGTCTCCGTGATCAGGGTCTTCGCCTCGGCATCGCGGCCCAGGGCCTTACCGACGAGGGTGGTCTGGTCCTGCCAGGAGGTCTGCCAGTTGCGGCCCGGCTGCGCGACCGTCGGCGCGATCTTGCTCAGCTGCGCGTACTGGTCCGCGGTGAGGCCGGACTGGACGGCGAGGATCACGTCGGGCTTGAGTGCCGCGATCTGCTCGAGCGGCAGCGACCGGCTCGACTCGGCCAGCAGGACCGGCTCGGCGTCGCCGAGCTTCTCCTGCACCCAGGGCATGATCCCGCCGCCGCCTTCGCCGAGTTCCGACGTCATGTCGCGCATGCCGACCGGCGTCACGCCGAGGGCGATCGCAGCCTCGGTGCTGCCCCAGCCGAGGGTGACCACGCGTTCGGGGCGTGCCTTGATCTCGGTGGTGCCGAGCGCCGATGTGATCGACACGGGGAAGCCCGCGTCGCTCTGGGCGCGCTCGTCGGCCGGCGAGCCGGTGCCGCACGCCGCGGCGCCCATGACCAGCGCAGTCGTGGCGACGACGGCCGCAACGGCGCGGGCGGGTCGGAAGGTCCGGAACACGGTTTCTCCTTTGCTACGGGGTGGCTGTGTCACTGGACACAAGCCTTTCCCGGACTGGCGAATACTCTCTGGTTTCAGGTATGCCTATCCTATCTAGGTCGTCGACGAGGGAGATACATGGGACAGCAGCACGCGATCACCGATGTGGTCGGGATCGGGGCCGGACCGTCCAATCTGGGGCTCGCCGCAGCCGTCGACGAGCGGAACCGGACCGGCCTGCCGCCGCTCGCGATGACCATCCTCGAGCGCAAGCCCTCCTTCGCCTGGCACCCCGGCATGCTGCTCGACGGTGCCACGATGCAGATCGCCTTCCTCAAGGACCTGGTGACTCTCCGCAACCCGCGCAGCCCGTTCACCTTCCTGAGCTACCTGGAGGCGCGCGGCCGGCTCGTGGACTTCGTCAACCACCAGACGTTCTTCCCGACCCGCGTGGAGTTCACCGACTACCTCTCGTGGGTGGCCGAGAACGTGGCCGCCCGCATCGACTACGGCACCACCGTGACCGCCGTCGAATCGGTGGACGGCGCCGTCGACGGCGCGCGCTGGCTCGTCCGGTACACCGGTCCCGACGGTGACGGCGCACTGCGCGCCCGGTCCGTCGTCGTGGCCACCGGCCTGCGTGAGCGGCTGCCCGAGTGGGCCGCCGCGGGACCGCGGCTGTTCCACAACCACCGGCTGCTCGAGCACCTCGCCGCCGCGGACCTGGATCCCGCGGCGCCGCACCGGTTCCTCGTGGTGGGCGGCGGACAGAGCGCGGCCGAGGTGGCCCAGTACCTGCACCGCAGCTACGCGAACGCCGTGGTGGAGAGCGTCTTCAACTCCTACGGTTTCCAGCCCGCCGACGACAGCCCGTACGCGAACCGGGTCTTCGATCCCGCCGCCGTCGACGACTTCTACGGCGCGCCCGCCGGCGTCCGCGACGAGCTGATGGCCCGGCACGCGACCACCAACTACGGCTGCGTGGACATCGAACTCATCAACGAGCTGTACGCCGTCGAGTACCAGGAGAAGGTCTCCGGCCATCGCCGGCTGCTGATGCGGCCCGCCACCGTGGTCACCTCGGCGGTGGCGTCCGACACCGGCGTGCGGGTCACGCTGCGAGACCGGATCGCCGACGCCACCACCGGTGAGGACTACTCGGCCGTCGTGTGCGCCACCGGGTTCCACTCGATCGGCGTCTCCGACGTGCTCGCCGGGTGGGACGTCGCGCCCGAGCGGATGAGCGTCGGCCGCGACTACCGGCTCACCGTCGACGGCGAGCCCGTCGACGGACTGTACGTCCAGGGCGCCACCGAACCCACGCACGGCCTCGGCTCGACGCTGCTGTCGAACGTCGCCGTCCGCGCCGGGGAGATCCTCGACGGGATCACCGCCGACGCCCACCTGACCACCGTCGCGAAGGGAGCATGATGCGCGTCGTCACCTTCGGCTTCCAGACCTGGGGCCACCGCACACTGTCCGCCGTCCTCGATGCCGGCCACGAGGTCGCGCTCGCCGTGACCCACCCCGTCTCCGACAATCCCTACGAGCGGATGTGGAACGACTCCGTCGAGGAGCTGGCCGCCGAGCGGGGTGTGCCGGTGCACCTCGCGAAGAAGCCCGACGACGCTCTCTTCGAAGCGGTCTCGGCCGCCGCGCCGGACATCATCGTCGCCAACAACTGGCGCACCTGGCTGCCGAGATCGATCTACGACATGCCGCGCCTGGGCACCCTCAACATCCACGACTCCTTGCTCCCGAAATACGCCGGCTTCTCGCCGCTGATCTGGGCGCTCATCAACGGTGAGACCCACGTCGGCGTCACCGCACACCTCATGGACGAAGGACTCGACACGGGGCCGATCATCGCGCAGGAGTCGGTCGCCGTCGGTCCCACGGACCGCACCGTCGACCTGTTCCACCGCACCGTCGACCTGATCGGGCCGCTCGTCGCCCGGTCGCTCCGAGAGCTGGAAGCCGGGACGGCGCAGCCGATCCCGCAGGACCCCGCCGCCGCGACGTACTTCCACAAGCGTTCCGACGCCGACAGTGCGATCGACTGGTCGTGGCCCGCCGACGCGATCGAGCGGCTCATCCGCGCCCAATCCGATCCGTACCCGAACGCCCACACCGTCTTCCGCGGCGAGCGGCTCGCGATCACGGCGGCCTCCGTGTCCAGCAAGCGGTACGGGGGCACGCCCGGCCGCGTCTGCGTGCCCGACGGCGACGGCATCGCCGTCGTCGCCGGACCCGACGCGTGGCGCGGCGGCAACCCCGCCCTCGTCGTCGAGCGGGTCCGCACCGCCGACGGCGCCGAGCACCCCGCCGCGAAGATCCTCGCCGATTCCGGCGCCTATCTCGGCTGATCCGGGGAAGCGAGACATGCACACATTCATCACCGGCGCCGCCTCCGGGATCGGCGCCGCGACCGCGCTGCGGCTCGCGCGACGCGGCCCCGTCGCCCTCGCCGACCGCGACGCCGACGGGCTCGTCGCGACCGCGCGCGCCGTCGCCGCGGCGGGCGGCACCGCCACCTCGCACGTCCTCGACGTGACCGACGCGGACGCGGTCGCCGCCGCGCTCGACGCCGCCGAGACGGCCGGCGGCCCCGTCGACGCCCTCGCGCACTGCGCGGGCATCCTGGTCGCCGGGCCGCTCCTCGACACCCCCGCCGAGGACTGGGCGTCCGCCCTGGCGGTGAACCTCACCGGCACCGTCCACGTGCTCACCGCTGCCGCCCGGCGGATGGCCGAGCGCGGCGCCGGCGCCGCCGTGATCGTCGGCTCCAACGCGGGGAACGGCCCGCGCGTCGGCCTGGGCGCGTACGGCGCGTCGAAGGCCGCCGCGCACAACGCGGCCCTGACGCTCGCGCTCGAACTGGCCGGCAGCGGCGTGCGGATCAACGTCGTCGCCCCCGGCTCCACCGCCACGCCCATGCAGACCGCGTTCGGCGGGGCCGCCGCCGCGGAGGCCGCGATCGCGGGAGACCTCTCCCGGCACCGGCTGGGCATCCCGCTCGGGCGGATCGCGGACGCCGACGACATCGCCGGCGCGATCGACTACCTGCTCTCGCCCGATGCGCGGCACGTGACCGCGCAGGTACTCACCGTCGACGGAGGCGCCACCGTATGACCAGCACCGAGACCCGCTACTTCCCTGAGGAGTTCGCCGAGCGCTATCGCGCGGCGGGCTACTGGACCGGCGAGACCTTCGCCGGTTTCCTGCCCGAGGCCGCGGAGCGCTTCGGCGACGCCGAGGCGCTCGTCGCCCAGGACGTCGCCGGCGCGCCGGTGCGACTGAGCTACCGCGAGCTGGACACGGCGGCGGCCATGACCGCGGCGGGATTGCGTGCCACGGGGATCGCCGCCGGCGACCGGGTGGTGCTGCAACTGCCGAACACGGCGGAGTTCGTCACCGTGCTCTTCGGGCTGTTCCGCCTCGGGGCGGTCCCGGTCTTCGCGCTACCCGCGCACCGCCGCAGTGAGCTCGTGCACTTCGTGCGCACCGCCGGGGCGAAGGCCCTGATCACCGCGGCGACCATCAACCGCTTCGACCACCGCGCGCTGGCCGCCGAGGTCGCCGCCGAGACCGGCGCCGAGGTGCACGTCGTCGATGACCTGACGTTCGGCGCCACGGCGGGGGAGACCGCCGCCGATGTCGACGGCGCCTCCGGCGCCGGGATCGCGAGTGGGGCGCCGGCCACCGTCGACCCCGAGGGCCTGGCGTTCCTGCAGCTCTCCGGCGGCACCACCGGCGTGCCCAAGCTCATCCCGCGCACGCACGCCGACTACCTGTACTCCGTCCGCGAGTCCGCGAGGATCTGCGGACTCGGCCCCGGCAGCCGCTTCCTCGTGGTGCTGCCCGTGGCGCACAACTTCCCGATGAGCAGCCCCGGCATCCTCGGCGTGCTCTGGGCCGGCGGCACCGTCGTGCTCGGGACCGACCCGGCACCGCCCCGGGCCTTCCCCCTGATCGAGGCCGAGAAGGTGACGATGACCTCCCTGGTACCGCCGCTCGCGATGCTCTGGCTGCAGGCCCGAGCAGGTGGCGGCGCCGGCGCGACGGCTGATCTGAGCAGCCTCGACGTGCTGCAGGTCGGCGGCGCGAAGTTCCCGCCCGAGGCCGCCCGGCGCGTGGCTCCCGAGCTCGGCTGCCGGCTGCAGCAGGTCTTCGGCATGGCCGAGGGCCTGGTCAACTACACCCGCGACGACGACCCCGAGGACCTGGTCCTGGGCACCCAGGGCCGCGCCATCTCGCCCGACGACGAGGTCCGCGTGCTCGACGACGACGGGAAGCCCGTCGCCGACGGCGACCCCGGCCACCTCTGGACGCGGGGCCCGTACACGATCCGCGGCTACCTCGGAGGTGTCGACGCCGAATCCTTCGACGCCGAGGGCTTCTACCGCACCGGCGACATCGTGCGCAGGCTGCCGAGCGGGCACCTCGTGGTCGAGGGCCGCGCCAAGGACCAGATCAACCGCGGCGGCGAGAAGATCGCCGCGGAGGAGGTGGAGAACCACCTCCTGGCCCACCCGCTGGTGATCGACGCGGCGATCGTGGCCGTCGCCGACGAGTTCCTCGGCGAGCGGACCTGCGCCGTGCTCCTCACCGGTGACGACCGGCCCACCGTGCCCGACGTGAAGAAGTTCGTCCGCGCCCGCGGCGTGGCCGAGTACAAGGTGCCCGATCGGGTGGAGTTCGTCGCCGAATTCCCCACGACGGGCGTCGGCAAGATCAGTCGCCGCGAACTGCGGCGCGCGCTGGCGGACCTCGTCCGGCGCGAGGACGAGGCGCGCAAGAACGAGGAGAAGCTGTGAGCCTGCCCAGAACGGTCGCCTACGACCTGCCCGAGATCGAGTGCCCCGACACCGTCGACTGGACGGTCGAACCGGCGCGCGCCGTCCTGCTGATCCACGACATGCAGGAGCATTTCGTCGGCCCGTTCGAGCGCGACGCGGAGCCGCTGCGCACCGTCGTGCCGAACATCGTGGCGCTGCGCGCCGCGGCCCGCGCGGCCGGCGTGCCCGTGGTCTACACGGCGCAGCCCGGCGATCAGGACCCCGAGGAGCGGGCGCTGCTCACCGACTTCTGGGGACCCGGCCTGAAGACGGCGAACCAGGACATCATCACGGAGCTGACCCCCGCCGACGACGACGTCCTGCTCACCAAGTGGCGCTACAGCGCCTTCGCCAAGTCGGACCTCGCCGAGCGGATGCGGGCCTGGGGCCGCGATCAGCTGGTCATCGCCGGCATCTACGCCCACATCGGGATCATGACCACGGCCCTCGACGCCTTCATGCGCGACGTACAGCCCTACGTGGTGCGCGACGCCGTCGCCGACTTCTCCGCACAGGATCACGCCAACGCGCTCACCTATGTGGCGGGCCGATGCGGCAGAGTGGAGACTACGAGCAAGGTTCTGGAGGCACTGCGATGACGGCGAGTACGAGCGGGGAGAGCGGCCATCCGCACTTCCTGCTGACCGCCGCCGGTCAGCGCCTCGCCGCCCGCGGCACCGTCGCGACCTTCGTCGACCCGCACGCCGCTGCCGCGGCCCTGCGCGCCGGCACCGCCCCCGCAGTGGTGGGCGCGCTGCCGTTCGACCTCGACGATCCCGCCGCGCTGACGGTGCCGGAGCAGTTCGGCGACGCGGCGCCGGGCGCCGGGCGCCCGGCGGGCGGCGCACCCGCCGACCTGCCGACCCTGACCCAGACCGCCCAGCACCCCGCGCCCGCCGAGCACGTCGACCGGGTGCGCCGCGCCGTCGCCCTCATCGACGCCTCCGAGCTGCAGAAGGTGGTGCTCGCCCGCGCCGTCGACTTCGAGGCCGACGCCCCGCTCGATCCGCTCGCGGTGGCCGCCGCGCTCGAGCAGCGCGACCTCGAGGGCAACGCCTTCGCGGTGGACCTGCGCGCCGCCGGCGGCGGCTACCGCGGCCGCTGGCTCGTCGGCTCGAGCCCGGAGATCCTCGTGGGCCGCATGGGCAACACCGTCTTCTGCCACCCCTTCGCCGGGACCGCGACCTCGCCCGAGGGCCTGCTGGACTCGCAGAAGGACCGCGAGGAGCACGCCTACGTCGTCGACGAGATCGCGGCCGCGCTCGCGCCGCTCTGCGCCGAACTGGACGTGCCCGCCGCGCCGTCGGTCACCCGCGCCGGACCGGTGTGGCACCTCGGCACCAAGATCGAGGGCCGGCTCGCCGACCCCGCGACCAGCGCGCTCGACCTCGCGCTCGCCCTGCACCCGACCCCCGCCGTGTGCGGCTTCCCGCGCCGCACGGCCGCCCGCGCCATCGCCGAGATCGAGGGCGAGCGGGGCTTCTACGCCGGCGCCGTCGGCTGGACCACCGCGAACGGCGACGGGCACTGGCGCGTCAGCATCCGGTGCGCCGAGCTCGACGGTGCGCGACTGCGCGCCTACGCCGGGGGCGGCATCGTCGGGGCGTCGGACCCGCAGGCCGAGCTCGCCGAGACCCGCAACAAGCTGCGGACCGTGCTGGGGCCCTTCCGCCTCACCGAGACCGCGCGGAGCTGAGCGTGGCGGACTGGACCGGCAGCCGGCTGCCGGTGTTCTTCGAGGCGCCCGAGCGGCAGCCGGAGCACCGGCCGATCCCGGTGGACGCCGACACCACGCCGCGGCAGCTGGTGCTGCGGACCATGCTCGGCGACCGGGCGCGCACCCTGCCCGCGGGCCTGCTCATCGTCGGGCACCAGGTGGGCGAGGCGCTGGTTCCCGTCGTGATGGGCCTCGCCATCGACCGCGCCGTCCGGACCGGGGACTGGGCCGCCACGCTCCGCTGGGTGCTCGTGCTCGCGGTCCTGTTCGCGTTCCTCTCGTTCAGCTTCCGGTTCGGTTCCCGCATCGGCTTCCTCGGCATGAACACCGTGCAGCACCGGCTGCGCACGCAGGTCACGGACCGGATCCTCGATCCCCGCGGCCTGGGCGGCGGTCACTCGCCGGGCGTGCTGCTGTCCATCGCGACCTCCGACGTGCAGCGCCTCGCCATGTCCGTCGCGCTCGGGCTCTACCCCGTCGGCGAGTTGGCGGCGATCGTCTTCTGCGGCGCCGTGCTGCTGTCCATCTCCTGGCAACTGGGCCTCCTGGTGCTGCTCGGCGCACCGGCGATGCTGTGGTGCCTCGACAAGGCCGGCGGCTCCCTCCGCGCCCGCAGCGAGGCCGAACAGCGCGCCGCCGGCGAGGCCGCCGGCGCCGCGGCCGACCTCGTCGCCGGGTTCCGCGTGGTCAAGGGCATGCACGCCGAGGCCGAGGCGGACCGTCGCTACCGGTCCGCGAGCGCCCGCGCCCTCGCCGCGGTGATCCGGGCCCGCCGCTCCGAGGGCGTGTACGTGGGCGCGATGGAGGCCGTCGCCGCGGTCTTCGTCGTGCTGGTGGGCGTGCTCGCCGGGCTCAAGACCGTGCACGGCGACCTCACCGTCGGCCAGCTCATCACCGTGGTGGGCCTCACCCAGGTGGTGATGGCGCCGCTGCAGGCCATGGGCACCAACGTCGGCAAGTTCTGGGTCGCGGGCAATGCCTCGGCCACGCGCGTGCTCATGGTGCTGCAGGCGCCCTTCGCCCGCGACGAGGGCGTGCTGCACGCGCACGACGGGGAGGACGTCCCCGTGCGCGTCACCGGCGTCCCCGCCGGGGAGGGCGTCGTCGACCTGGAGTTCCCGCCCGCCGGGGTCACCGCCGTCGTGTGCGGCGCCGAGACCACCGCCGCGGCGACCGCGCTGCTCGCGCGCACCGGCGCGCCGCGACCGGGCGCGACGGTCACCGTCGGCGGCACCGACCTCTACACGCTCACCCAGCCCGCGGCGCTGCGGACGGTGCGCGTCGCGCCCCACGCCACCACCCTGTTCGAGGGCACCGTCGAGGAGAACGTCGCCGCCGGGGGCGCGCCCGACCGGGTCGCCGCGGCGCTGCTCGCCGCCGCCTGCGACGACGTCCTCGACGTGCTGCCCGACGGGCTGCAGACGTCGGTCGGCGAGGCCGGGCGGCTGCTCTCCGGCGGCCAGCGGCAGCGCGTCGCGCTGGCCCGCGCGCTCGCCACCGACACCCGGACGCTGGTGCTCGTCGACCCCACCAGCGCCGTCGACTCCGTCACCGAGGCCGCTATCGCCGACCGGCTGGGTGCCGCTCGCGAGGGCCTCGCCACCGTGATCTTCACGTCGTCGCCGACGCTGATCGCCGCCGCCGACACCGTCCTCACCGTGACCCCGGCCGGAGCGGAGGTGCACGCGTGAGCGCTCCCCCGACCGGAGCCACCGGCACGCTGCCCGTCGCCGACGGTGCCGAGACCTTCCGCTACGCCCGCGGCCTGCTGGCAGGGAAGCGGGGCACCCTCGCGCTCGTCGTCGTGGTGCTGCTCGCCGGGGCGGCGCTCGGCCTGGCGGTGCCGTGGGGCTTCGGCGCCATGGTGGACGTGGCGATCGACGGGGGCGGGTACCCCGCCGTGCTGCGGATCGGCGGGCTCATGGCCGCCGCGGCGATCGCGTCCGCGGCCCTCACCGGCGCCGGCATCGCGCTCTCGGCGCGACTCTTCGAGACGGCGCTCGCCCGGCTCCGCGAGTCCATGGTCGGCGCCGCCCTGCGGCTGTCCCAGGCCCGCGTCGAGGACGCCGGCTCCGGGGATCTCGTCTCCCGCGCCACCGACGACGTCGGCGTGGTCAGCCAGGCCATCTCCCGCGGCGTACCGGCGCTCGCCCGCTCGGGCTTCTCCGTCGCGGTGACGGTCGCCGGTTTCGCCGCCCTCGACTGGCGCTTCCTCGTCGTGGTGCTCGTCGTGCTGCCGGTCTACGTGCTCGGCGCCCGCATGTACGTGCGGACCGCGCCCCCGGTGTACCGGTCCGAGCGGGCCGCCATGGCGGAACGGGCGCACCACATGCTCGGCTCGATCCGAGGCCTGCCCACCGTGCACGCCTACGACCTCATGGACCGCGCGAGCCTGCGTGTCGGTGACGGCTCCTGGCGGGTCGTGCGGTGGAGCATGCGCGCGCGGATCGTGCAGAACCGCCTGTTCGGGCGGGTCAACCTCGCCGAGTTCGTCGGGATGGCGGCGATTCTGCTGCTCGGCGTCGCGCTGGTGGCCGGCGACCTCGTCACCGTCGGCGCGGTCACCACCGCGATGCTGCTGTTCCTGCGGCTGTTCGGGCCGATCGGCGCGCTGCTCATGGTGATGGACGACATCCAGTCCGCGGGCGCCTCGCTCGCGCGGATCGTCGGCGTGATCCGCCTCGCCGACGACGAGGCCGCGGGCCCGGCACCGTCGGGGACGGTGGACGTGAGTGACGGCCCGCCCCGCGTGGAGGTCGACGGGCTCGCGTTCGGCTACGGCGACGGGCGCCGCGTGCTCGACGGGGTGACGGTGCACCTGGAGCCGGGGGAGACGGTCGCCGTGGTCGGCACCTCCGGCGCGGGCAAGACCACCCTGGCTGCGCTCATCGCCGGCGTGCACGTGCCCCGGGCCGGGACGATCCGGATCGGCGGCACCGACCTCGCGGACCTCCCCGACGCCGCGGCCCCCGTGCTGCTCACGCAGGACGTGCACGTCTTCGCCGGCACCCTCGCCGAGGACCTGCGGATGGCGGCACCGTCGGCCTCCGACGCGGACCTGCGCGCTGCACTCGAGCGGGTGGGCGCCGCCGAGTGGGTGGCGCTGCTCGACGACGGGCTCGAGACCGTGGTCGGCGCCGGCGGCCACGCCCTGACGCCGCAGCGCGAGCAGCAGCTCGCGCTGGCCCGCCTCGTGCTACTGGACCCGACCGTCGCGATCCTCGACGAGGCCACGGCCGACGCGGACAGCGCCGACGCGGATGTACTGGAGGAGGCCGCGCAGGCCGCGCTCGCCGGGCGCACCGCCCTCGTCGTGGCGCACCGGCTCAGCCAGGCGGCCCGGGCCGACCGGATCCTCGTGATGGAGCGCGGCGCCGTCGTGGAGCAGGGCACGCACGACGAGCTGCGGCGCGCGGGCGGACGGTACGCCGCCCTGTGGGCCGCGTGGAGCCGGCACCGGTGAGGTGACGGCGGGCCGTCGCCCGGCGGCGGACCGTCAGGCGCCGTGGAAGGCGCGGTAGATCGCGGAGCCGTAGAACGCGCCGATCCGCTCGGAATCGCCGCGCCATCCCGGCCCGGCGTCGTCGGGGCGGCCGGCGAGCATCGACCGCACGGCGGCCTCGCAGGCGGACACGAACAGTTCCATGAGCATGGGCAGCTTCTCGTCGAGGTCCTGCATGTCCCACCAGCGGACGAGGGCGGGCCGGATCCACTCCTCGGCCTGCTTCGCCAGCGTCGCGCGGGCCCCCCGGACGCGGTGCACGACCTCCGGATCGGTGACGCCGGAGAACAGCAGCTGCCACGTGTCGGCCCGCTCGTTCACGGCGTCGAGCAGCCCGCGCATGCCGATGATGAACGCGGTCTCGGGATCCTCGCCGTGCGCGTTGTGCAGCGACGTGAGGACGTAGGTCATCATCGTCTCGGTCTCGCGGTCGAGCAGCTCGGTGATGAGCGCGACGCGGTCCGGGAAGCAGGAGTAGATGACGGGGCGCGTGACCTGCAGGCGATCGGCGACGGTGCCGATGGTCACGGCGGCGAGGCCGTCGCGCGCGGCGATCTCCAGCGCGGCGTCGAGGACCTGGGGGCGGCGACGCTCGGGCCCGAGGTGCTCGGCGCGGCGGCGCCCGCGGTTGGCGGTGGTCGGCATTCCGCACAGTTTACCGACCGTGGCACACCGCCCGTTCATGCGACGTTCACCCGCCGGTCCGAGCGTGCCCGTACCGTTCCGCCCGTGATGGATCTCGACCTGCCCGTGGGCATCGACCTGAGCGCGGTCAGCGGCCGCGAGGCACTGCAGCGGATCGTGGACCTGCGGGCGACCGAGGGCTTCTCCGTGAACGACGACGATGACGACGATCCCGTGCTGCTCACGCCCGAGCGGCACGTCGTCGACACCTGGCGCGAGGGCTACCCCTACGCGGAGCGGATGCCGCGCTCGGAGTACGAACGCGACAAGCGGCTGCTGCAGATCGAGCTGCTCAAGCTGCAGCGCTGGGTCAAGGACACCGGGCAGCGCCTGGTCATCGTGTTCGAGGGCCGCGACGCCGCGGGCAAGGGCGGCACCATCAAGCGCTTCATGGAGCACCTCAACCCGCGTGGCGCGCGCGTGGTGGCGCTGGTCAAGCCCACCGAGCGCGAGGCGGGCGAGTGGTACTTCCAGCGCTACATCGACCACTTCCCGACCAAGGGCGAGATCGTCCTGTTCGACCGGTCCTGGTACAACCGCGGCGGCGTCGAGCGGGTCATGGGCTTCTGCTCCGACGAGCAGCACGAGCGCTGGACGCACCAGGTGCCGCTGTTCGAGAAGATGCTGGTCGAGGACGGCATCGACGTGACCAAGTTCTGGTTCTCCGTGACGCAGCTCGAGCAGCGCACCCGCTTCGCGATCCGCCAGATCGATCCCGTGCGGCAGTGGAAGCTCTCGCCGATGGACCTGGCCTCGCTGGACAAGTGGGACGCGTACACCGCGGCGAAGGAGGAGATGTTCGCCGCGACGGACACCGACTACGCGCCGTGGACCGTGGTCAAGAGCAACGACAAGAAGCGCGCCCGCCTCAACGCGATGCGCTACATCCTCGACAAGTTCGACTACGACAACAAGGACATGGACGTCCTCGCGACCGGACCCGATCCGCTCATCGTCGGGCGGGGCCGCGACCTCATCAGCGACTGACCGTGCGCCGAGCGGACCGGGCCCGGCGGCACCGTCGAGTACCGTTGTGGCCGTGCGTTCTCTGACGGCCTTCCTCCTCGTTCTCGTGGCGATAGCGGCCACGTTCGTGGCGGTCCCCGCCGCCTGGGCGAAGAACACGGTGCTCGACCGCGCCGAGTTCACGAAGCTCATGGAGCCGCTGGGCCGCGATCCGTCCGTACAGGACGCGATGGCGCAGGAGATCGCCCAGCAGGTGCAGCGGCTGCTCACCGAGCAGGGCGACGCCCGGCCGCCGCTCGAGGCGATCACGCCGTACGTCTCGACCTACGTGCACGGACCGCAGTTCCCGGGCGCGTTCACCGAGGCCGTGGGCCAGGTGCACACGTGGCTCCTGGTGCGGCCCACCGCGGAACAGCGGCTGCGCGGCGCCACCACCGCGGAGATCGATCTCGCGCCGATGATCCGGGACGTGGCCGCCGCGAACAACGTGAAGGTCACCGTGCCGGAGCGCGTCACCATCGACCTGTCCGGGACCGGCGCGAACCGGGACCTGTTCCGGGCCGGACGGTACGCGTCCATCGCCGACACCATCCGGTCGGCGGCGTGGATCGCCCCGCTGACGGCGCTGGCCGCGGCGCTGCTCGCGCTGCTGGCCGCGCATCGCCGCGGCTTCATGATGTTCTACCTGGGGCTCGGCGTCGCGGTCGCGGCGGGAGTGACCTGGATGCTGTGCGTCGCGGCACCGTCGTACGTGACCAGCCGCAGCGGGACCGGCGGGCTGAGCCCCGTGGTGGACGCCGCGCTCGGGCAGGTGACGAAGAGCCTGACACCGTGGATCGTGACCGAGGCGGCGATCGGCGGCGCGCTGGCGCTGCTGGGACTGATCTTCGGTGGGCTCGGCGCCGTCGCGGCGCGGCGGGCGGAACGGCGCGCGTGGTGAGGTCGACCGCGCGGCCGACCGTCGCGACGCTCACGTACAAGGACGGGACGACGAACCCCGTGCGGATATTCCGCGGGCCCGATCCCGCGGCGCCCGTGCTGATGATCTGGCCCGGTGTGAACGTGCCCGCCGGGTACTTCGACGACTTCGGGCGCGGGCTCATCGACGCGGGCTTCAACGCCGTGGTCTCCGAGCTGCGGGGCCAGGGGGATTCGCGGCCCCGCGGTGCCACCGGCACACACGGTTTCCAGGACGTGGTGACCGAGGACTACCCGGCAGTCTCCGCGCTGGCGCGGCAGAAGTTCCCCGGCGCGCCGCGGATCCTGCTGGGGCACAGCCTCGGCGGGCTGATGGGGGTCATGTACGCAGCGCGGGCCCGCCGTAACCTGGCCGGGGTGATCCTCATCGCCTGCGGCACGGGCTATTACAAGCTCGACGGGCTGTCGGGTACCGCGCGCCGGATCGGGACGTCCGTCGCCGCGCGCGCCGCCGCTCGACGGGGCCATTGGTCCGGCCCGGACGGCCTCGGCGAGGTCCCGAAGGGCATCGTCCGCGACTTCGACCACCTGGTGCAGACCGGGGACTTCAACGTCTCCGGGGCCGATGTGGACTACGAGGCGCGCATCGCCGGGACACGAACCCCCGTGCTCACCGTCGCGATCGCCGGCGACGAGTTGGTGTCGGAGAAGCAGTCGCGGTTCGTGGGGGAGAAGTTCCCCGAGTCGACGCACCGCCGGATCTCGGATCCCCTGGGGCACAACCAGTGGATCCTCTCGCCCGATGCCGTGATTCCCGCGCTGTCGGGGTGGATCGCGCAGTCACTGCCGCGCGGCTGAGGGGCACCGGCTACCGAGTCCGCCGCGCCGGTGAGTAGTCCCGCACGGAAGCGATGCGCGCGACGCATGCCCTGTGAATGTGCTGGTCAGCGCGGTAACTTGACGATCGGGCCATGCAAGGGCTGCATAGCCTCTCGCGGATTGGCCGCGGTACGCATACGGCGACGCGCAGGCGTCGACCGGGGGCCGGCGTTCGGGAGAGTCGGCGTGGCGTGGGGACGACCCGCGTGGGGTGTACCGCGCGGGAACGTCGCTCGGGACGGAATCGGTGATCGGTGCGAGGGAATCCGTGGTGGGAATGCGTTTCTCGCATAGCCTGATCCGCGAAATCTGTCTTTGACCAGGGGGTTCTAGGGTATGCGTCGCACGCATCGCTTCTCTGCGCGACTACACCCCCAAGCCCGAGGTCACGGATCAGCCCGCGAGGCCGGTGACCAGGACCGGGTTGTGGGCGGGCGCCAGCCATTTCAGCAGGGTGATCATGCCTTCGCGGCTGATCGCGACGCAGCCGAGCGTCGGCTTGCCGTCGGTGACGTGCAGGAACATCGCGCCGCCCTTGCCCGGCGTGTGGCTCGGGTTGTTGTCGAAGTGCACGGCGTAGTCGTAGACGGGGCCGGCGTCGTAAAGGTTCTCGCTCTCGGGCCCGGGGCTGGCGGCCTGCACGACCATCCGGTCGTAGGTGGGGGAGTTGACGTTCCCGTCCCACCAGTGCTGATTCGTCACCTTCGTGTACGGCAGTGTGGTGCCGGGGTTGTCCTGCCGGCCGAAGGCGAGATCGAGCCGGAAGACGCCGAACGGTGTGCGGGGCACCCCGTCCTTGCCCTCGCCGATGCCCTGCTGCCCGACCTTGCCGGGGACCGGCCCGTAGACCTTGGTCCAGCCCTGTTCGAGCTGTGCCCACGCCGAGACCTGGACATCGGTGGCGGAGAACGACGGTGCCGCCACCGTGATGACCTCGCGGGCGGTCGGTGCGGCCGCGACGGCGGCGTCGAGCAGCGCCTTGTCGGCGTCCGCCGCAGCGGCGTGCGGGACGGTCAGCGACGTGGCGACCGCGGCGGCGGGCAGCGCTGCCAGTCCCACCAGCACCTGACGCCTCTTGAGCAACATGCGTCACAGTATGGCACGAGCTGGAGTTTCACGTGAAGCTGACGCCGCCGCGGCGGACCACCTCGTCGAACTGCCGCTGCGCCTCGTCGTCGAAGGGCAGGTAGACGGCCAGGAAGGCACCGTCGAACCGGTCGAGGAGGTAGCGCGCGCTGGCGAACCGGATCCACCCCACCGGCGGGCAGCGGAAGCGGTGCTCGGCCGGGGCGACGCCGACCTCCTGCGACTCCCACGCCGCCGCGATGACGGGGCTGCTGCCCGTGACCTCGGCGATGAACCGCTCCCACTCCGGCTCGCCGACGTGGCGGCCGTACGCGTGCCTGACCTGGGTGACCATCGCCGCGAGGTACTCGGGATCGGCGACGGGGTGCCGGGTATCGGCGGCGCGGCCCATCTTGTACAGCGCGTTGCGCTCGAGCCCGGCGGTGGTGGCGACCCCGCGGAACAGCAGGTGGAAGGCGGGGCTCCCCGCGATCAGGTCGTACCGCTCGCTGAACACCGCCGCGGGCGTGCTGGTGCCGAACCGGTCGAGGACCCGACGGGTGACGGCGTCCACGTCCGCCGGAGCCGTGTCCGGACGGCGGGCCACGGGCACGCCCGCGAGGCGGTACAGGTAGTCGTGCTCCTCGCCCGTGAGCCGGAACAGTCGCGCGAGGGCGTCGAGGACCTGCGTCGACACCGAGATCCGGCGACCCTGCTCGAGCCACGTGTACCAGGTGAGGCCCACACCGGCGAGGGCCGCGACCTCCTCCCGGCGCAGGCCGGGCACGCGGCGGGCACCGGTCCGGGGCAGGCCCACGTCCTCCGGTGTCAGCGCGTCGCGCCGCGCACGCAGGAAGGCGCCCAACTCGCCGTTCCGTTCGCCGCCCACCGTGCCAGCATTCCGTGGATCGCCGCGATTGTCATGGCGGCCGGCGCCGCCCGGGTGGTGGTGGCGGTACCAGGATGATTCCCCTCCTGGTGCCGGCGCGGGCCGATGCGGAGAGTCGAGACCGTGAACCGCACCGCCACCGATGAATCCGCCGCCGTCCCCGCGTCGCGGGGCGGCACCGCGAAGCTCCTCGCCCTCCTCGGATTCTCGACGATGCCGATGATCGACGCGACGATCGTCAACGTCGCGGCGCCGTCCATCGCTCGGGACCTCCCCGCGACCTCCACGCAGTTGCAGTTCGTCGTGGGCGGCTACCTGCTCGCCTACGGAGCGCTCATCATCACCGGCTCGCGGTGGGGCGCCCGCCACGGCCACGTCCGGGCCCTGCGCGCCGCCACGACGGGGTTCGTCCTCGCGTCCGCCGTCTGCGGCCTGGCACCGAACGCCGTCGTGCTCATCGCCGCCCGGGCGGTGCAGGGCGTGACCGCGGCGGCCATCATGCCGCAGGTCATGAGCCTGATCCAACGGAACTACGCCGGCCCCGCGCTGGCGCGCGCACTGTCGATGTTCAGCCTGACGACCGCGGCGGGCTTCATCCTCGGCCAGGTCGGGGGCGGCCTGCTCGTGGCCCTCGACCTCGCCGGCCTCGGCTGGCGGCTCGTCTTCCTGGTGAACCTCCCGATCGGCGTCGTGCTGCTGCTGGCCCTACGCCGGCACTTCCCGTCCGACGAGGGGGATCCGCAGACGCGGATGGACGCCGGGGGTGTCGTCGCCGGCGCCGCGGCGCTGCTGCTGCTCATCGCGCCGCTGACCTTCGGGCGCACCTACGGCTGGGCGCCGTGGGTGATCGGGCTGCTCGCTCTCGCCGTGCCCGCGTTCGCCGCCTTCTTCGGAGTCGAGCGCATCGTGGCCCGGCGCGGTGGAAGCCCGCTGGTCTCCGCGGAACTGGTGCGCTCGCAGGGATTCCCGACCGCCGTGGCGGTGGTGCTACTGGTGTTCGCGAACTACGCGGGGTTCCTCTTCACCACGACCCTGTTCCTCCAGGCCGACCACGGCTACGGACCGCTCGCCTCGGGCCTGTGGTTCCTGTGCTTCACGCCGGGGTTCGTCGCGGTCACCATCGGGTGGAAGCGGGTGCCCGCGCGGCTGCTGGGCCCGCTCGTCGCCGCCGGGGCCGTCGTGGTCGCGGTCGGGGATCTCCTGCTGTGGCGTGCGGCGCAATCCGCTGTGGTGGGAGTCGGTTTCGCGTTCTCGCTGCTGGTTCTCGGGACCGGGTTCGGCGCGATGTTCAGCCCGATCCTGACCGTCGCCCTGCGGTCGGTCGCGCCCGAGCGGGCGCCGGAGGCGAGCGGCGTGGTCACCACGATGTTCCAGGTGGGCAGCGCGATCGGCGTGGCGGTGATCGGCTCCGTCTACTTCGCCGGGGGAGGCCTGGCGGCGGCCGCGGTGTGGTCCGCGGCCTTCGCCGGCGCCGCGGCCGTGCTGGTGGTCGTGACCCGGGTGCGGGGTGGGGCCTAGGACGTCCGGCCCGGCCGCGTCGGCTGCGACGGTGCCCCACCTTCCGTACTCTTCGAGGGCGTGGATACGACGAGGGACCTCTGGCTGCTGGTGACGCGGGCGAGCGTCGGGGTGATGTTCTTCCTCAGCGGGTGGGGCAAGGCGGCGAACCCGAAGAGGTTCGCCGCCGACTTCGCGGCCTGGGGCATCCCCGAGCCCGACCTCGCCTCGACCGCCACGGCGTGGGCGGAGCTGGTCCTCGGCGCGCTCCTGGTGCTGGGGCTGCTCACCCGGCTCGCGGCCGCGGGCCTCGCCGTCACCATGCTGGGCGCGATCTACTACTCGGTGTGGCCCGCGGCGACCGAGGCCTCCACCACCTTCACCGGCTTCCTGAGCCAGTTCTTCTACAGCCCCGAATGGCTGCTGCTCCTGGTGCTCCTGGCCCTCGCGGGTGCCGGCCCCGGCCGGTTCGCCCTCGACGAGCCCTTCGGCGTGGAGGCCCGGCTTCAGCGCAGGTGATGCTCCACCCGCTCGACCTTCGCGGTGAGCTGGCCCGTGTGCCCGGGACGGATGTCGCACTTGACCACGAGGGAGACGCGGGGCGCGGTCTCCGCGAGGCGGTCGACGCACGCCTTGATGACGCCCATCACCTCGTCCCACTCGCCCTCGATGGTGGTGAACATCGACGTCGTCTCGTTGGGCAGGCCGGAGGCGCGCACGATGGCGACCGCCTCCGCGACCGCCGCGGCGACGCCGCCGTCGGCGCTCTGGTCGCCGCCCATCGGGCTGATCGAGAATGCAGCGAGCATGAGGAGTCCTTTCAGTTCCGGGCGGTGCCGGGATCGGTGGTCGAGCGGTGCGAATCCGCAAGGATGCGGAGGAATCCGAGGCCGTAGCCGAGGGTGCAGAGGGCGAGCGCGCCGCCCGCGATCGCGTGGCCGGTTCCGGGAGTGACGACGCCCGCGGCCATGAGACCGATCGCCGTCCCGGCGGCGACGGTGCCGACGGTGCCGGTGGCGACGTGCATCGGCTGCGGGCCATCGAGCAGGAAGACGAAGAAGTGCAGCGCCACGATGAGCGCGATCGCGGGTGCGATGTACTGGGAGTGACCGGTGCGGTTCAGCGAGACGACGGCGATCAGCGCGGCCACGATCTCGGCTGCGACGGCGGTCCGGAACACGGACCGCGATGCGCCCCCTGCCCGCGGCCGGCCGGTCCTTCCGGACGATCCGGGCCCCGTCGTCGCCGCGGCGTCGGCCCGGCCGCGGCCGCGGGCGAGGGCGACAGCGCTGACCATCACCCCGGCGCCCGCCACCGCGAGCACAGCACCGACGACGGGCACCGCGCGCAAACTCAGGACGGACCACAGCACCGTCATCGCGCCCATGAAGACCGCCGGCGAGCGCGCACTGCGGACGGGCGTCACCGGTCCGCGGATCCCAGTTCGCGCCACAGGAACTCGTACGCGAGGGCGGATTTGAAGGCGGCCTGCTTGTTGTCGGCCGCGCCGCCGTGGCCGCCCTCGATGTTCTCGTAGTAGTCCACCTCGATGCCGCGCTCGCGCAGCGCCGCGACGAACTTGCGGGCGTGGCCCGGGTGCACGCGGTCGTCCCGGGTCGACGTGGTGACAAGGAGCGCCGGCAGGTCCCCCGGACCGTCGGGCAGGTTCTGGTACGGCGAGTACTCGCTGATGTACGCCCACTGCGCGGGATCGTCGGGGTCGCCGTACTCGGCCATCCACGACGCCCCGGCGAGGAGCTGGTGGTAGCGCCGCATGTCGAGCAGCGGGACCTGGCAGACGATGGCACCGAACAGCTCCGGGTACCGCGTGTACATCACACCCATCAGCAGGCCGCCGTTGCTCCCGCCCTGCGCGCCCAGCTGCTCGCGCGTGGTGATGCCCCGCGCCACGAGATCCCGCGCCACGGCGGCGAAGTCCTCGTAGGCGCGCAACCGGTTCTCCTTGAGCGCGGCCGTGTGCCAGTCCGGGCCGTACTCGCCGCCGCCGCGGATGTTCGCCAGCACGTAGACGCCACCCCGCTCGATCCACGAGACCCCGGACACCGGCGTGTAATCCGGCGTCAGCGAGACCTCGAACCCGCCGTAGCCGTAGAGCAGTGTCGGCTGCGGACCGTCCGCCGGCTTGCGCACGACGAAGTAGGGGACCCGCGTGCCGTCGTCGCTCGTGGCGAAGAACTGCTCGGCCGTGACGCCCTCGGTGTCGTAGAACGCGGGCGCGGCCTTCAGCGGCTCCACCGAACCGCCCGCCTCGCCGTGCAACAGTGTCGGCGGCAGGGTGAAACCACTGGCAGTGGCGAAGATCTCGTCGCCCTCGCGCGGATCGGTGTAGTAGACGCCGATCTCCGCGAGCTCCGGGAAGCCGCGCGTCTCCCGCGTCTCCCACGTGCCGGGTTCGAGGGTGTGCAGCTCCGAGCGCACGTCCCGCATCGTCGACAACAGGAGGTAGGACTTGGTCCACGAGTACCCCGCGAGCGCCGTGTGCGCGTCGGGGGTGAAGACGGTGCTGTACTCGCGTGAACCCGCCCGGTAGGCGTCGAAGTCGAAGGCCACCAGGGCACCCGGCTCGACCACGCCGCCGGGAAGTTCCCATGCGGACTTCGGGCGCACCAGCAGCCGCGACTCGTGCACGTCCGCATCGGCGTCCGTCGGCACGTCGATCCGCTCCAGCGCCAGCGTGTCCGGGTCGAGGAGGTAGATCTCGCTGTTGTAGAAGTCGATGGCGCGCGAGACGAAATGCCGCTCGTATCCGGGGGTGTCGTCGTAGCCGGCGCCGATGGAGACATCCGAGTGGTGGCCCTCGTAGACCAGGTCCGCGTGGCCGAGCGGGGTGTCGCGGCGCCACCGCTTCACCAGCCGCGGGTACCCGGAATCGGTGAGCGAGCCCGGACCGAAGTCGGTGCCCACGTACACGGTGTCCTTGTCGATCCACGAGATGCGGCTCTTGGCCTCCGGGAGGGAGAAGCCGTCGTCGACGAACTCCCGGCGCGAGATGGAGAACTCGCGCACCACCGTCGCGTCGGCACCGCCGCGCGAGAGGGAGACGAGCGCCCGGTCGTACGGCGCACCGTCGGGCGACTCCGAGCGGAGGACGGCGGCCCCGCCCCACACCCAGTTCTCGCCCTCGGCCTCGCGGAGGGCGTCGACGTCGATGACGACGTCCCACTCGGGGGCGTCCGTGCGGAAGGACTCGAGGGTCGTGCGGCGCCACAGCCCGTACGGGTGATCGGCGTCGCGCCAGAAGTTCCACAGGTACTCGCCGCGGCGCACCGGGTAGGGGATGCGCTGGTCGGTGTCGAGGATGGCGAGGACGCCCGCCTCCAGCTCGTCGAACCGCGGTCCGGTCAGGCGCGCGGTACTCGCGGCGTTGCGTTCCCGGGCCCAATCCAGGGCAGTGGCGGATTCCACGTCTTCGAGCCATGCGTACTGGTCCATGGACTCCACACTAGGGCTACCCTGAATGCCGTGGCTGATCACTTTGACACTGTTGTTCTCGGCGCCGGCCCAGGAGGCTACGTCGCCGCAATTCGCGCCGCCCAACTCGGGCAGAAGGTCGCGGTCATCGAGGAGAAGTACTGGGGCGGTGTGTGCCTGAACGTGGGCTGCATCCCGTCGAAGGCGCTCCTGAAGAACGCCGAGCTGGCGCACACCTTCACGCACAAGGCGCAGCTGTTCGGCATCTCCGGCGACGTCTCCTTCGACTTCGGGGCCGCGTTCGACCGCAGCCGCAAGGTGTCGGAGGGGATCGTCAAGGGCGTTCACTTCCTGATGAAGAAGAACAAGATCACCGAGATCAACGGCTACGGCACCTTCGTGGACGCGCACACCATCCAGGTGGGCGACCAGACGGTGACGGGCGACAACATCATCATCGACACGGGCTCGACGGTGCGCCTCCTGCCGGGCGTCACGTTGTCCGACAACGTGGTCACCTACGAGGAGCAGATCCTCACCCGCGACCTGCCCGCGTCGATCGCGATCGTGGGCGCCGGCGCCATCGGCATGGAGTTCGCGTACGTCCTCAAGAACTACGGCGTGGACGTCACCATCATCGAGTTCCTCGACCGCGCGCTGCCCAACGAGGACGCCGACGTCTCCAAGGAGATCGCCAAGCAGTACAAGAAGCTGGGCGTGAACATCCTGACCTCCACCAAGGTCGAGTCGGTCGACGACCAGGGCTCGCAGGTCGTCGTGAAGTACACCGGCCCCAAGGGGCCCGGCGAGATCACCGTCTCCAAGGTGCTCATGTCGATCGGCTTCGCGCCCCGCGTCGAGGGCTTCGGCCTGGAGAAGACGGGCGTCGCCCTGACCGAGCGCGGCGCCATCGCCATCGACGACTACATGCGCACCAACGTGCCCGGCGTGTACGCGATCGGCGACGTCACCGCGAAGCTGCAGCTGGCGCACGTCGCCGAGGCGCAGGGCGTCGTGGCCGCGGAGACCATCGCGGGCGCGGAGACCCAGACGCTGGGCGACTACCGCATGATGCCGCGCGCCACCTTCTGCCAGCCGCAGGTCGCCTCGTTCGGCCTCACCGAGCAGCAGGCCCGCGACGAGGGCTACGACGTCAAGACCGCGACGTTCCCCTACTCGGCGAACGGCAAGGCACAGGGCCTCGGCGACGCCGTCGGCTTCGTCAAGCTGGTCTCCGACGCCAAGTACGGCGAGCTGCTCGGCGGCCACCTCATCGGCCCCGACGTCTCCGAACTGCTGCCCGAGCTGACCCTCGCGCAGAAGTGGGACCTCACCGTCAACGAGCTGGCCCGCAACGTGCACACGCATCCGACGCTGTCCGAGGCGCTGCAGGAGTCCATCCACGGCCTCGCCGGCCACATGATCAACCTGTAGCCATCGCGCTTCCCGGCGGCCCGGCACCGATCGACGGTGCCGGGCCGTCGTGCTTTCCGGGATCGGTCCTCGGCGAGCTCACGGCGTAAGCATGCCTTTGGTGGGCGCCTACCGGCGATTCCTAGGTTCGTCCGTGGGCAGGGACGAACCTGCACGACCGATCACCACGAGGGGCGACACCATGTTCAGTGCGACACCAGGAGACCTTCCGGAAGCGGGCGCCACGGAGATCGCGGGGATCGACCTGCCCCGGGGGCGGACCGTGGCCGGATCGGGCGGAGACGGCCGTGCCGTGGCCTGGATCAGCGAGGACGTCCTCACCGCGGATGAGCTCGGTGATCTCGTACGCCGGCTCGCGGGCGTGTTCGACCGCACGGGCCTGTGGCCGGTGCAGGTGCCCAAGCAGTACATGGGGTCCGACCCGGACGTGCCGTGGCGCGAGGGGCGACCGGAACCGCCGGTCACCGAGATCCCCGACCCGCTCGACGTCGTGCTCCGCTACGCTGCCGAGGACGCGGCGGCGATCGACGACGACGATGACGACCCCACCTCCCCGCCGCCGGTGACGGGCCTCGCGCCCGTGCAGCGCGGGCCCGACCCGCAGGCCGGCGAGCTCGACGCTCCGGAGGACGGAGCGCTGCTCCTGGTCCCCGTCGCCCGGCCGGCCGACGTTCCCGCCGCGCTCGGATGGGACGGCGCCGTCAACGCCGACCTGGACGCGGGTGACGTGACCGCCGTCGTCCGTTCCTGGGAGGACCGGTTCGGGGCGGTCCTCCTGAGTCTCGGCCTCGACACGATGTCGCTCCAGGTGACCCGGCGCCCCGAGACGCGTGCGCAGCTGGACGCCCTGGCCTACGAGCACTACGCCTTCTGCTCGGACAACTACAGCCACGACGTCTTCAGCAGTTATCGCACCGGGCTGAGCGAATGGAGGCGCTGGGACTTCTGGTGGGACTGAGCGGCCGAGTTGGACACTCGTGCCGGACCCTGGCATGGTCGGGACCGCGGCGTGGCGTGGCCACGGCGCCGGGTCGAGAAAGGGCATCGGTCACCGTCTTCACGTCCTCGCCGCGAGGCACGCAGTGGAAAGCGCACTGCCCGGACGGAAGGAATCGATGAACAACGCAGCAACGCTCACCGACAACTACCCGACGCGCGTCGACCAGAGCGAGATCCACGACCGCCACGACCCCGTCGTCTGGCCCGGCCGCTCCGGCCCCTGGTCCGACACCGCCGTCGACGACTTCGCCGCGAACGGCTTCCGCAGCGTGGAGGGTGTGCTCGGCGCCGACGACATCCGTGACGTGCGCGCCGAGATCGACGCCGTGACCACCCGGCTCGGCGACGACGAGCGGGTGATCCGCGAGACCTCCGACGGCAGCGTGCGGTCGGTGTTCGCGGTGCACGAGCTCAGCGAGAAGATCGCGGCGATCATCGCCCGCGACGAGGTGTCGGGCGTCGCCCGGCAGCTGCTCGGCGACGACGTCTACGTGCACCAGAGCCGGGTCAACCTCAAGCCGGGCTTCGCCGGCGGCCCCTTCTACTGGCACAGCGACTTCGAGACCTGGCACGCCGAGGACGGCATGCCCTCCCCGCGTGCGGTGAGCGTCTCGCTGGCGCTCACGCCGAACACGCCCTTCAACGGCTCGCTGATGATCATGCCGGGCTCGCACCGCAAGTTCGTCTCCTGCGTGGGGCGCACGCCCGGCGAGTACCACCTCGAGTCGCTGAAGTCCTACCGGCCGCCCTTCGGCACGCCGGAGGAGAGCGACATCGCCTCGATGGCCGACGAGTACGGCATCGAGCAGATCACCGGCGGCGCGGGCAGCGCGCTCTACTTCGACTGCAACTGCCTGCACGCCTCCGCGGGGAACATCTCGCCCTACCCGCGGTCGAACCTGTTCGTGGTGTTCAACGCGGTGTCGAACGCGCTCCAGGAGCCGTTCGCCGCCGACGCGCGTCGCCCGGAGTACCTGGCGACCCGCTGACGCCCTCCGAAAGTCGAATCCTGCGGCGCGACGCGACGTATGCCGTCGCGATGCGCCGCTGGATTCGACTTTCGCGACGGTCAGTGGTGACCACCTGCACGCTCGGCGGGCGGCGTCGATGTCGCATGATCAGGGCTTCTCCGGCTGGATACCGAGGACGTCGATCGCGGTCGCGAGACCGTCGTAGTTCGTCGCGAGCATGACGATCTCCACCAGCCTGCGCTCGTCGTAGAACGCCGCGAGGCGGGCCCACGACTCGTCGGTGACGGCCTTCTCGTCGACCAGCTCGGTGACCACGTCGAGCAGCGCCGCGCTGCGCTCGTCCCAGCCGGAGCCGTCGAAGATGCGCTCGAACTGCGCTTCGGTGAGTCCGGCCCGGGCCCCGATGCGGCGGTGGTGCCCCAGCTCGTAGTCGCTCCCGCGCAGGTACGCGACGCGGACGATCACCGTCTCCGACTCCGAGCGCTTCAGCGCGCCGAAGGGCATGAGCATCCCCGAGTAGCCGAGCCAGCCGACGAACAGCCGCTTGGTGCGGCCGAGCGTGGAGAACAGGTGCATGTCGTCGGCGCGGATGGCCTTCGCACCGATCCGGGCGATGGCGTAGTTGATCGGGCCGAGCTGGCGGAGTCCGCCGGGAGTCACGCGCGGTGTCATGACCCGACGCTACCGCCCCGCGGGAGCCCTACCGGACGAGGTAGGGCGAGATGGTGGAGCGGTGCTCGTCGATGTCCAGAGCCTTGCCGATCGCGGGGAAGGCGCGCTGGGGGCAGCCGGCGCGCTCACAGACGCGGCAGCCCGCGCCGATGGGGGTGGCGTTGGCGTCCGAGAGGTCCAGGCCGCGGGCGTAGACGAGCCGGTGGGCGTGCCGCAGCTCGCAGCCGATGCCGATCGCGAAGGTCTTCCCGGGCTGCCCGTACCGCGCCGCCCGCCGCTCGACGGTGCGCGCGACCCACAGGTAGTTGCGGCCGTCGGGCATCTCCACGATCTGCGTGATGATCTTGCCCGGCCACGCGAAGGTCTCGTAGACGTTCCACAGCGGGCAGGTGCCGCCGGACGCGGAGAAGTGGAAGCCCGTGGAGCTCTGCCGCTTGCTCATGTTGCCCGCGCGGTCGACGCGGACGAACGAGAGCGGCACGCCGCGCAGGTTCGGCCGCTGCAGTGTCGACAGCCGGTGCGCGATGGTCTCGTAGCTCACCGAGAAGAACGCCGACAGCCGTTCGATGTCGTACTCGAACTCCTCCGCCGCGCCGTGGAACTGCGTGTACGGCAGCACGACGGCCGCCGCGTAGTAGTTCGCGAGCCCCAGCCGCGCCAGCCGCCCGGCCTCCTCCGAGCCGAAGCCGGCACCGTCGACCAGGGCGTCGATCTCCCGGCCGCACTCCAGATAGGCGAGCTCGGCGGCCATCTTGAAGACCTGCTGCCCGGTGGAGAGGTGCCGGTTGATCTCCAGCACGCGGGTGCGGGGGTCGTAGCGGTGCAGCACCGTCTCCCCGAGGTCGACGCGGCGGCGGATCGACACGTTGTGGACGGCCTCGAGGCGCGTGACGATCTCGGTGCGGACATCGGCGTTGTGCATGCGCATCCGCGCGGTGAGCTCCTCGGCGGCGACGTCGAGCTCGTGGAAGTAGTTCTGCCGCTGGTAGAAGAAGTCCCGCACCTCCTCGTGCGGATTGGGGATCGCGCCGCGGGCCCCGGGGTCGTTGCGGCCGTCGGTGACCTGCGCCAGCTGGTCGGCGGCGCCCAGGTAGCGGCGGTGCAGCGCGACCATGGCGCGGGCGAACCCGGGATGGTCGCGGGCGAGCTCGGACAGCTCGTCGGTGCTGGTCGGCGCGTCGACGTCCATGGTGACCTCGCGCAGCTCCGCGATCAGCCGCGTCTGGTCCTGGGAGTTGAAGAAGGAGGTGTCGACCCCGAAGACATCGGTGATCTTCAGCAGCACGGGCACGCTGAGCGGCCGCACGTCGTGCTCGATCTGGTTCAGGTACGACGGCGAGATCTCCAGCGCCTCCGCGAGGGACGCCTGCGACAGCCCGCGCTCCTTGCGCAGACCGCGGAGTCGTGCCCCCACGAAGGTCTTGGACATGGAGCGAAGTTTAGTCGCGGACGCCCAGCTACCGTCGGGTTCCGGCGGTTCACGCACGGCTTCGCAGTGAGGTGTGTCACACCGGAGCGCCCGTGATGCGCGGCGGGGCGGCGGCGGACCGTCGGGAACGGGCGACGGGGCCCGAATGCCGGGGCCCGCAAACTCCCAGTACGGGCGTACTTTTTCCCGCGAGGTTCGCTCTGGACCTTCGCAGGATTAGCAAGATCGGCGTGATTTCATGGCTTGCTTTGGCATCATCGACCGTCTTGGCCTGCAGCTTTAGGTGTGGCACAGTAGGCGAAGGCGCAACGCCGGGACTGCGAATCGGGTTAGCGATGACCCCTCGCTCAGCCGCCTGGTGGCCGATCAGATCCACATCGACGCAGAGAAGAACGGGGAGCCAATGAGCACCGTCGGACAGCCGAGGACCGCCGCCGAGATCCAGCAGGATTGGGACACCAACCCGCGCTGGAAGGGCATCAAGCGTGACTACACCGCCGCCCAGGTCGAGGAGCTTCAGGGCACCGTCGTCGAGGACCACACCCTCGCGCGCCGTGGCGCCGAGATCCTCTGGGAGGGCGTGACCAAGGGCGACGACAGCTACATCAACGCCCTGGGTGCCCTCACCGGCAACATGGCCGTGCAGCAGGTGCGCGCCGGCCTCAAGGCCATCTACCTCTCCGGCTGGCAGGTCGCCGGTGACGCGAACCTCTCGGGCCACACCTACCCCGACCAGTCGCTGTACCCGGCCAACTCGGTCCCGGCCGTCGTGCGTCGCATCAACAACGCGCTGCTCCGCGCCGACGAGATCTCCCGCGTCGAGGGCGACACGTCGGTCGACAACTGGCTCGTCCCGATCGTCGCGGACGGCGAGGCCGGCTTCGGTGGCGCGCTGAACGTCTACGAGCTGCAGAAGGCCATGATCGCCGCGGGTGCCGCCGGCACCCACTGGGAGGATCAGCTCGCCTCGGAGAAGAAGTGCGGCCACCTCGGCGGCAAGGTTCTCATCCCCACCCAGCAGCACATCCGCACGCTGACCTCGGCCCGTCTGGCCGCGGACGTCGCGAACACCCCCACCGTCGTCATCGCGCGCACCGACGCCGAGGCCGCCACCCTGATCACCTCGGACGTGGACGACCGCGACAAGCCCTTCGTCACCGGTGAGCGCACCGCCGAGGGCTTCTACAACGTCAAGAACGGCATCGAGCCCTGCATCGCTCGCGCCAAGGCCTACGCCCCGTACGCCGACCTCATCTGGATGGAGACCGGCACCCCGGATCTCGAGCTCGCCAAGAAGTTCGCCGAGTCGGTCAAGGCCGAGTTCCCGGACCAGCTCCTGGCCTACAACTGCTCGCCGTCCTTCAACTGGAAGCAGCACCTGGACGACGCGACCATCGCGAAGTTCCAGAACGAGCTGGGCGCCATGGGCTTCAAGTTCCAGTTCATCACCCTGGCAGGCTTCCACGCCCTCAACTACTCGATGTTCGACCTGGCCTACGGCTACGCCCGTGAGCAGATGAAGGCGTACGTCGAGCTGCAGGAGAAGGAGTTCGCGTCGGAGGCCCGTGGCTACACCGCCACGAAGCACCAGCGCGAGGTCGGCGCCGGCTACTTCGACCGCATCGCCACCACCGTCGACCCGGAGAGCTCGACCACCGCGCTCAAGGGCTCGACCGAGGAGGGCCAGTTCCACTAGGAACTGGCAGGCCCGCCTCTCCGGGAATCTAGCCGATCGCAGGCGGTCCGTGACTTTCGTCGCGGGCCGCCTGTGGCGTAGGTGCGTACGTTCCGGGCGTACCCCTGCAGAGTTACCTCCATCTCGCCTCAGGCGGTTGTTACGTTAGGAAATTCTCATGAGTGAAGCTGTATCCAGGGTCGGCGTGGTCGGCGCGGGCCAGATGGGCGGCGGTATCGCCGAGGTGTCCGCCCGTGCGGGTGCCGACGTACTGGTCTGGGAGGCCACCGAGGAGCTCGCGGCAGGTGGCCGCGCCCGCATCCTCAAGTCGCTCGATCGTGCCGTGTCCAGCGGCAAGATCACCGAGCGCGAGCGCGACCAGGCCGCCGAGCGCCTGACCTTCACCACCGACCTCGCCGACTTCGCCGACCGCCAGCTGGTGGTCGAGGCGATCGTCGAGAACGAGGCCGTGAAGGCGGAGATCTTCGGCAAGCTCGACGAGGTCGTCACCGACCCCGACGCCGTGCTCGCGTCCAACACCTCGTCGCTGCCGATCCAGCGCATCGCCACCGCCACGAAGAACCCGGGCCGTGTGCTGGGCCTGCACTTCTTCAACCCGGTGCCCGTGCTGCCGCTGGTCGAGGTCATCAGCTCGCTGTCGACGTCGGAGTCCGCCGCGGCCCGCGCCGAGCAGTTCGCCTCCGAGGTGCTGGGCAAGCAGGTCGTGCGCGCCACCGACCGCTCGGGCTTCATCGTCAACGCGCTGCTGGTCCCGTACCTGCTGTCCGCGATCCGTATGTACGAGTCGGGCTTCGCGACCGCCGAGGACATCGACAAGGGCATGATGCTCGGCTGCGCGCACCCGATGGGCCCGCTCAAGCTGGCCGACCTCGTGGGCCTGGACACGGTGAAGTTCATCGCCGACGCGATGTACGCCGAGTACAAGGAGCCCACCTACGCCGCACCGCCGCTGCTGCTGCGCCTGGTGGAGGCCGGCTACGTCGGCAAGAAGTCGGGCCGCGGGATCTACGAGTACCCCGCGAAGTAGTTCGCGGGTAGCGAACACTGTTGCTGAACCGGCAAGGAGACTTGCCGGTTCAGCTGTTCTCGGCGCACGGTGAGTGCATGAGCGAGAACATCATCGACACCGTCATCATCGGCGGCGGGGCCGCCGGGCTCACCGCCGCGCAGGTCCTCGGCCGGGCGCGACGTGCGGTCACCGTCGTCGACGCGGGCGCGCCCCGCAACGCCCCGGCCGTGCACATGCACGGCTACCTCGGGCACGACGGACTGAACCCCGCCGAGCTGCTCGCGATCGGTCGCCGGGAGGCGCAGGCCTACGGCGTGCGCATCCTCCCCGGTGCCGCGACCGCCGCGCGCCGCGACGGCGACCTCCTCGAGATCACCGTCGGCGACGAGGTGCTGCGCGCCCGAACCCTGCTCGTCGCGACCGGCCTGCGCGACGTACTCCCCGCGATCGACGGCCTCGCCGAGCGGTTCGGCCGCGACGCCATCCACTGCCCGTTCTGCCACGGCTACGAGGTGCGCGACCGGCCGCTGGCGGTGCTCGGCGGCGACAACGCCGCGATGTCGGTGCACCAGGCGCTGCTCATCCCGCAGTGGTCCCGCGACCTGGTCTTCTTCACCAACGGCCTCGACGTCCCCGACGCAGACCGGGAGCGGATCGAGGCGCGCGGGACGCGCATCGTCGACGGTGCCGTGGCGGGCCTCGTCGTCGAGGGCGACGCGGTGCGCGCCGTCCGGCTCGCCGACGGCACCGAGATCGCGCGGGAGGCCGTCTTCGTCGGCCCGCGGTTCGTGCCGCAGGACGAGCTACTGCTGCAACTGGGCGCCGAGCGCGGGGACAACGGCTTCGTCGCCACCGACCCCATGGGCGGCGTGCTGCCGGGCGTGTGGGCGGCGGGCAACGTCGTGAGCCCGATGGCGCAGGTCATCGTCGCGGCCGGGGCGGGTTCCAGCGCCGCCGCCGGGATCAGCGCACACCTGCTCGAGCGCGACATCGCGGCGGACCTCGCCCGCGTCGCGCCCGCGATCTGACCCGGCCCGGAGGGCGGCGCGCTAGCGTGGGCGCCATGACCAGCGCACTCGACCGGGTGGAGGCCCTGCTCGACCCCGGCCGCCTCGGCCGCGAGCCCGACCGCAGCCACGGCTATCTCGACGTGCTCGCCCCCGACAGCGGGAAGCCGGCGGGGCTGAGCAACGCGCTGATGCACAACCCGGCGCTGGCCGCGGTCTACGAGAAGGCGTGGCGACCGGCCTTCACCCGGCTGTTCAGCCTGGGCGGCACAGGCACCCTGAGCCGCACCGACGTGCTCCTCGACGAGCTCACCGGCCGCGGCGACCAGAAGCTTCTCGACGTGGCCTGCGGGCCCGGCCTCTACACGAAGCCGCTCGCCCGCAAGCTCAGCGACGAGGGCGTGGTCGTCGGCCTCGACGTCTCCCCGGCCATGCTGCAGCGGGCCGTCCGCGACAACGCCGACGACCGCGTCGCCTACGTGCGCGGCAGCGCCCTCGAGCTGCCCTTCCCGGACGATACGTTCGACACGGTGGTCTGCCTCGCGGCGCTGTACCTGATCCCGGCGCCGCGGATCGCCGTCCGCGAGATCTGCCGCGTCGCCGAGCCCGGCGGCCGCGTCGCGCTGTTCACCTCGCTGCAGACGCCGCTGACCTCGGTCCTGGGCTCGTCGACGGCGGAGCGGGTCTCCGGGTTCCGCTGGTTCGGCAAGGACGAGATCACCGGTTGGCTGCGCGAGTACGGCCTCGTCGACGTGCAGCAGACCGTCAGCGGGCAGGGGCAGTTCGTGACGGCCCGTAAACCGCGGTGACCCGCCCGCAGTGACCCGGCCCGGCGGCGGTCACGCCGGGGGATAGGCGGCGAGCAGCTCCGCGCGCAGCGGGTCGGTCGTGTGCGGAAGCCACAGGGCCTGCACCGGGACCTGCGGCGCGTCGTCGAGCTCGACGACCATCACCCGCCCGCCGGACCGCGGCCCCGCGGGATCCGTGACGAACGCGGCCGCGTGCGGCGAGGTGAGCACGGCCGTCGCGGGCGGCGTGCCCTGCACCCGGTTCACCAGCAGGTCCGGCTCGAAGCCCGCACGCCGGCACTGCGCGACGAGGAAGTCCGTGTAGAACGACGCGTGCGGCGGGGCCCACACCACGATCGGCGACGCGGCCAGGTCCGCGAGCGTCAGGGAATCCCGGCCCGCCAGCTCGTGATCGCGGTGCAGCGCCACCCGCATCCGGTGATAGGTGAGAGTGACGCCGGCGAGCCGGTCCGGGAGCGCGACGCCCCGCCGCAGCACCACGTCCACGGTGCCCCGCTCCAGTTCGCCGGTCATCGCCGAGGGGAACAGCTCACGCACCGTGATCGACGGCGACTCCGGACGGTCGATGAGCGGTTCGAGCAGCTCGTAGGCCTCGTCCGCGGTCACAGCGGGGCTGCGGCCCACGACGAAGACCCGCGGGCGGTCCGTCCCCGCGGCGCGGGCCCGCGCGGCGAGCAGGCGGGCGCCCGACAGGACGGACGGCGCACCGTCGTACAGGGTGTGCGCGGCGGCGGTGGGGGCGAGGCGACGACCGGACCGCGTGAACAGGGGCGTGCCGAGCTCGCGCTCGAGCTGGCGCAGCGCGGCCGAGAGCGCCTGCTGGCTCAGGTGCAGGCGGGCGGCCGCGGCGGCGAGCGAGGGCTCCTCCATCGCCGCGACGAACTGTTCGAGGCGGCGGAGGTCGGGTGTGGTCACACGACCAGCATTGCACAACTAGAAGTGGTTGATAGTCCGGAAAGTTTCGATTGTCAGTTGAGCTTCCAGCTCGTACGTTGGGTATTGCAAAGGCTTCACCAACCCGACGAAGGAGAGACATCCATGACGAAGCTCGCAGGCAAGACCGCAGTCGTCGCCGGTGGCGGCAAGAACCTCGGTGGCCTGGTCAGCCGACACCTCGCCGGCCTCGGCGCCAACGTCGTCGTGCACTACAACAGCCCGTCGTCGGAGGCGGAGGCGCGCGAGACCGCGGCCGCCGTCGAGGCCGCGGGCACGAAGGCGCTGCTGTTCCAGGGCGACCTGACCGCGCCCGCCAAGGTCACCGAGCTGTTCGACGCGGCCGTCGCCGAGTTCGGCGGTGTCGACGTCGCGGTGAACACCGTCGGCAAGGTGCTGCGCAAGCCGATCCTCGAGACCAGCGAGGAGGAGTACGACTCCATGCTGGACATCAACGCCAAGGCCGCCTACTTCTTCATCAAGGAGGCCGGCCGCACGCTCAACGACGACGGCACGCTCATCACCATCGTGACCGCGCTGCTCGGCGCCTTCACCGACGGCTACTCCACCTACGCGGGCGGTAAGTCGCCGGTCGAGCACTTCAACCGTGCCGCCGCCAAGGAGTTCGGCGTCCGCGGGATCAGCGTCAACGCCATCGCGCCCGGCCCGATGGACACGCCCTTCTTCTACGGCCAGGAGACGCCGGAGCGCGTCGAGTTCCACAAGTCGCAGGGCATGGGCAACCGCCTGACGTTCATCGAGGACATCGCGCCGATCGTCGACTTCCTCTCCACCGACGGCCACTGGATCACCGGGCAGACGCTGTTCGCGAACGGCGGCTACACCACGCGCTGATTCGGGTGCGCGCCGGCGGTCCACCCGGCCTACGATGATCGACGTTTCGTGCGATCACGAAGACGCGGACGACGACCAGGAGATCTCAGTGACCGATGGACCGCCGGCGGTGCGCCGCCGCTTGACCCGGATGGCAGGGCGCGACCCCCACGAGGAGGGCCGCACGGCCACCACGCTGGAGCTGTTCTTCGACCTCACCTTCGTGGTGGTCTTCTCCCTCGCCGGGGTGCAGCTGGCCGACGCGATCGCGGAGGCGCACTACCTCACCGCGTTCCTGGGATTCGGGCTGTGCGCGTTCGCCGCGGTCTGGGCGTGGATCAACTTCACCTGGATGGCCTCGGCGTTCGACACCGACGACTGGCTCTTCCGCGCCGTGACCATGATGCAGATGATCGGCGTCTGCATCATGGCCCTCGGCGTCGAGCCGTTCTTCACGTCGATCACCGCGCACGAGCAGCCGAACAACACGGTGCTCGTGATCGGCTACGTCGTGATGCGCGTGGCGCTACTGGCGCAGTGGACCCGCGTGGCGATCTCCTCGCCGCAGTACCGCAAGGCCGCGGTCACGTACATCGTCGCGATCACCACCGCGCAGATCGGCTGGGTCTTCAGCGCCTTCGCTCCGCTCACGCTGACGCAGTTCATCGTCGTCGGCCTGATCCTGTTCGTGGTCGAACTCGGCGGCCCCGTCGTCGCGGAGACGCGGCGGCGCACGCCGTGGAACCCGCACCACATCGCGGAGCGCTACGGCCTGCTCACCATCATCACCCTCGGCGAGGGCGTGGTGGGCACCGTCGTGGCGCTGCAGGCCCTGCTCAAGGCCCAGGGCTGGAGCTTCGACATCGCCGTGCTCGGCGTCGCGGCGATGGTGCTCAACCTGTCCATCTGGTGGATCTACTTCTCCATCCCGGTCGGGCACGCGCTGGTCCGCGCTCCGAACAAGTGCTTCGCCTGGGGCTACGGGCACATGGTGATCTTCCTCGCGATCGCGGCGTTCGGCGCCGGACTGCACGTCGAGGCCCTGGGCATCTCGCACGAGGCGCACGTGAGCAACGTGGTAGTCGCGTCCGCGTTCGTCGTGCCGCTGGCCGTCGCGGTGCTCGGGATCGAGATCATGGACGCCTACCTCACCGGCTTCGACGGTCACCGCGCCGTCTCCGTGGGCATCACCCTCGCGCTCCTCGGCGCGGGCGTCGGGGCCGTGGCCGCCGGGGCGACGCCGCTGGCCGGCCTGGTGTGGAGCGCGCTCGCACTCCTGGTGCAGGTCGTCGTCGAGGAGCTGTGGTCCGGTAAGCGCCGGGCCGAGCGCCTGGCGTAGCGCTCCCTAGCGGGGCGGCGCACTCCCTACGTCCATGGACATGGGGAGTGCACGACTCGCCATGGCGCTGCACGCCCCGCTAGGGAGCGTCGACGGGGCCGGGCCCGCGCGGCCCGGCACGGTCGGACCCGACGGGGCGGAGCGGTCAGGCCTTCTCGAGTCGCGCCTTCTCGTGCTCGACGTCGAAGTCGGCGGGCGGCCAGTCGAGATTCAAGCCTTCGAGGGCCTCGATGAGCAGCTCGGTGATCGCGAGCCGGCTGAACCACTTCCGGTCGGCGGGGATGACGTGCCACGGCGCGCCGTCCGTGCTCGTGCGGTCCAGCACGGCCTGGTAGGCCTCCTGGTACTTCGGCCAGTAGCCGCGCTCGTCGATGTCGGCCGGGTTGTACTTCCAGTACTTGTCGGGGCGGTCGAGCCGCTCCGCGAGCCGCTTCTTCTGCTCGTCGAGGGAGACGAACATCGCGCACTTGACGATCGTGGTCCCGGCGGCGATGAGGTCGGCCTCGAAGTCGTTGATGATGTCGTAGCGCGGCTCCCACACGGCCGGGGGCACCAGGTCGTGCACGCGGACCACCAGCACGTCCTCGTAGTGCGAGCGGTCGAAGACGCCGATCTGCCCGCCCTGCGGCGTCTGCTTGTGGATGCGCCACAGGAAGTCGTGGGCCAGCTCCTCCTCGGTCGGCTTGCCGAAGGAGGCGGTCTTCACGCCCTGCGGGTCGACCATGCCGATCACGTGCCGCACGATGCCGCCCTTGCCGGCGGTGTCCATGCCCTGGAGCACCAGCAGCACCGAGCGGTGATCGCCCGAGCGGCCGTTGGCGTACAGCAGCTCCTGCAGCTCCGAGAGCCGCTCACCCCGCTCGGCGAGCAGCTTCTCCCCGAGGGCCTTGTCACCGTCGAAACCCGGCTTGCCCGAGGTGTCGATGTCCTGGACCGTGGCCCCCGGCTGCCAGCGCAGAGCTGCGGACGCGGAACCGGACCAACCGTTGTCGTTCGCCATGGAGTCACCCTATCCGGCGCGCGGCCCCGATCTTCGGGCAAGATCGACTCGTGACGGTGTCAGTTCCCGCGGGTTCCCCGCAGTCGTCCGGGGCCAGCTCCTCGCCCCGTGTCCCGGCGAGTCCGTTCGGCGGCACGCCCGACGAGCAGAAGAAGCGCGAGCTGCGCAAGATGAAGGCGCTGTCGCTCTCCTTCCTCATCGGCGCGGCGATCATCTACCTGTTCTGCGAGTACCTCGACACGAAGGGCTCGAACCTCCCCATGGCCGGGCCGTGGGTGGGCTACGTCAAGGCCGCGGCCGAGGCGGGCATGGTCGGCGGGCTCGCCGACTGGTTCGCGGTGACCGCGCTGTTCCGGCACCCCCTCGGCCTGCCGATCCCGCACACGGCGATCATCAAGCGCAAGAAGGACCAGCTGGGCGACGCGCTCGGCGGCTTCGTGGAGAGCAACTTCCTCACCCCCGAGGTGATCGCGGAGAAGGTGGGCTCGCTCGACCTGAGCGGCCGCGTCGCCAATTGGATGGCCGACCCCGACAACTCGCAGAAGCTCGGCGCCGAGGCGGCGAAGCTGGTCAAGGTGATGAGCGAGGTGCTGCGGGACGAGGACGTCGAGGCGGTGCTCAACTCGACCATCATCAAGCGGCTCGCCGAGCCCGAGTGGGGGCCGCCCATCGGGCGTCTGGTGGAGACGCTGCTGCAGGAGCAGCGCCAGCTGCCGCTGATCAACCTGCTCGCCGAGCGCGCCCACCACTGGGCCCTGGGCAGCCAGGGCGTCATCGACAAGATCGTGGACACCGACGGTCCGCAGTGGTCGCCCAAGTTCGTCAACTCGCTGCTGGGGGAGCGGATCTACCGCGAGCTCGTCGAGTTCACCTGGAAGGTGCGGAGCGATCCGGACCACGAGGTGCGCCAGGCGATGAGCACGTTCCTGTGGGACTTCGCCTCGGACCTCCAGCACGACCCGCGCACCATCGCCAAGGTCGAGGACGTCAAGGCCGAGCTCATGGGCCGCGAGGAGGTGCGCACCGCGGCGCAGGCGGCGTGGCGGGCCGCGAAGCGGATGATCGAGGCCTCCGTCGAGGACCCGGACTCCACGCTGCGGGAGAAGTTCAGCGAGTCGGCCGCCCGGTTCGGCGTGCGGCTGCGCGACGACCAGGCGCTGCGCGACAAGGTCGACTTCTGGGTCGACCGCTCGGTGCGGCACCTCGTCGAGAACTATGCGGGCCAGATCACATCGATCATCACGGACACCGTCGCGCGCTGGGACGCCGACGAGGCCTCCGACAAGATCGAGCTCGCCGTGGGGCGTGACCTGCAGTTCATCCGCATCAACGGCACCGTGGTCGGCTCGATCGCGGGCCTGGTGATCTACTCGATCACCCAGATCTTCTTCTGATTGGAATCACCCTGCTAGCAAACTGCTTGCAAGAGCTAGCACTAGCTGTTAGCGTGGAATCAGCCGCGCAGACGGGAGACCGGATATGACGAGCGACGAAGAGACTGTTGAGAATTCGGGATCTGACATCGGAGCGTTCATCCGGGCGCAGCGTCTCGCGGCGGAGGTGTCCATCCGGCAGCTGGCCGAGAGGGCGGGGGTTTCCAACCCGTACCTCAGCCAGATCGAGCGGGGGCTCCGACGACCGTCGGCCGACGTGCTCGGGCAGATCGCCAAAGCGCTGCGGCTCTCGGCGGAGGTGCTCTACGTCCAGGCCGGGATCCTCGAGGAGCGACCGGAATCCCCGGTGCGCGATGCGCTGATCGCGGACACGGCCATCAACGAGCGGCAGAAACAGGCTCTCCTCGACATCTACGAGAGCTTCTGCCGCGAGAACGAGACCGCATTGAAGGAGAACGTGCCATGACCGAGCAGAACACCCTCGAAGACCTGAAGACCCCCCTGTTCGCCGCTCTCGGCGCCGGTGACTACGCCTACGAGGCCGTCTCCGAGGTCGTCGAGAAGCTGCGCGCCGCCGCGACCGACGCGTCCAAGGACTTCCAGACCAAGGTCGAGGAGGCCCAGGCCAAGGTCGAGGAGGCCGCCGGCTCCGCGCAGACCAAGCTGACCGAGGCCAAGGACGGCCTGCCCAAGGACGTCGACGAGCTGCGCGCCAAGTTCACCGCCGACGAGCTGCGCAAGGTCGCCGCCGCCTACATCCAGGTCGCCACCGACATCTACGAGTCGCTCGCCGAGCGCGGCGAGACCGCCTTCGAGCGCCTCAAGGCCGGCTCCGTGATCGAGGACGCCACCGAGCAGGCCACCAAGGCCTACAACTCGGCCGTCGAGCTGACCGAGTCCTCGCTGGGCCAGGTCGCCACCGCCACCAAGCAGGTCGGCGAGCGCGCCGCCAAGCTGGTCGGCCGCGCGGGCGACGAGGCCGAGGCCGCCGCCGACAAGGCCGAGGCCGTCGTCGAGGAGACCACCGCGAAGGCCGCCACCGCGGTCAAGAAGGCGGCCCCCAAGAAGGCCGACGCCTGATCGTCACCCCTCTCCGCATCACCCCGGGCGCCCGGCGGCACTGCCGCCGGGCGCCCGACCTTTAGGCTGGTGTCATGGACGTCCTCCTCTACGGATTCGGCACCCTCAGTCTGCTCGCATCGCTCGTGGTCACGGTCGCGCTGCTCGCGACGGGGGCCTTCTGCCTCATTCACGCCCTGCGCGCACCGGCCGATGCCTTCACCGCCGCCGGCAAATGGCAGAAGAACTACTGGGTGATCACGCTGGTCGCCTGCGGGCTGCTCGTGCTGGCCGGCCTGAATTACATGGGGACGGTGATCGGCGCCGTCGGCATCCTGGTGTACCTGCTCGACGTGAAGCCGAAGCTCGACGAGATCCGCCGCCCGCGCTATTGAGTAATAGTTAGTAAGGTTGTTGGTATGAAGATCTCCAGGAAGCTCGTCGTCGGTGCCGCGGGCGCCCTCGGCGCCGGTGCCGCCGCCATCGCCGCGAGCGTCGCCGCCTACGCGCTGTCGTCCCCGGCGGAGCCGGCGAACGCCAAGCTGATCGAGGATTACGACGGCCCGCACACCGACGGTGTCGTCGTCTCCGGAGACGGCACCCGCCTGCACACCAGGGTGTGGGGGCCGGAGGACGGGCCGATCGCCGTGCTCATCCACGGCTGGACCTGCAATCTCACCAACTTCCCGCGGCAGGTCGAGCACCTCGTCGGCCGCGGCTACCGCGTCGTCGCTTACGACCAGCGCGGCCACGGCGAGTCCGAGGCGGGCGCCTTCGCGTTCTCCGCCGCCGTCCTCGCCGACGACCTGCACGCCGTCCTCGCCGCCCACGTGCCGGCGGGGAAGAAGGCGCTGCTCGTCGGCCACAGCATGGGCGCGATCACCATCATGGCCTGGGCCGACAAGTACACCGACGAGGTCGCCGAGCGAGCCCATCACGCGGTGCTCTCCTCGACCTACGCGCGCGACGCCGTCGCCGGCTTCGCCGGGGCCACCCCGCTCGCCGCGCTGCCGCGCGTCGCGCCGCGGTTCACGCAGAAGCTGGGCGACGCGGTGCTCGGCGCCAACGTCAAGGTCCGGCACAACCGCGTGCACACCGCCGTGATCCGGTACACCGCGCTGTGCGGTTACGCCTCCTACGGGGCGGTGAAGTACACCGAGGACATGGTCGCCTCCTGTCCGTCGGACGTGCGCGCCGAGTGGGGCCACGTGCTCGCGAACGTCGACGTGACCGCCGGCCTGCGCAAGATCACGATCCCCACGTCGGTCGCGGTCGGCCAGTTCGACCACCTCACCCCGCCCGCGGACGCCGACATCATCGCCGGCGAACTCCGCGTCGCCGGGAAGCTCGACCGCTTCGCCGTGATCCGCGACTCCGGCCACATGCTGCCCCTGGAGCAGCCCGAGAAGTTCAACGCCCTCCTGGACTCCATCCTCGACGGCCGCCCGGTCACCTCCGGGGCGCCGGAGTAGCGGCCCCGTCGGGAATTGAACACCGTTTCTGTACGGCGAAACCGCAGGTCGCGCAGGACAGAAACGGTGTTCAATCGCGGGGAGCGGGTCAGGAGAAGACGACGGTCTTGCGGCCGTGCACCAGCACCCGGTTCTCGAGGTGCCAGCGCAGGCCGCGCGCGAGCACGACCTTCTCGATGTCGCGGCCGCGCAGCACCATGTCGCTGGCCGCGTCGGCGTGGTCCACGCGCGCGACGTCCTGCTCGATGATCGGGCCCGCGTCGAGGTCCGCCGTCACGTAGTGGCAGGTCGCGCCGATCAGCTTCACGCCGCGCGCGAACGCCTGGTGGTACGGCCGCGCGCCGACGAAGCTCGGCAGGAAGCTGTGGTGGATGTTGATCGCCCGCCCGGCCCACGCCTCGCACAGCTCCGGCGGCAGCACCTGCATGAACCGCGCGAGCACCACGGCGTCGGGGTTCAGCGCATCGGTGAGTTCCGCGACGCGAGCGAAGGCCGCCGACTTGTCCTCGCCCGGACCGGGGAAGGGCACGTGGTGGAACGGGATGTCGAGCCGCTCCACGAAATCGCGCAGGTCCTCGTGGTTGCCGATCACCGCGGCGATCCGCGCGTTCAGCTCGCCCGTCGCCACCCGGCCGACGAGATCGTGCAGGCAGTGCCCCTCCTTGCTGACCAGCACCACGATGTCCCTCGGCTCCGCGCTGGAGGTCAGCCGCCACTCGGTCTCCGGGCCCAACTCGGCGACGACCTCGGACGCGAACCGCTCCCGCAGTTCGTCGAGCGGCACCGCCACACTGTCGGCGCGGACGGCCTGGCGGGTGAAGAACCAGCCGGAGTCCTGATCCGAGTGGTAGCCGGCCTCGACGATCCATCCGCCGACGTCGGCGAGGAAGGTCGAGATGCGCGCGACGATGCCGGTGGTGTCCGGGCAGCCGAGCGTGAGGACGTAGCGTGTATCGCGGGTCACGCCCGGTATCGTCTCAGACGTGCTCACCCGATCCGAAGTCGCCGCCCTCGTCGATCACACGCTGCTCAAGCCCGAGGCCACGGAGGCCGCGGCCGCCTCGGCCTACGCCGAGGGGCTGGACCTGGGCGTCTACGCCGTCTGCCTCTCCCCGTCGATGCTGCCGCTGCGCGCCGCGATCGACGCGCAGGCGGGCGCCGCGGAGACCGGGCGCCGCGCGCCGCAGCTCTGCGTCGTCGCGGGCTTCCCGTCCGGGAAGCACCACACCCTCATCAAGGCCGCCGAGGCGCGGATGGCGATCGAGGAGGGCGCGCACGAGGTGGACATGGTGATCGACGTCGGGCTCGCGCTCGCCGGCGAGCTGGACCGCGTGTTCTCCGACGTGCTCACCGTCCGTGAGGCCATCGGCGCCGACCCCGTGCTCAAGGTGATCGTCGAGTCCGCGGCGCTGCTCGAATTCGGCGACGCCGACCTGCTCACCGAGGTGTGCAAGCGGTCCGTCAAGGGCGGCGCCACCTTCGTCAAGACCTCCACCGGCTTCCACCCGTCGGGCGGCGCATCCGCGGAGGCGGTGTCGCTCATGCGCGCGGCCGTCGGGCCCGACGTGGGCGTCAAGGCCTCGGGCGGCATCCGCTCCGCCGAGGCCGCGCAGGAGATGATCGACGCCGGCGCGAACCGCCTCGGCCTCTCCGGCACCCGCGCCGTGCTCGCCGGCTTCCCGGAGTAGCGCTCGCGTCACCGGTCCGACGGTGCCGGCCCGGCCCGTCGGGCGGGACCACCCGCGGGACGCCGGCCACCGGCGGGACGCCGGCACCGTCGGGCTAGGCGAGCTTGGCGGGCAGCGACGCCCAGCCGTACAGCGTGGCGAGGCCGCGGTGCGTGCCCGGCCCGTCGAGCGCGAGGCCCGGGTAGCGCTCGAACAGCGCGGGCAGGGCGACGGCGCCCTCCATCCGGGCCAGCGCCGCGCCGATGCAGGCGTGGATGCCGTAGCCGAAGGAGACGTTCTTCTTCGCCTCGGGCCGCGCGACGTCGAACTCGTGCGGGCGGTCGAACACGGCCGGGTCGCGGTTCGCACCGGCCAGCAGCAGGGAGACGACGGTGCCCTCGGCGAACGCGACGCCCTCGATCTCGCCGGCCTCCCGCGCCACGCGCGCGGTGCGCTGGACGGGGCTGGAGTAGCGCAGGATCTCCTCGACCGCGTTCGGCCACAGCTCGGGTTCGGCGCGCAGCCGCTCCAGTTGCTCCGGGTGCTCGAGCAGCGCGACGATGCCGTTGCCGATGAGGTTCACCGTGGTCTCGAAGCCGGCGCCGATGAGCAGCGCCGCGTTCGTCACCAGCTCGCGGTCGGTCAGCTCGCCCGACGCGGCGAGCAGCGCGAACGGGTCGTCGGCGTCCGGGTTCGCGCGGACCCGCGCGAAGTGCGCGGTGAGGTAGTCGTCGAGGCCGCGCAGCGCGTCCTGCGCGCGCTTGTAGACGGGCCACGCGAGGCCCGTGTCCAGCAGCGGCGCCGCGGCCTCGCCCCACTCCAGCATGTACTCGTCGTCCGCCTCGGGCAGCCCCAGCAGCCGGCCGATCATCGTGACCGGGAGCCGGGCGGCGTAGCCGGTCACGAGGTCGGGTCGGGGGTCGGCGGCGAGCTCGTCGAGCAGCCGCTCGCTGACCTCCCGCGCGCGGTCGGTGAGCGTCGCGATCGCCTTCGGCGTGAACGTCCGCGCGATGGGGTGCCGGTAGGCCGTGTGCGCCGGGGGCTCGGTGACCAGCATCGACGGTGGCTCGACGGGGTTCGGCAGGCGCGGGTCCGTCCGGTCCAGGACCGGGATGAGCGGCCGCGGGAAGCCGAAGTCCCGCGGCTGGATGGTCGCGAACCGCGGATCGCGCAGGACCGCCCGGCACACCGCGTGGTCGGCCGTCGCCGCACCCACCTCGCTGCCGATGATCCGGCCCTGCTCCCGGATGCGGTCGAGCTGCGCGTACTGGCCGCCCGGCGCGCCGCGGTAGCCGAGGAGCAGTTCGGCCATGACGTCGCCGCGGGCGGCCCGCCGGGGGAGGGCGTAGCGCGGCAGGCCGTGCAGCACCGCCCAGCGGACCCGCAGCTGCAGGTCCGCGCGGGCGGCGCTCAGCGGGTTCACACGACCGAGCAGTTCGTGGCGCCGACGTCGGAGCCGCTCTCGATGTCCTTCGGCAGCACGTTCTGGCCGGAGTAGCGGAGCGAGATGCCCTCGTCGGTCATCTTCAGGTCGCTGGCGGTGAGGCCGTTCGGGGTCGGGATGTCGGCGACGGCGGTGATGAGCTGCTGCGCGAGGTCGTCGGGTACGCCGATGCCGAACACCGACGCCTTGCTCGCCGTGAGCACCACCTTGTTGTCCTTGATGGTGGGCTTGAGGTTCACCGTCACCGGGAGGATCACGGCCGTGCCGCTGATCTCGATCTGGTTGGCCGAACTGTTGAGGCTGACCTTGGGATCGGAGATCACGCCCGAGCTCACGACCTTGTTCTTGATGCCGTCGGCGGTGAACGTGCCGAGGATCGTCACGTCGTCGACCTTGTTGTCGCCGCTGGGCTCGACGCCCTTGAGCAGCAGGTGCGCGTTGAGGCCCGAGGTGCCCTGCATGCCGTCGATCTGGATGTCGATCGACGGGATCTTGCCGCTCGCGTTCTGGATCAGCATCGGGGTCTTCTCGAAGCTGACCTTCACGTCGGAGGCGCTGGTGCCCTTCTTGATGTTGTCGGCGAGGCAGCTCTGCACGTGGTTGCGGATGTACAGCTCGGAGCCGACGAGCAGGATCACGAGCACGGCGACGACGCCCGCCGCCGCCAGCCCGATGAGCTTGCCGGTGGACCGCTTCTTCGCCGGCGTGGCCGGGCCGCCCGGGCCGCCCGGGCCGCCCTGGCCCGACGGCCCGCCGGGCGGGACCTGGGTCGGCGGCACCGGGGGGACGGGGGGCTGCTGGCCGGGCTCGGGCCGTGCGTGCGCGCCCGAGGGGCGCGCCGCGGGCTCGATCGGCCGCGTGAGACCGTCCTGCGGCTGCGGAGCCTGAGGTGCCTGCGCCTGCGGCTGCTGCGGGTGCTGTGCCTGCGGGACCTGCGGGTGCTGTGCCGGCGGGACCTGCGGCTGCTGCGGTTGCGGGGCCTGCTGCGGCTGCTGACCGGGGTTCTGCGGGAAGTTCGGGTTCGTGTCCATCGGCGTTAGATTGTTCCTCATCCCTGGGTGGCGACGGTGAAGTCCCTGCGGTTGGCGAGCACGGGCAGCGTGGCCCGCACCTCGTCGACGCGCGCGAGCGGCAGGTCGACGACGATCTGTTCCGGCCCGTCGCCGGCGGAGGCGAGCACGGCACCGTCGGGCCCGACGGCGAGCGAGCCGCCCACCCCGCGCGGCGCGGTGCCGGGCTCCGGGTCGGACGGCCGCGCCTGGTCGACGGCGACGACGTAGGTGGTGGAGTCGAGCGCCCGCGCGCGGGCGAGCGTGGTGAAGGCGTCGAGCTTGCCCGGGCCGTCGCCCCACGACGCGGGCGCGACGATCACCCGGGCGCCGGCGTCGGCCAGCCCCTGATAGAGGGCGGGGAAGCGCAGGTCGTAGCAGGTGCTCAGCCCCACGGTGACGCCGGCGACGTCCACGAGGACGGCGCGCGCCCCGGGCTCCACGGTGCGGGACTCGGCGAAGCCGAAGGCGTCGTAGAGGTGGATCTTGTCGTAGGCGGCGCGGGTGCCGTCGGGGGCGGCGATGAGGAGGGTGTTGCGGACGCGACCGTCGGCGGCGGGGGTGAACATGCCGGCGACGACGTGCACGCCTGTGGCCCGTGCGAGGTCGGCGATGCGGGTGGCCCACGGGCCGTCGAGCGGCTCCGCCACGGGACCGAGCGGCACCCCGAACCGGCACATCGTGGCCTCGGGGAACACGGCGAGCGCCGCTCCCGCCGCGGCGGCGCGACGGAGGCCGTCCTCGACCAGCGCGGCGTTGGCCGCGGGATCGGTCGTGGCCTCGATCTGCGCCAGCGCGACGGTCAGCGATGTCATGCGCACCACACTACTGACTCGTGCTCGATAAGGTTCCGCGCTCACGATGTCGACGTCCGCGGCCTTGGAGGTGCGTCAGAACACCTGCGCAGCGCCGGACGTCGACATCGTGAGCCGCTACGGCGCGACCAGGTGCCAGTCGACCGTGAGCACGTTGTCGCGGACCGGCCGGCGCGGCGCGCGGGCCGCGCCGTCGGTGCGGGCGGCGAGCGCGGCGGCCGCGGCCCGCCAGCGCACCCGGTTGCCGTACGGCGCGTAACCGGCGGCGTGATCCCAGCACTCGTCCGCCAGCGCCAGCAGCGTGTGGATCCGCTCGCCGGGCACGTTGTGGTGGATCAGCGCCTTGGGCAGCCGCTCGGCCAGGTCCGACGGGTGCTCGCTGTACCCCGGATGCCAGGCCAGGGTCAGGGTGCGCGGCCCGGACCGGTCCAGCGTGAGCCAGCAGCACCGCCGGCCCAGTTCGTCGCAGGTGCCCTCCACGAAGACGCCGCCCGGCGCGAGCCGCCCGACGACCGTCGCCCAGGCGTCGGCGACCTCGGATTCGTCGTACTGCCGCAGCACGTTGAAGGCGCGCACCAGGTTCGGGCGCAGCCCGGCGAGCTCGAAGCCGCCGCGGGCGAACTCCACGCCGTCGCGGCCCGGGACCACGCGGGCGGGGTCGATCTCCAGGCCCGTGACCCGCACGGCCGGGTTGATCCGGCGCAACCAGGCCGCCCATTCGAGGGTGGTGTTCGGGCGGGCGCCGTAGCCCACGTCGACGGCCAGCGGCGACGGTCCGCCGAGCGCGGCCGACACCGCGGGGGAGTGCACCGACCAGCGGTCGCTGCGGCGCAGCCGGTTCAGGCCCGTGGTGCCGCGGGTGATCCGCCCCTCGGGCTGCCCGGCCCGCCCCTCCGGCGGCACGGGATCAGGCGTTCTTGTCGACCCAGTACTTGAGGTACTCGGCCTCCGCGCGGAACAGGTCCACGAGGTTGATGAGGATGAGCTGCTCCAGCTTGGTGCCCACGAACGGCACGAACACCTTCACCACGGTGGTGTAGCGCATGGTGCAGCCGGTCTCGGTGTTGAACAGCGACGCCTCGCCCTTGAGGGAGCCGGGGCCCGCGGGGATCGACGCCTTGTAGTCGCCGATCGAGTTCTCGCCGTCCCACGCGCCGTAGAACTCCTCGCGCGTGATGATCATGTCCTTCTTCACGACGCCCTGCGCGATCGGCGGCAGGTACTCGTGCGGCAGGTTCTGCTTCTGGACGACCGTGATGCCCTCGTCATCGACGTCGAACTCGGTGAGCTCCGACAGCGGGGTGAGGTTGCGGAAGTCGGTCATCTTCTCGGTCCAGTACTCCTTGTTCGAGTACGCGGAGTAGAAGACCTCGGCGGGGAACGGGAAGCGCGCCGAGTAGCTGAGACGTCGTGCCATGTGGGGAAACCTTACCGGTCAGGGATGCTCCGCGATCCACTGCAGGGTGAAGTCCCGCTCGCTCTCCATGAGCTCCTGCAGGTTCTCGACCACCAGCGACTCGACCTTCTTCGCGACGAACGGGATCGACACGCTGGCCTCGCCGTCCGCGGTGATGCGGGCGGACGCGCCGTCCGAGCCGGGCCCCGCCTCCAGCACGGCGGTCCCCGACAGCTGCGCCGGGACGCCCTGGATCTCGGCCGAGAAGCGGCCCTCACAGCGGGTGCCGTCGAACGGGCCCCACTCCTCGAGGCGGTGGATCTCCAGCCCGCCGGGGCGGATCGCGGTCACCACGGGCGGAAGCTTGTCCTCGCCGATCACGTGCACCACCAGCACGCGCACCGAGCGCCCGGTGCCCTCGCCGGTGATGGACAGCTCCGCGACGCGGGCGCCCTCACCGCCGACCTCGGCCACGCGGGCGGGCCAGTACGCATCGTCGGTGAACGCGGCGTGCAGCGCGGCCGGACTGGTGGCGTAGTCGAGCGAGCGCTCGAGACGGGTGGTCATGAGGAGACACGTTACCGTTGCGGGGTGCCTGAACTGCTATCGGAGTTGACCACGCTGCGCTTGGGCGGCCCCGCCCGCGCCTACCTGCGTTGCGATTCCGCCGCCGCCGTCGCCGAGGCGGTCGCGCGCTGCGACGCGGCGGGCGAGCCGGTGCTGCTGGTCGGCGGCGGGTCCAACCTGGTGATCGCCGACGCGGGCTTCGACGGGACCGTCGTGCACCTCGCGCACGACACGGTGACGATCGACGGGACCGTGCTCACCGCCGACGCCGGCGCGGTCTGGGACGACGTCGTCGCCGCCTCCGTCGAGGCCGGGCTCGGCGGCCTCGAATGCCTCTCCGGCATCCCGGGTTCCGCAGGCGCGACGCCGGTGCAGAACGTCGGGGCGTACGGCGTCGAGGTGTCCGCCTGGCTCGACGCCGTCGAGCTGTACCACCGCGCCACCGGCGAGACCGCGTGGGTCGTGCCGGAGACGCTGGCCCTCGGCTACCGCACGTCGCGCCTCAAGCAGCACGAGGCCCCGGGCGCCGCCGGCTCCGGCCCCGCTGACGTCGTGCTGCGCGTGCGGTTCGCCCTGACCGACGGTGCCTCCGCCCCGATCCGATACGGCGAACTCGCCCGTTCCCTCGGTGTCGAGGCGGGCGGCACCGTCGACCCCGCGGACGCGCGCCGCGCCGTGCTCGACCTGCGCCGCGGCAAGGGCATGGTGCTCGACCCGGCCGACCACGACACGTGGAGCGTCGGATCCTTCTTCACCAACCCCGTCGTGCCGGCCGCGACCGCCGAAGCGACGGTCCGGCGCATCGAGGAGTCGACCGGCGAGACCACGCCGCAGTACCCCGCGCCCGACGGGGTGAAGCTCTCCGCGGGCTGGCTGATCGAGCGGGCCGGGTTCCGCAAGGGCTACGACGGCGGCCGCACCGGCGTCTCGCTGTCGACGAAGCACACCCTCGCGCTCACCAACCGCGGCACCGGCACGACGGCCGAGCTGCTCGCGCTCGCGGGCGAGGTCCGCGATGGGGTGTTCGCCCGGTTCGGTGTCGAGCTGCGGCCCGAGCCCGTGCTCGTGGGGGCGGAGCTTCCCCCGCTGCGCCAGTAGAATTCATACAGTGTTCGACTTCTTTCGTGCGCCGGTGCGTCGGCGCGCCTTCCTCGGTGGTGCCGCGGCGACGGTGGCCGTCGCCGCGGCGGCCTGCACCCGTGACGGCGGCATCGGTGAGACCAGGGCCGATGCCCCCACCTTCGAGTACGCGCCCGCGGCCGGTCAGCGGATCGGCCCCCGCGACACCGTCTCCGTGCGCGTGCGGGGCGGCACCTTCCGTCCGGGCGTGGCGCTGACGAACGTCCAAACGGGCAAAAAGGTCGAACTGACCGCGTCGCCCGACGGTGTGACCTATTCGACGGCCGAGCCCCTCGGCTTCGGCGCCACCTACCGCTGGTCCGGGGCCGCCGACGGCGAGGGCGGCACCTGGTCGAGCCTCGACGGCGAGGTCGCGGTGGTCTCGCCCGACGCCACGATGTCGGTCCAGGTCAACATCGCCGACGGCGCCGAGGTCGGCATCGCCGCCCCGCTCATCCTGAAATTCGCGGGCACCGTCGAGGACAAGGCCGCCGTCGAGAAGGCCCTCGAGATCACCACCACCCCGCACACCGAGGGGGCCTGGGCGTGGCTGCCCGAGGACAACGGCTCCCGCGCCCACTGGCGGCCGCGCGAGTACTACCGGCCCGGCACCAAGGTGTCGATGAACGCGAAGCTCTACGGCCTCGACCACGGCGGCGGGCAGTACGGCGCCAGCGACGTGACCAGCGACTTCGTGGTCGGGCGTTCGCAGATCGTGAAGGCCTCCGCCCCGTCGCACCGGATCCGGGTGATGCGCGGCGACCAGGTGTACCTCGACCTCCCGTGCTCCTACGGTGAGGGCGACCTCCCGCGCAACGTGACCCGCTCGGGCATCCACGTCGTCAGCGAGAAGCACGAGGACTTCGCCATGTCCAACCCCGCCGCGGGGTACTTCAACGTGCGCGAACGGTGGGCGGTCCGGATCTCCAACAACGGCGAGTTCATCCACGCCAACCCGCAGACCGTCGGGAACCAGGGCGCCTCGAACGTCACCAACGGCTGCATCAACCTCTCTCTCGAGGACGCGCAGCGCTACTTCGAGAGCGCACTGTTCGGGGACCCGGTGGAGGTCACCGGCACGTCGATCCCGCTGTCGGAGGCCGACGGTGACATCTACGACTGGACCCTAGACTGGCCGACGTGGCAATCGATGTCGGCGCTGTCGAAGAACTAGTGGTCCCCGGCGCGCGGAGGATGTCCGCGCGGGTGGCGTGCACCGTGCTCGCCCCCACGGTGCTGGAGTATCAGGCGACCGTCGCGCGGGTGCCGGGCCTGCAGGTGCAGGAGTCGCTCGCCGTCACGCTCGACGGTGCGCCCCTGCCGGTGCACGAGGTCGTCGGGCCGCACGGCGGGCGGATCCACCGGGTCGACGCCGGGGCGGGGGCCGTGCTGCTGGAGTACCACGCGCAGGTCGCCGGCTTCGCGGCGCCGGAGCCGGTCGACGAGTACCTGCGGTCGCTGTACCTGCGGCCGTCGCGGTACTGCGAGGTCGACCGGTTCTACGGCTACGCCGCGAAGCAGTTCGCGGGCGTGACCGGAGATGCACAACGTGCTGTGGCGGTGCGGGAGTTCGTGGCGAATCGGCTCGACTACCTGCCCGGAGCCAGCCGCTCCGTCGACGGTGCCTCCGACACCCTGCTCGCCTCCGCCGGCGTGTGCCGCGACTACGCGCACCTGACGATCGCGCTGCTCCGCGCGCTGAAGCTGCCCGCCCGGATGAGCGCCGTCTTCGCGCCCGGGTGCGATCCGATGGACTTCCACGCCGTCGCCGAGGTGATGGTCGACGGCCGCTGGTGGGTCCTCGATGCGACCGGCCTCGCGCCGCGCGCCGCGATGGTGCGGATCGCCACCGGCCGTGACGCCGCCGACATCGCCTTCCTCGACAATCACGGCGGCTCCATCCGCTTCGACCGCTTGACGGTGACCGCCGAATCCGCGGCGCCCCTGCCCGCCGACGACCCGTACGCGCTCATCCCCATCGCCTGAGCTGCGCGGGCTGCCACTCGGAGGGGCGGTGGTGCCGCGCGAGAGCCATGCGCGCGACGCATGCCTGGTGAACTCACAGGTCAACTCTTGTTTCTGAGCGCAGGTCGTCCGCCCGGCGCCGCATGTCTGCGCCCGCAGGAGGTACGTGGCTTCGGGTGGACGGAACGCGGCGCGCATGGCCTGCCCGCAGACACACCGGCCTGGACGGAGCGCGTCGACGGGACTCAGCCGCGACGCAGCGCCAGCAACTCCTCGAAGACCGCGCGCGCATCGGCCGGCCCGTCGACGCGGAAGCGGGCGGCGGTGGCACCGTCGCCCACCTTCACGGAGACGTCCTCGGCGCCGGTCAGCGCGGCGAAGGCCTTCTCGTCGGTCACGTCGTCGCCCAGATACAGCACGGCGTCGGCGCCGGTGCGCTCGCGGAGCGTCTGCAGCGCCCGTCCCTTGGAGGCGTCGAGCACCGTCAGCTCCAGCACGGCCTTGCCCTCCGTGGCGTGCACGCCGGGCAGGGCGGCGGGGCCCCGTCGGGCCTCCTCCAGCGCGAGCGGCCCGGCGGACGCGTCCACGACGTTCCGGACGTGCAGCGCGGCGCCCAGCGGCTTCGGCTCGACGGCCGCGCCGGGGAAGCGCTCGGCGATCGCCGCGAGGTCGTCGAGCACGGTCGACCGCAGGTCCACCAGGTCGGGGGTGAGGGCGCCCTCGAATCCCTCCGCCCACTCCGCGCCGTGGCTCCCGACGGTGACGAGCGCCTCGCCGGCGCCGGAGAGCCGGCCGAGCGTCGCGCGGTCGCGGCCGGAGACGACGGCCACCGTCACGCCGGGCAGGCCGGCGAGCGCCTCCAGCGCGGCGACGGTCCCCGGCAGCGGAAAGGCCGCGGCGGGGTCGGCGACGATCGGTGCGACCACCCCGTCGTAGTCGGTGCCCACGAGCACCGCCGGCAGCGCGGCGAACCGCCGCAGGGCGTCGCGGACCGAGCCGGGCAGGGTCATGCCCGGGTCTCGTCGACGGTGCCGGCGAGCGTCTGCAGGAAGGAACGGGCCCAGCGGTCGACGTCGTACTGCAGGACCTGGCGGCGCATGGTGCGGATGCGGCGCTTGCCCTCCTCGGCGTCCTGGTGCACGGCCTCGTCGATCGCGTTCTTCACGCCCTCGAGGTCGTGCGGGTTGCACTGGTAGGCCTGGCGCAGCTCGGCGGCGGCGCCGGTGAACTCGCTGAGCACCAGCGCGCCCGTCGAATCGTTGCGGCAGGCGATGTACTCCTTGGCGACCAGGTTCATGCCGTCGCGCAGCGGGGTCACGAGCATGACGTCGGCTGCGGCGAAGAAGGCGAGCAGCTCGCGGCGCGGCACCGGGCGGTGCACGTAGCTCACCACGGGCCGGCCCACGCGGCCGAAGTCGCCGTTGATCCGGCCGACCTGCCGCTCGATGTCGTCGCGCATCACCTTGTAGGACTCGACCCGCTCGCGCGACGGGGTCGCCAGCTGCACGAAGACGTGCCGCTCCGGATCGAGGCGGCCCTCCTGGTACAGCTCGCCGATCGCGCGCAGCCGCACGTCGATGCCCTTGGTGTAGTCCAGCCGGTCGACACCGAGCAGGATCTTCTCGGGATTGCCCAGCTCCTTGCGCAGCGCCCGGGCCCGCTGCTTCGTCTCGGGGAGCTTCGCGGTGGCCGACAGGTCGGCGGAGTCGATGGAGATGGGGAAGGCGCCCACCCGGACCGACCGGAATCCGACGGTGACCACGCCGAACTTCGAGCGCACGCCGATGGAGTTCTTGCTGGTGGAATACCCCGCCAGCTTGCTGGCGAGGTAGAGGAAGTTCTGCGCGCCGCCGGGCAGGTGGAAACCGACGAGGTCGGCGCCGAGGATCCCCTCGACGATCTCGCGGCGCCACGGCATCTGCATGAACAGCTCGACGGGCGGGAACGGGATGTGCAGGAAGAAGCCGATCTTCACATCGGGCCGCAGCATCCGCAGCATCTTCGGCACCAGCTGCAGCTGGTAGTCCTGCACCCAGACGGTGGCACCCTCGGCGGCGACCTTGGCGGTCTCCTCCGCGAAGCGGCGGTTGACCTCGACGTAGGTGTTCCACCACTCGCGGTGGTACTCGGGCTTGACGATGACGTCGTGGTACAGCGGCCACAGACTGCCGTTGGAGAAGCCCTCGTAGTGCTCCTGCACCTCCTGGGCGCTGAGCTTCACCGGAACGAGGAGCATGTCCTCGCCCTCGATGGGGCCGTCGCCGACGTCGGGGGCGCCGGGCCAGCCGACCCACGCGCCGTTGCGCGCGCTGAGGATCGGCTTGAGCGCGGTCACGAGGCCGCCCGGAGATTCCTTCCAGGTCAGCGTCCCGTCGGGCGCCTTCTCGACGTCGACCGGGAGCCGGTTGGCCACGACGATGAAATCAGAAGTTCCGAACGCCGCAGCGGTCATGGGTGGGCTACGCCTCCTTGGGGCCGATGCCGAGCATCGACAGCAGCATCCGGCACTCGTCGGCGTCCTCGGCGTACGCCGCGACGACCCGCTGGGCCTGGCGGGCGGTCTCGTCCGCGACGGGCTCGAGATCGTCTTCGCTGATGTCCTGCGTGGTCTTCGGGGGCATGAACGCACCTTCGTTCGGGAAATGGACGAGCAGGGACAGTTTACCCGCGAAACGATTCAGTCGCGGACCCGGCGGAAGGTGATGCCCCCGATGTGCGGCCGCAGGTTCGGCGGGAGCTGCGGCCGGCGCAGGGTGCGGGCCACCCATTCGCCCAGCGTGACGCCCGCGGCCAGCGCGCAGCCGACGGTGAGCGCGGTGGCCATGTTGGTCAGTGCGGAGGTGGTCTGTCCCTCCATCAGCTCGGACAGGCCGCGGTAGACGGCGAGGCCGGGGACCAGCGGCGTGATGCCCGCGACGGCGACGATGAGCGGGGGGACCACGGCCCGTCGGGCGAGGAGGCCGCCGGCCAGGCCGACGACGGTCGCGGCCACCGTCGACGAGACGATGGGCCCGAGCCCCAGGTTGAGGATCGACCCGGCGACCAGGGCGCCCGCGCACCCGGCCAGGAAGGACGCGGTGAGCGCGCGGATCTGTGCGTACCCGGCCAGGGCGAACGCCGCCGCGGCCACACCGCCCGCGCCGACGAGGATCGGCAGCGGCGCGTAGTCGAAGGGCTGCTGCTGCAGGGGCGGCAGGGTCGCGCCGAGTTGCGCGGTGACGCTCAGCGCCATGCCGACGCCGGCCACCACGCCGCCCGTGAACACGACGACCTCGAAGAACCGGGCGGCGCCCGTCACGGGCGCGCCGGTGATGGCGTCCTGCACGCTGCCGACCAGTGACAGCCCGGCCATGAGCACGATGATGCCGGCGACGATCACCCGGTAGGGCTGGACGTCCCAGCCGAACTCGATCGACAAGCGGTAAATGATCGCGGCGGGCAGTGTCGCGAGGAAACCGCCCACGACCTGCTGGAAGAAGTACGGCAGGCCCCACTGGCTCAGCCGCACGTTCACGGCGTAGATCAGCGCGGTCGTCACGAAGGCCACGCCCGCCAGCGAGAGCTTGCCGCCGAGCAGCAGCGTGAGGGCGCCCGCCATGAGGGCCCAGCCGAAGGTCGCGACGGCACGCGGGTAGGGGTGCCCCGCGGTCATGATCGACTCGAGCGCGGCGAGGGCCTGGTCCGGGCGGATCCGCCCGCGCCCGATGCGCCGCACCAGGGTGTCGACCTGGGACAGGCGGGTGTAGTCCAGGGAGCGGTGGCTCACCGTCCGCGTGTAGGTCGACGGGGGCAGGCCGCGCCCGCGCTGCACGCTCACGGTGATCGCGTTGTACGTGACGGTCACGGTGACGTCGTCGATGCCGTAGGTGGCCGCGACGTACCGGACCTGGGCCTCGGTGTCGACGGCGCCGGTGCCCGAATCCAGCAGCACCTCGCCGACCTTCATCGCGACCTCGAGGACCTCGCCGACGGTCTCGTTGTCGCGGAGGTCGACGGGCTGCAGCGGCGTCAGCACCGGCATGCCCGCGGTGTCGACGGTGGCGGCGTTCCGGCCGGTCACGGCCTGTATTGCGTGCGCGAGGCGATCGCGGAACGCGGGCTTCATCGTGGGGCACCTCCTCGGGGTTTCACGTCGGTGTCGTGGCACTGACCTCGATTCGTTACTGTGCCAGATCACGCCGGGTTCCGGTCCGCCCGTGGGCCCGTGATCCGCGCCGGATCACCACTTGCCGCGCGACCGCCGCGGCGGTGTCCTCGACGTCCCCGGAATGCGCCCGCGCCGGGGCCTAGTCGCGCCCGAACAGCCGGTCCGCGAGGACCGCGACGTAGAGCTCCGCGGCCGCCCGCGGGTCCGACCGGTCGCGGCCGGTGAGCTGCTCGATCCGGCGGAGCCGGTGATTGATCGTGTTCCGGTGGTAGTGCAGGGCCTCCGCGGTGGCGGCGAGGGAGCCGCCGCAGTCGAACCAGGCGCGCACAGTGGTGATGAGAGCGTCCCGGTCCGCCTCCGGGAGCGCGAGCACGGGGCCGAGGACCGCGTCGCGCAGCTCGCGCGCGGCGGCGGGGGAGTGCGCCAGCGCGAGCGGCAGCGCCGATCGCCCGTAGGTCTCGGTCGTCGTCTCGCCCGGGATCAGGCTGGCCATCGCGAGTTCGGCCTGGCGCAGCGCGTCGCGCGCGCCGAGCGGTGTCGTGAAGGGCTCGCTGACGCCCACGCGCCCGCCCGCTTCGCCGCGCAGCAGGTCCAGTACCTGCGGCAGCGTCTGCGGTGTGCTCAGGCTCAGCAGGCCGATGCGGGTCTGCACGTCCGACATCCAGTGCGAGGCCACCAGCCGGTCCCGCAGCCGACGGTCGATCCCGGCGTACGGGTCGCCGGCTCCGCGGGCCTCGGCGCACACCACGAGGAACGTGCCCGTGGCGGGCAACTGCAGCATCTGCGCCGCGGTGTGCAGGCGACCGGGCTCGAGCACCCCGTCGAACAGGGCGCGCAGCTCGACCTGGAGCAGCTCGGCGTGCCGGGTGGTGCGTTCGGAGACCGCGCGCCCGTACTCCTCGGCGGCGGCCGTCGAGTACTCGTCGATGATGCGCCAGACGTCCGCGCCGATGTCCGGGAGAATCTCGGGATTGTCGGCGCACGCGGTGCGCATGCGATCCCACACCAGGCGCCCCGCGAGCCTGTAGGCGTGCAGGACCGCGGCCAGCGGGAAGCCGTACTCGGCCTTGAGCCGGCCCGTCGCGCGGGCGGCGTGCAGGTCGCTGCCGAGCTCGCCGGTGAGCTGCCGCAGCACCGAATCGAGGTTCGCGTGCACAGCCTCGCGGAGCTCGACCGGGGTGATGAGGGTGCTCTCCGCATAGGCGTGTTCGCCCGTGAGGATGCGATCCACGAGCTCGTCGGTCAGCCCGTCGAGGTCGTTCACCAGCAGTCGGGCGACCGCGGCGGGCGACGTCTCCGCGGGCTCTGTGATCGTGGACACGCCTCGATGGTAGCCCTCGTCATGTGCGCGGTCGTTGTGCGTGGGCACAACGGATCGGCGTGACGGCCGAAGCTCTCGCACGATGCCCGGGGCGCGTCCGGGGGTCAGACTCGAAGGGGAACAGTGACCCGGCTCACGTCGGGTCGAACGGAGACGGAGAGCCGTATGACCACCACCGAATCAGTCCTCGACGCCGCTGTCGCCGACCTGCAGCAGGGCGAGCGCACCTGGGCCGCCACGCCGCTGGCGGACCGTCGCGCCCTGCTCGACGAGGTCCGCGAGGCGACCGCCGCCGTCGCGCGGCAGTGGGTCGACGTCGCCACCGGGATCAAGGGCCTGCCCGCCGATTCCACCCTGCTCGGCGAGGAGTGGCTGTCGGGGCCGTACTCCGTGATCACCGCGTGCGAGGCGCTCGCCGCGTCGCTCCGGTCGCTGGAGGAGGGGCGCAGCCCCGCCGACGGTTTCACGGTCCGCCCCGCGCCCGGTGGCCGCTCGGCCGTCGAGGTGCTGCCGCACAGCGCCTTCGACCGGCTCCTGCTCAGCGGCTTCAGCGCGGAGGTCTGGACGGTGCCGGGGGTGGATGCCGCCGCCGTCCGGGAACGCGCCGGCCTGGGCGAACTCGACCCGACGATCACGCACGGCATCGCCGGCGTCCTCGGTGCGGGCAACATCTTCTCGATCCCGCCGCTGGACACGCTCTACCAGCTGTACGCCGACAACCGCGTCGTGCTGCTCAAGCTCAACCCGGTCACCGACCCGCTGCTGGAGACCTACCGCGCCGCCTTCGCCCCGCTCATCGACCGCGGCGTGGTCCGGATCGTGACCGGCGGGGCCGACGTGGGCGGCGCCCTGGTCAACCACCCGGGCATCACGACGGTGCACATGACCGGCAGTGCCCGCACGCACGACGCCATCGTCTTCGGCACCGGCGACGACGGCGCGCAGCGCAAGGCGGAGAACCGCCCGCTGCTCGACAAGACGATCACCAGCGAGTTGGGCGGCGTCTCCCCGACCATCGTCGTGCCGGGCGAGTGGTCCGCCGCCGACCTGCGGTTCCAGGCCGAGCACCTCGCCACGCAGCGTCTGCACAACAACGGCTACAACTGCGTCGCCTCGCAGGTGGCCGTGATCAGTGCCGACTGGCCGCAGAAGGAGGAGTTCCTCCGCGAGCTGCGCGCCGCGTTCGACCGCGCGCCGTCGCGCCGCGACTACTATCCGGGCTCCGCCGACCGGGTGGCCGCCGCCCGGGCCGGCTACGGGGAGCGGGCGCAGGCCGTCGGGCCCGACGGTGCCCGCACCCTCCTGTCCGGCCTGCGGGCCGATCGCACCGAGGAGGCGCTGCGCACCGAGTACTTCGCGCCGGTCTACGGCGTGCTGGAGCTGGCCGGCGACGCCGCGACCTTCCTCGACGCCGCCGTCAGGGCGGCGAACGAGGACTTCGAGGGCACGCTCGGCGTGAACATCGTCGCCGACCCGGCGACGATCAGCGCGCTCGGCCCGGCGTTCGATCGGGCGATCGCGGACCTGCGGTACGGCACGATCGCCGTGAACGCGTGGACCGGCGTCGGCTATCTCACGGCCCGCGCGTCGTGGGGTGCCTTCCCCGGCCACACCATCGACGATGTGCAGAGCGGCATCGGCGTGGTCCACAACGCGCTGCTGCTCGACGACGTGGAGCGGACCGTCGTGCGCGGACCGTTCCGTCCGTCGCCCCGGTCGTTCGCGGGCGGCGAGCTGTCGATGTCGCCGAAGCCGCCGTGGTTCGTGACCAACCGCACCGGTGCCGTGACCGGCGAGCGGCTCACCGCGTTCGCGGCGAAGCCGTCCTGGCTCAAGCTCCCCGGTATCTTCGCCTCGGCCCTGCGCGGCTGACGGTCCGCGGTCACTCCTCGTCGAGCAGTGCGACGACGGTGCCGACGATCGTCGTGAGCAGCCGGTCCGTCGCGGGCTGCCAGAGCCCGTGGCGACGGCGGGGCGTGACCTCGACGGCGTCGCCGTCCCGCGTCACGCGGACGGTCGCGATGCTCACGCGGTGACCGTTCACCTCGACGTGCCTGGCCGCGACGTTCACCGCTGTGGTGGGCAGCTCGGCGAGGATGTGCTCGAGAATCATTCTTCGAGTGGCGAGTACGCCGGCGGGGGTCTGGTCGCCGCGAACGCCGTCGTCGAACCCGTTCTCGTCGAGGGCGATCGTCGATGCGCTGAGGATGAGGTCCACCGACCGCACCAGCTCGGACTGCGCTGCCGCGTCGGGTTCGGCGTCGAGCGTCCGGATGCCCTGTGCGGTGAACGACGGTGCGCCGATGGCCAGTCCGAGCGGGTGACACTGTTGCGAGCCGGAGCCGGGGTACATCGAGGCGTCGAACCAGAGGAGCGCTCCGGCGGCGGCGGTACCGCGTGCGATCGTGTTGTCGCCGTCGTGACGCCAGCCCTCGGAACGGTAGAGGCCGATCACCTGTCGGGTGTCGTGCACGGTGTTCGCGGCTACGAGTCGATCGGCATCCGAGGCGTCGTAGTGCTCACGGAACACCTGCGAGAAGGGTTGCTCGAGCTTCGCCTCGCGGACGTGTTCTCGCCAGGCGGTCCGATCGGCGTCCGTCGATGCAGCGGGATGCCAGAGACGGACTCGCGCGTCGTCGGGGACCTGCACCGGCCGTCCCGCGGCGTCGCGGAACGCGCCGGGGCGGCCCAGGAACGACGGCCCGTCGATGACCTGCCAGACCAGCGCTTCGCTGAACGTCGTGACGGATGTCGCGAACGCGGCCCGAATCCAACGAGCTGCGTCCCAGGAGGCGGCGACGGTCCAGGAGCCCTCGACGGACTTCAGCCAGGTGGTGACTTGTGCCTTCGTCGGGTGCTCCTCGGCCAGGCGTAGCGCCACGTCAGGCCGGGATCCCAGGCGGCGCCTGGCGTCCCGGGTATAGCGTGTGAACTTCTTCTTGATGCCGGCGTGCCGGGTGGCGCTGGTCGCGTCCGCGAGCGCCGACACGGTCTCGGGCGTGGGGGCCGCCATGATGGCGCGCGCCATCGCGAATGCCGCGGCCTGCGACGGGACGGCCTTGACTGCGGGGTTCGGTGCGACCGATGCCTGCGCCAGGATGCGGGAGACGGGCGCTGCCCACTCGGCGTCGAGGGTGAGTGCGACGAGTCCGGCGCGTTCCAGTGCTCGCGCATCCTCAGGGGTGAACGCCTTGTCGGCGACGAAGGGCTCCGAGCCGTCGTGGATGCGTGCGAGGCGATCGTCCGCGAGTTCGAGGACCTTCGCGGCGAAGATCCGATACGGCTCGCTCGCGGCGAGCTGCGTGGCGAGCTCCCCGAGGAGCGCATTGTCCTCGCCGACGTAGATCCACCTGGACCGCATGGTGCTCAGTGCGTTCGCCGCCGCGAGGCCGAGGCGCACCTCGGTGTGCGCTTCCAGCTCCTCGAACAGACCGCCCTCCATGAGGCTTCATGATAAAGGAGATGTCATTCTGTTGATTGAATTCACGGTTGGGTGCATGCCGGCCGGCGCTCGCCGACCGACGCGAGTGAGACTCAGCGGTCGAAGAAGCGATCGCTGAGCCGGTCGAAGAAGCCGTCGATCCGCTTCTCGCGCTCGGTGCCCTCGACCCGGGTGTTCCACAGGTGCACCAGCCCGAAGACGAGGGCGACGAGGCCGAGCACCAGCGCGGTGATGAGGATGACCTGCACCGTGGTCGACATGGCCGTCCCCCTTCGTGGAGCCCCCTGTCGGGATTGAACCGACGACCTTCGCTTTACAAGAGCGGTGCTCTACCACTGAGCTAAGGAGGCGCGGACCGCACGGTCGCCGCGCCAGCATATCGTGACCAGCATGACTGATTCCTTCGAGACCATCAGCTGGACGCTCGACGACGACGGCATCGCCACGCTCGTGCTCGACCGCCCGGATCAGCTCAACGCGTTCAGTGTGACGATGGCGCGCGAGCTGACGGAGTTCTTCGAGGTGCACGCGCGGCGCGACGAGGTGCGCGCGGTCGTCGTCACCGGCGCGGGCCGTGCCTTCTGCGCGGGTATGGATCTCACCGGCGAGGGCAACGTCTTCGGCCTCGACGAGTCCGTGCGTCCGACGCCCGAGGAGTTCGCGGCGCACTACGACGAGGCGCCGTACCAGGACGGTGTGCGCGACACCGGCGGCAAGCTCACGCTCGCGATCTACTCGCTGCCCAAGCCGGTGATCGCCGCGATCAACGGCCCCGCGGTGGGCATCGGCGCGACGATGACCCTCGCGATGGACACGCGGCTCGCGTCGACGAAGGCCCGCATCGGCTTCGTCTTCGGCAGGCTCGGCATCGTCATGGAGGCGTGCTCGAGCTGGTTCCTGCCGCGGATCGTCGGTCCCGCGCAGGCGCTGGAGTGGGTCTACTCCGCCGACATCCTCACCGCCGAGCAGGCCCGCGAGGGTCGCCTCGTCCGCAGCCTGCACGAGCCCGACGAGCTGGTCCCCGCCGCGCAGGAACTCGCCCGCTCCTGGGTGAAGGGCCGCTCGGCCGCCGCCACCGGAGTCATGAAGCAGCTCGTCTACGGCGGCCTCGGTGCGGCGAAGCCCCTGGACCAGCACCTCGCCGACTCGCTCGGCATGTACTACACCTCGATCGGCGACGGCAAGGAGGGCGTGGCCGCCTTCCTCGAGAAGCGCGCCCCCGAATTCACCAGCAAGGCCTCCGAGATCCCGCGCATCGTCCCGGAGTAGCCACCGCGGGTTAGCGTCCGCAGCCCGAAGTGCGGCGTCTAGAAGGCACTCCGTACCCCTCTGAGGCGCGGCGCAGCCATCGGTGTGGGTGAATACGTGAAGTCGGACACGCGGAACCCTGTTGGGTGACACAATCGGGTGGTGGGCGAGTCAGATAATACGTCGGTCTTCTTTGCTTACGCGTCGTATCCGGCATCCTGTGGTGAGGCAATGTCTACAGCTGCGGCGGATTTGCGCGATCAAGGTGTTGCAGCGCGAACCTGGCAAGACATGAATCCGAGCGGACGGATCCTCATCGACGCAATCACAGACGAGATCGATCGCGCCGACGTCGTCGTGGCCGAAATCAGCACAATGAACAAGAATGTGTTGTTCGAGGCAGGGTATGCGCTGGCGCGAAATAAGACACTGTTGTTTGCTTTGGATGAGTCTCTGGAGAGTGCGCGACGACTGTGGGAAGGCGTCCAGTTATTCGCCACAATCGGCAGGTTGGATTACCATGGTAATGGTCACGAACTAGCGAACCGTATTCAAGGTGCTATTATTGCAGGTGGTGAAGGTTCGCTTCTTTCGAGTATTCTTTCAGATCGTCGGCAACAACAGCTCAATGCTGTGTTCGCCCCGACTGTTCCGGTCAAGTTTCAAGCTGCCGAAATGCTGGATAAGGAGCTTGGAAACCGTGGGAGTATCCAGGTTCTTGCTAGCGGCGACGACCTAGGGCTGGCGCCCCTCTCTTACTACGCGTGTGAGATAGTGCGATCGGCGGCGGCGATATTTCACTTGATGAACCCCGGCAGGACGCGAGGAGTCGAGCATAATGCTCGATCAAGTTTTCTTGCGGGATTTGCGCGGGGTTGGGAAACGCCTGTGTTAATGGTTGCTGAATCGGAGTACGAAAGTCCTCTCGACTACCGAGATCTCCTCTTTAATTATTCGACTGCGGCTCAAATGGTCCGACATGTTGATGATTGGCTGGAGAGCATACCTCTGAAACAGGGAAGTAGTCGTCGCCTGGGGCGATTGACAATGGACTTGGAATTGCCCGTTAGCTCGTTTGGTCAATACGTGGCGGAAAACGAGGAGTTTTCGCGGCTTGAAGAGTATTTTTTGCCAACGAGCGAGTTCGGCAGCCTGTTGCGGGGATCGGAAACAGTCTTCATTGGGAGGAAAGGGACTGGAAAAACAGCCACGATGCTGCAGGCTGCAGCTGAATTGGAAAAAGACCGACGGAATCTGGTGGTGCGGGTCAAGCCGACATCCTATGAGCTTGCTGGGTTGGTTGATCTGGTTAGTCGATTCGAGTTGCGCTCGGGGAGTGAATACCTTCTCAATAACCTATGGAACTTTCTCTTGTCGACTGAGGTCGCGTGTCATCTGCTCGCATCTGCAGACGCAAGTGGCGCAGGAGTGGGTGGATCGCCGGAGTTGTTGGCGATCGATCGCAGACTTGCGGCGATGAGAGTAGACGCCACGGCTGACTTAGCTACGCGGCTGGAAGAAGCGATATCCAGGATTCAAACCGAATCTGCATCGACGTGTGATGATCGAGAGCTTCGAGAAGTCGTCGGTAGCGCCCTCGGCGTGCACTCATTCAAAGAGTTTCACCACGAACTCAGGAAAGCGGCATTCAGTGCGCATAATCGGATTGCTATCCTCGTTGATAATCTTGACAAGACGTGGGAGAGCGACACTGATTTCGAAGTTACTTCCAGGTTCCTGCTAGCGCTATTAGGGGCGGCAGGACAATTTCGAAAGGCGCTTCTAAGGGGGATGGACGGGAGAACTGTAACGCTGGGAATATTCATTCGATCGGACATTTTCGAAGTAATGACTTCTTACGCGAGGGAGCCAGACAAGATCGGTCCACTTGCGGTCCATTGGGATGACCCTTATCTCCTTGCACGAGTGCTCGAGGAGCGATACTCGACTAATCGAAGGCGTAAGAATCCTCGAGATGATGACATGTGGGCTACCATATTCCCAGATGAGGTGAGCGGGTTACCCGCTAAGGACTACATTCTATGGAGGATACTGCCGCGTCCGCGTGACATTATCTACTTCGGTAACGCTGCCCTCACTACCGCAATAAATCGGAGGCACGCAGTTATTACTCAAGATGATATAGCGATGGCCGACGAAACCTATTCAAGGTTTGCGTATGACGCCCTTGTGGTTGAGAGCGGATCGCAAGGCTTCAGTCTCGAGGATGTTCTATACGAATTTGCGGGGCTCAATTCAATTCTCACCGAAGAGGAATTGGGTCAGGTCTTGGGGAGCATCGATTACGATCCGTTGGAGATTAGATCGTGGCTACTGAGGACGTCATTCCTTGGTATTGAGGTCCGAGAGGGCAAGTTTGCTCATGTGGAGGGGAAGTCTGAAGTTGATCGCAAGCTGAAGGTTGCATCACGTTCCTCAGAGCGCTCCTCGCGTCCGATACATTTTAGAGTTCATCCCGCATTTCGGCACTACTTGGATATTCGTGATGACGACTTGCATGCCTCGGGGTTGGAAGACGTAACACTGAAGTTTGATTCCGAGTAGCTGGATCTTCTGCGAGTCTTCGCACCAAGTGAACCAGTGATTTGTTGAGAGCCTACTATTGCCCCATGGAGATCCGCGACGCCCAGCCGGCCGACCTTCCGGCCATCCTCGCCATCCACAACGATGCCGTGGAGAACTCGACCGCCATCTGGTCCGAGGAGAAGGCGGACCTCGCCGAGCGCGAGGCCTGGCTCGCCGAGCGCCGCGCCGGGGGCTTCCCCGTCCTCGTCGCCATCGTCGACGGTGAGCTCGGCGGGTACGCCTCGTACGGGCCGTTCCGCAGCAAGTCGGGCTACAAGCACACCGTCGAGAACTCGGTGTACGTGGCGGACGGCTTCTACCGCCGCGGCATCGCCGAGGCGCTGATGAACGCGCTCATCGAGCGCGCGCAGGAGTCCGACGTGCACGTGGTGGTCGCCGCCATCGAGGAGTCCAACCACGCCTCGGTCGCGCTGCACCGCAAGCTCGGCTTCCGCGTGACCGGCCAGATGCCGCAGGTCGGCATCAAGTTCGGTCGCTGGCTGGATCTGGTGCTGATGCAGCGGATCCTCTAGTCCGGGCGATCCCGGCGATCACCGTCGCGAGCACGATCACCGCGAGCAGCGACAGTGCGGAGGCGGTGTACGGCTGGTCGAGGACCGTCGGGTTCAGTGCCCGCTTGTCGGGCGGCCGCGGCAGCACGACCGGCGCGGCCAGGGCGCACACCGTCACCGCGAAGATCGTCCCGATCAGCACCGGTTGCCACCATGCGACGGGCAGGATGCGCTTCGCGCCGTGCCCGAGCAGCAGGCACACGGGTGCGAAGATCCCGTCGTGCGCGATGAGGATCGCCGCGGCCCAGATCGCCGCGTCGAGCAGGTCTTTCGGGGGGATCGTCTCGTAGAGCCGGTTCGCGCCGAACGCGAGCAGGCTCACGCCCACGACGGCGAGCAGTACCCGTACAGCTCTCATCGCACGGCCTCGATCCGGCTGACCCACTTGGTCTGTTGCACGCCCGGCCGCGACGCCGCGATCAACCGGCACGGGAAGCCGTGGTCGAGGTCCAGGTCCTCCCCGCCCAGGCGGAGCGCGAGCAACGTGTCCGGGTCGGTCACCTGCGCGTGGTCCATCTCCGACTGGCCGTAGGGCCCGCGTTCGAGCGAGACGAAGCGCAGGTTCAGGCCTTCGAGGCCGGCGAGCGCGGCCAGATCGCCCACCCGCACCCCCGACCACCAGCCGTACTGCGTCCAGCCCTCCACGCACGCGAGGGGGAGGCGCGCGGTGTGCTGCGGCATCGCGCGCAGCTGCTCCAGGGTGAGCTCCACCGGCGTCGGGCCGGCGAGCACCAGGCGGTAGTCGCCCGAGCGGGCACTCGTGGCGACGCCGGCGGCCGCCGCGGTCCGGTTCACCGGCATGCCCTGCGGCCCGGATCCGGAGCGCGGTGCGAACACGCCCAGCCGGTGCAGCGCGGGCACGGACTGGCTCCCGACGGTGACCACCGCCAGTCCCGCCGCCGCGATCCCGGCGGTGAGCACGGCGCGCCGCGACAGGCCGGGAGTGACGGATTCCGCGGTGCGCCTGCGGAATTCCGCTGCGACCAGGGGCAGCTTGATCGCGACGTGCACCGCGACGGCGCCGAGTACGAGGTACGCGGTGGCGTAGTGGGTGGTGGTGAAGAAGAATTTCCACGCGTACCACTGCGAGATGTTCAGCAGACCGGTGAACAGCTGGAACAGCATGGAGGCCACCAGGACCGCGGTCGCTACGCGTTCGAGGAGCCGCACGGGCGAGCCGATCATCGGGCGTTCGAAGAGCTTCGGATAGACCGCGGCGAGCTTGAGCAGCACCAGTGGGATCGTCGCCACCCCCGATGCCACGTGCACCCCCTGGGTCAGCTGGTAGAGCCAGGCGGGCGAGCGGGGCGTGACGAACCACGACGGCGGGTGCTGGATCCAGTGACTGAAGAGCCCGGTGGCGAAACAGAGCACGACGCACACGCCGAGCAGGACGCCCAGCCGCGCCGCGATGCCGGGACGCCGCAGCAGCGGCACGTGCGCCGGCGTCTCCGGGGCCGTCTGCGGCGCGCTCATCGCGCCAGCTCCACGCACATCCGGCCGCCGCTCTCGATCCGCCGGACGATCCGCAGCCGCGCCTCGTGGGCGAGGGCGCCGATCCCATCGGCCCCCACCCGCGCCCAGGGGAACCATTCGGTGGCCCCGCCGGCGACGTTGAGCCGCACCGCCTCTCGGAGGACTCCCCGCACGGCTGGTTCGACCTCCACCATGATCGTCCCCTTCGGCTCGATCAGTTCGAGGGCGCGGCGCACCAGCCGACCCGGATCGCCGCCGATGCCGACGTTCCCGTCCAGCAGCACGACGTGCGACCACCGGCCCTCGCCGGGCAGCGGCGCGAAGACGTCCCGCTGCACCGCGGCGGCACCGCGATCGCGGGTCAGCCGGATCGCGGTGGGGGCGTCGTCGATCCCCAGGGCGGGGACCTGCCGGCGGAGCAGGTGGGCGACGAAGCGGCCGGGCCCGCAGCCCAATTCCACCGTCGGCCCGGTGCACCACTCGGCGACGGTGCGGATCAGCGTGTCGTCGGCCCGGTCCCGGCCGTGCCACCGCGCGACGGGGAGCCGCCGGACGTGCCCGTCGGCGGTCTGGAGTTCCCGGCACCGTCCCGCCATCACCGACTCCCAGTGCCCCGTCAGCACGGCGAACCCGCGCTCGTCAGCTCGGCCGCGGCGCGGCGGAACGCCGAACCCGGCGCGCAGGCGGCGGCGACCGGGGCGACGTCCCCCGGGTGGTCGACGTCGCGCAGCTCGGGCAACGGGGCGGGGGACAGCCCGATCGATGCGAGGGCGATCCGGGTCGCCTCCCCGGTCCGGCTCGTCGACATGGGGACGTCCGCGAGGCACCCGAGGCGGTCCGCCGCGCCCGCGGGCACACCGAGCGCCCACCACCCGCCGTCGGCCGCGGGGCCCAGCGCGGCGCGACGCCGGGACGCGCGCAGACCGGAGGCCAGGAGCTCGGGGGTGACCTGCGGCGTGTCCATCCCGATCTGGAGGACGGGCCCGTCGGGGTCGGCGGCGCGCCGGTGGGCGTCCGCGAGCCGGGCGCCGAGGCCGCCCGCGGACTGCGGGAACACGACGCACCGTGCGAGGAGTTCGCGCAGGACACCGGCATCGACGGCGTCGTCGAGCCGTCCGGCGAGGGCGACCGCGCACCGGGCGCCGGGCACGGCGAGGGCCGCCGCGAGCGTGTCCCGGAGGGCGGCGGCGGCGAAACGCGCCGCATCGGCCGCACTGTAGGCGCTGGTCAGGCGGGTCTTCACCCGCCCCGGAACGGGTGCTTTCGCGACGATCAGGACGGTGCTCATCGCGCCGCCCGCAGGAAGTCGACGGTGGCCCGGACCGTGCCGGTGAGCGAGCCCGACACCTTCGACCGCCCGCCGGTCCGCGGGCCGTAGCGGACGGGGCGCTCGACCACGCGCCACCCCGCCGCGCCGGCGCGGGCGAGCAGCTCCACGGGGTACCCGGACCGCCGGTCCAGCACGCCGAGGCCGAGGACGGCCTCGCGCCGCGCGGCCCGCATGGGGCCGATGTCGTGCAGGGGCAGGCCGTACCGGCGGCGCAGCCGGGCGGCGACGAGCGCCGATCCGAGGCGGGCGTGCCAGGGCCAGACCCCGCGGGTGTCGGGTCGGCGCCGCCCGACGGCGAGGTCCGCCCCGCCGCGTACGGCGTCGACGAGTGCGCCCAACTCCGCGGGGTCCATCGAGCCGTCGCCGTCGATGGTGCAGACCATCTCCGTGCGGGCCGCCGCGACCCCGGCGTGCACGGCGCTGCCGTATCCCGGACGCGGCTCCGCGAGGACCTCCGCGCCCGCGCGGCGGGCGGCCTCGCCGGTGCCGTCGCTCGATCCGTTGTCCACGACGAGGGCGGTGAATCCCTCGGGGAGGGAGGCGATCACGGCTCCGATCGAGGCCGCCTCGTCGCGGCACGGGATCACCACGGTGACCGCGTCCGGCTCGATGTCTGTCATGGTCTTCACGCTAGGAACGCGGCGCCGCGCAGGCCATGCCTTCGCGATGACGAAAGTATGACGCTGCGCCGCGACCTCCCGTTCCGGCTGTCCCGGACGGGGTCCGGTGGATACCGTCGGGGACATGCCCTCCGAGTCGGCCGCGCCCCGCGGCACCGTGCGCCGCGACGTTGCCTGGGCGGCGGGGTCGGTCGCGCTCGTGGCCGCGGCGGTGATCGTGCCGTACCTCTTCGACGAGGGGTTCCGCATGCGGCTCGTCGCCGAGGCCGCGCCCCTGTTCGGGACGTTCGACGCGCACGCCGGGATCGGCACCGTTCCCGCCCTCGTGCTCGCCGCCGCCGTCGTGCTCCAAGGGCCGGCGCTGGCGCGCCGGCTGCCGTTCGGCCGCCTCGCCGTGGTGACGTCGACGGCACTGTTCGCCTGGGCGCTGAGCCTGGGCACCGTCGCGGGGTGGGAACGGTTCGCCACCAAGCTCACCGGCTACGACCAGTACCTGCACGAGGTGCCGGGTGCGCGCGCGGACGTCGGTGGCGCGGTCCGCGAGTTCGCCCGCCGTATCCCCGATTACCACCCGGACTCCTGGACGGTGCACGTCTCCGGACACCCGCCCGGTGCCCTGCTGACCTTCGTCGGCCTGGACCGGATCGGCCTCGGCGGCGGCACCTGGGCGGCGCTGTTCTGCACGGCCGCCGGCGCGTCCGCCGCCGCGGCGATCCTGGTCACGGTCCGGACCCTCGGCACCGAGGAGATCGCCCGCTGCTGCGCGCCCTTCCTCGCGCTGTTCCCGGGCGCGCTGTGGCTGGCGCCGTCGGGCGACGCGTACTTCGCCGGCACCGCCGCATGGGGGATCGCGGCGCTGGCGGTCGCCGCGGTCGCGCGGGGGCGCCGCGCCGTGGCGTTCGGTGTGCTCGCGGGCCTGTTGCTCGGCTGGGCGATCTTCCTCAACTACGGCCTCATCCTGATGGGCGTCCTGGCCGTCGCGGTGCTCCTGATCGCGCGGAACCCCCGCCCGCTGCTGACCGCGGTCCCGTCGGCGCTCCTGGTGGTCGCCGTGTTCGCCGCGGCGGGGTTCTGGTGGCTCGACGGCTATCACGGCGTGGTGCTGCGGTACTACCAGGGCATCGCCTCCTTCCGGCCGTTCGCGTACTGGGGCTGGGCGAATCTCGCCGCCGCGGCGTGTGCGCTCGGCCCGGCGGGCGCCGCGGCGATCGGAAGGATCCCCGGTGCCGTCGGGGCCTTCCGGCGCCCGCTCCTCGGCACCCCGACGGCCCTCCTCGCGCTCGTCGCGGGCGCCGTGGTCATGGTGCTCGCCGCGGACCTGTCCGCCCTGAGCAAGGCGGAGGTCGAACGCATCTGGTTGCCGTTCACGGTGTGGATCGCGGCCGGAGCGGGGATGCTCGTACAGCGGCGGGGCGACGGGCTCGCCCGGGGCTGGCTCACCGCGCAGGCGGTGGGCGCGCTCGTGGTGGCGCACGCGGTCCTGATCTACCAGTGAACGACGGACGGAGCCGAGATGGCGGATGAGCGGTACGTTCTCATCGCCGATGACGACCCGCTGGTCAGCGACGTCGTGCGGCGGTACCTGGAGCGGGACGGCCTGCGCACGTCGGTGGTGGCCGACGGTGCGGCGGCCGCCGAGCACCTGGCCGCGGGCCGGGTGCGACTGGCGGTGCTCGACGTCATGATGCCGGGCCCCGACGGGGTGGAGCTGTGCCGCCGGGTGCGGGGCGGGGAGGCGGGCGCACCGTCGGACCTGCCGCTGATCCTGCTCACGGCCCTCGGCGAGGAGGACGATCGCGTGACGGGCCTCGCCGCCGGCGCCGACGACTACGTGACCAAGCCGTTCAGCCCACGGGAGTTGGCGCTGCGTGTGGCGTCGGTGCTGCGGCGCGCGCACCAGGAGCCGGCGGGCCCGGTGGCCGACGGCGCCGTCGCCGTCGACACCGCGGGCTGCGTCGTGACCGTGCACGGTCGGGTCGTGGCGACCACGCGCCGCGAGTTCGACCTGCTGGCGCACTTCCTCGCGCACCCCGGGGAGGTCTTCACCCGGGAGGAACTGCTCGAGCGCGTGTGGGGCTGGCAGTTCGGTGACCTGTCGACGGTGACGGTGCACGTCAAGCGGCTGCGGGCGAAACTCGGTGCGGAGCATCGGATCGAGACGGTCTGGGGCCGCGGCTACCGCTGGAGCGGGGAAGAGGAGGGCGACGATGCCTGAGGTCGTCAAGATCGCGCTGCTGGCGCTGCTGTGGTCGGCTCCGGTGGTGCTCGCGGGCGCGCTGGTGCTGTGGCGCGCGCGCCGGATGTCCCTGCAGATGTCGATGGTGATCCTGGTGCTGATCCCCGTGCTCGCGGTGCTGTCGGGCGTGATCGGCGTCAGCGGGTTCATGTTCACGGCGGACTTCGCCCGCACGCTGACCGTGCTCGCCGCCGTCCTCGTGGTCGCGGTGCCCGCGGCCGTCGCGCTGGGGCGGTTCCAGGCCCGTCGCACGGTGTGGGAGAGGCAGATCCGGGAGCAGGAGCGCGCCGCCGAGGCGGCCCGGCGCGAGCTCGTCGCGTGGGTGAGTCACGACCTGCGGACGCCGCTCGCGGGGATCCGCGCGATGTCCGAGGCGCTGCGCGACGCGGTGGTCACGGACCCGGGCGATGTGACCGAGTTCGCCGACCGGATCGACCGGGAGACCGTGCGCCTGTCGGCGATGGTGGACGACCTGTTCGAGATGTCGCGGATCCACTCGGGCGCGCTGACGCTGGAGCTCGAGACCATCGACGTGCGCGAGGTCGCCGACGAGGTGCGCGCAGGGCTGGCGCAGGTGGCGAAGCGGTCACGGGTGGACCTGGATCTCGACGCGCCGGAGCCCGTGCAGGCGCCGGTGGGGGTGTCGGCGCTCGCCCGCATCCTGCGCAACCTGGTGCTCAACGCGCTCGCGCACACTCCCGCCGGCGGACGGGTCACCATCGCGGTGCGTCGCGACGGCGACGACGTGGTGCTCCGGGTGGACGACACCGGGACCGGCATCGCCGACGACGATCTGGACCGGATCTTCGACCTCGCCTACCGCGGCACCGCGCACCGGTCGCCGGTGAACACCGACGGCCTCCCGGCGGGCACGGGGATGGGGCTCGCGATCGCGCGCGGCCTCGTCGACGTGCACGGCGGCACCGTCGTCGCGGCGAACCTGCGGCAGGGGGCTCGGTTCGAGGTGCGGCTCCCGGGTCGGATCAGCGCAGGGGAGCAGTAGCGAACTCGGCCAGCCCGCACTCCGGGCGGATCGACGCGGTGAAGCCCAGTTCCGCCGCCGCCCGCGCCGGATCGGCGACGATGTGCCGCACATCGGGGGTGCGGAACTCGCCGGTCACCACCGGCGCCGGGGCGCCCGGGGATTCGCTCGCGAGGATGGCGGCCACGTCGCCGATCGTGACCGGCACGCCCGAGCACACGTTGTACGCGCGGAACGGCCGGTCCGCGGGCGCGTCCAGTGCCCGCAGGTTGGCGGCGGCCACATCGCGGACGTGGACGAAGTCCCGCGCCTGCCGGCCGTCCTCGAACACCCGCGGCGGGCGGCCCGCCGCCAGCGCCGAGCGGAAGATCGAGGCGACGCCCGCGTACGGGGTGTCGCGCGGCATCCGCGGCCCGTAGACGTTGTGGTAGCGCAGCGCGGTCACCGATCCGCCGGTGGCGCGGGCCCACGCGGCGGCGTAGAACTCCTGCGCCGCTTTGGACGCCGCGTACAGGCCGTTCGGCGCGATCGGCGCGTCCTCCCCGGTCAGGGCCCAACGGGCCGTGCCGCCGCCGGGAAGGAGCCGTTCGAACCGGCCCGCCCGCAGGTCGTCGACGGTGCGCGGCAGGGGCGTCACCGGCCGCCCGTCGGCGTCGACGTACGCGCCGTCGCCGTAGACCACCATCGACGAGGCGAGCACCAGCCGGCGGCAGCCCGCCCGCGCCATGGCCGCGAGCAGCTCGGCGGTACCGAGGTCGTTGTTCGCGGCGAACAGCGGCGCGTCGGCGGCGTCCACACCCGCGCCGACGGCGGCGGCCTGGTGGCAGACGGCGTCGACGCCGCGCAGCACCCGGTCGAGGCCGTCCGCGTCCAGCAGATCGAGCCGCTCGACGCCGTCCGGCGGTTCGCCGGTGCCGTGTGCCTGCGGGAGCATCCCGTCGATGCCGACGACCTCGTGCCCGCCGCGGTCGGCGAGCAGGTCGGCGACGTGCGAGCCGATGAATCCGGCGGCACCGGTGAGGAGTACGCGCATGCCCCCATGCTCGCCGCCGGCGCCCGGCCGGTCGACCGGGCGGGGCGAGACGTCACCGACTCGTCACACCTGCGCGGCGGTCTCCGCGATGAGGCCGGCGAGTTGCTCCGGCCGCTCGTCCGGGATCCAGTGGCTCACCCCGTCGAGTACGACGAACCGGTACGGACCGTCGACGTACTCGCCCGCGAGCTCGGCCCCGGCCCGGCTCAACGCGATGTCCTCGGTGCTCCACACGTACGTCACCGGGCACGCGATGCGCGTGCCCTCGCCCGGCTTCACGGCGGTGAACGGCATACCGCGGTAGTAGCCCAGGCCGCCGCGCAGCAGGCCGGGCGTCAGCACCTCGTCGACGACGGTGCGGATCGCGTCGTCGGGCATGCCGCTGGCGCGGAGGAAGGCCTCGAACCGGCCCGGGAAGCGGCGGGCCAGCAGCTCCGGCACGGCGGGGATCTGGAACAGGTACATGTAGTACGACTTGAGCGCCTGGTCCGACCGGAGGAACGCCCGCAGGAAGGCGAGGGGGTGCGGCACCGAGACCGCGGTCAGCGTGCGCACCAGGTGCGGGTAGGTGGCGGCGGTCAGCCACGCCGTCGACGACCCCCAGTCGTGCCCCACGAGGTGCGCGGGGCCGGTCCGCTCGAGCAGCGCCGCGACGTCGGCGGCCAGTTCGGAGCTGCGGTACTGCCAGCGTCGCGCAGGGCTGGCGGTGCGCGCGTACCCGCGCTGCCACGGCACGACGGTGCGGTACCCCCGCGCGTGCAGGTCCTCGGACGTCGCCGCCCACGACGTCGGGGTCTGCGGGAAGCCGTGCAGGAGGACGACGATGTCGCCGTCGGCCGGCCCGCTGTCGACCACCGGGAAGATGAGTCCCGACCGGGTGAACTCCGTGATCCGTTCCGTCATGCCCCCACCCAACCACGCCCGACGGTGCGGGGCATCCGCCCGACGGCGGAGAAATCAGCCCGAATAGGTTCGGCCGACCCAGGTCTGGCGGCAGAAGTGTTCGCCGACCCCGGCGACGGTGACTCCCGCCTGCTCAAGCGCACGAGCCTGCTCCGGAGTCGCCTGCACCGCACGGCAGTTCGTCCGGTCGTTGGTCACGACGGGGCCGTTGCCGTCGCTCGGTGTCGCGCCCGCGCCCGCCGCGGCGACGGGGAGGTCGAGAAGTTCCACGACGCGATCGCCGTCGAACCGAAAGATCGTGTACACGCCGCTGACGGCCGAGCTGTGCGCGTACATGGCGGAGAAGCCCTCGTCGGTGGTCGCGACCCGGGAAGGGAAGCCGAATAGCTCGCCGCCGCGAACGAACGGTCCCTTCGGCCCGCGTGCGCGCCAGACCGCCATCCCGCTGCCGCCGGATCCGCCGGTCGTGGTCACCACCAGCAGCTGGCCCGCTCCGTCGTTCGCGAACCGCTGCACGAAGGGCGGTGTGCGGTAGGCGGCCACGACGCGTTCGGTGATCGTCTGCACCACGCGAGCACCGTCGCGCACCACGATCCGCTGCTCGCGGCCCTCGTACCCCCGCACCGCCGCCGTGTCCGAGTACTCGAAGCGCAGCCCGGGAAAGCTGGGCGACAGCAGCACGCAGGCGACCGGCGCGACCGGATCCAGGTCGCGGACCTCCGCCGCGTCGCAGTCGGGACCCGGCTCGGGCGGAACGGAGTACGACGGTGCCGCCGCCGTCGACGTCGACGTGCCCGGGGGAGGGGCGGTCGCCTCCGAGACGTGGGCGCCGGTCGGAACGGAGTACGACGGTGCCCGCGTGCCGGAGCCCGGGTCGCACCCCGTCACCGTCGCCACGACGGCGACGAGCGTCATGAACTTCTTCATCGCGATCCCCATCTTTCAGATATCGACGATGGTAGCTCCACGGACGGCCGGCGTGCCGCGCGACCTGCGCATTCAGTGGATCTTGAGCGAGGCGTAAGGGGCCGGGATCACTGTGGAGGGAGACGAACACCGACGACGGAGGAGTCATCATGCGCACGAGGACCATCACCATCACGGCAGCGCTCGCGGCCTCCGCGGGCCTGGCGATGCTCGCGCCGGGTGCCGCCAACGCCGCGCCGAACGGCTGCGACGTGCACCAATGGACCGTCGCCCACATCGAGACCCCCAGCTCCAGCGCGTCCATCTGCCGCTGGCAGGGGGACGGCCGCACCGAGTACCGCGGCTTCGGCAAGGGCAACGGCCTCGCCGTGACCGCGCCGGTCGTGTGGTCGAACGGATCGTCGTACAGCGCCGTCAACAACGGCTACACGTACCGCGTCGATGTGGGGCGCGGCCTCGCCGTCATCGCGCCCAACGGCTACCAGATCTCCTACGAGCCCGCGCTCTGAGCGCACGCCCGCGGCACCGCGTTCACGCGCGGTGCCGCACCTCGTAGCCGCTGATCACCGACACGCGGTTGAAGGCGTTGATCGTGACGGCGGCCCAGATGAGCACGGACGTCTGCGCCTCGTCGAGCACGTCGGTGGCGCGGTCGTAGGCGATGTCCGCCGCGTGGTGCGGCGGCAGCTCCGTCACCAGCTCGGCGATCTCGAGCGCGGCGCGCTGCACGTCGTCGAACAACGCGGGCGCCTCCCGCCAGGCGGCGAGCACGTCGAGCTGCTGACTGGTCAGTCCTGCGGCGCGGCCGGCGCGCGCGTGCAGGTCGAGGCAGAAGGCGCAGCCGTTGAGTTGAGAGCACCGCAGATTCACCAATTCGACCACGTCGCGGCCGATTCCGGCGGCGGCCGCGGCCTCGGCGACCTCCGTCGAGACCGCGATCAGCTGCTTGTAGATCCGGGGGGACGCCTTGTCGATCCGCACGCGCTGGGCTGGCATGCCACTAGGCTAGCGGTCATGAGCAACGTCGACCGCCAGCCCGAAGAGGTCGAGTGCGGGGCCTCGGTGGACGGACCGGCCCCCGCGAGCGGGGTGGAGGTGATCGAAGCCCGCGAGGTGCCGCTCGGCGGTCCCCGCGCGATGACGGTGCGCCGTACCCTCCCCACGCACGAACGCTCCATGATCGGGGCGTGGTGCTTCGCCGACCACTACGGCCCGGACGAGGTGGACCGCTCCGGCGGTATGAACGTCCCGCCGCACCCGCACACGGGCCTGCAGACGGTGAGTTGGCTGTTCGAGGGGGAGATCGAGCACCGCGACAGTGCCGGCGTCGAGGCGCCGGTGCTCCCGGGCGAGATCAACCTCATGTCGGCCGGCTACGGCATCAGCCACTCCGAGGTGTCCACGCCGGAGACCCGCCGCCTGCACGGCGTGCAGCTCTGGCTCGCGCTGCCGGATCGGACGCGCAACGCCCCGAACGGCTTCCAGCACTACGCGCCGCCCTCCGTCGAGCTGCCCGACGTGCGCGCGGGCGGCCCGGGCGGCACCGCCCGCGTCTTCATCGGCGAACTCGCGGGCAGTACGTCGCCGATCGTCACCGCCACTCCGCTCCTGGGCGCGGAGCTGATCCTGCGCCCGGGCGCGCGGGTCAGCCTCGCCGTCGACCCCGCCTTCGAGCACGGCGTCCTGCTCGACACCGAGCGCCTCATCTTCGACGGTGTGGCCCTCGCCTGGGGCGACCTCGGCTACGCCGGGCCGGGCCTCGGCGGGCTCCGCCTGCACAACCCCACCGAGGAGGACGCCCGCGTGGTCCTGCTCGGCGGCGTGCCCTTCGACGAGGACATCGTGATGTGGTGGAACTTCGTGGGCCGCACGCACGAGGAGATCGTCGAGTACCGCGAGGAATGGCAGGCGCGGTCCCCGCGTTTCGGCAGTGTGAACGGATGGCGCGACGATCAGTACCTGCCGGCGCCGCCGCTCCCCACCACCCGGCTCAAACCCCGCAGGAGGAACCCGCAGTGAGCGAGAACACCGAGAACGTCGCCGTCGTCCGCAACGACGCCGAGGGCCGCTACGACATCACCGTCGACGGGGAGCCGGCCGGCTTCACCGTCTTCATCGACCGCGGTGAGCAGCGAATCTTCCCCCACACGGAGCTCGACGAGAAGTTCTCCGGCCGCGGTCTCAGCGGCATCCTGGTGCACGACGCACTGGAGGACACGCGCGCCGCGGGAAAGCGCGTCGTCCCGGTGTGCCCGCTGGTCAAGCGGTACGTCTCCAAGCACCCCGAGGTGCAGGACATCGTCGATCCCGTGACGCCGGAGATCCTCGCGTCCCTGCGCTGAGCGGCCCCGGCGGGACGTTCACAGCCAACTGACAGCGAGTCGTCAGAGTCCTGGGCGCCGCGGCGTGCACTATTGCGGTGTGTCCAGTGCGAATGACGAAGCCAAGCCCCGCGTGCTCGTGGTCGACGACGAGCAGAGCATCCGGGAGCTGCTGCAGGTCAGCCTCAAGTTCCAGGGCTTCGACGTGGCCGTGGCCCACGACGGCCCGGCCGCGCTCGACCGCGTCCGCACCTTCCGGCCCGACGTCATGGTGCTCGACATCATGATGCCCGGCATGGACGGTCTCGGCCTGCTCAAGCGGCTGCGGCAGGACGGGATCGAGGCCCCCGTACTCTTCCTCACGGCCCGCGACTCCGTCGAGGACAAGGTCGCCGGCCTCACCCTCGGCGGCGACGACTACGTCACGAAGCCGTTCAGCCTCGAGGAGGTCGTGGCGCGGATCAACGTGCTGCTGCGCCGTCACGGCTTCGGCGAGCAGGAGAACTCCACCCGCCTGACGTTCGCCGACCTCGAACTGGACGACGAGACGCACGAGGTCTGGAAGGCGGGGGAACTGGTGTCGCTCTCGCCGACGGAGTTCACCCTGCTGCGCTACTTCATGGTCAACGCCGGTGTCGTGCTGTCCAAGCCGCGGATCCTCGACCACGTCTGGCACTACGACTTCGGCGGCGACGTCAACGTGGTCGAGTCCTACGTCTCCTACCTGCGCCGCAAGGTCGACACGGGCGAGAAGCGGCTGATCCACACCCTCCGCGGCGTGGGGTACGTGCTCCGCGAACCGCGGTAGGCGCGCATGGGCTCGACCTCGCTCGCGTCCCGCGTCCCGCTGCGCCTGTCGCTGGTCGCGGTGGTCGTCGGCCTCGTCTTCCTGGGGCTGCTGGCGTCCGGCACCGCGTTGACGGCGGCGATGAAGGACCGGCTGCTCTCCCGCGAGGACCAGGCGCTGCGCCAGGCGGCGGAGACGTGGGCGCGGCCCAAGCCGGTGCTGCTGCCGGAGCCGCCCCGCGACGGGCGCCCGCCGACCCGCTTCTACCAGGCGGTCTTCCTTCCCGACGGCAGGCAGCTGCAGATCAGCAATCCCGACTTCACCGAGCGCCCCGACCTGTCCGGCCTCGGCGACCTGCACGGCGACGCCGTGACCGTGCCCTCCGCCGGTGGCGGCGGGCCGGAGTGGCGGGTCGTGCAGTCCTCGTCCCAGTACGGCGTCGCCTTCGTCGCGGTCACGCTCACCGACGTCGAGTCGACCCTGCGCGCGATGGTCGTGCTGGAGCTGCTCATCGGCGGCGGTGTGCTGATCATCGCGGGCGGCCTCGGCTACCTCGTCGTGCGCCGCTCGCTGCGCCCGCTCGAAGAGGTGGAGGCCACCGCGGAGGCGATCGCCGCGGGTGACCTGACGCGGCGGGTGCCGGCGGCGCCGGCGCACACCGAGGTGGGGCGGCTCTCGACGTCGATCAACACGATGCTGCACCAGGTGCAGGACTCCTTCGACCGGGTCGCGTCCTCGGAGGAGCGGGCCCGTGCCGACGAGGAGCGGATGCGGCGCTTCGTCGGCGACGCCTCGCACGAGCTGCGCACGCCGCTGACGTCGATCCGCGGCTTCGCCGAGCTGTACCGCCAGGGTGCGACCGACGACACCGGATTCGTCATGTCGCGCATCGAGTCGGAGGCGGAGCGGATGGGCCTGCTCGTGGAGGACCTGCTGCTGCTCGCCCGTCTCGACGCGCGCCGGCCGCTCGCGGCCGACACCGTCGACCTGGTCGCGGTGGCGGACGACGTGGTGCACGCCGCGCAGGCCCGCGAACCGGGGCGTGACATCGCCCTGGAGGCCGAGGCCGGCACCGTCGACCTGACCGGCGACCGGGACCGCCTGCACCAGGTGGTCACCAACCTGGTCTCGAACGCCCTGCGGCACACGCCGGACGAGGCGACGGTGCGCGTCCGGATCCGCACGGAGCCGGGGGCCGTGGTCCTGTCGGTCGCGGACACGGGGCCGGGTATGGAGCCCGACGAGGCCGCGCGCGTCTTCGAGCGCTTCTACCGCACCGACTCCTCCCGCAGCCGTGGCAGCGGCGGTGCGGGGCTGGGCCTGTCGATCGTGCTCGGCATCGTCGAGCGGCACGGCGGGAGCGTCACCGTCGACACCGCGCCGGGGGAGGGCGCGACCTTCACGGTGCGCCTGACCCGGTAGGTCATTCCGCGGCGAGCGCCTCGACGATCCTGGTCTGCGCGTCGTCCAGCGACTCGGGCGACGGGTTCTGGTCGACGCTGTCGAAGCTGAAGTCGGTGAGGCCGTACGCGGGGAAGACGTGCAGGTGCAGGTGCGGGATCTCGAAACCGGCGACGATCAGGCCTGCGCGCGGCGCGTCGAAGGCGCGCTTGACGGCGCGCCCCAGCTTGCGTGCCACCGTGTTGAGGTGCTGCCAGAGCTCGTCGTCGATCGACTCCCAGTGGTCCACCTCCTCGCGCGGCACCACCAGCACGTGGCCCTGCGTGAGCGGCGCGATGGTCAGGAACGCCACCACCGCATCGTCCTGGTACACGAACCGGCCCGGGAGCTCGCCGGCGATGATCTTCGAGAACACGGATGCCATGGGGCCAGGCTATCGGAGCAGCCCGCCGATGTCCGCCGCGGTGACCAGTGCGACGAGCGCGGGCACCACTTTCTGCGGTGCGACGGCGTACCGGCCGCGCGCGCCCTTGCTGACGACGCCGGCGGCGGTGAGCGTGCTCAGGTGGTGGTACAGCTGGCCTTTCGAGCCGCCGTCGGCGAGCTCCACCAGTTCGGCCGCCGTGCGCGGGCCCCGGAGCAGCTCCTGCACGATCTCGATCCGCGCGGGATGCCCGAGCGCGCCGAGCACCGTCGCGATCCGGTCGGCGGGCAGGGCGGTCGCGGCGCCGGCGGAGTAGTCGATGCGCCAGGTGACCTCGCCGTGCAGCGCCACGTCGCCGCCGTACCCGACGGTGCCGGCACCGCTGGGCGCCTGCTCGGCGGGCGCCGCCCCGAGGGCGGCCTCGAGGGCGGCGACCCGCGCCTCGAGAGCGGCGAGGCGATCGTCGTCGGTCATGGCGGGAGTTTACGAGCGCAGCGCGCAGGCCACTCGCGTGCGGGTGCCCTCGTCGGTCATCGCCTGCACCAGCAGCTGCTGATGCGGCATGCCGGCCTCGGCGTCCTTGCGCACGTCCTGCGCGGACGCCCGGCGCACCATGAGGACCCCGACGGTGACGGAGCCGTCGGTCCGCCGGCCCTCGAAGGCCTCCGTGAGCACGCCGACCAGCGATCCGCCCTTGAAGCCGAGCGCGGTCAGGCCCGCGGGTGCGGCGTCCTGGAACTCCAGGAAGCGGCGCGCCGCCTCGGAGCCCGGGCCGAACCGGCCGGTCCCCAGATCGCCGATCAGTCGCGCGAAGGACGCGGCCGGCGCCGCGTACGTGCGGTCGATCGCGGCGTAGGCCTGCTGCTCCGTCGCGGCGCCGCTGTCGGTGATCCGCTGGTAGAGCTCCTTGAGCGAGGGGACGGGCCCGGGCATGCCGTAGCGCGTCATCACCTCCCGCAGCGCCTCGTCGCCGAGCCGCGCGCGGATCGCGTCCGGTGCGGCGCTGTCGGAGAACCGGATCATCACGTCGGCGAGCTGGTGCAGCGAGACGCTGCCCGACGGGGCGTTCGGGACACCCTTGGTCGCCGGGATGCCCAGGTACTCCAGGGCCTTGATGTGGGCGCCTCCGTCGACGGGGGTGCCCTCGTGATCGACGTACCACTTCTGCCAGTCGGCGACGCGGATCCGCTCGTTGAGATCGATCCGGCCGGCACCGGCCCGGCCGGTGAGCGCGGCGAGGTGGATCAGTTTCAGCATCGACGCGGTCGGCATGGCCGCGTCGGCGCGGTGCGCGACGGTGCCGCCCCGCCCGTCGTCGACGACCAGCGCGACGTCGCCGCGGTGCTGCGCGAGGTAGCCGGTCCAGCCGGCGACGGTGCTCGTGTCCGCCGCCGGCGCGGGGGCGCACGGCGCGGCGCTCGCCGCGGGGGCGGGGATCGCGGCCACGAGGGCGGCGGCGACGACGGTGATCAGTGTGCGGCGCATCGGGCCTCCCAAGAACGCGGAATCGGAATTCCGGAATAACGATACCCATGCTGGGGTGCGGTGTACAGCCCTCGCCCCGGTAAGGTCTGCGACGTGCGAGTACTCGTCATCGGCACCGGCGGCCGCGAACACGCCCTCATCGACGCCCTGACCCGTGATCCCCGGGTCACCGAGCTGCACGCGGCCCCGGGCAACCCGGGCACCGCGGCGATCGCGACCAATCACGACGTCGACGCCTCCTCCGGCGACGAGGTCGCGGCGCTCGCCGAGCGTCTCGGCGCCGACCTCGTGGTGATCGGCCCCGAGGTTCCGCTGGTCCTCGGCGTGGCCGACGCCGTCCGGGCCCGCGGCATCGCCGTCTTCGGCCCGTCCGCGGCCGCCGCGCAGATCGAGGGTTCCAAGGCCTTCGCCAAGGACGTCATGGACGCCGCCGGCGTGCGCACCGCGCGCAGCGAGATCGTCGACAGCCCGGCGCAGATCGACGCCGCCCTCGACCGCTTCGGACCCACCTGGGTGATCAAGGACGACGGCCTGGCCGCCGGCAAGGGCGTCGTCGTCACCGCCGACCGCGCCGAGGCCCGCGCGCACGCCGCCGACCTCCTCGAGTCCGGGCGCCCGGCCCTGTTCGAGTCCTTCCTCGACGGCCCGGAGGTCTCCCTGTTCTGCCTCGTTGACGGCGAGGACGTGGTGCCGCTGCTGCCCGCGCAGGACCACAAGCGCGTCGGCGACGGCGACACCGGCCCCAACACCGGCGGCATGGGCGCGTACGCACCCCTGCCCTGGCTCCCGGACGGCGCGACCGAGGAGATCGTCGAGACCGTCGTGCGCCCCGTCGCACGGGAAATGGTGCGCCGCGGCGTCCCGTTCTCGGGCCTGCTCTACGCGGGCCTGGCGATGGGCGCAGAGGGCCCGGCCGTCGTCGAGTTCAACTGCCGCTTCGGCGACCCCGAGACGCAGGCCGTGCTGAGCCTGCTCGAGTCGCCCCTCGGCGAGGCGCTGCACGCCACCGCGACGGGCGGCCTGGGTGCCCTCGCGCCGCTCCGGTGGCGCGACGGTGCCGCCATCACCGTCGTGCTCGCCGCGGAGAACTACCCGGCCGCGCCCCGCAAGGGCGACGTCATCACGGGCGCCGACGGCGCGGGTATCTACCACGCCGGGACGGCCGTGGACGCCGAGGGCCGCCTGGTCTCGAACGGCGGCCGCGTGCTGAACGTGGTCGGTGTCGGCGACGACCTGGCCGCGGCCCGCGCGGACGCCTACGCGAAGCTCGACCGGATCAAGCTGCCGGGCAGTCACTTCCGGACGGACATCGGGCACCAGGCCTTGCAGTAGCGCATTTGTCCATGTCGGCCGCCACCGGCGCCGACGATTTGGTCGAAACCCTCAGACCGAGCGGGACGTGCTGGCAGCATGTCTCAGATGACAGCCGCGACCACGCCCAAGGGTGAGCGCCGGCGCGCGGCCCTCGTGGCGGCGGCCGGGGAGCTCCTCGTCGAGGGCGGTTTCGAGTCGGTGCGGCACCGGGCCGTCGCGCACCGCGCGCACATCCCCCTGGCCGCGACGACGTACTACTTCGAGTCCCTCGGCGACCTGCTGTCGAACGCCGTCGCGTACGCCGGCGAGCTGGACGTCGCGGCGGTCCGCGGTCGCGCGGAGGCGGTCAGCCGCCGCAGGCGCGGCGACTCCGCGCTCGCGAAGCTCCTCGCCACCGTGTTCTTCGCCTGCGACACCGAGGCGGAGCGGGGCGCACTCGTGTCCCGCTACGAGCGGATGGTGCTGTGCGCCCGCGATCCCGAGCTGACCCGGCTGCAGGCCCAGGTCCGGCGGGTCGTGGCGGAGTTGCACGTCGAGGTGCTCACCCGCTCGGGCCGGCGGGCGACGGGGCCGGACGTGGAGCGGCTGATGGCGATCGAGGACGGGGCGGTCCTGGCGGCGCTCACCACCCACGGTGCCGACGTGCCCCGCGCGGTCCGCGACGCACTCGTCGCCGTCGTCGACGATCTGGCGCCCGCCCTTCCGTGACGGGCCCGGCGTCCGTGCATGAGAGAATCGCGGGGTGAGCACTCCCCGCATCCCCGACGTCCTCGCCAACCGGTACGCCAGCCCCCGCATGCGCGAGCTGTGGTCGCCGGAGTACAAGATCGTGCTGGAGCGCCAGCTGTGGATCGCGGTGCTCAAGGCGCAGCGCGACCTCGGGATCGACGTGCCCGACGGTGCCGTCGAGGCCTACGAGAAGGTCGTGGACCAGGTCGATCTGGCGTCGATCGCGGAGCGCGAGCGGATCACCCGGCACGACGTCAAGGCGCGGATCGAGGAGTTCAGCGACCTCGCCGGGTTCGAGCAGATCCACAAGGGGATGACCTCGCGCGACCTGACGGAGAACGTCGAGCAGCTGCAGGTGCTGCGATCGCTGGAGTACGTGCGCGACCACGCCGTCGCCGTCGCGGCGCGGCTCGCCGAGCGCGCGGCGCAGTACTCGTCCGTCGTGATGGCGGGCCGCTCGCACAACGTCGCGGCGCAGGCGACCACGCTGGGGAAGCGCTTCGCGTCGGCGGCGAACGAGTTGCTGGTCGCGATCGCCCGCCTCGAGGACCTCATCGGCCGGTATCCGCTGCGCGGCATCAAGGGCCCGATGGGGACCTCGCAGGACATGCTCGACCTCCTCGGCGGCGACGCGACGAAGCTCGCCTCCTTGGAGGAGCGGGTCGCCGCGCATCTCGGCTTCTCGGAGTCCCTCGTCTCCGTGGGCCAGGTGTACCCGCGCTCGCTCGACCACGACGTGGTGAGCGCTCTGGTCCAGGTGGCGGCGGGACCGTCGTCGATGGCCACGACGATCCGGCTGATGGCCGGGCACGAGCTGGTCACCGAGGGCTTCCAGCCCGGCCAGGTGGGCAGCTCCGCGATGCCGCACAAGATGAACACGCGCTCCTGCGAGCGGGTCAACGGCCTCACCGTGATCCTGCGCGGCTACGGCTCGATGGCCGCCGAGATGGCCGGCTCGCAGTGGAACGAGGGCGACGTCTTCTGCTCGGTGATCCGCCGCGTCGCCCTGCCGGATTCGTTCTTCGCCATCGACGGCCTCTTCGAGACCTTCCTGACCGTCCTCGACGAGTTCGGTGCCTACCCGGCGGTGATCGAGAACGAGCTGAACCGCTACCTGCCCTTCCTCGCCACTACCCGCGTGCTCATGGCCGCGGTGCGCGCGGGCGTCGGGCGCGAGGTCGCGCACGAGGCGATCAAGGAGCACGCCGTCGCCGTCGCGCTGGCGATGCGCGAGGAGGGCAAGGAGCCGGACCTGCTGGACCGCCTCGCCGCCGACTCCCGCCTCGGCCTCACCCGCGCGCAGCTCGACGACGCCCTCGCGGACCGCGCGGCCTTCACCGGCGCCGCGGAGGCCCAGGTCGCCCAGGTCGTCGCCGAGGTCGAGGCGCTGACCGCGAAGTACCCCGAGGCCGCCTCCTACACCCCCGCCCCCATCCTCTGATCGGCTTTCCCTGCGGTTTCGGCGGCCGCGACCTGCGATTCGCCCGCCGAAACCGCAGGGAACCGACAGGGGATAGGGTGGCGGGGTGCGTCCTGAACTGAGCGAGTACACGCCGATCTACTCGGGCAAGGTCCGCGAGCTGTACGAGGTCGACGACGAGCACCTGCTCCTCGTCGCCAGTGACCGGATCAGCGCCTACGACTACATCCTGGACACGCCGATCCCCGACAAGGGGCGCGTGCTCACGGCGATGTCGGTCTTCTTCTTCGATGCGCTCGGCGTGCCGAACCATCTCGCCGGGCCGGCCGACGACCCCCGCATCCCCGACGCGGTGCTCGGCCGCGCGCTGGTGACGCGCCGGCTCGACATGGTGCCGGTGGAGTGCGTCGCCCGTGGCTACCTCACCGGCTCCGGCCTCAAGGAGTACCGCGCGAACGGCGAGGTGTGCGGTGTGCCCCTGCCTGCGGGCCTGGTCGACGGCAGCCGGATCGACCCGCCGATCTTTACCCCCGCCACCAAGGCCGCCGTCGGCGACCACGACGAGAACGTCTCCTTCGAGCGGGTCGCCGAGGATGTGGGCATCGAGCTGGCGACGCGCCTGCGCGACCTGACCCTCGACGTGTACGCCCGCGGCGCGGACATCGCCCGCGAGCGGGGGATCATCCTCGCGGACACCAAGTTCGAGTTCGGCCGTAGCTCCGACGGTGACCTGCTCCTCGCGGACGAGGTGCTCACGCCCGACTCCTCGCGCTACTGGGACGGCGCGCTCTACGCTCCCGGCTCCGCCCTCCCCAGCTTCGACAAGCAGATCGTGCGCGACTGGCTCACCAAGGAATCCGGCTGGTCCACCGACTCCGGGGCCCCGCCGCCGCCCCTGCCGAGCGACGTTGTGGACCGCACCCGCGCGCGCTACATCGAAGCGTACGAACGCATCTCGGGTCTCAGCTTCGACGACTGGCCGGGCGGAGCGGCATGAGCCCCGCGAACGAGGCGCCGGCCCAGCCCGTTGCGAAGAAGGTTCCGTCCTCGCGGACCTTCCACGGCGACACGGTGATCGACGACTACGCCTGGCTCGCCGACACCTCCGACGAGGAGGTGCTCGACTACCTGCGCGCCCACAACGCCTACACCGAGGCGGCCACCGCGCACCACGAGCCGTTGCGCGAGGCGATCTTCGGGGAGATCAAGGCGCACACCCAGGAGACCGACATGTCGGTCCCGCAGCGGCGCAAGGACCACTGGTACTACGCGCGGACCGTCGAGGGCAAGCAGTACGGGATCCACTGCCGCGCACCGATCGCCGGACCCGACGACTGGACCCCGCCGGTCCTCTCCGACGAGCCGCTGCCCGGCGAGCAGGTGCTCCTGGACCTCAACATCGAGGCGGAGGGACACGAGTACATCGCCGTCGGCGCCGCCTCCGTCTCGCCCGACGGTGCCCTGCTCGCCTACTCGCTCGACACGTCGGGCGACGAGCGGTTCACGCTGCGGATCAAGGACATCGCCACGGGCGAGCTGCTGCCCGATACCGTCGAGGGCGTCTTCTACGGCGCCACGTGGGCACCGATCACCGAGGCCGGGGAGCGGCACCTGTTCTACACCACCGTCGACGACGCGTGGCGCGCCGACAGCATCTGGCGGCACGAGATCGGTTCGGGCTCCGATGACGTGCGGGTCTTCCACGAGCCCGATCAGCGCTTCGGGGTGGGCATCGGTCTGACCCGCAGTGAGAAGTACCTGATGATCGCGACGTCCTCGACGCTGAGTTCCGAGACCCACGTGCTCGACGCGACCGACCCGACGGGCGAGTTCCGCGTGCTGCGCCCCCGGGAGGAGGACGTGGAGTACTCCGTCGAGCACGCGGTGCTCGGCGGGGAGGATCGGTTCCTGTTCCTGCACAACCGCACCGGCCTCAACTTCGAACTGGCATCGGCACCCGTCGACGCGCCGGAGCAGTGGACGGTGCTCGTGCCGCATCGCGACGACGTCCGGCTGGAGTACGTGGACGCCTACGCCCGACGGCTCGCCCTCGGGTACCGGCGGGGCGGCCTGCCGCGGCTCGCGCTCGCGGAGGCCACGGCCGCACCGGAGTTCACCGAGTGGGACCCGGGCGAGGAACTCGTGAACCTGGGGCCGACCGCGAATCCCGAGTGGGACGCGCCGCGGCTCCGCCTGGCGTACGAGTCCTTCGTGACGCCGGGAACCGTCCTCGAGCTGAACCCGGCGACGGGGGAGCAGACGGTGCTCAAGCGGGCCAACGTCCCCGGCTACGACGCCGCGCTGTACACGGCGGAGCGCCTCTGGGTGACCGCCCGCGACGGCGCGGAGGTACCGGTCTCCGTGGTGCGCCGCAAGGACGTCGGCGACGGGCCCGCGCCCACCCTGCTGTACGGCTACGGCTCCTACGAGGCCACCCTCGATCCCTGGTTCTCCGTCGCCCGGCTCTCGCTCATGGACCGGGGCGTGGTCTTCGTCGTGGCGCACGTGCGCGGCGGCGGCGAGATGGGCCGCGCCTGGTACGACCACGGCAAGCAGCTGGAGAAGCGGAACACCTTCACCGACTTCGTCGACGTCGCACGACATCTCGTGGACACCGGCCGTGCGGAGCCGCGGCGACTGGTCGCGATGGGTGGGAGCGCCGGCGGCCTACTCGTCGGCGCGGTGGCGAACCTCGCGCCGGAGCTGTTCTCCGGCATCGTCGCCGACGTGCCCTTCGTGGACCCGCTCACCTCGATCCTCGACCCGAGCCTGCCGCTCACGGTGGGGGAGTGGGACGAGTGGGGCAATCCGCTGGAGAGCGCCGAGGTGTACCGGTACATGCGCGACTACTCGCCGTACGAGAACGTCGCCGCGAAGCCCTACCCGGCGATCCTCGCGACGACCTCGCTCAACGACACCCGCGTGCTCCCCACCGAGCCCGCGAAGTGGGTGGCGAAGCTCCTCGACCACAGCACGTCCGGCGAGCAGATCCTGCTCAAGACGGAGATGGTCGCCGGGCACGCCGGCGTCAGCGGGCGCTACGCGAAGTGGCGCGAGACCGCCTTCGAGTACGCCTGGGTCCTCGACAGGCTGGGCGCCGCGCAGTAGCTTGCAGTCATGAAGAAGCTCCTCGCGGGCCTCGCCTGCGCCGCGCTCCCGCTGGTCGCCGCCGCTCCGGCCCAGGCGGCCCCGGGCGCCGCGGGCCCGACGGTGACCTACTCCTCCGTCGGGCCGGCCACGGCGCCGGAGTACCACGTCGAGTACGTCATCACCGTGCGCGGCGGCGTCGCGACGGCGAAGGTGGGCGGGTACGGCACCGTCGACGGGACGGCGAAACCCGCGAGGACGGAGACGAAGCGCCTCGACCACGCGGCGCAGCGGGCGCTCGTGCAGACCGCCCCGTCGATCCCCGCCCCGGCCACGGGCACGCCCTGCCCGGGAGCGTCCACGAGCCGGCTGACCTACGAGATGGGCCGGGCCGCACCGCGGAAGACCGTCGCCTACAGCTGCGCCGCGGGAGACCGGGGCGACGCCGCGGCGATCAGCCGCTACATGGCGCCGGTCGAGAGGCTCTTCACCGTGCTGCCCAGCGTGACCTTCACCGTCACCCGGTAGAACTCCCACGAAACGAGAAGTGCCCGGCCCCCATCGGGGACCGGGCACTCGTCGGATCAGGTGCGGATCAGTGCGGCATGACCATCTGCCGCTCGGCGGCCTCCGTGTCCGCCGCGTGGGTGCGGGGCAGGAAGAACGCCGGGATGATGCACAGCGCGACCAGGACCGCGGCCACGAAGTACGTGTTCCCGAAGGCCTCCGCCGCGAACGGCAGGTTGTCGTGCAGGAACTTGCCGAAGCCGGTCTCGCCCTGGAACATCGCGATGCCGCCCTCGCGGGCCTCGGGGCTCGAGTTCAGGCCGAAGGCCAGCGCGCCGGTGTGCTTCTCGCCCTGCGGGGTCTGCATGGCCGGGCCCGCGTTGGTGAGCCAGTTGGTGAACAGCACCGAGAAGATCGCGGTACCCATCGACGCGGCGATCTGCTGGACGATGTTCGTCAGCGTGGAACCGCGGGAGATGGACTCGGGCGCCAGGGTGCGGATCGCGGCCGACATCGTCGGCATCATCGTCATACCCATGCCGAGGCCCTGGATGAGCAGCGAGCCCAGCAGGATCCAGTAGGGGGTCTCCGCGGTGAGCTGCGTGAACGCCACCATGCCCAGCGTGATGAGGCCGAGGCCGGTCATCACGAACTTGCCGGGGCCCATCTTGTCGGTGAGCACACCCGCGATCGGCATCGTCATCATCGCGCCCAGGCCCTGCGGCGCGAGCAACAGGCCGGCCATCAGGGTCGACTCGCCGCGGATGCCGATGAAGTACTGCGCGTACAGGATCGAGCTGCCGAAGAAGGCCATCGCGAACATCGCGAAGGTGATCATGGCGACGGTCATGTTCCGGTTCTTGAACAGCCGCAGGTCCAGCAGGGGCAGCTTGGCGCGCAGTGCCCAGAACACGAAGCCGATGATCAGCACCAGGCCGACGATGGTCGCCGGGATGACCCGCTCGGTGTACATCGACGAGTCCGACTGCGCCTCGGGGATCGAGGAGATGCCGAACAGGAACAGCGCGAGGCCGGGCGAGAGCAGGACGAAACCGACGACGTCGAACTTCTGGCCCTTGACGGGCTGGTCCTTGTCGAGCACGAACCAGGCGTAGATGATCGCGATCGCGCCGATCGGCACGTTGATCAGGAAGATCCAGTGCCACGAGAACGACTCGATCAGCCAGCCGCCGAGGATGGGGCCGCCGATGGGGCCGAGCAGCATCGGGATGCCGAGCACGGCCATGACGCGGCCGAGGCGCTCCGGGCCGGCGGCCCGGGTCAGGATCATCATGCCGAGCGGCATGAGCATGCCGCCGCCGAGGCCCTGCAGCACGCGGAACAGGATCAACATCTCGATCGAGTCGGCGATCGCGCAGAGCGCGGAGCCGATCACGAACAGCGCCGTGGCCGTCATGTACAGCCGCTTGGTGCCGAATCGGTCGGCGGCCCAGCCGGTCACGGGGATCACGGCGGCCAGGGCCAGCGTGTACCCGGTCATCGTCCAGGCGACGGTGGCCGGCGATGCACCCCACTCCGTCTGGAAGGTGTTCTGCGCGACGGCCACGATGGTCATGTCCAGGATGGCCATGATCGACCCGAGGACGACCACACCGGCCACCATCAGGACGCGGCGGTCGAGGCCCTCACCCGCGTGCGGGATCTCGCTCTTGTCGAGCGTGTTCTCGGTACTCATGCGTTCTCTTTCATTGCGGTGAAGAAGGGGTTCGGAGGGATCAGGCCCTCGTCGAGGATCTCGACCATCACGTCGTGCAGGCGGGTGCGGAGCTCGGTGGGCAGCCGCTCCGCGAAACCGAGCACCTCACGATGCTTGTCGCTGATCGCGGACGCAACTGTTTTTCGCCCGAGGTCGGTGATGGTCAGGTTCTTGATCCGGCGATCCGAGGCGTCCTCACGCCGATCCACCATCTCGAGCTGGACAAGCTTCTCCACGTTGCGGCCCGTGGCGGCGACCGACAGCCCCAGATCATCGGCGAGCCGGTTGATCGGGAGCGGAGCCTCGGCGGCCGTGAGCTGCAGCAGGATGTGGAACTGGTGCGCGGTGATGTCCGACGACAGCATCGTGCCCAGGCTCTCCTGCGTGACGTTGCACATGAGTCGGCCCATGAACTCGCTGAAGACCTCGGTGAGGTCCTCAGGAGTCACGTCCCCGGAAGTTGCTTGCACCCGAAAACGATAACTCTGACGCAACCATTGCGCAATCGAGATAGATGTGTGCTGCGTTACATCCCGCGTAGGCTCGGGCCATGACCGCTCTCGACTCCATCGCCCTCACCACGCTCGACGGTGCCGCCACCTCGCTCGCCGACTACGCCGGCCGCGCCGTCCTCGTCGTCAACGTCGCCAGCAAGTGCGGCCTGACCCCGCAGTACGCCGGCTTGGAGGCGCTTGCGACGCGGTACGCGGACCGCGGCCTGACGGTGCTCGGCGTGCCCTGCAACCAGTTCGCGGGCCAGGAGCCCGGCACCGCCGAGGAGATCGCCACCTTCTGCTCGACGACCTACGGCGTCACATTCCCCTTGCTGGAGAAGACGGACGTCAACGGCGAGAACCGGAACCCGCTGTACGTCGAGCTGACCAAGACGGCCGACGCAGAGGGGGAGGCCGGCGACATCCAGTGGAACTTCGAGAAGTTCCTCATCGCGCCGGATCACACGAGCGTGCAGCGCTTCCGGCCCCGCACCGAACCGGAGTCGGACACCGTCGTCTCCGCGATCGAGGCAGTCCTGCCCGCCTGACGGCGCGTTCAGCGACACGCAACCTCTCGTCCCCGAACGGGACACCTGGGGCGCGCACACTGCGGACATGAGTTCGCCGCTGTACGTCTCCGTCTCCGCCCTCTCCGACGCCACTCGCGCGGACGCGGAGCGGTTCACGGCGCAGTTGGACGACCGCGGTGTGCCCGTCTCGCTGCTCGTGGCGCCGCGCCTGAAGGGCAAGTACAAGCTGATCGACGACCCGTCGACCCAGTCCTTCCTGCGGGAGCGTCGCGCCGGGGGCGATGGCATCGTCCTCAACGGCTACGACCAGGCCGCGACGAAGCGGCGGCGCGCCGAGTTCTCCACCCTGGGGGCGCACGAGGCCGGGCTGCGGCTCGCCGCCGCCGACCGCGTGCTGGAGACGGTCGGCCTGCGCACCCGCGTCTTCGCGGCACCGCGCTGGAACGCGTCCACCGGAGCGGTGCTCGCGCTGCCCGAGGCCGGGTTCCGGCTGAACCTGGGCTACACCGCGATCACCGACCTGGTGACCGGCGAGGAGGAGAAGGCCCGCGTGCTCGGCATCGGCGACGGCTTCCTCTCCGAGCCCTGGTGGTGCCGGGCCCTGCTGGCCCAGGCCAACCGCATCGCACGACGGGGCGGCACCCTCCGTCTCGCGGTCGACGCCCGCCGGCTCGCCTCGTCGACCGTCTCGCGCACGATGCTCGACGCGGTCGACCTCGCGCTGCACCACGGCGCCGCTCCGGTCGTCTACGAACACCGCGCCCGGGCCCTAGCCGCGGCCTGAGCCTCTCGGCCGGGCGGCGGTCAGGCCGTGGGCGCGACCAGTACGGCCCACGCGATGAGCGGTCCGAGCACGACGATGGACATGCCCCACTGCATGAGCCTCCGGAACACCATGTCCCGGAGGTCGGGCTCGGTGTTCGCGACCACCAACGCGCCGTTGGTGGAGAACGGGCTGCAGTCGACGACGGAGCTCGAGATCGCCAGCGCGGCGATCAGCCCGACGGCGCTCACCTGATCGGTGAGCAGGAACGGCACAGCGAGCGGGATGAGTGCGCCGATGATGCCGGTGGTGGAGGCGAACGCGGAGACCACGGCACCGATGAGGCAGATCAGCAACGCCGCCACCAGTGGCGAGCCGACCTTCGCGACCCCGTCGCCCAGCCAATCGACCACGCCCTCCTTCTGCAGCAGCGCCACGTAGGTGACGATGCCGGCGATGAGCAGCACTGTGCTCCAGCTGATCTTCTCCACCGCGTCCTTCGCCGAATCCGGGAAGGCGAGGGTGAGGACGACGGCGATCCCGAGCGCGGTGAAGCCGACGTCGAGGTCGAATCCGAGTGCCCCGACGATGAGCGCCACCAGCCCGGCGAGGGTGCCGATCCGCTGTGCGTCGAGCCGGGTCGCGTCGTCGGCCCGGCCGTCGGGGTGATCCTCGCCGAGGCGCTGCACCTCGGCTGCGGAGTGCGGTTCCGTCGTCGGCCGGGCGACCGAGGTGGCGGCGTGTGCGGCGGACTCGGCGGCGGAGCCCAGCGTGGCGAGGGCGTCGGCATCGGCGCCGCGGGCGATCAGTGCGCGCCCGCCGAAGGCGGCGAAGGCGACGACGGCGATCACGACGCACGCGAGGAAGGTCGATCCGAACAGGAACAGCGGACTGCCGGGCAGGTCGTTGGCGTCGACGACGCCGTTGGTGATGGAGCCGAAGATGCCGATGGGGGAGAAGCTTCCGGCCGTGGCGCCCTGCACCACCATCATCCCCATGAGCACGGGGTGGATCCGATATCGCGTAGCGAAGCCCGCGGCCACCGGGGCGACGATCGCGACGGCCGCGGGGCTGACCGCGCCGATGGCGGTCACCGTCGCGCACACCGCGAACATCGCCCACGGGATCAGCGCCACCCGTCCACGGACCGCGCGCACCGCCCCGTGCACGATCCAGTCGACGGTGCCGTTGTTCTTCGCGAGGGCGAACAGGTAGGTGACGCCGACCAGGATCACGAACAGTTCGGCGGGAAAACCTTTGAGGACCTCCTTCGAGTCGACCCCGAACACGGCGAGGCCCACGACGAACGCCGCGACGAGGGCGAGCGCGCCCATGTTGACGCCGCGGACGGTCGCGATCAGGAAGACGACGACGAGGACGGCGAGCGCGATCACCTCGGGTGACACTGTGACGTTCTCCTTCCGAAGGATGTGACCTAGGTCATATCACGGAGGGAGGGGGTGTCGGGGCGTGCTGCCCGGATCGGAGGTCGATCGTCAGAACTCGCGGGTGTCCTCGGCACCCCACGGGACGAACTCGGCACCGTCGGGACGCATGTCCGCGAGCCGGGCGAGGTAGACGTCCGCACCCGCGGCGGAGAGCAATGCGTCGTGGATCGGGACGGCGGCGGTGGGCGCGACGGCGCGGAAGAAGTCGACGGTCTCGCTGATCTTCGCCCACGGTGCGTTCACCGGCAGGCCGAGCACCTCGACGCGCACGTCCTCGGGCACGTACAGCGCGTCGCCGGGGTGGTAGAAGCGGCCGATCCGCTCCTCGTCGCCGAGGAGGACGGACGTGTTGTCGATCGTCGGGATGTCCGGGTGGATCACGGCGTGCGTGCCGCCGACGCCGCGGGCGATGAGATTGCCGATGCCGTAGTCGTGGCCGGGGAGCGCCGCGATCCAGCGGCCGCCGCGCGCGGCCGCGGTGGTCGGATCGGCGAACAGCTGTGCCCCGGGGTTGGCGTCGACGAGAGCGTCGATGCGGGCGGGGTCGATGTGATCGGGGTGCTGGTGCGTCACGACGATCGCGTCCAGACCGGTGAGCCCCTCGAACCCCTGGGAGAAGGTGCCGGGGTCGAAGAGCACCCGCGTCTCGGACATCTCCACGAGGACGCACGAATGGCGGAAGTGGGTGAGTCGCATGCGCCCAGTATGCGCCGGTAAACTGACCCGTACAGCGCGATCGACACCCGAGAGCGCGGTCGAATCGAGAGGGAGCCGCACGTGGCGCGGATTGTGGTGGACGTGATGCCGAAGGCCGAGATCCTGGACCCGCAGGGGAAGGCGATCGTGGGCGCGCTCGACCGCCTGGGCTTCGCCGGCGTCGCGGATGTGCGGCAGGGCAAGCGGTTCGAGCTCGAGGTCGAGGGCGATCTGAGCGACGACCAGCTCGAGAAGATCGCGGCCGACGTGCTCGCGAACACGGTCATCGAGGACTTCACCGTCACCCGGGTCGACGCATGACGCGGGTCGGCGTCATCACCTTCCCCGGCACGCTCGACGACGTCGATGCGGCGCGCGCGGTGGAGCGGGCGGGCGGCGAGGCCGTCGCGCTCTGGCACAAGGACCACGACCTGCAGGGCGTCGACGCCGTCGTCGTGCCGGGCGGCTTCTCCTACGGCGACTACCTGCGCGCCGGCGCCATCGCCTCCCTCGCACCGGTGATGACCGAGGTCGTCGAGGCCGCGGGCAAGGGCATGCCGGTGCTCGGCATCTGCAACGGCTTCCAGATCCTCTGCGAGGCGGGCCTGCTCCCCGGCGCGCTCGTGCGCAACGAGGGCCTGCACTTCATCTGCCGCGACGAGTGGCTGCGCGTCGAGGCCACGAACACCGCCTGGACCTCCCGCTACGAGCCGGGTGCCGAGATCCTGGTGCCACTCAAGTCGGGCGAGGGCCGCTACGTTGCCGACGAGCACACCCTCGACGAGCTCGAGGGCGAGGGGCGCGTGGCCTTCCGCTACGCCGCCGGCAATCCGAACGGCGCCATGCGCGGCATCGCGGGCATCGCCTCGGCCAACGGCCGCGTCGTGGGCCTCATGCCGCACCCGGAGCACGCCACCGAGGCTCTCACGGGCCCGTCGGACGACGGCCTGGGCATCTTCTACTCCGCGCTGGACGCGGTCCTGTCGGCCTGATGACGGCCGCCGCCGGAGCGACCGCCGAGGGCCTGTGCGCCTTCGTCGACGCCTCGCCGTCGCCGTTCCACGTCTGTCGGACGGTGGCCCGCCGCCTCGCCGAGGCCGGGTACACCGAGCTCGTCGAGCACGACGTGTGGCCGGGGCCCGGCAAGTACTTCGTGGTGCGCGGCGGCTCGATCATCGCGTTCGATTCCTCGCACTGCGAGCACGGGGATCTGCCGGCGTTCCGCATCGTCGGCGGCCACACCGACAGCCCGAACCTGCGGGTGAAGCAGCACCACGACGCGGAGTCGGCGGGTCTCGCCCAGGTGCTCCTGGAGCCCTACGGCGGCGCGTGGCTCAACTCGTGGCTCGACCGCGACCTCGGGATCTCCGGGCGGATCGCGGTGCGCGAGGGCGGCCGGGTGGTGCACACGCTGGTGCGCATCGACGAACCGCTGCTGCGCGTGCCCCAGCTGGCGATCCACCTCTCGGAGAACCGTAAGGGCGTCGAGCTCGATCCGCAGCGGCACCTGCACGCGATCTGGGGCACCTCCGGCGCCGGCGGCTTCCTGGCGCGCGTGGCGGCCGCCGAGGGGTACGCCGCCGAGGACGTGCTGGGCTTCGAGCTGATGACGCACGACCTGGCGCCGTCGCGCACCGTCGGCGCCGACGGTGCCCTCGTCTCCGCGCCCCGGCTCGACAACCAGGGCACCTGCTACGCGGGCACCGAGGCGCTGCTCGCGACCGCCCCGGTCGACGGGATCGTGCCCGTGCTGGCGCTGTTCGACCACGAGGAGGTGGGCTCGGGCTCCGATCGCGGTGCCGCGTCCGACTTCCTCATCACGGTCCTGGAGCGGATCGGCCTGTCGCACAGCCTCAGCCGCGAGGACTTCCTGCGCACCCTGAGCCTGTCCGCGGTCGCGTCCGGCGACATGGCGCACGCGACGCACCCGAACTACCCCGACCGGCACGAGCCCGCGCACCACATCGCCGTGAACGGCGGCCCGGTGCTCAAGGTGAACCAGAACCTGCGTTACGCGTCGGACTCCGACGGCGAGGCCCTGTTCGCGCTCGCCGCCGAGCAGGCCGGCGTGCCGTTGCAGCGGTACGTGCACCGCGCCGACCTGCCCTGCGGGTCGACGATCGGCCCCATCACCGCGGCCCGCACGGGCCTGACGACGGTCGACGTGGGCGCCCCGCAGCTCGCGATGCACAGCGCGCGTGAGCTCATGGGCTCCGCCGACATCGGGTACTACTCCGCGGCGCTCGCCGCCTTCCTCGCGCCCGCCTGACCCGGCTCCATCAGTCCCGGAAGTCCACCAGCACCTTCCCGGACGCGGCGGAGTCGCGGGCGATGGCGAAGGCCTCCACGGCGTCGGCGGCGGGCAGCACGTGGGTCACCACGCCGTGCACGTCCAGCGTGCCGTCGGCGAGCGCGGCGATCACGTCGTCGATCTCGTCGTTGAACCGCAGCGCGCCGCGCAGGTCCAGCTCGCGGGTGATGGCCCGCGCCGCGGGGAAGTCGATGTCGCCCGCCTGCTGCAGCCCGAGCAGCACGACGACGCCGCCGCGCGCCGCCGCGTCGACCGCGGCGTGCAGGCCGGGCACCGTGCCGGAGGACTCGATCACCACGTCCGCGTGCAGTGCGGCGATCGCGTCGGACTCCCGGGCGTCGAGCGCCGCAGCGGCGCCCAGCGTCAGCGCGCGCTCCCGGGGACCGGCCGCGATGTCCGTGGCCACGACCTCGGCGGCGCCGTGGTGCAGCGCCACCGCGATCGCGAGCAGCCCGATCGGACCCGCGCCGATCACCGCGACCCGCTTGCCCGCGACGTCGCCGGCCCGCGCGAGCCCGTGCCAGGCGACCGCGGCGGGCTCGATGAGGGCCGCGTCCCGCGGATCGATCCCGGCGGGCAGTGCACGCAGCATCCGCGTGGGCAGCGCGACGCGGCGGGCGAAGGCACCGTCGCAGTGCGGGAAGTGGGCAGCCGAACCGAGATACGTGGACGCGGGCGCGAGGTTCGGGCGGTCCGCCGGGTACGGCACCCCGTCGACCCCGTGCGGCGTGCCGGGGTGCACGGCGACGGGCGTGCCCGCTGCCGGCCCGGAACCGTCGGCCGCGGCCCGATCGACGGTGCCCACCACCTCGTGTCCGAGCACCATGGGAGCGCGCAGGATCGACGTGCCGGCGGCGCCGTGCAACCAGTAGTGCAGGTCGGAGCCGCAGACGCCGCCGTAGTCGATCGCGATGACGGCCTCATCGTCGGCGGGGACCGGCTCGGGGCGCTCCTCGACGCGGAGGTCGCTCGCGGCGTGGGCGACGACGGCGAGATTCACGGTGTTCTCCTTCATACGACGGCCGTCATGCCGCCGTCGACGTACAGGACCTGTCCGTTGACGAACGCGGACGCCTCGGAGGCGAGGAAGACGAGCGGTCCGACCAGGTCCGCGACGTCGCCCCAGCGTGCGGCCGGCGTGCGGCCGGCCACCCACGCGGAGAACTCGGCATCGTCCACGAGGGCCTGCGTCAGTTCCGTCGCGAAGTAGCCGGGGGCGATCGCGTTGGCGGTGATGCCGTGCGGCGCGAGCTCGGCGCAGAGCCCCTTGGTCAGCATGACGATGCCGCCCTTGGTCGCCGCGTAGGGCGTGATGTTCGGGCGGGCGAGCTGCGACTGCACCGAGCCGACGTTGATGATCCGGCCGCTGCCGCGCGCGATCATGCCCGCCGCGACCCGCTTCGCGAGTAGGAAGGCGCTGGTGAGGTTGGTGGCGATCAGCGCGCTCCAGTCGGCGGCCGGGAACTCGGTGAGCGGGTGCCGGATCTGCATGCCCGCGTTGTTCACCAGGATGTCCGGGGTGCCGTGCTCGGCTTCGATCGCGGCGATCGCGGCGTCGACGGCGGCCTCGTCGGTCACGTCGAAGGCCGTGGCGTGCACGGGGTTCCCGGTCGCGATCTCCCCGGCGACTCGACGGGCCGTGTCCGCGTCGCGGCCGTGGACGAGGACGGTGGCGCCCGCCGCGGAGAGGCCCTCCGCGAGCCGTCGGCCGATGCCGCGGGTGCTGCCGGTGACGAGCGCGGTGCGGCCCGTCAGGTCGAAGGCGGAGGTGTCGCTGGGCATGGTGGCCTTTCAGTGCGTGGCGGCCGGTGCGGGTGCCGCGGCGGGCGTGGACACGGCGGGGGAGGGGAAGTCGAGAGTGCTCAGCGCGGCGGTGCCGGGCACGGCGTAGCCCTCCCCGGCCTCCGCGTCCGAGACCTTGACCGCGTCGTCGGTGCGCGTGAGGTCGCGGCCCACCGTCTCGGGGACGAGGAAGGTGCTCGCGGCGGTGATGGTGCAGAGCGTGACCATGTACAGGCCCAGGACGAGCCAGTTCCCGTCGGTCACCTTGATCAGGTACGCGCCGAGCACACCGGCCACGCCGCCGGCGAGGACGGCCGAGATCTCGCGGGCCATGGCGACGCCCAGGTAGCGGTGCCGCGCGCCGAACATCTCGGGGATGAGTGCGCACTGCGGGCCGAGCATCGAGTTGACGCCCACGCCGATGCCGATCGCGATCACCGCGACCGCGACGGCGTGGTTCTGCAGGGTCAGCGCCCACCAGGCGGGCAGCGCGTAGGCGAGTAGGAACAGCGCCCCGGCGCGGTAGACGATCCGGCGGCCGAACCGGTCGGAGAGGTGCCCGGTGAACGGGACGGAGAACACGCCGATGAGGGAGCCGAGCGTGACACCCCAGGTGAGCACTCCCTTGTCGGCGCCCGGGCCGGTGACGCTGACGAAGAACGACAGCGCCAGTGCCTGGAACATGTACGAGCCGCCGTTCTCCGCCATGCGCAGGCCGATGCCGACGAGCACGCCCGGGAAGCCGTGCCGGAACAATTCGCGCACGGGCTTGTCCGCCACCTGCTCCTGCTTCTCCAGCTCGACGAAGGTCGGAGTCTCCTGCAGCTTCATCCGGATCGCGACGGCGAGCAGGATCAGCAGGAAGGAGGAGAGGAACGGCACGCGCCAGCCCCAACTGAGCATGGCGTCCTCGGGCAGCATGCTGATGAGGGTGAACACCAGCGCGGCGAGCAGCGTGCCGGCCTGGATGCCGATGAACGGCAGCGCGGAGAAGAATCCGCGGCGTTTCACCGGCGCGTACTCGGCCATGAGCACCGTCGAGCCGGCCTGCTCGGCGCCGGCGCCGAAGCCCTGGAGCAGCCGCAGCGTCACCAGCATGATGGGCGCCCAGATCCCGATCGACTCGTAGGTGGGCAGCAGGCCGATCAGGGTGGAGGCGCCGCCCATCAGCATGATCGTGATGACCAGTACCGCCTTGCGGCCGACCTTGTCGCCGAGGCGGCCGAAGAACAGGCCGCCGAACGGCCGGGCTGCGAAGCCGACGCCGAACGTCGCGAAGGCGGCCACCGTCGCCATCGCCGGATCGCCCTGCGGGAAGAACAGCACGTTGAAGATCAGGGCCGTGGACAGGCCGTACAGCGCGAAGTCGAAGTACTCGAGGGCGCTGCCGATGCTGGAGGCCAGGGTCGCGCGCTTGAGGTTCGCGGCGTACTCGGGGTCCTGCGCGGGCGAGGTGGTGGTGGTCGACAACGGCGTCTCCTTCGAACCATCGGCTCGTGACCGGCGTCACATCCGATGCCTCGACGCTAACACTGGATCGAACGGTGTACAACCAGCTGAACAAACTCGGGGATTGCGACTACCTTCTAGTCGCGATCAGCAGCGCGGTGATCGGCGCGAAGCGGTGGGCCGATCGCTACCGCGTGTAGGGCGTGACGGGGATGGAGGACAGGTCCGGCCGTCTCCATCGTGCCCAGGGCAGACGAGCCGCTGGCGCGAACGCCGGGGCATCGCGCTCCGGTTTCACCGGCGGTGAGGCCCGACGCGGATCTGCGTCTGCCGCGTTCGACCGTCGCGGCGGTACTGCGCCCCTGCCGGATGCCGCTGCTCCGGCACCTCGATCAAGCCACCGGACTACTCGTTCGGGCGCCTCGGCCGACCGCTACGAGCACAGCGCCCCAGGTGATCTCATATCCACGCTGACATCAAGAAGCTCGGAAGGATCCCGGACGGAGGAGGGCGCCGCGAGCTCGGTCGAACCGGCGGCAATCGTTACAACAAGAAGCATGGTCGCGGCTACAGGTACCTGCACCACGCGGTCGACGATCACACTCGACTGGCCTACCGCACTCTCGGCGCCGAGTGTGCTGCGCCGAGCTCTACCCGGGCGACGAGGCCCGCGCCGATCTACCCGGCCTGGCTGAATTACTACGATCACCACCGACCATATTTCCGGCATTGGCGGCCAGACCCCGATCGAACGGCTACGCGTTCACAACGTCCCCAGCCTCAACAACGAGTCGACGTGAGCACCGAACACCGCCCGACAGGTGTCCCACAACCGACCCTTTCTGGGACAGTGCCGCCTAGCGGTTCTGCTCGGGGCGGGTGAGGAAGATGGGTTTGCCGAAGGTGGTGAGGGTGTCGTCGGTGGCGTCGGTGCTGATGGCGACGGTGGCGTAGGTGCGGACTTGGACGCCGCCGATGCAGTTGTCGACGGCGATGCGGATGTCGCGGGACATGACTTGGGCGTTGGGGCCGACGACGGCCTTCTTGGCGTAGGGGATGTCTTTGGTGGTGCCGGGCTTGAGGATTCCGGAGATGTTGCCGGTCTCGGTGACGGTGTCCGAGAGGGTGCCGGAGAGGCTGCCGGTTCCGGTGCCGGAGACGCTGCCGCCACCTTGCCCGCCGCCGGAGCCGCCCTGTCCTTGTCCGGTGACGGTGCCGGACGCGCTGACTGTCGGCGTGATCGAGGCGGTGGTCGCGTTCGACAGTGACCCGCCAAGGGTCAAGCTGTCGGCGGTGACAGCGCAGCCAATTTGTGTACCCGTGGTCAGTGTTGCCGACTTAATTCGGCTGGTGGGCTTACGCTTTGGGTCGTTGGGGTGTTCGGCTTCGATCTTCGCTTCGCCGCCTATGGAGCTGAAGCCTTCGAAGCTCTGGGGCGATCGGTTGAGCGGCGGGACGGAGTCGAGCTTCTCTCCGAATTTGCTGACGGTGACTTTCCATCCGTCGCGGGTGATCAGTTCGCGACTGGTGTCGGCGAACTCGCCCTCGCGGATCTGCCCGGGGACCGGGACGCGCATCCGCGGTGCGGGCGGCGGGGTCACCGCCGCCGGGGCGGCGGGCTTCGCGGCCGCCGCCGCGGGAGTCGGCTTGGGTGCCGGCGCCGGTGCGGCGATGACGGGGCCGGCGGCGAGCGTGGCCGCTGCGGCGGCGGCGCAGAGCGCGACGAGTGTCTTCGATGCCGCAGACGTACGGGTGCCACAACGGCCTACGCCTCATACCAGGAAGCAAAACAAACCGGAGACACCGGAAAGGCTGTCACAAAGGGCGTGGGTAGCCTTGCTGGTGCCGCTACAGGTGCCGCAATCGGCACCATGCTCTTCCCCGGTGTGGGAACACTGGCGGGCGCGGGTATCGGCGCTGTGGGGGCGGTTATCGGATCAGGGGTGGGAACCACCCTCGTTGACAAGGGGTACGATACCGCACTAAGTGCCGGTAAGGCTGTGGGCAAAGGGATTGGAAAAGCGGCATCTAAACTGAAGTTCTGGTAGCCCGAGAAGAAATGGCGCGATCATGAATTCAATTGCAAGTCGATGGCCGGCCGAATGGCCGAAATGGAAGATGGTCGGAGCATGGTTTGTTGCCGCCGTTCTTACAGTAGGCCTGACGGTCTTATTACTTGCGTCGTGCGCCAAATGGATCACCAGTATAAGTTCGCTAAAGGGGCGTGAGATAGTCGTAAATCTATCTGGGGCAAGCGTGCTTGCTGCGGGATTATGCATATCTCTTTCTGCGCTCATGAACATTCGAATCCGACGACGTGGTATCGCCAGGGTCACCCCTGGTGGTAGCCCTACCTCAGCCAGGGTGGAGATTCAGTCGGCAATCTCCGTAACTCGCGTGTTCCCGATGGCTGTCGCCGTGTTTGCGTCGCTTGCCGGAGCTCTGGGGGTTGCCGCATCGATCGGGAACTGGACAGTCAAGGGGGGGTTGTATGTGTTGTTCTGGGCAACGTGGACTGCGGTCGGCGTTTATAGCATCAGGAAGATTGCCAAGACCAGTAATCCAGAACTCTTTTTCACGCTCAATGACATTTCCGTTGGTAGTCGGCGCGTTAGATGGGATGACATAGCAGATGTGAGGCCGGCGCTTCGAGGCGCGTACCCTGTGATCGAGGCGGTTTGGCATCGCGCAGTAGGCGGCGGCGGCTACGGATCAAAGGAGGGGGTCCTAACCATACACCCCGTTCGCTATCATTTGGACAGCTACACGATGTTGAGTGCGATCCGCCTTCTGTCACAGAGTGCTGAAACCAGGGAGCGAGCTATTAACTCTCCAGACTATGCCACCCTCCTCTTTAGTCGTGATACGACCCCGCCGGTCAGCGTGTAAGCGATTACACCTACCTAACAAGATTGGAAACAGGAATGGCAAGGGGAACTGAACAAAAATACTCAGCAGAGGAATACAAGCAGGAGTGGAAACTGAATGCTCTCATGCTGACGCTAGGAGTTCTGGCGATCACTGGCGCGACGATTGCGTTATTCAACTTAGACGAATTTTCTGCACGGATTGCCTACGGTTTCGTCCTGCCTGTTTCTGTGGTTGCTATATATAACGGGGGTAAATGGCTGTTTCGCAGCGTACTATGGTTCCGAAGCAATAGACCCCGCGCGTCGCTGCAGTCATAGCATGAGTGCAGCGTCATTACGGTCCGTCTCAGCAAAGCATCGCGAACGATCGTTCGTGAAACACCTTGGCCGCTGACCTGTTCGCCCAGGTCGAAGATGTAACGCGACCCGTGTCCGCAACAACGTCACGCACTCCCTCGTTCTCGATACAGTCGAGTGCATGCGAGCCGGATACGGAGAGGTTCCACCCGTGATCGACACCTCGAAGCTCTGCACGACGCACTCACTGGGGCCGGCTGCGACGAGGTGGAGGGACCGTCGCGGCTCCCGAGTGAACCAGGAGTCACCAGGATCGGTTAGTGTCCCGAATCATGACCACCTCACCTGCGGCACCGTCGGACCCGGAGGAGGGTGAGCACCTCACCCGAGCCCTGAGCAACCGCCACATCCAGCTCATCGCCATCGGCGGCGCCATCGGCACCGGCCTGTTCATGGGTTCCGGCAAGACGATCTCGGTCGCCGGGCCGTCGGTGATCCTCGTGTACATGGTGATCGGCTTCATGCTGTACTTCGTCATGCGCGCGATGGGCGAGCTGCTGCTCAGCCGCACCGGCTACCGCAACTTCTCCGACTTCGCGGGCGACATCCTCGGCCCGTGGGCCGCGCATTTCACCGGATGGACCTACTGGTTCTGCTGGGTCGTCACCGCCGTCGCCGACGTGGTGGTCATCGCGTCGGTCTACATCACCTTCTGGGCGAAGGACATTCCGCCGTGGATCCCCGCGGTCGCCGTGATCGTGCTGCTCATCGGCCTCAACCTGCCGACGGTCCGCGCGTTCGGTGAGACCGAGTTCTGGTTCGCCATGATCAAGATCGTCGCCATCGTGGCGCTCATCGTCGTGGGCGCGGTGCTCATCATCACCGGCTTCGAGCACGACGGTGCCCGCGCCTCGCTCGCCAACCTCTGGGAGCACGGCGGCGTGTTCCCCCAGGGGTTCATGGGCTTCGTCGCCGGCTTCCAGATCGCCGTGTTCGCGTTCGTCGGCATCGAACTCGTGGGCACCGCGGCCGCCGAGACCAAGAACCCCGAGAAGAACCTGCCCCGCGCGATCAACGCCATCCCCATCCGTATCCTGCTGTTCTACGTCGGCTCGCTGGTGATCCTCATGTCCGTGGTGCCGTGGGACCGGTTCAGCAAGGACGAGTCGCCGTTCGTCATGCTCTTCACCCTCGCCGGGCTGGGCGCCGCCGCCCACCTCGTGAACGCGGTCGTCCTCACCTCGGCCATGTCGTCGGCGAACTCGGGCATCTACTCCACCTCGCGCATGGTGTACGGCCTCGCCACCGAGGGCGACGCACCGAAGGTCTTCGCCAAGCTCTCGGGCCGCAAGGTGCCCCAGAACGCGCTGTTCCTCACCGGCGTGATGCTGCTGTCGTCGGTCGTACTGCTCGCCTTCGGGCTGGACAAGTCGGCGGGCTTCACCGTGGTCACCACGGTCTCGTCGCTGTGCTTCATGTTCGTCTGGACGATCATCCTGGCCAGCTACCTCGTCTACCGCTCCCGGCGTCCTCAGGCGCACGCCGAGAGCGCCTTCAAGATGCCGCTCGGCACGATCATGCCGTGGGTGGTCTTCGCCTTCTTCCTGTTCCTGCTGTGGGCGTTCACGCGCGAGACGGACACGCTGCAGGCGATGCTCGTGACGCCGATCTGGTTCCTCATCGTGGGTGTCGCCTATCTCGTGTTGCGCCGCAACCCCGAGCACCTCGCCGCCCGGCAGGCGTTCGCCGCGCGGGTCCAGGAGGAGAAGCGGGCCGCGGCGCAGTGGCGCGCCGCGCAGCACTGAGCCGCCTCAGTCCTGCTCGGCGAGCATCGGCGCGTCGGGGCCCAACGGCCGGTGCAGGAGCGAGCCGCGGGTCACCGCCGCACGCCCGAACCGGCTCCGCAGGGAGTCCATCGCGAGGTCCAGGTCCGCGTCGTGCTCACCGCCGTCGAAGGGCAGCGCCAGCTGAACTGCGCCGTGGTTCTCCAGGTTCGCCAGCGACAGCCCGATCAGGGTGCATCCGCGCTCGCGGACCAATGGCATCGCCTCGTCGAGCAGGGCCCGCGCGGTGGCGAGCACGACCTCCGTCCGGTCGGTCGGTTCGCGCAGGGAGCGCGACCGGGTCACCGACGTGAAGTCGTCGAACCGCAGCCGTAGTTCGACGGTCCGCGTGACCCGCCCCGCGGCTCGCAGGCGTTCGCCGAGGCGGTCGACGATCGCGAGGGCGGTGCCCTCGATCTCGGCCTCGGACTTCCGCCTCCGGCCCAGCGCTCGTTGCGCGCCGATGGACTTGCGTCGCCGACCCGTGTCCACGCGGCGCGGGTCGTGGGCCATCGACAGCGCGTACAGATGCCGCGCGGTGCCCCGGCCGAGGAAGGCGGCGAGACGGTGCTCGCCGAGCTCGGCGATCTGGCCGACGGTGGCGATCCCGACCTCGTGCAGTCGGGCCTCGGTCTTCGGGCCGACGCCCCACAGCCGCCGGACCGGCAGCGGGTGCAGGAACTGCAGCTCCGTGCCGGGCGGGACCTCGAGCAGGCCGTCGGGCTTGCCGACGGCGCTGGCGACCTTGGCGAGGAACTTGCTGCGCGCCACGCCGACGGTGATCGGCAGCCCGACCTCGGTGCGCACCCGCTCGCGGAGCCGCGCGGCGATCTGTGCGGGAGTCCCGCGGATGGCGTGGAGGCCGCCGACGTCGAGGAAGGCCTCGTCGACCGACAATCCCTCGACCAGCGGGGTCGTGTCCCGGAAGATCGCGAAGACGCGGCGGCTGGCCTCCATGTACGCCTCGAAGCGCGGCGGCTGGGTGATCGCGAACGGGGCGAGGGCCAGGGCCTCGCGGTGCGGCATGGGGGAGCGCACGCCCTTCGCCTTCGCCTCGTAGCTCGCGGCCAGCACGACCCCCGAGCCCACCAGCACGGGGCGGCCCCGGAGCCACGGGTGGTCGCGCTGCTCGACCGAGGCGTAGAAGGAGTCGAGGTCGGCATGCAGGATCGACGCCTCGGCCCGCACCTCCATGCTCATGACCGCAGTATCGCGCCGGGGTCCGACAAGTGTTCTCCGCCCGACGGGTCGGAACCCGACGACCCGGCCGGAGGAGGTCGTCCCGCGTCCTGATCGGTAGCTGACGTCACGAAACGGAGGACGGGACCGTCGATCGTGACTAGCATCGTGGAATGGAGCCAGCAGATCGTTCCGGTGCTCCTGCGACGATGAGGGCAGTGCAGTTGGTCGCCCACGGCGGCCTGGACAACCTCGTCTACCGCGAGGACGTACCCGTTCCCAGCCCCGCCCCCGGCGAGGTGCTCATCGACGTCCACGCGTGCGGCATGAACAACACCGACGTGTGGGTCCGCGAGGGCGCCTACGGCACCGAGACCGACCCCGGGTCGGTGTCCACGTGGCGGCGCGGCCGCTCGACCCTGACCTTTCCGCGGATCCAGGGCGCCGACATCGTCGGGCGGATCGCCGCCGTCGGCGAGGGGGTCGACGCGGGCCGGGTGGGCCAGCGCGTGATGGTGGACTTCAGCCTCTACAACCGTCCCGAGGGGGACGAGAGCCTGGCCGACATCGACTACATCGGCCACGGTCGCGACGGCGGCTACGCCGAATTCGTCACCGTCCCCGCGGAGAACGCCCACGCCGTGGTCACCGACATGGCGGACGCCGAGCTCGCGACCTTCTGCTGCGCCTACCTCACCGCGGAGCAGATGCTCGACCGGGCGCGGCTGGCCGGCGGGGAGAACGTCGTCGTGACCGGGGCTTCCGGCGGCGTCGGCTCGGCGATCGTCCAGCTGGCCCGGGTGCGCGGTGCGGTCCCCTACGCCATCACGAGCCGGGGCAAGGAACAGGCGCTGCTCGACATCGGGGCGGAGCGGGCCGTCCTGCGCGGCGAGGGGGACCTCGTCGGCGAGGTCGAGCGGGTGGTCGACGGTCCCGTGGACGTGGTGGCCGATCTCGTCGCGGGGTCGATGTTCAACGACCTGCTGCGGATACTGCGCCCGGAGGGCCGCTACACGACCGCCGGCGCCATCGGCGGTGCCGTGGTTCAGCTCGACCTGCGGACGATGTACTTGAAACAGCTCGAGCTGCACGGTTCCTCGCAGGGCACCCGCACGGCGTTCCGCCGTCTGGTCGGCTACATCGAGGCGGGTGCCGTCCGACCGCTGCTGCACGGCACCTACCGGCTGTCGCGGCTCCGGGACGCCCAGCGCGAGTTCATGGCGAAGACCTACGTGGGGAACCTCGTGGTCGTGCCCGACCGGCACTGGGCGGACGTGGGGGCGCCCCATGCTGCGGCGTGAGTGCTCGCTCGAGCTGATCGACACCCAGTCGGGTGGCGACGTCAGCCGGATCGTCGTCGCGGGCATCGGCCCGATCCCGGGAACGACGGTGCGCGCGAAGGCCCGCTACCTGCAGGATGAGGGCGACGGGCTGCGTCGGCTGCTGCTCTCGGAGCCCTACGGCGACCCGGCGATGTCGGTGGACCTCATCGTGGAGCCGAGCCGCCCCGAGGCGCAGGCCGGGTACATCATCATGGAGGCCATGGGCTACCCGATGTACTCGGGCTCCAACACGATCTGCACGGCGACCGCGCTGCTGCAGAGCGGCGCGATTCCGGCGCGCGAGGGGGCGCAGAACGTGGTCCTGGAGTCGCCGGCCGGGCTGGCGCGGATCGAGGCCGTGGTCCACGACGGCCGCGTGGAGTCGATCACGACGCAGGGCGAGCCCGCGTACGTCGCCCGGGAGGGGCTCTCCGTCGAGGTCCCGTACTACGGCACCGTCGGGTTCGACCTGGTGTGGAGCGGCGCGTACTACGCGATGATCGATGCCGGCGCCCACGACTTCACGCTCGCGTCCGAGGAGCAGATCGCGCTGACCGCGTTCGGCGACGCCTTCGTTCGGGCGGCGCGTCCGGACCTGCTGCAGGAACATCCCGACCTGGGCGACGTGGGCCCGTTGTCGTTCGCCCACTTCACCGGTGGCGTCCGCACGATCGGCGACGGGCGGTTCGAGTCGCGTTCGGCGACGTACGTCCACCCCGGAGTGCTGTGCCGCAGCCCGACGGGCACGGGCACATCCGCGCGCCTCGCGCTGATGCACCGGCGCGGCGAGATCACCGAGGGGCAGTCGCTGGAGACGATCTCCCCGCGCGGCAATCGGTTCGTCGGCACGGTCCGGTCGTCGGGGAGGGTGGGCGACTACCCGGCGTTGCACTCCGCCATCACGGGTCGAGCGCGCCTGATCGCGCACTCTCGGCTGGTGGTGGACCTGGAGGATCCGCTCGTCGACGCATCCGACTTGGAGAACCTGCTCACAGTCGACTGAAGGGGCTGGCGCTGAACTGACTATGGAGTAAGGTTACTTCAAAGTCAGTTGCTGAGAGCCTCCCCGAGGAGTCGCACCCATGAGTACCTACCTGATCACCGGCGCCACCGGTTTCCTGGGCCGCCGGATCGTCCCCCTGCTGCTGGAGCGCGACCCCGAGGCGGTGGTCCACCTCCTCGTGCGGCCCTCGTCCGCGGCGAAGCTCGGAGAGTGGCGCGCCCGGTACGGCGACGATCGCGTCGTGCCGTTGCTCGGCGATCTCGCCGCGCCCGGACTGGGCATCGCCGCCGCCCCGGAGGGGATCGACGCGGTCCTGCACCTCGGCGCGGTGTACGACCTGTCCGCCGGCGACGCGGCGAACGACCGCGTCAACGTCGAGGGCACCCGAGCCGTCATCGAGGTGGCGCGGGCCGCGGGCGCGGAGCTGCACCACGTGTCCTCTGTCGCCGTCGCCGGTGACTACCGGGGGAGCTTCGGCGAGAACGATTTCGACCTCGGTCAGGGCTTCCCCTCGCCGTACCACCGCACCAAGTTCGAGTCGGAGAAGCTGGTCCGTGAGGCCGAGGGGTTGCGCTGGCGCGTGTACCGCCCGGCCATCGTGGTCGGCGACTCGCGCACCGGCGAGATGGACAAGGTCGACGGGCCGTACTACTTCTTCCCCGCCTTCGACGCGCTCCGGCGCGTGCCGTCGATGGTCCCGATGGTGATGCCGGACACCGGCGACACCAACGTGGTGCCGGTCGACTACGTCGCCGAGGCGCTGGTCGAGCTCATGCTCCGTCCCAATGGAACGGGTCGGACGTACCACCTGGTGAACCCCGAACCGCAGAGCGTCCTGGACCTGTACCGCGCGATCGCCCGGCCCGCCGGCGCGCCCCGCGCGGTGGGCCGGGTGCCCCGTCGCGTGGTGGACCCCGCGCTCCGCGTCAGCGGGGCGGGCAAGGTCGGCGTCGTGCGCGACACTTTCCTCAAGCAGGCCGGTATTCCGCCGAAGGCCTTCGAGAACCTCGGCTTCACCGCCACCTACACCTCGGAGATCACGCGCCGGGCGCTCGCGGGCACCGGGATCGAGGTGCCGCCCCTCAAGGAGTACGGGCCGCTGCTGTTCGGCTACTGGCGTGAGCAACTCGACCCGGCCCGCCTGCGGCGGCGCGACCCGATCGCCGGCCGCCACGTGGTCATCACCGGAGCGTCGTCGGGCATCGGGCGCCAGACGGCGATCGCCCTCGGCGAGCAGGGCGCACGCGTGATCCTGTTGGCGCGCAATGCCGCCGAGCTGGAGGCGACGGCGGAGCAGGTGCGCTCGAGCGGCGGCGAGGCGTCGACCTACGTCTGCGACGTGACCGACGGGGACGCCGTGGACGAAACGGTGGCGGCGATCCTCGCCGACCACGGCCACGTCGACTACCTCATCAACAACGCCGGCCGGTCCATCCGGCGCTCGGTGAAGGCCTCCACCGGCCGGATGCACGACTTCGAGCGCACCATGGACGTCAACTACTTCGGCGCCGTCCGCATGGTCCTCGCGCTGCTGCCGCACATGCGGGAGCGGGGCTTCGGTCATGTCGTGAACATCTCGAGCATCGGCGTCCTCGCTCGCGGGCCGCGGTTCGCGGCGTACGTCGCCAGCAAGGCCGCGCTGGACGCGTTCACCGACATCGCCGCGACCGAGCTGCTCTCGGACCATGTGACGTTCACCAACATCCACATGCCGCTCGTCCGGACCGAGATGATCGCCCCGACCGAGGCCTACGACGACGCGCACGTGATCAGCCCGGAGAAGGCGGCGCGGATGATCATCAAGGCGATGCGCGACCGGCCGACCCGGGTGAACACCCCGCTGGGTGTGGTCGGCGCGTTCGGCCGGAGCTTCACGCCCCGGATCACCCGGCGCATGCTGCACCAGGACTACCTGACCACGCGCGACTCGGCCGCCGCGAAGGGCGTCACCGGCTGACGGCGGTCGGGGTTTCCGCTCACCGCGACCGCAACGCTCGCCCGGGCGCGGTCCGGGGTGTTGACTGGGCCGGTGGGATGGGTGGCCGTGGGCAGGCGTGTGGGTGTTGCGGCGCTCACCTTGTTCCTGGCGTCGGTCGTGATCTTCGCGGTGCTCCACGCGGTTCCCGGCGACCCCGCGGTCGCGCTGGCGGGCGCCGACGCCTCGCCCGCCACGCTCGCCGCCCTCCGCCACGAGCTGGGCATCGACCAGCCGCTGGTCACGCAGTACCTGCACTGGCTCGGGGGCGCGCTCTCCGGTGACCTCGGGCGTTCCTCTGTGATCGGCGGCCGGATCGACGGGCTCGTGGCCGATGGGCTGCGCAACACCGCGGCTCTCGGCGGGACGGCGCTCGTGCTCGCGGTGCTCGTCGCCGGGGTGCTCTCGTTCGCGGCCGTCGGGGCGCGTCACCAGTGGGTGCGCGCCGTGATCGGCGGATTCGAGGTGATCGGTATCGCCGTGCCGCCCTTCGTGACCGGCGTCCTCCTCGTCGAGTTCTTCGCGGTGGTGTGGCCCGTGCTCCCGGCGGGAGGAACGCCGCCGCACGGCTACGCCGCCGATCCGGGGATCACGCTGCAGTACCTGATCCTGCCCGCGGTGTGCCTCGCCGTCCCGGTGGCGTCGACGCTCACCCGGTTCTTCTCGGAGGCGCTCCGCACCGAATGGGCACGGCCGTACGTCCTCACGGCCCGGGCTGCGGGCGTTCCGGCGGGCCGGATCCTGGTGCGCGGCGCCGCCCGGAACGCCCTACCGTCCGTCATCACCGTCCTCGGTATCCAGGCCGGCCAGTTGCTCGGGTCGGCCGTCCTGGTCGAGGCGATCTTCGCGTGGCCGGGCCTGGGGCAACTACTCGGGCAGGGCATCGCGGCACGGGATTACCCGGTCGTGCAGGCAGTACTGCTCCTGGCCGTCACCGTGTTCATCCTCATCGCGCTGCTCACCGATGCCGCGTACCGTGTGCTCGACCCGACGAGGAGGACGGCGTGAGGGCCTCGCGGACGCTGCTCGTCGGGGCCGCGCTGCTGTCACTCCTCATCGTGCTCGGGTTCGCAGCGCCACTGGTGGCCTCCGAGGACCCGCTCCGGCAGATCCCCGGCGCGAACCTGCTGCCGCCCGGCCCCGGCCACCCACTGGGCACCGACGACCTGAACCGCGATGTGCTGAGCCGGGTGCTCTACGGCATCCGGACCAGCCTGATCGTGGTCCTCAGCGCGGTCCCGATCGCGGCCGTGACGGGCGTCGTGCTGGGCCTGGCGAGCACCGTGAACCGAGCCGCCGACACGATCCTCGCGCGGGTCTCCGACGTGGTCCTCGCTTTCCCCGCGCTGATCCTCGCGATCCTGCTCACGGCGCTGCGCGGTCCGGGAACGGTCACCGTCGTCCTGGCGATCGCGGTGGCCGAGGCGCCGGTCTTCCTCCGGCTCACCCGCGCGGAGGTCCTGCGCCTGCGGGGCACGGCCTACGCCGAGGCGGCGCGCATCGCCGGTGCGTCGCGCGGCACCGTCCTCACCAAGCACGTGCTGCCCAACGCGCTGGAACCGCTCGCTGTTCAGGTGGCCCTCGCCCTCTCCCTCGGCGTCTTCGTCGAGTCCGGGCTGAGCTTCGTGGGGGTCGGCGTCCGACCGCCCACGCCGTCCCTGGGGTCGGTGCTGGCGGGCGCGGTGAACAACTGGGATGCCAACGCGGCCTACGCCTGGGGGCCGCTCCTCGCGATCGTCGCCCTCTCGCTCGCGCTGCTGCTCGTCGCCCGCGGCTTCGCGGGGGCCCGTCGATGACCGCGCCCCTGACCGTCAGTGGTCTCACCGTCACCGGTCCCGACGGGCGGGTGCTCGTCGACCGCCTCGACCTGACCGTTCCTGCGGGCTCGGTCACGGCGCTCGTCGGCGAATCCGGATCGGGCAAGACGCTGACCGGGCTCGCCGTCCTCGGGCTCCTGCCGCCGGGGCTGACGGCCGCCGGCAGCGTCGATCTCGGTGGCGCGCAGGTGATCGGGCGGACCGAGCGGGAGTTGCGGGAGCTGCGGGGCACCCGCGCGGCCCTCGTCTTCCAGGAACCGCAATCCGCGCTCAACCCGTCGCAGCGCGTCTGGCGACAGATCCTCCAGGTGCTCCGCGCGCATCGCCGCGTCGGGCGCGCGGAGGGCCGCCGCCGGGCCGTCGAACTGCTCACCGACGTCGGTATCCCCGAGCCGGACGTCCGTGCCGACTGGTACCCGCACCAGCTCTCCGGCGGGCAGAAGCAGCGCGTCGTCATCGCGCTGGCGCTCGCCGCCGAGCCCGCGCTGCTGATCGCCGACGAGCCCACGACGGCACTCGATGTGACGGTCCAGGCGCAGATCCTCACGCTCCTGCGCGACCTGCGGGACCGCAAGGGCCTCGCGGTCCTGCTCATCTCGCACAATCTCGGTGTCGTCGCCGATCTCGCCGACACGGTCACCGTCGTGCGCCGGGGCGAGGTCGTCGAGGCGGCGCCGGTCGATGACCTCTTCGCCCGTCCGCGCGCCGCGTACACCCGCGAGTTGCTGGCGGCGGTCCCGCGCCTGCCCGCCGCGGCCGGTCCCACGCCGGACGTTCCGCCGCCCGAGCCCGTCGCCCGCGTCGAGGGACTGCGAGTCCGGTTCGACGGTGCCGTCGCCCTCGACGGCGTGGACCTCACGGTGGGGAGCGGCGAGGTGGTCGGACTCGTCGGCGAATCGGGGTCGGGGAAGACCACGCTGGGCCGGGTGCTCCTCGGGCTCCAGCAGGCCGAAGCGGGGGTCGTCGACGTGCGCGCGTCGCGGCTCGCGGTGATCCATCAGGACCCGTACGCCTCGCTCGACCCGCGGTGGGATGTGGGGCGGATCGTGGTGGAGCCGTTGCACATCGCGGGCGAGCGGGATCGCCGGATCCTCCGGGAGCGGGCCGCCGACCTGATCGACGCGGTGCGCCTCCCGTCCGCCGTGCTGCGTCGCCGGCCCGCCGAACTCAGTGGCGGGCAGCGACAGCGGGTTGCGTTCGCGCGGGCGTTGGCGTCGTCGCCGGAGTTCCTCGTCGCGGACGAGCCCACGAGTGCCCTCGACGTCTCCGTACAGGCGGGCGTGCTGGACCTGTTCCGGGAGTTGCGCTCCGAGTTCGGGTTCGCCGCCGTGTTCATCACGCACGACCTCGCGGTGATGGGTGAGGTCGCGGATCGCGCCGTGGTCCTGCGGCGCGGCCGGGTCGTCGAGGAGGGGCCGGCGAGATCCGTGCTCGCCTCGCCCCGGTCCGACTACGCGCGAGACCTGGTCGCAGCCGTGCCGGTGCCTGACCCGCCGACGCAGCGGGACCGTCGGAGGGAGCGTCCATGAGCGGTGTGTCGAGGCGTTCGGTCCTGCTCGGCGCGATCGGCATCGGGGCGGGTGCGCTCACGGGCTGCACCTCGGCCGTGCAGCAGGCGCGGGAGGCGAACGCTTCGCCCGGCCGGGACGGAGGCACGCTGGTGCTGGGCTCCCTCACAGACATCGACCCGAAGTCGATCCACAGCCAATCCGTCACCACAATGGCGATCGGGCTGCTGGTGTGGGACACGCTGATCCGGTACGACCGCCGCACCCGCACGCCCATGCCCGCGGTGGCGCGCTCCTGGGATACGGCCCCCGACGGACTGAGCCTGACGCTGCACCTGCGCGACGACGTTCGGTTCCACACCGGCCGAGTCCTCACGTCCGAAGACGTGGCGTACGCGATCTCCGTGTACGCCTCCGACGCCGCTGGCTCGCAGCTGCAGGCGGCGGCCAAGGCGGTGATCGCCGTCGACACCCCCGACCCGCACACCGCCGTGCTGCGCTTCGCGGCGCCACCACCGAATGTCTTCGACCTGCTCGAATTCATGCTCCTCGTGGACTCGGAGTCCGCCGCGGGACTGCGTGCGGGCACCGACTTCGTGGGCACGGGCCCCTTCCGGTTCGAGGGCCGCGAGGTCGCGGCGACCGCGCGGTTCCGCCGGTTCGACGGCTACTGGCGCGGCCCCGCCCGCCTCGACGGGGTCACCCTGCGGGTGGTCCGCGACCCGGGCGCGCTTCTCACGTCGGTCCGCGCGGGTCAGTCGGATCTGGTGCTCGACGCCGCGCCCCGCGCCTTGCGCCAATTCCGGGATCGGTCGCTCTACCGCATCACGACCGGAGATGTCGCCGACGCGGCCTACTACGTCGGTGCCAACGTAGCCGCGCCCGCGTTGGCGGACAAGCGTGTTCGGCAGGCGATCTCGTACGCCGTGGACCGCGAACGCATCGCGGCGGAGGTGTTCGCCGGCGCGGCCCGGCCGAGCGCGGCCCCATGGGCGCAGAGTTCGCCCGGGTACGACGCCGCGGCCGCCGCGCGGTATTCGAAGGACCCCGCCCGGGCGCGTGCCCTGCTCGCCGAAGCGGGCGGGCCCCGCCGGCTCACGGTGAGCTATCCGACCGGCCTGGCGGCCGCACCGTCGATCGCCGCGATCGTGCAGAACGATCTCGCGGAGGTCGGAGTGACGGTCGACCTGGATCCGCGGGAGCAGGCGTCCTTCTCGCCGTTCCTCAAATCCGGGCGGCATGAGCTGTGGGTGGGTCCGCACGGCTTCGGCCAGTCCGATCCGCTGACCCTGGCGGCCGGGGCCGCGCCGTTCAAACCGAAGGGCAACCTGTCCGGCCTCGCGTCCCCCGAGTACACCGCACTGGTCGCACGCCTGGCGGAGGACGGGCAGGGCAGGCCCGCTGTCTTGCGCGAGTACACCGAGTACCTGCTGGATCAGCAGTTCATCATCGACCTCGTGGTCTCACCGGCCACCTACGTCTCGCCCGCGCGGGTCAAGGGCCTCGACTGGAACCTCTACAAGTACGTGGATCTGCACGGCGTCACGATCCGCTGACTCACAGCCAGCGGTAGCGCACCTCCGGGCGGCCGCGGCCGCCGTACTCGGTGACCCGCTCGCAGAGTCGGTCGTCGGCCAGGCGCTCGAGGTAACGCCAGGCCGTGACCCGCGACATGCCCGTCCGGGACGCCACCTCCGCGGCGCCGATCGGGCCCTCGGCGTGCCGCAGCGCGCCGGTGACGGCCTCCAGGGTCGACGGTGCCAGCCCCTTCGGCGCCGTCGTCTCCGCGGGCGCCTCGCGCAGCGCGGCGAAGGCGGCGTCCACCTCGCGCTGGCCCACGTCGCCGCCGCCCAGCGCCTCGCGGAAGGAGAGGTAGCGGCGCAGCCGGTCCGCGAAGGCCGCGAACGTGAAGGGTTTGATGAGGTACAGGATCGCGCCGCTGGCCATCGCGCCGCGGACGGTCTCCATGTCGCGGGCCGAGGTGATCACCATGACGTCGGGCCGCGGCCGCACGCCGGCGAGATCCGCCGCCAGGTCGAGGCCGCTGCGGTCCGGGAGGCCCACGTCGGCGAGCACCAGGTCGACGGGCGGGCCGGCGACCGCGGACCGCCGCACCTCGCCGAGGGCGGCGCCCGCCGTGCCCGCGACCCCCGCGACCTCGAAACCGTCGATGCGCCGGACGTATTCGGCGTGTGCGCGGGCGATCTGCGGCTCGTCGTCGACCACCAGCACCCGGATCGTCATCGCTCTCCTCCCGGTAGCCGCACCGTCACCGTCGAGGGTGCGCGCTCCGCCTCGATCGTGCCATCCGCCTGCCGGACGACCTGATCGACCAGGGCCAGGCCCAGGCCGCCGCCGTACAGGCGGCCACTGCGGTCCTTGGTCGAGTAGCCGCGCTCCCGGGCGCGGGTGAATTCGTCGGTGGACATGCCCGGCCCGCTGTCGGCGACCCGCAGCTCCCAGTCGCCGTCCGGGTGTGCCGCGGCGACCTCCACCCAGCCGCCCGGACCAGCGGCGTCGATCGCGTTGTCCACCAGGTTGCCCAGCAGCGTCAGCAACTGGACGTCGGTCAGTGGGGCACGGGCGAGGTCGGTGCCCTCGGCCACGGTGAGCTCGACGTCGAGTGCCGCCGCCGCGGCGGTCTTCGCCACCAGCAGCGCGACCGCCGACGGCGCGGGGTCCCCGGCGAGCCGGTCGACGAGCTCCTGGGACGCGGAGCGGTCGGCGACAGCCAGGTCCGCCGCGGCCTCGTCCTCCCCCAGCTCGATCATCGTGACCACGGAGTGCAACCGGTTGGCGTGCTCGTGCGCCTGGGCGCTCAGGGCGTCGGCGAGGGACCGGGCGGTGTCGAGCTCGCCGAGGACGGTCTGCAGCTCGGTGCGGTCGCGCACGGTGAGGACGGTGCCGAGCGGGCCGGTCGGGCCCGTGACGGGGCGGCGGTTCACCAGGAGCACACGGTTGCCGGTCACGTGGAGCTCGTCCGCGAGATCGGCCGCACCGCGCAGCGAGGGCGGCAGGTCGCCCTGCCCGACGTCGCCGTCCGGCAGTTCCAGGAGCCGGCGGGCCTCGTCGTTGACCACCCTGGCGGGACCGTCGGGCGCGGCGGTGTCGAAGACGATCAGGCCCTCGGAGAGGGTGTGCAGCACCGCGTCGTGGTGCTCGTACAGGCCACGCAGGTCATCGGCGGAGAGCCCGAGGGTCTGCCGGCGCAGCCGACGCTGCGCGAGCGCGGACACCGCGACGAGCAGGAGCAGCGCCGCGGCCACGACGGCGAGGATCCGGGGCAGCGCGTCACGGACCTGATCGCCCAGCCGCGCCCGTGTCACGCCGGCGGACACCAGCCCGACGAGAGCGCCGGAGGCGTCGTACACGGGGGTGACGGTGCGGATGGACGGCCCGAGGCTGCCGGCGTAGGTCTCCGTGAAGGTCTCGCCGGCGAGCGCCCGGTCGATGGTGCCGGTGAATTTGCCGCCGATCAGGGCCGGGTCGGCGTGGCTCAGCCGGGTGCGGTCGGGCCGCATCACCACGACGAAGTCGAGACCGCCGAGCGACCCGGTCCGTTCCGCGACGGGTTGCATCACCGCCGGGCCGTCGGGGGCGGCGAGCGCCGCCACCGTCGACGGGGATGCGGCCAGCGCCACCGCGGCGGCGCGGGTCTGCGCCCGGGCGGTGCGGTCACCGTCGTCCCGCGCCTGCGTCACGACCAGCCACGACGCGCCCACGGCGATGGTCAGCAGGATCGCCACCTGGGCCAGGAAGGACTGCGCGGCGACGCTGCGTGCTCTGTTCCTCACAGGTACGACGTTTACACAATGAACACAAGCTGTGCTGCAGGTCACAGTTCTCGCAGGATCTATCCAGACTCGCAATAGCCCCATCGATCAAGGAGGACGCCGTGGCGGCTCAAGGAAAACGCGACCGGACGCGCTGGCTCTACATCGCGGTGATCATCGCCGTGGTGGCCGGCGTGATCGTGGGCCTGGTGGCCCCCGAGTTCGGCAAGGGCCTCAAACCCCTCGGCGACATCTTCGTCGACCTCATCAAGATGATGATCGCCCCGGTGATCTTCTGCACCATCGTGCTCGGCATCGGTTCGGTCCGCGCTGCGGCGTCGGTCGGCAAGATCGGCGGGATGGCGATGGGCTATTTCGTGGTCATGTCGACGTTCGCGCTGGGAGTCGGACTGCTGGTGGGGAATCTGCTCAAGCCCGGTACCGGCCTGAACCTGCCCGCGGAGTCGGGCGGCGGCGCCAAGTACGCCGATCAGGCGCACGAGGCGGGCGGCACCTGGGACTTCATCCGCGGCATCGTGCCCGACACCCTGTTCTCCTCCCTCACGTCGGGCAGCGTGCTGCAGGCGCTGTTGGTGGCACTCCTCGTGGGCTTCGGCCTGCAGGCGATGGGCACCGCCGGCGAGCCGATCCTGCGCGGCATCGGCCTCGTGCAGAAGCTGGTCTTCCGCGTCCTCGTCATGGTGCTGTGGCTGGCGCCGGTCGGCGCGTTCGGTGCCATCGCAGCGGTGGTCGGGGCCACCGGCTTCGAAGCGGTGAAGCAACTCGCCTGGCTCATGATCGCCTTCTACGTGACCTGCGCGATCTTCGTCTTCGTGATCCTCGGTCTGCTGCTGCGGTTCGTCACCGGGCTGTCCGTGTTCAAGCTGGCGCGGTACCTGGCGCGCGAGTACCTGCTCATCGTCGCCACCAGCTCCAGCGAGTCGGCGCTGCCGCGCCTCATCGCCAAGATGGAGCACGCGGGCGTCGAGAAGTCGACCGTGGGCATCGTGGTGCCCACCGGTTACTCCTTCAACCTCGACGGCACCGCGATCTACCTCACCATGGCGTCCCTGTTCATCGCCGACGCGATGGGCGCGCCGTTCTCGATCGGCGAGCAGTTCTCCCTGCTGCTGTTCATGATGATCGCCTCGAAGGGCGCCGCGGGCGTCACCGGAGCGGGGCTCGCCACGCTGGCGGCGGGCCTGCAGACCCACCGCCCCGACCTGCTCGACGGCGTCCCGGTCATCGTGGGCATCGACCGGTTCATGTCGGAGGCCCGCGCGCTGACCAACTTCTCCGGCAACGCGATCGCCACGCTGCTCATCGGCAAGTGGACCTCGACGGTCGACCTGGCGCAGACCCAGCGCGTGCTCGACAAGCAGGACCCGTTCGACGAGGCGACGATGGTCGACGACCACGGCGCCGAGGAGCCGAGCGACGCGAAGGCGGTCGCCGCGCACTGACCGGACCCGTCCCGTCGGCAGCCGTCCGGACCGCTCGCGGTCAGGACGGCTGCAGCCGCTGCGCCAGATCCTTCGCCGACCGCTCGTCGAACCGGCCGGTGACCTGCACCTGCCCGCCTCTGATCGGTTCGTTGACCACCGGGGCGGAAAGGACCCGGCCACCGACGGCGATCGCGACCTGCTTGCCCATCGTGCGCGCGGTGAGGTCGGCGAACGCTGTGGCGTCGGCATCGGCGAGTTCGAACGTGACCACCCATTGCTTCTGATTCTGCGGCACACCGGCGCTCGCGCGCTTGACCGGGAAACGCGTCACCGACGGATCCACCTCGTACAGGAGATCGCCTGCGGTGTTGCACATCCGGGCGGGCTCCGTGGCGGCGGGGCTCCCGGATCCGCACTGCGCCGGGGTCGTCGGGAGTACGTTGGTGACCAGGCGGATCTGCGGCACCTGCGGCACCGCCACCGGCGCGCCGGCGGCGACGCCCTGGCAGGCGGTCACGGCCGTCGTCGCGGTGATCATCGCGCTGACACCGAGTACTTTGATGCTCCTGAACCCCATGCCGCGAGGCTACGCTCCCGCCTCCCGGTGCTCAATGGAAGCGCGCGCGAACCGCATCCTCCGTGAGTCCGTAGTCCTCCAGCGCATAGGTGTGGTTGGGGCGCCGGGCACCGGAGCGGCTGGTGTCGTGCATCGCGGACATCGACTGCCGCGCATCGTCGGTCAGGTCCAGGCCGAACGTGGAGTAGATGTTCCCGACGGTGCCGAGCGGGTCGGCCACGAGGTCGCGGTAGTCCACGTCCACGAACCGATCGCCGCGTCCGGCGGCGGTGTGCCGCGCGCGGGCCTCGTCGAAGGCCGCGAGCCCGCGCGCCCAGGTGTCCAGCTGGTCCGCGCCGATCGTCGCGCCGGTGAACGCCGTCGACCAGCCCTCCGTGGCGTGCTGTGCCAAGGAGCAGACGGAGGCGATGATCGTCTCGGCGGGACGGTGGCACTGCACGATGAGGGCGTCCGGGTACACCTCGAACACCGCGTCGAGAGCGAACAGGTGGCTCGGATTCTTGAGCACCCACCGCTTGCCGGGGTCGTTCATCCCGATCAGCTGCAGGTTGCGCTTGTGCCGGCGGTACGCGGGCGTCCAGTCCCGCTCGGCCAGCCACGCGGCGTACGACGGGACGTGCGCGAGGCACTCGTACGAGACGGAGTGCACCGACTGGCGCAGCAACTGCCAGCACTCCTCGACCTCCGAGGCCGACATGTAGTGCAGCCCCATGAATTCCGGGTGCTCGGTGTGGTGCTGCGCGTACTGCTCGTCGAGGAGCCGGTAGACGGGGTTCTCCGCCCAGGTCGCGCGCGGGGGCCGCGGCTGCGGTACCTCCGCCAGCCACATCTGCAGGCCCTGGTTGCCGGGGTCGGCGTCGAGCAGGCGGTGCAGCGCGGTGGTCCCCGAGCGCGGGAGGCCGGTCACGAAGATCGGCCGCTCGACGGCGATCTCCGCGTGGGCCGGGTTCGCCGCGAACGCCGCCTCGCTGATGAGCCGGGCCGAGAGCGCGCCGCGGAGGAAGACCCGGGAGAGCTTCGAGCCCAGCTCCGTGAGCGCGGCCTCCTCGCGGTAGGAATCGAGAAGGACCTGCAGGGCCTCGCGGTAACCGTCCGACGGGTCGCCGAAGTCGCGCAGGCCGGTGCGCCGCATGGCCGATTCGTGGAGGTCGTCGGCTGTTCCGACCCGCCGGGTGCCGGCGACCTTGTTGCTGTCAGACATGGAACTCTCCGCAGTTGACGTCGAGCGTCTGGCCGGTGATGCCGGACGCGCGGGGGGAGGCGAGGAACAGGACGGCGGAGGCCACCTCGTCCTCGGTGGGCAGGCGCCGCAGGTCGGAGTTCTTCGCCGCATCGGCGTAGTCCTCCTCCACCGTGACGCCCTTGGTGCTCGCGCGGTACTCGAAGTAAGCCCTGAGCGTGTCGCCCCAGATCCAGCCCGGCACCACGGAATTGATCCGGATGCCCTCGGGGCCGAGCTCGGTGGCGAGGGACTGCGCGAGGGCGAGCTGCGCCGTCTTCCCGGCCTTGTAGCCGCCGTAGCGCAGGTCGGAGTGGCGGATCACCATCGAATTGACGTTGACCACAGCGCCTTCGGTTGCGGCCAGAGACTCGCGGAAGGCGAGCACGGTGCGCAGTGCGCCGAGCGCCATGAGGTCGACGCTCTGCAGGATGTGCGCGGGATCGGTCTTCACCAGGCGCTGCATCGACGGGTAGGTGAAGGCGTTGTTCACCACCGCGTCGACCCGGCCGAACCGCTCCTGCACCTGTGTCGCCACTGCGGACAGCGAGTCCCCGTCCGTGATGTCCGCGGGAATCGCGACGGCACCGGTGATCTCGGCGGCCATCGCCTCCAGTCGTTCCGCGTTCCGTGCGACGAGGACGACGTGCGCGGCCTCGTCGGCGAACCGGCGGGCGAGGGTCGCGCCGAGCGCCGGCCCGGCCCCCGCGATGACGACGACCCTGCCGTCCAGGCCGAGACCGGCCGTGGGCCCGGCCATCAACCGACCATCCTTTCGCCGATGAGACGGGCCCGCTTCGCGATCCGGGCGCGCCGGGCGGCGTCGTCGATGCGGTTGGACGCGTGGTGGGGGAGGTGTTGCGCGAGGTCCGCGAGCGGAACCACCTGTGCCGTCGGGCCGTCGGCGGCCGTGATCGGGGACGCGGTGCGCTGCCAGCGGAACTGGAGATAGCCGCGCCGATGACCGAGCGTCTCGATCCAGTTCGTGACGCCGGGATCGTTCTTCGACACCACGATCCGGATCATGCCGTCCGGATCGACCTGGGCCTGGGAGCCGTTGAGTGAGGTCTGGTGGTGGATGTAGTCGAGCGAGATGTACCAGAGGCTGCCGAGTTGGAAGCCGAGGTACGGCGCGTCACCACGGGGCACCGTGATGACCAGCGCCTGGTCGTCGGCGAGGTCGTAGTGGCCCACGGAGGAGAACTGCGTGGCGAGGCCGCCGGGAGTGAGGCGCGGTGCCGTCAACGTGTTCACCGGGAGTGGATCGTAGAACCACTTCGGGAACTGCAGCCAGGTCTTCACGCGATTGACCAGCTGCTTGCCCGCGGCGGCGTAGCGCTTCGCCATGAGCTCCGGGGTCGGGGGTGGCGGGGCCGTGCCGGCGGTGTCGGCACGCGCGATGGCGAAGGTGCTGCGGTGCGCCGCCCAGTCGTCGAAGACCTCGCGGATCACCAGCTGCGCCTTGCCGGGCGGTAGCCGGTAGTACGAGCCCGCCACGGGCTCGCCGGGCCCGAACCGCACCTCGAACCGGCCTTCGGCGTCGACGGTCAGCTCCCGGTCGTCGAACGCCACCGCGCTGGCCGGAACGTTGTCGTCGGTGTATTCGCCGCCGCCGAGCACCTGGAAGCTGATGTCGCAGGTGGTGCCGCGGCGGCCCGTGACGACGTACTCGTGCGCACCGTCGACCCGCGCGCCGAAATACAGCGTGTCCGGGTTGTCCAGGCCCATCTTGGTGAACGGGCCGGTGCCGCTGAGCAGGAACGGGTGGTCCTTATCGAATCCGAAGGCGCCGTGGACGCAGGCCGCCACGCCCTGCGCGAGGTACTGCAGCCCTTCCAGCAGGTCGGCCTCGGTCTCGATGTGCGGTGCCGCGGCGACGAGGCCCTCGGCCTCGGTGATCGCCGCGACGAGCGGATCGCTGTACATCCCACCTCCGAAAGTGGTACAAATATGAACCAATGCGGTAGAACCTGTTCCAGACCGTAGGCGCAGGCGCGGATGAGTGTCAAGGAGTGGCGATGACGGAAGCGGCGGAATCGGCGGAGCGGGCCGGGGCGGCCGGCCGGACCTCGCCCCCGACCGCGCGCGTGGTGGCGGTGCTCGAGTTCCTGGCCCGCCACGAGCGGGAGCGGTTCGGCATCTCGGAGCTCGCGCGGCGCGTCGGACTGAGCAAGCCGACATGCCTCGGCATCGCCACCACGCTGGTCGAATCCGGGTATCTGATCCGCGACGACCGGGACAAGACCTACCGCCTCGGTCCCGCACTGATCCCGCTCGGGCGCGCCGCCCGGACCTCCCTGCGGGCCGATCCCGCGGGCGGCGACGTACTCACCGGGCTGTGGGAGGCCTTCGGTCACCCGGTCTCGCTCTCGGGTGTCGTCGGCGACCGGGTGACGGTGCTCGACGTGGCCGTCGACCCGGGGCGTCCCGCGATGGTGAAGGTGGGCGACAGCTATCCGTTCACGCCGCCCATCGGGCTCATGTACGTGCTCTGGGACCGCACCGGCCGGCTGGAGCGGTGGCTCGCCCGCGACCACGTCCGCGCCGACGGTGACCGGCTCGCGCGGGTCATCGAGACCTGCCGCGCCGACGGCTACCTCGTCGAGCTGCTCACCCCGGCGGGGCAGCAGCTGTATCGGCTGATGGCGGGCGTGCCCGGCGACATCCCGGCGGAACTGCGGGCGCTGCTCGGTGAGGTGGTGGCCGGCATCGGAGACCGCGTCCACCTGCGGGACGAGGCCCGCGCGGAGGGGGCGTCGCAGAACGTCAGCGTGATCTCCGCGCCGGTCTACGACGGCGACGGCGCGCAGGCGATGGTGGCGAGCCTGTACGTGAGCGCCGAGCTGGACGAGCGGGGGATCGCCGAGCGGGCGGCCGCGCTCGTCGCCGCGGCCGACCGCATCACGGTCCGCATCGGGGGCCGCAAGCCGGGGCGGTGAGGCTGTTGACAGCCGACGAGAACGCGTTCTAATCTCCGGAACAAGAATGGACCAACGAGGTCCAAATATGAACCGGAGGTGGGGTGTGCTGGAGACAACGGTCGCCGCGGAACATCTGCGCGTCCTCGAGGCGGAGGCGGTGTACGTCTTCCGGGAGGTGGCCGCCACCTTCGAGCGGCCCGTGCTGCTGTTCTCGGGCGGCAAGGACTCGGTGGTCATGGTGCACCTCGCGGCCAAGGCCTTCTGGCCCGCCGCGATCCCGTTCCCGGTGCTGCACATCGACACCGGGCACAACTTCGACGAGGTCCTCGCCTTCCGCGACCGGCTCGCCGCCGAGCGCGGGCTGCGGCTCCTGGTGGGCAGCGTGCAGGACGACATCGACTCGGGGGCCGTCGTCGAGCCCACCGGCCCGGGTGCCACCCGCAACCGGCTGCAGACCGCGACGCTGCTGCGCACGATCGGCGAGCACCGCTTCGACGCTGCCTTCGGCGGGGCGCGCCGCGACGAGGACAAGGCGCGCGCCAAGGAGCGGATCTTCAGCTTCCGCGACCGCTTCGGGCAGTGGGACCCCCGCGCGCAGCGCCCCGAGCTGTGGAACATCTTCAACGGCCGGCATCGGACGGGCGAGCACATCCGCGTCTTCCCGCTCTCCAACTGGACCGAGCTCGACATCTGGCAGTACATCGCGGCCGAGGCGATCGCGCTGCCGTCGCTGTACTACGCGCACGAGCGCGAGGTGATCGAACGCGACGGAATGCTGCTCTCCACCGGGCCCCTCGTCGCGCCCCTGCCCGGCGAGACACCCGAGCGCCGGACGGTCCGGTTCCGCACCGTCGGCGACGCGACGTGCACCGGCGCCGTGGAATCGGGCGCCACCACTGCGGAGGCCGTCGTCGCCGAGGTCGCCACCACCCGGATCACCGAGCGCGGCGCGACCCGCGCCGACGACCGGATCTCGGAGGCCGGCATGGAGGACAGGAAGAAGGAGGGCTACTTCTGATGAGCGCGCGAATGCTGGTGAGCGGCTCGGTGGTCGCGGAGACCGGAGAGGGCCACTGCTGATGGAGATCCTGCGCATCGCGACCGCCGGCAGCGTGGACGACGGCAAGTCCACGCTCATCGGGCGGTTGCTCTTCGAATCCAAGGCCGTGCTGGAGGACCAGCTCAGCGCCGTCGCCGCCACCACCGCCGCGCGCGGCGAGGAGGGCGTCGACCTGGCGCTGCTCACCGACGGCCTGCGCGCCGAACGCGAGCAGGGCATCACGATCGACGTGGCCCACCGCTACTTCGCCACCGCCACCCGCAAGTTCATCCTCGCCGACACCCCCGGGCACGAGCAGTACACCCGCAACATGGTCACCGGTGCCTCGACCGCCGACGTGGCTTTGATCCTCGTCGACGCCCGGCACGGCCTCACGCGGCAGTCCCGCCGGCATGCCTTCCTCACCTCGCTCCTCGGCGTCGAGCACGTCGTGCTGTGCGTCAACAAGATGGACCTGGTCGGCTTCGACCGCGCCCGCTTCGACGCCATCCGTGCCGAGTTCGCCGAGTTCGCGGCCAAGCTCGAGGTGCACGACGTGGAGGCCATCCCGGTCTCGGCGCTGCTGGGCGACAACGTCACCGAGCGATCCGCCGACACCCCCTGGTACGACGGACCCTCGCTGCTCTACCACCTAGAGAACGTGCACGTGGTCAGCGATCGGAACCTCATCGACGCGCGCCTGCCCGTGCAGTACGTGATCCGCCCCCGCGACAGCGACTTCCGGGGTGTGGCCGGCACCGTCGCCTCCGGTGCGTTCGCGGTCGGCGACGACGTGGTCGCGCTCCCGTCGGGCTTCACCACGACGGTGGCCGAGCTGTACCGGCCCGGGGGCGCGAAGGCCGACCGGCTGGAGGCGGGGGAGGCCGCGTGCGTCCGGCTCGCCGACCATCTCGACGTGGGCCGCGGCGACGTGCTGTGCCGGCCCGCGAACCGGCCGCAGTCCGCGACCGACCTGGACACCACCGTGTGCTGGTTCTCCGACACCGCGAAGCTCACCGCCGGCGCCGAGTACCTGATGCTGCACGCCCACAGCTCCGACCTCGTGCGGGTGGAAGCGCTGGACTACCGGCTGGACACCAGCTCCCTGCATCGCGACCGGGACGCCGCCGCGCTCGGGCTCAACGACATCGGCCGCGTCCAGCTCGCCGCCCGCCGGCCCGTGCTGTTCGACCAGTACCGGCGGGGCCGCACCCTCGGCAGCTTCGTGCTGGTGCACCCGCAGACCGACGAGACCGTCGCCGCGGGAATGATCACCGGTCCCACGCTGCGCTCCAGCGCCGTGGTCTGGCACGGCGCGGCCGTGCGCCGCGAGGACCGGGCGACGCGCGGCGGCACCGTCTGGCTGACCGGTCTCTCGGCGTCCGGGAAGTCGACGGTGGCGTGCGAGCTCGAGCGGCTCCTGGTCGCGCGGGGCGTGCCCGCGTACCGGCTCGACGGCGACAACCTGCGGCACGGCCTCAACGCCGACCTCGGTTTCACCCCGGAGGACCGCGCGGAGAACGTGCGCCGCGTGGGCGCGGTCGCGCAGCTGCTGGCCGACGCCGGGACGGTGGCGATCGCGTCGCTCATCAGCCCCTATCGCTCCGACCGCGACCGGATCCGGGCCCAGCACGAGGAGGCGGGCCTGCCCTTCCTCGAGGTGTTCGTCGACACCCCCGTCGAGCTGTGCGAACAGCGCGACCCCAAGGGGATGTACGCGCGGGCCCGGGCGGGCGAGATCGCCGACTTCACCGGCGTCAACGCGCCCTACGAGGCGCCGGACCGGCCCGAACTGGTGCTCCGGCCCGCCGACGGCGAGCCCGCGGATCAGGCCCTGGTGGTGCTCGACCGCTGGCTGAAACTCCGGCCGTGAATCACCCGTCTAAACTGGGCGGGTGCACGTAGACACGGTCTCCCACGCCGCCTCCACGCCCGATGTCGACCAGCCGTACCGCGAGCTCGGACTCAAGGACGACGAGTACCAGCGGATCCGCGAGATCCTCGGCCGCCGCCCCACGGACGCCGAGCTCGCCATGTACTCGGTGATGTGGTCGGAGCACTGCTCCTACAAGAGTTCCAAGGTGCACCTGCGCTACTTCGGCGAGACCACCACGGACGAGATGCGCTCGACGATGCTCGCGGGGATCGGCGAGAACGCGGGCGTCGTGGACATCGGCGACGGCTGGGCCGTGACCTTCAAGGTCGAGTCGCACAACCACCCGTCGTACGTGGAGCCCTACCAGGGTGCGGCCACCGGCGTGGGCGGCATCGTCCGCGACATCATGGCCATGGGCGCCCGCCCGATCGCCGTGATGGACCAGCTCCGCTTCGGCCCGGCCGACGCGCCCGACACCCGCCGCGTGCTCGACGGTGTCGTGCGCGGCGTCGGCGGCTACGGCAACTCCCTCGGCCTGCCCAACGTGGGCGGCGAGACCGTCTTCGACGCCTCGTACGCCGGCAACCCGCTGGTCAACGCGCTGTGCGCGGGTGTGCTGCGCACCGAGGATCTGCACCTGGCCTTCGCCTCCGGCAAGGGCAACAAGATCATCCTGTTCGGCGCCCGCACCGGCCTCGACGGCATCGGCGGCGTCTCCGTGCTCGCGTCGGAGAGCTTCGACGCCGACGAGAAGCCGAAGAAGCTGCCGTCGGTGCAGGTGGGCGACCCGTTCATGGAGAAGGTGCTCATCGAGTGCTGCCTCGACCTCTACCGCGAGCGGCTCGTCGTCGGCATCCAGGACCTCGGCGGCGCCGGACTGTCGTGCGCCACGTCCGAGCTGGCCGCGGCCGGCGACGGCGGCATGTACGTCGACCTCGACCAGGTGGCGTGCCGCGCCCAGGGGATGAGTGCCGCGGAGATCCTGTCCTCCGAGTCGCAGGAGCGGATGTGCGCCGTGGTGGCGCCGGAGAACGTGGACGCCTTCATGGAGGTGTGTGCGAAGTGGGACGTCCTCGCCACCGTCATCGGTGAGGTGACCGACGGCGAGCACCTCGTCATCGACTGGCACGGCGAGACCGTCGTCGACGCCCCCGCCCGGACCATCGCCCACGACGGCCCGGTCTACCAGCGGCCCGTCGAGCGTCCCGCGTTCATGGACGCGCTCATCGCCGACACCACCGCGAACCTCGCGCGCCCGCAGAGCGACGAGGAGCTGCGCGCCACCGCGCTGAAGCTCCTCGCGTCGCCCGCGCTGTGCTCGCGCAAGTTCATCACCGAGCAGTACGACCGCTACGTCCGCGGCAACACCGTGCTCGCCGAGAACGCCGACGGCGGCGTCATCCGCATCGACGAGACCACGCAGCGCGGCATCGCGCTGTCGACCGACGCCTCGGGCCGCTACACCTACCTCGACCCGTACGTCGGCGGCCAGCTCGCGCTCGCCGAGGCGTACCGGAACGTCGCCGTCACCGGCGCCACCCCGAAGGCCGTCACCGACTGCCTCAACTTCGGCTCGCCGGAGGACCCGGGCGTCATGTGGCAGTTCCAACAGGCCGTGCACGGCATCGCCGACGGCTGCGTCGCCCTCGGCATCCCCGTGACCGGCGGCAACGTCAGCTTCTACAACCAGACCGGCAGCACCGCGATCCTCCCGACCCCGGTGATCGGCGTGCTCGGCGTCATCGACGACGTGCGCCGCCGCATCCCGACGGGCCTCGGCACCGAGCCCGGCGAGACGCTGTACCTGCTCGGCGACACGCACGACGAGTTCGACGGTTCCATCTGGGCGCAGGTCGAGCACGACCACCTCGGCGGCGTCCCGCCGCGCGTGGACCTGCAGCGCGAGAAGCTGCTCGCCGACGTGCTCACCGCCGCCTCGCGCGACGGCCTCGTCTCCGCCGCGCACGACCTCTCCGAGGGCGGCCTCTGGCAGGCCGTGGTCGAGGCGGCCCTCGCGGGCGAGACGGGCTGCCGCCTGCTGCTCCCCGAGGGCTCCCAGGATGTTGCAGGCGCGTTCGTGCATCTCTTCTCCGAGTCGACGGGCCGCGTGCTGGTGGCCGTGCCCCGTACGGAGGAGACCCGCTTCGCCGCCATGTGCGCGGCCCGCGAGCTCCCGGCCGTGCGCATCGGCGTCGTCGACCAGGGCAGCGACTCCGTCGAGGTCCAGGGCCGGTTCAGCGTGACGCTGGCCGACCTGCGAGCGGCGCACGAGGGCACCCTGCCGGCGTTGTTCGCCTGATGGCGGCACCGTCCGGAGAGAGCACCGCGCCGGCCGCGCCGGCCGATCCCGGCCTGCACGCCGGCCTGCGCGCCCGGCACCTGATCATGATGAGCCTCGGCTCCGCGATCGGCGCGGGGCTGTTCGTCGGCGCCGGTAAGGGCATCGCCCTGGCCGGCCCGGCGGTGCTCATCGCCTACGCCGTCGCGGGACTCGTCGTCATCGCCGTCATGCGGATGCTCGGCGAGATGGTGGCCGCGGACCCCAACCCGGGCGCCTTCTCCTACTACGCGGGCCGGGCACTGGGGCCCGGCGCCGGCTTCGCCGTCGGCTGGCTGTGGTGGGTGCAGCTGTGCCTCGTGGTGGCCGCGGAGGCCGTGGCCGCGGCGGCCATCCTGAACGGGCTGCTGCCCGGCGGCCCGCCGGTGTGGGTGTGGGCGCTGGTCTTCATGGTCGCGCTGACCGGGCTGAATCTGGCCGGGGTCCGCGGTTTCGGTGAGTTCGAGTTCTGGTTCTCCCTGATCAAGGTCGCGTTCGTCGCCCTCTTCCTGGTCATCGGCGTGGGCTACCTGCTCGGCTGGACGAGCGCGCCGTCGCCCGGGCTGGGCAACCTCACGGACTTCGCGCCCCACGGGATCAGCGGCGTCGTCGCCGCGCTCCTGGTGGTGGCGTTCGCCTTCGGCGGCATCGAGATCGTGGCCGTCGCCGCGGCCGAGACCCGGGACCCCGAGCGGACCGTCGGGCGGGCGATCCGCGCGACGGTCTGGCGGATCCTGGTGTTCTACGTCGGCAGCGTCGCCGTGATCCTGCTGGCCCTGCCCTGGGACGACCCGGGCGTCGCGAACGAGCCGTTCGTCGCAGTGCTGCGCGCCGCCGGGCTGCCTGCGGTCGGCACCACGCTCGGCGTGGTCATCGTGGTCGCGCTGCTCAGCTCGCTCAACGCCAACCTGTACGGCAGCTCGCGGATGCTCTACTCGCTGGCAGAGCGGCGCATGGCGCCCGCGGCCTTCGGGCGCGCGAACTCCTCAGGCGTGCCCGTGCTCGCGGTGTACGCCAGCTCGCTCATCGGCTTCCTCGCCGTGCCCGCCACGTACGTGTGGGGCTCCGAGGTGCTGGACCGGCTGCTGGCGGTCGTCGGCTCGACGCTCATCGTGACGTGGCTCGCGACGATCGCCTCGCAGATCGTGCTGCGCCGCCGCGCCGACCGCGACGGCACGCCCCTGCCGCTGCGGATGTGGGGCTACCCGTACCTCTCGTGGGCGGTCCTCGTGGTGCTGCTGGGGATCGTCGTGCTGGCCCTCGCGAACGACGGTGTCCGGGACCAGGTGCTCTCGACGGCGCTGGTCGTCGCGCTGCTGTGGATCGCGGGCACGGTCCACGCGCGCACTCAGGCCCGCCGCGCGTCCTTGGAGCGGTAGAGGCCCGCGTCCGCCGCGGTGATGAGCGCCTCGACGGAGCTGCCGGCGTCGGCGGTCGTGGTGGTGCCGACGCTCGCACCGATCCGTACCGCCCGCGCCTCGGCCCCGTCGGTCGCCGGCACCTCGACGGGTGTCGTCAGGGCGCGGTGCACGAGCTGCGCCGCGTCACCCGGGCGGAACGGCGGCGAGACGAGGACCGCGAATTCGTCGCCGCCCACCCGGTACAGCGTGCCGACGCCGGTGAGCGCGGTACGGATCCGCGTGGCGGTCGCGACCAGCAGCCGGTCGCCGGCGGCGTGCCCGAGCCGGTCGTTGATCGCCTTGAAGCCGTCGAGGTCGACGAGGCAGAAGCCGGCGGGCCCGGCGGGCCGTTCGGCGAGATCCTCGCGGAGCCGCCGCCGGTTGGGCAGCCCCGTCAGGGCGTCGTGATGCGCGAGATGGCTCAGCTGCGCGTGGGTCGCGCGCAGCTCCGTGACGTCGTGCCCGACGCCCACGAGCAGCGCCGGCCGATCCCCCTCGGCGGGTACCCGGCTCAGGGCCCACCGGCCCGCACTGGAGTCGCCGAGGAAGTGCAGGCGCCGGTGCTCGAGGAACCGGGTGACCCCCTCGTCGTCGGCGTCGGCGAGCTCCCGGAGGACGCGGGCCACGTCTGCGGGGTCGTCCGCGAGCAGTGGCCGCACGTCGTGGCCCGAGTCGCCGAGGAGCGTGGGGTTCGCCTCCATCATGCGGGTCATCGCCGCGTTCGCCTCGAGGACGCGGCCCCGCTCGTCCGCGACGAACACCGGGGAACGGGCGTGCTCGAACATGACCCGCAGCCGGGCCTGCGCCTGCCGCTCGCCCTCCTCGGCGGACCGGCGGGCCAGCTGCGCCGCCCGGTGCACGACGGCCTGTCCGTCGATGATCCGGCGGGTGAGCGCCTCGGCGTAGCCGGCGGTGTACTCCGCGAGGATCAGGGCGGTGCGGCGCCGAACCTCGGCCGACGGTTCCCGGACCAGAGCGTCCGGCAGGGTCGCGATGGCTCGGCCACCCGCCGCGGCACCCGCGGGCACGGTGATCTGCAGCGCGACCAGCAGCCGCCCCACGTCCCGGCCCACGGCCGGGTCGAAGTCGTCGGCGCCGAGCGCGGCGATCACGGACTGGAAGGCCGTCAGCAGGTCCGCCCGGACCACGGCCGCGGGCAGTGGGAGGTAGACGTCGTCCGCGATGGACACGAGGAACTCGTCCACGAGGACCGCGACGACGGATTCTCCGCGCGCGAGGAATCCCAGCGGTGAGGAGGACTCGGTCATGCTCCTCCTCGCTCGCCCGTCTGTTCCGCCAGTCTACGCGGAACGGGAGGTTCGATTAGATTCGACGTTGCAATGACGAACCCTGACTCGGCCGGCGTGCCGTCGACCTCCCCGCTGGACATGGACCGGCCCAACGGATCACGGCTGTACGACTACTTCCTCGGCGGCACCAGCTACCTCCCCGTCGACCGCGACGCCGGCGAGGAGATCGCCCGCGAGGCGCCGCACTGGGCGCTCGGCGCGCGCCTCACCCGGACCTTCGCGAGGCGCGCGGTGCAGACCATGGCGAACACGGGCATCGACCAGTTCCTCGACCTCGGATCGGGCATCACCGCCGGTGGCACGGTGCACCAGCTCGCGCAGATCGTCCACCCGTCGGCCCGCACCGTCTTCGTCCTCCGGGAGCCGATCGCCTTCGAACTCGCGCGCCAGCTCGTCGGCGACGATCCCCGCGCGGCGGCCCTCAAACTCGACGTCCGGAACGTCGGTGCGGTGCTCGAGCACCCCGTGACCCGCGGCCTTCTGGACTTCGACCGGCCCGTCGGGTTGCTCGCCGTCGGCACCTTCGTCTTCGTCGGGGACGAGGACGACCCCGGCGGCCTGCTGCGCCGGTACCGGTCGGCGCTGGCGCCGGGCAGCATGATCGCGCTGTCGCAGGTCTCCGACGATTCCACGCACCCCGAGATCGCGGCCGAGCTGCACTGGGTGCGACGGCGGTACGAGCACACCTCGACCCCGCTGCACCTGCGCCCGCGCGCCGAGATCCTCTCGTGGTTCGACGGCACCGAGATCCTCGAGCCCGGCCTCGTGCGGTACGGCCGGTGGCGCCCGGAGTTCCCCCTCACCGAGGCGCAACTGCGCTGCGACTACGGCTACGTCGGCGTCGGCAGGGTCGGCTGACCCCTCCCGGGTCAGCGCGGCGCGATCGGCAGGGTCGTCACGATCCGGTCCGACGGGGTCGCCGCACCGCCGGGGCGCTCGATCGAGATCCCGAAGGACTCCGCGCCGTCGATCGACGTGACCGCGGCCGTCGTCGTCGGCCGCACGTCGGCCTGTGTCATCGTGCCGCGCGAGCGGGCGCCGCCGCCCGGATCCATCAGCCACATCTGGTACACGGTGCCGTCCTGCGGCGGCGGCACGTCGTTCATCAGGACCACGCCCGCGTTGCGTTCGCGCGAGTAGATGAACGAGATGGTCGCGTCGCCGACGCGCGCCTGCGCGGTCCGGGCGTCGGGAGCCGCCAGCACGATCTCGGTCTCCGACGGTGCCGGACCCTCCCGCCCGGCGAGGACGGAGCGCCCGAGGACGACGCCGGCCGCGAGGGCGACCACCACGACCGCGGCCGCGGCGGCCGCGCGCAGCGCCGTGCGCGACGGTCGGGTGCGCCGGCGGATCGGCGTGACGCCGGGATCGTCGACGACGTGCGCCAGGACCCGGTCGAAGACCTCCGCGGGCGGCTCGACCCCGTGCTGGGCGGCCTGAGCCGCCATGGTCTCGCGCACCGCGTCGACCCGGGCGTCGAACTCGGCGCGCACATCGGCGGCCGCCGCCCCGCGCACCGCCTCGACGGTCGCGCGTTCCTCGGGGGCGAGGGCGTGGATGGCGTAGACCTCGGCGTCGTCGAGGAGTGCGTCGCCGTTGCCGGTCCCCGCGGGTGCGTCGCTCATGACGGGACCCCGAGCGGTTCGAGGCAGCGGCGCAGCCGCGCGATGCCGTCGCGGATGCGGCTCTTGACCGTGGCGAGCGGGGCGTCGAGGCGCTCCGAGACCTCGCGGTAGGTGTGTCCCCCGTAGTAGGCGAGGGTGAGGGCGTCGCGCTGCGGCGTGCTCAGGGTGTCGAGGCAGTCGACCACGGCGCCCGAGTCCGCACGCTGCTCGCTCGTCTCCGCGACCACGTCGTGGGGCCGCTGGTAGCTCGCGTGGGCGAAGCTGTTCTCGCGCTCGCCGCGGGACCGCTCGGAGCGCACCCGGTCGACGGAGCGGCGGTGCGCGATGGTCACCAGCCAGGACTCGGCCGAGCCGCGGGCCGCATCGAACTCGGTGGCCTTGCGCCACGCCTCGAGGTACACCTCCTGGGTGATCTCCTCGCCGTAGCCGCGGTCCCCGATGACCCGCAGGGCCGTACCGAAGACCAGTCGGCCGGTGCGCTCGTACAGCTCGCGGAAGGCGCCCACATCGCCTGCGGCGGTGCGGACGAGCAGGTCGTCGGCCTCGGTTCGCGCACGTGTCATCCGCGTGCCTCCTTCGTCCCGCGGTACGTTACCGGTTCCCGGCACCACGGACCGGCTACGGAGCGCGGGACGGGGCGCCGTCAGGGGAGCGCACACAGTGGCGCGATCCGCTCGAGTCCGCCGGTGGTGGGTGTGCTGAGGATCGTGCAGGGGTGGTAGCCGAGGCGCTCCGCCGTGGCCCGGAGCTGCGCCCACCGGGCGGCGGGCACCGCCGGCGTCCGGGACAGCACGAAGGCGCTGCGTCGCGCCGGATCGCCGACGAACGCCCAGGAGTAGTCCGGTGCCAGCGCCGCGACCACGTAGTTGGGCGGGCCGTCGAGGCCGTCCTGGGTCGGCACGCCGGGGAAGGAGACGTGGAGCTGCGCCGTGGTGCGGGGGTCGGTGACGCGGGCGTTGCCCCGGATCGACGAGGTCGCCCCGGTCCAGGTGGTGCACGTGTTGTGGACGGAGACGTTGGTCGCGTCGAGGACGCGGTACGTCGCCGTGGTGTCGCGCGCGCACTGGACGCTGAACGGCGCGGGCATCGCGGCGAGCTGGTGCCAGGTGCCGACGTAGCGCGCGACGTCGACCTTCGTGACCGGGCCGAGGGGTGCCGCGGCGGCGGGTGCCGCGGTGGCGCCCGCGGCGACGAGGGCGGTGGCGCAGGCGAGGGCGGTGGAGCGGGCGGTGCGGATCATCGGTTCTCTCCTCGGGGAGGTCGGGGGACGAAGAAGGACGTGCGGGCGGCGTACGCGTCCCATCCGGGACGGTCGTGCATGAACCGCTCCAGCAGCCGGGCGCCGGTGGCGTACACCAGGAAGTAGGTCATGAGGACGGGGGAGAGCACGGTGAGCACACCCGGCCACGCGCTCGCCGCGATCAGCCAGATCCCCCACCACGTGCAGGCGTCGCCGAAGTAGTTGGGGTGCCGGGTCCACGCCCACAGGCCGCGGTCCATGATCCGCCCGCGGTGCGCGGGATCCGCCTTGAAGGTCCGCAACTGGTGATCGCCGACGGCCTCGAAGCCGATCCCGGCCAGGGCGAGGACGAGACCCGCCACCAGGACGGCGGTCCACGGCCCCGTGGTCGGCCCGGCGGTGCCCGAGACCTGCACGGGGAGCGCGACGAACCACTGGGCCGCGCCCTGGACGGCGAAGACCTTGCGGATCACCGTCGCTGTGCCGCCGCCCGCCCGGTCGAGCATGTCCGTGTAGCGCGGATCCTCGCCCTTGCCCGCGGATTTCACCCACATGTGCCACGACAGGCGCAGGCCCCAGACCGAGACGAGCGCGGCCACGAGGAGAGCGCGGCCACGGTCGCCGCCGCCCAGTGCCACCGCGATCCAGGCGACGGCGACGATGCCCGCGCCCCACGCGACGTCGACCACGTTGTACCGGCCGATCCGGCGGCCGACGAGGAAGGTGATCGCCTGGACGACGGCGAGGGCCGCGATCGAGGCGACGGTCACCATCGGGAATCCGCTCATCGGAGCACCTCCGGTGTGAGCACGATCTGCTGCACGTCGAGGTACCCCGACCGGAACCCGGCCTCGCTGTAGGCGAGGTAGAACTCCCACAGCCGCCGGAACTCCGGATCGTCCGCGGGCGGCGGCAGGTTGTCCGGGGCGGCGAGGAAGCGCTCGCGCCACAGGCGCAGCGTCTGCGCGTAGTGCGTGCCGAACCGGTGCCGGGAGCGGACGGTGAGGCCCGCCGTCCGGGCGGCCGCGGCGATCGCCTCGGTGGACGGGAGCATCCCGCCGGGGAAGACGTACTTCTGGATCCACGTGTACGTGCGCAGCGTGGCGAGCATCCGGTCGTGCGGCATCGTGATGGCCTGCAGCGCGATCCGGCCGCGCGGCGCGACGAGCCGCGCCAGCGTCGCGAAGTACTCGCCCCAGTGCGCGGCGCCGACGGCCTCGATCATCTCGACGGACACCACGGCGTCGTACACGCCGTCGACGCGGCGGTAGTCGAGCAGGTCGATCCGCACCCGGTCGGACAGCCCGGCCGCCGTGACCCGTTCCAGCGCGAGGGCGCGCTGCTCCGTCGACAGCGTCACCGAGCGCACGACGGCGCCTCGCGCCGCCGCGCGCAGACAGAGCTCGCCCCACCCGGTCCCGATCTCGAGCAGGCGGGTGCCGGGGCCGACACCGGCGGCGTCGAGGAGTCGGTCGATCTTGGCGTGCTGCGCACCCTCCAGTGCCTCCCAGCGGGGTTCGCCGGCGGCGCCGGCGCGGGTCACGCCGGGCTCGCCGTCCGCGATCTCGGCGGGGGAGAACAGCGCGCTCGAATAGGTGAGCGTCGGGTCGAGGAACCGCGCGAACAGCTCGTTCGACAGGTCGTAGTGGTGGGAGACGTTGTCCCGCGCGTGATCGGGCGTGCCGACCTCGGTGTCGGGCCGGGTCGTGGCGGCGAGCCCCCGCAGGATCTGCAGCCACGGCGGCACCAGCTCGGGCATCCGCGTGGCCAGCGCGGTGAGCGCCGCGACCAGGTCCGGGGAGTCCCACTCCCCGGCGACGTAGGACTCGCCGAAGCCGATGAGCCGGGCGGTACCGATCCTGCGGTGCACGGCATCGGGGGCGCGCAGGACGATCGCCGGGCCAGCGGCGACCGGGGCGGCCGCGGTCGTGAGGACGACACCGCTGCGCGCCGCGGCCCGGACGAGCAGGGCGCGCGCCGCGCGGCCGAGGACGCGGGCGCGGAGCCCGGTGGGGACGGGAACGCCGAGGTGGCCGGTGCGGGAACTGTGGGGTGCGAGGTCGACGGTCACGGGTGCGCTTTCTGGTCGGTGGAGTCGGAGCGGGGGACGAGCGGCAGGCCGGAGGCCCACAGGCGGATGCCGTGCCGGCGGATCCGGGCGGCGACGACGAGTGGTGCGAGCGGGGCACGCAACTGCGCCAGCAGGATCCGCCCCGGCGTGGCGGTCCTGCGGGTGCCGCGCCACTGGGCGGTGAAGGGGGCGCGGCCCGGTCGCTCGAGCACCACGTCGATGGAGAGCTCGCCGTCCGGCTCGGGCATCCGGAGCCGGTACACGCCGTCCACGGGGTGGAACGGGGAGACGTAGAAGGCCTTCGCCACCGACGCGCCGGACTGTGCCTCGGGCCCCAGCACGTACGCGTGGCGGCCGCTGTAGGTGTTGTGCACCTCGGCGACGATCACCCGTACGTCACCGGTCGCGTCGTGACACCAGAACACCGTCAGCGGGTCGAACACGTAGCCCAGGCAGCGTGCGTTCAGGAGCGCCGTGATCGCCCCGCCCGGGGCCTCGGTGCCGTGTTCGCGGAGGGTCCGCTCCACCCGGCCGCGGAGGGTGTCGGCACCGTCGGCGACGGGGGACAGGTGGTCGGCGGCCCGGAACGACACCAGCGGGCGCAACCACCGGGGAACCCGCGGCGGGGCGTCGACATCGATGAACCAGCTCGCGCTCCGGTGGCGGAAGCCGTACTCGACGGGCGAGCGCCGCAGGTGCCCGATCTCGGTGTCGTACATGGCGGGCGACCGGGTCACGGCGCACCCCCGGCGACGCGGCGGGCGGCGCGCAGCCCCGAGGCCGCCCCGTCCTCGTGGAACCCCCAGCCGTGGTACGCGCCGGCGAAAGCGAGCCCCGGACCGGAGATCCCGTCCAGACGCTCGGCCGCGGCGACCGATTCGACCGTGAACGCGGGGTGCTCGTAGGGCAGCTCGGCGAGGACGCGCGCGGGGTCGACGAGGCCCTCGCCGCCGAGGGTCACCAGGGCGGTCTCGCCGCCCCGCGGCAACCCCATGAGGCGGGTCACGTCGTAGGTGACGCAGACCCGGCTGCCGTCGCTCGTGGCGAGGTAGTTCCACGAACCGCGGGCGTTCCCAGTGCGCGGCAACAGCGACGTGTCGGTATGCAGCAGTGCGGGATTCGGTGTGTAGGCGATGGCGCCCAGGAGCGCGCGCTCCAGGGGCGTCGGCGCGTCCAGGAGCGCGAGCGCCTGGTGCGGGTGGACGGCGACGACGGCACCGTCGAACTCCTCCGCGGTACCGGTGTCGTCGACGATCCGCACGCCCCGCCCCGTACGGACGAGAGCGCGGACACCGGTGCCGGCCCGCACGTCGGCGATGCCCGCCGCGACCGCCTCGACGTACCGCGCGGACCCGCCGACGACGGTGCGCCACTGCAGCGAGTGCCCGACCGAGAGCATGCCGTGGTTCGCGAGGAACCGGAACAGGTACCGGGCCGGATAGGCGTCCACGCCGTCGGGCGGGCACGACCACACCGCCGCGACGAGCGGGCGGAGGAAGCCCTCCACCAGTCGATCGCCGAAGCCCTCGCGCCGGACGAACTCGCCGAGCGGGACGTCGGGCGCACCGTCGTCCAGGTGCCGCCGCGCGCGCCGGTGGAAGCGCGGCACCTCGGCGAGCAGCCGCAGGTGGCCGGCGTCGGTGAGGTGCCGCCGCGTCGGCACGAGGCCGCGGATCCCCTTGCCGCCGGCGAACTCGACGCCGCGCACGTCGTCGCGGATCGACATGCTCATCTCGGCATCGCGGGTCGCGACCCCGAGCTCCTCGAACAGGCGGCACAGGACGGGATAGGTGCGGTCGTTGTGCACGAGGAACGCCGAGTCCACCCGCACCGGGGTCTCCCACCCGAGATCGACCGTGTGCGTGTGCGCGTGGCCGCCGAGACGGGTGTCGCGCTCGTACAGGGTGACCCGTGCCGTCCGGCTCAGCTCGTGCGCCGCCACCAGCCCACTGACCCCGCTGCCGATCACGGCGAAACGTCTGTTCGCGTCGTTCATGCCCCTCATTCGGAGCCGCGGCGCCCCCGGATGGGATCGCGGGCGGAGAGATTTCCCACGGTGTGCTCGCGGGGGCCCGGGGCTAGCGTGGGGCCATGGGAATTCACGGATCCGCCGTCATCGACGCCCCCATCGACCAGGTCTTCGAGTGGTTCTCGCGGCCCGGGGCGTTCGCCCGGCTGCAGGCACCCTGGCTGCCGATGCGGCTCCGCTCGCAGGCCACGTCGCTCGCGGACGGCGTGACGGTGATCGACCTGCCCGGGGGACTGCGCTGGCGCGCCGCGCACGATCCGGAGGGATACGTCCCGGGGCGGAGATTCGTCGACGAGGTCACGGCGGACGGCGTCCGGACGCTGCCCGCCGGCCTGTTCCCGTGGCGGCACGTGCACGGCTTCGAACCCGTCGGCGCCGACCGGACCCGGGTGACGGACGAGGTGCAGACACCCGTTCCCGAGCGCCTGCTCTCCGAGGTCATCGCCTTCCGGTACCGGCGCCTCGCCGGGGACCTGGCGGCGCACCGTCGGGCCGCCGACGCGGGCCTGGCACCGTCCACGGTGGCGGTCACCGGCGCGTCCGGCCTCGTCGGGACCGATCTCGCGGCGTTCCTCGGTACCGGTGGGCACCGAGTGCTCCGGCTGGTCCGCGGCGAGCCGCAGTCGCCCGACGAACGCCGTTGGGACCCCGCCGCGCCGGACCCCGCCGCCCTGGAGGGCGTGGACGCCGTCATCCACCTCGCCGGCGCGAGCATCGCCGGCCGGTTCACCGCGGCGCACAAGGAGCGCATCGCGGCGAGCCGGATCGAGCCGACGCGGCTGCTGGCCCGCGCCGCCGCGCAGGCGGGGGTGCCGGTGTTCGTCAGCGCGTCCGCCGTGGGCTGGTACGGGCGCGACCGCGGCGACGAGATCCTCACCGAGCAGTCGGCGGCCCCCACAGAGCCCGACTTCCTCGCCGACGTGGTGCGCCGCTGGGAGGACGCCGCGCACGACGGGGCGGGCGACGGGACCCGCGTGGTCACCGTGCGTACGGGAATCGTCCAGGCGCCGCAGGGCGGGACCCTCGAGCTGCTGCTGCCGCTGTTCCGTGCGGGTCTCGGCGGCAGGCTCGGCGACGGCCGCCAGTGGCAGCCGTGGGTGAGCATCGACGACCTCGTCGACGTCTACCACCGCGCCCTGTGGGACACCGGCCTGTCGGGGGCCGTCAACGCGGTCGCGCCGGGCGTGGTCCGCAACGCGGCGTACACCCGTGCCCTCGGCCGGGCCGTGCACCGGCCCACGCTGCTCCCCGTCCCCGCCTTCGGGCCCGCGCTCCTCCTGGGCAGGGAGGGCGCCGACGACCTCGCCTTCGCCTCCCAGCGGGTACGCCCCGCCGAGCTGGAGCGGCGCGGCCACGCCTTCCGCTACCCGGGCGTGGACGATGCGCTCGCGCACCTGCTCGGCGGGTGAGCGTACCGTCGGAACGAGGAGCGGACGAGGAGGACCGATGAGCCCGAACCCCGGATCGCCCGCGGCGGAACTGGACCGGCTGCAGGCCGCGGGCACCGCCACCGAGGCCTTCGCGCTCTACGACGCACTGCCCGCCGTGCAGGTGGCCGACATCCTCGGCGACTGGCGCGGTGAGGGCCTGGACACCGGCCACCCCATGGACGGCCTCCTCGAGCTCTACGGCTGGCACGGCAAGCGCTTCGCCTCCGCGAACGACGTGCAGCCGCTCGTCTTCGACGGCCCGCGCGGCCCGTTCCCGGTGAACCCCGCCGCCATGCCGCTCGGGGCGTCGATGCGGCTGCCACGCGGACTGCTCACCGCGACCGCGCCGCTGGCCCGCCGCGGACTGCGCCTGGTGCGCACGACGAAACCCCGTGCGCGGCTGCGGATGATGGAGCACCGCGGCGTCGTCACCGCCACGATGAGCTACGACGCGCTGCCCATCAACGATCACTTCCGGCGCGTCGACGGGGCCACTCTGCTGGGCGTCATGGACCTGCGCGACGTGCCGCCGTTCTTCTTCGTGCTGCGCCGCTGACCGCTGCGCGGCGCGCTCACGCCTCCCAGGTGTGCACGGGGTTCCCCTCGTGCATGAGCTGGACGTAGTCGGCGAGCATGCCGCGCAGGGCCTGCTCACGGGACTCGCCCGCGGCCTCGCGGTTCGCGACGGCCTGCCGCTGCCACGACGAGCCGGTCTGCCGCTGGATGCAGCGCCCCTCGAGCACCTGCATGTACCGTTCGCGCGACTTCGAACCGACGCCGTACGCCTTGAGGCCCGCGTCCATGAGCGGCAGCAGACGTCGCAGCACCAGTTCGTCGGGGCGGATCCAGCCGACGTTCGGCCAGTACAGGCCGGCATCGAAGGCGTCGCGGGCGCCGGAGTGCAGGTTCTCGGTCGCCGCGTCGAAGCTCATCTGGGTCCAGATGGGGCGGTCGGCTTCGACCAGCGAGCGGACCACACCGTAGTAGAACGCGGCGTTCGCCATCGTGTCCACCACCGTCGGGCCCGCGGGCAGCACCCGGTTCTCCACCCGCAGGTGCGCGTGCCCGTCGACCACGTCGTACACGGGGCGGTTCCAGCGGTAGACGGTGCCGTTGTGCATGCGCAGCTCGGGCAACTCGGGGGATTCGCCGCGGGAGACCACCTCGAGCGGATCGACGTCGCTGCACACCGGCAGCAGCGCCGGGAAGTAGCGGGTGTTCTCCTCGAACAGGTCGAAGGTGGACGTGATCCACCGCTCGCCGAACCAGACCCGCGGCCGCACACCCTGATTGCGCAGCTCGATGGGCCGGGTATCGGTGGCCTGCTCGAACAGTGGGATGCGGGTCTCGTGCCACAGCGCCTTGCCGGCGAGGAAGGGCGAGTTCGCCGCGATCGCCACCTGCACGCCCGCGATGGCCTGCGCCGCGTTCCAGTGCGCCGCGAAGTCCTCGGGAGCCACCCGCAGGTGCAACTGCAGCGAGGTGCACGCCGCCTCGGGGAGGATCGTGTCCGAGGTGATGTCGAGGCGCTCCCCGACGACCGCGCCGGGCAGCGGGGCCCCCTCGATGTCGATCTCGATGTCCTCGCCCCGCGCGGCGAAGACCTGCTCGTTGAGCAGGTCGTAGCGCGGGTTCGCGGAGAACCACTGCTTGCCGAAGTGCTCCTCCTCGAGTGTCGGCAGCATGCCGATCATGACCAGGTTCGATCCCGCCGCGCGGGCGCGCTCGTCGGCCCGGTTCAGCGACTCCCGGAGGGAGTCCTCGAGGTTCTCCGTGCTCTGGTCGACGAACGGCCGCGGCGCGACGTTGATCTCGATGTTGAACTGGCCGAGCTCGGTCTGGAAGTCGGGGTCGGCGATGGCGTCGAGCGCCTCCGCGTTCGCCATGGCCGGCTGCATCTCGTCGTCGACGAGGTTCAGCTCCACCTCCATGCCGAGCAGCGGCTCCGGCGGCGCGCCGTCGTCGGTGAACAGGCCCTCGGCCAGCATGCGGGCGATCGCGTCCGTCCCGCGCTGGACCTGGCGGCGGAACCGCATGCGGTCCTCGCGCGTGAACACCCTGGCATCGACATCGGCACCCATGGGTCGCAGCTTTGCAGAAGCGGCGCGGGGCGCGGGGGCGAATCGAGTCATCGGGACGGCGTACGGTGCTCCCCGCCGCCACGCCGGGCGCCGCCGTGGACGGCGTGCGATGTGTGCCGTTACGTCCCGGTCGTCGGGAGTTCACCGGCCAGTACATGCGATGAACTATCCTCGACATCGATCACGACCAGCGATAGGAGACCCTCATGCGCGCCGTCCGCCGCACCGCCCTGGCCCTCGCCGCCGCTTCCGCCGTCGCCGCTCCGGCGGCGGTCGCGACCGCCGCACCCGCGAAGCCGACGACGCCGCCCGCGCAGCTGCTTCTCGCGCAGGGCGAGTTCCCGGCCGGCTACCAGGTGGAGAAGGTGACCCCGAAGGACATCTCCGAGATCACCACGGCCGTCGGCGACGGGCTGGCCGGCGCCCGGGTCACCCCGGCGCACTGCGCTCCCGCCCTCGATCGGGGCGCGCTCAACCGCGCGGCCGGCATGCCGATCGTGGTGGCGGTGAACGAGGCGAAGCGGGCTTCCCTGTCGGAGACGCTGTCGACGACCGGCACCCTGGAGAACGCGCTGCGCATCCCCGCCGGCTGCGAGAACATCCGCATCGAGATGACCCCCAAGCCCGGTTCGTCCGACCGCGTGGTGATGAACGCGACGTCCACGCCGATCGCGCTGCCGGGAGCCCCCAAGAGCGCGCGCGCCGTGCTCACCCGGGCCACGGGCACCGCCACCGTCGACGGCGAGACGTCGCGTTTCGTGCAGGAGCAGATCATCGGCGGCGAGGAGGTCCGCGGCTACACGGTGCTCCTGGTCTCGACCGCGGTGAGCGAGAACGCGCGGGCCGACCGCGCCGGGTTCACCCAGGCGCTCACCGCGGCGACGAACAAGGTGCGCACCGCGAAGTAGGGCTACAGCCGCAGGATCGGCAGGAAGCGGGCGATCTCACCCGCGCGGGAGCCGCTGGCCGTCAGGTCGGCGGCTTCCGTCGCTTCGTCGACGCTCAGCAGGCCCGTCGCGAGCCGCAACCACACGCGCGGCGCGCATTCCACGACGTTCGGCGGCGTCCCCCGGGTGTGCCGCGGGCCCTCGATGCACTGCACCGCGACGAACGGCGGCACCCGCACCTCGACGGACCCGCCCGGCGCGTCCTGCGCCAGGGTGCGGGCCGTCGACCGGACGGCGGCGGCGACCGCGGCGCGCGGGGGAGCGGGTGCGTCGTCGTCGGTGATCCACTCGCGGACCGCCAGCACGGAAGCCCGCATCTCCGCGGGATCGATCGTCTTCGCCATCACTGAGCTCCCTTCCTGCGGACCTCGAACGTCGTGCAGCCCGGGTAGGTGACGGACCCGGCCAGGAGTGTCGTCGCCGAGTCGATCGGCCCCGTCACCCGCAGCCCCACCATCTCGTAGTTCCCCGGCCGGTTCACCCACGCGAGCGGAGTCAGCACGAGGTCCGCACCGTCGAGCGACATCGTGATCGTGTACGCGCCGCTCGGCACCCCGGGGTTGCCGGGCGTCGCGCTGAAGTCGAACCGGGACGGGCCGGACGCGGGGTCGGCGAGCGTCAACGAGAGCGCGGTCGCGCCCTGGTTGCAGACGTAGGTGCCGGTCCAGATGCCGGCGAGGCGAGCCGGGTTCGGCGCAGCGTTCGACGGTGCTTCGAGGGGCGTCTCCGGCCCGGGCGAGAATGTGGGGGCACCGGTCGTCGCCTGGCCCGCCACCGGGGTTCCCGCCACCGTCGTCGCGCAGCCCGGAACCCCGCCGCCGACGATGACCAGCGCCGCGAGGAACCCCGTCGTCCTCCGTATCGATGATCGGTCCACGCGTCTTCCCCTCCCAGCAGCGGGCCCGCGCCCCCGTCGCTCCGGGAAGAAACCTACTCGGCGATTCGTTTCCGCTGGCGGATCGGTCCTACAATCGGTTCAGGCCACGCCCCCAGCCCCAGGAGTCAGCCGTGCAGCAGCTTCCGCTCAGCGTCGTCAACACCAGCGCCCCGCTCGATGACGGCGAGGAGCAGGAGCCCAGGGAGGAGTGCGGCGTCTTCGGCGTCTGGGCGACGGGCGAGGATGTCGCCAAACTCACCTACTACGGCCTCTACGCCCTGCAGCACCGCGGCCAGGAGGCCGCCGGCATCGCCGTCGGCGACGGGCAGCAGGTGCTGGTCTTCAAGGACCTCGGGCTGGTCAGCCAGGTCTTCGACGAGCAGACGCTGAGCTCGATGCCCGGCCACGTCGCGATCGGGCACTGCCGCTACTCGACCACCGGCTCCACCACCTGGGAGAACAGCCAGCCGATCTTCCGCACCACCAGCGCGGGGAACGGCGTCGCGCTCGGCCACAACGGCAACCTGGTCAACACCGCCGAGCTCGCCGAGCGCGCCGTCGAGCTCGGGGTCGCGGGCGGCCGCCCCAGCAAGGCCGCGACCTCCGACTCCGACGTCCTCACGGCGCTGCTCGCGCACGCCGCCGCGGACCGCACCCTGGAGCAGGCGGCGATGGAGCTGCTGCCCACGGTGAAGGGCGCCTTCTGCCTGACCTTCATGGACGAGCACACGCTGTACGCGGCGCGCGACCCGCACGGCGTGCGACCGCTGTCGCTGGGCCGGCTGGACCGCGGCTGGGTCGTCGCCTCCGAGACCGCCGCGTTCGACATCGTCGGCGCCTCCTTCGTCCGCGACATCGAGCCGGGCGAGCTGCTGGCGATCGACGAGGACGGCGTGCGTTCCACGCGATTCGCCGAGCCCACCCCCAAGACCTGCATCTTCGAGTACGTCTACCTGGCCCGCCCGGATTCGGTGATCCACGGCCGGTCGGTGCACTCGACCCGCGTCGACATCGGTCGCCGCCTCGCCCGCGAGCACCCCGCCGACGGCGACCTCGTGATCCCCGTGCCCGAGTCGGGCACCCCCGCGGCCGTCGGCTACGCCCAGGAATCGGGCATCCCGTACGGCCAGGGCCTGATGAAGAACGCCTACGTCGGCCGCACCTTCATCCAGCCCAGCCAGACCATCCGCCAGCTGGGCATCCGGCTCAAGCTGAATCCGCTGCGCGAGGTGATCCGCGGCAAGCGACTCGTCGTGGTCGACGATTCGATCGTCCGCGGCAACACGCAGCGTGCCCTCATCCGGATGCTCCGCGAGGCCGGCGCCGCCGAGATCCACGTCCGCATCGCGTCGTCGCCGGTCAAGTGGCCGTGCTTCTACGGCATCGATTTCGCGTCGCCGGCCGAGCTCATCGCCAACGGCGGCGGCGCCGACTCGGTGGAGGCGATGGTCGAGTCGGTCCGCGCCGCGATCGGCGCCGACTCCCTGGGCTACATCTCGCTCGAGGAGATGACGGCCGCCACCGAGCACGCCGGCGAGTCCATGTGCCGGGCCTGCTTCGACGGGGTGTACCCCATCCCGCTGCCCGAGTCGACGTCGATGGGCAAGGCCGTCCTGGAGAACATGCTCAAGGCGGGCACGGAGGGCGACCCGCTGCAGGCCGACAACGACAACGCGTCCGCGCTGCGTCGTCCCTGACCCCGGTCCCGTCGCGGGCGCCGGCGGGGTCCGCCCGGGCGCGAGCCGTCCGGTCCGGCGGAGGCCCAGGGCCTCGCGGTCCGGTAGCCTATGCATCCGTGACGGATTCCAACACCCACCCGCCGCAGGGTGCCTCGTACGCCGCTGCCGGAGTCGACATCGAGGCCGGTGACCGGGCCGTCGAACTGTTCAAGCCGCACGCCAAGCGCGCCACCCGCCCCGAGGTCCTCGGCGGACTGGGCGGCTTCGCCGGCCTGTTCGCGCTGAAGAAGTACCGTGAGCCCGTGCTCGCCGCGTCGACCGACGGCGTCGGCACCAAGATCGCCGTCGCCCAGGCCCTCGGCAAGCACGACACCGTGGGCATCGACCTCGTCGCGATGGTGGTCGACGACCTCGTCGTGACCGGCGCCGAGCCCCTGTTCCTGCAGGACTACATCGCCGTCGGCAAGGTGGTCCCCGAGACCGTCGCCGAGCTGGTCGGCGGCATCGCCGAGGGCTGCGTCCGCGCCGGTTGCGCGCTGCTGGGCGGCGAGACCGCCGAGCATCCCGGCCTCATGGCCGAGGGCGAGTACGACCTCTCCGCGACGGGTGTCGGCGTCGTCGAGGCCGACGAGGTGCTCGGCCCGGACAATGTGCGCGCCGGCGACGTCGTGATCGCCATGAAGAGCTCCGGCCTGCACAGCAACGGCTACAGCCTGGCCCGCAAGGTGCTGCTCGACTGGGGGCACATGGACCTGGGCGGCTACGTCGAGGAGTTCGGCCGCACGCTCGGCGAGGAACTGCTCGAGCCCACCGCCATCTACGCCCTCGACTGCCTGCGGCTGGCGCAGGAGACGCAGGTGCGCACCTTCTGCCACGTCACCGGGGGCGGGCTGGCCGCCAACCTGGGGCGCGTGATCCCGGACGGACTCGTCGCCGAGCTGGACCGCAACACGTGGAGCCCGTCGGCCGTGTTCGCCCTGATCGCCCAGCGCGGGCGCGTGGAGCAGGGCGAGATGGAGAAGACCTTCAACATGGGCGTCGGCATGGTCGCGATCGTCGCGCCCGAGGACGTGGACCGCGCACTCGCCGTGCTCACGGCACGCCACATCGACAGCTGGGTGCTGGGGACCATCAAGAAGGCCGACGGGGCCTCCGCCGGAGCTGTGCTCAGCGGTTCGCACCCGAAGTTCTAGGAACGCCGTAGGCACCGTGACCCGGGGGTCACGGTGCCCAACGGCGGGTACGAACGGGGAGGTACGGCCGCGTCAGGCGCGGCGCCACTCATCCTCGCGGTACGGGTCACCCGCGATGTCGCTCCACTCGGGGTGCGAGGCGAGAGCATCGGCCTCGTCGTTCCCGCCACCCGCCAGCTCGTCCTGCAGCCTTTTCAGGTCAGTGCTGGGCGAGCTGTACTTGAGCTCGCGTGCAACCTTCGTCTGCTTCGCCTTTGCCCGGCCGCGGCCCATGGGGGACCCCCTTGCGCAATGAAGGGGCGGCCAGCTACCGGATTGCCCGGCGGGTGGCGGCCCCTTTCTCCGTTTACTAATTCTTCCTGGTGCCCAGTTTAGCGTGCTCCCGCCGATGGTGCTGCCGCCCGGGTGTCAGTCGGCGCGTTTGAGGGCCCTCGTCGCGTCCCGTTCGACCTTCGGCAGCAGGTCATCGGCACTGAGGAGGGCGCGCAACCGGTCGGGCCGCGTCGCGCGGAAGAGGTCGCGGACCGTCGCGCCGTGCTCCGGTACGTGCAGGGCGACGACCGCATCCCCGGCCGCCACGGGCCCCGGAGCGACGACGCGGAAGTAGGCGCCGGAGTCGCCGCGCGCCATGAACCGCGCCAGCCAGTCCTCCTCGCCCGACCACAACGCGAAGGTGCGGCACGGGGTGCGCGGGATGGTCGCCTCGAGCTCGAGTGTCGCGCCCACGCGCAGTCGCGTCCCCACCACGAGGTCGGTGGTGTCCCCGTCGAGCCGCAGGTTCTCGCCGAACCAGCCCGCGGGCAGTTCGCGGCCGAGCTCGTCGGCCCAGCGGCGCGCCTCGTGCTCGGAGTACGCGTACACGGCCTGCTCCGCGCCGCCGTGGTGGCGGGTGTCGCACACGTGGTCGGTGAGCGGGCCGAGCGGACCCACGTCGACGGGGCCGTCGGCGGGCCGCTTGTCGATGGCGGTGCGCTGATCGGGCTTGCGCGGGTCGAGCCGCCGCTCCTCGGCGACGACGCACACCGCGAGGACCCGCCCGGCCGTCATCGGCCGCGCAACCGGTCGACGGCGGACCGTCCGGCCTGCTCGCCGGCGTCCGTGGCGGGCGTGACGTCCGTGTCGATCGCGGCGGCCGCGCCGCCGGCGTCGAGCTTCGCGTCGTCGGGGACGGACCGTTTGACCAGCGCGAGCGCGATGGGCCCGTAGTCGGCGTGCTCGACGACGGTGCCGAGCCGCCCGACGGTGCGGCCGTCCAGCGTGACGGGGTCGCCCGTCGCGGGCCGCGCGTCGGCGGAGCCGTCGAGGTGCAGCAGCACCAGGCGGCGCGGCGGCCGGCCCAGGTTCTGCACCCGCGCGACCGTCTCCTGCCCGCGGTAGCAGCCCTTGTCGAGGTGCACCGCGGTGGCGATCCAGTCCACCTCGTGCGGGATGGTCCGCTCGTCGGTGTCGATCCCCTGCCGCGCGCGGGCGGCGGCGACCCGTCGGGCCTCGTAGGCCCAGGTGCCCGCGGGGCGTGCGCCCGCGGCGACGAGGGCGTCGAAGTCCGCGCGCAGGCGCTCGCGCGGCACGATGAGGTTCACCTCGCCCGGTTCGCTGCGGCGGACCCCCTCGACCTGCGCGGCGACGGTCCCGGCGTCCGGCCCGATCACGGTGAGCACCGCGAGGTCGTCGCGGGCCTGCACCTGCACGTCGGAGCGGAAGACCATGCGCTGGAGGTAGGTCGCCAGGTCCGGGCTGAGCGGCGCCTCCTTCGGGGCGAGCGCGGCGGGCTCGGTGTCGAGGTACGTCGTGCCGTCCACGTCGATGAGGTGGAAGTGGTCGAGGACCCGCCCGCTGCCGTCGAGATTGAGGTTCTGCGTGGCGGTCCGGTCCGGCAGGTGCGTCAGGTGCTGGCTGGTGATCGAGTGCAACCAGGACAGGCGCTCGGGGCCGGTCAGGGTGATGACGCGGCGGTGCGAGCGGTCGACCACCGCCGCGCTGCGCTCGGCCGCCCGTTGCTCGCCGAAAGGATCCCCGAAGTGCCAGGTCACACCGGTATCCGGCGTGCCCTCCGGGTTCATGATGCCGGACGTGGAATGTTCTTCAGTCGACACTCCCCGAGCTTACCCCGCTGGCCGCGCGGCCCTCTCCGGCGTCGAATACTGTTTCCGCCATGGCTTCCGTGGTGGTCACTCTGGACGGTTCCGTGCGCGCTCCCGACGCGCCCCTGCTGTACGCCGACGACCTCGGCGCGGTCCGCGGCGACGGCTGCTTCGAGACCGTGCTGGTCCGTGACGGCGCGCCGCTGAAGGGGCGGGCGCATCTCGATCGGTTGGCCCGGTCGGCCGCAGCCCTCGGTCTCCCCGCACCGAACGACGGCGCCTGGTGGGCGGCGATGCAGCGCGCCGCGATGCTGTACGGCGAAGAGGCGGGCGGCGCCGAGGGGGCGTTGCGGCTCGTCTACACCCGGGGGCGCGAGTCCGATCCCGGCACGCCCACCGCCTACGTCACCGTGTCGCCGTTGCCCGAGCGGGCGAGGCGTGCCCGCACCGAGGGCGTCTCGGCCATCACTCTCAACCGTGGCTACTCGACGGGGCTCGGTACCGACGCGCCGTGGCTCCTCCTCGGCGCCAAGACGCTGTCCTACGCCGTGAACATGGCGGCCGCGCGGTACGCGCAGGAGCAGGGGGCCGACGACGTGATCTTCACCTCCAGTGAGGGCCGTGTGCTGGAGGCGCCGCGTGCGACGGTCGTGATCGCCCGCGGCCGCACCCTCGTCACCCCGCCGGCGGAGCAGGGCATCCTGCCCGGCACCACGGCGCGCGCCCTGTTCGACGCCGCGGAGGACAAGGGCGTCGCGACCGCCGTCGAGCCCCTCTTCCCGGTGGACCTGGTCATGAACGACGGGGTGTGGCTGGTCTCGTCGATCACCCTGTGTGCCCGGGTGCACACGCTGGACGGGCGCCCCCTGCCCGATGCGCCGATGGACGGGACGGTCCGTTCCCTGATCGACGCGGGGATCGAGAACACCCCGTAGCGCTTTCGGACAATCCCGGCACGGCGTGCGGACGGGCCCCGACGGGCATAGCGTCGCGGGATGAGTACGCGGACGGACACCGGCCCCGAGGGCGATCAGCTGGACACCAGCCTCAAACCCCGGCACATCACGATGATCTCGATCGCCGGTGTCATCGGTGCGGGCCTGTTCGTGGGCTCGGCGAACGCGATCAAACTCGCGGGCCCCGCGGTGTTGATCTCGTACGGCCTCGCCGGGCTCCTGGTGATCCTCGTGATGCGGATGCTCGGCGAGATGGCGACGGCCCACCCCGACACCGGTTCCTTCTCCACGTACGCGGAGAAGGCGCTCGGCCGCTGGGCGGGCTGCAGCATCGGGTGGCTGTACTGGCTGTTCTGGGTGCTGGTGATTCCGGTCGAGGCGACCGCCGCGGCGGTGATCCTGGCGAAGACGGTGGGCGGACCGCAGTGGTCGTGGGCGCTGCTCGTGGTGGTGCTGCTCACCGTGACCAACCTGTTCTCCGTGGGCAACTACGGCGAGTTCGAGTTCTGGTTCGCGCTCATCAAGGTGCTGGCGATCGCCGCGTTCCTGGTGCTGGGCGCGCTCGCGATCTTCGGCCTGCTGCCGGGCTCCGGCGTCTCGGGCGTGCATCACCTGTGGGACACGGGCGGCTTCATGCCGAACGGCGCCGGTGCCGTGATCGCGGCGATGCTCACCACGATGTTCACGTTCATGGGCTCGGAGATCGTGACGATCGCCGCCGCCGAGTCGCCGGAGCCGGCCAAGGGCATCACCAAGGCCGTGAACTCCGTGGTCTGGCGGATCTGCCTGTTCTACCTGGGCTCGATCTTCGTGGTGGTGGCGCTGGTCCCGTGGAACACGCTCGACTCGGCGACGGGGTCGTACCAGGCGGTGCTCCAGGGCATGAACATCCCGGCCGCCGCGGGGATCATGGACGTGGTGGTCCTCGTGGCCGTCGCGTCGTGCCTCAACAGCGCGCTCTACACGGCCTCGCGGATGCTGTACTCGCTCGCGAGCCGGGGCGATGCGCCCCGCGCCGCCGGGCGGACCACCACGCGGGGCGTGCCCGCCGTCGCCGTCCTCGCGTCGATGATCCTCGGCTTCCTCGCGGTGATCGGCAACTACGTCCTGCCCGAGAAGCTGTTCGGTTACCTCCTGGCGACGACGGGCGCGGTGGCGCTCTTCGTCTACCTGGTGATCGCGGTCAGCCAGATCGCCCTGCGGCGCCGCGCGACGGAACGCTCGCCGCTGCAGATGTGGTTCTTCCCGTGGGCGACGTACGCGGTGATCGCGTTCATCGTCTTCGTGATCGTCGCGATGATCGTCGACCCGAGCCAGCGCAGCGCCGTGGGCCTGTCGACGGCGCTGGCGGTGATCGTGGTCGCCGCCAGCGTGGTGCACCAGAAGCGGGTCGACGGCCGCGTGGCGTGACCGGCGACCGGCCGCGCGGCGGCCGGTGCTACCGGACGAGGATCGACAGGTCGTACCCGAGGCGCCGGGCCTTCGCCTGGGCGTCGGAGACGGGCTGGATCTGCGTGGTGCCCTCGCCGTGCGAGATCACGAGGCCCACGAGCCGGTAGTCCGGAGCGCCCCAGGCGCCGGATCCGCTGTCGCCCGGGACGGACTCGATCCCGCGGACGTCGGTGAACGACGCGTTCGCCGTCGCGGCGGCTCCGCACCGCGTCGTCCGGTCGCCGCCGCCGCTGATGCACACCGTGTCGCCGACGGCGGCGTCGCCGGCCGAGGTCCACCAGTGTCGGAGCGTGATGTCGGTGCCGCGGTGGAGGCGGATGATGGTGATGCCGTACTTCCCGAACTCGCAGGCTCCGCCCTCACCCTGGCACTCGTCGTAGCCGGCGACCACGGTGCCGATCTCGATGCCGTGCGCCGCCACCGGCGAGTCCGTGTGGTCGGAGCAGTGTCCGGCGGTGACGATGTACAGGCCGCCGGACGAGTCGGTCGCGAAGTAGCCGATCGAGCAGCTGCCGGCGTCGGTGTCGATCGTGTCGCCCGGGGCGAGGGTCCGTTCCGCGTGCGCGACGACCGGGAGTGCCGTCAGGACGGACAGGGTCGTGACGAGGGCGGCGAGCAGCGTGCGGAGCGGGTTCACGAACGTCCTCTCGGTGGGGGCGCACGGGTCTGCGCCGATCCGAATGCTCGCGGACGGTGCCATCGTGATTCTTGGCGCGCGGTAAAGGCGCCGCCCGGACCCGCGGTCCCGCCGGGATCCGCCGGTCCGAGTCGTCGCCGATCGGGTGCAGCGGGCCGACCTCGGGCCTACGGTGGACACGACGGGTTGGTCCACGGCCCACGACGTGTGCTGTGTCTCACCACTTGGGATCGACGGCGATCTCTACTACCATCGGTAGTAATTACTACTGAACGTAGTAGGAGGGTCGGCGACGGCGCCGACCCGACCCCTCGGCCCAGGGAGCACGCATGACCGCGTTGGACATAGCTCGGTGGCAGTTCGGCATGACCACGGTGATGCACTTCATCCTGGTCCCGCTGACCATCGGCCTCGCGCCGATGGTCGCCACGATGCAGACCATCTGGCTGGTGACCGGGAAGCAGGCCTGGCTCAAGGCCACCAACTTCTTCGGCAAGCTCTTCCTCATCAACTTCGCACTGGGCGTCGCCACCGGCATCGTCCAGGAGTTCCAGTTCGGCATGGCGTGGAGCGAGTACAGCAAGTTCGTCGGCGACGTCTTCGGGGCGCCGCTCGCCCTCGAGGGGCTCGTCGCCTTCTTCATGGAGTCGACGTTCCTCGGCCTGTGGATCTTCGGTTGGACCCGGCTGCCGAAACTCGTTCACCTGGGCTGTATCTGGCTGGTCGCGCTCGGCGTGAACGCGTCCGCGTTCTTCATCATCGCCGCGAACTCGTGGATGCAGCATCCCGTGGGCGCCACCTTCAACCCGGAGAAGAACCGGGCCGAGCTCACGAGCATCTGGGAGGTGCTCACCAACTCGACGACCCTCGCCGCGTTCCCGCACACCGTCTTCGGTGCGTGGCTCACCGCCGGTACCTTCGTGGCCGCGATCGGCGGCTGGTGGATGGTGCGCGGCATGCGCAAGGGCGACCCGGACGCGATCGAGCTGGCGCAGTCGATGCGCCCGGTGACCCGCTTCGGTCTCGGCGTCATGATCGTCTCGGCCGTCGGCCTCGGCATCACCGGTGACGCGCAGGCCAAGCTCATGTTCGAGCAGCAGCCCATGAAAATGGCCTCCGCGGAATCGCTCTGCCACACCGAGACCGGTGCCAGCTTCTCGCTGCTCACCATCGGCACGCACAACAACTGCGAGTCGGTGACGCACGTGCTGCAGGTGCCGTACGTGACCTCCTTCCTCGCCAACGGCGATCCCAACTCGACCCTCAAGGGCGTCACCGAGCTGCAGGCCGAGGCCGTGGAGAAGTTCGGTCCCGGCGACTACCGGCCCAACCTCTTCGTCTCGTACTGGGCCTTCCGCGCCATGATGGGCTGGTCGGTCGGCTCGGGCGTGCTCGCGCTCGCCGGCCTGTGGGTCACGCGCCGGGGCCGCGTCCCGAACCAGAAGTGGTTCAGCCGGATCTGCCTCATCGCGCTGCCCACGCCCTTCCTCGCCAACACCTCCGGCTGGGTGTTCACGGAGATGGGCCGCCAGCCCTGGGTGGTGGCGCCCAACCCGAACGGCGACTCGGCGATCCGGCTCACCGTCGGGCAGGCCGTCTCCGGTCACTCGGCGACGATGATGGCCTTCTCGATCGTGACCTTCGCGGCGGTCTACGGCACGCTCTACCTGCTGTGGTTCTTCCTGCTGCGGCGGTACGTCATCAAGGGGCCGAATCTGCACAGCCCGCTCGACCCGCCGCACGACGACCCGCCGACCGGCGACGCGCCGGAGGGCGCGGAGCCGGGCCGGAAGGCACCGTCGGACCACCTGTCCTTCGCGTACTAGGAGGCCGTGATGACTCTGCCCGACTACTGGTTCCTCGCCATCGGCTTCCTGTTCACCGGCTACTTCGTGCTGGAGGGCTTCGACTTCGGTGTCGGCATGCTCATGCCGATCCTGGGCCGCAAGCGCTCCCACCCGGACGCCGAGGAGCGGCGCCGCGTGCTGCTCAACACGATCGGCCCCGTCTGGGACGGCAACGAGGTGTGGCTCATCACGGCGGGCGCCGCGATGTTCGCCGCCTTCCCCGTCTGGTACGCCGAGGTCTTCTCCGGCTTCTACCTCGTGCTCCTCGCGATCCTCGTGGGCCTCATCACCCGCGTCTGCGCCATCGAGTGGCGCGGCAAGATCGACGAACCGCGCTGGCGCGGTTGGGCGGACGTCGGGATCGGGCTCGGCTCCTGGATCCCCGCCTTCGCGTGGGGGCTGATCTTCGCGAACATCGTGCACGGCGTCGACCTCGACGAGAGCGGCGACATGACCAGCGAGGTGTGGGATCTGCTCAATCCCTACGGGCTGCTCGGCGGCATCGCGACCCTCGGCCTGTTCCTCCTGCACGGTGCGATCTTCGTGGCCCTCAAGTCCGACGGTGACGTGCGGATGGACGCCCGGACGCTCGCGGGCCGGATGTGGCTGCCCGTCACCGCGATCGGCGCCGTCTTCGCGGTGTGGACGCAGCTCGGGCACGGCGAGCCGTGGACGTGGGCGATGGTGGCGCTGGCCGCCGCGGGCCTCGTCGCGGCGGGCCCGCTGGTCCGCGTCGGGCGCGAGCTGGCGGCCTTCTTCGCGACCGCGGTGGCCGTGATCGGCGTGAGCGTGCTGCTGTTCGGTGCGCTGTTCCCCAACGTGCTGAACGCGACCGACCCGGCCCGCTCGATCACGATCGAGGCCGCCGCCTCCTCGCACTACACCCTGGTCGTGATGTCCTGGTGCCTGGTCGTGCTCCTGCCGCTGGTGATGGTCTACCAGGCCTGGACGTACTGGGTGTTCCGCAAGCGGATCTCCGTCGCCCAGATCCCGCCGTCGATCGGCCTGAGCCCTCGTGCCTGACACGCGGGCGCCGGTCGACCCGCGGTTGCTGCGGTACGCCCGCAGCTCGCGCGGGCTGATGGCCACCGTGATCGCCTGCGGCGTCGCGGAGACCGCCGCGGTGATCGTGCTCGCCTTCGCGCTCGCGACGGCGCTCGCGCGGCTCGTGACCGGGAACGCGGACGTGACCGCGCCGCTGGCACTCGCCGTCGGTGCGGTGGTGGCCCGGGTCGCGGTGAGCCACCTGCGCTCGCGCATCGAGCGTCGTGCGGCCGACCGCGTGGTCTCCGAACTGCGCGCCGCCGCGCTGGCGGCCGTCGGGCCGGGGCGGGCCCCCGTCGACCGCGAGGAGCTGCGAACCGCGCTCACCCGCGGCCTCGACGACCTGCCGCCGTATCTCACCGGGTACGTCCCCGCCCTCGCCCTGAGCGCCATCGCCACGCCGGTCCTGATCGTCGCGATGTTCCTCGCGGACTGGGTGTCCGGCGCGATCGCGCTCGGCACGCTGCCGCTGCTGCCGATCTTCATGGTGCTCATCGGCCTGCTCACCCGTGACCGCACGCGGCGCCGCCTGCAGGCGATGTCGCGGCTCTCGGCCCGGCTGCTGGACCTCGTCGCCGGCCTGCCCACGCTCCGGGCCCTCGGCCGCGAGCGCGGCCCCGAGCGCACGGTCCGTGAGCTCGGCGCGCGCAACGAGACCGAGACCATGGGCGCCCTCCGCATCGCCTTCCTCTCCTCCTTCGCGCTGGAACTGCTCGCCACGCTGTGCGTCGCGCTCGTCGCGGTGAGCATCGGCCTGCGCCTGGTCTACGGCGAGATGACACTGTTCGCAGGCGTTTTCGCGCTCATCCTCGCCCCGGAGGTGTACCGGCCGCTGCGCGCCGTCGGCGCGGGCTTCCACGCCGCCGAGCAGGGGATCGAGGCCACCGGTCGCGTCTTCGCCCTCCTCGACGCCCCCGCGACGGAGCCCTCGCGCGGCACGGCGCACCCCGGCGTGCTCGTCGCCCGCGACGTCACCGTCGACGGGCGGGACGGCGCGGCACCGTCGGGCTTCGACGGCGCCTTCGCCCCCGGACGGCTGACCGTGCTCACCGGGCCCAACGGCTCCGGCAAGTCCACGCTGCTCACCGTGCTCGCGGGGCTCACGGTGCCGGACGCCGGACGGGTCACCGTCGCCGGCGCGCCGCTGGCGGGCGGCCCCGACTGGTGGGCGCGCGTGGCCTGGTGCCCGCAGCACCCGTACCTCGAGCCGGGCACGCTCGAACACAACTTCACGATGCTGGGCGCCCCCGCACCGGGGACCGTGCCGGAGGTGCTCACCGCGACCGGGCTCGATGAGGTGGTCGCCGAGCGCGGCTGGGACCGGCCCGTCGGCACCGGCGGCGACGGGCTCTCGGCCGGGCAGCGGCAGCGTCTGGCGCTCGCCCGGACCCTCGCACTCGGGCGCGCGGTACTGCTCTTCGACGAGCCCACCGCGCATCTCGACGACGAGCTGGCCGCCCGCGTACTCACCGCCCTGCGTGCCCGCGCGGACGCCGGCGCGACCGTCGTGGTCGCGGCGCACGACCCGCAGGTCCTGGCCGCCGCCGACGAGGTGCTGGAGGTGGAGCGTGCGTGACCTGCTGATCTGCCTGCGCGCCATGCGGGCCCGGCCCCTCGCGGCGCTCGGTGCCGTGGGCGCGGGCGCGCTCACGGCGGGCAGCGCGCTCGCGCTCGCGGGGCTCTCGGCCTGGCTCATCACCAAGGCCTGGACCATGCCGCCCGTGCTGGCCCTGTCGCTGGCCGTGACGGCGGTGCGCGGGTTGGGCATCACCCGCGGGCTCATGCGGTACGTCGAGCGGCTCGCGAGTCACCGGGTCGCGCTGCGGGGACTCACCGAGCTGCGGGCGACGCTGTACCTGCGCCTCGCCGGCGCCGCGCCCGCGGAGTCGGTGCGCCTCTCCGACGGCGAGCTCCTCGCCAGGACCGGCGCCGACGTCGACGCGGTGGGCGATGCACTGGTACGCACCGTGATCCCGGCCGCGGTCGCGGCGACGACGTCGGCCGCGGCGACGGCCTGGATGTGGTTCCTCGATCCGCGCGCCGGGGCCGCGCTCGCGGGCTGCCTGCTTCTGGCGGGCCTCGTCGCGCCGTGGCTCACCGCCCGCGCCACCCGCGATCGTGCGGCCGCGGAGGCCGCGGGCAGCGAGGCCTTCGGCGCCGCCGCCTCCGCCGTCCTCGACCACGCCGGGGAGCTCGCCGTCGCGGGCCGCCTCGACGAGGTGCGCGGCCGTGCCGCTCGGGCCGAGGAGGCGCGACGGTCCGCCGTGGACCGCGCCGCCCGCACGGGCGCGCTCGCGGACGCCGCGGTCCCGCTCGCCATCGGTGTCGCGGTGATCGCCGCGCTGCTGGTCGCCGTCGCGCGGATCGATTCGGCGGCCGCGACCACCCTCGGGATCCTCATCCTGCTGCCGCTCAGTGCCTTCGAGGCCGTCTCCGTGCTTCCCGATGCGGCGCGGCAGTACGTGCGCTCCGCCGACGCCGCGGGCCGGATCGCCCCGCTGCTGACTCTGCCCGCGGTGTCCGCCGGCACGGTGCCGGTGGCCCCGCACCCGACGCTGAGGCTGGGTGCGCTGACGCTCGAGCCCGGCGACCGGCTCGTCCTGCGCGGCGCATCCGGCGCGGGTAAGACGACGCTCCTCCTGGCACTGGCCGGTCTCGACGACCGCGGCGGCGAGGTCCTGGTCGACGGGGTGCCCGCGCGCGCGTGTGCGGACCTGCCCGCGACCGTCGGCTTCTTCGGTGAAGCGGGTCACGTCTTCGCCACGACGGTGGCCGAGAACTGCCGCGTGGCGCGCGGCGACGCCACCGACGCCGAGATCGTCGCGGCCCTGCGCCGGGCGGGCCTGGGGGAGTGGGTGGACGGGCTCCCCGAGGGCGTCGACACCACGCTCGAGGACGGCGCCGAGTCGCTGTCGGGCGGCCAGCGCCGCCGGCTCCTCCTCGCCCGCGCCCTGCTCAGCCCCGTGCGCGTGGTGCTGCTCGACGAGCCGACCGAGCACCTGGACGATGCGGACGCGGCCCGTCTTCTCGCCGAGATCCTCGATCCGGACGGGCTGTTCCCCGGCCGCACCGTCGTCGTCGCGGGGCACGCCGCGCCGCCGCACGGCGTTCGACTTCACGATGTGGGGGTCTGAGCGGTAGGAGGTGCACGGTGAACCGTCCGCGCCTTCACGGCTCGACATCGTGAGCGCTCAGGCGATGACGCCCCGGATCGCGGCGTCGACGGCGGCTTCGGCGAGCGGCCACTGCTGATCGCCGGGGAGGTGGTGCAGCGGGCCGCGCAGCGCCATCTCCGCGAAGCCGTGGACCATCGACCAGCAGGACCAGGTGGCGGACCGTCGGGCCTCGGGCCGCAGCAGGCCAGCGTGCACCATGAGGTCGAGGGCCTCCGAGAGGGCGACGTAGGGCGGAATGTCGTTGAGCGACTCCGGGTCCGGCACCTCGTCGCCGAAGAAGCAGACCGAGAACCAGCCGGGCTCGGCCAGGGCGAAGGCGATGTAGCCGAGCCCGACGGCCCGCAGCCGCTCGGCCGGTCCCTGCTCGGGGCTCACGGGCATCGCGTCCGCCATGCGCTGCTCGATGGCGGCGCTCACCGCCCGCAGGAGCGCGAGCCGGTCCGGGAAGTGGCGGTACGCGGCGTTCGGGCTCACGCCGACACGGCGGGTGACCTCGCGGATGGTCAGCGCCGCCGGCCCGCCGGCGCGGGTGACCTCGAGTCCGGCGTCGACCAGCGCTTGTGCCAGGTCCCCGTGGTGGTACGCCATGCCCTTGTGTCCCCCGTCCTTCAAGTGTACGGTGTGAACATAGCAGATGTGGACGCTGTGAACATCAAGAGGAGTCGCCATGACCGCCATCCCGCCCGTCGTCGACCGTGAGACCTGGCAGAAGGAGGTGGAGGCCCTGCGGATCCGCGAGAAGGCCGCCACGCGCGAGCTGGACGCCATCGCCGCGCAGCGTCGCGCCCTCCCCGCCGTCGAGTTGCCCGAGTACCGGCTCACCGCCGAGGACGGCAGCACCGTCACCCTCGCCGAGGTCTTCGACGGCAGGAGCCAGCTCATCACCTATCACCACATGTGGACGGACGGGAACGAGTGGCAGTGCCCCGGCTGCACGGGCGTCACGGCGCACTACGCGCGCACGGAGTTCCTCGGCAACTGGGACGCGCGGATGGTCGTCATCACCAACGGGCCGATGGACGAGATCCTGGCCTACAAGAAGCGCGTCGGGAACACGATGACGTGGTACTCGTGCGCCGGCTCGGATTTCGGGACCGACGTGGGGGCGCCTCCCGGCGGGGGCTTCGCGTACAACACCTTCGTCCGCGACGGCGACAAGGTCTACCACCAGTGGCAGACGTTCAGCCGCGGCGCGGAGCAGGTCTCCTACACCTTCGGCCTGCTCGACGTGCTGCCGTACGGCCGTCAGGAGGAGTGGCAGGAGGTGCCCGACGGCTGGCCCCAGGGTCCGACCTACTCGCGCTGGGCGTCCTCGAAGCAGTTCGCCGACTGGTACGGCGAGAACGCCTCCTGACCTGCGCGTTCGCCCTCCGAATAATTCCGTTGCCCGCGCGTGCGGGCGGGCGTAGCGTCGAAGGCGTCAACGGAAAGGAGGTGATCCGAGAAATGGTGAATTTCAGGATCAAGGAGGTGGCTGACCGCTAGGCGGCCACCCACCTGGAATACGGCGGGCCCCGGGAGAGCGTGATGTTCACGCCCCCGGGGCCTGTTGCGTTGATGTGCTCCCGCGGCGGCCGGGTCTAGCCCGCGTAGCGGTTGAGCTTGGCGCTCAGCCGGGGGATGAGCTCGCCGTCGGCGTCCACGCGCTCCTCGACGTAGGCCAGGGCGCCGCCCTGCTCGACGAGGCCGTAGAGCCGCTTCGCGGCGCCGGCGAGCGGCGAGGTCTTGGAGCGGATCACCACGTCGGCCTCGAGCTCCCATGCGGTCTGCGAGACCGGCTTGCCGTAGTACAGCTCGACGATGCCGCTGGCGTGGGTGACGACGAACTCGATCTCGTCGTCCTCGCCGATGCGCCAGAACCCGGCCTCGCGGAGGTCGGGTTCGGAGAACTCGCCCTTGTCGTCGAGCTTCCACGACCGCGACTCCCAGGACAGGAAGTTCTGGCCGTCGTGGCTCACGATGACCTGCTGGCCGAAGTGGTAGTCGCCCGACTCGTCGTGGCCCTCGCCCTCGCCGCGCCAGACGCCGACGAGCGGGAGCAGGCCGAGCAGCCCGGCGTGCAGGTCCGGGCCCTGCCGCAGGTTCGCCGTGTCATCGGCGAGCGGTAGCCCGGGAAGATTCGAGATGTTGCGCGACGAGGTCGTCTCGGCGCGCTCGATCGCCGCGTCCAGTGCCTCCTGGCCGGAACCGGAGGTGGGGGCGTCGGGGGTGGCCTCGTCGCTCACGGCGGGCTTACTGCCCGTCGGTGAGGACGCGGTACATCACGAAGATCGCGAACGCGAAGATCGCGACCGACGCCACCGCCATGAGGATCTCGAAGAAGATGACCATGGCTCGATACTAACCCCCGGCTCGCGGGCGCTCGCAACCGCACGAGTCCCGGTGGTGGAAGGCTGTGGGCAATCTCTCGACCCGCCGCGCACCGTCGAATCCCGCGATGCGTTCGACGAGCAGATCGACGCTCCGCCGGCCGATGGCCTCGACGTTCTGGGCGGCCGCGGTGAGTCCCGGGGAGAACAGGTCAGACCATTCGAAGTCGTCGTAGGCGACGAGGGCGACGTCCTCGGGGACTCGCAGGTCGAGGTCCCGCAGGGCGCGCATCGCGCCGACCGTCATCTCGTTGTTGAGGACCACCAGCCCCGTGGGGCGCGGCGCCCGGGCGCGGAACATCGCGAGGGTCTGGACGTGGGCCTCGTCGGCGCGCGAGTCCCCGCAGCGCACGTGGCGCGGCGCGGCGCGCAGGCCCGCGGCGGCCATCGCGCGCGTGAAACCCTCGATCCGCTCCTCGGTGGACTGGATGCCGGGCCGGCCGGTGAGGACGCCGATGCGCCGGTGCCCGAGGTCCGCGAGGTGCGTGGTCAGCCGGACGACGGGTTCTGCGCCCTCGGAGGCCACCTGATCGACGTCGGCGGGGGAGAGCCGGTCGATGAGCACCAGCGGTGTCCCCGCGGCCTGCACGGTCGGGATGGTCCGCCGCTCGGAGCCGGGCGACGGCGCCATGATCAGCCCGTCGACCCGGCGGTCGAGGAGCGACCCGACGAGCCGGTGCTCGATCTCGGTGTCGTCGTGGGAGTCGCCCATCATCAGCGTGTAGCCGAGCTCGCTGGCCCGCGACTCGATCGCGCGCATGAGCGGACCGAAGTAGGGATTGCGCCCGGCGGCGATGCTCAGGGCGAGCACGCCGGACCGCGACGTCGCGAGCGCGGCTGCGAGCGCGTTCCGCCGGTAACCGGTGGACGCGATCGCCGCGAGCACGGCGTCGCGCGTGCGCGGGTCGACGTGCCGCGTCTCGTTGATGACGTGGGAGACGGTGCTGATCGACACGCCGGCGGCGGCGGCGACGTCGGCCATGTTCCCCATCCGCCCAGTCTGCCCGCCGGCGAATCGGGTGCGCAAGCGTTTGCGCAAACCCTTGCGCGCCCTTCAACAGCAGGTATAGCGTCGCAACCATTCGCTACCCATGTGATCCACAACACAGTCGAACGGAGTCCTCATGTCGAATCGGAAGAGCCTGCGGGTCGCGGCGGTGTGCTGCGCCCTCACGGTCGGCCTCACGTCGGTGGCCGCGTGCAACCGCGACGGCGGCTCGTCGGGCGACGTGAAGGTCGGCCTGATCACCAAGACCGACACCAACCCGTTCTTCGTCAAGATCCGCGAGGCCGCCGAGAAGCAGGCGGACGCGAAGGGTGCGAGCCTGGTCGCGCTCGCCGGCAAGTTCGACGGGGACAACGAGGGCCAGGTCGCCGCGATCGAGAACCTGGTCAGCCAGGGCGTCAAGGGCATCCTCATCACGCCGAACTCGTCCACCGGCATCCTGGCCGCCATCAAGAAGGCCCGGGACGCGGGCGTCGTCGTCATCGCCCTCGACACCGCGACCGATCCCGAGAGCGCCGTCGACGCCACCTTCGCCACCGACAACACGGAGGCCGGACGCCTGCAGGGAGCGTGGGTCAAGGGGGCGCTGGCGGGCCGGCCCGCCAAGCTCCTCATGCTCGACGGGACCGCGGGCAGCACCGTGTCCGAATTCCGGCACCGGGGCTTCCTGCAGGGCATCGGGCTCGCCGAGAACGCCCCCGAGGTGGTGGGCAAGGAGAACACCAACGGCGACCAGACCAAGGCGCAGACCGCGATGGAGAACCTGCTCCAGCGCGTACCGGACGCCAACGCGCTCTACACGATCAACGAGCCCGCCGCCGCCGGCGGCTACGAGGCGGCGAAGAAGGCGGGCAAGGCCGCGCAGCTGACCATCGGCTCGATCGACGGCAGCTGCACCGGCGTGGACAACGTGAAGAAGGGGATCATCGGGGCCACCGTCCTGCAGTTCCCCGCCAAGATGGCGGAACAGGGCGTCGACGCCGTCGTCGCCTTCGCCAAGGACGGCACGAAGCCCACCGGCTTCCACAACACCGGCTCGCAGCTGGTCACGGACAAGCCGGTCGCCGGACTCGAGTCCAAGGACACCGCGTGGGGCGCGCAGAACTGCTGGGGCCGGGCGTGAGCCTGAGCCGCCCCACCCTGGCGGGCGTCCTGCGGGAGCCCCTCGCCGGACCGCTCGCCGCGCTGGTGGTCGCCTGCGTCGTCTTCTTCATCCTCACGCCGCAGTTCGCGACGGGGTACAACATCTCGCTGATCCTGCAGCAGTCCATGGTGATCGGGATCCTGGCCGTCGCGCAGTCGCTGATCATCCTCACAGCGGGCATCGACCTGTCGATCGGCGCCACGTGCGTGCTCGGCACCGTCGTCCTGGCGAAGGTGGCGGGTACGGACCCGGTCCTCGCGATGGTGGCCGCACTCGGCGTCTGCCTGCTCATCGGGGCCGTCAACGGTGCGTTGGTGACGCTCCTCAAACTCCCGCCGTTCATCGTCACGCTCGGCATGTTCACCATCGTCGCGGCCGCGACGCAGCTGTACGCGGGGTCCCAGACCTATCGGGTCGCGGACGGACCGCTCACCTTCTTGGGCAAGGGCTTCGACGTCGCGGGGTTCCCGCTCACACTGGGCCTGCTCGTGCTCCTCGCGGTGTACGCGGCGGCCTGGTACGTGCTCAACCGCACGGCCACGGGCCGGCACGTCTACGCCGTGGGCGGCAACCCGGTCTCGGCGTCGCTGGCCGGCATCAAGACCGCGAAAACCGTCTTCGGCGTCTACCTGGCGTCCGGGGTGATCGCCGCGATCGCCGCGTGGGCCGCGCTGGGCCGCATCCCCACGGCGGATCCCAACGCTTTCCAGACGGCGAACCTCGACACCATCACCGCCGTCGTCATCGGCGGCATCAGCCTGTTCGGCGGGCGCGGCTCCGTGCTGGGCACGCTGGTCGGCGCGCTCATCGTGGGCGTGCTGCGCAACGGCCTCACCCTGGTGGGGATCGACAACCTGTACCAGAACATCGCGACGGGCGTCCTCGTCATCGCCGCCGTCGCGCTGGACCAGATCTCGCGCAGGAGGCTCCAGTGACCACCGCCGAGCGCACGCCGGTGCTGCAGGCCCGCGGCCTGGTGAAGAACTACGGACAGGTCCGCGCGATCGCCGGGGCGGACTTCGAGCTGCGGGCGGGCGAGGTGCTCGCGGTCATCGGCGACAACGGCGCCGGCAAGTCCAGCCTCATCAAGGCCCTCTCGGGGGCGCTCGTCCCGAGCGAGGGCGAGATCCTGCTCGACGGTGCGCCCGTGCACTTCCGCAGCACCCTGGACGCCCGCAACGCGGGCATCGAGACGGTCTACCAGGACCTCGCCGTGATTCCCGCCCTGGACATCGCGGCCAACGTCTACCTGGGGCGCGAGATCCGCAAGCCCGGCGTCCTCGGCTCGGTGTTCCGGCAACTCGACCGCCGGGCCATGCGCGACGCCGCCGCCGAACACCTCGCCGACCTGAAGATCGGCATCACCTCCCCGACCCAGGCCGTGGAGACCCTGTCGGGCGGCCAGCGACAGGGCGTCGCGGTGGTGCGGGCGGCCGCCTTCGGCAAGAAGGTGATCATCATGGACGAGCCGACCGCCGCCCTCGGCGTCCGCGAGTCCGGCCAGGTCATCGACCTCATCCGGCAGATCCGCGATCGCGGCACCCCCGTGATCCTCATCAGCCACGACATGCCGCACGTCTTCGAGGTCGCGGACCGCATCCACGTGCATCGACTCGGCCGCCGCGCCGCCGTCGTGGATCCGAAGCAGCGCAGCATGTCCGAGGTCGTCGCGCTGATGACGGGTGCGCTCGCGCCGACCGATGAGGAGGCGGCCGGTGGGCCGTAGCGGGCCCCGGGGCCTGTTCGTGGGGCTCGCCACCGTCGACGTCATCTCGCGCGTCGCCGAGGTGCCGCCCCGCAACGGCAAGGCGACCGCGCTCCGGCAGGACGTCGCCGGCGGCGGCCCGGCGCTCAACGCCGCGGCGACCTTCGCCGCGCTGGGCGGGCGCGCCGTGCTCGCCGCGCCGGTCGGCGACTCGGCGCTCGGCCGCCTCGTCCGCGATGACCTCGCCGCCTGCGGCGTCGATCTCATCGATCTCGCGCCACCGGGTTTCGCGCCGCCCGTCTCGGCCGTCACCGTCCATGCACCGAGCGGCGATCGGCAGGTGGTCTCCTTCGACGGTTCCGGCTATCCCGTCGTGGTCCCGCCGATTCGCGCCGACGGGCACGACGTGGTGCTGCTCGACGGGCACGGACCGGCTGCGGCTCAGTCCGCGATCGGCAGCGCCGTCGCCGCGGCCGTGCCCACGGTCCTCGACGCCGGGCGGTGGCGCCCCGTCTTCGCCGACCTGCTGCCGCTCGCCGGGCACGCCGTCTGCTCCGCCGACTTCGACCTTCCCGGCGGCGTCGCGGCGCCGCCGGTCGTCGCCGTGACCGACGGGGCCGGGCCGATCCGGTACCGCGACCACGGCGTCCACGGCACCGTCGACGTCCCCGCGGTGGAGGTGGTCGATACGCTCGGTGCGGGCGACGTGCTGCACGGCGCGTACGCCCTCGCGATCGCGCGGGGCGACGCGGTCGACGACGCACTGCGATTCGCGGCGGGACACGCCTCCGCGAAGTGCCGGTACCCGGGGGTGAGGGCGTGGCTGGAGACGCTGTGACGGCGGAGCTGCTGACTCGCGCACGGGAACTGATCGCGCGGCCGGGCCGTGCGCTCCTCGGGATCGCCGGGGCGCCCGCCTCCGGGAAGTCCACGACGGCCGAGGGCCTCGTGGCCGCGCTCGGGGCCGACGCGGTGCTGGTCCCCATGGACGGCTTCCACCTCGACGACGCCGTCCTGCGCCGGCACGGGAGCTGGGAGCGCAAGGGCGCGATCGACACCTTCGACGACGCCGGTTTCGCCGAACTGCTGCACCGCCTGCGGGCGGCCGACGGCACCGTCTACGCCCCGCGGTTCGACCGCGCGCTCGAGGCGTCCCTCGCCGGCGCGATCGAGGTCCCTCCCGGCGTCCCGCTCGTGGTCACCGAGGGCAACTACCTCCTGGCGGACAGCGGCGCCTGGCCCCACGCGCGGGCGGCCCTCGACGAGGTGTGGTTCCTACGGATCGATCCCGCACTCCGCCGGGACCGACTCGTCGCGCGGCACATGCGGTTCGGCCGTAGCCCGGAGGAGGCCCGCGCGCGGGCCGACGGCACCGACGAGACCAACGCCCGCCTCATCGAGGCGACCGCCCCCCGCGCGGACCGCATCGTCGACGGGACGTAGCCGCGCGGGCGTCCTCGCCCCGGATCACGTGAGCGCGTCCTGCGCCGGCGCGGCGACCGACACCGCGCCGGCCGGGCCTGCGGCGATCGGGCCTGCGGGCACCGGGGCTGCGGATTTGCGCGGCGCGAACAGGACCGAGGTGACCGCCGCGACGGCCACGATGACCGCGACCACGATCATCGAGCTCGACAGGCCGTCCATGAAGGCGGCCCGCACGGCGTCCGCGAGCCGGGTCCCGGCGGCACCGAGCCGGTCGGCCACGGCCAGGCCGCCCGCGGCCGACTCGCGCGCAGCCTCGGCGGCCTCCGGCGGAAGGCCGTCGAGATCGGGCAGGTTCGCCGTGTACGTCGAGCTGTACACCGCGCCCATGAGGGCGATGCCGATCGCCGATCCGACCTCGCGGGTGGTGTCGTTCATGGCGGAGGCCACGCCCTGCTTCTCGATCGGCAGGGAACCGACGATGGCGGTGGTGCCGGTCGAGCTGGCCAGTCCGATGCCCACCCCCGCGATCATCAATCCGCACAGGAAGGGGAGGTACCCGGAGTCGGTGTCCATGCGGGAGACGGTGACGAATCCCGCAGCGAGGAGCGCGAGCGCCAGGCCCATGGTCGTGTTCATACCGATGCGGTCGACGATCATCGGCGTGGCGAGGGAGACGGGAACGACCACCACCGCCACGGGGATCAGTGCCACCGCGCTGACCAACGGGCTGTAGCCGAGGATGAGCTGCAGGTACTGCAGGCCGACGAACAGGAATCCGAACAGTGCCATGAACTGCACGACCACGACCACGCCTCCCGCCCGGAACCCGGAGATGCGGAACAGGCGCGGGTCGAGGAGGGGGTGCTCGGTGCGCAGCCCCGCGATCGCGTAGCCGGCGAAGGCGACGACGCAGACGGCCAGCGACGCGAGGACGATCGGTTCGGTCCAGCTCGTCTCGTTGCCCTCGATGATCGCGAAGACGAGCGTCCCGATGCCGACCGTGGTGAAGAGGGCACCGAGGAGGTCGGGGCGGTGCGCCTCCTCCTCGCGGGTGTTCCGGGCCAGGAGGAGTGCGGCGATCCCGGCGGCGACGGCGGTCGCCGCGCTGACGTGGAAGGTCGAGCGCCACGACCACACCTCCAGCATGGCGCCGGCGCCGACCAGGCCGAGAATGGCTCCCGCGGAGGCGAAGCCCGACCAGACGGCGACGCCGCGGGCCCGCTGCTCCGCGGGGAAGGTCGCGGTGATGGTCGACAGGGTGCCGGGCATGATCATCGCCGCTCCCAGGCCCATCACGATCCGCCAGCCGATCAGCTGATCGGCGGAGTCCGCCAGGCCCGCGAACAGCGAGCCGATCGCGAAGACGACCGTGCCGACGACCAGGACGTTGCGGCGGCCGACCCGGTCGCCGAGGGCGCCGAGGGGGAGCACGAGCGCGGCGAGCGCCACCGTGTACGCGTCGGCGATCCACGTCAGCTGCGCGTTGCTCGCGCCCAGGGTGATCGCGAGCTCGGGCATCGCCAGGTTGATCGCGGACACCGATGCGACGACGAGAACGAGTGCCAGGCACATGGAGAACAGGACGCCGGTGGTCCCGGCGCGGTCGCCGGGACGTGCGCCGTCGGCGGGTGAATGGGTGGTCACGGGGGCTTCCTCCGAACGATTGACGTGACGATCAGTTCATAACTGAAGAAATCATCACATGCTTCGAGCGGTGTGTGCAAGACTTGTGGCGCATGAGACATCAGAAATGACGCAATCGTCATGAGTGAGTGTCGAGGAGGGACGATGAGTGACACGGGTGCGGCGCCGCCCAGCCGTCTCGAGCAGCGAAAGGTGAGGACGCGCGCGGCGCTGGTCGCGGCGGGGCAGCAACTGCTCGCCGAGGGCCGCACGGACGTCGCGGTGTCCGTCATCACCGACCTCGCGGACGTGGGGCTGGGGTCGTTCTACAACCACTTCGCCACCAAGGACGAGCTGTTCGCCGCGGCGACCGCGACGGCCGCGCAGGAGATCGTGGCCGGCCTCGACGAGCTCACCGCGGAGGTCACCGATCCGGTCGAACGGTTCGCAGCGTGCCTGCGTCTGGTCGGGCGGATGCATCGCCGGCTCCCGCAGCTCAGCGGCATCCTGCTGCGTTCGGGTGCGCCGATGCTCAGCGTCCGCGGGGAGCTGATGCAGTTCCCCCGTCGAGACCTCCTCGACGGCATCGAGCGGGGGCGCTTCGCGGTGGCCGATCCGGATCTGGCGCTCGCCGCGACGGCGGGCGCGATGCTCATGCTGGGGCAGCTCCTCGCCGACGAACCCGACCGGGACGACGCCACCGCCGCCGACGCCATGACCCGCACCCTCCTGGGCGCGTTCGGTGTCGACGCCGGCGAGGCCGAGCGGATCTGCGCCCTGCCGCTCCCGGGGGACGGCGGGGCGTGACGGCGGCGGGCGTCAGTCGGTCAGGCCGGTCTCGCGGAGCGTGAGGTTGATCCGGCCCGCGTCGAGGCCGCAGCCCGGCGGCGCGGTTCCGGCGTGCACCGCGGTGACGCCGTGGAAGGCGAGCCGGGACGGGCCGCCGAAGACCACGAGGTCTCCCGATTCGAGCGTGACGTCGGTGTACGGGCGGTTCCGGTTCTCCGTGTTGCCGAGCCGGAAGGTGCAGGTGTCGCCGATCGACAGGGAGACCACCGGCGCGCGGGACACCTCGTCCTTGTCCTGGTGCATCCCCATCCGCGCCGCCGCGTCGTAGAAGTTCACGAGCGCGGTATCGGGTGTGTACCGCGCAACCTCGCCGGCGTCGTGCCCGGTGTCGGCGAGGGCGCGCCGCCCGGCCCGCACCAGCCAGTCCGGGAACGGCAGCACCCGCGCGCCGTTCACATCGGTGGCGACGCGGGTGTACCGGTACGGCTGCCAGTGCCAGCCCAGGCACACCGTCCGCACCGACATCGGGTGACCGCGCACCGTCGCGGCACGGATCGGCACCGGACCCGCCGTCCACTCGCGGAATCGCCGGACGATCCATTCCTGCTGCCGCAGGTCGAGCCAGCCGCGGACGAGATGCGCACCGGGAGCGAGCGTCACGGGGCGCCGGTCGGGCGGGAACAGCGTCGGACCTCCATCCGCCTCGGGCGGTCGTGCGACCACGGTCCACCTCCTCTCGTCGTGCCCGTCGGGCGGTCGGGCTCCAGCCTTCCAGGCGGCGTACCGATCGGGGCAGCACACCGCACAGGGGCGGAAACCCGCCGCGACGGCCGTCCGCTCGTCGGCGAAGAAGACGCGCTGCGCCGCGTACCCGCCCCTGGCGATCGCGCGGAGCGCGGACGGGCAGTCGAGGCGGCCGTAGATCCGTGACCGACGGTGCCCGCCCCACGCGCCGCGCACCGCGGAGGCGTAGGTGCGCCCCGATGCGTCCAGCAGCCGGTAGCTCATGCCGCGTCGTGGAAGACGAGGGCCAGCGTGTGGCGCGAGCCGGAGCGCACCGTCGAGACGCCGTGCCGCACCGGCGCCGCGGACCAGCCCCGGGTCGAGCGGACCGGGCGGTCGCGGGTGGTGAAGACGAAGCCGTGCCCGCGCGGCAGCGTGAACGACGTGCCGCGGGACTGCGCGCGCGGCCGCTGCTCGACGAGCAGGAACTCGCCGCCGGTGTGGTCGACCCCCGGATCGTTCAGTGCGATCACCACCTGCAGTGGGAAGACCAGGTCGCCGTACAGATCCCGGTGCAGCGCGTTCCAGTCGCCGGCGCCGTACTTGAGCAGGATCGCCGTCGACTTCCGCTGGCCGGCCGCGTGGCACAGCGCGAGCCACTCGTCGAGGTCGTCGGGCCACGGCGCCTCCCGCCCCAGCCGCTCCCACCAGGCTCGTGCGATGGGCAGCAGGCGGGGGTAGAGCGCGTGCTTGAGCTCCTCGATCGGCTCCGGGTAGGGCCTCGCGAAGTAGCGGTACTCGCCGGCGCCGAACCGGTACCGATCCATGTCGATCGTGCTGCGGAAGAGCTCGTCCCGCGGGTACAGCTCCCGCAGTTCTCTCGTGCGCTCGTCCGACAGCAGGCGGGGGAGCAGCGCCCCGCCGACGGCGTCCAGCTCGGCCGCGATCGCGTCCCAGTCGGCGTGATCCAGATCCCGGGTGGTGCTCATGCCGACTCCAGTTCCAGCAGGACGGCTTTCGCCTCCACGCCGCCGACGTACTGCCCGATGCCGCCGTCGGACTTCACCACGCGGTGGCACGGGACCACGACCGGCAGCGGGTTCGTGGCGCACGCGGTGCCGACGGCGCGGACCGCCGCCGGGCTCCCGACGAGCTCGGCCACCTGCTTGTAGCTCAGCGTGGTGCCGTAGCCGATATCGGGCAGCCGGCTCTGCACCAATTGCCGGAAGCCGTGCGACAGAGCGTGATCCAGCGGAAGATCGAAAGCGGTGCGCGTGCCGGCGAAGTACTCGTCGAGCTCGCGGGCCGCCGCATCGAGCCGCCGCGGCGCGCGCAGCACCCGGGGACTGACCTTCTGTGCCAGCGCCTCCAGCACCGCATCGTGATCCTCGCGGGCGTAGGCCACTCGGAGCAGGCCGCGCTCGGTCGCCGCGAGGAGCAGGCCGCCGACAGGCGAATCGACGGTGGTGTAGGCGATGTCGAGCAGTCCATCGGCCTCGGCGCTCGCCGTGAGCCGGTCGCGGAGCCGGGCGAGGGCGTCGGTATCGGCGGGGGCGGAGAGTGTTTCGGTGATCTTCTCGCTCATGAGAGTTCCTCCCTCGTGCGCGTGGCACGGAGTTTCTTGAGGCCGTCGGCGGCCGCGCGGCGCGCCGCTTCGACGGTGCCGCCGAGGATCTCGGCGATCTCGGCGTAGGGCAGGTCCGCCGCGTAGCGGTAGGCGACGGCCTGCCGTTGCTTGTCCGGGAGGGCCGCGACGGCGACCCAGAGGTCACCGTCGGGCAGGGCGGCGGCGACGGGGCGCTCCGGAACGGCCTCGACGGGGACGGCCCGGCGCTGCGCCGCCCGCACCTGGTCGATCGCCTTGCGGTGCGCGATGGTGACGAGCCAGGCCTCGACGTTCGCGGACTCCGGCAGGTCCGGATAGGCGCACAACGCGGAGAGGAAGGTCTCCGACCACGCGTCCTCGGCGTCGTGCGGGCCGAGGATCGCGCGGCAGACGCGCAGCACCGTGCCGGCATGCGCGTCGACGAGGCGCTCGAACGGTGGCTTCACGCGGCCCCCGCGTGGTGCGCGCCCATACCGGGCAGCCACGGCTCGCCGTCGGCGGCGGCCTCGAGGTCGAGCAGGAACCGCTTGCGGCGCAGGCCGCCCGCGTAGCCGGTGAGCGTGCCGGTCGAGCCCACCACGCGGTGGCAGGGGACGAGGACGCACAGCGGATTCGCGCCGACGGCCCGCCCGACGCCCCACGCCGACGTGACGAAGCCGAGCCGCTCCGCCAGGGCGCCGTACGTCGTGGTCGTGCCGTACGGGATCTCGCGCAGCGCGGTCCAGACGGCCTCCTGGACGTCGTCGCCGGCGGTGGCGAGCGGCAGCTCGAAGTCTCGGCGTTCGCCGGCGAGGTAGGCACGGACCTGCCGCGCCGCCTCGTCGAGCAGGACGTCCGAGGCCACCCGCTCCCCGAACGACGACTCCGCCGGCCGGCGGACGTGGTGGCGGAAGTAGACGCCGGTCACGGCGCCGCCCGCGGCGACGAGCGTCAGCTCGCCGAGGGCGGTCTCCGCCACGATGTGCCTGGTGCTCATGATCTCTCCTCGTCTCGATCCTGCCCTGTAGACGCCGCGGGCGGGCGGAACGTGAGACGCGGATCGTGAGAGGATTCGAACGGCTACCCGGTGCGCCCGGGCCGGGCGAGGAGCTCCCGCAGCCCGGCGTCGATGAACGCGGTGTCGACGGGGTTGGCGCCGCCGCCCGCGAAGTGGCCCCACACACCGGGGATCACCCGCACCTCGCCGTGCTCGATGAACTGCGAGGCCCAGGCCTCGTCCTCCGGCGGGAAGTACAGGTCCTTCTCCGCGGGCATCGCGAGCAGCGGGCACCGGATGGAGCGGAGCGCGGCCCGGTGGTCACCGTCGAACCCGGGAGTGTTGCCGACGTTCCCCGCGTGCCACGTGCCGATCATCGCGATGAGGTTGTTGGGATCGCGGCCGTCGCGGAAGAACTGCTCCCAGAAGCCGTAGAGGAAGTCGTCGAGCGAGGTGAAGCCCAGCTCGCGCCACGTCTCGTGCCAGTAGAAGGCCTGCGAGAAGCCCCATCCCGAGTAGATCCGCGCGAACGCGCGCAGGCCCTTGATCGGCGGGCGCGCGGGGTCGTAGTCGCCGTCGGCCCACGCGGCGTCGGCCCGCAGCGCCTCGCGCAGCGACTCGAGGAACACCTGGTTGTGCGGCGCGGTGCGGCTGGAGCCGCAGAACGGGGCGGCCCGCTGCACCATCTCGGGGTGGCTCACCGCCCACTGGTAGGTCTGGCCCGCGCCCATCGACCAGCCGGTGACCAGCGCGATCGTCGAGATGCCCCACTTCTCGGTGAGAAGCCGGTGCTGGGCCTCGACCTGGTCGTAGAAGGTGACCAGCGGGAAGCGGGCGTGGTCGTAGGGCGATGCGGCGTTGGACGGGGACGTCGACAGGCCGTTGCCCAGCATGTTGGGGATGACGATGAAGTACTCGTCCGGGTTCAGGGCCTTGTCCGTGCCGACGAGCCACTCGTTGTCGGTGTGCCAGCCGGAGTACCAGGTGGGGTAGACGATCACGTTCGACTTGTCGGCGTTCAGGGTGCCGAAGGTCTTGTACGCGAGGCGGGCGCCGCGCAGGGTGTGGCCGGACTGCAGGGTGAGGTCGCCGAGCTCGAAGTACTCGGCGTCGGTGGGAGCGGGCACGGGGGACTCCTCGGGTAGCGGATTCGCGATGTAATACCGATTCGGTACTGATGTCGACGCTACTCGGGAACGGACGCAACGACCCCGGAAACGAATTGAACGCTGTTCCGGAGATTCCCACCTGGGGTTTTACTCTCCAGAACAGCGTTCAATCGGGAAGGGGGCTACTTCGAGACGGTGATGTCCTGGTTGTAGACGCCGTTCGACTCGGGCGAGACCTGGATGTCGCCGTTGCCCACGGAGGACAGCGCGCGCAGCGTCCAGGTGCCCGGCGCCGCGAAGAAGCGGTAGTCGCCGGTGCCCGAGGCCACGACCTCGGCGGTGAACTCGCCGGTGCCGTCGAGCAGGCGCACGAACGCGCCCGCGACGGGGTTACCGGCACCGTCGAGGACCTGACCGGTCAGCACGGTCTCCTTCTCGACGTCGACTCCTGCGGGCAGGACCTGGCCCTGCTTCGGTGCTCCACACATATTCTCTTACGCTCCCAGCTCGACGGGCACGCCGACCAGCGAACCGTACTCGGTCCAGCTGCCGTCGTAGTTCTTGACATTCTTGTGGCCCAGCAGCTCCTGCAGCACGAACCAGGTGTGCGACGAGCGCTCACCGATGCGGCAGTAGGCGATGGTCTCCTTCTCGCCGTCGAGGCCCGCCTCCGCGTACAGCGCGGCGAGGTCCTCGTCGGACTTGAAGGTGCCGTCCTCGTTGGCGGCCTTGCTCCACGGCACGTTGATCGCGCCGGGGATGTGGCCCGGACGCTGGCTCTGCTCCTGCGGGAGGTGCGCCGGCGCCAGGATCTTGCCCGAGAACTCGTCGGGCGAACGGACATCCACGAGGTTCTTGACGTTGATGGCCTCGACGACCTCGTCGCGGAAGGCGCGGATCGAGTTGTCGGCGGGCTTCGCGACGTAGGTGGTCGCGGGGCGCGAGACGGCATCGGTCGACAGCGGGCGCGCGTCGAGCTCCCACTTCTTACGGCCACCGTCGAGCAGCTTGACGTCCTGGTGGCCGTACAGCTTGAAGTACCAGTAGGCGTAGGCGGCGAACCAGTTGTTGTTGCCGCCGTAGAGCACGACGGTGTCGTCGTTGCCGATGCCGCGCTCGGACAGCAGCTTGCCGAACTGCTCGGCGTCGACGAAGTCGCGACGGACCTGGTCCTGGAGGTCCTTCTTCCAGTCCAGCTTCACGGCGCCGGCGATGTGGCCGTCGTCGTAGGCGCTGGTGTCCTCGTCGACCTCGACGAAGACGACACCCGGGGTGTCGAGGTTCTGCTCAGCCCAGTCTGCGGAGACCAGGACGTCGGAGCGAGCCATGAGGATCCCTTTCGTTGATTCCTATGGACGTGAAGTGAGAGCGAAATCGCTACTTCGAAGGGTGCGCGGATGCGCTGGGAGGGCATGGGGATGCACCGATGACGAGGGCACCCGGCCCGGAGAGAGGCGGGACTAGCCCAGACAGCAACAACCGGCCATACGGCACAGATCGACCGCCAGTCGGCGGGTGAGCAGCAGCTCACAGCGGTTGCGCATGAGACCGAGAATACCCAACCCGCGCCCGTGCGTCACGGGAGGGTCGCGGGCCGGTTCGACGCGCGCCGAGCGTCAGGGGAGCGGTCGGTAGAAGGCCCCGGGTGTGACGGTGACCCCGTCGGCCTCCCCGAGCAGCACGACGTCGGCGTTCTCCGCCCGCGCGCCGGTCGGCGCGATACCGAAGGGCAGCGCCATCCGCGGCAGTACCCGCGTGAACGCGGCGAGGACCGCCCGGTCCTCGCCCGGGAGCAGATCGGCCTTCGCGTGGTCCTCGGGGCCCGAGTAGATGCCGGTGGCGCGCACGGAGATCGCGTCGCCCTCGGCCGCGAAGTCCGCCGCGACCGAGACCAGTACCGTGCGCCTCGGATCGGCGGGGGTCGGCAGCGGCACGGTGCCGGTGAGCACGATGCCCGTCGAGGCCTTCACGTAGCCGTCCGCGGGGCTGCCCGCGCCGGGCCGCTTCGGGGCGGGCGTGTGCACCTGCAGGTCGACGATGTCCATGTACCGGCCGACCGTCTTCTGGTCCAGCCGCACCCGCGACTCGATGTGGCCCGCCGCGATCGGGGTGTCCGGGGCGAACGTCGGCAACAGGCCGCCGGGGATCTCGACGTCGGCCATCTCCGCCTCGAGCCGGGCGTTGCGGTCGCGCACCGTCGCGGGCACCGCGATCGTCAGCTTCGGATGCTCGCCGCCCGAGGTCAGGTAGGGGAAGCCGCCGATCGTCACCTCGGGATCGTCGGACAGGCCCGCGCCCGCCCGCAGCTCGCGCGACAGGCGGTACTCCGCCGTTGCCGCGGAGCCGAGTTCGGCCAGCAGCGCGACCGTGAGAAGGGCCGCCAGGCCGATCAGAACCCGCCTGATCCACGCCCGTCCCTGCCCCTGCGCCACGCTCGCACCCTCTCGTCCACTCCGACGCCGTCACGCGCGGCGTTCTGACCACCGCTATTCTGACATTCGACCTTTTCATCGAGACCGCCGCGCACTGTGGGGAGGGCATGTGGATCTGATCCTGCTCACATCCGACCGGGAGCCGGACACGGTGCTGCCGTCGCTGTCGCTGCTGCCGCACACGGTGCGGACGCTGCCCGCGGACGTCTCCTCCCTGCTGGATGTCGGCCCGGCGGAGGTCGCGCTCGTGGACGCGCGCTCGGACCTGGTGACCGCGCGCGGGCTGTGCCGGCTGCTCGGCAGCACGGGCGGGGGCCGGATGGCCGTGGTCGCGGTGCTCACCGAGGGCGGCCTGGTCGCCGCCAACGCGGACTGGGGGCTGGACGACTTCCTCCTGCCGACGATCGGGCCCGCCGAGATCGACGCCCGACTCCGGCTCGTCGTGGCGCGCCGCGACGCCGGCGGCGAGGACGAGGTCGCGGACAAGGTGACGCTCGGCGAGCTCGTCATCGACGAGGGCACCTACACCGCGCGCCTGCGCGGCAAGCCGCTCGACCTCACCTACAAGGAGTTCGAGCTGCTCAAGTTCCTCGCGCAGAACGTGGGCCGCGTCTTCACCCGCGCCCAGCTGCTGCAGGAGGTGTGGGGTTACGACTTCTTCGGCGGCACCCGCACCGTCGACGTGCACGTCCGGCGCCTGCGCGCCAAGCTGGGCGCCGAGCACGAGGGCATGATCGGCACGGTCCGTAACGTGGGCTACAAGGCGGTGCGGCCCGTGCGCGGCAAGGGGGAGCGCCCCGTCGAGGACATGGAACCGACCGACGAGGATCTCGAGGAGGCCTGATGGTCGACGTGGTGCGCGGCCCGGTCGCCGACCCGGAGGCCGTGCTGGCCCTCGCCGCCGCAGCCGCGGAGGCCGACGGCATCGGCCCCCTCTCCGAGCAGTTCCGCCTCGGCGTCACGGGCGACGGCCCGCACGTCATCGCGCCGGGCGCCGACGGCGCGCCCGCCGGCTACGCGGGCATCGTCGTCCCGCCCGCGGGCGGCCCCGGCGCGGCCGAGGCGGTCGTGGCACCGTCGTCGCGCCGACGGGGCCTGGGGCGTGCGCTCGTCTCCGCGGCACTGGACCTCGCTGGGGACGGCGGCACCGTCTGGGCGCACGGGGACCTGCCCGCCGCCCGCGCCCTCGCCGCGGACCTCGGCCTCACGGCCGTGCGCACCCTGCTCAACCTGCGTCGCCCGCTCGCCGGCCCGGATCCGGCCCCGCCGGCGCCGGAGGGCGTCACCGTGCGCACGTACGCCGGGCCGGCCGACGACGACGCGCTCCTCGCGGTGAACAACGCCGCCTTCTCCTGGCACCCCGAACAGGGCGGCTGGAGCCACGCGCAGGTCGACGAGCGGACCTCCGCCGACTGGTTCGACCCGGCGGGGCTGTTCCTGGCCGTGGACGAATCCGGCACCGGGAGCGGACCGGAGGTCGCCGACGGCCGGCTGGTGGGCTTCCACTGGACCAAGGTCGCGGACCCCGCCGCCGGTCTCGGCGAGGTGTACATCGTGGCGGTCGACCCCGCCGGCCAGGGGCGCGGGCTGGGGCGGCTGCTGACGGCCGTCGGGATCGAGTACCTCGCCGGACGGGGCCTCGCGGAGGTGGAGCTGTACGTCGAGGGCGACAACACCGCGGCGCTGCGCACCTATACCGGCCTAGGTTTTGAGGAACGCGAAAGACACGTCGCGTACGCGCTACGGTAATCCACTCGACCGGGCGAGTTTCCCGTCCGTTCACCCGGGACACCCGATTCGGACACCCGGCCTCCCTATGTTGCTGGATGACACCCGCACTGCCGGGGTGATCAGTCCTGACTCGAACCCGGAGGAATCTCGGTGAACTTCAAGCGTGGATCCGTATCGGCCCTTGCCATGGTGGCCGCCCTGTCCCTGACCCTCAGCGCGTGCGGCGGCGAGGAGTCGAGCGAGGCCGCCGGCAGCTCAGCCGGTGGCGGCTCCGGCGTGCAGTGCGACGGCAAGCTGCAGCTCAAGGGCAGCGGCTCGACGGCGCAGGCGAACGCCATGACCGTCTTCAAGAACACCTTCGCGCAGGACTGCACCGGCGCCAACGTCGACTACAGCGGCAACGGCTCCGGCCAGGGCATCACCGAGTTCACCTCCGGCCTGACCAACTTCGGCGGCTCCGACTCGCCGCTCAACGCCGACCAGGCCAAGAAGGCCGAGGAGAAGTGCGGTGCGCCGGCCCTGAACCTCCCCCTCGTCTTCGGCCCCATCGCCGTGGCCTACAAGCTGCCCGGCGACGTGTCGGTGAACCTGTCGGCGCCGACCCTGGCGAAGATCTTCAGCGGCGCGATCACCAAGTGGAACGCCCCCGAGATCGCCGACGAGAACAAGGGCGCCACGCTGCCCGACCTCCCGATCACCGTGGTCTTCCGCTCCGACGAGTCGGGCACCACCGAGAACTTCCAGAAGTACCTCGCGTCCGCCGCGCCGGCCGAGTGGTCCGCCGACAAGAAGGGCAAGGCCTTCAAGGGCGGCACCGGCCAGGGCGCGAGCGGCAACGCCGCCGTCGCCGCGACCGTGAACAAGGCCGAGGGCACCATCACCTACGCCGAGTGGAGCTTCGCCAAGGCGCAGAAGCTGCAGGTCGCGAACATCATCACCTCGGCCGGCCCCGAGGCCGTGAAGCTGTCGAACGAGTCGGTCGGCAAGACCATCGAGGCCGCCAAGTTCAAGACCCCCGGCAGCAAGGACCTCGTCATCGACACCGAGGGCTTCTACAAGCCGTCGACGGCCGGCGCCTACCCGATCGTGCTCGCGACCTACGAGATCGTGTGCTCCAAGTACGCGGACGCCGAGGTCGGCAAGGGCCTGAAGACCTTCCTCAAGGTCGCCGCCAGCAAGCAGGCGCAGGACCAGCTCGAGGGCCAGGGCTACGCCCCGATCCCCGAGTCCTTCCGCACCACGCTCACCGAGTCGATCGACTCGATCCAGTAAGAGACACAGCTGAAGCACCGGGCGTCGTGCGAGCGGCCAGGCACAATGGCACTCGCACGACGTCCGGCTCAGCCGGAAGGACGACTTCGCGTGGCGGAACAACGGGGAAACATGGCGACTGAGGATTCGACGGACCGCGACGCGGACGGCGCGGCGAGTGCCGTGGCGGCCACCGCCGCGGGTACCACGCGCACCACCTTCGCCGGCGGTCACGACCGCATGGAGAAGATCTTCAAGTGGGCGGCGTACGCCTCGGGCCTGCTGCTCGTGGTCGTGATCGGGCTGATCTTCCTGCAGCTCGTGGTGCAGGCGGTCCCGGCGCTCACCAAGAACAACGTCAACTTCCTCACCAGCTCCGAGTGGCAGACGAACCCGTCCAACATGCGGTTCGGCATCCTCGAGCTGCTCAAGATCACGGTCCTCTCCTCGGTGATGGCGCTGATCCTCGCCGTGCCGGTGGCCGTCGGCATCGCGACGTTCCTCGTGCAGTACGTCCCGCCGCGGCTCTCCCGGCCGCTGAGCGCCGTGATCGACCTGCTGGCCGCGGTCCCGTCGATCATCTACGGCCTGTGGGGCATCTTCGTGCTCGCACCGTTCCTGGTGCCGCTGCAGCAGTGGCTCAACGAGAACCTCGGCTGGTTCTTCCTGTTCAAGACCGGCAACGTCGAGCTGTCCCTCGGCTCGACGGTGTTCACCGCCGGCATCGTGCTCGCGATCATGATCCTGCCGATCATCACGTCGATCACGCGCGAGGCGCTGCGACAGACCCCCGTCGCGCACCAGGAGGCCGCGCTGGCCCTGGGCGCCACCAAGTGGGAGGTCATCCGCCTCACGGTCTTCCCCTACGGCAGGTCGGGCATCGTCGCCGGCTCGATGCTGGCCCTCGGCCGCGCCCTGGGCGAGACCATCGCGGTGCTCATCATCCTGTTCGCCGCCACCAAGACCTCCATCTGGTCGCTGTTCGACAGCGGCTACACCTTCGCTTCGAAGATCGCTTCCGCCGCCGCTGAGTTCGACAACGTCGACCAGCGCGGCGCCTACATCGCCGCCGGCCTCGTGCTGTTCGTGCTCACGTTCATCGTGAACGCGATCGCGCGCTGGATCGGCGGGGGACGGGTGAACGGATGACCGCCACCGAGCTCGACGACGTCGCCAAGAGCGGCACCGTCTTCCACCGCACGTCGGCCGCGCGCCGGATCAAGAACAACGCCGCCGCGATCGTCTTCGGCGCATGCTTCCTGCTGGCGCTGGCGCCCCTGGTCTCCCTGCTGTACATGGTGATCGCGAACGGCGTCCCCGCGATCGTCAGCCCCGAGTGGTGGACCAAGTCGATGGTCCGCGTGGCCCCCGACTCCTACGCGGGCGGCATCCGCCACGCGCTCTACGGCACGCTCGTGCAGGCCGGCGTCGCGACGCTGTTCTCGGTGCCGATCGGCGTCATGGTGGGCATCTACCTCGTCGAGTACGCCGAGGGCACCCGCCTGGGCAAGGTGACCACCTTCATGGTCGACGTGCTCGCCGGCATCCCGTCGATCGTCGCCACGCTCTTCATCTTCGGCGTGTGGATCACGACCTTCGGCATGCCGCAGTCCGCGTTCGCGGTGAGCCTCGCGCTGATCCTGCTCATGGTGCCGGTCGTGGTGCGCTCCACCGAGGAGATGCTCAAGCTGGTGCCGAACGAACTCCGCGAGGCGTCCTACGCGCTCGGCGTCCCGAAGTGGAAGACCATCGTGCGGATCGTGCTGCCGACCGCCGCGTCCGGCATGGTGTCCGGTGTCTTCCTCGCCATCGCCCGCGTGGTCGGCGAGACCGCGCCCGTGCTGCTGCTCGTCGGCATCAGCGACCGGATGAACTACGACCTGTTCAACGGCAACATGTCGTCGCTGCCGCTGTTCATCTACGACCAGTACCGCAACAACCCCGGCGCCGTCGGCGAGTACCGGGCGTGGGGCGCCGCCCTCACCCTGGTGATCCTCGTGGGCATCGCGAGCGGCCTCGCCGCCCTCATGTCCCGGCTGCTCGCCCCCAAGACGAAGTAACAAGGAGAACCGACATGGCGAAGCGCCTGGACATCAAGGACCTGAACATCTACTACGGCGCGTTCCACGCGGTGCAGGACGTCTCCCTGACGGTGCCGCCGAACTCCGTCACCGCGTTCATCGGGCCGTCCGGCTGCGGTAAGTCGACGGTGCTCCGGTCGATCAACCGCATGCACGAGGTGACCCCGGGCGCCCGCGTCGACGGGCACATCACGCTCGACGGTGCCGACATCTACGGTGCCGGCGTGGACCCGGTGGGCGTGCGGAAGACCATCGGCATGGTCTTCCAGCGGCCCAATCCGTTCCCGACCATGTCGATCCGCGACAACGTGGTGGCGGGGCTCAAGCTGCAGGGCATCCGCAGCAAGTCCAAGCTCGACGAGGTGGCCGAGCAGTCGCTGCGCGGCGCGAACCTGTGGGGCGAGGTCAAGGACCGCCTGAACAAGCCGGGCGGCGGCCTCTCCGGCGGTCAGCAGCAGCGCCTGTGCATCGCCCGCGCGATCGCCGTCAGCCCCGACGTGCTGCTCATGGACGAGCCCTGCTCGGCGCTCGATCCGATCTCGACGCTCGCCATCGAGGACCTGATCGGCGAGCTCAAGCAGAAGTACACGATCGTCATCGTCACGCACAACATGCAGCAGGCGGCCCGCGTCTCCGACCAGACCGCCTTCTTCAACCTCGAGGCCACCGGCAAGCCCGGCCGGCTCATCGAGATCAACCCGACGGAGAAGATGTTCTCCAACCCGGACGAGCAGGCCACCGAGGACTACATCTCGGGCCGCTTCGGCTGACGGGTCACACCGTCGCGGTGTCGTCGGATATCGGCCGTATCCTATGGGGATGACATCGCAGCCCCCGACCGGCGACCGGTACAGCACCGTGCTGCCCGGCGACCGCGTGGTCGCGCGGGTCGGCGAGGCGGTCCTGTTCGTGGACGCGCCGGCCGTCGGCGGCCCCGCCGCGGTCGCGGAGCTGCGCGCCGCCCTCGAGGCCGACGGTGACCGCGCCCCGGTCCTGCGCGGCCGCACCGGTCCGGCCTTCGCCGTGGTCGAGTTCGGGGACGGCACGGCGCGCGCCCTGCTCCGGGGCGTCGCGGGCGCCGACGAGGAGCGGTCCATCACCGTCGCGATCTTCGGGTCCGCGACGGCCGCCGCGCCCGAGCACGTCCTGCACGCCGGCGCCGACTTCGCCGAGCGCGTCGCCCCCCTCGCACCGGGCTCGGTCGTCACCGTCACCGTCGGGCCGCCGCCCCCGCCCGCCCCGGTGTGCGGGCCGGCCGCCCTGCGCCTCGACGACGGCGCCGTGCCGGGCGCGGGTGTCGTGCTGTGGTCCGAGGCCTCGCTGCGGCCCGAGGCGGAGGGGGAGATCGCGACCGACGTCTTCCCCGCGGATGCGCCGACCAACGAGGAACCGACCGGCGTGAGCCCCCTGTTCGCCGCCACGGAGTACGACGTGGAGGTCGGCGACGTGAGTGCGGCCGTGGCCGCGGGGCCGCTGGTGGAGGGGCGGCGCTGCGCCTTCGGGCACCTCAACGCGCCGGTCGCCGCCTACTGCACGCGGTGCGGCGCGCTCGTCGACCGCCGGCTGCCGCTGGAGACCGGCCCCCGCCCGCCCCTCGGACTGCTGGTCGCCGACGACGGCACCGCCTTCGTCGTGGAGAACGACATGGTGATCGGCCGCGACCCGGCCGCGTTCGTGGCGCAGCGCGCGGGGCGCCCGCCGGGCGGCGGGCGGCTCGCGCCCGTCGTACTGCCGGACCGTACGGGCGCACTGTCGCGCGCGCACCTGGAGATCCGCATCGACGGCTGGCAGGTGCTCGCCGTCGATGTGGGCTCGGCGAACGGCACGTGGGTGCGGCCCCCGGGCGCGGCGCAGCCGCTCCGCCTGCCGCCGGGGCAGCCCGTGCCGTTGGGCGTGGGCTCCGACATCCACCTCGGCGGCCGGATGCTGCAGCTCCAGGACGGCGTCGGTTCCTGACTCGGCCCGGGCGGTCCGGGACAGCGGAACGGCCGCCCCGGAGGGCGGCCGTTCGGACGTGCGCTACTTGGAGATGTCCGCGGTGGGCTCGGGGCTGCCGGTGGCCTGGAAGATCACGCGGCGGCCGATCTCCACGGCGTGGTCGGCGAAGCGCTCGTAGTAGCGGCCCAGCAGCGTCACGTCGACGGCGGCGGCGACGCCGTGCTTCCACCCGCGGTCCATGAGGACGGTGAACAGGTGGCGGTGCAGGTCGTCCATCGCGTCGTCCTGCTCCTCGATCTCCGCGGCCTGCTTCGGGTCCTGGGTGACCAGGACCTCGCGCGCGGAGTTCGCCAGCTCGACCGCGAGGCGGCCCATCTCGGCGAAGTAGCCGTTGACCTCCTCGGGGAGGGTCTTGTTCGGGAACCGGCGGCGGGTGACCTTCGCGACGTGCAGCGCCAGCGCGCCCATCCGGTCGACGTCGGCGACGATCTGGAAGCCGGAGACCACGACGCGCAGATCGCTGGCGACGGGCGCCTGCAGCGCGAGGAGCGAGAACGCCTCCTCCTCGGCGCGGCGGCTCAGCCGGACGATCTCGTCGTGTTCGGTGATGACCTCCTCGGCGAGTGCGAGGTCGGCCTGGAGCAGCGAGTTGGTCGCCTTCTCCATGGCGATACCCGACTTGTCGCAGATATCACCGAGGATGTCGTTGAAAGCAGCCATCTGCTGGATGTACGCATTACGCATGTGCGCAGTATATGCGCCATTTCGTACATCACCGCAGCGTTGGATGAACGACGGGTGAACGACGGTTAACCGCCGCTGGTCTCCTCCTCGGCGCCCGGCATCGCCGCGGCGCCGGTCTCCCACGGGTCGTCGAGCCAACCGTCGGGCAGCACGACCTTGCCGGGCGTGCCCTGCCGGCCGCGGGGACCCTCGGCGTCCTTGGGGAAGGGCACGTCGTGAGGCAACGTGTCGAGCAGTGCGCGCAGGTCGGCGAGGGTCTTGACCGTGGCGAGGCGCGTGCGCAGTTCGCCGCCGGCGGGGAAGCCGCGGAGGTACCAGGCGACGTGCTTGCGGATCTCCCGCATGCCCTTGTCCTCGCCGTGGTGCGCGGCCAGCAGCTCGCCGTGGCGGTACATGATGTCGGTGACCTCGCCGAGGTGCGGCGGCGTCGGCATCGGGGTGCCGTTGAGCGCGGCGGAGAGCTCCGAGAACAGCCACGGCCGGCCCAGACAGCCGCGGCCCACGACGACGCCGTCGCAGCCGGTGCGCTCCATCATCGTCACGGCGTCCTCCGCGGCGAAGATGTCGCCGTTGCCCAGCACGGGAACGGTGTCGCCGAAGTGGTGGTGCACATGCTCCTTGAGCCGGGTGATCTCGTCCCAGTCGGCCTGGCCCGAGTAGCGCTGCGCGGCCGTGCGGGCGTGCAGCGCGACGGCGACCGCGCCCTGTTCGGCGGCGATCCGGCCGGCGTCGAGGTGGGTGTGGTGCTCGTCGTCGATGCCCACGCGGAACTTCACGGTGACGGGGATCTCCGGGGCGCCCGCGGGGGAGCCGTCGGCGATGCCGCGGACAGCGGCGTCGACGATGCTCGCGAACAGGTTGCGCTTGTAGGGCAGCGCGGAACCGCCGCCGCGGCGGGTGACCTTGGGGACGGGGCAGCCGAAGTTCATGTCGAGGTGGTCGGCGAGGCCCTCCTCGGCGATCATCCGGGCGGCCTCGTAGGTCCACTTCGCGTCGACGGTGTACAGCTGCAGGCTGCGCGGGTCCTCGTCGGGGGCGAAGGTGGTCATGTGCATCGTGACCGGGTGCCGCTCGACGAGCGCGCGGGCGGTGACCATCTCGCACACGTACAGCCCGGCGACGGTGCCCGACCGCTCCCGTTCCAGCTCGCGGCACAGGCTGCGGAAGGCCACGTTGGTGACGCCCGCCATCGGCGCGAGCACGACGGGGGAGTCCAGCTCGAACCGGCCGATGCGCAGTTTGGGCTGCGTCGTGGCTGTGGTCATCGATTCTCTCCCGTGCTCGTGCGGCGTCTCGCCGCCCTCCATGATCGCGGCCCTGTCGTGCCAGGGCAAACCCGCACCCGCGCACGTACCGCGCCGGTGCGCACGCGGCGCGTGCGCATAGTCGCGCCCGGTACGCGGAACGGTCCGCGGACGCGGCGCGTGGGCGGAACGACGGAACCCGCCGTGCCCGGAGGGCGCAGCGGGTTCCGTGTGCGTCGGGTGCCTAGACGGCCAGGCCGGCCTTCTCGCGCTTCGCGGCCTCGCGGGCCAGGGAGCGGTCGCGCATCTCCTCGAACTTCACGGCGGCGGCTTCGAGTTCGTCGAGGAAGGTGGCGAGCTCCTCGCGGGTCTTCTCGCCCTCGGGGCCGAAGTCGGTGCGCTCGAAGATCTTCCACTTGCGCAGGACGGGCATGACGACCTCGTCCTTGTGCTGGCGCAGGTCGTAGATGCCGTGCTTGGCCATGAGGACGCCGTTGCGGCGGAAGTCGGGCATGCCGGCGCCGGGCATCTCGAAGTGCTTGATGGTGTCGGTGATCGAGCGGATGGCCTGGTCGGGGACCAGGTCGAGGCCGGCGGCGGAGATGTTGCGGTAGAAGATCATGTGCAGGTTCTCGTCGGCGGCGATGCGCTGGAGCATCTTGTCGGCGATCGGATCCGCGCAGACCTTGCCGGTGTTGCGGTGGCTGACGCGGGTGGCGAGCTCCTGGAAGGTCACGTACGCCACCGAGTGGAGCATCGTCATCTTCTCTTCGGTGTGCGCCGCCACCTTGCCCTGCGGGTCCCAGCCGTTGGTCATGTGGATCATGCGGGCCTGCTCGAGCTTGACCGGGTCGACGCCGCGGGTGACGACGAGGTAGTCGCGCATGGCGATGCCGTGGCGGTTCTCCTCGGCGGTCCAGCGGCCGACCCAGTGGCCCCAGGCGTCGTCCATGGAGAAGTTGGCGGCGATCTCCCGGTGGTAGGTGGGGAGGTTGTCCTCGGTGAGGAGGTTGGTGATCATGGCGGCCTTGGCCACGTCGTCGAGCTGGCTCTCCTCGGGGTCGTAGTCCGACCCGCCGAGTGCGGCGTAGTTCTTGCCGTCCGACCAGGGGATGTAGTCGTGGGGGTTCCAGTCCTTCGTCATCGAGAGATGGCGGTTGACGTTGTCCTCGGCGACACCGGAGAGCTCCTTCAGAAGCTCCAGCTGGGTCAGTTGGCGGGTCGACATCATTCCTCTTTCGACGTTTGGATCAGTTCCAGATTATCCCGAAAGTCTACGCACTTCGGACCGCGGACTCAACGTCCGCTGCGGAAAGTGACGCTTTCGAGTATGGCGCGCACCCTCGTCCATCGCCGCAGGCCCCGGGAACGTTACACCGTGGCGAGGGTCACAGGATCCAGCCGAGTTCGCGCGCCCGCACCGCCGCCTCGTACCGGTTCGCGGTGCCCAGCTTCGCCATCGCCGAGGACAGGTAGTTCCGCGTGGTGCCCGCGCTCAGGTGCGCGCGTTTCGCGATCTCGTCGACCGAGGCCCCGTCGACCGCGAACTCCAGCACGTCGGCCTCACGCGCGGTGAGCGGGGAGTCGCCGGCGCTGATCGCCTCCGCCGCGAGTTCGGGATCGACGTACCGGCCGCCGTCGTGGACGGTGCGGATGACCTGCGCCAACGTGGCGGCGGGCGCCGTCTTCGGCAGGAATCCGCGGACCCCGGTGGCGAGGGCGCGCTTGAGGTACCCGGGGCGGCCGTGGCTGGTGACGATGAGCGTGGCGGCACCGGGCGTGCGCCGCAGCAGCTCCGCTGCGGTGTCGATCCCGTCGGGTCCGGGCATCTGCAGGTCGATCACCGCGACCGCGGGCGCGCGACCCTCCGCCGCGCGGCGCTCCCAGAGGGCGATCAGCTCGGTGCCGGAGGCCGCCTCCGCGGCCACCGTGATGTCCGGCTCGAGGTCGAGCAGGGCGGCGACGGCCGTGCGGATCAGGTGCTCGTCGTCGGCGATCATCACCTCGATCGACGTTGCGTCCGTCATGCCGCCTCCCAGGTCGCGGTGAGGACGAACTCGTCGCCGTCGTGGGCGGCGTCGAGGTCCGCGCCCACGGCCCGGAGCCGCGCGCGCAGCCCGTCGATGCCCGACGGTGCGCCCTCGCCCCCGGAGCGTACGCGCGCACCGTCGTTGCGCAGGACCATGCCCGACGGGCGCAGCGTGAGCACGGCCTGCGACGCCGCCGAGTGTTTGACGATGTTGGTGGTGCCCTCGCGGACGACCCAGGCGGCGGCCTCGTGCAACGCCGGCGGGACGTCCTCCGGCGCGCCGATCATGCGGAGCGTGCAGCCCGCGGCGGAGAGGAGGGAGCGGGCGCCGGCCAGCTCGGTGGCGAGGTCGATGCCGCGGTAGCCGCGGACCAGGGCGCGGGCGTCCTCCATCGAGGAGACCGCGAGGGCCTTCACCTCGTCCATCTCGCCCGCGGCGCGGTCCACGGCTCCGGCCCGGGCGAGCGTGGCGGCCAGTTCGCTCTTGACGGAGATGGCGGAGAACGCCCGGCCCACGACGTCGTGCAGGTCGCGGGAGAAGCGCAGCCGCTCCTCCGCGACCTCGAGCTCGGCGGCGAGCCGCTTGCCGTTCTCCAGTTCGGTGAGGATCTGCATGCCCCACACGGTGCTGCGCGAGGTCCACATGAAGGCCGCCCCCACCGCGAGCAGCAGCAGGCCGATCGGCAGGGCCTCGGGCCCGCGCGCGAGGGCAGGGGTGAGGATCGCGACCGGTACCAGGACGAGCCAGCGGCGCCGCAGGAACGGGATGACGCCCGCGGACGCCATGAGGAAGACCATCGAGGCCGTGACCGCGGCCTCCCGCTCGTCGACCGCGCCGCCCACCCGGGCGGCGGCGACGGCGGCCACCCAGACCGCGGTGATGCCGCAGACCGCGAACCGCCAGGCCAGTCGGCGCTGCCGTTCGGTGGCACGGATCGCCAGGTCGGGTTGCGCCTCGATCCCCGCGACGGCAGCCAGCCCGGCGAGGATGATGAGGACCGTCGGCCAGGTGCGGGCTCCGCTGATCAGGAGCGCCGCGACGACCCCCACCATGACGCTCTGCAGGACGAGCCGGGTGTAGAGCCGGTACCGCTCCACCCCCGGCATGGCGCGCCACCACGCCACCGCCCGGCGCACGGGCGCGGGGATCAACCGCGTCCGTGCCGGCGGCTCCACCGCCGCGGCGGGGCCGGCGTCGGCCGTCACCCGCGATCGTCCCAGCGGAACCACTTCCTCGCCAGAATCAGAGCGATCACGGTCCATACCGCCAGTGTGACAAGCGGGCGGCCCGTCTCGCCGAAGGTGGCGCCGAAGCCGAGGGGCGCGGCGTCCTCCGCGGCACCGGGGGCGATCCCCGCCTGGCCGAGCCGGATGAGGTCGGAGATCGCCGCGAACGGCGTCCAGTCGGCGAGCAGCGCGAGCCGGTCCGGGAGGATCTGGCGGATGTTCGCCATGCCGACCATGGACAGCACCATCACCGGCATGGACGTGATCTGCGCTGCCTCGGCGTTCTTGGTCATCGCGCTGGTCGCGAGGGCCAGCAGGGTGAAGATCACGAGGCCCGCGGCGAGGGCGAAGAGCATGAGCAGGGCGTTCACGGGCAGGGGGCCGCCGGACCCGTACACCGCGCCGGCGACGATCACCGCGCCGAGCAGGGTGAGGGCGATACCCGGCACCGCGGGGGCGGTGAGGATCTGCAGGTCCGAGGACTCGCCCGTGCGCAGCCGCTTGAGCACGCCCTCGGAGCGCCGGGTCGTGACCATCGACAGCACCGAGTAGTACTGCACGAACAGCAGCGCGAACACGGCGAACATCTCCATCGTGATCGCCACGCCCAGCGGCTTCGGCGCAGCGTCGCCCCGGGCGAGGAAGAACAGGAGCAGCGGTGTCCCGATGGGGAAGACGGTGCCCATGAACAGCAGCGTCTTGTTGCGCCGGAACTGCAGGAACTCGGCGTGCGCGAGGGCGCGCAGGGGGTGCCGGCCGTACCCGACGGTGGGCGCGGCCGCGGGGGCGGCGGTGTCGGCGGTCATGCGGGGGCTCCGATCGGATCGGCGGGGGTCTCGTCCGTGCTCGCGACGGTGAGGAAGACGGACTCGAGGGAGGGATGCCGGGCCTGCAGCCCGGACAGGGCGAGGCCGCGGTCGGCGGCCCAGTCGAGCAGCGCGTGCAGATCGTCCTGCAGGCGATGGGTGCGCAGCGCGACGCGGCCGGCACCGTCGGCCCCGGCGGTCCAGTCGCCCGTGAGCGCGGGCAGGGGGACGCCGGGATCGTCGAAGGCGATCTCGGCGGGGTGCCCGCCGACGATCTCGCGGAGCGTGCCCAGCCGGGCGATCTCGCCGCGGTGCATGATCGCGATGCGATCGGCGAGCGCCTCGGCCTCATCGAGGTAGTGCGTGGTGAGGACCATCGTGACGCCGTCGCGCTTGAGCTCATCGAGCAGGCGCCACGTGGACCGACGGCTCTCGGGGTCGAGGCCCGTCGTCGGCTCGTCGAGGAACAGCAGGCGCGGCTGCCCGATCAGGGCGCACGCCAGGTCGACGCGACGCTGCTCGCCACCGGAGAGGGCGCGTACCCGCACGTCGGCCCGCTCGCGCAGGTTCACCCGGTCGAGGACGGCGTCGGCGGTCGTGGGATTGCTGCAGGTGCCGCGCCACATCTCGAGCGTCTCGCGCACCGTCAGCTCGGCGGGCAGCCCGCCGGACTGCAGCATGATGCCGCAGAGCGGGCGGACCCGGCCCCGGTCCGCGTGCGGGTCGAGACCGAAGACGGCGAGCTCCCCGGCGCTGGGCTGGGCGAGGCCCTCGAGCAGGTCGAGCGTCGAGGTCTTCCCGGCGCCGTTGGTGCCGAGCAGCGCGAAGACCTCGCCGGGGTGCACCGTCAGGTCGATGCCGCGGACGGCCTCGAAGGCGCTCGCGCCGGTGCCGTAGGTGCGGCGCAGGCCGGTGGCCGCGATGACGGGGTCGGCGGTGGGATCGACCGGGGCGCTCATCGACGGTCCCACTTCCGCATGCCGAGCACCCA